>CAWAOV010000016.1:0-97933 GCA_963783765.1 uncultured Chloroflexia bacterium | reverse complement strand
CTGCAGCTCTGAGGGTGATTGCCCATTTATACTTGAAATGCCGAAGACTTATGAGCTTGTAAAAGAAGGGGAAGTGGTTGAGACCGTCCAACCAGTTTGTAAATGAAGCCTGACTAATAAACTCAAAGAGATGCCATAATTTATTCCCCGCGTCCTCTCCTCGTTCTTATAACTACCGTTTATCGGCTCGGTGGCTTTTGCACCACTGGATTCCCAATATAAGTATTGGACAAGAATTTGATTTACAGACCCTGGAGGGTAGTTACCTTATCAAATTACAAAGGGTTAAGGATTGGTTATAACATTACCTGATCGATACATCTTCAGATGCCGGAAATGTACCAGCTGGCGTTTTTTCTCATCCCAGAGCCGGAAGGTCAGGGTTTTAAAACTCGCCCAGAGATTTACAGGTTTTACATGGAATTCTGGGTTTTCCAGGTGACATTTCTCGAGCAGGTAGTTGGGTATACGGGGGCTGAGGTGGTGGATATGATGGAATCCAATGCTGCCCGTAAACCACTGCATGATCTTCGGTAATTTATAAAACGAACTGCCTTCCAAACCTGCTTTGACGAAGTCCCAATCCTGGGCTCGCTCCCAGTATACTCCTTCAAATTGGTGCTGGACATAAAACATCCATACACCGACAGTGGAAGCTACCCAGATCACTGGAAGTTGAATAAGAAGATAATTTTTGAAACCAATCGCCCAGCTCATGAGGGCAATCAGAACGGCCAGAGCCAGATTGGTCCAGTGAATGCTGTTTTGCTCCCGTTTCCGAAATGTTTTGTTGGGTAGTCGGCTTGTAATCAGGAATGTCAATAAGGGTCCCACCCCAAACATGATCAGGGGATTGCGGTAGACACGATAGGAGAGCCGTTTCCACCAGGATGCCTCCAGGAATTCTTCCACGGTCATGGTCCAGACATCACCCACACCGCGTTTATCCAGGTTGGCGGCTGTGGCGTGGTGTACGGCATGGCTTTGCCGCCATTGGAAAAACGGTGTGAAAACCAGCACGCCCAGGATGGATCCCACCCAGTGGTTGGCTTTGGCGCTTTTGAAGAAAGACCAGTGGCCGCAATCGTGGAATATGATGAACAGCCGGACAACCAATCCGCCGGCCAGGATTGCCAGGGGTAAGACAAGCCAGTAAGAGATTTTTATGGCATAAATCATCAAGACCCAGAGCGCAAAATAAGGCACCAGGGTGTTTACCAATTGCCAAACGCTTTTTCTAAGATCCGGGTTTTGATAGTTGTTAACTATTTTTCGCCAGGTTTTTGCTGCAGAACTGTCATTTACTTGAAGAGTGTTCATAGAAGATCCTCCCATGTGGGGTAACACAAAAAAACTACTCAGCAATTGCGGGATTGCTGGTCCAGATAGGTTTTTAGATGGAATAATGCAGAAGAAAACCGGGGAATGATAATTTCAGTATAACTGTTCAACTATCCACCGTCCAGATAAGTGGTGACTGGAGTCATTTATTGAAGAAGGAAACTGGCTTCTTGGCGGAGTGTTGAATTTAGTTCTATCCCTTGACATTCCTTAATTCGCCTATATAATTAACCGGACTTAAATATTAAGAGAGGTGAATTATGCCCCATCCGGATCCATTTATTTCAACTTTTCATGAATGGATGGAATTATTTATGCACCGATCTATGCGCGGGTATATGCATTATGCCCGTGAAAAAGGCCTTTCCAGGTCAATGATCGGTACCCTGTTCCACCTCAGTCACCGGGATCATGCTGGTGTTACTGATCTGGGCGAACATCTGGGTGTCAGCAGCGCTGCCGCCAGCCAGATGCTGGAGCATCTGGTGGAAGAGGGGTTGATCGAGCGCACCGAAGATCCCGATGACCGTCGGATGAAAAAGATCACCATGACCGAAAAAGGGTACCAGGTGATAAAAGAAAGTGTCAGTGCTCGCCTGGGTTGGGTGGAAGAACTGACAGCAAAATTTTCTGAGAATGAAAAAGAGCAGATCACTTCAGCGCTGGAGTTGATCATTGCTAAAGCACAAGAAATGAATATCTCGGAGAAGGGAGATTGTTAACCAAAGGAGTCCCAACACTATGCGGCGATTACTAAAATACCTAAAACCTTATACCCTGCTGATCATAATTTCAGTTATTTTTCTATTCATCCAGGCCAACGCAAATTTGGCCTTGCCGGATTATCTTTCCCGGATTGTGAATAACGGCATTCAGCAGAATGGTGTGGAAAATGCTGTTCCTGAAGCCATCCGTCAGGGTGAAATGGAAAAACTGCTGATTTTTATGGATGAAGAGGATGCTGCATTTGTCCTTGAAGCCTACCAGTTGATTTCCCCGGGAACAACCGATGCGGAAATCTATCTGGAGGATTACCCGGCGCTTGAAGATCAAGCGATTTATGTTCTTGGTGATCTGGATCAATCTCAAATTGATACGCTCAATCCGGTTCTTGGAAAAGCGCTGGTTGCGGTGGCGGGCATCCAGCAGATGGTGGATGATCCTTCGGCGGCGGTGATGTTTGGAGAGGATTTTGAATTTGACCCTTCCCGCATCCCGGCAGGCATGGATATCTTCCAGGCACTAGCAATGATGCCTCAGTCACAGCGAGCCGGACTTACTGCAAAAATGGATGAAATGTTTTCAACCCTCGGCGAGAGTATGGTCACCCAGATGGCTGTGGGCGCGGTTAAATCAGAGTACGAAGCCCTCGGCATGGATTCCGGGGCAATCCAGCGGAATTATATTTTGCGAACCGGCGGCATCATGTTGATCATCTCCTTGATCGGGGGTGTGAGTACGATTATTACCGGTTATCTATCTTCCAAAACTGCTGCAGGCGCTGCCCGCGATATTCGCAAGGATGTATTTAAGAAAGTGGAGAGTTTTTCAAGCGCTGAGTTTAATAAATTTTCAACTGCATCCTTGATAACCCGCTCAACGAATGATGTGACTCAGGTACAAACAGTGATCTTTATGATGATGCGGATGGTCCTTTTTGCGCCGATTCTTGGCATTGGGGGAATCATTCGGGCAATCGATAAAAGCGCCAACATGTGGTGGTTGATAGCTGTTGCTGTGATCACCTTGATAGGGTTGATCGTACTTGTTTTTATCATTGCAGTGCCTAAATTTAAAATCATGCAGGATCTAATTGACCGTTTGAACCTTGTCACGCGAGAAAACCTATCAGGCATGATGGTCATCCGGGCCTTTAATAAACAGGATGATGAACTGGTGCGTTTCGACAAGGCCAATCGGGATCTAACGGATACCGGGCTGTTTGTTGCCCGAGTGATGGTAACCATGATGCCCCTGATGATGTTGATCATGAACGGGCTTTCTCTGGCGATCATATGGGTTGGCGCTCACCAGGTAGCCGAATCTACTATGCAGGTCGGCGATATGATGGCTTTTATGCAGTACGCCATGCAGATCGTAATGGCATTCCTGATGATGTCAATGATGTTTATCTTTTTGCCGAGGGCCGCAGTATCCGGCGCTCGAATTGCGGACGTACTGGAAACTGATGTGGTTATCCAGGATCCGGAATCTCCAAAAGCAATTCCTGACCCCGTCAAGGGAGAAATCGAATTCAAAGATGTGTCTTTCCGATATGCGGATGCAGAGGATGATGTGATCCAGAATATCAGCTTTACGGCCCGGCCGGGTGAAACAACGGCTTTTATTGGATCCACAGGCTGCGGCAAATCAACAGTGATCAACCTGATTCCCAGGTTTTTTGATGTCACCCAGGGCGAGATTCTTCTCGATGGGGTTGATATCAGGGATGTAAAACAAAGTGATTTGAGAGACAAAATCGGTTTTGTTCCTCAGAAAGGCACCCTGTTCACCGGTACGATAGAGAGCAATCTGTTATATGCAGACCAGGACGCTACACCGGAAACTCTCAGGGAAGCCATTGAGATTGCCCAGGCGAGTGATTTTGTCTATGCAAACGATGAAGGCCTGGAAGCGGAGATATCCCAGGGAGGCACGAATGTATCCGGGGGCCAGAAACAGCGGCTGGCAATCGCCAGAGCGCTGGTAAAAAAACCGCCCATCTACATTTTTGATGACAGCTTCTCAGCCCTGGATTTCAAAACCGATTCCGCTTTACGCAGGGAACTGAAAGATAAGACTGGGGATAGCACAGTCCTGATCGTTACCCAAAGAGTAGCCACAGTAAAAAACGCTGACCAAATCATAGTCCTGGATAAAGGACAAGTGGTTGGCAAGGGCACACATCAGGAATTAATGAAATCCTGCGAAACCTATCAGGAGATTGCGTCTTCGCAGTTGAGCAAGGAGGAACTGGCATGAGTGAACAAAAACGGACTTCGACACCAACTCGCCCCTCACGTGGTCCAATGCGAGGACCACGTCCAGGCGGGGGTCCTCCCGGCCATATAGGGATGATGAAAGGAGATAAAGCCCGCGACTTTAAGGGCACAATAAGTAAGTTGCTGGATTATCTTGGGGCCTACAAAGTTGGGATCCTGATCGTGATGCTCTTTGCGATCGCGTCCACGATCTTCAGCATAGCTGGTCCAAAAATCCTTGGAAGGGCAACCACCACATTATTTGAAGGGGTGATGGCTTCTATTGCAGGCAGTTCTGAAGGTTTTGATTTTGATTCAATTGGACGGATTATCCTGATTACGATTGGGCTTTACCTGATGTCTTCCCTGTTCAGTTTTATCCAGGGCTGGATCATGTCCGGGATTTCACTGGATATCACTTACCGTTTCCGGAAAGATATCGCAGAAAAAATCAATCGTATGCCATTTAAGTATTTTGACAATACCAGCCAGGGAGAAGTACTTTCGCGTATTACCAACGATGTTGATACTGTCAACCAAACGCTAAATCAGAGTTTGTCGCAAATGATCACCTCAGTTGTCACCGTCGTGGGTGTGCTGATCATGATGTTGACCATCAGCTGGCAGATGACCCTGGTAGCCCTGACAATCATCCCGATTTCTGGGGGAGTTGTGATGTTGATCGTGCGCCAGTCCCAGAAATATTTCGCCCAGCAGCAGGAATACCTGGGTCATGTTAACGGTCATGTGGAAGAGATGTTTGGTGGACACGAGGTGATGAAAGCCTTTAATGGCGAAAAAGAAAGTGTAGAGAAATTTGAAGGATTTAACGATACACTCTTTAGCTCCGCCTGGAAATCACAATTCCTGTCCGGGTTAATGATGCCCATTATGCGCTTTGTTGGTAACCTGGGATATGTTGGTATATCGATCCTTGGCGGATATCTGGCGATCCAAAATGCCATCACGGTGGGTGATATCCAGGCATTTATCCAGTATGTAAATAACTTCACCCAGCCAATTACCCAGATAGCCAATATTTCCAATGTTTTGCAGCAGACTGCGGCCGCGGCGGAAAGGGTCTTTGAATTCCTGGAAGAGGCAGAGGAAGTTTCAGAGACTGTGGATCCAATCCAGCCAGAGGAAATCAAGGGGCACGTGGAGTTTCAGAACGTGCAGTTCGGCTACGATCTAGATGATGTTGTCATTAATAATTTTTCTGCTGACATCCAACCGGGACAGAAGATCGCTCTGGTGGGTCCAACAGGCGCAGGAAAAACCACCATGGTGAAATTGTTAATGCGTTTTTATGATGTTAATCAAGGCGCAATCCTGGTGGATGGGCACAACATCAAGGATTATAAACGTGAGGATCTGCGCTGTTTGTTTGGTATGGTGCTCCAGGATACCTGGTTGTACAACGATACCATTATGGAAAATATCCGCTACGGACGGCCCGGCGCTTCAGACGAAGAGGTCATTCGGGCCGCCAAGGCTGCTCATGTGGATCACTTCGTGCGTACACTCCCTGAAGGTTATGGTCTCGTTTTGAATGAGGAGGCTACCAATATCTCACAGGGGCAGAAACAGCTCATGACAATCGCCCGGGCGTTTGTAACTGATCCGAGCATGTTGATCCTGGATGAGGCCACCAGTTCTGTGGATACCCGGACAGAAGTGCTGATCCAAAAAGCGATGGAGACCCTGATGGAAGGTCGAACTTCCTTCATTATTGCCCACCGCCTTTCCACTATTCGTAATGCGGATAGGATCCTGGTTATGAATGAGGGGGATATCGTGGAGCAGGGCAACCATGAGGAACTGCTGGCTAAAAAAGGCTTTTATGCTGAGCTGTATAACAGCCAGTTTGAAGTAGTGAGCTCAAATCAAAATTAATCCAAAAACTCAGTATTAACTACATAACAAAACCGCCCAATTATTCTGGTAGGCGGTTTTGTTTTTAAGTAGCTTGTTAATTTCTGCGTTCTCTCCAGGGCAGAGTGTATCGGAGGGAAGAAGATATTATTTTTGAATTTCATTCATCCTGGAATAAATCGGCAATGCCTGTTTATTTCCTTGTTTACTATCTGCCGGCAGCTGTTAGAAATATGTAGGACCTCAAACCCTCAGGGATCTCAAGATTTTTCTGCTCTTCGTTTCGCTTTGATTGTATACATGGCTTTGTCGGCTTTTTTGTACCCTTCACGAAGGTCCTCACCTTCTGTGATGACAGCGTAGCCGAGGGAGATTGAAATTGGGCGGTATAGACCATCATCAAGTTTACTGGCATTAAATTTTTCGATGCCAGTATTAATGCGATCCAGAATAGTTGGGGTTTTATCCAGGTCAACCGAAGGGAGAATGATCACAAATTCGTCACCACCAATTCGGGCTACCACATCTTCTTTTCTGAAGGTGTGTAAGCCAAGAACTTTAGCGGCAGCTTTGATAGCCCGGTCTCCTGCTTCATGACCTAATTTGTCATTGATCTGTTTTAATTCGTCTAAATCGCAGGAAATGATGCTCACTGGATATTGGCGGCCATTGCTTAACCGGTTCAGTTCCTCCTCGAAATAGGCCCTATTATAAACTCCGGTCAAAGCATCGTGAAAACTCATGAAACGTAGTTTTTCTTCAGCTTCTTTACGTTCTGTAATATCAATGATCGAGATCTGGACTCTATCCCAGGTATTTTCAGATCCCGGCAAGAGCGACAGCCGCAGCCAGCCATAGATCAACTCTCCAGTCAGCTTTTTATTATAGATCTCGCATTCAAAAGAGGTTTCACCGTTTACCAGGGCGATTAATTCATTTCTGAACTCCTCCAGAGATTCAATAACAGTAAATTCAGAAAGGTTTTGAATAAAATTTTCCTTGGTTTCTGCGTTGTAGAGATCGATGGTTGCCTGGTTTACATTGAGGATTTTCACAGCTCGAAGACATTGGTTTGTAAGCAGATAATCCTGGTTCAAGCGATCAATAATTTGGTCTTTATCACCGATCTTTTCGAGGATCTTTTTGACTTCGGAAAAGTCTTCTTCCCAAAGGGAGATGGGTGATTCGTTGAACAAGCTTCTGAAACGCTGTTCACTTTCTGTTAATGCTTTTTCAGTTCTTTTCCGATCAGTGATGTCATGGTACAAACCCAGGATACCAATATTCTCTCCTCCCACGGATACTGGGATACCAACGACTTCGACATCCACCAGGCGTCCATCTTTGGCCTTTCGTTTACTTACCTTTCTTGCCAGGTTTCCATTAGATACGTTATCTGATATCTGTGAGGCCTCATCATGAAGTTCTCCAGAGGCAATCAGTTCATCCAGGTGGGCACCTATAATTTCATCACATTTATAACCAAATAAGTCCTCAAATGCTTTATTGCAGGTAATTATATGGTGGTCTGTATCAAGACGTACAATGGCGAAGGAGGTGCTGGAGATCAGAGCTTCCAGGAAATACTGTTCATTCTCAATCTTGGTCGCTTCTAAGCTGATCCGTTGATTAAGTTCATTTGATGTTTCTTGATAGCGGCCGGCCTGGATCCCAATGAGCGCAAATGACGCGGATAATACGATTGGCGCGACATCAATCAGTAACATTAACGGCTGTGCAAGATGAATTGCCTTGATCGCTGAATAAGTGAGGTTCAGGTCGAGGCGGATAATCTCGGTTAATGTGGCAATAAATGGGAAAAACATACCCAGGATAAAACCATACCCAGCATATGTGATAATTCTTCTACCTTTAAAATCCATGTCTATGCCTTTACTAAAAAAATATTACTTTCCTGTGCAGAGCAGAGATTATTTTGCCGCTATGATTTTGATCAACGCGTGCCGGGTAGCAGGGCATAAATAGGTGCCTCGATGAATAATATAAGTATAATCCAATTTTCTCGGGGCGATTTAAAACTATGCGGGGCTGATATCCTGATCGGTTTTAATTCGGAATATACTATTTCCGATACCTGGCCAGATCCGCAGGAGACCGAATAATCCTCGGAGAGAGTTCCAGATGCCAATAATTACCCAAATCCAGGCCAGGGTGATGGGGAAAGATTGCCCTAATAACCATATTCCAGCTAAGGCTATCAGGGATGCAATGACCATTGCATTGCGCAAATAGCGAAAGTCTCCCGTGCCCCAGTGCACTCCATCAGTCAGGAAGGCTATGGCGTTAATGGGCTGGCTTATGGCAGAAACCAGCCAGGCACCAACAAAGATATCCACAGACTCGGCCGGTACCATCAGTTTGATCACCCATTCCTGTCCAATCCACATCAGGCAGCCCAGGGCAACTCCTGTGGCGATGCTCCAGACAAAGCCTATTCGAGAGACGCCTTTGGCCAGAGATACTGATCCCTGGCCGATAAAATAACCCACCAGAGATTGCACTGCGGCGGCAAATGCATCCAGGGCCAGCGCTGTGAAAACCCACATCTGACGGATGACCTGATGGGCTGCTCCGGCATCGGCTCCGAGATTGTTAGCGGTCCGGGTTGTATAGGCTAAAAATAAGTTTAGCAGTCCTGTGCGCACGAACATATCTCCGCCAACGGTCAACAACCTGCTGGTCTCGCGCAAGGTGATCTGCCGGGTCAATCCAAATTTACCTGCCGCCAGAAGAATGCTGGCGCCGGCCCCCAACCATTGACTGATCGTGCTGGCCAGGGCTGATCCGGTCACGCCCATTACGGGGAAAGGCCCCCGTCCGAAGATCATGAGCCAGTCCAGGATCAGATTCAGGATATTCACTCCCAGTGCGACCCAAAGGGGGGACTTCATGTCTTGCTGTCCTCTTAAAGCGCCAAAGCTTACCAGGGTCAGTAATACCGCTGGAGCGCCAAAGACGCGGATTTTCATATAGGAAGCGGCCTGGGATTGCACTGGGCCTGATGCGCCCAGCAGACCGGCCAACCAGGAGGCACCAGGCCCAATTAGAATAATCAGCAGGACACCGAATAACAAGGCCAGCAGCAGGGCTGAGCTGAGGGTTTTTTTTACTCCCTTGGTTTCTCCTCGGCCGAATGCCTGGGCAATTTCTGTTTGGGTTCCTACACCCAGGAAGTTAAACATCCAAAATAGACTGGATAAAGCTGTGGTCCCCACGCCCAGGGCTGCCAGGGATACCACACCCAGAGAGGAGATAAAGGCCGTATCCACCAGGGCGGTGATCGGTTCCGCGGTCAGGGAAAATAACACAGGTAGGGATAAACCTATCAGTGTTCTATGAGGATGTTTTATGAAGGGATGGGAAGTGGATTCCATGGGCAGGGTCTCAATCAAGGCAATAGGATAAATCATATTCTACCGCTGTTCCCTATGTGAAATGACCACTTCATCAGGAACTTCTTTTTTGCCCGCTTCTGGAAGAGCATTTACTCCCCATTCTTATGGAGGGTTTTTCCAGGATTCCATGAAAATCATCTCTTTTGATGATGACTGGGGAACGATTATTGGCTATGCTATATAGTGGGGATTATAACTCAAAACCAGTAAAAAAGATTTTGTTATCAACAAGGAAATGGGAATATGAAAAGAAATTTTTATTTCACCTATATATCCTCGTATTTGCATCGATGTTCTTAATCGCATGTGATAAGGTTGCGCCTCTGCCAAATGATCAGGAAACCCCGCCCGTTGTGGAGATGACAGGTGATCTAGCCCCTGTTATCGACGGAGTTATCGAACCAGATGAATGGGATCAGGCTGTCGTAGACTATTTTGAGGATGGGAGCGAGCTATACCTGCTTCGATCTGGAGAATTTCTCTATCTGGCAGTTCGGGCCATTCCTGCCCAGATGATCGCAGGCAATGTCTTCCTCAATGAAGGGGATCGAATCACGATCCTCCATACATCCGCAGCACTTGGCACTGCGACCTTCCAAAAGGAAAATACTACCTGGAGAAAGATCGAGGATTTTGACTGGTGCTGCCGTTCCAGGATTGAAACTGACACTGTCTCTGAAGCCCGAGCGGATTTTTTTATCAGCGAGGGCTGGTTGGGAATCAACTCATTCCTGGGCAATGTGAATGAACTGGAATATCAAATTCATCTTCCCGAATCTGGTCAATCCATCGCGGTTAATTTTTTGTGGGCAGATGACCCGGATAGAAAACAAGACTGGCCTATTGGCCTGTCTGATGGTGTTGCGGCACCAGCCGCTGGCGGTTTTCAAGAGACGATGGATTTTTCGCCTGATAACTGGTTCCTATTGAAGGAGCTTCCATGAACTGGAAAACTATATTTCGGTCGGAAAAAATAATAATAGTACTGATCAGCCTGCTTGGGACGGGGTGCCTTGGGACTGAGGCTCAAATTGCTCAAGACCTATCACCAGCCAACCAACCAGCTGATGAAATTCATGATCCTGAGACTGTGAGCATCAGTAAGATCCGGGAACAGGATGGGATGACTGTATTCTTTGTGCCGGCCTCGGACTTTAACATGGGAGCATCAGATTTGGATCAGGAAGCGGGTGAGAACGAGCTGCCAGTCCATCAGGTTCACCTGGATGACTACTGGATCGATGAAACGGAAGTTACAAACCGACAATATAACATCTGCGTTGAGGCGGGTATGTGCTCCCCTTCAAAATTTTCCAGCAATGAAATTTATAATGGAGGGGATTATCCAGTGGTGGGCGTCGCCTGGCAGGATGCTCTTGATTACTGTACCTGGACAGGCGGACGCCTGCCTACTGAAGCTGAGTGGGAATATGCTGCCAAGGGAATCGAAAGCCTTATTTATCCCTGGGGAAATGAGTATGATGGAAATCTATTGAATGCCTGTGATGAAAATTGCAGCGAATCCTGGGCGGATCAAGACCTAGATGATGGCTATGAAAAAAGCGCTCCGGTTGGCAGCTACCCATCAGGAGCCAGTTGGGTGGGTGCCCTGGATATGGCAGGTAATGTTTGGGAATGGGTTGAGGATTGGTGTGGGGAGTATGAGGAAGGATCCCTGGATAATCCCGCTGGGCCTGATGACGGGCAATGTAAGATCATCCGGGGAGGCGCCTGGGCCAGCCCTCCTGCCGGACTTCGAACGACTTATCGAATAATCAATACCAGTGACATCAGCCCTGATATCCGCCATCCTAATATCGGTTTTCGTTGTGTGAACTCCAAATAAGGAAAGGATTATGATGAATTATAAAAATGGGAAAGGTCTTTTATATGTTTTGATTTTGAGCCCTCTATTATTTGTTCTGGGGGGATGTCAACTGAACTCATCAATCCCATCAGCCAGGCATGGGGCAAAGATGGTTTATGATCCTGTGGGAAAACAGGTGATTATGTTTGGCGGTAGAGGAGAGGGTGAAATAGTGGGGGATTTATTGAATGATATCTGGGCTTTTGATCTGGAGAAAGAAAATTGGCGCGAAATCAAAGCTCCCTCAAGACCGCCTTCAAGATTAAGCCCGGGTTTAGTTTATGATCCGACCCATCATCAAGTTATATTATTTGGAGGATACAGCAGCAAGGGCCGTCTGGATGATACCTGGCTGCTTGATCTGGATAACTATCAATGGGAAGAAGTCAATCCTTCTCTCAGCCCACCAGCACGAAGCGATATGGGAATGGCATATGATGGATCAAATCATATCGTTGTGTTATTTGGAGGATATTGCCTGGAAAATCAACGTGATCTTTGTGACGATACCTGGGTTTTTGATCCTGAGTTTAATAGCTGGATTGAAATGAATCCAGCATCGTCGCCGCCGGTGATGTATGGTCACTCGCTGGATTATGACCCTCTTAATGACCAGTTCCTCGTTTGGGGTGGGCATATGGCTAGATTTGACCAGGGCAGTATTTCTTCTGCAGGTTATAACGATTCGATCTGGTCATATAGTTTTTCTGAAAACCAATGGCAGCAGACCCCTCCTGGTACTCAAAGCCACCCATCGGCAAGATATTGGCATCAGGCAGTCTTTGATTCACGGGCTCGGGGATTATTTGTTTTTGGAGGGGATGGGGGGCAAAGATATTTTAATGATACCTGGCTATTTTCTCCGGAAGACGGTAGTTGGACTCGGCAAATGCCAGAAATAAAGCCACCGGCCAGGATCGTTGGGTCATTGATATATAGTCCTGATCATGAACAGGTTATTCTATTCGGCGGGTTGGATATGAGTTTTTCTAATCTGGAGGATACCTGGGTTTTTTCTGATAGTTCTGGAGAATGGGAGATGGTTTCTCCCTAGAGTAGGGTATATTTAAATAAACCTGGTATTTGAATAGTATATCCACAATTATCAACAAGATTTCCCTATGGATAGAATAGTCGTCAAAGTTGGTTCTTCAACCCTGACTGCCGGTACAAACCAGTTATCCCTGCCCCAGATATTGGACCTGGTCGGCCAAATCGTTGCTTTAAAAGAGCGAGGATTCCAGCTGATCTTGGTCTCTTCAGGTGCAATGGCAGCTGGCTTGGAAACCCTGGGCTATCCTGAACTTCCCAAGTTTATTCCAGCAAAACAAATGCTGGCGGCAGTTGGTCAGCCGAGATTAATGGGCATCTATGCTGATCTGTTTGGACTCTATGGGATCGAGGTCGCGCAAATATTATTGACCAGGTTGGATTTGACCGATCGACGGCGATATCTGAACGCCCGCAATACATTGGAAGCTCTGCTTGCTCAGGGTGTGATCCCAATCATCAATGAAAATGATACTGTTGCGACAGAAGAGATCAAAGTTGGAGATAATGACAATCTCTCAGCCCTGGTCAGCAACCTGATTGAAGCGGATTTGTTGATCATGTTAACTGACAAACAAGGGGTATTTACTGCTGACCCCGATCAAGATCGGGACGCTGTTCTGATCACGGAGGTTGTGGGTGAGCAAATTCCAGACTCACTCTGGAACGCGGCTGGTAATGCAAAAAATGAAATTGGCACCGGGGGAATGTTTACAAAAATCCAGGCCGCTGACCTTGCCCGCAAATCAGGCACAAAAGTAGTGATTACCAAAGGGTCCTTGCCGAATGTTTTATCCAATGTGGTTGATGGACAATCACTGGGGACTCGTTTTGAACCCCTGGTCTCAAATCTGGAAAGCAGGAAGCGTTTTATTCTGGCAGGGCCCAAATCCACCGGAGTAATAACTGTGGATCCGGGTGCGGAAAAGATCCTCAAAAAAGGGAAAAGCAGCCTGCTGCCGGTTGGTGTAATAAAGGTGGAAGGTGAGTTTGAACGCGGTGAGACAGTCATAATTCAAAATGAAGCCGGGCATGAGATCGCCTACGGTCTGGCAAGTTATAATCACGAAAATATTAACAGAATCAAGGGCCGTCATTCAGCAGATATTGAGAAAATTCTCGGATTCAGCTACGGAAACGAGCTGGTACATCATGATAATTTAATAGTTGTATGACGGTCTGGGTAAGGAGGAATCAGTGTTGTTAGAAATGGCCAGGGCTGCAAAAACTGCGGCCAGGAAACTGGCATTTTTGGATGAAAATCAGAAAAATGCCCTTTTGGAATCTATTGCCAACCAGGTGGTGAATAATATTCCTGCTATTCTAGATGCCAATGGTACAGATGTAAAAGAGGCGAGAGCGGCTGAAATGCCAGAGCATATGATCGACCGACTGGTTTTAACGGAAGATCGGCTGATCACGATCGCTGCTGATCTGAGAAAAATAACCGAGTTATCAGATCCTGTAGGAGAGATCTTTGACGAATATTCGCCGCCCAACGGATTGATTGTTCATAAAGTCCGGGTCCCCCTGGGTGTGATTGCGGTTATTTATGAATCGAGACCCAATGTGACCCTGGACGTTGCAGGGCTGGCGTTAAAAACTGGCAATGCAGTGATTTTAAGAGGAGGAAGTGAAACAATTCATACTAACCGGCAATTGGTCCGGATCATTAAAACCTCCCTTGAGGAATTTGGTTTGCCCGCAGCATCTGTGCAGCTGATTGATTCCCCTGACAGGAAATATGTCGCGGAGTTACTAAAAATGCACCAATGGGTAGATATGTTAATTCCAAGAGGTGGGGCCGCCCTTCATCAGTATTGCAGGGAAAACAGCACCATACCCGTGATCACGGGCGGTATTGGAATTTGCCACCTTTTTATCGAGAAAAGCGCGGATTTGGAAGCGGCTGTCAAAGTGATTTATAACGCCAAAGTCCAGCGACCTTCGGTTTGTAATGCTCTTGATACTATTCTCGTTCAGGAGGAGGTCGCAAAGGAATTATTGCCGTCGGTGGTAGAAAAACTGGCAGAGGCAGGTGTGAGTTTTAGAGTTGATGAGAATGCTAGAAAAATATTAAAGGACTTTTCAGATCAGGTGGTCCAAATAGCAGGTCCGGATGATTTTGACAGGGAGTGGCTTTCGCTAGTATTGGGTATAAAGATAGTAAGGTACCTGGACGAGGCAATTGAACATATAACTGAGCATGGAACCCAGCACTCCGATGGGATATTGACTGGTGATCATGACCACGCCAGGCGTTTTATCACAGCAGTGGATTCTGCGGCGGTTTATGTTAATGCCAGTACTCGTTTCACGGATGGATCCCAATTGGGATTAGGAGCTGAAGTAGCCATTTCAACCCAGCGACTGCACGCCCGCGGTCCAATGGGGCTTCGTGAACTAACAACGTATAAATGGGTCATCCAGGGGGATAACCATATCAGGGAATAAGGTGTGAAGGCCTCAGCCCCCTGTTGGTTTCCTTGATTGATGAGGGAAGCATCAAATAATTGTAGAGAAAATATGAAACCAAGATCCTTGTTGTCCCAGATCCTGCGCATCTTTGTGGTCGTGGTATTAATTATCCTGGTGACTGTAGCTGTCATCACCGGGATAGGCTGGTGGGCCGGCTGGCAAACAGAGGAAAAATTCAAAACAGCCATCCAGATCACTGGATTGATCCTGATCGGGATCGGCTTCCTGGGGATTAAGGGAAACTCGGATATGACCCGGAGTTTCGAATATGCATCCAGTAAGTCGGTCACAAAGGATGAAAATTGGCAAAGGATCCAGAAATCTCTCCTGGATTTCGCCCAGCGTTATGCGTTTTTGCTGATCATGTTTGTGGCCGGGGGAATATGTATGGTCATTGGTTGGTTGATGTAATCCTTGAACACCTGGCAATAATATTATATTATCCTGGATTGAAAAAACATCTTGTTAAGGTGTTTTTTTTGCATTGGCGATATTTTTGAGGGCAAATACATCGAAAAATTCGCAATATTAAGGTCTTGACAATACTGTGCAATATACTGTATAATGCGAAACATGATGATAAATAACACCCAATCTGAACAGTATCTCAAGCTCACCCAGGAACTCCGCAGGGGTATTCTGGTCCTGGCCGCTCTCAGTCAGTTGAAGGAGGAAAAATATGGCTATGCCTTGATTAATAGCCTGGCTGAAAAAGGTTTGGACATTGAACAGGGTACTCTTTATCCTCTCTTACGGAGATTGGAGTCCCAGGGTTTGCTGGAAAGCGAGTGGAATACCGAAGGCTCGCGCCCCAGACGTTATTATGTGATCAGCACCGAAGGAATCAATACACTTCAAAACCTGACTGCAGAATGGCGTGAAATCACAACCGTGATGGAAAAGTTATTGGCGGGTATCGCCAGTGAAGGAGAATCAAAATGAGTTTGCTAAATCGTTATATTCATGAAGTTGGACGGTTTTTACCGCGGAAGACAAGGGATGACATCCAGGCAGAACTGCGTTCCTCACTGGTTGATACGCTCGAAGACCGCTTTGGGCCCGAACCAGCAGAAACTGATGTTGAAGAGGTTTTGAAGGAATTTGGTTCTCCACGGGATGTGGCCGCTTCTTATCATCCCCAGAGCCAGTACCTGGTAGGTCCAGGTTTATATCCCCTGTTCCGGATGGTGGCCTGGATTGTGGTCGCTGCTGTTCTGGGTGCTCAATTGCTGGCTTTTGGTGTGGCAGTATTTATTGCGGGAGAACCGTTTTCAGCTCTGGAAACCCTTGGCTCTCTGGTGAACAGTATCCCGGCTTCCCTGGGTTGGGTATTGATAACTTTTATGATCCTGCAGCATTTTGATGCCAAACCACACCTGGAAGAAGAGCCCTGGGATCCCAAAGCTTTACCTGAACTGAATCCAGAAGAAGATCTCAAAAAAGGAGAAGTGATCTTCGGGCTGGTATTCGGAATCCTGATCCTCGTCCTGGTTACTTTATTCCCGCAGTGGATTGGTTTCCTGACGACCCCTGGGGGATCTTTTTACCCCAATCCAGTGATCCTGGATTATTTAGTCCTGATCCAGATTTCTCTCCTGGCAACAATTATGCTGAATATTTATCTGCTCTGGAAGGGAAGCTGGAATTTCCTGACCCGGATGATAAAAATTGGCCTGGACGTCTTTGGTGTTGTCATCCTGGCATTTTTGGTCCAAGGTCACAACGCCTGGTTGGCTGCGAAACAATCCTCCAGTTTTACGGCTTGGATTTCGACAATTGAGAATAATAACTGGGAGTTGGTAGGCATGCATGCTTACAGGATTGGGTTCACTGTGGCCTTCATCGTTACGGTAATCGAGATCTTAACCAGCATCTACCGATTGGTAAGAGCACGTGCAGCGAGTGATGTTTCCGCCAAGGATTTTGTCCTGAAAGTTGAATAGCTCCTACTGGAGAGTATCCAGAAATTATCAGGGACGAAGTCCGTCGAATGGACTTTGTCCCTTTTTTTGCTAGACCGGATCGGACTTAAGCCGGATATTTATTCCGGAAGGATCTTTGATAAATATCCCCTGATCAGTCCTGTTATGAATTAGTTTAGCAAGATCAATTCTATCCAGAACGTCATTTAAAGTATCTTCGCTGGGGAGGATGATAGAAAAATATTTGAGCCCCAGGGAGTTTTCCGGAGCCGGCCGGGCTGATTCTCCCTGCCAGGTATTAAATGCAATCACATGGGGACGGTCCAGGGCGACCTCGGCCATGCCGATTTTTTCACCCATTCCACCATCTCGGAACCCCATAATATCCCTGTAAAAGATCATCTGTCTGATGAGATCGCTGCCAAATAAATGGACATGGCCCATTATGGTAGTTTCAGGAAGGGGTTCATAAATGGAATCTTGTGGGGTTAATTCATTGAAAAGATTTTTAAGGTCAAGTGCTTCGCGCCCATTACTTGATCGTCCGTCTGCCCAGTGGACGTTAAAGGTTCCATCCTCATAGGAAAAGCTCCCGTCTTCCAGAGAGTAGACATAGAGCTCGATAGTATTGCCATCAGGGTCATCGACGTAGGTCGTTTTGGATATGACATGATCTGTAGGGGAGTTCGGAATCTGAAGTTGGTACAGCCTGGCAATCACCCGGGCCAGTTCTTTTCGATCTGGCAGCAGCAGGGCAAAATGATACATGCCTGTCGAACGTGGAACACGGAGGGCACCTGGAATTTCACTTAAGACCAGCAGGTCTTCTCCACCCGTTCCCAGCCCGGCTTGGTGGTCATTTCTCCAGTGAAGCTTCAATCCAAGAATTTTGATATAAAAATCCAGCTGCCTATTCAGGTTAGCTGTATTATAGTGGACATGGCCCAGGGTGGTGGCTAGGTCAATTAGATAAGAAAAATCCATTATTTACCCTTTGAATGTATTCATCCATGCTTTGTCTTCTAGATGCCCTGGTTAAGGGTATTATTACCCAGCTAAAGTCAGGGGAGGCTTTTTATCGCCCTCCCTGACTTTTGTGTTATATTACCCTCTTTGGAGGTGTTTATGTGTGATACCTTGATCGCTTCACCGAAGGTTACTAAAAACCAATTTGCCCTGTTTGCAAAAAACTCAGACCGTCCTCCCAATGAAGCTCAATTCCTGGACTGGGTCCCGGAAAAAGACTATCCTGAGGGAGAATCTTTGCGATGTACCTATATCGAGATACCTCAGGTACAGCACACAAATGCTGTCTTGTTATCCAGGCCGTTCTGGATGTGGGGTGCGGAAATGGGTATCAACGAGCATGGTTTGGTGATTGGAAATGAAGCTGTCTTTTCCAAGCTTCCAGCCAATAAAGAACCAGCCCTGCTGGGCATGGACCTGCTGCGCCTGGCTCTGGAACGGGCTCAAACAGCTTCCGAGGCGGTTGATGTGATTGTTTTATTGCTGGAGGAGTTCGGGCAGGGGGGGAACTGTGTTCTTGAAGGCCAGTTGTATTACCATAACAGTTTCTTGATCGCCGATCCATCTGAAAGCTGGGTCCTGGAAACGGTGGATAAACACTGGTTTGCGCGTCAGGTCAATCCTGTGTACAGCATCTCCAATCTTCTTTCTCTTGAGGATTACTGGGACCGTTCCTCTGCGGGTCTGGAAGAATTTATCCTGGAGAAAGGTTTTGCAAAGGATAAGGATCAGATCAACCTTACCGGGAACTTCTCTGACTTGATTTACACTACCTTCGCGGCTGGGAAGGGCCGCTGTGCCCGTTCCCGGGACCTGCTGGATAGGGAAAAAGGAAATATCACAGCCCATACAATGGCTGCTATTTTAAGGGATCATGGTGGAAAATCTGATCCCACACCGGGTCTTGCCGGGGCGGATATCTGTATGCATGCCAGTTTGGGACCGATCCGCGGCAGCCAGACAACTGGATCGATGATCGCCTCTCTGGAGGCAGGAAAACCATTAGTCTTCACTACAGGAACCGCGGCGCCCTGTACTGGGATATTCAAACCAGTCTGGATAGATGCCAAACCGGATCTCGGGCCGGCGCCAAAGGGAAAATTTGAGGAGGAGAATCTTTTCTGGGCTCATGAGGAGCTGCATCGGGAAGTGCTTCTGAATTTTCCAATTAGAGCAGCGGTATTCCAGGAAGAGAGAAATAAACTCGAAGAGGAATTCATCGAGGGTGCATTAGAGCTAAATAATGCTTCTGTAGAAGAAAGAAGGTCATATTCTGAGAGCTGTTTCCAGCGCGCTGAAGCTGCTGAGCGGAAGTGGCTTCAGCAGGTCAGAAAAAAAACAAAAAAACAGAATTTCCTCCATTCCCTGGCCTGGAGAAAATTCAACAATCAAGCAGGAATTCAGTAAAGGTACGTTTAAATGAATCCTGAAACCGTTTCCTTGGATATAATGAGTGCAACAATCTGATCCAATTTTCCGTATCTAATCTTGGAATAGATGACAGGGAAACCATGGCCTTACCAAATTTTTTACAGCAGATTAAATCTGCTATAGATCACGAGTATAAACGAAACCTTTACCGCAACCTGGTTTTTAAGGGCGGAGGTGTGCGGGGTATCGCCTATATGGGCGCCCTGGAAGTGCTGGATGAATACAGGATCGTTGAAAATATCGAGTGTGTGGCAGGGACTTCCGCAGGTGCCATCGCAGCGGCATTGGTAAGTTTTAGACTTGCGATTCCTGAGACCAAGGCCCTGTTTAATACCCTTGATCTCACGAAAATTCCCCAGAGTGTAATCAAACCCAAACGCTGGATCTTTCCCCGCTTTGCCGAAGAAGAAAACTACCGCCGTTTCATCACTAAATACGGCTGGTATTCCAGTGAGTATTTCTATAATTGGCTTGAAAGTGTCATTGCTGATCAGTGTGATGGAAACCGCCGGGCCAGTTTCGCTGATTTCCAGGAGCGAGGCTTCCGGGATTTATACATCGTAGCAGCCAATATATCCCGTCAGCGGCCGGAAATTTTTTCTACTACACATACACCTGATGTGGCTGTCGCCGATGCTGTGCGCATGTCAATGTCAATTCCACTTTTCTTTGAATCGCTGCAGTTTGATGGGAAATCTTTTGGAAGTGGAGATTATTATGTAGACGGCGGTCTATTTGATAATTTCCCGATGAATATCTTTGACCAACCTGAACTTTCCGGAAGGACCTGGTCTTATCGGGATGGTGTAAATTGGGAGACGTTGGGATTATTTCTTTATCCAGACCGGTATTTACATCCTTCGGATCCAGAGATCCCTGCTAATGTCTGGGAATATTTGATGCTTGCTTTTCGCAATTTATACCAATCCTATGAGCTGACCTATTACGAAACCAGTGCAGTTAATCAACATAGGACTATTGAGATCAGTGACCGCGGTATTGCAACAACAGATTTTGAGATCAGCCTTGAGGGGGAAAAGTACAACCTGCTCTACGAATCAGGAAAACAAGCCGTCAGGGATTTCTTTTCATCTGCAGACTGATACAATCTCCCAGTTAAACACATTTGTATTAAACTCAACAGCGTGTTCTGGATCATAGGCGGGAATTTTGAAATGCACTACGCGGGAGATAATCTATTCCTTTTGGCCATTTTTAGAATAACTGCTAGTTATTTATTCTTTTGTATAAATAACTTCATAAGCTAACAAAGTATCTCTCAAGTAAGAATCCTGGTCTTAACCAAATCTAAGAAGATACAAAGGAATTTATTTAAAAAAGAAAAAAATGAACAGGAATATAAAAATGTTGATAGGCGGTCTGATCATAGGAGCAATCCTGATAGTATTTACAATCTGGGGCTGGAGCAGGGTCTCGGTGCTTGAGAGCAGACTTGTCGTTCGTGAGCAGGGAGCTCATTTCCCACAAGTATCCGGCTCTAACCTGATGCGGGAGGAGTTTGAATTTCCGAAGGATTTTGAAGGAAGTTTTAATCTTGTGATCATTCCCTTCCAGCAGAACCAACAGCGTGATGTTAACACCTGGATTCCGGCTGCGCAGGAATTAGAAAGAAGGTTCGAGAACCTGGTGTACTACGAACTTCCAACCATCTATAAGCTGCCGACAATTTCCCGGACTTTTATCAATGAGGGGATGCGGGCTGGCATCCCTGATCAGACTTCACGAGAAAGGACAGTAACCTTTTACCTGGACAAGGATGTGTTTAAGCAGGCCCTTGAAATAGATTCTGAGGAATCTATTCATTTATTCCTCGTTGACCGGGAGGGTAGGATATATTGGCGTGAGGTTGGGTTATTCAGTGAAGGAAAAGCTCAAACACTGGTTGAAATCCTGGAAGAACTGCAATAGATCAGGACAACCTTCGAATATCAAGCTGCCAGCATTTCTCTGGCAGCTTTTATTTTTAATATCAGCTCTTGACCTTAACGTAACGTTAAGGTGTAGAATGGGGCAGTTGAGGAAATTTTTATATGTATACCATTAAAGAACTCGCTGACCTGGCAGGGGTTACGACCCGGACACTGCGCTACTACGATCAAATGGAGATCTTATCTCCTGCCGAAATCGGATCCAATCGCTACAGGCTGTATGATCACGATAGTTTGCTTCGCTTGCAGCAGATCCTTTTCTTCCGGGAACTGGATGTGCCGCTGAAAGAGATCCAATTTATATTAAATCGACCAGATTTTCAGCTATTGCCAACCCTGGAAAATCATCAGGAAGCCATCAAGGAAAAGGTCAAACGATATCAGGAACTGCTGGGAACAATAGATAAAACCATCCGCAGTATCCGAGGAGAAGAAATTATGTCGGAAAAAGATTATTTCGAAGGTTTTGATGAAACTCAGTACGAACAGGAAACCAGAGAACGTTGGGGAAATACCTCACAATATAAAGAATCACAACAAAAATGGTCCAGCTACAGCAAGGATCAAAAAGAGGAGATCAAAAAGGAAGGGGGCAGGATCACCCTCCGGATGGTTCCAGAAAATCCTGAGGTCCGATCTGATGATCCTGATGTGCAAAAGGCAGTTGGGGACTATTATGCCTATCTCAACCAATATTTCTATACTTGCGAAGTGGAGTTTTTGCGCACGCTGTCGGATATGTGGGTCCAGGATCCCCGTTTTGCGGTAAATTACGAACGGATTCGCGAAGGTGGAGCAGCCTTTGTGAGAGAAGCGGTTAATATCTATTGTGATAGACAGCTGAAATAGGCTATTATTCACCCTCGGGGGAGATCATAATTCACATAATTGGCTTTCTGGAGAAAAACTGGACGCAGTATTAAAATCCTGTTAATAGTGTTTTCGTGGATATTCAAGGTTGGGGGTGATTGGTATAATGTCTCTGCTTCCCAAAACGGAGCAATTTTTTTGGTATACTGAACAACATTGTGTGCCTGCTGTTTATTTTCGGCACACTGGGCATCTGCCCTACGGAGGTTTTTGTGGATTCTGGATCAAATAATAGACAATCAATTGTATATATGCTGGTTTTTATTGGGATCATCATCCTGGTATTTTATGGTGTCCGCCAGCAGTCAGTAACAAGTGAGGACGTTTCGATCGGCGAGGTAGCTCAGCAGATCATTTCCGGCAGGTTAAATCGAGTTGTAGTAAATGAAGATGAACTTGATCTGATCTACGCAGATGGTTCGGAAGGTACATCCCATAAGGAACCGGATGCGACCCTGGTAGAACAGCTGACACAGCTCGGTGTCGCCATTGATGACCTCAACCCTAATAACGTCATCATTGAAGTCCAACCCCCAAGTGCCTGGTTTGGCGTGATTAATATCCTGGGATATATATTGCCATTTATCATGATCGCTGGGTTATTCTGGTTTGTCTTCCGCCAGGCGAGAGGTGGAGGAAACTCCGCAATGAATTTTGGCCAATCGAGGGCCAGAAAATTCACAGGCGATAATCCTACCGTGACCTTTGATGATGTGGCGGGCATTCCTGAGGCTAAAGAAGAGCTTTTTGAGGTAGTCGAATTCCTGCGAGAACCTGAAAAATTTATGTCCCTGGGTGCTCGAATTCCCAAAGGTTTACTGCTGATGGGTGCGCCCGGTACTGGTAAAACACTGCTTGCTAAAGCCGTATCCGGCGAAGCAGGTGTGCCATTTTATTCCATTTCTGGTTCTGAGTTTGTGGAAATGTTTGTGGGTGTAGGTGCCAGTCGTGTGAGGGACCTTTTTGATAAAGCTAAAAGTGACTCACCCTGTATCGTTTTTGTGGATGAAATTGACGCAGTCGGACGCCATCGAGGCGCTGGATTAGGCGGCAGTCACGATGAACGAGAGCAGACCTTAAACCAGATCCTGGTAGAAATGGACGGTTTTGATACGGATACTAATGTGATCATTATCGCCGCTACCAACCGCCCGGATGTGCTCGACCCAGCGCTGCTGCGCCCCGGTCGTTTCGACCGGCGGGTGATCCTTGATCGTCCGGATATGGTCGGCCGGGAAGCCATACTTGAAGTACACGCCCGCGGTAAACCACTGGCACCAGATGTGGATCTGAAGATCCTGGCTAAAGGCACTCCCGGGTTTGTGGGCGCTGATCTGGAAAACATGATCAATGAAGCTGCCATCCTGGCTGCTCGTCGTGAAAAGAAAGCCATTGAACAGACTGATTTCCAGGAATCGATTGAAAGGGTTATTGCTGGACCAGAACGTAAGAGCCGATTGATCAGTGATGTAGAAAAACAGATCATTGCTTACCATGAAGCCGGTCATGCGATCACAGCCCGCTCACTTCCTGAAGCGGATTCAGTTCATAAAATTTCCATCATCGCTCGCGGTCAAGCTGGCGGGTATACCCTGATCCTGCCTGATAACGATCGCACCCTGGTCTCCAGAAAGAAAATCCTGGCTGATATGATCAGTTTACTGGGCGGACGGGCTGCAGAAGAAATCGTTTTCAGCGATATAACCTCCGGGGCTTCAAATGACCTGGAACGGGTGACAAAGTTGGCCCGGGAAATGGTCACCAGATTGGGCATGAGCTCGGAACTGGGCCCGATGGTTTATGGACAAAAAGATGAAATGGTCTTCCTAGGCAAAGAATTCACAGAACAGCGCGATTACTCAGAATCTGTGGCCGAGAAGATTGATATTGAAGTCAAGCAATTGGTCGTAGATGCTTATCAACGTGCCAAGGATATCCTGCTGAAACACCGCGAAGTACTGGATGTGCTGGCAGAAAAGCTGCTAGAGCAGGAAACCGTTGACGCCAAGGAACTGGAAGCGATCTTCCCGATTCCTGAACCGAAAAATGGTGGTATGCCTGTGATGAATAGTAAATAAAGAATTTATCAACCTTAAATTTGGATACGGTTTTCCACAAGGAAACCGTATCCTTTTTATTTAACTGGGATGCGGGGTTCCCTGGATGTGATCAAGCCTACTATTCAATGCAGGAATTTTTTCAGGTTCTCAGGATCCCGGGTCCATTTCTTCATCCTTATCGCATCTAAAGTACAATTAACCTTATGGACATTACTCTCTGGAAAGAACGTTTATCCAAACTGCCACTGGGAGAGATCTACCTTTATCCTGAACTTGGCTCCACAAACCAGGTAGCAGAGCAGAAGATCGAGGGTGATTGCCCACCGTTTTCGCTTGTTGTTGCTGATTCCCAAACGGAAGGCAAAGGCAGATTGGGACGGCATTGGGTCACCCGGGCTGGAAAGGCTCTGGCTTTGAGCTGGATACTCTATCCAGAAGCGGGCCGGATTCAACCTGAGACCCTTGGAAGAGTAAGTGGGCTTGGCCCTGTTGCCGTCGCAGAAGTTCTCAGGGAAATGTATTCCCTTCCGGCAGAAATAAAATGGCCTAATGATGTGCTGGTGCATGGTAAAAAAGCCGCTGGAGTGCTGGTTGATGTCCGTTGGAATGGATGCCAGATTACAGATGTAGTTCTGGGTATTGGTATCAACGTTGCCCGGGATTCTGTTCCTCCCCCGGAGGAATTGAACTTCCCCGCCACATCCCTTGAAGAAGCAGCCGGGATAGAGATCTCACGCCTGGATCTGCTAATTCAGATAATGGAAACTCTCATTAAATGGTATTCCAGGTTGGCAGAGCCTTCATTCATTAAAGCCTGGGACTCAATGCTGGCCTATAAAGGGCAGCAGGTCAAACTTACTACTGAAAGGGGGCTGAGAGGGGAGGGGAAAATAGCTGGGATCAGCGAGGATGGCTCCCTGAGACTTGTTTCTAAGGCAGGAGAGGAAAACGAGTATCACTCCGGTGAGATCCAGCTTCGGTTAGTTGACATATCCTGAAAATAAGCTACACTAGGAAAAGGATGGAAATTTCAAGGGAGAATTCCTATGTCCTTAGATGATATCCGTAATCAGTTTGATGACGATTTTGATTTTTCAGAGGATGATGTTTGGGGAGAACCTGTAACGGCCCCTAAAAAACAGTTCTTGGGAATGACCCCTGGACAGCGATTTGTGCTGGCATTTTTATTATTTCTGGCAGCGACTATTCTGGCAGCTTTCTGCCTGGTGGTAACAGGGAAAATAGCATTGCCATTCTAGGATTTTTGATTATCTATAGAAAAAGGCTTCCGGAATGGAAGCCTTTTTTGTTTGGTCATGATTGGGATCCTGGATCCTCATTCAAATTAAGATTCTGTATCCTCGGGTTCATCCTCTGACTCGGGTTCATCCTCTGACTCGGTCCATCCTCTGACTCGGATCCATCTTCTGTCTCAGGTAAATCCTCTGTTTCGGGTAATTCCTCGATCTTGGGTGATATTTCTTCTTCCTCAATATCAGATGTGTCCAAGTCCTGTTCGGCAAAACGGGCGATAGCAACAACTACATCACCTTCCCTCATTTGCATGATGGAAACACCCCTGGCAACCCGGTTGTACTGAGATATGGTTTCCGCTTTGGTGCGCATGACTGTGCCTTCAGCAGAGATAACAGTGATCTGATCTCCTTCCGGCTGTACGACTCGGGCAGCCGCGATAGTGCCAATAACTCCCAGGGCTTTTTTATCGACTGTAAGTACACCCATGGTTGCCCGGCCGCGGCGTGGATATCCGTCCAGGGAAGTTCGTTTTCCAAATCCTTTTTCTGTGATCACCAGTAGATCGCCCCCCTTCTCGACAACGTCCATCCCCACGACCTCGTCATTTTCCCTCAGCCGGATGCCTATTACACCCATCGCTGGTCGATTCATGGGTCGAACCTCTTTTTCTTCAAACCGGAGAGCATAGCCATTCCGCGTGATCAGCATCAGGTCATCTTTCCCGCTGGTGAGCTGGACCCAACCCAGCCGATCATCTTCTTTCAGGTTCATGGCGATCAAGCCGGATGGCCGGACTGACTCAAACTCTCTGAGATCAACACGTTTGATCAACCCGTTCTGGGTTACCATGCTGCAGTATTTGGCTTCTTTAAAATCATTTACCGGCACAATAGCGGTGATTTTCTCTTGCGGGTCTATGTTTAACACGTTCACGATTGGCAGACCCCGGCTGGTGCGGCTGGCCTCAGGAATGCGGTAGGCCTTGGAGGAATACACTTTCCCGCGATCGGAGAAGAATAACACTGTGTTGAGTGTGCGGGCAGGAATGAGCGCCATCACCTCGTCTTCCTCACGCATGGTATGGCCTTTCACACCGATGCCGCCCCGTTTCTGGGATTTGTAGGCGCCTGCCGTAACGCGTTTGATATAACCACGTTCTGTGATGCTGATCAGGATAGCCTGGTCCTGGACCAGATCCTCTTCATCAATATCCTGGGCTGCATCAGGTGCGATATCAGTGCGGCGTTCATCCCCATATTTTTCTACCAGATAAGCCAGATCATCTTTGATGATGGTCAGCTGCTGTTTTTGGCTGCGGAGAAGGCTCTTGAGTTCTTTGATCTTTGCTGCGAGTTCTTTGTGTTCATCCTCGATTTTCTGACGTTCCAGAGCAGCCAATCTCTTCAGCTGCATATCAAGAATGGCCTGGGCCTGGAGCTCGGACAATTTGAAACGGGTCATTAGTTCGGTCCGGGCGATTTCAGTGTCCGCCGAGCCGCGAATAGTTTCAATTACTTCATCAATATCAGCCAGGGCGATTAACAATCCATCCAGGATATGTGCTCGAGCTTCGGCTTTATTGAGCTCGAATTTTGCTCTCCGCTGGATGATTTCCAGGCGGTGATCGATATACAGCATTAAGGCCTGTTTGAGTGAAAGTAATACGGGTTCCTCATCAATCAGGGCCAGCATCTGGGCCCCGAAGGTGGTTTGCAGGGCGGAATATTTATAAAGCTGGAAGAGCACCTTGCGGGGCTGGGCAGAGCGTTTCAGCTCTATCACAATATGCATGCCTTCCCGGTCTGATTCATCCCGTAGATCTGAGATGGCCTTGATCTTCTCCTCACGAACCAGGCTGGCAATACGTTCGATCAGGGTGGTCTTTTTGAGTTGATAGGGGATTTCTGTAATGACAATTCGGAA
This sequence comes from uncultured Chloroflexia bacterium, assembly GCA_963783765.1. Lineage (GTDB taxonomy): Bacteria > Chloroflexota > Anaerolineae > Anaerolineales > UBA11858 > B10-G9. The sequence continues at coordinate 70,487 of CAWAOV010000016.1, read as the reverse complement.
ACGGCCGCTGTCACCCATCTCTTCAATATGGGCTCGCCCGCGCAGGATGATCCTTCCCCTTCCGGTAACATAAGCCTGGCGAATGCCTTCATCACCGATGATGATGCCGCCGGTGGGGAAGTCAGGCCCAGGGATGAACTTGATCAGGTCTTCGATAGTAACTTTATCAACCTTGTCGTAATTATCGATCAGGTGATTGATCCCTGCCACCAGCTCATTTAAGTTGTGGGGTGGGATATTGGTTGCCATACCAACGGCGATACCAGCCGCCCCGTTCAGAAGCAGGTTTGGAAGACGGGCAGGAAGCACATCAGGCTCCTGGAGTGACCCATCAAAATTATCGACAAAATCCACAGTACCTTTATCAATATCTGCCAGCATTTCTTCAGAAATGGATGACATGCGGGCTTCAGTGTAGCGCATGGCGGCCGGAAAATCGCCGTCGATGGATCCGAAGTTACCCTGTCCGTCAACCATGGGGTAGCGCATTGAGAAAGTCTGTGCCATACGAACCATGGAGTCATAGACAGCGCTGTCGCCGTGAGGGTGATATTTACCAAGTACTTCACCCACAATACGGGCTGATTTTTTATAGGAAGTTTTGGATCGGATGCCCATATCATGCATGGCATAGAGAATTCTCCGGTGAACTGGTTTCAGTCCATCCCTGGCATCCGGAAGCGCCCTGGCGACGATTACGCTCATGGCGTAATCGAGGTAGGAAGAGCGCATTTCTTGATCAATATTGATCGATTGAACGGTACCAATATCCATAGTTCGACCCTTGTTTTTTTCAATCCATATTAATGAAAACGAGTGCCGCTAAGAGAGAAGCACCCTCGGTCTAATTATACCACTGAGGGCCTCTGAATGCCCCTCTAAGAGCTGCCCCAGGGGTACTCTGGAGAGGGGATAGAATAACAAAAAAACCCCGGATTTCCGGGGTTTTTTGATGATTTTAGAGGGTTTTTAGAGGTTAGCCAGGTATTCGTTGATGGCTTTGGCGGCTACCCGGCCAGCGCCCATGGCTTTGATTACAGTAGCGGAGCCGGTAACGATGTCTCCACCTGCAAAAACGCCGGTTTTTGATGTCGCGCCGGTTTCCTCGTCAACCAGGAAAGTGCCCCATTTGCTGGTTTTTAGATCAGGCGTGGTTTCGGCAATAAATTTTCGAGGCGTTGTGCCCAGGGCAACGATCACAGTGTCTGCTTCCACTATATGTTCCGATCCTTCAATGACAATTGGGCGCCTTCTGCCGGAGTCATCTGGTTCGCCGAGCTCCATTTTTACACATTCGACCTGGACCACATTCATTTTATCGTCGCCGATAAAGCGGATAGGGTTGGTGAGCAGGTTAAAGATGATGCCTTCCTCTTCGGCATGGTGAAGCTCTTCCGCGCGAGCAGGCATTTGATCCCGGGCCCTGCGGTAAATAATGCTTACTTCTGTATCATCACCACCGACCCGTTTTGCAGACCGGGCTGCGTCCATGGCAACGTTGCCGGCGCCGATCACAGCCACATGTTTTCCCACTTTGATCGGGGTTGTATATTCCTCCCGGTAGGCTTTCATGAGGTTTACCCGGGTAAGGAACTCATTGGCTGAGCTGACGCCGTTAAGGTTCTCTCCAGGTAAGTTCAGGAACATGGGAAGTCCAGCGCCTGTGCCGATGAAAACAGCATCAAAACCATCCTCGTCCAATAATTGATCAATGGTGCGGGTCTTTCCGATCAACATATTGAGTTTGATTTCTGCGCCAAGTTTCTTGATGGTATCAATTTCCGCTGCAACGATTGCCTTGGGAAGACGGAATTCAGGGATGCCGTAGACCAAAACACCGCCCAGTTCATGCAGGGCTTCAAATATGGTCACCTGGTGTCCCGCCAGCAGCATTTCATAGGATACGGTAATACCTGCCGGACCAGAACCCACTACAGCCACTTTTTTGCCGGTTTTAGGTTGGAGTTTGGGCATTTCAACTGCGCCCTGTTCCCGTTCGTAATCGGCCACAAAACGTTCCAGGCGTCCGATAGCAACCGGTTTGTCAATCTTGCCAACCACACAGACCTGCTCACATTGTTCTTCCTGGGGGCAGACCCGTCCGCAGACCGCCGGCAGCAGGTTGGTTTCCTTGATCTTCTGGGCTGCGCCAATGAAATCACCTTCCGCAACCAGGTGGATAAATCCGGTAATGTCCACAGATACCGGGCAGCCGTCCACGCAGGGCTGTTTGGGACATTGTAAACAGCGTTTGGCTTCGATCAGGGCCAGTTCTTTTGTAAAACCAGTGGTAACTTCGTTGAAATCCTGGACCCGCACTTCCGGAGGTCGGACAGGCATTGCCTGGCGGGGGACGCGTTCTGGTTTTTTACGGGGGGGCCTTGTGCGTTTTTCTTCGGCCATTAGGCTCTCTCCTGTTCCGCTTTATCTATCATTTCATCCATCTGGCAGGCTTGTTCTTTATCGTAATAATGGTGTTTGGCGATCTGTTCCTCAAAATCGACCAGATGAGCGTCAAACTCCGGTCCATCAACACAGGCGAATTTCACTTCATCACCTACGGTTACCCTGCAGCCGCCACACATGCCAGTACCGTCGATCATGATGGCATTCAGGCTGGCAATGGTGTGGATCTTATAGGGCCGGGTCACTTCAGCGACCGCTTTCATCATCATGGTTGGTCCGATGGCTACCACCAGATCGATCTTTCTTTTCTCATCGATCAAACCCTGCAGTACGGTAGATCCAAAACCTTTGATTCCATAACTGCCGTCATCCGTGGTTATGATCAGTTCATCACTGACAGCCCCCAGCTCCTCTTCCAGGATAAGCAGTTCCTTATTGCGGGCGCCGTTAATGGTGATGACCTTATTGCCGGCTTCTTTTAATCCCTTGACAATGGGATACAAAACAGCTGTACCAACACCACCGCCGACACAGACAACCGTGCCGAATTTTTCCATATCGGTTGGCCTTCCAAGGGGGCCGAGCACATCCAGGAACCCATCGCCAACCTCGAAACAGACCAGGCAGGTAGTACTGAAACCTGCCTTTTGGATGATCAGATCGATGGTTCCTTTTTCTGGATCGGAATCAACGATCGTCAGGGGAACGCGTTCGCTGGTTTCATCAGCGCGGATGACCACAAATTGCCCTGGTTTTCTTGAGCGGGCTACTTCGGGCGCTTCGACACTGAATCTCGTGATATTGGGTGCAAGATCCTGTTTTTTCACGATTTTATACATAGGCTACTCCTGAATGTCATTCAGAGTTAATTAATCTGAGTTTGGCACTCTATGATTATAACTTTTATCCCTATCTGTAAGTCATAAATTTTTATGTAACTTGTCATAAGTTGCCAATGAGCTATTTTGGGTAATTAAAAATTGGAACATGTGCTCTAGATTGATTTACTACACATACCTTACAGGTTTCCCTGGTTGTTTGCCTGTCAGCGACACAGGTTCCTGATATCATAGAGAGCAGTACTGGTAGATAGTATTTTCGAGGAGTATTATGGCCGAACCTTCCACAGATCAGACCCGCGCTGAAACAAAACCTGGGTTCAGCAGGCGTTATTATGACCGTTGGTCCAATTTCTGGAGCGATCTGAGATACATTTTCTCAAACAGGGATCAGATCAAGGCAGCCATGTCCTCCCCCAAAGTGGATCCGGCTTTTCGGGAGCGATTGATGCTGGCTGTCACAGAAGTAAATCTCTGCCGCTACTGCAGGACCTTCCACGTTGGACAGGCCAAAGAGGCGGGTATACCTATGGATGAAATAACTGAATATCTCAAAGGGACAATTCCGGAAGAAGTGCCTGAGGAGCAGAAGCTGGCTGTCTGTTATGCCCAGCACTGGGCGGAAACGGATGCCAATCCTGACCCGGACTATATTGAGCAGGTCAAAGAAGTTTATGGAGAGGATGGATCCCAGGCTATCAATATGGTCTTAAGGATGATCAGGATGGGGAATTTACTGGGTAATACCTGGGATTATTTTCTATTTAGAATATCATTTGGAAGCTGGGGTCAATGAAGTTTTAGCTGGTTTCAGCCGCTGAAGTCGTGGTATTATAATTTGGTATGAAAGATATGTAAATTTCCGAACAGAGCTGGTATAAATCCCTTTCAAATAAGATGTGATAGGGGTTTTTGATGCCTGTTAATCAATATTCATCTATACACCTCAATATTACCTGTTCAATTTGAGGCACTGAGAGGAAATATGCAGGAAAAACTAGATCAATTAAAATCAATTTTGGCGATCGTATCAGATTTACATGGCGCAACAGCCCTGTTAGGTTGGGACCAGCAGTGTTATATGCCACCCGGAGGAGTAATTGCCCGCGGAAACCAGATCGGTACCTTGAGCAGCCTGGCGCATTCAAAATTTGTGTCCGATGAGGTGGGCTCCCTGCTGGAAGAGTTAAAACCTTACGCTGAATCCCTTGACCCCGAAAGTGATGATGCTTGTTTGATCGAAGTTACTGAACGCGATTTTAAGAAATCAACCAAAGTTCCCAATGAGTACGTAGCGGAATGGTCCAGGGTGACTACAGTCGCCCATGGAGCCTGGGAAGAAGCACGATCCAAGGATGATTTTTCACATTTCCAGCCTCACCTTGAGAAGATTGTTGAAATGAGGCGCCAATATGCTGATTTTTTCAAACCCTATACCCATGTGTATGACCCGCTGCTGGATGATTTTGAGCCGGGTATGACCACTGCGGAAGTGCAGGAGATCTTTACCGGGATGCGCCCCAAACAAGTGGAGTTGATCAAGGCTATCAGTGAAAAACCCCAGGTAGATGACAGCTTCCTGCATTTGCACTATGCAGACCAGGATCAATGGGCCTTTGGTGAAGAGGCCATCACTAAATATGGTTATGACTGGAACCGCGGCCGGCAGGATAAAGCCGCCCATCCATTTACGACCGGTTTCGGACTGGGTGATGTTCGTATCACCACCCGTGTTGACGAGAATTTCCTCAACACAGCTTTATTCGGCACCCTGCATGAAGCCGGCCATGCCATTTACGAACAGGGTGTTGCCGAGGAGCTGGACCGCACCTCTTTGGCCAGCGGCGCTTCCCTGGCCATTCATGAATCCCAATCAAGGATGTATGAAAATCTCCTGGGCCGGTCCTATGATTTCTGGGTCTATTTTTACCCATCCCTGCAGGCAAGGTTTAAAACCCAGTTGGGGAATGTTGATCTTGATACATTCTATAAGGGCGTTAACAAAGTTGAACCGTCCCTTGTCAGGGTCGAAGCTGATGAGGCAACCTATAACCTGCATATCATGCTGCGGCTGGAGCTGGAAATCGCCCTGATGGAAGGCAAGCTGGAAGTAGCTGATCTGCCGGAAGCCTGGAATGACCGCATGGAGGATTACCTGGGTGTGGTTCCACCCAATGATGCAGATGGTGTTTTACAGGATGTACATTGGTCCGCCGGCATTTTCGGTTATTTCCCGACCTATGCCCTTGGCAATCTGGTTTCCAATCAGCTGTGGGAAAAGATCAACCAGGATATACCTGAACTATCCACCCAGATCCAGAATGGCAACTTCGCTGAGCTGCTGGCCTGGCTGCGAGAGAATGTGCACCGCCACGGAGCTAAATTCAAACCGCAATACCTGGTAAATAAAATTGTTGGTTCCAAGATCTCACCTGAACCGTACCTGAAATATCTGAACGAAAAATTTGGAGCCATTTACGAGTTGTAGTTGATTGTTCTGATCCTTATCAGACAAACACCGGGGTCTCTAAGGAGAGGCAATGGGACAGATTCTTTTTATAGATGATGATACTGATTCTTTAGCAATGTATGTCAAAGCGGTATCGCTTGCCAATCATCAAGCGGATATCGCCTCCAGTGTTATGGAAGGCTGGGATCTGATCCTGGAAAAGACCTATGATCTGATCTTTGTGGACTTGAATATTCCCGGTGTGTCTGGATATGAGCTGCTGCATAAGATCAAAAAAGACCGCAATACAAAAAATATACCAGTGATCGTGATTTCCGCTATGCCTGAGAATAGCCTGGTAGATGATGTATTAAAGGCCGGGGCCGCGCTTTTTCTTGAGAAGCCAGTTGCCCTGGATGAACTATATTCTGTTATCGAGAAATTTGAAGGGAAATAAATCCCTTCTTCCTAATCTGAACTCCAGGTCTCCTGCATGTCACATCACCGATTTCTGATTTTATTAGCGTTCCTTTTAGTATTTGCTGCGGGATGTGGAATTTTACCTGGCAATTCTGTCCCCACCTATATACCCGAAGAACATATCCCTACTTTGATCGAGTTGACCGCCCAAGCATTGGTTGATGAAGGCCTTGTGACTCCGCCTTCTCCTGACCCTGCAGCGATCACTCCTACACCTACAACCACTGATACGCCTACGATCACACTCCATCCATCAGTTTCACCGACTCCACCGTTAGATGTGGTACTTGGTACTCCAGAACCATTAACGCTGCCGGATCCGCTTCCTCAAGCGGAAATTCAAATTATCAATCCGGGAAGGTTATCCAGAGTCATTTCCCCGTTCAATTTGCATGTCTATCTGGCTCCCCCCAGGAATGAAAGGGAAGAAAAAACAACCTACCAGATCTCTTTATTTGGCGATAATGGACAGCTACTGGAAAGAGAGACTATTACCCGGGAAAAAGAAGAGAGCGGAAATTCTCATTTAGTGCTGGATCTAAACTTTAATATCAACGCTGAAGCTGAGACATCCCGGCTGGAAGTCAGCGCGGTTGACCCATATAACAGAATATCCGCCCTGGATAGTACTGATGTGATTTTGTTGTCTGCTGGTGAACCAGAAATCAAATCAATCCTTGACCTATACGCCAGTCTGATCATTCAGCAGCCAATTCCAAGTACCTTGATTCAGGGGGATGTGCTGAATGTCCAGGGAGTTACTCGTTTTGCGCCGGATGACGAACTGCTGGTGGAATTGATCGACCGAGATGGTAATCAGGTTGGATCAGCTGTTTTGCCGGTAGGGGAAGATGATCTGGGTAACGGTTTTCGACCTTTTAGTGGAGAGATTCCCTACCAGGTAAGTTCCTCATCCTGGATCCGGGTCCAGGTAATTGCCAGAGATGGGAAATTCTCCGGCATTCAGCACCTTGTCAGTGTTGAGGTTCTGGTCAGTCCTTGACAGCAGCGGGGATATTACCTGCTCAGCCGGGATCGAACAGCCTGGTAAAGTTGTTTTAATTCCCTTGTTTTTAATACGCCCAGCGTTACCGTGTAGGTAACCCCACCTATCAGAATTCCCCCCAGTCCCAAAAGCCAGATTGAGTTGTTGTTTGTCAGGGCAATCCAACCCAGAATAGCCCCGATCATTACGGCTCCAGCGATCAAAGCTTTCCCCAATCCTGATCCAATTTGTTTTCCATTCAATCCATTGAGCCGTTTCCTCATGATCAGTATCAGGCCAACCATTTCCAATCCTGTTGCCAGCGTATTTGCCAATGCCAGACCGCCATGCGGCATCCAGCCTCTCTGAATAAAGAAATAGGAAAAAGCATAACTGAATATGACGTTAAGGGACATGGCAGCGATGCCGATTAAAACCGGTGTTTTTGTGTCATGAAGGGCATAGAAGGCCCGGGCCAATATTTCCACCATGGCATGGCCAACCAGGCCGATCGCATACCATAATAAAGCCCAGGCGACCAATTTTGTTGAGTAAGACGTGAATTCACCGCGCTGATAAATCAAGGTGATAATGGGTGTCCGCAGCAGTATCAATCCCAGGCTGGCTGGTATTGAAAGCAGTAAAATACCCCGTAATGTTGCCGAAAGGGAATCCCGCATTTCGCCCAGTTTATTTTTCGCTACCTGGGCGGAAAAAGTGGGCAAAGAGGCGGTGGCAATTGATTGAGCAATGGCAGCCTGGGGCATTAACATCAGCGTAAAAGCGAACTGAATAGCTGTGACACTGCCTTCCGGCATGGTTGATGCCAGGCGAACATTGATCCAGAAATTTAGCTGGACAATTGCTACTCCCAGCAGACGGGGCCCCATCAACCTGGCAACTTCCCGCACTTCGGCTGACTCCAGGCTCAATGAAGGGGTGTAAACCGCTTTTTGTTTGAATAAGAGGGGGAGTTGAAGAATGAGATGAAAAGCAGCGCCGATCAGTACACCCCAGGCCAATCCAAAAATGCCCATGCTGGGTGATAGAACTACGACACCAAAAATCATTCCGATCTGATACAAGGCCGGTGTTAATGCCGGGATAAAGAATTTTTGATGCGAATTCAGGACACCCATCACCAGGCCGCTAAGGCCGAATAATACCGCAGATGGCAGCATCAATCGCGTAAGGGCAATGGCGAGAGCTTCCTTGGCTGGATCGGCCGCAAATCCTGGAGCGATCACATAGCGGATCACCTGGGGGGCGAATATTGCCGCCAGGGCTGCCAGGGCAGTGAGAACGATCAGGATGATATTAAAAATTGACGAAGCCAGCTTCCAGGCTTGCTGGCGTTTTTCCTTTGCCAACAGGCTTGTGAATGTTGGGATGAAGGCGGATCCGAGTGCGCCACCGGCAACCAGGTTAAAGAGTGTTTCAGAGATCCGATTGGCTGCATTAAATGCTTCCATAGACGCCGAAGTGCCAAAGGCATTGGCAACCAGAATTTGACGGATCAATCCTGCTATATTGCTGAGCACAAAAGCGGCCGTTACAAGGCTGGCTGCGCGGGCTATTTGGCGATTGGCTGAGGGCTGTTCAGGAGTTTCGGAAAGGTTCTTCACAATCACCGATTATATCATCTCCCGGGCACCCTTTTTTAGACGACTCCCCGGTTTTCTTCTTAGATATTGTATATACCCTTATGCTATAATCGCTCCTGAACTGGCAGAATTCTATCTGTTTTAATATTCTACAAGGTGAGCTGATGTTAGGTAAAATTGTCCGATTGGTGGGCGGTAATCCCCACCAGAAGATTATAGAAGGCCTCGCAATTGAAGTTGAGGCCATTAATGCGCTTGAGCCTGAATACGAAGGGTTAAGCGAAGAAGAACTGAAGGGGAAAACAGATCAGTTTCGGACCCGTCTGGCCAAGGGGGAAACGCTGGACGATATCCTTCCTGAAGCATTTGCCGTAGTCCGGGAGACCAGCAAGCGCATGATCGGACAGCGTCACTATGATGTCCAGATGATCGGCGGGATCGCCATGCATCGCTGTTTTGTGGCAGAAATGCGCACTGGCGAGGGAAAAACCCTTGGTGCCACCTTGCCTCTTTACTTGAACGCTCTTAACCTTTCTCCAGAATGGATGAAAAAGGCCCGAAAAGTCTGGGGAGAAGATCCTGATTCCTGGAAATTCATCCCCCTGGATGGTTTACAGGTAGGGCGGGGTGTACACCTGGTAACTGTCAATGATTATCTTGCCCGCCGTGATGCTCGCTGGATGGCTCCGATCTATACCTTCCTGGGGCTTAAAGTGGGTGTGCTGCAGATGGCCGCCAGAACTGAACATGGTAAAAAAGCATTCCTGGTTAACCTTGAGAATAAATCCCCCCAGGAAGATCGCAATCAGCTGGATATGGTGCTGCGGAAAGAGACGTATCAGGCTGATATTGTTTACGGCACCAATAATGAATTTGGTTTTGATTACCTGCGCGATAATATGGCAATGATCATGGAAGGTAGAGTGCAGCGCGGCCATCATTATGCCATTATCGACGAAGTGGATAATGTGTTGATCGATGAAGCCCGCACACCGCTGATCATTTCAGGACCATCTCATGATGATCCTGAGTGGTACCGCCGTATGTCTACAGTGGTTAAGAGGCTTAAACCTGAAGACTACGAGATCAGCATTCGCGACCGCAACATTACCTTGACGCCGGTTGGCGAAATGCATGTAGAGGAACTTCTGGGACAGCCGCTGGGAGATCCGGATAGGCCGGAGGATATCACCCAGGAGCAGGCTCGATTATTGGGCTACCTGGAACAAGCCTTGAGGGCAGAATTCATCTTCAAAAAGAACAAGGATTATCTTGTCCAGGCTGGCAAGGTGGTGATCGTTGATGATTTTACTGGGCGGTTAATGCCGGGGCGGCGCTGGTCAGATGGACTGCATCAGGCAGTGGAAGCCAAAGAGAATGTCAAGGTTCAAGGTGAAAACGTTACGTATGCCACCATCACGATCCAGAATTATTTCCGCATGTATGAAAAACTCTCAGGCATGACAGGCACTGCTGTAACAGAATCGGAAGAGTTTAATGAGATTTACAGCCTGGATCCAATAGCTATACCCACAAATCTGGATTTTGTGGCTGCTCAGCAGGAAACTTCTCTGGTGACCTTAAAAGGGAAAGAGCCGGAAAGCGGTTTTGAGTATACCTATTATGCCGATAAAGATGATCCGGAACAAACACAGTTATTTTGGAAACGAAAGGACTATTCAGATCTGATCTATATCAGCGAAGAAGCCAAGCTGCGGGCTATTACTGAGGAAATTCTAACTTTTCATGTCGTAGGCCGCCCCTTGTTGGTAGGCACTACTTCGGTTGAGAACTCCGAAACCTTGTCAAATCGTCTGGATGGTCCATCGATCCGGAATCTGGCCTTTACTCTGATGATGCGTGAAAGTTGGATGCGGAAACATGACCGGTTCCCCGACGGCAGGCGGATTCCAGAATTACAGGCGTTGAATGTTCCCCTCAATACTTTGAAATTAGGAAATCTCAGAAATCTGATCAAAGAACTGGACCTGGATCTGGATCTGAATGTCAATAGTCCAGAGAATATGCAGCTGCTTCTGGATATCCTGGAGCTGGATCAATCTCATGCAGAACGCCTGGCTCAGGTTCTGAAGCGGGGAGTGGATCATGATGTGCTGAATGCCCGGAAACATACCGAGGAGAGCCAACTCATTGCCGGCGCAGGAGCGTTTGGGGCTGTGATGATCGCAACCAGTATGGCCGGCCGTGGTGTGGATATCAAATTGGGCGGCGAACTGGCAGAGGAGATCACCGCAGATGTGGTCCGGGTTTTGACCAGGGCTGGCTATGAAGATCCTTTTGAGCTTTCGCTTAAAGAACAGGAAAGCCTAATTAAAGGATTGGACAAGGAAGCCTTCGGTATTTATGAAACCGAGATCAACTTTTTCCTGCAGCACATGCGTGATCAAGAGCAGGTCAAAAAACTGGGTGGATTACATGTGATTGGTTCAGAACGCCATGAAGCCCGCCGAATTGATAATCAGCTGCGCGGACGTGCGGCCCGCCAGGGTGATCCGGGGTCGTCCCGATTTTACCTGTCCATGGAAGATGATTTGATGGCCCGTTTTGGCGGTCAGCAAATGGAAGCTCTGATGACCCGCCTTCAGGTGGATGAATCCTTGCCGATAGCAAACCCCCTGGTAGATCGGGTTGTAGAACAATCCCAGACCCGGGTGGAAGGTGCTAACTTTGACGTCCGTAAACATTTGCTGGAATATGATGATGTTCTGAACACACAGCGTGGGAAGATCTACGGGCAGCGAGACCTCGTTTTCCGGAAACAAGATCTTTCGGAAGACATCCTGGAAATGCTTAATACAGAAATTCAGCACAGAGTAGATAATACGATCTGGGAAGGACAGGGTGATGGTGACCAGGGAAGCGCCTGGCGGTTATTGGCCTGGTTATCTCAAACACAGCCAACGCTGACATTCCAGAATCAGCAGGTCCCGTCATTTACCATGCGCCTGTTCCTGGATATGATCCGTGAAAAGAGCCCCGGATTAAGGAAAGCTGACCTCGTGCCAGTGCTGGTGGATCTGGGTAAAGATGTCCTGACCGCCGAAGAGAAATATATCTTTGGCGCGGTGGATCGCATTCTGATTGAGCGCCAGTTCCGTTATGAGGATCAGGTGGAAAGCCGACTGGAAATCCTGGACACTTTCCTGGAAGGGTTGAGCCTGGGAAGCGAGGAGCCCTTGAATCCCCAGGTTGTGTTCAACGAACTTAGGGATTTGGTCCGGATCCGTTTTGAATTAAATCCAAATCAGATCAAGGAATTGGTGGAAGGCCCCGGTGAAGAATTAGAAGAGAACCTCAGAACCCAGGTTGAATCCCAGTTAAAAGATTTGGAGTTTAAGCGACTGATCGGTGGTGTGGAACGTTTACTGGGTGCACCCCTGGAAGGTGACCAGATCGAAACAGGTGGAGCGGACTGGGACTCGATCACAGAATTGATCATTAAGCAGGTCGAGCTGCATTTTGAGAACCGCCGCTCAGCATATTTTGAAGATCCCGAGGAAGCCCTGATCACTAACAGCATTGAAGCAGCTCTCAAAGAGATTCAGGCCGATGAGCTTTCTGATGCGGATCTGGTGAAGACCCTTGGATTAATGGCGGAAGGCCGAAGAGCGGCTTTTGATAAAAAGAGCCATCAACGCATCTGGCTTCGAACCCAGCGCTTGCGGTATACATTTTTTGCAGGAGACCTTTTGCTGCGAAGGGACCAGGAAACTGCCCGGGGTGAGATCCTCGATCATCTTGAAGATGCCCGTCAAAAGGTGCTGGAAGCCTGGGGATCCAACGAGATCAACCGCTTAAAAGAAGTCCAGCTATCCCAATTGGAGGAAAAGCTGCAGGAGATCATCCAGGAAGAGTTGGGAGAAGAGGTCTATCAACAAAACTCCCATCAATCCATTGAAAACCTGCCGGAAGATCTCAAAAAGAAGATTAGCAAAATATTAGGCCGCTCCGTTGTAAATAATATCTACCGTGATCTGTTCCTGCGAGTGATATCTGAGCTTTGGGTGGAATATCTGACTGAAATGGAAGCTCTTCGTGTCGCAATCGGGTTGGAAGCCTATGCCCAGAGGGATCCATTGGTACAGTATAAAAACCGCGGGTTTGAGATGTTCCAGCGTTTAATGGATGATATGAGAGTTGGTGTGGTAAACCGAATGTTCACCTTCCAACCCCGCAATCTGGATCGAATTCAAGCTGCCCTGGAAGAATCCCTGCAGCACTAAAAGACGAGCAGTAGATTTTTTATATTGTCATTGCCCCAGACTGCCCCTTTCCGGGCGGTCTGGTTTCATTTTGGGATTGTTTTATCAGGTACAATAAATAAAATCATTCTCTGGCACATGGAAAAAACGCCAATGACTGAAATCTTGATTCCGGAAGTCGCTGATTTTTACAGGAAACTGCCCAAGGTAGAGCTGCACCGCCATTTGGAAGGATCTTTGCGCGTAAAAACCATGATGGAAATTGTCCGGGCTCATGAGATGGATGTAAAGAATACTGGTTATTTGCGGCCCCTGGTTCAAGTGGAACATGAGGATCCTTATACATTCGAAAACTTCCTGGGCAAATTTGGAACTCTGCGCCTTTTTTATAAATCACCCGAGATTATTAAACGCATAACCTGGGAAGCGGTGGAGGATGCTGCATTGGATAATATCCGCTACCTGGAGCTGCGTTTTACACCGGTCGCTCTGAGCAGAGCAGAAAGTTTTCCCATGACTCAGGTCGTGGACTGGGTGATAGAGAGTGTTCAGGAAGCATCGGCTCATTTTGATATCCTGGTCCGTCTTTTAGTCAGCATAAATCGCCACGAAAGTGTGGCCCAGGCCCAGAAAGTGATTGAGATCGCCCTGGATAAAAAAGATCAAGGGATTGTCGGAGTTGACCTTGCTGGAAATGAAGCAGAATTTTCTGGAGAACCGTTTCAGGAGTTATTTAAAATCGTCCGGCAAAATGGACTCAGAGTCTCGATCCACGCCGGTGAGTGGGGGGGAGCAGAGAATGTGAAAGAGGCCATCGAAGTTCTGGGAGCTGAGCGGATTGGCCACGGAATCCGGGTTCTGGAAGATCCAGATACTGTTGCCTTGGCCAGAGAGCGGGGAACGCTTTTTGAGGTATGCGTGACCAGCAATCATCATTCAGGCGTGGTTGAGAATTTGATCGACCATCCCATCAAGAAAATGATTCAGGAAGGATTAAATGTAACCATCAACACAGATGATCCAAGCATATCTAAGATCAATCTGTCCAGTGAATACCAAACTGTCAATCAAGTGTTGGGGCTTCCTATGCAAGTAGTAGGTGAAAGAGTAACCGCTGCCGCCCAGGGAGCGTTTTTACCCGATGATATCCGCGGTAAATTGGGTGCGTTTGTTAACAGAGAATTCACTGAAATGATCAACCAGCAGGGATGATCTTATTCCCGGCTTTTTTCCCATTCCCTTACTGATTCATCAATGATCTGTCGGACGTCCGGATCCGGGATTTCTTCCACGTCGTTATAGGAATTCAAGCCCACCCAGAAGCGAATCTCTTTGTTATGATTCTCCATCAGGTGGATGCCTTTGCCTGCCAATGGGGATCCATGGAGTTTCTTCTGAAGGATCTCATTCACCTCATCGATCACACTGAGCATTTTGACCTTGGGTTCCCCTTCTTCCTCTGGTTCAGGTTCCGGGGGAACTGGAGCCGTTTCAACTGTGCGGCTAACAGGTGTCCGCGTTTCAGTTTTGGGAGGAGCTTCTTCTTGAACTGTAATGATATTCAAAACATCCCTTGGTAATTGCTCTTTTTCGACATAGGTGCCATTGAGTTCATATATCGGAGGTTGATCCTCGACTTTCCATATCCGCATCAATAATTGTGCGTTGGGGCTGGGTTTTTTGATCTGGGATGCTGCTTCCCCTATCCCTGCAGGAATTACGCCATTTGATTCGGGTACATCGTCTTCGGATGACAGATCGTCTTTTTGGAAGAGTTTCTTGAGCAAGGGCGAATCCAGAGACAATAGGAACAATCCCAGGAAAAATCCAATAGCCAATGCGAAAACAACGATGAATACTAGCAGGGCATTTTGCATAGGAACTCCTTCTCACTCAGGAAGCGTTTGGCAGAGGGGGCAGAAATAAGTACTGCGCTGTGCTATTTTGATCCGCTTAATGTGTGTTTCACAACGTTTGCACGGTTTTCCTTCTAAATTATACACCGAGAGATATTTCTGGTAATCCCCTCCCTGGTACATCCAGTCGATGCTGGATCCTTGATTTTGAATCCCTTCTTGAAGGACTTCTCGAATGCTCTTCCAGAGCTGACGGGATTCAGAGGAGTTTATCGTATTGGTTTTCCTGGCCGGATGCAGTTTCGCGCGGAAGAGGGCCTCATCGGTGTATATATTGCCCATCCCCGCGATCATTTTCTGGTCCAGTAAAAAGGATTTCAACTGCCTGCTGTGGCTTTGGAGGATCTGCTGGAATATTTCTGGCGTAAATTCATCCCCCAATGGCTCGGGGCCCAGATTTCCGATCACCAAATCGGGATCCTCGCTGAGCCAGATCCGGCCAAATTTGCGGATGTTATTAAACGCCATCCGGTATTTATCCGCAAAGTTAAGGATCAATCGGTAATGTTTACCTTTGGGATTGGTCTTTTCTTCTACTATCAGTTCCCCGCTCATGCGTAAATGGATGATCAAAGTATCGCGCGAGAGGCGAATAAGCAGATTCTTTCCGCGACGACCAATTCCAGTGACATATTGGCCTTTGATCCGTTCCTTGAATTCCTTCGGTGTTGGTGAGGCCAAAGTCCTGTCCCAGAGCAGCTCAGCGTCCCTGATCTTTTTTCCAAGGATTGACGGCGATCCGGGTTTTCCCTGGAGAAGGTATCTGCGGAAGGTTTCGACCTCAGGAAGCTCAGGCATGGTATTTATTCATCGAACATCTCGCCAACGCTGCGTCCCTCATGAGCTCGCCGGATGACTTCACCCAGCAGCGGAGAGATATCAAGAATATCCACCTCGCGTTTTTTTCTGAGAGTTTTTATTCCTTCAGGTGTTATCGGGATCGTGTTGGTTGTGATCAGATGGGTGATAGGTGAAGTAGCTAATTTCTCTATCGCCGGACCGGAGAAGACAGGATGCACAAATACGGATATTATTTTTCGGGCGCCATTCTTTTCTGCCACCATTGCAGCTTCAGCCATGGATCCCCCGGTATCCACTTCATCATCCACTATGATAACGTCCCGGTCATTTGTATCGCCGATCAGGGATAAGGCCTGGGCGGCATTGGTCTTCGTTTGGCGGCGCTTTTCAATAAAGGCAATCGGTATGCCCAATTCAACAGCAAGATTGCGGCCCTTTTTGGCGAATCCGAGATCAACTGTCAGGACAACCGGATCTTTCAAAGTCGGCAATATTTGGAATAGGCGGTCCTTCAAAAGGTGATAGGCGGTCAGAACATCCCCCGGAATGGAGAAAAATCCCTGGATCTGGCCGGCATGCATATCCATGGTCATGTAGCGGTCTGCACCTGCGATTTCGATCATATCAGCGATCAATCGGGCGGTGATCGGCACCCTCGGTTTATCTTTTTTATCCGATCGTGTATAACTCAGGTAGGGAATAACAGCGGTGACCCGTCCAGCAGAATCCAGCCGCAGCGTTTGCAGCGTGATTAATAGTTCCATCAAATTGCGGTGCACCGGCCTTGAGGTATTCTGTATCAGGTACACATCCTGCCCCCGGACACTGTTGTGCAGTCGGACCCAGATATTCTCATTGGGATAATTGATGATATCCCTGCCACTGATGGGGACGTGAAGATAATCCGCGATACCCTGGGCAACCTCTGGAATTGCGGTTCCCGCGAATAGTTTGATATCACCATACATGCCTGAATTTTGGTTAAGTACATGCGACATATCGGATTCCTTTATTTGTGATCCTGCCATTCTGTTTTCAGCACACTCATTATCATAACATCTACATATTTTCCATCAATGAACTGGGCCTGGCGCAACTTGCCTTCTTCTTTAAAGCCAGCTTTTTCATAAGAACGGACAGCTCTCAGATTGGTTTCAAAAACCCGCAGCCAGAGTCGGTGCAGGTTGAGGTTTTCAAAGCCGTGTTTCAGGATCAATAACATGGCCTTGGTTCCGAACCCTTGATTCCAGTATCCTTTTTCACCGATATGGATGCCTATCTCAGCGAACCGGTTTTGCCAATCTATGCCGAATAAACCGCAGTTTCCTACAAAGATCCACTCATCCACCTGAGCATCGGGCTGGATCTCAATGGCCAGTGGTCTTTCAAATGGAGATCTCTTTAATAACCCTTCGAACCAATCTTCTTCTTCTGCCTGGGATAGAGGCATGATCATGGATAATCCTCGCCGGACTTCAGGATCATTTAACCATTTGACAAAATATGGCAAATCTTCTTTTTCTATAGAACGAAAACGTATCTGGTCGCCAATTATCATAACCCGGCTCCTTGAATTAATTCTTCAACCGCGCGCCAGGGAGAAAGTTCTCGATTGATGACTTGAGCGAGGGTGATTTGATAAATATCGGGGGAGATCCTGTTTTCCCATCGTGAACGCAGAGCTGCTCCCAGCAGGGTCTCCAGCTGGTTCTTAAGCCGGGCTTCTTCCCGGGCTTGCCACATTCCACTGGATTTTAGATAATCACGATGGTCGTTCAGTTTGTTAATAAGATCAGGGATTCCCTCCCCGCTGGTAGCGGTTGTGGGAAGTACAGCGGGAATCCAGCCATCAGTGGATCGATCTGCGCTGGAGTCCAGATCCATTATTTCTCCATGATGCATCACATGTTCCGCTTCCGGATGGGCCAGGGATAACATATTTCTGAGTCCCCGCAGCGTATTTTCTGCACCGGGTTTATCGGATTTATTTACAACCAGGATATCGGCAATTTCCAGGATACCGGCTTTGATAGTCTGGATCTCATCTCCCAATCCTGGCGCTTCGATGACTATAGTGGAATGGGCCAGGCGGGCGATATTCACCTCAGCTTGCCCGGCGCCGACAGTTTCAATAATAATGATCTCAAAACCAGCAGCATCAAAGACTTGCACAAGTCCAGCAGTAGCAGCTGCCAGGCCGCCAAGGGATCCCCGTGATGCCATGGAGCGGATGAATATTCCGGGATCACCAGCCAGATCTTGCATGCGGACACGATCCCCTAAAAGGGCGCCCCCGCTGAAAGGACTGGTGGGATCAACGGCCACGATAGCAACCCGGGGAGGCGTATTTCCATTTGTAGGCTGCCGATATGCCAGGGCGAGCTGATTTACCAGGGTGGATTTTCCAGTTCCTGGTGCGCCTGTCACACCGATCAGATGCGCCTTTCCTGTATGGGGGAAGAGCGCTTCCAGGAGTTCTAATCCTTGTACGGTGTTATTTTCAATTTGGGTCAGGGCACGGGTCAAGGGCAGCCGCTCCCCATTCAGGATTGCTTTCGCGCGTATTACTGGCATGCCTTTTGGATGTCATTGATGATGGTCTGGGTGGAGGTGCCGGGACCATAAATCCCGTCAACACCCAGCTTTGTTAATTCAGATTTGTCTTCATCCGGGATGATGCCGCCCAGGAAGAGCTTGGTGTCATCAAGTCCTTCTTCCTTGAGGAGTTTTAGGATTTTGGGGACCAAAGTCATATGAGCCCCGGATAGAATGGATAAACCGACCACGTGGACATCTTCCTGAAGTGCGGCTTCGGTGATCATCTCAGGTGTTTGGCGCAAACCTGTATAGATCACTTCCATGCCGGCGTCGCGTAAAGCCCGGGCGACGACTTTCGCTCCCCTGTCATGGCCGTCTAGGCCGGCTTTTGCTATTAATACTCTGATCTTGCTGTGCGTGTTTCCCATTCTGCCTCCAGAGTACATTTGTCCTGAAAAAATTATACCCTAAAGGTAGGGTAGGATTTTACTCCAGATCCACCAGCAGGCTGACTGGACAGTGATCCGATCCCATGACCTGGTCGTGAATGATCACATCCTCAACTTGATCAACAAGTGCTTCCGAGATCAGGAAATAATCCAGCCGCCAGCCTACGTTTCGCTCCCTGGCACCACCCCTGTAAGTCCACCAGGTATACTGTTCCTTTTCAGGGTACAGGTTCCTGAAGATATCCACAAATCCATGTTCCAGGTAAATATCGATCCATTCCCTTTCCTCAGGCAGGAAGCCAGTATTTCCTTCATTGGCTTTGGGGTTTTTTAGATCGATGTATTGGTGGCAGGTATTAAAGTCGCCCCCGATGATGATATTCTCACCCTTGGCATGCAGGTTATCGCAAATTTCCAGCAGTTCCTGGTAAAAATCCAGCTTATATCCCACCCGGCTAAGATCCCGACCGCCATTTGGGAAATAGATATTGAAGATCCTCGCTCCAGGCACAAGGGTTTGGATGACCCTGCCTTCTGAGTCAAAGCGGGGGATGCCAAGTCCAATTTCCGTTGCAGAAGGTTCGGTTTTAGCAAAAGTGGCAACGCCGCTATAGCCGGGACGTTCAGCTGGATTCCAGGCCGGATTTCTTTTTTCCAACCCTTCCCGCTGCGGGGCGGTGAGCTGATCGGGGCGGGCCCGGACTTCCTGCAGGCACAGCAAATCGGGGTCGAATTTTTCCCACCAGTCATTGCCTTGATTCTTAAAAACGGCTCTTAATCCATTGACATTCCAGGTTGTTATAGTGAACATTTTATGATTGTAACCCATTAACGAAACTGTTTCCTTTGGGGAAATAATTTTATACCCAGAGTCGTAAGATTCTCACATCTCGTTCCATCTAAAACTTGTGAATAGAAGGTTATTTCTCCTCCTGTTTCTCTCCTCATTAGCAGCGGCGTGTGGGCGGGTTAGCTTACACGCCGCCGCTTTTCCTGAGCCGAAACTGTATCGCTTACAGCCTGGAGAACTCCTGCTGGCAGCAACTGAAGAGGATATACCGTCCATAAAAGCGGATAATAGCAATTTTGTGCCGTCTGAGAAGGCGGATCTGGAAAATGAGGACCTGGTCGTTGGTCTCCTTATTGGTGTTGAAGCCAGGGCCTATCCAGTCCGCCTTCTCAGTTTGCATGAAGTTGTCAACGACCAGGTTGGGGATAAAATGATCGCTGTAACCTGGTGTCCGCTGTGTTATTCGGCTGTGGTCTATAATCGCTTTGTTGATGGACAGGAATTGTCTTTCCGAGCCTCTGGATATTTACTTCATGATAATCTGGTATTGATCGACCATCCCACAGATACTCTCTGGAGCCAGCTGTTAGGTCAGGGCATCAAAGGAGCCTTGAAGGGGTCAGTTCTTGAAGTAATTCCATCCACGATCACAAGTTGGGGAATTTGGCGGGACTCCTATCCGGAGACCAGAATATTATCTGCCAAGACACTGGGTTTTGATGGGATTCTTCCGGATCCTTATGGGGGTTATTTCAGCAGCGCAGCCCCGGGAATGGGAAGTGAGGGTGAGATCGATCCCCGCCTTCCTGCCAAGTCCTTGGTGATTGGTGTGGCCCTGGGGGAAAATATCAAAGCATATCCGTTGGATTTGATCCGGGAAGAAAAGATCATCCTTGATATATTGGGTGATAGGATAATCAATGTTGTGTGGGATGAAGATCTTCACACTGGACAGGTGTTTTGGGGGGATTTATCAGGGAAATTATCAAAAAACATTGACCCTGACCCAACAACGCTGGTTCTTGTTCCGTCTCAACTGGTATACTGGTTTGCCTGGGCGGGTTTCTATCCTGAAACTGATATTTACCAATCCCGTTGAAAAGTTTTGCCAATAGTTCCTTTTTAATATTGGGTGGAAATAAAATCACAGGAAGTTATTAAGTAAAATGAAGAAAAGATCTAGCATTACAACAGGAACAGAGAATATAAATCGATCTCGGGTGTTAAAGATCCCGGGAGTCAGGAATCTCCGGGACCTGGGTGGATATAAAACCATCGATGGCAGGACGGTTAAGTGGGGACGGCTTTTCAGATCGGGACGATTGAGCGATCTGCCATCCCGTGGATTGGATATTCTATCCGATATCGATTTTTATGCCATCGTTGACTTCAGGTCTGTTTATGAAGTGGAGCGGGAGCCTGATCGGGTACCGGATGGGCCAGCATTTATCCATTTGCCGGTGATGGATGAAGCGAACAGGGAGATGGGCCGGGAGATCAGGAGGCGAATTCAAGAGAGCCACTTTGATGGATTTGACCCAAGCAGTTTGATCCTGAAGGCATACCAGCAGTTTCCAACTGAATTTACTCCGGCCTACAAGACGTTTATGGAGAATATACGTGATTCTGGAGGTGCTCCTGTCCTGTGGCACTGTACAGCCGGTAAAGATAGAACGGGTTATGCGGCAGCTATCCTGCTGCGTTTGTTTGGGGTCGATCAACCTACGATCGATGAGGATTACCTTCTGAGCAACCAGTATGTCAAACTGATCAATAAACGAGTCCTCGCTGCGATAATGGCCGGGGGATTTAAAGCTTATCGGATGATCAAACCGTTACTGGGCGTCCAGATTCAATGGCTCAAGGCCTCATTTGAAACCATCGATAAAGAATGGGGGAGTTTTGATAGCTACACCAGAGAAGGCCTGGGCCTGACCGATTCTGATATAAATCGCATCAAAGACATTTATTTGGAATAACGTACTTTGATCAAATGGGTGATGTTACAATAATTCCCTGGAGAGTTTTATCCGGGGATTTTTTATGACTAAACACCTTGAAATTTCCAAACAAACTGCCCGCCGTACGATCCTGTCCGCCCAGGGACTGTATCCGCCTCGATCCTGGACTGGAAAACGGGGTGCAAAAACCTTCCTGAAAAAAGTACGCTCAATCCAATTTGATCCAATTAATGTAGTTGGCCGCAATCCTGATCTGGTTCTGCAGTCCCGGGTGAAGGATTTTAGGCCAGTACTCCTGGATGAACTGCTCTATAAAGATCGGGCGCTGGTGGATAATTGGGATAAAATGGCCAGCCTCAGCCTGACTGAGGATTGGCCCTATTTTTCACATCACCGCTCGCGGATGGAAGATATCTTTGGTGTGCCGACTGAAGTGGTTATGCGTTTGGCGCCAACCGTGCTGGATCAAATCAAGCAAGCAGGCCCTCAATGTTCCCTGGATTATAAGTTAGAAGAGAAAACCGATTGGTCTTGGGCTCCCACCAGGGTCTCCCGGGCCAGTTTGGAAGGGTTGTTTAAGATCGGAAAGCTGGGTGTGCACCACAGGGTCAATAATCGGCGTTATTTCGACCTGATCGAAAATTTACTGCCAGCTGAAGTGCTGGAAACTTCTGATCCCAACCAAACCCTCGAGCAGTATCAACACTGGCATCTAAAACGGCGGATCAACGCCCTTGGTTTGGCACATCCCAATGCCGGGGAACACTGGGGGGGAATGATTGGCCTGAAAACACCTCAACGTAGAAAGATCCTTCACGAACTGGTGGAAAAGGGCGAACTGCTGGTAGTTAAGGTTGAAGAATTACCCGGAGAGATATTTTATCTGACTCCGGACGACCGAAAGCTGATCAATCAGGTAAAAAAAGAAGCATCTGGCCGGGAAGCTGCTTTGATTGCCCCCCTGGATAACTTGCTTTGGGATCGAAAAACCATCAACCGGCTGTTTGATTTCAATTATATGTGGGAAGTATATAAACCCGTCGAGAAGAGAGAATACGGCTATTATGTGCTCCCGGTTTTATACGGGGATCATTTTATTGCCCGCCTGGACCCGGGATTTGATAAAAAATCCAGGATCCTGACGATCAATGATTGGTGGTGGGAAGAGGGTGTTATACCAGACCAGGAGATGATAGAAGCGCTTAAACGCTGCCTGGGGGATTTTATGGCTTACCTGGAAGCTGAAGGGTTAAAGTATGCTAAGGGTCTGCTTAAAAAGGGGGATCTGGAATGGCTGGAGCAGGTATATTCGTAGCAGATTCCAAGAAAGTCTGTTCTGAAAATTTGACTGATCAATCGCTCCTGCCCTGAACAAACCCAAAAGCCCACCACGGGCTTTTTTCTTTTCTGTATTAATCCTGAAATAAACAAAAACCAAAATAAATACTTTTTTTAAAACGGGCAGATTATTTTTAAAATAATCCCAATGTCACATATCGGGGATAAGGTCAGAGGACTAGATCCCGATATGTGCACATATATTGTACAAATATTGTCTATATTTACCCTTGACAAAACCTTACTTCTTTGGCATAATATGGACAATAAGTATACAAAAAGTATACATAAAAAATATTTAGGAGGATTTCATGAAGTTCAAACCGTTTTTACTAGTTTCTTTAGTTGTTGTCTTGTTGCTCGCTGCTTGTGCCCCAGCTGCAGTTGAAGTTGTTGCCACAGAAGCGCCCAAACCAACCGCTACCCCGATCCCGGAACCCACTGAAGAACCAATGGCCGATATGGACATTGTAGATACAGCAGTGGCAGATGGCCGCTTTACCACCCTGGTTGCAGCCGTTCAGGCCGCTGGTTTGGTGGATGCTCTCAAAGCTGATGGTCCCTTGACTGTCTTTGCTCCCACCGATGATGCTTTTGCTGCCCTGCCGGAAGGCACTGTTGACGCATTATTGGCTGATATCCCAACTCTGACCAACATCCTGCTTTACCATGTTGTTGATGGCAAAGTAATGGCATCCGATGTAGTTGAACTCAGCCAGGCACTCACTCTTCAGGGTCAGTATGTTGATATCCAGGTCATGGACGGGAAAGTTATGATCGACAATGCCCAGGTGATCATCACCGACATCGAGACCTCAAATGGTGTCATCCATGTCATTGATGCAGTCATCCTTCCTGAGGCACGCGACATCGTAGATATCGCTGTTGAAGATGGCCGCTTCACCACCCTGGTAGCCGCAGTTCAGGCCGCAGGTTTGGTGGATGCTCTCAAAGCTGATGGTCCGTTGACTGTCTTTGCTCCCACCGATGATGCTTTTGCCGCACTGCCAGAAGGCACTGTAGAGGCATTATTAGCTGATATCCCAACCCTGACCGATATCCTGCTTTACCATGTTGTTGATGGCAAAGTGATGGCATCCGCCGTGGTTGAACTCAGCCAGGCACTCACCCTTCAGGGTCAGTATGTTGATATCCAGGTCATGGACGGCAAAGTTATGATTGACAATGCCCAGGTGATCATCACCGATATTGAGGCCAGCAATGGTGTTATCCACGTCATTGATGCAGTCATCCTTCCTGAGGCACGCGACATCGTAGATATCGCTGTTGAAGATGGCCGCTTTACCACCCTGGTAGCAGCCCTTCAGGCCGCTGGTTTGGTGGATGCTCTCAAAGCTGATGGTCCGCTGACAGTCTTTGCTCCCACAGATGATGCTTTTGCCGCACTGCCGGCAGGCACCGTTGAGGCTTTATTAGCTGATATCCCAACCCTGACCAATATTCTTCTTTACCATGTTGTTGATGGCAAAGTGATGGCAGCTGATGTGGTTGAATTGAGCTCCGCTACAACCTTGCTGGGTCAGGATCTGAATATCTCTTTGATGGATGGGAAAGTGATGTTGAACGAATCCCAGGTTATTATCACCGATCTGGAAACATCCAATGGTGTTATCCACGTGATTGACGCCGTCTTATTACCCCAATAGTTTCTTCTCCTTAGTTGAAGTAGAGAAAGCGGAGCATTTAGCTCCGCTTTTTCGATTCAGACCCGCGTATGATTGACTTTCAAGGAATATGCAGGAGCAGATCTTTTTTGCCAAAGGTTTTTCCATTCACCTGGGGTTGAAAGGTCTGGATTCCCGGATAATATTTCCGGGTGGTGATGGATTTTATGGCGTGTTTCCTGGTGATCCTGATCCGCTCACCGGGTTGAATTGTTTTTTGACTCAGTTTAAACACCTTGGGTGATTTTGTTCCGTTGGCTTTCATAAAATGGACCAGGTAATCCACCATCAGGGGCTGTTCTTTTTTTGCGGTGGATAGGATCTCAAAACTAAATACCACATCCTCACCCAGGGTGATCTCGTCCGGTTCCAGGTTTATTTTCTGGACAATGATCTCTGGCTTGCTGGAATATCCCAGCAGGTGTAGAGCGCCAGGATGGCCGGCTTTCAGGAGAGTGCGCAAAGCATGTTTGATTAACCGGCTCCGGTCTATATTTCCATGATCCTGCCATTTTTTCAGTAGCTCAACAATCAGGTCCGGATGGTCTTTGGAGATATCATTCAAGTTGTTAGCCACGCTGCGGCGGATCTCTTCCCGGGGATCATCTTTTAATTTCTCCAGAATGGGGAGGATCGGGCCAGGATCCAGGACCAGATCCTGCAGGCGCTGTCCCCAGGGAAGGCGGGGCCGGCAGCCTTCACTGGCCAGGCGCCTGACGCCGGGATGGGGGTGATCTGTCCAGGCCAGCATCTGGTTAAGGGTCTTTTCTGGATAGCGAGCGATGAAAGGCCGGATTGCAAATTCAGCGGACATATGTTGGGTGAAGAACTCCAGGGCAGGGATGGAGGTATCCCAATCATCCAGGCCGTAGAGTTCCACAAAATCCGGGAAGACCATCTTCTCAAAACCTTGCTCTTCCAGTTGGGGCAGGGCGATCTTGAGGATCTCAAGTGCGGTGTGATAGTCCTCTGGCAGTGTTTTTCCCAGGTTAAGCGATATCTGCCGCATACGCTGCTTGAGTGTTAATCCCTCCCAACTTTCATCAAAAATACCATTAATGAATTTGTCAGTGGGAAAGCTGGGATGGACATTTAAAATCGCCCCAGCCAATACCCCAACACTATCCTTGCTGAACATATCTTTGAGGAGGAATTTCTCATCCATCAGCTTAGACCCTTTATGATTTCTTCCAGAGAACTCGAGCCATTCATTTCTGCTTTTTTGGCAGCCTGAAGATGCCCAGCGGCTTTTTCGCTCCGGGGGTTTTTACCGACAGGTTCTTCGCGGTTATTTTCGAAGAAGGGATAGAGCTCAGAGACCTCTTTTAGCTGTTTCGCAACCTCGGTGTAGGATTGAATGGCGCTAAAAAAGGCTTCGTCGGCAATTCCAGGGACCCGTTTTTTGGCCTCCTTAAGGAAGGCTGTGGCGTTCTGGCGGCATTCTCCCCAGACAGCTGTGTTATAGGCATGGCCCATTAACATGGCTTTCCCAGAACTGACTGCGTCAATCCAGACCTGGTAGGCATCCTGGCCAGCCAGGTAATCTGGCAGGACCCACTTTTTTGACCCCTGGTTGAATTTTAAGGCAAATGAAAGGGCTTCTTTGATAGTTGTTTTATCTTCTGCTGGGGGGGCGGGTTTGATGCTGTAGATCTCCAGCAAACCGATTCCTGTCTTTCCAAGTTTTCTCCAAGGTTTGGGACTGGGCCCCATATCCGCCCCGGGTCCGTTATAGTAATAACCAACATCGTCATAACCTTCAACAACATACCATTCAGGTATGGCCAGTTCCCAGCCAATAAGAGGAAAATCTAGATCCAGGGCAGATTTCGTAATCTCCCAGGCCTTGATTTGTTTTTCCTTAAATCCCGGCTGGCGTTTATCCCCAAATACTCCGTCGATTTTGTAACCAAGATTCATAGCCAAGATCAAAAAAGCGGGTTGTTTTCCAGGCAGTTGGGCCGCTGGGGCAGGAGCCGTCATTGGACATGTTGATGATAAACCCGTGTCCTGAACCACCAAATAACCAGGGAAGGCTGGGTGCGATATCAAGATACTTCAAACAGCCGTGTATGCAGCCTAGTAAAGATGTCCAGGCTGGACTCCAGGAAAGATCGGCGAGTTTTTTCATGATGCCTCCTGTGCGGGGTACCAGTGATAGTGATCGAATTTGGGATACTTTAACAATACTAGAAAACAGTCCTCCGTCAATGCTTTTTTTATAATCATCCTTCGGGTGATGTGCGATGGGATTAAGTTTGTTATACTTTTTTTATAAACATCGAAAAGGATACCCAATGATCACCAAAGATAGAGCGCTAGAGATCTTACATGAGAATATCCAGAACAAGAACTTGAGGAAACACCATTATGGTGTGGCAGCAGCCATGAAGGGATTGGCGGTCGAACTTGATGGAGATCCCGAGAAGTGGGAGATCGTCGGTTTGCTTCATGATGCAGATTACGAAAAAACCAAAGACCAGATGGATCAACATACCATCTTGCTGGCAGAGATATTGTCTGGGGAGGATTTGGAAGACGAGATTATTCGATGCATTCAGTCCCATGCATCGGAATATACAGGTGTTGAACCCAGTACAGTGATGGATTATGCCCTGCTGAGCTGTGATGACCTGACCGGCCTAATTGTGGCAGTGGCCCTGGTGCATCCGGAGAAACTGGCCGCGGTAAGCGTGGAATCGGTCCTGAAAAAATTTGCTACCAAGGCTTTCGCTGCCAGCGTAAACCGTGACAAGATCAGCAAGTGCGAAAAACATCTTAACATTCCCCTGGACAAGTTTGTGAGGTTGGTGCTGGAGGCTATGCGCCCCGAGGCCGATTTGCTGGGTTTATAATACTAAAAATACCTAGGGAGGAATTAATGGATGGAGATAAACTACCTTTTAGAAGATTAGGAAAAAGCGGTTTCCAGGTGACTGAAATCGGGATTGGATTATGGGCCATAGGCGGCAGCGAATGGGGGCCTGTGGATGACCAAAAATCCCTGGAAACCATTGAGGCTGCCCTGGAAGCGGGAATCACCTTCTTCGATACCGCGGATGTTTATGGGATGGGACATAGTGAACAGCTTCTGGGGCAGTCAATGAAAGGCCGCCGGGATGAGTTTTTTTTGGCCACTAAAATCGGCTGGATTGGTTTTGATGGTGATAACTTTGTTTCCGCTTATGACAGCACCGAAAAACTAATTGAGGGTGTTGAACAGAATCTAGAGAGGCTGGATACAGATTATTTAGATTTGCTGCAGTGCCATATCCACCTGCCTGAACCTAATCTGGAATTTTTCCTGGATGGATTTCAAAAACTGCAGCGCTCCGGGAAAATAAGATCTTACGGTGTCAGTTCTTCCCATATTGATTTTATAAAACAATTTAACGCCGATGGCGGCACAGCTGCCTTGCAGATCGATTACAGCATCCTGAATCGGACCGCGGAGAAAGAGATCTTTCCCTACTGCCTGGAAAATGATATTGGTGTGATCGTTCGCGGTCCGTTGGCTATGGGGATCCTGACCGGTAAATTCAATCAGGATTCTCGATTCCCTGAGGGGGATTTTCGCAGAAACTGGCATGAAAATTCTGAGGAAAATAAGATATTCCTGGATGATTTGAAAAAAGTTGATCAGCTCAGAGATGTTGTTGGAGAGCAGAGCATGGCTCAGCTGGCTTTGCAGTTTGTATTGGCTCATCCGGCAGTGACTACAGTGATACCGGGCGCAAAAACTGTTCGGCAGCTGGAGCAGAATGTGGCTGTGGGCCGGATGAGCCCGCTTAGTAAAGATATCCTGGCTTCGATTGATGAGATTGTGCCCCCCGGTGGCGGCCGCAAGATCTGGCCAGCTTAAATAATAATCGGGAGCCAATCCAGCTCCCGATTTTTTTATTTTCCACCCCGATGTTGTCTTCCCCCGTGAGAGGCCGCCGCAACTTCTGTTGTGTTATCGATCAGGCACTCACCCAGATCACAGATTCCATTCCCGTTTTTATCTAGATAGTCACGGCATTCACCGGGGAAAACACAGGCCCTGGGACATAAAACGAGACATTCTTCTTCTGAACTTTGATAGGTCAGTGGTTCTGGATCGGTTTGTGTATCTTCTGCCTGGATAGGAGAAGAAGAGTCGGCCCTGGGTGAGGTGGTATTGACATTCTCGCTGCATTCCGTAAGATCACAGATTCCATTCCCATTGGCATCGATATAACGCCGGCATTGACCCGGATAGACACAGCCTTTGTCACATACAACCGTACAGGATGGGGAAGCGGGTTGAAGATCTGAGGTCACTGAAGAGGAAAGCTGTTCTTTAATGATCTCTTGGCTGGTTTCCTGTCCAAATTCCAGCAAGTTAGCGGCAGAGATCAGAGAAGCCAGGCTGGCTGCACCCATTAGCTGCAGGAATTCCCTGCGATTCAAGGATCCGTTTGCAGCACTACTGTGAATAGGAACAGTGTTAGATATTACCCTGGGTTGTGACCAGAGTCCAAAATATTTTGAAGCTGTATTTACGATCCAGCGCCAATGGGCAGCGATCTTCAGCAAGATAATTACTAAACTAGCTACTGAGCTGTAAATGTGCAGGTTTTTCCAGATCAGGTAATTCACAAGCTCGAAATTGAACCAGGTTGAGATCACCAATCCGGAGATGCCGATCAAAAGAAAACTCAACAACATACTCCAGTCGATCAGGTAATACAACCGGCTCTGTTTGGAGGTCCGCCTGAAAAAACGTTTTGTAACTGTGATGACCCATTTCCAGTGGATCAGCAGGTGGTAGAGGGTGATCGAACCAACCCCAATCCCAAGCCATTGATGCCAGGCCAGGCCTGTGAAATCCAGGAAAAAAGTCAATAAAAAACCAATAAATAGAACGCCGTCTATCAACCAGTTTTGTTTGTTTTTTGCCATGCAAAAATATTCCTTGTCTACCCAGGAGATTATGAGTGACAAAGAGGATTTTAGCGCCCAGTTATTAAGATTTTGTTTAGAGAATGTGAAGAAAATTAGGGAAAATTTTAACTATCCCAAAAACCCTATGAGTAGCATAAATAGGATCAGGTAGATGGTGAAGGGGATGGGCAGCAATAGTGGTAGACCTTGTAGGAGAGCTTTTGACAACTGCCGGGGGGGAACTTCGGAACTCAGATCAAAAATTGTTCAACGGAATAATGTCTCCTGAAGACTTCCGGAGGTTGTTATCCCATCATTGCGTAAAACATCTCGGTAAAATGGTCGGCCATCTCCAGATGGAAAGATTCCTCACTGAGTTATTAACTCAGCCGGAGATGGTATCTATCTAGCTGGGGAATGAGTAGATCTGGTTAGCGGGAGAATCTTTCCTGGAAGCTGGTGCGAATATTCCAGACTAGATTGCGCACAAAACGGTTGATAGCCCGATTAATTTCAACAGCCTTATCCACCAATTTGTAGACTGCCTGTTCGGGTTTCCGGACATCGACCCCGGTATAAGCAAAAAAGATGATGATCAGGAGCAAAACAAAGATAATGATCAGGATTGCTTTTGATACGTTCATAGGGTTCCTGTTTAATCTAGTGTGCTGATATTATAAAGCAGTTAGGGCTAAATTGTAAGTAATAAACAGACCTCCGAGGTTATAACGATCTTGGAGGTCTGTTTTTCAGAGCAACCTCTTGACAAACACTTTGGGATAGAATAAAATGTGGTAAATAACTTTGTGGCACAAACATAAATGCAACACAAACATAAGTTCTGGGCAGAACAAAGGAGCTACATATGTCCGAAAATTTTGATCTCAAAAAAGTTCGCCAACAGGTGTATCTGTTTTACTCTGAAGACGGCCTGGCAGATCTTGCAATAGGCCTAATGATACTTGGATTTGGGATCTTCCTGCTGGTGGATCTGCCAGCCCTGGTTGGTCTTCTGGGATTGCTCCCATTCCTGGTGTGGTACCTGGGAAAACTAAGCCTGGTTGTTCCGCGGGTGGGATCCATCCAACCAGATCAGGAGATGAAAAAGAGTTTTAGAGGATTTTTCATCAACCTGTGTTTAATTGGTATAGGAGTTTTTACCTTATACCTGCTTAATCGGGGAACCGGTGAATCCTTCTTCAGCAAGCATCCCCTGACGCTGTTCGGTTTTGTGCTGGCAGTGGCTATCAGTTCACTGGGAATAATTCTAAAAACAAACAGGTTTTATTATTACGGACTGCTGGTTTTTACAGCTATGGCAGTTGGTGAATTCCTGGGCAGCTCGATCACAGCCGTGGACCCTTTCCTGCTTTCTGTGATTAGCGCGGGAGGGATCATCCTCCTGACTGGTTTTTCTGTCCTAGCCAGGTTCCTGAATAAATACCCGGTTGTATCTTTGGAAGGCTGATCATGGCAGAACATGAACAAACCAACCTGAATATTGATCTAGAGATCGACCGTCTGATTCACGAGCCAGTCCGATTAAAGATCCTGGCGTATTTATCGATGGTCGAAAGTGCAGATTTTGTCTTCCTGGTCAGCCGTCTAGGATTGACTATGGGGAATCTGTCAGCCCATATCAGTAAACTGCAGGAAGCTGGTTTTATCAAGGTAGACAAGTCCTTCAAAGAGAATCGCCCCCACACCATGCTCTCTCTTACAGAAACGGGGTCAACTGCTTTTATGAAATATCGAGAAGGCATGCTGCGGCTGCTGCAGGAATGACAAAAAGACCTCCGAAGTCCTAACGACCTCGGAGGTCTTGGATATCAGCTCCAGATGAAATAAAGAAGCGTAAGAAGTTCCAACACCGGGTTGTCTGTAAGGCAGAAAGTTTATTATGTGCCCTTGCGAAATGACCGGGTGGTTTTTATTTTAAATGTAAGGATTCTTTTATGAGTCAATCCCAATTGAACACTGAACGACCGTTTGAGCTTGGCCTGTATTCATTTGTTGATAATGGTTATAACGGGGTGACGGGGATCGCCAAAGAGCCAGGTCAAGTGATGGCGAATTTCCTGGAAACGATCGAATTAGCAGACCAAACCGGATTGGATGTGATTGCTCTCGGAGAACATCACCGGGAGGAATATTTGGCATCTGCCCCAGCGGTTGTTCTTGCCGCGATAGCTGCCAGAACAAAACATATCCGGCTTTCCTCGGCAGTTACCGTGTTAAGTTCAGAGGACCCCGTTCGGGTTTTTCAACAATTTTCTACAATAGATTTGATTTCGGGTGGCAGGGCGGAAATTATGGCTGGACGGGGGTCGTTCATCGAATCCTTTTCTCTGTTCGGTTATGACCTGAATGATTATGGCCCCCTTTTTGAAGAAAAACTGCGGTTATTGACCCAGATCACTGATAATCAGTCGGTCACCTGGTCTGGAAAATTTCGCTCGGCACTTGAAAACCAGGTAATTTACCCCAGGCCGATTCAAAACAAGATTCCTCTCTGGGTGGCAGTCGGGGGCTCACCGGATTCCTCAAAACGGGCGGCTTCTATGGGGCTGCCGATGGCCTTTGCGATCATAGGTGGATTACCGGAGAGGTTTGCCCCATTTTTTGAATTGTATCGGAATACATCGCGAGAATTTGGTTTTGACCCTGACCGTATCCCGCTCAGTGTCAATTCCCATGGATTTATCGCCGATAAATCTCAGGATGCTGTGGACGTTTATTATCCTCACGCCCAACTCATGTTTAATAAGATCGGTCAGGAAAGGGGCTGGGGACCTACCAGCCGGGAACAGCTGGAATCTCAAAGAACCCTGCGAGGATCTGATTTTGTCGGATCACCTGATGAGATCATCGAGAAGATCCTTTTCCAACATGAGATCTTCCACCACCAGCGGTTCTTGATCTATATGGGCAATAATGCCATTGACCACAAAAAGATGATGCGGGCAATTGAGTTATTCGGCACGAAGGTGGCGCCGGAAGTCCGGAAGGAAATCGCCCGCAGAAATAAATCCTGAAACAGAAGCATATTTTGGTTGTGAGAAGGACCTGCCTGGAGGCAGGTCCTTTTATTTTTTGAAAGAAAATTCTTTTTTCTATTCCAAAATAGGCGCTCAGGGCTATAATAGCAGGGTAATTAAGCTGTATATCAGCTGGAGGATCGTATGGGTAGAGAAGAATCATTATTAAGATTGTATATTGACAGTGCTGACCCAGTTGATTGGGACACATATTTAGCGACAGGCATGTTTTATGGTGTTACCACAAATCCTAACTTGATTGCCAAAGCAGGCCTGCAATTTAATGTCGAATCATATCAAGATCTGGCAACAACAGCTTTTGGTCTCGGAGCGAAAGAGATCCATCTGCAGGTTTGGGGGAATGAACCGGAGGAAATGCTGAAAGTTGGCCGGGAACTGGCTGCCATTGACCCGCGTGTGATGGTGAAAGTGCCCATTAACATCACCGGGATCCTGCTGGCCAATCAATTGATCGCCGAGGGTGCCAATGTAACTTTGACTGCATTACATTTCGCCCAGCAGGTGGTGACGGCTGTAGCCATGGGTGCCAAATATGCCGCGCCGTACCTGGGCCGAATGACAGACAGCGGCCTGGATGGATTAAGAGAAGTGAGGACGATGGAGCAGATCATCAGCAGGATGAAAAGCCCACTCCGGCTTCTGGTTGCAAGTATCCGCCAGAGCGAAGATATAATCACCCTGGCTTCCAGAGGGTTGAATACTTTTACCTTATTACCGAAAATCATCCACGAAATTTTAGAAAACAGCCTGACAGACAAGGCTGTGGCATCCTTTGAAGCTGCTGTGAAACAGTCTGGGGGTTGATATCAGGTTGGTTTATAAGATCTAGATTACGAAGGGTTCAACTGCGGTCTGACTGTATTCAACGCAGAAAAGCGCTGGCAGAAACGATTAATTCCCCCTAGTCATCGACAGAAATATCAGCTGGAGTGGTCAGGACAAGGAGGATTATCCCATTTCACAGCATATTGATTTTGTTATAATATCTCAACTCTATTCGGATCTACTCAGTGTTTCATCTTGTCAAACAAAATGAACCAGCAGGAAATTCTCCAGACAAAAATTTCTCCCCCAGCTTTATCGAAACGCGTCCTTCATCGGCAGCGGGTAGAGGATCAGCTTTTGGAGAGCGCTGGATTCCCGCTAACAACCCTCCAGGCAAGCGCCGGTTATGGAAAAAGCACAGTGCTCGCATGGCTGGCGATCAACCAGTCCGGAGAGCTTCCTGTAATCTGGTACCAGCTGGGTAAAGAGGATAATAATGCCCCTACGTTTATCCTGTACCTTATGCATGCAACTTTACGAGTATTCCCAGACCTTCCCAACCTGCCCTTACAATTGCTGCAGGAATGGGATACAACTCAGGGACCCCTTCCATCCCAGATCATCATTGACCAGTTTATCAATGCATTGAATGGCCTGGCGAAGCCAGTGTTATTCATTCTGGATGATATTCATCTGGTGCTGGAAAATGAGGAGATTGCCCTTTTATTAGATCGATTTATCAGCCTGTCTCCTAAACACGTCCATTTTCTGCTTTCCTCGCGTTATCCTATCCGTTTACCGAATTTGTTTCGCTGGCAGTCTCAGGGCGAAGTACTTACCCTGGATCAGGGTGTTCTTTCCTTTTCTCCCCAAGAAATCAAGGATCTCTATCTCAACCATTATAAATATGAATTGACGCCCCAGGAGATCCAGGATCTGCATCAGGAAACGGAGGGCTGGGCTCTGGCACTTCAAGTTATTTGGCAGAGTTTAAGGAGCGGGGCGGTTAGTTCTGTAGAAGAGGCTCTATCCTATCAAGCCTCGACCATGGAAAATTTGTTTTCCATTTTGATTCATGAGGTGCTCGAAAAACAGCCAGAAGATATCAGGGAATTTTTATGGTCCTCAGCAACTCTTCGGGTTATAACGGCTTCAGCCTGTGATGCCATAAGAAGAAGCCAAGATAGTGAAGCCATGCTTGATTATTTGATCAGGCAGGATTTATTTGTGGTCAATTTGGGCAATAATTCCCTCCGCTATCAGCATATTTTTCACCAGCTGTTAAGAAAACAAGCGGATGATAAACAAAAAAGAATTTGGCACGGGAGAGCAGCCGAATTCTATTCTGCCGAAGGAGATATAGACTCCGCAATTTATCATGCCTTCCATGCCAAAAACCATGATAGTGCTGCCCTCCTGCTTGAGGAGCATGGAGCAGAATTATTAAGAACTGGTTACCTTGATTCTCTCGGAAATCACCTTGAGAACCTTCCACCTGAAACACTGCTGAAATTTCCAATCCTGGTTACTTATTTGGGGGATCTGGCCCGCTTGAAGAGCAGATTCCAGGAATCTCTGGGATGGTATGAACAAGCTGAAAATCTCTGGAGGGAACAAGGGAAAATTGCAGAAGTAGGTCGAGCTCTGCGCGGACAGGCCAGGATCTATCTGGATACAGTTAATCCCAGCCGAGCATCAGAGCTTCTCCAGGAAGCCCTGCGCCTGAGCGACGGCACAGATGACCGGGAAGCTAATGCTCGTTTGTACGAACTTCTGGCTGAGAATAAACTGAATGCTGGGAAACTCCATGAAGCAGAAACATTCCAGCAAAAAGCCAAGGAACTCCGGCAGGAAGGTCCCACTGAAACCGAACTGAACTATCGGGTCCTTCTGAGGACCGGGAAGCTCAAAGAAGCGCGTGAGAAACTGGAAATTCGAGCCATTGATGAACTTAAACAGCCGGTCCAAACTCCCCGTGCTCACAGGGAAACCTTGCTCGTATTATCCTTGATCTATGCATTTCAAGGAGAAGCTGATTCCGCCTACAAATCCGCCCTGGAGGGAACACAAAGGGGTTTGGAGCTCCAATCTCCTTTTGTAAAGGCAGTGGGTCATATCCGGCAAGGCCATGCTCTGACTCTTCTTCCCCAGGGAGGAGATTTTCTTCAGGCCCGCGCTGAATATGAAATAGCCGTTCAGACCAGCCATTCTCTTGCAGTTCCTCGATTAAGAGTGGAAGCGCACTGGGGTTTATGCCGGGTTTATGGATACCTGGGAGATCTTGAAAGAGCAACACATAACGCTAATTTGGCTATTGACATAGCCACCAAAGCCGGTGATGAGTGGATTGCCTCCTTGGTGCGCCTTTCAATGGGAGCTAATCTGGTCAAGGCTGATAGATTCGTTTCGGCCGATGCCTGGCTCAAAGAGGGACAGCGTGGTTTCCAGGAGTGCAGTGATCCCTTCGGGACAACTGCTATCCGCCTGCTGCGCTGCTTGAGCTGGTTCAATCAAGGTGATAAAAAACGATTGCCGGGTGAACTGAAAGATGTTCTCACTAGCTGCAGGGAGAATGATTATGGTTTCCTTTTTACCCGTCCAACTTTGCTTGGACCGCCCAACGAGAGGGAATTGATTCCGCTTCTGGTGCTGGCTCGCGACCAGAAATGGGAAGATTCCTACGCCAGGGATCTCCTGAAGGAAATTGGCCTTCCAAATATATCTATCCATCCAGGGTATCAGCTGCGCGTGGTCACGTTGGGGAATTTCACTGCCTGGCGGGGACATACTCAGATCCCCAAAAACGGATGGCAAAGGTCTAAATCACGCCAGCTCTTCCAGTTACTAATTACATACAGGGATCAGCCCCTGGAGCGGGAACAGATCTATGAATTTCTCTGGCCTGGAGCAAATCTAGAGACATCGGACCGCAATTTTAAGGTTGCTCTCAGTACTCTGTATCGTGTTTTGGAGCCTGATAGGACAGCTGGTTGCGAATCAGCCTATATCTTGCGTGATGACAGCCGCTATCGACTACGTCCGGAAGCGGATCTCTGGCTGGATATGGATGAGTTCCTGATACTTGCCGAGAAGGGTGAGAGTATGATTGAAGAATCTCCCCAAGAAGCGGTACTCCTTCTGGAAAAAGCGGTTGATCTTTTTCAGGGAGAGTATTTGCCAGACACCCGTTATGAAACCTGGGCGGCAGCCAGAAGAGAACAGCTTTCAGCTTGTTTTCTCCAGACCGCTGATCACCTCTGCGTTCTTTATCTTGAGAACCATAACCCGGAGCAGGTTATTCAACTCTGTCAGAAAATCCTTGCAGAAGATAACTGCTGGGAACGGGCTTACCGCCACTTGATGATCGCTTATGATCTATTGGGAGACCACGGCCAAGTAGCGCGAACATATCAACGTTGTCTGGATGCCCTCCAAAAAGAGTTGAATATAACTCCCTCTCAGGAAACACTGGCAAGTTTCCAAAACCTTGTTGGCCAGATCACCTGAAGTTGCTTTTCTTAAAAATCCCTGTAACTAACCTGTAATTTCTCTTTGTTATACTCATGGGTATGGTAGATTCCCCGTTGATATCTTCATTTGTGATCCGTATTGTTGAGGAACCTGTTCCTCAATATCCTGCTCCAGTCTTTCGGGGAATGATTCGCCATATACAATCTGATCAGGAAATCTCCTTTACTAATTGGGTCGATGCGGAAACATTTATCACTAAATTTGTGCCCATCAATAAAATGTCTGCTGTTGAGGGATGTTCCCAAATACCAGATAGTTCAGAGAGAGATAATTAACTAAGAATTTTAAATGGAAAAACCGGAGGTGAATGATGCGTTTTCAGGATAAAGTAGCTGTTGTTACCGGAGGAGCAAACGGAATTGGCCGAGCAGTTGTCGAGTTATTTGCTGAAGAAGGGGCTCAGGTGGTGATCTGGGACCTGGCGGATGATGCAGGGCAAACACTAGCTGCAGAAATTACCAGCAGTGGTGGAAAGGCGCTTTACCGGCATGTGAATGTCACCGAGTCTGAGGATGTAGATGCCGCGGTGGAAGAATTAATTGCTGAGGTGGGCCAGATTGATATTCTGATCAATAATGCAGGAATCCTTCGCGATGGACAGCTGGTAAAGGTCAAGGATGGAGAAGTCCAAAAACGTATGACCGATGAAATGTTTGATATGGTAATTGATGTCAATCTTCGGGGTGTATTTGTTTGCACACGGGCTGTTGCTCCCCAGATGATCCAGCACAAGGGTGGGGTGATCCTCAACGCTTCCTCAGTTGTTGGTCTGTATGGAAATTTTGGACAAACGAATTATGTGGCTACAAAGGCTGGAGTGATTGGTATGACCAAGGTTTGGGCTCGTGAATTGGGCCGCTATGGGATTCGGGTCAATGCGGTCACACCGGGATTCATCTCCACTGAAATGGTCATGGCAATGCCTGAAAAAGTCCTCGATGGTATGAGGCAGCGCACGCCGATGGGCCGCCTTGGACAGCCAAAAGATGTTGCCGATGCCTATGCCTTCCTGGCATCCGGGCAAGCCAGTTTTATCACCGGTGCGGTCCTGCAGGTTGATGGCGGCATTGTGGTTGGTACATGATCTATAAAAAAAATAAAAAAGGTCCTCTAATGGAAAAAATGATATCTATTCCAGAGGCTGTTAGCCTGGTTCAGTCGCACCATAATATTGGCACAGCCATGGCAGCTTCCGAACCAGTTGGTCTCCTGTCTGAGTTAGGAAAACATAAGGATCGTTTGCAAGATGTCCGGGTTTGGGTTTGCCTTCCCCTGAGGCTGTATGATTTTGTACTAAAACCCGAGATGGCCGGACATTTCTTTGTAGAAAATTGGTTTTACGGAGCCCCGGACAGGGAAGTGCATCCCGAGGGGAGGATTTCCTATATACCGAATAACTTGAATGCAGCAGCCAAAGTTCGCCTGGAAGCGGCTGGAAATCACCTGGATGTGTTTTGGGGAACGGCAACACCCCCTGATGAACGGGGTTATATGTCGTTATCTACCTGCCTGGTGATTGAAAAAATGTTAATCCAAGCAGCTGACCTGGTCATTCTGGAGATCAATGAAAATCTGCCTCTCACTCTGGGGGACACTCAGATCCATATCTCCGATGTCGATTACCTGGTTGAAAACAATGTTCCCATATTTGAACTGCCATCCGCTCCACCCACTGCCTGGGAAGAGTCCATTGGGGGGTATATAGCTGAACTAATAGAAGATGGTTCGACTCTTCAATTGGGTATCGGCGGAATTCCGAATGCGATCACAAAGTTCCTTCTGGAGAGGCGAGATCTTGGTATTCACACTGAAATGTTTACTGATGGAATGGTAGACCTTTATGAAGCAGGAGTGATTACAGGCCGGAAGAAGACTCTTTGGAGAGAGAAGATGGTAGGCGCTTTTGCCCTGGGTTCCCAGAAATTATATGATTTTGTGGATAAGAATCTGGGTGTGGAATTCCAGCAGGGAAAAGTGACCAATGATCCTTACGTGATCGGCCGGAACTACAAAATGATCAGTGTTAATACCGCTCTGCAAGTGGATATTAATGGACAGGTGTGTTCCCAGAGTATTGGCCCCATCCATTACAGTGGTACAGGAGGCCAGCTTGATACTCATCGTGGAGCTCAAATGTCTCCCGGGGGCAGGGGAATCATCGCGCTGCGGTCGACAGCTAAGGGTGGAAAAATCTCCACTATTGTACCCACACTGGCGGAAGGGGCAGAAGTAACTGTCCCTGGCCAGGACATAGATACTATAGTGACCGAGTTCGGCAGCGCTCGGCTGCGCGGATTATCTGTAAAAGATCGCATGAGAGCTTTGATCAATATCGCTCATCCGGATTTTCGTCCCTGGATCGAGGAAGAGGCTGCCAGAATGAAGATTGTTCCCCACCTGGTTGTCCCAGGATTTACCGAACCTCACAAGAAAACCAAATCAACCGCTCCGGGTGTTTTCCCGGACACAATAAAATTGGGGACGCTTACAGATCTTTCCGGTCCTCAATCCTCTATCGGGCTGGCAGCCTTGAGAGGGATTACTGCTTATTATGATCATGTGAACCATTGGGGTGGTATTCATGGGCGGGAGATTGATTTGATTGTTGAGGATCACGCTTTTGATTCCAAGAGAGCTAAAAAAGCTGCCGAAGAGCTATTGTATGAAAAAGGAGTATTCGCTGTTGTCAGCCCCTTGGGAACAGCTCCTAATGTAGCGATGATGGATATTCTTCAGGAAGGGAATATCCCGGTTATCTCCCCCCATAGTGGGATCTCGCTCTGGGGAATCCCTTTAAAATCTAATTATTTTGCCCTGCAGCCTTCGTATAATATTGAGGGAACAATCCTGGCTCAATACACCTTGGAGACATTTAAAGAGGTAAAAATCGGTTTGCTGGTTGTTAATGATCAGTATGGCCAGGAAGGATCAGAAGCGTTTACACGTGAAATAGAAAGAAGCGGCAGAGAAATTGCTGTTATCTTGAACCATGATCCCGGGTTCAGTGATCCTGAATCCTGGGTGAGGGCATTTTCTGATGCTGGAGTTGAATTGGTAGTTCTTTACACGTATGTGAAATCAGCCGCAGATCTGTTACGAGCTGCCCATAGTGCTGGATATCAACCTAAATGGTTGGGAAGTTATGTGATCTCTGGTCCCGATCTAATTGAATTATCAGGCGCCCGGGCAGCGGAGGGTTTGCTGGCAACCAGTTATCCGGTAGGGCCTCGTTCCCATCGCGGAGAGAGGTTGTTCCTGAAACAAATGGAGCGTTTGTATCCCGTAGAAACCCCGGGATCACACAGCCGCATCGGGTATGCCGCAGCACAGTTGGTGGTTGAAGGTTTACGCCGGACTGGTCCTGAACTGACCCGGGAGGCTTTTATTCAATCATTGGAAAGCCTCCGGAATTGGACAGGTGGGCTGCTTCCCCCGATCAGCTATACTCCCGAAGACCATAGAGGGTTAATAGGCCTGGCTTTTCAGCGGGCGATCGGTGGCAGGTGGGTCCTGGAAAAAAGCTTGGTAAAGCTGAAGGAATAAATATGCCAAAAATCGAATCTAATGGAATTGAACTGTATTATGAGATCCGCGGCAGCGGACAGCCGCTCCTGCTGATCACAGGGCTGGGATATGGATCCTGGTTCTGGCACAAGTTAACTGCGGAGTTAGAAGAACACTTTCAGATTATTTTGTTTGATAATCGGGGATCCGGGCAGAGCGGTCAGCCTGAAGGGCCTTATACAGTGCCGATGATGGCAGCTGACACAGCCGGTTTACTGGATGGTTTGGGACTGGAGGAAGCCGCTGTGATGGGCCATTCCCTGGGAGGATTCATTGCCCAGGAGCTGGTTGTAAGTCGACCTCATCTTGTAAATAAGCTGATCCTGGCTGGAACCAATCACGGCGGAATGAATGTGATTCCGATCAGCATGGAAGCCATGGAGGTGCTGACCAATCGGGAAGGGGATCCTTTGGAATTGGTTAAGCGGGGAATCGAAATAGCCTGTGCCCCGGGTTTTATGGATAGGAATCCGGAAGTTGTTCAGGAATTGATCGATTATCGTTTTACCAAACCCGTACCAGCCCCTCAGTATCAAGCCCAGGTGCTTGCCGGAGCAGGCACTGCTGCCTATACAGACGACCAGGTAAAAGAACGGATGGCGTCCATCAGTGTGCCTACCCTGATCCTGTTTGGCGAGTTCGATCGTGTAGTGCCCTCCTGGAAACGCCGAGTTAATGGCTGATAAGATTGCCAACTCACAGATTGTGAAGATTTCCAATACTGGACATATCTTCCCTATTGAGAACCCCCGGGAAACAGCTAGAGTGATCAAATCTTTTTTGTCAGAGGATTAGCCTAGAGTAAATAACCAAAAGAGGTGTTTATGGAACGCAATGTGCAAA
Source organism: uncultured Chloroflexia bacterium (assembly GCA_963783765.1). Taxonomy (GTDB): domain Bacteria; phylum Chloroflexota; class Anaerolineae; order Anaerolineales; family UBA11858; genus B10-G9. Next base: position 29,356 of record CAWAOV010000016.1, on the reverse strand, counting down.
TTTTATCCACCGGAAGTTATGTTCCTGAGCGAGTGGTTACCAATGAGGAGATCGACCAGCTTCTGGGTGTATCTACCAGCGAGTGGTTATTAAATAACGTGGGTATCAAAGAACGACGGTGGATGTCTGATGACCAAACAACCTCGGATCTTATCACGGAAGCTTCCACAGTAGCCTTGGAGCGGGCCGGAGTTAAGGCGGAAGAACTGGATCTTGTCATTGTATCCACAGACACGCCGGATTACTTATCTCCAGGTACTTCAGTGGTGGTCCAGCACAAACTGGGTGCGGTAAACGCAGGCTGTTATGACCTGAATAGCGCCTGTGCTGGTTGGGTAACAGCTCTTGACCAGGGAGCACGTTATCTGGCAACTGAAAAGACAGCAAAATATGTGCTTGTAACAGGCGGTTACGGTATGAGTCGCTTTTTGGATTTTGGCGATAAAAAAACTGCCAATCTTTTTGCTGATGGAGCCGGGGCAGCTGTGCTTGGTATTGGGGAAGAACCGGGATTCCTCTCCAGTAATTTCCTTGCCAAAGGTGAGTATCATGATGCGCTCGGTATCTATTCCGGGGCAGTCTACCGACCTTCAACTCCTGAAAATTATCAAGAGTTCGGGAAACCTGTAGTTCAATTCGTAAAGAAATTCCCGAAAACATTTAATACCGAATACTGGCCAAAATTAATGCAGGGGGCCCTTGATAAAGCAGGGTTGGTATTTGATGATGTTGATCTGTTCTTAATGACCCAGCTAAATCTTCGTACTATCGAATATATGATGGATTTGTTGAAGCAGCCCATAGAGAACACTCATTGGGTGATGGATAAATGGGGATATACTGGATCTCCCTGTGTAGTAATGGCCCTGGATGATGCCATCAATCAGGGAAGGGGACCAAAGCCCGGTGATGTGGTATTGTTCTGCGCCAGCGGAGGAGGCATAAGCATGGCTGCCTCGTTGTGGAAGTGGACTGCAACACAGTAAAGTAGTGGACTGGGCCAGGCTGAGATTGATGCCTGAACCTAAAGGCTGAAAAAGGGAAAAGTATGTATATTGGTGATTATCTAGGCCGCAGAGAATTATATAGTCCTGACCAGGAAGCCTTTGTGGATTATGGTCAGGATCCGGTCCTCCGGCTGACTTATGAGGAAGCCAATCAGCGGGCCAACCGATTGGCCAATTTTTATATCTCGAAGGGTATCGGATTTCAGGATCGGGTGGCGATCCTGGCTCGGGATGGGATTGAGCATCTGGATAATTTCTTCGCTTGTGCAAAAATTGGTGGAATCCACACCGCTCTCAACTGCCGCCTGCACTGGCGCGAAAACATGGAGAGTATCCGGCAGACCACGCCCAAAGTCCTGATTGTTTCCAAGGATTATCTAGAGGCAGTTGGTCAGATACTGGAAAATTTGCCTGCAGAGGAAAACCCCCTGGAAGTGATACTCTGCACGGAAGACCCTGGCAGCTTTGAGTGCCTGGATTTCCACAAAATCCTGTCTGAGAACCCTTCAGATCCAGTTAGGCAGAACAGGGTGGATCAGGAAACTATTGCCGCCCTGATTTTTACGGGGGGCACGACAGGGATGCCGAAAGCAGCCCGGATTTCCCACAGGATGATTGCCTGGAATACCCTCAACACAGTGATCCATGATATCCACCATGAAGATATCTACCTGAATGTGTTTCCGCTTTTCCATACCGGTGGGCTTTTTGTCTATACTCTCCCACAGGTGATTTTTGGAGGAACCACGATTATTGTTCCCCGTTTTGATCCTGAGTTGGTCTTGGATCTGATCGAACAGGAATCCGTTACTGTTTTTGCCGGAGTGCCGACCATGTACCAGATCATGACCCAGGCGGAGAACTGGGATCATGTGGATTTATCCTCCCTGCGATTTTGTACTTCCGGAGGTGCGCCTTTGCCTGTACCACTGGTTGTGAAATACACTGATGAAAAAAAGATCCGTTTTAAACAGGGATTTGGAATGACGGAATTTGGTCCGGGGATCTTTGCTCTGGCACCAGAGGATGCGATTAACAAGGCCGGGTCAATTGGCCGCCCTAACTATTTTATAGAGGCATTGATCGTAGATGATGAAGGTATTGAGTTGGATGAAAACCAGATTGGAGAATTGATATTAAAGGGGCCATCGTATTGTTCAGGATATTTTAATGATCCTCAAGCTTCGACGGATGCCATTGATGACCGGGGATTTTTTCACACTGGTGATCTAGCCAGGTGTGATCCCGAAGGATACTTCTATATCGTTGGCAGAAAAAAGGACATGTTTATCAGCGGAGGAGAGAATGTCTATCCGCCCGAGATTGAAAAAGTACTCTATGAATACAAGGCTGTGTATATGTGCGCGGTAATCGGGATGCCTGACGATCGTTGGGGTGAAGTTGGTGTAGCCTGTGTAGTTCTTAATCCGGCTGCCAAAGCGGATGAAGAGCAGATCCTTAATTTCCTCAGGGATAAATTGGCAGGTTATAAAGTGCCCAAGAAAGTGGTCTTCATGGAAGAATTACCAATTTCTGGCGCGGGAAAGGTACTCAAGAGGGAGCTCAAAAGTCAGCTTAGTAAAAAAGGAGTCTAAAAATGTCTACAGTTCCTACTTTGACAGGTATAACATCAAAATTAATTGATACAGACAGAATAAAAACACATGTTTTGTTCAGCGGTTCGGAGAATGGCGCACCGGTGCTATTTTTACATGGAAATGCTTCTTCGGCGACCTACTGGGAAGAGATCATGCTGATGTTGCCGGAGGATTTTAGAGGGATTGCACCTGATCTGCGCGGTTATGGTGATACTGAAGATAAAGTCATTGATGCGACCCGCGGGATGGGAGATTGGATAGATGATTTGCTCGCCTTGCTGGATGCATTGGGAATCGAGAAAGTCCATCTGATCGGCCATTCAATGGGCGGCACGATTGTTATGGGCCTGGTATCTGCTAAACCTGATCGTGTCCTTAGCGGGACACTGGTCAACCCTGGTTCGATATTTGGCTTCGGGGGCAGCAAGGGTATTGATGGACAGCCATGTTATAAAGATTTTGCCGGTTCCGGCGGTGGAATTGTCAATCCAGATTTCCCGAAACTGATCGCAGCCGGTGACCGTTCTGGCGATAACCCCCAGGCGTCACCGCGGGTAGTTATGAACAGTTTCTACTGGAAACCGCCCTTTGTTCCTGAACGCGAAGAAGATTTGTTGTCTTCATTATTAACTGAAAATATTGGCGAAGATAAGTATCCAGGTGACATGGTTCCCTCAGAGAATTGGCCAAATGTCGCACCTGGAAAGTTCGGCCCGATCAATGCCCTTTCTCCCAAGTATGTTGGAGATAGTGTTGAAAAACTAATATCCGCTGACCCCAAACCTTTCCTGTTGTGGGTTCGAGGAGAAGCCGACCAGATTGTCTCTGACAATTCACTTTTCGATTTTGGTACCCTCGGTCAGCTTGAGCTTGTCCCCGGTTGGCCTGGTGCAGAGGTCTATCCTCCGCAGCCAATGATAAGCCAGACGCGATATGTTCTTGAACAATATAAGAATGCTGGAGGGGATTTTGAAGAAATTGTTATGGCGAATACAGCTCATTCTCCCTACATAGAAAAACCGCAGGAATTCATGACGGTATTCAAAAAAGTATTGAAATAAGTGTCCAATTTCAGTAATTGGCAGTCATGGGACAATGTTGGAAAGGGGATTAATTGGAGTTGAATTCTAAGGAGAAGTAATATATGCCTGTGAAAAATAGGAAACTGGCTAGGGGAGTCTCACTGGTGGGAGCCGGGATGAGTAAATTTGGTTCTTTCCCGGATAAATCCAGCAGGGATATTTTTGTGGAAGCCTTTCAGGATATGAGAGAGTCAGTTGATAACGATTTTAATCCCGGAGATATTGAGTTTCTCTCTCTCGGAAACTTTTCAAGCGACCTGTTTGAGGGCCAGTCTCACACTGCGCCGATCATGGCTGACGCTGTAGGTCTGGTTCCCAGACCTGCTATCAGGGTAGAAGACGCCTGCGCCAGCAGCGGTGTTGCGCTGCGTCAAGGAATCCTGGCAATCGCCTCTGGTTTATATGATATTGTCCTGGTAGGCGGCGTCGAAATGATGACCAAACTTCCTACAGCAGAGGTAACCGATACCCTTGCGGCAGCCGGTGATGTCTTATATGAAATTCCTGTAGGATTTACTTTCCCGGGATTCTATGCTGCGATGGCTTCCGCCTATCTGGACCGCTATGGGGCAGCGCCGGAAGATCTAATGCAGGTCGCCCTTAAGAACCACGCCAACGGCGCATTGAATGGCAAGGCTCAATTTGGCATCAGCATACCGGACTGGATGGAAAAGAGAAAAGAATCGGCAGCAAAGAAAGGGAAACCTATCCCTACCTGGAAGGACGAGTGGGAATTCCTTCATGATGACCAGGCCAATCCAATGATCGCCTGGCCGTTGAGGCTGTTCGACTGTTCACCAATCACAGATGGGGCGACCGCAGCCCTGCTGGTTGCCGATGATATTGCCAAAGAGTTCACCGATCATCCCTTGAAGATCATAGGTTCCGGGCAGGCATCAGATTACCCCCTCCACGACCGGCCTGACCTGACTTCGATCGGAGCAGCTAAATTGGCCGGCCAGGAAGCTTACCAGATGGCCGGGTTAACCCCGGAAGATATTCAAATCGCAGAGGTTCATGATTGTTTCACAATTGCAGAGGTGATTGCGATCGAAGACCTGGGCTTTTTTGAACCTGGTACTGGATATAAACAAGCTGAGTTGGGAACAACGACGCGGGCAGGAGGCAAGCCGATCAACACTTCTGGTGGGTTGAAATCAAAAGGTCACCCTGTAGGCGCCTCTGGCGTGGGTCAAGCAGTGGAGATATTCAAGCAGCTGCGCGGAAGGGCAGGGGAGCGACAGGTTGAGGGAAATCCCAGGATCGGATTGACCCATAATGTTGGGGCTACAGGCCAAACCTGTGTAGTTCATATTTTTGAGCGCGAGGAGTAATCATGTCAGATAAAAAAATGGACTTTACCGCACACTCGTTCCAGGTTTTTCTTAATCAAGGAAAACTGATGGCCTCTCGCTGCCTGGATTGCCAGAAGACCTACCTGCCGGTTCGGGCGCTGTGCCCGGAATGCGGTCAATCGAATTTGGAGTGGTTTGAGTTAAGCGGGAAGGGGAAGTTGGCTGCCTATACTTCTGTGTACATTGGTCCATCCTTCATGAATGACCTGGGATTCGGCCGAGATAACCCCTACCTGACAGGCATAGTGGATTTAGAGGAAGGTCCCAGGATCAGCGCCCGATTGTTGGGTCTGGATCCAAAAAATCCAGCAGGGATAAAAATTGGTACTTCAATGACATTCTCCGTCATTGAGATAGGCGGGGATGAAAAAAACCAGGCCCAGCTTGCGTTCCAGGCAGAAGATTAGAAGGTAAAAAAATGCCAAATATTACTGTAAACGATCTGAACTTCTATTATGAGCTGCATGGATCTAAAGCTGATCCTGTTCTGGTGCTGAACAACGGTATCATCATGAATGCTGCTACAAGTTGGGTTTTCCAGACTGAAAGCCTTTCGAAACAGTATCGGGTTCTACAGTACGATTGCCGGGGACAGGGACAATCTGACCATCCTGATGAGGAGTATTCTATGGATGGACATGCTGATGATCTGGCTGCCCTGTTGGCAGCGCTGGAAATTACTAAAGCGCATATCTCGGGCATATCCTATGGAGGCGAGGTCGCTCAGGCATTTGCCCTCAAATACCCGGAAATGACGATGTCACTGGTGTTGGCCGATACCGCCAGTCAAGTGGGTCCCCGGTTGAAAATGATCATTCAGAGCTGGATGGATGCTCTTGAATCAGGAGATCCGGCAGCTTTTTTCCATGCCACTGTTCCCTGGAATTTCTCTGCTGAGTTCATTGAAAAGAATCCTGCCCTGTTAGAGAGTGCTAAAGAACGATACGGCAAACTTGATTTCCCGGCGATCCTTCGGCTCTGCCGCTGCTTCCTGGAGGTGGATTTTACTTCCCGGCTCAAGGAAATCTCACAACCCACGTGTTTGATTGTTGGTGAAAAGGATCAGCTGAAAGGTATTGAATACGCCAAAATCCTGAAGAATAATATTTCGGCGGCTGAACTTCATGTGATTCCCGGAGCAGGACATGCATCCTGCTGGGAAAACCCTGAGGTGTATAACACAATCGTGCTGGGTTTTTTGGAAAAACAACCATAAAGGATTGTTGGTTGCAAACCTGGCTTTAGATTTTATGATTAGGGATTGATTTTGTGTAACCTACCTGCAACCATAACCTGCTAGAATGACTCTACAAGATGATAAATTGATATTTCACAGACATAAATTGACAAGGAGGTGAATCAGGAAGCAAGTTTTTTTAGGGCTTGTTAAGTTTTACCAAGCATATTATATAAAGAGGAGTAAGAAGCATGAAAACAAAACGAGTTTTGTGGTTCATTCTTTCACTGCTGCTGGTCAGCTCGATGATCCTGGCCGCTTGTGCGCCAGCACCTGAGGAACCAGTGGAAGAGCCTGTGGCTGAAGAAGTAGTAGAGGAAGAAGTTGTAGAAGAAGCAGAGGCTGAAGAAACTGAAGAGGAAGCCGAAGAACCGGCTGGATTGGTATGTGAAGAACCCATTAAAATAGGGCTGATCACCGATGCCTCCGGCGCACTGGCAATCTACGGCGCCCACATCCTGCGCTCCTTCATGTTGGGTATGGAATACGCCACGGGCGCGCCTGGTTCTGCAGGAGAAGCCTTTGATTTCACTGCCACACAGGAAAACACCTTCACATTAGAAGGCTGTGAGGTCCAGGTATTTGTCCGAGACGATCAATCAAATCCCGAAAACACCGCTACCCTGGCGAGAGAATTGATTGATGTTAATGAGGTTGATATCCTCGTCGGCACCGTTTCTTCTGGGGCTACTGCAACCTTGCAGGGCATTGCTTTTGAAAGCGGGATTCCCCTCATCGTTGCCCCCGCTGCGGCAAATGATATCACCGGAAAAGACTTCAATGAATATACTTTCCGAACCAGCCGCAATAACTATCAGGACGCCATCAACGAATGCCTCTATCTTGCAAAGCAGTATTCTAGCTTCGTGCAGATCGCTCCAGACTATGCCTTTGGCTGGGGCTCCGCCACTGCATTCCGGGACGCTTGCTCCCTGGCAGGTGCGACATTTGCTGCAGATGACATCCTGGCTCCCGCCGATACAACGGACTTCACTCCTTACATGGAGCAGGTCCTCGATTCTGGTGCAGAAGCCTATATCGTCACCTGGGCAGGAAGTGGATTTGTGCCTCTGATGCAGGCTGCCACTGATCTGGGTGTCAATGAATCCATGGCTCTTGGCGCAACCTTCATCGACAATGTCCTCATGCCACTTTGGTACGGCAATGCGGTTGGAAGCACTAATGGTATTCTGTTCCATTACTCAGCTCCCGATAATCCAGCCAATGATTTCCTGACTGAACAGGATCTGGCCCGGTACGGCACCGCTCCGGACTTGTTTGATGGGGACGGCATGAATGCTGCCATCATGGCTGTGGAAGCTATCAAAGCCACCAATGGTGATGTTAGCGGAGAAGCTCTGGTTGCAGTAATGGAAGGCATGACCTTCGAAGGCCCCAAGGGTACTATCTATATCCGGCCAGAAGACCATGTTGCCATTCAGGATATGTATATCCTGACACTGGTGGACCTGGGTGCAGAAAACGCGGACTACTACGAGTATGTAGAGACCACGCGCCCCGAACCGCCCTGTCTGCTGCCTGAAGAACTCAAGGACCGCTGTGGCTCCTTGCCCTATGGATCCCTTAGCGGGGAGTAGTTGAACTGATCAACTTTGCCAGGAAGCCTTCGGGGTGTTCCCCCGGGGGCTTCCTGGATATTGTTTTTCTGAGAACTGCGGAATGAGATATTTTCCGCTGTTCTCAGAAAAAACAATTTTATCTGCTTGATGGATGGTGTTATGGATGAATACATTCTCGAAACAATAGATTTGCGGAAGGAATTTGATGCTTTGGTTGCTGTCGATGATGTCAGTATCAAGATCAAACAGCACAGCCTTCATTCGATAATTGGTCCAAATGGTGCGGGAAAAACCACTTTCTTTCAATTTGTTAAGCGGAAATCTGGATCCTACGCGCGGAAAAGTGATCTACAAAGGAAAAAATATTACCCGCCAGCCAGTTTATAAAACCATCCATTATGGGATAGGCCGTTCTTTCCAGATTACTAATATCTTTCCCAACCTGACCGTGTTTGAGAACATCCGGCTTGCTTGCCAGGCGTTGGGAAAGGACAACTTTAAGTTTTACCAACACGCAGACAAGTTAAAGGAAGTAAATCAGCGGGCTGAAGATGTAGTAAACCAGGTTGGTTTAGAAGCCCAAGCAGGCACATTGGCCAGGATCCTTCCTCATGGGGATCAGCGAAAGCTGGAATTGGGTATGATCCTCGCTCCTGATCCGGAAGTCCTGCTGCTGGATGAACCCACAGCTGGAATGGCTGCAGAGCAGGTACCGGAGCTGATCGCACTCATCCAGAAGATCCAAAGGACCGGGGAAAAGACTGTGTTGCTCGTAGAACATAATATGAATGTGGTCATGAGCATATCCGATACGATTACTGTCATGCATCTGGGGAAAGTCTTGGCTGCTGGGACTCCCTCTGAGATCGCCGCTGACGCAGAAGTACAGACCGCCTATCTGGGCGGCCTGTACAAGCTAGACATGTGAGGCCTACATGGATCCTATACTTGACGTGCAAGATATTCATACCTATATCGGTCAGTACCACATCCTTCAAGGGGTCAGTGTACAGGTGCGGGAGGGCAGTATCACAGCTCTGCTGGGACGGAACGGAGCCGGTAAAACCACTACGCTGAAATCGATCATTGGCCTGACCCCGGTGGTTAGCGGCAAAGTGATCTATCAGGGTGATGAAATTCAAGACATGCGCTCCTTTGATATAACCTCAACAGGGATTGGGTTTGTTCCCGAGCATCGGGCGATCTTTCGCGATCTAAGCGTGGAAGAAAATCTAAGAATTGCTGAAAGGGAAAAAGGGGATTTTGACCGGAAAGAAGAATTTATTTTTTCTCTTTTCCCGGATTTGAAACGCCTGATCCACCTGGGTGGAGCGAAGTTATCAGGAGGACAGCAGCAGATGCTGGCAATTGCCCGCGCGCTGGTACCGGATAACCCCTTACTTCTGATCGATGAACCCAGTGAAGGCCTAGCGCCTGTTCTGATCGAGAACATGATGTCAGCTATCCGCACACTTTCCTCGGAAAGCACAATTGTGCTGGTAGAGCAGAACTTCCTGGTTGCCAGTCGACTGGCGGAATATTATGTCATTATTGAAGAAGGGCGGTCAGTCAAAGATGGTTTGATGAAAGACTTGATCGAGGATAGCGAGACAATTCACCGCTATCTGGGAGCTGCCTGAGGAGAATCTATGAAAATTGATCTCAGAAAAGACCTTCCCCGCTGGTTAACATTATTGGCATTGCTGATCTTTTTTATTGTCGCGGCAAGGGGTATGGAAACCCAGGATTGGGTGATCACTCTCCTGCGTGGACTTTCAGTCGGGTCGGTGACTTTCCTGGTAGCATCTGGATTTTCGTTGATCTTCGGGCTGCTGGATGTCCTAAATATGGCTCATGGAACGATGTTCATGATCGGAGCTTATATTGCCTGGACTGTTTATGTGCGTCCTGATACCTTTGTAGACTTGCTGACACCCATTCTGCTGTTGATCAGTGGATTCACTCTTTCCGCTGTCTGGAAAAGAGTGATCAAATATCTTCGTGACAAGGGAATCTGGTTGGTTGTCCTGCGCTGGATTGGTTTGGCAGTTGCGGCTGCATTATTGATGTATGTACTGCCCCGTTACCCAATCACTATCTGGGATGTGGGTAATTACAGTCAAAGCCCCGTTACTTATTCCTATTTGGCAGATCAGGGATTGATTAATATACCTTCTGGTAAACCCTTCGCTGAGATCAGCGTAATACCTGCGGTTTTGGGTTTGGTTATAGCCAGCCTGGCGGGAGCTTTCAGTTTGTCCTCGTTTGGATCCCGCAACCAGACGGCTACAACTGTAAAATGGAAGGATCTGGTCCCGTTTGCTGTCTTATTCCTGCTGGGTTTGGTAGCACTGATCTTTAATGACTCCCTGACCGAATTTCTGATAGGATTGGATTCCACCTGGATGTTCTTTATCTCACTTGGAGTGGGCATCCTGGCAGGTGTGCTGTTGGGTAGCGTGATGGAGGCGACATTGATCCGCCCTCTATACGACAGGCCGATCTATCAATTGATGTTAACCCTGGGTCTGAGTGCAATGGGTATTGAAGTTGTGAGGGCTATCTGGGGACGACCAGAATTTGTCATGCCCAAGCCATCCATTTTTGCGGGCACAGGTGACGGCTGTCCAGCGACATCATTGGCAGATTTATTTACTAATCACTGCTCAACCATCTTTCTTTTTGATGGTCGGATCCGGGTCTATAATGAGATCTTTATTCCCCTGGTTGGAATCATCGTCCTGGTCGCGATCTGGATCCTTCTTCAGCGCTCCAGGTTGGGGATGATCATCCGAGCCGGGGTTCAGGATCGTGAAATGGTTGAAGCTCTTGGGATCAACGTCCAGAAGGTCTTCAATACTGTCTTTGCCCTGGGTATCGGGTTGGCAGTGCTGGGTGGAGGATTGGCAGCGCCTTCCATGGGGCTCTCAAACTCGATGGGGGATACCTTGATCCTCAATGCCCTGATTGCCCTGGCTATTGGCGGCCTGACCAATTTTCCTGGCGCCGCTCTGGGTTCTTTGCTGGTGGGATTATTGCAGCAGGTGATCATCAAATATGGCGCGATTGGCATTCCAATCCCCTTCACTGAAATTGTATTTAAACCTACACCTCCGCTGGTTCCGGCCTCAACAGTGTTACTGATGGTGTTCATTCTTCTGATTCTGCCAAATGGCTTGCTTGGGAAGAAGGAGTAAATTATGGCTAAGATCACTTCTCAATCAAACCCCAATATTTTTAGCCGGAATCGTGGCTGGTTGATTACCATCCTGGCGCTGTCTTTGCTCCCCTTTGTGGTGGGTTTATTTTCGGGTGCCTCTCCTGCTGAGGTGTGGCTGAATCAGGGAGGTACTGCGAAATTCGTGGAAGGTTTGGCGATCGAGATCTTCATCCTGGCGATTTTTGCGCTCAGTTATGACCTGCTGTTTGGCATTACCGGCTTGTTGTCACTGGGGCACTCCATGTTTTTCGCAACCGGAGCCTATCTAACTGGCATCCTGTTGAAGAATTTCCAGCTTCCATTGGGTTTTACGATATTGTGGGTCTTGCTGGCAGCTATTGTGAATGCGATCCTTTTTGGGTTGGTTCTGCCCCGGGTGAAGGGAATAACTTTTGCATTGGTCACCCTTGGAATCGCATCGGTTTTTCATATATTGATCATGTCTCGGGAGCTTGGTGATCTGACCGGGGCAGATGTCGGTCTGCAGGGTGTTACGATTCCGGCATATATCAATCCAGCTTCAGAACGGCTGCGCTTTTATTTTGTAGCGCTGGCGATTATGGTGATTTTATTCCTGATATATAAGAGATTCGTCTCTTCTCCTGTAGGGAGAGTCTGTGTTGCCATCCGCGAGAATGAACAACGCGCTTTGATGCTGGGTTATAACACCTTTATTTTTAAATTGGCAGCCTTGACTCTATCATCCATGACAGCATCTATCGCGGGGGTTATCCACGCTCTCTATCAGCCGATCGTATCACCAAATACAGCGGGATTGGGTTACACGATCATGGCTTTGCTGGTGGTTTTGATAGGTGGTGTTGGAACGCTCAATGGGGCTCTAATTGGGGCATTGGTATATAGGTTGCTTGATTTTGGCTTAAGGCGCTACTTGGGTGAAATCGCCAGTTTTGTGAATGGAGCGATATATATTTTGATAGTTTTATTCCTTCCCTTCGGGATCGTAGGAACATGGAAATTGAAGTCATTCAATCTCCACCAGGGGTGGGAAAGGCTGTTAAGGTATTTCAAGAAGGATTAAAATAAAACGCAACTGGTCCACTGAAAGTCCTACATCAAGACGATAAAAGTCCCAATTATATTGGGACTTTTTCCTTAGAATTGAGCGTTATATACTGTTAGAAAATAATTATGGATATATGCTGGGTGACGTGTTAATTGGTTTTTTTTATCCGAATTGTGAAATCAGTTGGTCCATTCGATCGGACAGATCTTGATCCACGATTTGGGCCTGAGGATTTTCTTTATACCAGGTTACTGTTTCCTGACATCCTTCACGATAGGGGATATCGGCTTGAAAGTCCGGCACAAGAGTTTTGATCTTTGTATTATCAAAAATAACTGAGTGAGATTTATCACCCAATAACCCAGCACCCCATTTTGAGTCATAGCGGGCAATGATTGATGAGGGTATATAAACGGGATTAAGGGTTGCACCTGCTGCATCAGTGACAGATTGGTAAATTCCATTCCAGGTCAGCAGCTCATCCGAGGTGATGTGGTAGGCCTCCCCGATTGCCTTTTCATTCCCCAGCAATCCCACAAAACCAACCGCAAAATCCTTGTGGTAGGTTAAGACCCATAAAGAAGTGCCATCCCCGTGAATGATGACCGGCTTGCCCTTGATGATCCGGTCCAGCGTGGTATAACCCCCACGGAGCGGTAATAGGGTTTTGTCGTACGTATGAGCGGGGCGGACAATGGTTGCCGGGAAATTTTCGTTTTTATAAGCTTTGAACAGGATCTCTTCACAGGCTTGTTTTGCCCGGGAATAAGCCCAAAAGGGATTCCCCAGAGGTGTCTCTTCGGTGATTGGCAGCTGCATGATGGGTTTCTGGTAAGCAGAAGCTGAACTGATGAAGATATATTGACCTACTTTCCCGTTGAAGATTTGAATATCACGCTGAACTTCTTCGGGTTGATAGACGATCCAGTTCACCACCGCATCAAAGTGATTGTTATCTGCTATTTCTTCAACAGCAGCTCGATCATTGATATCGCCTTGAATGACTTTTGCGCTGGTTGGGAAGGGCCGTATTGAAGTGCCCCGTGTGAATAGATAGAGATCCAGGCCCTTCTCCAGGGCGAGATCACTGCAGGCTGAGCTGATAACACCTGTACCGCCAATAAACAGGATTTTTTTCGTCATCCCTTCTCCAGATCCCGGGAAGAATTATTTTGTAAAGCGTTCAAAACTGGTCCCATTTGCTGCAGAGGAAGCATATATTTTTGGATCCAATCTTGTTATTCTCCGGTATTTTTGGACAACTACATCTTTGAACGCTTCCAGTTCTTTATTATCGACTAAAGCGACGGCGCAGCCGCCAAATCCACCCCCGGTCATGCGGGCGCCGTAACAACCTGGCTGTTCCTGGGCGATGGCCACCATCTGGTCCATCTCCTCCCGTGAGATTTCAAAATCATCCCGCATGCTGGCATGGCTTTCATTCATGAGCCTGCCCAGGGTTTTGGCATCTCCTTTCTTCAGCGCATCAACCGCATCCAGTACACGTTGATTGCCTGAGACCACATGCCGGGCCCGGCGGTAAAGCAGCATATTCAACTGCCCGACCTTGGCATCAAGCTGATCAAGGGTTATATCTCGCAGGGCTTTGACATCAAAATGACAGGCCACTGCTTCACACTGCTGCCTGCGTTCATTGTAGGCTGAATCGACCAATCCTCTCCGGGTGGCGGTATCCAGGATCACAAAGCTGGTATTTTGGGGAAGTGGGACCAGTTCAGTAGCCAGGCTCCTGCAGTCGATCATCAGGGCAAAGTTTTCCTTACCGTTGGCGGATATCATCTGGTCCATGATGCCAGAATTAATACCGACCCATTGGTTTTCGGCCTTCTGGCACAGCAGGGCCATTTGAGCTGGATCCCAATCCAACTCGGACACGAGGGAAAATGCTCTCGCAAGAGATAGTTCTAAAGCGGCAGAGGATGATAGTCCAGCTCCAAGAGGCACATCTCCGGAAAATACTCCCTCCCAACCTTTTAACGCATAACCTGCATCCTGGAGGGACCAGGCTACGCCGGTAATATACTCTCGCCAGCTGCCTGCACCTTTTTCAAAGTTATTAAGATCGAACTCAAATTTTTCGCCTTTGTCGAGGGCGGTAACAATTACCTTTTGATCATCTCTTGGCCGCAGGGCGACCCAGGTGGCATAGTTGATGGCCATCGGTAGAACGTAACCATCGTTGTAGTCTGTATGTTCACCGATGATATTGACTCTGCCAGGAGAGCGAGTGATCAAGACCGGATCAGCTCCAAATTCCTGTCTGAAAGCCTGGATGACATTATCTCGGATATTCATCATTGTGACCATTCCGTGGGAGTACGGTCCCAACGGTGTTGTTTGAGTTGGGTATGCAGATCATCTGGCAGGGGGCCGTGATCGCTGGCTGCGATATTCATCCTGACATGATTGGCTTTGCGCATACCGGGGATGATTGTCTGCACCCGGTTTTCATTGAGGATGAACCGTAATGCCATTTCCGGCATGGTCATGTCTTCGGGCACCAGGTCACGAAGAGGGTCAACGTGTTCCACACTCGATCTGAGATTTTCCGGAACAAAATAGCTGCTGCGCCAGTCATCATCCGGCCAAGTGCTTTCCAGAGTAATATTCCCTGTCAGGGTTCCTTCATCAAAGGGAACCCGGGCGATAACAGCTACATCATGTTCCTTGCAGGCTGGCAGCAGTTCATCTTCCGGGTTCTGGTCAAAGATATTGTAGATCACCTGGACCGCGTCAATTAAACCGCTTTTCACAGTTCTGACAGCATTCCAGGGCTCCCAGCGGTTGATGCTGATGCCAATTGCATGGAATAATCCCTGTTCTTTTAAATCAGCCACTTTTTTGATCCAGCTCTCATCCTCAATGAAATGGTCTTCCCAGACGTGAAACTGCATTAGATCGAAGTGGTCCAATCCGCTGTTTTCCAGGCTGCTGGCCACATATTCCTCAATGTGATCGGGCGGGAAGCAATCATGTAACGAGAATTCCCGGCGAGAAGGCCAGATCAAGTTCTTGGGTGGGATCTTGGTTGCGGTATAGAGTTTTTTATCCGGGTTGGCGCGAATGATCTGGCCCAGGAGAGACTCGCTGTGGCCTTCGCCGTAGCCCCAGGCTGTGTCAAAGAACGTGCAGCCCAGATCTACTGCCAGCTGCAGTGATGCCAGGGATTGCTGGTCATCGGATCCGGTCCAGCCGCCCATGCCCCACATGCCGTAGCCAATTTCACTGACCTGCCAGTTAGTACGCCCAAACCTTCTGTATTTCATATTGGAACTCCTGTAACTAGAATATTTGATGCAGTAAGAAATCTTGAATATCTAAGTTAGTTATTCCGCATTTTCCTATCTATTTATTGTACTCTTTTACGGTCGACTTTCTCGGATCAACCACCCCGCACTTCCCCAGACCCAGGGCGCGTAGAGAGCAAAACTGATTATCAGGGGAGTTGTTGACAGCTCCGGAGCAAAAACAAGCAGCGCAGTTGCCAGGATTGAGATACCCCATTCGGCTATTCCCAACCAGGCCAGCCAGCGAGGAAAGTTTTCAGTTCTGAAAACTGCTGGCAGAATTAATATCCCTGCCAGGGAATAGAGGCCGTACCCTCCCAGGTTAGTCAGGTTATTGGCTAGCTTTTCAAGACTCTGGAAGACAACTTGAAGTGTTGGATCAGGGTTGGAATAGGTCGCTGCCAGGGCGCCTGCCAGCTCCGGCAGGGCAATCATGTTGACCAGCACGCCCACTATATCGACTGCTGCGGCAATCAATGCTACTCCGATCGCCAGGTCCCGCCATTTATAGGATGAATCCAAATGGCGCCCCAGGGCAAAATAACTCCAGGAAAAGTCAGGGTTGGAGCGAACCAAAAAAGCCAGCCAGCCTTCCATAATGGGGTATGTTCTGCAATCCAGAGAGCACGAAGCATCAGTTCCGGCTGGCTGGAGGTAGTGCCCGGTCCGTGGATGAAAACTGCCACAGCAAGCGCCAGAAAGGTATTATTCAAACCCGCCAGAACCAGACCCAGAACATCCAGACGGATTGATTTCTCTAATTTTCTTAAACATGTTCTGATCCAATTTGATTTTTTCTATATCCCAGGATGACAAAAGAAAAAGTCAGCCCGATCAATCCTGAAATCAGGAAATAGATCGTCAGAGCGTTTCCAGGATTCGGATTGAGGTCGCTATAATGGGTCAGGGGTAAAAGGATAAATAATAAGGCTTGTCAGGGGGGCCTGCCAGAATATCGGGCGAACCCTTAGCCAGTCGCCATCCCAGATCGCCCAGGCATAAGCTGCTGCATGGGTCAGGAATAGAACACCGATCAATCCGCCCACAAGGGGAGGCAGATTCCAGGGCCAATATTAATTCACCAGAGCAATCTTAAAGATCAACCCTAATCCAATTACCAGACTCATTAGATGAAGATATACCAGTCACAAGTTTGGCAGGTATGTTCAACGGGACCTGAATGGGAAGTTTTCCGCCAAACTTTTGTTCATGAGTATAAAAGACAAAAGGTGCGGTAATGAACAGAACCAGGTACATCGTCAACCAGAAGGCAAGGTGATACCAGGGATGGGCCAGGAAGGGTTTCAGGAAGAAAAAAGTGAGAATAGTGGCAAATATAGAGAAGAGTGTGATCACCACCATGGTGATGCGAAGGTTCTTCCATTCAGTTTGAAATGCGCTGAATCCGACCAGAAGCAGAGCATTCCCATACATAACACCAATCAGCCTGGCGTTTATCGCGGGATTGATCGTCCAGACAAACAGAACCTCAGTCATTCTGGGGAGTGTCATCAGGATGATGAATGCCGGTAATCCATTCACAAGCAGAGCTAAAAGGACAATTTTTACACCAATTGAAAGATCGTTGGACCACCATTCTTTAAAAATTTTCATTTTCCCTCCCAACCAATAAAAAACCAATAATTAAGTAAGAAAGTTATACCATATGCAAAATACGGTTTGCAAAATAATTCATATACTCTCCACTTTTGCTGGATAACAAAACAACGCTCCAGATCCCGGAGCGTTGTTTTGAAGTTATGGATATTTGTTATTTACTCGTCCTTATCGACATATGTTCCGAACTGTTCTATCGATCCGTTTTCCATCCTCAGTTCATAGATCTCTGTCGCCCGATACAGTTTCTGCTGGAGCTGGAAGAACCCATGCCAGTGAGCCCAGTCAGGCGCTCCCATCATGGCCCCCTGGCGAGCCCGGCGGCCTTCATGATGCCAGATGTAATAATGCAGGATCATGAATTCATCTTCCCAGGGATTCTCTTTCAGCAGCCCGGCTTCTGCCAGTTCCATGCGCATGGATTCGATTGGAATCCAATAGGCTTCGTTATAGAGCTTGACCGCCTTGTCGCCGCTTTCAAAATATCCGGCGGTGTGGGAGCTGCTGTGGCATGCGGAGCAAACCTGCATCATCTCCGCCCGTCCGGCTTCCCCGTCACCTAACAAGGGTGACATAACATCATCGCTGTTCCTGACCTTGCTTTCTGGTGTCCAGAGATTCCAATAAAGCCGCTGATTGATATTATGAGTGGGTTCCAGGTCACCGATACCGCTCATATGACAGGTAACACAGGTTGGTGCCCGGTAATCACCCGGCTCCCATTCCCCGTAAGGACGATCCCAAACCCAGTCATCACCTTCGGTGTCGTAGATCTGTCCGTGTTTGGTGTTCTCATAGATCTCGATATCGGGGTGATCGGGGCCCAGGTGGCAGCTGGCACAGGCTTGTGGTTTGCGGGCTTCAGCCTTTTCAAAAGCATGCCGGGTATGGCAAACGACACAGTTTCCGATCTCGCCGTTGGGATAGACGTTGCCAATCCCCTGGCTGGGATAGGTTTCAGCAGTGGGGTGGCCTGTTTCATCCACTGTCAGATCGGTTCCATGGCATAACATACACCCGGTTTCATCCGAGGCGGTTTTATATTCAGGGTGATTCTGGCCTTCATGGACCTCAACCAGCGCGGTCAGGTCGGCTTTGGATAACCGTTGGATATGAGCCCGGTAATGGCCGCTGGCATTGAACTGGGCTACCTGGTCCTCGTGACATTCCCCGCAAACCGAGGGCGGGATCAACATGGAGACCGCAACCTCCAGGTCCTCGTGGCCTTCGACGTCTTTGAGGGCCATGCTTGAGTCTGCCTCTACAGCATGACAATCGATGCAGGATATACCTTCCTCGGCGTGGCGGCTATTGTCCCAATCCGCCACGATGCCGTGTGTTTCTGTGGCATGACATTCGATGCATGCTCTGGCCGCATCTGTGAGTTCGTATTCACTTTCATCAGCTGCTGCTGGCTGGTCCGCGCAGGATACAAGGACCAGGCTGATCAATAAAATGGAAATTAAGAACATCAGGGGCTTTCTAGATCTCATTTTTCACCTATCCCTATTCTAATGACGGCTGTGTTCATCAAAGCGGTATTTATATTTGGTTTCGAGCAGGTACATATTCAGATTGGCGTGGCCGACCCCGTCGTGGCAGGTGGCGCACTGAGAATCTGTAGTTCCGTCAAAATACATATCATGGAAGCCGTTATCAGCCGTGGCTTTTTCAAGGTTTTGATGGCAGGTCAGGCAGCCCGAGTCGTAGACATAATCTTCACGCTGTTCTCTTAACGCTTGCCAATCGAGGTTGCCTTCTTTCCTGGTCAATGTGACCCAGGCGTCGTGGGTTCCTGATTGGGCTTTGCCGAGGAAGTGGGCAAAGACATTTTCGTGCGAGACGTGGCAGTCGGTGCAAGCGGACATGATCCCCCGGTCATTGTTGCCGCCGTGCGTTGAGTCCAGGTAGGACTTGACCATTGGTTCCATGGCGTGGCAGGTACCGCAGAAGTCCGCCCGGGATGTGACCTCGATCCCTGTTTCGATCACCATCCAGGCGAAAATACCCAGGATCAGGACTGCCCCAACACCAGCGAGCCAGTAAAGCGCTTTTTTCCCTTTATTCATTTTTTCTCTTTGGTTAAGATGTAGAGGGATAGTTTTTTTCAAGATTTGTAACAAAGAATAAAATTATTTGTTACATTATTATTCTAAACCATATTTATGGAGAATGATGCGGGTTTAAGTTTCCGCAGGAGATTTGTGGGAATTGAACCTCTGGGCAGAGACTAAAGACCCCCATTGGATCGCCTTATGGATATCTTCGCACACAAACAAAACACCGCTCGAAAGAGCGGTGTTTTGTTTGTGACCCGCCAAGGAATCGAACCTTGAACCTATTGATTAAGAGTCAATTGCTCTGCCAATTGAGCTAGCGGGCCTAAGCAGTGAGATTGTATCTTTTCAGAGGGAAAATGTCAAGAAAACGGATCCATTTTCCAAAAAATTTAACAAATTGGGGCCGGGCGCTCAGGAAATCATTGAACTCCCGAACGTCGTCCAGAATCCCATGGCGGGTCAGATCGCCGGCGTGGATCAGGATGTCACCCTCGGGGATCTCGAGGGACCTATGGAATCCGTGTGTATCGCTGATGGCGATGAGTTTCATGGTGAATTTTCACTCCCACTGCTAACCTGAACTCGATTGATCATTTTTTCGATTTGTTGATTTGTGTTGATGGCGATGATGTCAACTCCAGGGTTGTTTCTTTTATAAATCCTGAAGATCTCATCTGCGAATGCTTGTCCGATTGTAAGTACACCATTGAAATCTAATAATACTTCTGAGAAACTACGAAATCTGGCCAATAATCTTCTGGCTTGTGACCTGGATATCAGGTTTTCGTCCCCATACGTTACCAAAGATAACGGAACATGGGTCTTCGTAAATCCAAAATCTTCCTCATCAGATGCATACGTATTAAATACTTGCTGAATATTTCGTTCTGACAGAGGGTCTATACTCATAATCACTGATGTTCCCTGAACATCTCGATCGTGTTCAAGAAGCCAATCATCATCAGGCTCCTGATGTGAAAAATACAGACCTCTGGAAACGATGATGAACGTGTCAAACATCCTGGAAGTGAAGAAGATTCCTTCCCCGGAATGGCGGTCAGGATCAGTGGTCAGCTTGCCTTTTGCCAGTTCGAGGATAGCATGGCGGGGGTCGGTAAGATTAAAATCACGCTGAATTTTTTTGAATATCCCGATCCCATCATCAGCCACCAGAAAACTAATTTTCGTAGCATACTGAGTGACCCCGATTTTCAAATGACTGCCTTCAGAGTGATCGATGACATTATTAATCATTTCACTCAAGCCATATTCGCAGATATGTAGAACGTTGTCAGTTAATCCAACCAATATGGGCCTAATGATATGCAGCCAGACCTGATCTTCTTCAACACCTGGAGAGATCTCTGTTGTAAAGGTTTCTTTGGCGATCGGGGCGAGTTCATAGTATCTGTCCCTTGTGGAGCCATGGACAACGATTTGGCGATCATCAATAAGAGCATTAATGTGGCTCAATATTGCGTTCCGTGAAATGTTGAATTCCCCTGCGGAGAATTTGGTAATATCGCGCGGGTGATCTTCAATATTCCTGAGAATGAACTCTCGAATCCGAATCGATTTGTCTCTAGGTTTTCTCATTTCTCAACTCTTTTTGGCCTAATTGTCAACTTTAAGCCCAATGGTTATTAACATTATTTAGCTATATTGTAAACAATAACAGGCCATATTGTCAACAATATGGTGCTTTATTATTAACATTTCCAAGATCATGTATGCGAAAATACCATGAAATCTCGGAACTTAACTCCGAATATTCATGGTAAAAAAGCTGTTTTTGAGGTTTTCGGTGCAGTTATGGTGCAGTTAAATGGGGATCAATGAAAGGTAAGCCAAAAACACCAGGATATTTTGTTTTAAGCCCGGAATTCACCCCCTGAAATGGGTAAAAATGTAGTTGAAACAGGCTCGTCATTGACAGCAAGTCTGTTGTATTATAAGGTGTCTGACATCAAATCAGGCGTAATCTTTAAGCCATTGACAGCAAGTCAAGGGATTAATAGTAGTATTTGATACGAGATCAGGTAGGGCTGCCTCTAAATTCTTCCTGAATGGTTTGAATGAGTTCTGCTTTTTGCTTCAAGATTTATCTTTGTAATGGACTGCCGGCAGCTCCCGGAGCCGGGCTGCCGCTCCCTCGGCGGTAAGATCCCGCTGAGCTTCTGCCAGCATTTCAAATCCTACCATAAATTTTTTTACAGTGGCGGAACGCAACAAAGGGGGATAGAAATGGGCATGAAGTTGCCAGTGATCGTTTTCTTCACCGTTGAAGGGCGCACCGTGCCAGCCCATCGAGTAGGGGAAGGAGGTCTCGAAAAGGTTGTCATATTTTATAAGCAGCGCCTTAAGGATTTTGGCTAAAGCATCTCGCTCATCTGTATTCAGATCGAAGATACGCAAAACATGGCGGCGCGGCACGAGCAGGGTTTCGAAGGGCCAGACTGCCCAATAAGGGATGACCGCCATCCAATGCTCGTTTTCGACGACGATGCGTTCACGACTTTCGGTTTCCCGTTCGAGATAATCCATCAGAAGGGGGGAATTATGCTTTTTGAAATATGTGCGCTGATTTCGGTCTTCGGCGGCGGGTTCATTGGGAAGTTCGTTCTGCGCCCATATCTGCCCATGGGGATGGCGATTGGAGCTGCCCATCACCGCGCCTTTATTCTCGAAGACCTGCACCCACTGATTTTCTTTCCCCAACTCTGCGACCTGTTCTGCCCAAACATCCACCACGCGGCGGATATCTTTGACGGGCATTTCGGGCAGAGTTAGATCGTGACGCGGCGAGAAGCAGATCACACGGCTGGTGCCACGTGCACTGCGGGATTGGAATAACTCATCGCTACTTTCGGGCACATCCGGCGTGTCGGGCAGCAGGGCGGCGAAGTCGTTGGTGAAGACGAATGTATCTTCGTAATCAGGGTTGCTCACGCCCCCAGCACGCTCGTTGCCCGGGCAAAGATAACAATCCGGCTCATAACGCGGCCGCATATCGGGCAGGGATTTTTCGACTTGTCCCTGCCAGGGACGTTTGGTACGGTGCGGAGATACGAGTACCCAGCTTCCAGTAAGGGGGTTGCATCGACGGTGAGGGTGTTCGGTGGGGTTGAAGTTTGTCATAAAAAGTTCATCACAAAGACACAAAATTCACAGAGTTTTTTATGCTTTCTGTGCCTTCGGGGTGCTAAATAATTAGGATTCAGTTAAAAAAGACTTAGAAGATTCTCGAAATTAAATTCTTCATTTAAATCTTGCGTGCAGCGCGTTTTCTAGAGAGAAATTTGACGAAACACGCTTCACGCAGCACAATTTTCGGATAATTATTTTTTTTGGTCTTGCTAATCAAATTCTTGGCAAAGACCGTGCTCCCTGCCCCAAGAATGGTTATTTTGCTCATCCGATCTTAATTCCTTCTGGTGTTCGTGTAAATTTCTTGCCCGTTGCCAACTCAACGCATTTATAAGCACCATCATATAGTCCGATGCTCTTATTCTTGACGATCATCTCGCAATACATTTCGAGCAGGTCGTCTTCGTGGGTCATCAAGTCAATGGCTTGCAGCGTTTGCGGGATGGTGCGGGTTTCGACAGTGCTGTCTCCAATTTCTGCGCCACGAATAGCACCCCACATCTCATGTCCGCCGACACGGGCATTAAAAATTTTGGGGATTGGGTAAAAAGCCAACTCAGATGGCTTTGTGATCATAATATCCATCACACGCATCAGATAATTCGATGCATAAACTGCGTGGAAAGTATTGTCATAAAGAAAAACATGCAATCCATGGGCAGGATTCTCTCGAATACTATCAGCATAATCTCGTGTCTCTTCCCATGTGAAGTGGGTGTTGAGCAAATCCTGATAGGGAGCTAACTCGGCTTTCAACCAATCCCAGTTACCTTTATGATCACCAAGATTGACAAAAAGAGCGATTTTATCTTGCTGGATGAGCGGAATGGCGTGTTCAATAATGGCTTTGAAGAGTTCCCGCTGCGCACCCGCGCCACCCATCGTGACGATGAAACGGCGGGGCTCTTTAGCATCCATACGTTGGAGACGTGCTTTACAATCCACTTCGATATTCTCGACCAACTCGTGATCAACATGCTGCCCCGTAAAGAATAGCGCATCGCTGGGCGTAGGCTTCATAATCGAGCCTTTATCATCAAATCCACGCATCACACGGAAGCCATAATAGCCAGCAGGACCCTGAACAGCGTGCTTCGCCCCTTCAGTGAGTTGGAATGCCATGGGCCAATTATCGAACATCATATCGACAACATTGGTCATACCGCCTGCCACTGCGCCCATCGCATTCCACATATGCGATGTGAGAATGGATTGCTCTGAAGGAAGTGCTCCATATAGATTTTCGAATAACTCGCTCATCTTATAGTCTTTGACTTGGGTCTTCGTAAAACGCCAGGGCCAAGTGACGATCCAGTTATTGAAGAATGTATTCAAACCAGGCAGTGAAGGTTCGCCTGTTGTCAATACTTCCCAAACATATTTATCAAACAATGAAAAACGCTGAGAAATACGGGAGTATTTACTGTAATTGGTATTGCACCAGTTGATCACATCGGTGGTGATACCGGGGATAGAGAGCAAATCAAGCCAATATGGGGTGAAGCCCATCGCCTTTGCAGCAGAAACGCCCGCCATCGCAATGCGATAATGCCCAAATCCCATGCGGATGGTACTGATAACAACGCCATTATCAATTTTCAACGGCGTTCCATCCCCTTCACGGACAATTTCCTTCAACCCAAAAATATCACCGCCATAAGGGTGATCCTGCACACTCAAATCAAACTTTTCATTCGGATCATAATCAAATTTCTTCGCCAGCATGGCTTTCCATCTATCTGCTGCTCGGGTTTGGGCGCGTGTGATGGGATTGCCATATAGTTCATAACGACCATTCACTTTTTTCATAGAAAAAATATCCTTTAAGAATGTGTAAATACACTAAAACTCGATAATTTATCACCACGCAGGCATTAGAAGAGTGAGTCTGCGAGAAGCATACACTTGAGATGCGGCAGTCCCACTCTCAATGAGATTGCTTCTCCGTGAGATTCTGCGCACTCAGCGAAAAAGCTACCTTGCAACGACATCCCTGGGCACTACTATTATATTGTCTTTATTTTGCCTAGCCTGCTCACTATTTCTCTCTATCAACACATTATTTTGGTGACAAGTGTTATCGGTGTGATGCTCGGCAAGTCATTAATCCAGTGTTTACCCTTTCACACCACTTGAAGTAGAACTCTCTACAAAGTAACGCTGCCCAAAGATGTAAATAATCACAGGTGGTAACACTGCAATCGCGGCGCCGGCCAAGACCAGGTTAGGTGCATCCGCTGCTCGACCACCCAAAACGCTCACAGCCAGAGTCAAAACCCTGTTTGCTTCGTTCCCGGAATTGATGACCACCAAAGGCCAGAAGAAACTGTTCCAGGCATATAAGAACGTGAATGTTGCCAAAGTAGCCAACGCCGGCATGCTGGCAGGTAAAAAGATGCGCCAAAGGATTTGTAAACGAGATGCCCCATCTATTACTGCAGCTTCTTCGATCTCTTTAGGAAAGGTGATGAAAAATTGCCGCATTAAAAAGGTGCCGTAAGCGGTGAAGATCCATGGGATGATAAGGGCTGCCAACCTATCAACCCATCCAATCAAGATCATTAATTGATAAAGTGGAGTGATAACAACCACAAATGGGATCATGATCGTGCCAAGGTATATAACAAAGAGACTGTCTCGACCAGGAAATTTCAGACGAGCAAATGCATAGCCGCCCAAAACGGAAGTTACTAATTGTCCTACCACAACAAAAATTGTCACGAGTGCCGTGTTTGTCAGGGCGCGATCCATGCCATGCAAATTTACCACTTCTTGGTAATTCTCTGGATGGTAAGTGAGTGTTTCAGCGGGTTCACTGTCACGGACGTTTTGCAATACTGTTATGGCAAGATTATTTGGATCTGCGAATCGTCCAAGCGCGGTTCTGGCAATCCTTACCATTGGGATTGTTTCTCCATTTACGTTGATATCGTAAAGGATTTCTTCTTCACCATCATAAATAGTAGTTTCAGGATTTTCCTCGCCGCCGGTTGGCATTACCAAATCCAATTCTCGGATATAAGTTACATCCAGTTTGTCAGGTGCAGCGTATTCACCAACTTTTACTGTCTTCTCAATTAAAACAAATTCCGCTTTAGAACCTTGGTAATCAACAATGTATACCGGCAATGGCTGATTAATCCCATCAACATCCATAGTGACCGAAGCACGAGGAAGCATTTTGGGTGGGAACCGATAAGTATCATTCGCTTCCTTGAAAGATGTAAAAAACATCACAAAGAATGGAAAGAGCATCGCGAGAGCGAAAATTGTTAATGTGAAATAGAGCAGGAGATTGCGTAAGAAAATTCCAATTCTGTAAGTAGTCATCAATATTCTCCTCTATATTGCCTCATCGCCTGCCTGCTGTCGCATTTTTTGCAAAAGAGTCAATCCGAAGATAAGTAAGAACAAAACCCAAGCCAGCGCAGATGCATAACCTTGCCGGAAGTTTTGGAAACCCTGGCGATAAAGATACAAAACAATGGTGGTTGTCGATGTGCCCGGGCCCCCAGGAGGCCGGGTGAAAACAAAGACCTGATCGAAAATCTGCATGGCGTTGATCATCGTAGTTGTGAGTACAAAAAAAGTAGTCGGTGCCAACATGGGGAGGGTTACTTTCCAGAATTGCTGCCAGCTATTTGCGCCATCCACGGTAGCGGCTTCATAGAGGACTTTCGGGACATTCTGTAACCCGGCCAGGAAAAGAACCGTGTTAAACCCCATCCATTGCCAAGCCGCCATGATGGCTACTGCGAGCAAAGCAATCTTTGTGTCAGATGTCCATCCAATTTGAGGGTCAGTCAATAGGGGTGACCCAGCTAAAGAATTGATAAACTCAATGAAATTTGTGATGAAATAATTGATATATCCCACGGTTGAGTTATATAACCAGCGCCAAATCATGGCGACCCCCACAACTGCCGCAACGCTGGGGATAAAGTAGATGGCCCGAAAAAGTTTCATCCCTGGCAGTTTGCTATTGAGAACTGTAGCCAAAGCAAGAGCTGGGATAACACTTAAAGGGACAGCCATAAGCACAAATTTGAGCGTATTCCATAATGAGATCCAGAACAATTGATCTTGTGCGCCGATAACATAATTTTTTGCCAAAAATGAGAAACGGATAAGTTCATCGAAGATTTTAATGTCGATGACTTCTTTAGCAAGCTGATTGGCGGAATCGAGTTGAGCAATGGTGAGATTGAAAATCTCTTTATAATTGGACAGTCCGATCCAATTTACATTACCAAATCCATCTGAGTCTGTAAAGCTGATATAAAGTGAAAAGAGCAGGGGACCCGCAAAGAAGAACAAAAATCCGATGAAGTTGGGAGACAAAAACAAATACCCATCCAACATAAGTTGATCCTTGCTTTTTGCATTCATGGCGATTTGGGTTGGCCCGCGCCACATAAGCCAAAGCATGCTGGCAAAGATGATCGTCCCGAGAAGTAAAAAGATTGGAATTATCTCATTAAATTTTGATAGAAGGGAAATTGTTCCTGGAATAATACCAATCGCAAATAAAAATAAGACCCCACCGATCAAACTTATAATTTTACTTACTTGCTTAAATTTCTTTGCAGTACTCGGTTGGTTGTCTTCGTATCGATCTCCAAACACCCTGATCAAATAACCAACAAACGCAATTCCCATATAGGGTAACCCTTTTCCAAAAGTAGCCCCTAACGAGTCTATGCCAGTGAAAATCCCTAAATAATGCAGTCCACCAAGGAAACATGTGAGAAATCCCAAATAGTTGATGGCTAACGAAATCACGCGTCCCCCGTGTTTTCGTTTTGAAATTTGGATCACAGCAACAGCACTGAAGATTGCCCCAATTCCTAATGCAAAACTGTAGAGGATCTTAAGCCAGGTGACAGTATCCGTTTCAATTCTCCAGATCATCAGTGTTCCGATCAATGACCCAATTGTGAATATGACATGCCAGATTGTTAATGCCCTGAGTGCTAATTGGGTTTTTTGGTTTAACTCATTCGGTAGGTCTTTTTGGAAATCAGCAGGAGTTGAAGTCATTTTCATACCCTATGATCTTGAAAAATCCAGGTGGGGTTTAACCCCACCTGGATCTTAATTGATTGTTTACTTAAAGGCTTTATTGGCTTCATCGCAGACGGTGGCACCGAAATCTTCGACCGTGGTTTCACCGGTTAGGAGGGAAGAAATAGCTGTATCCATGACAGCACCAAAATCGGGCCAAGAACCAGCCCAGAGGGGGCCTTCAGCGGTAGGCGAATTGGCAAGGCCATCGAGGAAAGCCTGGTTATTCGCTGGGGGCGTGAAGGTCAGGAAGGCATCAAGCGCGTCCTGGCTGACACGGCTGGGGATATTGGCGCCGAGAGCGGCAACCGTACCCTGGACTTCAGCAGTGGTGAGGGCCTGAACGAGTTTCCAGGCGGCTTCGGGGTGAGCGGTATCGGCATTCACAACGTAAGCGCCCCAGAAGAGCCAGTTACCTGGGTTTCCGGCAGGTCCGGTGGGCAGACCAACAACATCCCACTCGAAGTCAACAGTGCGGATACCGGGGGTAGCCCAGCGGCCGTTTTGGAACATACCGAGATTGCCAGAGCGGAAGGGGGGTTCGGGATCTTCGCCATAAGGAACAGTTGAGTCGGACGCGTAGAGGTCCTGAGCGAACTTGAGACCGGCGAGGGCTTCGGGGGTATCGAGGCCGCAAGCAGTACGGTCTTCATTAAAGAAACCGCCGCCAGCAGCGTTTATCCACACACCATAGGGACCCCACCATGCGGAGCCACCGTAACCCTGGACATCAGCGTCAAGGGCGGAAACTGCGGCTGCAACTTCCTGGAAAGCATCCCAGGTCCATTCGCCGTTGGCTTCGAGTTCACGGGGATCATCGACGCCAGCTTCGGCCAGCAGGTCTAGGTTTAGGTAGAGTGCAAAGGTCGAAACGTCGCGGGGCAAACCCCAAAGGGTTTCGCCGGTCATTGCGGTATCAGGATTAAAGGTCAGGTGGAACATGGGGCCGGGGTAGAAATCATCGTCGCTGTAGCCATCGCTGGCGTCAGCCAACCCACGCATATCCAAGAGCAGACCACGGGTGGCGAAATCAGCCACATCGGTACCGGGGATCCAGAAAACATCGGGGGCGGTGCCGGAAGCGAGTTCGGTCTTCAAAACATCCTGGTAGCTGGAAGTCTCAGAGCCACCGGGTTCGTATTCCAGGGTGATCCCTTCCAGGTTCAGACTGTCACTGATCCCTTGGTAGACATCAGCTTCTTCCTGATTGTCCGGTCGAGTACGCCAGCGCAGGGTTATCTCTTCCATAGTTTCAGCGGCTTCTTCCTCTTCTGCAGCTGGTGCCTCTTCTGCAGCTGGTTCTTCAGCTGCGGGCTCTTCAGGGGTTGCGCCCCCACAGGCAGCGAGTACAAGTACGGCTACCAGTAACATGGAAAGTAGCCAGAACGAACGTTTGAAATTCATTAGATATCCTCCAATTCTTTTTGATATTATTTCTAGTATGAGTATAGTATGTTTCTGCGCATAAGGAATTGCCGAAGGATTTTTGATTATTTATTCGGAAATATTTTTTTAAATCAACAAACAAAACTCCCATCTATCCAGCAAATTCCCAAGAACTAATATTTACCTGACATCACCTCCTTTATATTTGGAACTATACATGTTGAATTTCGTGCTGCAAAGTTTGCTTTAATACTTTGAATACTCTTCGTTAGATAGGGGTCTTTAATTCTTAAAACAATAACTTGGTAACCTCACTTCCTATCTGGAAAATGGCTTGGTGGATTGCCGATGGACGAGTTGAGCCTTCAATAATATTTGTTTTGGGGAAACTTCCTTCTTTTCCACTGCAGCTATCAGCAAATGGGCAGCTTCTCGACCGATAGATTGCAGATCTTGTTTCATAGTTGTCAGAGGGGGATCAAAGTAGGATGATAAAGGCATATCATCTATGCCAATAACGGATAACTCATCAGGAACATTTATGCCCATTTCACGGGCTGAACCCAACACACAATTGCCATCCTGCCATTTTGGGCAAAGATCGCTGTAGGGGGAGAAGGAAGATTAAATAAATTCTTCAAAGCTTGATTTCCTGATGTAGCAGACCA
>CAWAOV010000015.1:0-59977 GCA_963783765.1 uncultured Chloroflexia bacterium | reverse complement strand
GGGAAGAGAACAGATAACCTTCTCCTTCCGGGAGCATGAAATTTCCCTCATAAGCATATATTGCAGAGGTGATATTGGCCGCTTCGGGTGATAACAGGATCCCGGTCCCCTGAAAATGGGACAGCGCGGTTAATTCCCGGCTGGCGGCCGCTGAGCAAGCTTGTTTATCCAGATCGTCCCAACTGGTCGGCTGGTAAGAGTAACCCAGCTCTTCAGCCCAGCTCTGGTTGTAATAGATCACTTGAATAGATTGAGTAAAGGGAAAACCGGGGCGGATAGATTTTTCAAGCGTAAATCCCTCAAAAATCCCGGGGTATATATCATTTTGTTCCTTTTCCGAGAAACCCGCCGCGGGGTCATCAAGAAATGGATTCAGATCCACGATCAAACCATCTTGATACCAACCGGCAACAGCCGAAGACTCACTTAACAGGAGATGCGGCACAAACCCTTCTTCGAACGCAGTTTCGATGGATTCCAGGGGATCAAGGACCTGGCCCTGGTCAACAGGGTTAATTACAATCCCCCATTCATTCTCTTGATTGAACCGGTCCACGATCGCGTTCATTCCCGTGCCTGGCTGGTCCAGATCCCAGACATACCAAAAATCCAGTTCCAATCCTTCAACAGCAGACCAGGGCAAACCCAGCGGATCAGGCAGTGGCGTTTGATTAAGTTCTGCTGCAGCACTAATTGCCGTTAACGTCGCCGGTGGGATGGTTTGGACCAACACAGAGGTAGCTCGGGGGGCTGAGCCATCGCTGGAGAATTGATCGCAAGAACCAATCAACAGGGCCATAAATAACACTATAAAAAGAAATTGGGGTACTTTTTGATTACAATTCATTTTTGACTGCCGGGATATTGGACAACTACCTTATTGTAACAAAAAGCAAGGTACAGGACCGTACCTTGCTTCTAGTAACTAAAAAATCTATATACTACTGCAGGAAATTCCAGGGATTTACTTTTACGCCTACATAGATCATCTCAAAATGCAGGTGGGCTCCGGAGGAATTACCCGTATTTCCTAATCCGCCAATTCTCTGGCCCTGATTTACACTTTGGCCGCAGCCGACACTAATCGAGTTCAGGTGGGCATAAAGCGTTTGCCAGCCATTGCCGTGGTCAATCACGATCAGGTTGCCGTATCCGTAGTTGCTCCATCCTGCGTAGACAATCACCCCATTATCTGAGGCCCAGACTGGATTCTCAGTACTACCAGCAATATCAATAG
This sequence comes from uncultured Chloroflexia bacterium, assembly GCA_963783765.1. Taxonomy (GTDB): domain Bacteria; phylum Chloroflexota; class Anaerolineae; order Anaerolineales; family UBA11858; genus B10-G9. The sequence continues at coordinate 58,740 of CAWAOV010000015.1, read as the reverse complement.
CCGGGTGGTTGGCACCTGGATTATAGTCATACCCTGAAATCCAGCGTTCGGTTGTCGGCCAAAGGAAAACACCCACACCCACAGAACCTGTGTAAATGGTGCCGCAGTGGCCCGGACCATAAGTTGCTGCAATGGCTGGGTTGTCCCTGGTGATGGCCGGTGGGCCATAGTCAACCAGTTCCCTTTCTCCGCCTGGAACGATCAACATCTGCCCAATATCAAAAGTCGGATTATCCAGGTCAAAATCGTAGATATCAATCCGGTTGCCCGGATACTGTACTATTTCCAACGGATCCACTCCGTAATAATCTGCCACTTTAAGGAGGCTTTCCCCATCGCGCCATTCGTGATAGGTGCCGTTGACCGGCAGGATATTTAGCTCCTGCCCAGGCTGGAGGGTGTGAGGATTATCAGCCAGCGTATCGAAGTTACCCCACAAGAGGGTCTCCGGTTTCAATCCAAAATTCTCAGCAATGGCAAATAAGGAATCACCTTGCTCCACCACATATTTCAGCACCTCAACCCTGGCTCGGGTTGGGATCGTAGTATGGATCACGGCAGCTCTGTGGATACCCCGGGTAAGGGATGTTTGATCTTGAACAAAACTGGGCATCTCCAGGGCGCCTTGATTCTCAACCGGGTTATCTCCAGTTGATTGAGCTGGGGATTGGTCCCCAAAAACGGGCAGGGACTGATTTAATCCCTCTGCCCCTGGATAAAAAGCCCTGAGAACTACAATGACTATGACAACCAGCAAAACCACGCCGCCTATTGTCAGGATCCGTCGGCCATTATCTCCTGCCAGCACATCTCTGATCGGACCTCGAAGGGATGAGAATATTCCGTACCCTTCCTCGTTATTTTTATTTTTCAGCTGATCATCTTTGTGGTCATTTTCCATTTGGAGAGCCTCCGCGACAACTATATCACCTGCTACTACACCCGTCAAGAAACGGTCCCTGAGATTAATAAAATCTTAATTATGTAGAAAAACGCCTTGCTTGAGGCAATATTCAGTCTATTTCAAACAGGATGGCTTGTCCGTTCCATCCCTCTATGGCACAATTAGGAAAGAATTTTCAAAAGGTGATTTATGTCTCGTTGGACTCTGTTTTTCCTAATTTTACTGCTTGGCCTGGGGCTAGGGCTGGTATACGGCTGGGTAATCAATCCAGTCAGTTATCAGGATACAACCCTGGAAAGCTTAAGAATTGATTACAAAACTGATTTCACGCTGATGGTTGCTGAAGTCTATCACCAGGAAGGTGATCTGGATTGGGCCCTGAACCGACTGACATTATTGGAGGATAAGTCTCCTGTGATCAGCGTTGACAATGCCCTAAAATTCGCCTCACAAGCAGAATACACACTCCCTGACATGTTCCTGCTGCGGGATCTATCCAATGCAATCAAGGAGTTGGACTAAATCCATGGAACAAAATCGGAGTAATTGGTATCTACTGACGGGATTATTACTTGGCCTGGCCATGGGCTTGATCTATGCCTGGGTATTTTCTCCTGTAACAGAAGTTGATACCCACCCAAATTTGCTGCGGGATGACTATAAGGACATTTACCGTTCTTTGATTTCCCGCGCCTATCAAGCCAACAACAACCTTCCACGCGCGGAAGCCCGGCTGGCATTAATCGGTGACGATGACCCTGCCCTGGCATTGGCAGCACAGGCGCAGCGATTCCTGGCTGAGAACGGGGATAACGAGATGGCCAAAGTGCTTGCCAATCTTTCAGCTGCCATACAGATCGCATCCGGTCCGGCTGCAACACCAAACCCGCCCACAGCGACAGCACAAGAAGAAGAATCTTCCGAGGCATCCAGCAGCAGCTCCAGTTCCGGGAATGATAATCAGGGTTCTGCAAACGCGACAAGGGAACCAAACAGTGAGGGGTCAACCGCACCAACACCATCCCCAACTACATCACCACCTTTTATCCTGCAGGATTCATCTCCAATTTGCGACCCAACTCTTGGGGAAACCTTGATCCAGATCATCGCTACAGATGGTAGTGGAGAGGGAGTGCCAGGCATTACTTTAGCAATCTCTCTTGGAGTAGATCCAAAAGAGATCTTTTATACTGGATTAAAGCCGGAATTGGGATTGGGGTATGCAGATTATTTAGCGGAACCAGGACTGACCTACCAGTTAGAAGTTCCGGATAGTGGATTGGTCATTACCGATATTGAAGTACCTACCTGCCAGACAGAATCTGAGGATTCCTACTGGGGCAGCTGGGAGATCTATATCACTCACCCTAACTGATCTGATCTTCCATGGTGCGGATCCCGATCCAGAAATGATCCGGGAGGACCTTGTCATTTTTCAGTACCATGATCTTTCCGATCTTCAACGAATTACTCCCCATATTTTTCTTCGATCCATTTTTCTTTCCATTCTCCCCCTTCACCATTTTAGGATGCACATAACATATATCAGGTTTCTTGCCATACTTTTTCTGATAATACCGGGCTGCCTTTTCAACCTTGTTCGGTATGCTGGACTTTTTATCATTATCAAACCATAACATGCCAATATCCATTTAATTCTCCCTCTTCCCTTGTCAAATAGAACGTTTGTTCTATAATCATTATAGATGATAATCTTCTTTTTGCAAGAGCAGTGCCAAACTTTCCTGACCATTGGACCTGTTGGAACCCTACTCTAAATTGAAGGCGTTATAATTTCCTTATGGCTAAATCTTATTCCCAATATATTTGTCAAGACTGCGGTTATACCAATCCACGTTATCTGGGTCGATGCCCGAACTGCGGCAACTGGGATACCATGGCGGAAGAGCGTATTGAAAAAAGCGCTCCATCCGCGTCCGCGTCCTCTTCCCGTTTTAATGCAACATCCGTGCCGCGGGCGATCCAGGATATTCATTCTGATGAAGAACAAAGGATGCAGTTAAAACACCAGGAATTTTCACGGGTTCTGGGAGGCGGCCTGGTACCGGGTTCGATCAGCTTGATTGGCGGTGATCCGGGAATCGGCAAATCGACCTTATTGCTGCAAATTGCCCTGGAAATCGCCGAGCACTCCGGGGTGTTATATGTATCTGGCGAAGAATCTGAAAGGCAGATCAAAATGCGGGCTGACCGCCTGCATCGAGATCAGGAAGGCAAACCCATAAACCTGCCATCCAAAATGCTGTTAGTGACTGAAACCAATCTGGATATAATTCTCGACCATGCTGTAGCGATCAAACCCAAACTTCTGATCATTGACTCGATCCAGACCAGCTATCTGCCCCAACTGGAATCCTCTGCCGGTTCTATATCCCAGGTCCGGGAGTGTGCCTCGCAACTCCGGGAATATGCCAAACGAACCGGAATCAGTATTTTTCTAATCGGCCATGTCACCAAAGAAGGTACTATCGCCGGCCCAAGGGTTTTGGAACATATCGTGGACACGGTTTTATATCTGGAAGGTGACCGCTATCAGGCTTACCGATTACTGCGTTCTGTTAAGAACCGCTTTGGCGCCACCTCAGAAGTAGGGGTCTTCGAAATGCAGGAAAGGGGCATGGTCGAGATCAGCAATCCTTCAGAGGCATTCCTGGCTGAACGCATGGTGAACGCACCTGGATCAGCTATCGCGGTTACTATGGAAGGCACCCGTCCCATTCTGGTTGAGATCCAGGGGTTAACCAATCCCACCACTTTTGGCAATCCCCGCCGGACACCAAACGGGATCGAATTCAACCGATTGCTGCTGATCACTGCTGTTTTAACACGCAGAGCAGGTTACAAACTCACTGATCAGGACGTATTTGTGAACGTAGTTGGCGGACTGAAGATCAATGAACCAGCCGCTGATCTGGCAGTCGCTGCAGCTATTGCCAGCTCTATTAAAGACCAACCTGTTAAGGCTGATACCATCCTGATCGGCGAGATCGGATTATCCGGTGAACTTCGCATGGCCAGCCGGATGAGCGAACGCCTGAGCGAGGCCGCCAAACTTGGTTTTAAGTCAGCCATCATCCCCAAACGGCTGCGGAGTGGAGGGTTTGACTTGCCAAAAGACATTCAAGTGATCGAAGCGCGGTCATTAAACCAGGCTTTAAAAGAAGCCTTGATCAACAAATAAAATGCCTGAGAACCAACCTGCTTTCTTGGTAAAGGATTTGGAAATCAAGGGAAATCTGGTCCTGGCTCCTATGGACGGCTATACAGATTGGCCCTTTCGTTCTCTATGCCGGGAACTTGGATCGGCGATCAGTTATACGGAATTCGTTAAAGCCGAGGACGTGCTGCAGCGGCCTCATTATATAAAGAATAAAATCCAATTTACCGAGGCTGAACGCCCGGTCTTTATTCAGGTATACGGGAACAGTGTAGATACACTTCTGGAAGCAGCGCGTATCTTGCAGGAATCAAAACCGGATGCAATTGATGTCAACATGGGCTGCCCTAACAGATCTATTGCTGGCAGGGGAGCCGGTGCCGGGTTAATGCGCACACCTCTCAAGGTGGCCCGCATCATCAAGGGCTTAAAGAATACCTTGAATGTGCCCGTCACAGCCAAGATCCGCCTGGGCTGGGAAGACTGCCAGAACGGGCTGTTATTATCTCAGATCATCGAAGCCTTTGGAGGAGCCCTGGTAGCAGTACACGCTCGTTCCAAGGAACAGGGCCATGAAGGAAAACCAGATCTTTCCGCACTGGCAGAGATCAAAAAAAGGTTACAAATCCCTGTCTTGGGCAATGGCGGAATTCGAAATACAGCTGATATTCAGACCATGATCACCGCCACCGGCTGCGACGGAGTGATGATCGGACGGGGAGCCGTTTTAAATCCCTGGATCTTTTCCGGTCGGGATCGGGGGGAGATCAAACCCGGCGAAGTCCAGGACCTTTTATTGGAACACCTGGAACGCTCGCTTAGTTTCTATGGCCGGGAGGACGGCCTGATCCTGTTCCGGAAGTTCGCCGCTGGATACCTTAAGCCTTATGAACTAAAAAGGGAAACCAGAAGAGAACTGCTGATGGAATTGGATGCAGGAAAGTTCAAATCTCTGGTGGGGGAATTATTTAAGAGTATCATATAGACAGACAACTCAAATCTCTGAGCGGAGGCCCTGAGCCCTTTGTTTTCGCTGCAATCCACTCAGGATAAACTCCGGCGAAGGGCCGCAGTCGAAGAGCATCTCGACTTCTCTCAGTCCTTCGGACTTCATTCCGCTCGCTGATTTAGATCGCGTCTATATTCCAACCAGGCCGAAGGCCTGGAGGATTCCTCGCCATCTGTGCGCTTGACCAATCTTAACCTTTCCCCCAAGATCTCAAGGCTCTTTTCTGAAGCACCATGTCCTGTCTCGTTCTCTTCGTTCAAATGAACATATAACAGCAGTTTTCCGCCCGGAGCCAGATGTCCAGAAACATTATCGAGATACCGATTGACTTTTTCATCTAAAATGTTGTGAAAACAGCCGATATCCAGGATCAAATCATATTCCCCCTGGAAAAACACCGGGGATAATATATCCCCGACCTGGAACTTGGTCCTGTTACTCAGACCAGCTTTCCTCGATTTCCTTTTAGCAATCCTCACTGCCCGGGGCACAAAATCAATCCCCTCCGCGTACCAGCCCTGCTCTGCCAAAGTAATCACATTGGTTCCTGTCCCGCAGCCCAAATCCAGCGCCCTTCCGGGCGGATTACTCTCCAGAAATTGATGGAGTTCGGGAGGCGTAATTCCTGTATCCCAGGGTGGGTTTCCAAACCAATAAGTGAAAGCGAATTGAATCTTTTTATCCATGAAAGTCCTATAATTTATAAATCCGTGTCAAGGGACTCCGCCAATTCTATAAGAGCCTGTTCACGGGAACGGAAGTGGATGGCGTTGATTCCCGCTTCCCTGGCTGCTTCAACATTTTCAATAAAATCGTCAACAAAAATCAGCGCAGCGGGGTCCATACCCAGTTCATTGATAACATGTTGATAGATCCGCGGATCCGGTTTGGCAAGCTTCAATTCAGCAGAAATGAAAATGTGATCAAAAATCCCGGCGATCTTCCAGAAATTGATCAGCAGGGGGCGCAAATCATCCCAGGCATTGCTCAACAGGGCTGTGGTGTATTCTCCCTTTAAACCCCGGATGAATTCAACCAGTTTTTTATCCAGCCTGTCTCCACCCCAGAACTCATCACCAAAGGATTTAAATGAATCCAGCGGCAAATCCAGACTTTTTAATACAGCTTTTTTGTGTTCCTCAGCACTGATCGCCCCCTGTCCGGCCAATTTTGCAGAGGCGGAACCATACACCAACTGGTCCATTTCTTCATAAGTCATGCCGAACTTTTCTGCCAGCTGCTGGCGGGGCAGCCGGTCCTCAGTACGGACCAGCACCCCGCCCAGATCAAATATGATGGTTTGGATCATCTATCTCCTAGGAAGATTATTTTTCATCTGTCATGTCCAGGGTTGTAACGCTTACATCTTTGCCCGGGCGTAATTCTTTTTCATACATATCATACTGGCGCAACACAATCATACCAACTTTCTTATACAGGTCGGTCGCACCGGTCAGTGATTCAGCATCCACGCCCAGGTCAACCTTGGTCTTTCCACGTTTATAATACTCGCCAAAAGCTTCCAGCAGAAGGGCCTGGGCAATGCCCTGACGCCTCCAGGGGCGTTTTACACCCAAACTGGACACATAACCCGCCTCTCTGTCCTCGGCACCGTAGCGGCGGCAAAGGCAGATAGCCACAATTTCATCATTTTTATCCACAGCCAGGAACCACAACGATGGGTCGTAAGAATCATCACCTGTCATATGGTGCATGAACCTTTCGAAACCCTCTTCCGGGTCCTCCTTAATAAAACCGAAGTGGTCCATAAAGACCTCTTCATCAACCTCATATACGGCCCGGGCATCCTGTTCAGGAATATAAGGGCGCAGAGAGATGCCATCCGGCCAAACCGGGGCATCCGGTACCACGTCCATCTCAACTCGCATCCGGAAGCTGTGGCGGATCTGGTTCATCCCTGCTGCCAGATTGGCTTTCCTGGAGGATTCGTTCGCATGGTTGCAATGGGAACGCAGAGCGATCCTTAACTCTGGGGCCACCCGGTCAAAGACCTGCAGCGCCCGTTCTTCTGCCCAACCCAGAAGATATTCTTCCAGACCCTGATCTTCCAGGTCTGGATCAACACTCATCCAGATATAGGGATGAACGGGCGGGTTGGCTTCATCCCAGAGTTCGATCAAGGCCACAAGATTCTGATCCTGATCAAAAATCAGGTGAACGCTGCTGTTGATGTCAAACCCGGGAGTTTCGTATTCATTCCTCAAACGTTCCAGAGAGAACCCCGGAACACCCGAATAATGAAGTGATTTTTTCTCCTCCAGGCGATGGATCTCTGGCAAGTCATCCATTACTGCCTGTCGGGAGGTGTAGTTATCTGGTAATTTTCTTGTCATCTTAATATCCTTATTCTAACTTGTTTCCGGTTCCGGCGTCGCGATTATGGGAGTCCAATCCTTGTCATGACTCTTCCTTAACAACAGGAATCCCACGGCGGCGATCATTCCCAGGATAGCGCTGCTGTACCAGACCCAGTTGGGGTCCCCGTTATCCATGATCAGCCCCGCTAAAAGCGGACCGATCATCCAGGGGATCATCCAGGAGAAACCCATGACACTTGAATAACGGCCCCGCATATCTTCCGGCGCTGCCTTGCCCACATAGGCCTGGGCGACAGGGATAATGACCATTTCACCTATCGTGATGATCACCATTGCCAGCATGAACAGCAGGTATACATTCACAAATCCATACATGCCAAAGCCAATCACATAGAGCAGCGATCCCAGGGCCATGATCAGCATGGGGGGATGTTTTGAGATCTTGCGGGTGATCATAAATTGGAACAAGACCACCATGCCCGCATTCAGGGTCATTAACCAACCATATCCCGATTCAGGAACGCCATGCACATCTCTTAAGAAAACCGACAGGGTACTGTACATCTGAGAATAGACGATTGTCGCAATGGTGGAGATGATCACAAATAACATGAATTTACGATCCTTCAACACATCACCATAACCGATGAAGGTTTCCTTAAAGCCCTTTTGGACTTTGGCTTCCTTTTCTTCCGGCATGCTCTCTTCCACAACCAGGTATACGATCAAGGCTGTGATCAGGCTGGTGACAGTATCCGCGACAAAAAGGATCAGGAATGAATAGGCAGCGATAAACCCTCCAATTGCCGGGCCGATAGCCACAGAGAGGTTCATGGCAACTCGCATCACGCCAAAACCTTCCGATCTTTTCTTTTCCGGGAGGATATCAATTAACATTGCCTCATGAGCCGGACCAGCTGCCGACGCAAAAATGCCCGATACCGCGCCTATGACATAGAACCATTCCAGGTGCTGCACCAGCCCCATGCCCAGACTGGTCAGAGCGCTGATGATCAATCCCATGATGATCATGGTTTTTCGTCCCAGGTAATCGGTCAATGCTCCCCCGATCATATTTCCGATCATATCTGTCACTGAAAAGAGGGCAAACAACAAACCCACTTCGGTCATGCCCACCTGGAACTTTTTGGTGATGTACAGCGCAAAGAAAGGAAAGATCAGCGCGCCGCCAACACGGTCAATGAAGTTCGAGCCCACAATAACCCAGAACTGTTTGGGGTATTCCTTGTATATTGAATTGACTTTCTTGATCGAATTACTGAACAACATTTTTTATTTCCTTGTAATCATTAGTACATCAGGCCTGTTAAAGAAAACAGGCCGCGGGACACGACCCGAGACCTGATTCGATTAAGAAAAAAAGCCCCGGGGCTTGGATTTCCCGGAGCTTAAGCTATGTCAAATTAAATACAAGCTCAAACTATGGGAACCCTCCCAGACAGTTCTGCGTATCCGCAGGTAACAAAGTTTTTGACATTGAGCTTGTTCATGAATTCCTCGGTTAAATTAGTTGACCGGTCGTTAGTGTAACATTCTCTTTCGGATAGGTCAAGAGGGGGATAATAAAAATCCCCAGGGTCAGGAATGTTATCTTTATAGATCTCCTGCGATCCTAATTGTCTGTCAAAATAGTCTTTGCTTCTTTGAGCATAAAAGCAAAAACCAGACTGATCACCATCAACCCGATCAGCAGTGTCAAAGGCAAAGTCATTGACCCTGTCTCGGGAGATTTCATGCTGTCCATGGCAAGGATAAAAACGATGCCCGAGATTTGCCCCATGAGCAGAAGCAGTCCGTTTGATGTCCCTTCTGGAGTGGGATAGGTGATCTCGGCCCCATACTGGAATCCAACCGGGCCGGCGCTCAACAAGAAAAATCCAAAAACAAAAGCTGAGATCAGCAAGAGCCAATAACTTGAAAAAAAGGTCACTCCAACAAGACCCACTGTCGCACCGATCACTGCCAGCACTACATAAGGTTTCCTTTTTCTAAAATGATCAGAAAGCAGTGGGATGACAATAGCACCAATGATTCCCCCCACGATCATCAAACCTCCTATGTATCCTGCCTGGACTATCGAGAAGCCTCTTGGCCTGACGATGTCCTCAATCCAGGTAGTAACTGCGTTGAAAACACCCAGTCCTACAAAGAAGATCACCAGCAGAAGGATGAAATCCCTCAATCGCAAGGATTCCTTCAGACCGTCCAAAACGAGAGAGCGCTCTTCCTGATCAGGACGGCAGGGAGCTGTCGGGGGACGTTCTTTTACAAACAGGAAAAAGAGGACCGCGCCAATCGCAGCAACCACCCCGTAAATGAGCAACATGCCGCTGATCTGCGATTGAATTGTCAGGATGGGTGTTAAAACCAATGCCGCCACAATACCAAGATACATCGCCAGTGAACCAAGCCCCGCGGCCGTAGCCCGTTCCTTGATCGGGAACCAGCGGGCAGCTACCGTGGTCATCGCGTTCAGGATAAAAGGCTGTCCAATGGCTATTCCAATTTGGGCTATGAGTACAAATGTGAAATTATCCGCCAGGATGCCCCGCAGCAAACCAAACACACCCGTCAATACGGCACCAATGCCCACTGCGATTCGGATGCCATAGGTATCTATCACCCAGGATGCAGGAATTGAAACAAAGACATAAACGATCATGAAGATCATCGACAGGAGGCCAATACTGAGGTTCGAGACGCCATAATACACAGTTGCAGCACTTGTGATGGGAGCAAAAGTGATCCACAAGAGCTGATTGATGGCGACGACAAACATAAATACAATCAGTACAATCCACCGGTATCGATAGACTTTTAAGTTGGTTTCTTCTATCAAAACAAACCTCCCGCATAATTTTCTGATATTTCGCCGGTATCCATTATTCAGTTCTCTATCCCTGGCTGATGTCCTGGAAAAACTTCAGCGCTGAGCAGGAGCAGCGGGAGAGAAGTAATAATCTATAGTATATAGAACGGATTATTGATTAATTAGGTACTGATAGCAACTTAAAAAAGGGTGATTTGGATCTGTTTTGAATGTAGTGATAACCTCATGAATATTAATTTAGCGCACGAGCTCAACCCAATGGACAGGATGATCCGTAGCTGATTGAGGAGGTAAGATATAAACCGGATTACGAGCGAGCATTGATTGAGAATAGAAAATGTGGTCGATCCGGTTTTCGCCAGACATATCCGTACCGTCCGAGCCGATCTTGGTGGGATAAACACTATCCCAGGCATTTGAATACTCACTGGCAATCAGTTGATATGCATCCTCGTAATCCCTTAAGTTGTAATCCCCCGCAGCGATTACATTGACCTTGTTTTTTGAACGTTCCAGGAGTGTCTCTGCCCACACCAGCATAGCTGTATCCGAGCCATCAGGATGAACATTATAGACCGTGAAAATCTGTCCCCCTATTTCAATCTCAGCCTCTGTGGTGCCAATCTCATCCTGATCACTGAATGTGAATACAGTACGTGTGTTTTGGAGAGGGTACCTGGATAATATTGCCGTTCCGTATGTGCCTGTGATCGTCGTCGGTCCAAAATAAGAATAGTAACCCAGCTTGCCCGCGTAATAACGCACAAAATCGTTGTTATTCAAGGAAATCCGGCTTGAGTCTGACTCCTGCAAAAAAAGGATATCAGGCTTTACCTCCTGGATAAGCTTAAGCTGCTCCTTATAAGACCTCTCCCCATCATCATCATTGGCCTGCTGAATGTTGTAAGTCATAACCACAATCGCATTGTTCCGGGGTTCAAACACCTGGACCCGGGTGGTATACAGGGCGCTTCCCGCAGTTCCTAAAAAAACGATCAAAAGGAAAACTGCCCATCCAGGAGAGAGATCACTCTTTTTCTCCAGCCGGGCGTCCGGGGCATTCAATCCTTTTCGCCCGATGAATAAGGTGATCAGCCCCGCTAACAACAGGTAAGGCAGCCAGAACTTGTTCCGGAACCAGAGACTTACCGGCTCAACATAACCCCACACATTCGTGAAGATATGCATGAAGACCAGGACAACCAGGGTGAGGCTGCCCAGGAGCATCCCGGGAACCAGATCACGGATCCCGGGATTTGCTTGTTGAATGCGGCTTGAGAAGATTCGCAGGTCAAGAAAGATGACCGGGAAGAGCAGCAGGGTTAAAACCAACGGCAGCTGCTGCAGCCCGGCAGGGTGGCCAACCACAACAGCAGCTGAGTCAGGTGTTTGTGGGAAAGGGACCCGCTGGGCCAGGATGGTCAGGACCAGGGCAATGGTGAATAATAGATTCCAAATCAATAATCCTGTCGGTGTGATGGCCTCAATCAATCTCGACTTGCCCAGGGAAACGCCAACCCAACCCAAAGACAGCAGGCTGACAGCCATGACGATCAACCGATAATCTCCTTCGGTCCAGCGGGCAATCACCGCCGGAGCAGAAAAGGCAAAATAAGCCAGGGTGATGATTAAGAAAACCCCTATCAAGGGCTGGGTCACAGGTCTGCAGTGGGTTTGTACGTCTTCTGCGCTGGTCCATTCCAAGGGGGTTAGAATATACCCCATAATTGCACCCAAACCCCACCCAACCCAGCCACCTTCCGGAAGGAGGGAGTAATCCAGGCCGTAATTCATGGTCCGCAGGAACACAGAGAACCCAACCCCCAGGGCAAGGCCAGCAGCGATCCTCAACTGGAGAGTACTGCTGGCGTCAGCTTTTGTTTTTGCGGTCATCAGGAAGGGAAATAACATCAATGCGCTGCCTGTGGCAATCCCTGATGTCAGCATTCTTCCCAGGGTATTCAGATGGGGAGTCAGGCCGCGAGCCAGGAAAAGCAGCCCAAACAGAATCCATACTGTAAAAAGAGGTCGCTTTCTTCGATAAAAGAACAGCAGAACCGGTGAAAAAAAGAACAACAATCCCAATACTTTCTCATCCAGGGAGGTATTCATCAAATCGAGGATATAAATGGATTCCACAAGTGTGCCAGCCATTTGAATCAAGAAAAGAAAGAAAATGCCGTAGGCAATAATAACTAGCTGTGGTTTTTTCATAACTGGCTGCTCCCTTCAGTTTTAGCCTGATTTTTTAATCCCAACAAAGCTTAGCGGATCGGCTTTGCGAATCGCCCTTAACGCAGCGCGGGGCACCCTCCCGGTTCAGATAAGGAATACGTAGTCAATTGTAAATAGTACCAAGTTTTGAGCATAGCATAAGACTTGCATTTCTTCTAGAATCTGGTCGGCTTACTACATAAAACACTACTACTTACTGCGCCGAAGGCGCTGTCGGGTGATGCGTGGGGTAGGTGGTATTAAGGTAATAGTGGCTCATCGGGTATTGTGAGTCCAATACTTTCATCAAACTGATTCTTTTCTTCCAATGACATTTTATTTCGTAAAACATGGATGGTAAAACCCCCTAGCAATGTTTCTCCATCGACGATCATCCAATCGGATATTTGATCCAAACTGACTTTTACCTGATCACCATATTTGAGATCTTCTACAAAAACAGGATCATTTCCAAGGAAACCAATAAAATGGGTCTCGTGAAAACTTAGGTCGCTGACCCACATGTGCTCAATATCATCCGGGTAACCAAATCGAAACATCCCTTTTATGGAAAAATAAGTTTGAGAGCCTGTTGGAGATATAAATGCAGTAATAAATTGGGGTAAAGAATCCTGGGCATTTTTAATTGCATGGTTCATTTCAATGTCATCATTTGATACAGAGACGACATTATCATCTTCCTGGGCTGTTGATAATTGGGGGAAGGTGCATGATGCAAATATAGAACTCAACAGTGTAATAATTATAAGTATTCTTTTCACTCTTTCACCCAAAATGACTAATAGCTGAATATCCATCTAACCTTAATTATCTATCTGTTACGGGATTAAAATCTAATCCGTCAATCCTGCGGAGAATGAGTAGATACATTTTCATTATAAACATATAAACTCTTCTAGCGGAGAACTTGTTTTATGCTCATGGTATGATACATTTTTAGTAGAGAAACTTCTTGGCCGTATAATTGACCCCAGCCGCGGACAAGAACCGCCTGGAAAAAGTTCTCTGGCGGACAAAACATCATCAAGAGGAATAGATTTCATGAGTGATTTTGTCATGAACAAAGACCAGGAGCCCCTGGAGCGCCGGGCGGACGAACTCCGAAATGATCTTTTTCAACGTGATCTGAACCAGCTTGCCGAACTCACAGCGACCTCACTTCGAACTGAGAACGATCCAGCGGTCTTTGAGTTCCTTTTTTGGGGAAAACCGGTCTTGTTTTCCAGCGCTGATTTCATCGCTCGAGACCCAGAAAGCCAACACCCGCTGCCTGCCATTCACCAGGCCATGATCCTGTATTATTTCCATTCCTCCAAGGGTTCACCCACAACCGGGAAATGGATATCTTTCTCAGAACTGGCGGATGGACAATTTTATAACGCCGCTTTCCAGGGTTATACAGCCGGAAAACTGGCCCAATATTTCCAGAAAGACTATGAAAAATTCGAAACCAGGAATGAAGAACTATGCGGGGTCAGAGTAGATTTTGGAGATGGGGCTTTCCGCTACCAGATCCTTCCCCAGATAGCGATCCTGATCGTCTATTGGAAAGGGGACGAGGAATTTCCTCCCTCTTACAAAATCCTCTTTGAGGATATCGCGGATTATCATTTGCCCACCGACGGTTGTGCCATCCTTGGCAGTATGCTGGTTGGAAAATTGATCGGGGGATAATATTATCCATAGTAGTTTCACACTACGAGCAAGGAGAAGGCCATGAAGTTAGCAATCAGCGGAAAAGGGGGAGTTGGCAAAACCACTCTTTCAGCTTTATTAGCCCAATATTATGCCGACCAGGGCAGAGATGTCCTGGCAGTCGATGCTGATCCATCACCCTGCCTGGCTGGCGCGCTGGGATTTCCGGATGAACTCAGGGCTAAACTAAGTCCAATCGCAGAAATGGATCAACTGATCGAAGAACGCACTGGCGCCAAACCGGGGACCGTTGGCGGATTTTTCACTCTCAACCCCCAGGTGGACGATATTCCGGAACGTTTCAGCGTGACTCACAGGAAAGTCCGCCTGCTGGAAATGGGCAGTGTCGACCTGGGCGGCTCCGGCTGCATCTGCCCGGAAAGCGCCATGTTAAAAACCCTCTTCACTCATTTGCTTTTTAGAGAAGATGATGTGTTGATCCTGGATATGTATGCCGGCGTGGAACATCTGGGTCGAGCCACGGTCGATTTTGTGGATGCCATGATCATTGTTGTGGAACCCACCCAGCGCAGCCTGGGCACGGCTGCTCAAATCAAAGACCTGGCCAAGGATATCAAACTAAAGAAACTCTGGCTGGTAGGCAACAAGGTCCGCACCGAGGAAGAAAGGGAGTTTCTGGAAAAGAATTCTCCCGGACTCCCATTATTGGGAACATTACCCATGGACCTGGGTGTGCTGGACGCAGACCGGTTGGGCGAACCTGTCTATGACCATGTACCCTCTCTATTCAAGGCAGCTGAAAACATCGCCCAAACTTTATTGGAACCTTATCCTGAGGAATTTTTAGAGGAGTAACCAGAATATGACCATTACTATTGCCCTGGCAGGAAAAGGCGGAACAGGGAAAACTACCGTCTCTGCCATGATCGTCAAGTACTTGATAAATAAAGGACAACAACCCATTCTGGCCATTGACGCCGATCCCAGCGCCAACCTCAATATGGTCCTGGGTGTTGGTCTGGACGCCACGGTGGGCGGCATCCGCGAGGACATGTTAAAACAGGTTCAGGGTGCCCAGAATGTTTCAGGTGCGGCCCGCGGCAGCATCGCTGGCGGGATGTCTAAACACGAATACCTTGATTATGAGATCCACAGCTCTCTGATCGAAAGCGATAACTTCGACCTGATAGCCATGGGACGTTCGGAAGGACCCGGATGTTACTGCGCTGTAAATCACAACCTGCGTGATATCCTCGACAAACTCAGCCACAACTATCCTTATGTGGTGATGGATAATGAAGCCGGCATGGAACATCTCAGCCGCAGGACCACCCAGGACGTGGATCATTTATTTATCATCAGCGGCCCCACCATGCGCGGTCTGTCAGCCGCTGATAATATCGTGGCATTAAAAGATGAGCTGGGAATCAACGTAAAAAATTCTTACTTCATCCTCAACCGTGTACCTGGCGAGGTACCAGCAACACTCCAGGAACGGATCAACAAGATCGATGTCCCCTTCCTCGGACCAGTACCCCTTGACCAGAGCGTGGTGGAATTTGATTACAGTGGAAGGCCCTTGATCGAGCTGGGTGACGATTCCCCGGTCTATCTGGCTGTTGCCGCCATGATGGATAAAACATTGGGTTTGTAATAAGACTTTAAGGGACGAGGTCTTATAGAAAGAATTTGTCCAGGTTAAATCGGATGCGGGATCTTGAAAGCTTTCAAGATCCCGCATTCTGAATTTTAAATCTTGGTTTCGGAGTGGTTGAGGATCCCGCAGCCTTCTCTCAATTCAGGTCACTTTTTCTTGGCCGGTTTTTCTCGATTTTTGAACAAACCCCAATAGAACAAAGCGCCGGCCGTGCCTACCAGAAATGCGCCCAATGCGCCCGGGGGCAGGTACCTGACCATCAGTGCTATAAATACCAGGAAAACGCTGTAGACAATGCTCTGCAGCTGCCAGGTTTTTTCTGGCTGATTGACAGCAAACAGCGTAAACCAGCCTGCCGTGATACCAAATAATAACAACCCCAGGATCAGGACAAATGAACCCAAAATCTCAGTAATTTGATAGTAAATATCCATAATATGGTTCTCCTTTGGAATACGGATCCGGATCGAATTATTCCGCGGCTTCGACCGAGACTTCCGGGAAGAATTGATGGATTGTACCCTGCACCCAACCTTTCAGTGTAGCAGTAGACAACGGACAGCCAAGGCAAGCGCCGCCCAATCTAACCTTTACAACTTCACCATCAAAGGAAACCAGTTCAGCGGAGCCCCCGTGATATTGTTCGATATAAGCACTAATACTGTGGATCAGATTTTGCATCTGCTCGGCTTTTAGGTTTTTTTCGACTTCTTTCATCTTCAGGACCCTCCGGGCTAATTACCATTTAAACCCCGATGAAGCAGAGCCACAACCTGTTCATGGGTACCTCTCAGCCGTTGAGCGATCACTCCGGCCAAGCGATTTAATATTAGTATACCCGTTTCAGGATGTTCCTGGCAGAGATTCTTCAATTTCTCTCCCTCCAGCCGAATCATTAACGAGTTTTCCACACATATCGCCGAAGACGTATAGCTGTAAGAACCCATGGCAGATGACCAACCAAATACACCACCCCGATCCACTTCAGAGACGGTCAATATCGGACCATCCTCGGGTTTAAATCGAATAGATACCTTTCCATCCAGCACAAAATACAGATAATCAGCCTCAGCCCCCTGGTAAAAGATTACCTGGTCCGCTTGATAACGAACATCTTCGATGATCGGTTTTAATATCTTGAGATCATGCTTAGAAAAACCTTCGATTAAAGCAAAACGGGCCAATAACTCAGTATCCATTAAACCTCATGGGTGATAGGGAAAACCCCGGATTTCCCCCTTAAAATGGGATTCATACCAATAATTACTCTACTATACTCAATTCAAGGAGGTTTTTTTAGTGGAGAAGCTCATAAAAGAAGGGGGATGATTCACATAGATGTGAAATCCGCTCCCCGACCCGTTTTTCGCTGGACTGACGTTTAAGATCCAGTATCCATAAAGAAAATCGCATGCTCTCGTAACAAAAAGCGCTGGAACTCTTGTCCAGCGCTTCTTTATTCCCCAAATTCTTATTTTTTAGCTTTCCATCATCAAACCCGCCGCCCGGCGGCCAATCTCGACTGCAAAATTCGTGCCCCGGTCCCAGGGGTAAACCTGGCTCATGCTGGCAAAATATAATCCCTGGATGGGTGTTTTTATAGGCGGGATCCTATCTGAATGGTTCAATTCCGGCACTGGCTGGGCGTATTTTGTACGGTATAACCATGATTTTTTGACCCAGCTGGGATCAAAATTCGGATTGATCTTTTTCAATGGCGGCAGGAACTCTTCCAGGATTTGTTCTTTTGTCATCTCAAAATAGGAATGATCCGCATCCCGGTAATCACCACAGTATATGATATGATCCCCACCAAAATATTCCGGGGACAGGTAATTTGTATGTTCTACCACTGCCAGAAAAGGAAATCCCTGTTCTTTGGGTATGTTGTACCAATAATATCCCTGGGGTGAGAATTGCTCTGAGATGGATAGGGTAAGCACAATTGCCCCCATGCTCTTCAATCCCTTCAAACCAGATTGATAATTTTCAGGCATATCCGGTACCATCCTGGACAACAAGCCTGGCGATGTGGTCACCAGGATTCGATCATATTTTTCATTACCGGAATCGGTGGTGATCTCCAATCTCTCAGAGATCTCTTTCACCGCTGTTTTGAGACGGATCTCCACTCCCAGATCGTTCAAGATACCAACCATATCATCCGTAAAAGCCTGGAAGCCTCCCACATAGGTGCCCAACCTCGAGGTGCGGGCATGCATCCTGGCCCACATCCAGGCCATATTAACATCTTTATAATGGGGGCCGAATTTTCCCTTCATCATCGGTTCCCACATGGTTTCATATACTTTGTTACCGGCCCATTTACGCATCCAGGCATCCACTGTGGTCTTTTCCAGGGACTGCCAATTTTTGGTCAATCGCAGGTATAAACCTACCAGCCCGAAGCGGACCTTGTTAATACCCCAGCCCAAACCCGGATACAACAAAGCCTGGATAATGGAATCAAAAGGATACCATTTTCCCTTGTGGATCATGACAGTATAGGGTCGGGGAAATTTAACCTTCTCCGAGAAACCCAACTCTTCGATCAAGCCCAACATGTGTTCATCTGAGGCAAACCAGTGGTGGTAATAACCTTCCACTGACCAGTCCCAATGGGGCTCCTTAAAACCTACTGCCAGACCGCCAGGCTGGTCAGAGGCTTCATAGATCACAACATCATGTCCGGCACGCGCCAAATCGTAGGCTGCCGATAGACCTGCATATCCAGCGCCAACTACAGCAGTTTTCATTGAACTTTCCTTTGAAATTAAAGATTAACCAAATTGTCGGGCCAGCCGCCCTGCCAGAACCTGGAGTTTCATCCATTCCTGACGGATGATATATAACATGGCCAGGGTCCGCAGCCAGCGGACCTCACATTTTGGATTGGCCGCCAACTGTTCGAAAACCTCGACAGCTTCATCGTCCGTCCGTCGGGTTTTGGAATATTCTGCTGCCAGCTGCAGTAAATAGGAAATTCGCTGCTCTTTTAATCGGTTGGCTACATCCGCTTTTTCACGTTCGGCTTTCACAATATCACCCACCCGCTTTACGGCGTTATTCAACTGATACACCGTAAACGGTTTTACCAGGTACTCCCTCGCTCCCACATTCATGGCTGATCGGAAGGATTGGTTGTCATCCTCAGCTGAAATGATCACACAAGCCATGGTAGGAAATATCTCGTACATTGCCTTAAAAGCTTCAAAACCATTCATCTCCGGCATATTGATATCCAAGAGGGCAATATCCGGCTGGTGTTTTTTAGCCAGCTCAACTGCCTCGCGGCCATTATGGGCAATGGCTACGATATCTACCATGGGATTATCAGCCAGCATTAATCGCGTGTTGCGCCGTGTCTCCAGGACATCGTCGGCAATCAATACGCGATAGGGAGAGCGTTTATTTGTCTGATTCATAAGCTGTACTCCTTCAAAAAGACAAGTCTTAAAACTAAGAATGTCTTGAAATTATTATACCGCCTAAATCAACCCGACTCATCCTCTATCTGCTTTTGTTCCACCACCTCACCACCCTGCCAGCGGATCCCTTCCCGCACCATATAATAGGCACCCAGCAGTGTGATCGGGAACCATAAAGCGGCATGTAAAACCAGCGTATAACCGGCAGCTACTCCCTGATCAACGCCGAACGCAGAGAGAACAGCTATACCCGGGGCATCAAATGTTCCTACATAACCCGGGGCAGAGGGAATAGTTGTTGCCAGGTTGACAATTCCATTCATCAACATCAAAGCGAAAAAGCTGACCTGGAAATCAAATGCATGCATTACAAACCAGTACTTACTTGTTTCCAGAAGCCAGATCACGATCGAAGTAATCAACACCATCACCGCATCCCGGGGGGACCGAAGCGATTCAAGGCCGTGCAGGAATTTAAATGTGACTTCTTCAACTTTTTCTCTGAAACGTTCCGGCGCAAAGATATTTATCAATTTGGTAATCACTTTTTCGGCCTGTGTCGGGAACATGGCGGCCACCATAAAAACAGCCAGCGCACCAATGAAGGCGGCTGAACCCCATAACGCCAGGGTCTGTATGTTGCCAATAAAACCAGAGGTTCCAGTCAGCGTGGCCAGTTTAGGCAGGTTTAGAAAAACAAAACCCAGCATAACCACACCATCAAAGATGCGCTCGACAATGATCGTTGCCAATGAGGCAGAGATTGGAACTTCTTCTTTACGTTTCAGGACCACAGCTCTCAAAACTTCACCCGCTCGGGCGGGGTAGATATTATTCCCCATATACCCAATGGCAACAATAGGGAACATTTTTCGCGTGGAGATAGGTTTTACTGGTCGTAAAAGGTAATGCCAGCGCCAGGATCGAACCCAGACACCGACAAAATATACGGCAACGCCGGGTAATAACCACCAGTAGCGGGCGGTTTTTAACGGCTCCCAGATCTCATTGATTCCCAGACCCCGCAGAGCGAAGTAGAGGAATACAGCACTTAAAACCAGTCCAACCCAGAATTGCCAACGTTTCATAGCTATCATTCTAACATGAACTTTCCCTTGCTTTTCCGTCCTCTCAAAGCTGTAAAATCAGCTTGATATTGACCTAAATACAGTTCAGCTGATGAGAAACGGCCCTAACTCTTTGTCGATTATAATTAAGTTATGAGATGGAAAATCGGACTGGCCCTGGGATTTGTGTTTGTGCTGATCCTGGCTTTGATTGGCTGGCAGCTAGCACCCCGTATTGAGGATTTTGCACCGGCCGAGGGTGATTTACACGGGCGGATGCCTATTATGATCTCTTTTTCTCAGAAGATGGACACAGCCAGCATTGATGGTGGCTTATCCATCTTGCCAGCCCAACCCGGTGACACCAGCTGGAGTGAGGATCAAAAGCAATTGATTTTTACACCCAGCAAGAACTGGCCAGCCGGTGAGACGATCACCATCCAGTTTGGGAGTAAAGTCCGCTCCAGAATTAAGCTTCCTTTACTGGGGAAAATCAGCAGAGAATTATCTGTCAGTCCAATTCTACTGACTTATCTTTGGCCAGCGGATGGGACCAGCAATCTATATCTGGTCAATCCTGTCAGCGGGGAAAGTCAGGCACTGACACAAGAACCCAACGGGGTACTCGATTATTCCATCTCCCAGGATGGGGAAAAGATCTACTACAGTGCAGCCGCTGAAAACGGCACCAGCCGGATCATGATCTTGAATCCCCAAACCAAAGAATTAGGTGAGATCATTTCCTGCAGCGATGGGTTGTGTACTGTACCCAGGATTTCTCCTGATGGATATCTCTTAGCCTATGAATATATTTCCAAAGAACCCGGGAAGCTGCCATCCGTTAAGGTCCTTGATATCGAAGTCATGACCCACCTTGATCTGGGAATAGATAACCCGTATCTGGAAAAACCAAACTGGTCTTCCTCTGGCTGGCTCTCCTATTACAATCAAACCCAAAAAGGTTACCAATTCTGGAATCCAGAAAGTGGGGAAGAACAATTCCTGCCCAACGAAACCGGAGGGGATGGCAGCTGGTCTCCCGATGGCCGCTACTTCATCAGCTCGGAAATCCTTTTCCTGAGCGATACTTTGGCTCCCCGCCATCTTCAGCTGTTTGACCTCACACAAAAGACCATCCTTGATCTTTCCCGCGGCAGCTATCCGGAAGATCTCAATCCCAGCTTCGCTCCTTCAGGATTGGTCCTGGCCTACAGCCATAAATCCCTTGATCCCACTCTATGGACTCCTGGACGGGAACTTTGGATTTTGAATATTACCAGCGGAGAGAACACTCAGCTTACTGATGTTGTGGATTACCAGCATACCTCTTTTGCCTGGCATCCTGACGGACAGCAGATGGCATATGTGCGCTACAACCAGGCTTCTCTCTCCAACCCACCAGAAATTTGGCTGATCAACACCACGGGCGGTCAACCACTTCGATTAATCATCAACGGCTTCCAGCCGGGATGGATTCCTTGAGATAATGGATAAAAATCAACTGACCGGCAAGATCAAAGACAAAGCAGCCCGGTTGGGGTTTTCCCTGGTGGGTCTGACCTCGGCTGATCCGCCTGACCACCTGGATTTCTTCCAGAATTGGTTGAAATCAGGATACAACGCCTCCATGGATTGGATCGGGTCCGAGCGCTCAGTAGAGCGGCGCTCTGACCCCCGGATGATCCTGCCAGATTGCCAGACGATCCTGGTTTTAGGATGCCCTTATCCGGCACCAAAAGGAAATGTAAAAGGCGGAAATATCGCTGCCTACGCCCTGAACCTGGATTACCATGATCTTCTGGAAAAACGTCTCCAGGAACTGATGGAGTCGATTGAGGGTTGGGTTGGCGATGCTGTTCCTAACCGCTGGTATGTGGATACCGGCCCGATCCTGGAAAAAGAGCTGGCCATGCGGGCTGGCCTGGGATGGATCGGTAAAAACACAACCCTGATCAATAAGGCAATGGGTTCATATTTCTTCCTGGCAGAAATTTTATTGGGACTCGATTTGATCACTGACCCACCGATAACTGAGAGCTACTGTGGTACGTGCACCCGCTGCCTGGATACCTGTCCCACCGGCGCCCTCCGGGAGCCCTATACACTGGACGCCAGCCGCTGCATCTCTTATCTGACCATCGAACATCGGGAGCAGATCCCCGAGGAGCTGCGCTCCCGGATGGGAGACTGGATCTTTGGTTGCGACATTTGCCAGATCGTCTGCCCCTGGAACAAACCCGATCAGGCTTCCCAATCCATCCTGGAGGCGCTACAACCGCGCGAAGAATTAAGGAATATCGATCTTATAAAAGAGATAGGCCTCAGCCAGGAAGAATTCAGCACCCGATTTAAGGGCAGCCCTGTCAAAAGGACCAAACGCCGGGGGTATTTAAGAAATGTGGCAATCGCATTGGGCAACAAGGGTGAAAATGACGCCCTACCAGCCCTAAAAAATGCACTTGAAGACCCTGAACCGCTGGTACGTGATGCAGTGGGTTGGGCTGTGGAATTTATTGAGAACAGATAACAAGTTAACTCGAAGGAGCATGATAATGGCCACTTTTAATTGAAAAATATCTCGATGACTATGCCGAACTGATCATGAAAGTTGGACTCAATTACAAATCAGGCCACCGGATCAGGATCGGCGCGCTGCCTGGCAGATCGGCCAGGTTTTTCACTCCCCTGGAAGCGGCTCCCCTGGTGCAAAAACTTGTCTCAAAGGCCTATAAGATGGGAGCGCCCCTGGTGGAAGTGTTTTGGGGTGACCCGGAGCTGGATCTGATCCGCTATCAACACGCGCCCCGGGATTCCTTCCAGCAAATCCCAACCTGGTCAGTGGATGAAATCTATAAAGCGACAGACAGGAAAGATGCCCGGATCTATATCGGGGGCTCAAATCCCTATCTGTTTAAGGAAATTGACAGTGCTCTGTTGTCCGAGATGCAGAAGACACGCTCTGAGACTTTTCGTGAGGCCAACGAATATCTGGTTCGGAACCCAACTCCCTGGATCATCACCCTCTATCCCACTGCTTCCTGGTCTCAAGCCGTCTTCCCGGATCTTGATCCGGCAGAGGCTGTTGAGAAAATGTCTGAATATCTGGTGAAGTTTTATCGTCTGGATAAAAAGGATCCTGTCAAGTATTGGGAGGGACATTTTTCAGCACTCAACAAAAGGGCTGACAGGTTGACTGATTTCAACTTCCAGTCCATTCACTTAAAAAGCCCCGGGACGGATTTGAAGGTCCAGCTCGCTCAAGGCCATCAATGGAAAACCGCTGTCCTCAAGGATAAAGAGGGCAGGGAAAATGCCGTCAATATGCCCTCAGAAGAGGTATTCACCCTGCCCGACAGGATGGGAGTGGATGGATATGTCTCATCTACCAAACCATTTACCATGGGGGACGGCTTTGTGGACGAACTCTATCTGGAATTCAAGGAAGGCAAAGTTACCAAGGTCAAAGCCAAAACCGGAGAGGATTTCGTTAAAAAGACTATTAAAATTGATGAGGGCTCAAGCCGACTGGGAGAACTGGCCCTGGTGCCGAACAGCTCGCCTATCTCTCAGGCCGGGGTGATCTTTCATAATACACTGCTGGATGAGAACGCCTCGATTCACATAGCCCTGGGACGCGGGATCAGGGACTGCTTAAACGGTTCAGATGGAATGACCACCGAGCAGTTTCTGCAGGCCGGCGGTAATCACAGTACAGTCCATTATGACTTCATGATCGGCTCAGCCGAAATTGACGTGGACGGGATTGACCAAGATGGCCAGATTCATCCCTTGATGAGAAAAGGTGAATGGGCTTTTGAGATCTAAATAAGAAAGGACGCCGGGGACAGTTCTGATGATAAATAACAAGGATCCTAAACTGTTACGTCCGGGATCCGTTTGAAGTACTTTCCAATCCTGGAAATATAAATATTAAGAACAGCTACACCGATAAGTCCATCTGTTGACAAGAACTGGCTGGGGGAGTAATATATTCAATTATATGAATATGAAAGCCAGTACACCAGAAACTAAAATCGCTGAGTATCTCAAAATACTGGGTTCCCCATTCCGGATTCAGATCCTGTACAGCATTGGATATGGAGAAGCCTGTGTTTGCCACTTGGAAGCAGTCCTCAAAAAACGTCAGGCCTATATCTCTCAACACTTGATGGTCTTGCGGGATGTTGGCATCCTGGATACCCGCCGCGAAGGAAAATATATCTATTACCGTGTGGCTGATCAAGCGTTGTTCGAGTTGATCCAATCTGCTGCAGGGATCCTGAATATCCCGAAGACCAGTCTACCTGATATCTCTGGCTCTGATGAACATATCCAATGTGATTGTCCCAACTGTCAACCGGATCCAATCTCCACGATCGAAATAGGAGCATAAAAATGTTAGAAATAAAAATCCTGGGTACTGGCTGCCCCAACTGCAGCAAACTAGAAAGTGAAACCAAAAAAGCCGTGCATAACCTGGCCATCGATGCCGAATTTGAAAAGGTCACGGACTTCAAGAAGATCATGGAGTATGACGTTCTCAGCACTCCCGGCCTGGTCATCAATGGAGAAGTAGTCTCCAGCGGCCGGATCCCATCCCAGTCCGAATTGACCTCATATCTTAGCAGCGCGATGGCAGAGGGATAAATACGCCCGGATTTCCCCGATCTGACCGGGTTTTTATTGATTAGCTACTTTCAAAAACACGAATCCAATCTAGAGGACACCTAAAGTTATGGCATCTGCATTAACGTTCATTTATTCTCTTTTTTTCAGCGGTGTGAGCAATCTGACATCTTACCTGGCGGCCCATGTTCTGCTGTGTTTGCTGCCTGCATTTGTGATCGCTGGGGCAATGACTGCCCTGATTCCCAAAGAAACAGTGACCCGCTACCTAGGAAGGAATACACCCAAATATATCTCGTACCCCGCTGCTGCCGCGGCTGGTTTTTTACTGGCCATTTGTTCCTGCACCGTAATCCCCCTCTTTGCGGGTATCCATAAAAAAGGCGCCGGACTTGGTCCAGCGATCACATTTTTATTTGTAGCACCTGCCGTGAATATCCTGGCCCTGACCTATACCGGAGCTGTGATCGGTATGGATCTGGCAATCGCCAGACTGGTATTATCGATCGCTTTTGGTATCGGTATTGGCATCATTATGGCCTTGATCTTCCGCAAGGAAGACGCCGAACATGATAAGAAAACCGATTTGATGTTCGCGGGACAAGCCTCAATGAGAAAGGCGGCTGTTATTTTCCTGCTCATTTTAGTAGCTCTACTTGTAGTCGGCACATTCCAGATCGAGGTTCTAAAAACTGCCTATTTCGAATTAGATCTAGCTCTTCCAGGTGTAAATCAGTTCCAGGAAACATTATTTCGCCTGATCCCATTTGACCCGACCAGAGGGGAGGAAGGAGTTACTGCCCAGGGTGTTGTTCTGATTGGTCTCTTGATATTGATTGGACTAACTGCCTGGCGGGGATTAGAAAAGATCCATGATGGGTTTAATGCCTGGACCTGGATCTCAACCGGCCTGGTTGGCCTGACCCTGATCTTTGCCGCCCTGTCCGTCAATCCCTATCCAGGCGGAGTGGCAATAGCATTCACTGGAAAATTCTTTGGTGTTCTATTATCCATCATTCTTCTAGGTTGGATGATCCCCACCCAGCTGACCGAGAACGAAACCCGTGATTTCTTATGGGAAACCTGGCGCTTCATTAAACAAATCTTCCCCTTACTGATCGTCGGCGTCTTTGCCGTAGGAGTTATCCGGGAACTGATCAGACCGGAGTGGATTCAGGCTGTAGCCGGGGAAAATACATTTCTTGGTAATTTCGTGGGGGTCATATTTGGCGTTTTTATGTACTTCCCCACCCTGGTTGAAGTCCCCATTGCTCAGATGTTCCTCAGCCTGGGCATGCACCGGGGCCCACTGTTGGCTTACTTGATCTCCGATCCCGAACTCAGTCTGCAGAGCATCCTGATCACCTCTTCCATCATCGGGCGACTGAAAGCCTGGGTTTACGTGGCATGGGTAGCTCTTTTCAGCACGATCGCTGGTTTATTGTACGGAGCATGGGTGAACGGAACCAGCCTGGGTCTGGTTGCGCTGTACCTGATCCTGTTCCTGGGACTTTTAGCCGGGATCTTCTGGTTTATTGAATTGAGGATAAAAATTAAAGAGGCCTAACAATCTTTCTTTCATTTGAAATCATGGTTCTTTTCTTAAGATTGGAAAACAACCACGCTATCAGGAAAAAACCCGTAGCCACTAAAACGATAGCCGGCCCGGATGCTACGTTGACATAATAGGATAAGTACAGCCCAATCACACCAGAGGCCGAAGCGATGATCGCTGCCAGGATCATCATCACTGGCAGGCGTTTGGTGAGCAGATAGGCCGCAGCGGCAGGGGTAACCAGCATGGCCACCATCAAAGCCACACCCACGGCCTGGAAAGAGACGGCAATGGCCAGAGCGATCAAAATCAACTGCAGGTATTCAAAAACATGAGTGGGAATCCTCAAGGTGGCTGCCAATGTAGGATCAAAGGTCAGTACCAGGAACTCCTTGTAAAAGGCGATTACCAGCAAGATGATCAAAAAGCTGAATATAGCAATAGTGATCAGCTGATTTCCAGAAACTCCCAGAACATCTCCGAATAGAAAATGCGTCAGGTCTACAGTGTAGCTCTTTACGGTTGAAATAATGGCGATACCCAGAGCGAACATGCCGGCGAAAATGATACCGATAGCTGTATCCTGTTTGATCTTGGCGCCTTTACTGACTGCACCGATCACCAGCGAGACCACAACGGCCGTTCCTGTGCCCCACCAGAATAACGGCTCCCGGGCTCCATCAGTTACCAGATATCCAACCGCCACGCCCGGAAGGATAGAGTGAGCCAGGGCGTCGCCAAAAAAGGCCATGCCTCTCACAACAACATAGACACCGATCACAGCGCAGACGATCCCGGTCAGCACTGCTGCAGTTAAACCCCTCACCATAAATGAGTACTTCAATGGGGTTATGATCAGATCAATGATATTCATGGTGCTCTCCCTCACAACAGTCATCTCCCACAGCCAGGGTATCAAATTCTCCTTCTACAAAATGCAGGTGTCCCTGGTAGGCTTTTAATAACAGGTCTCTTGTGAAGACCTCTTCAGGTGCTCCGAATCCCAACAGCTCCCTGTTTAGCAGCATAACCCGGTCAAACTGCTCGGCTGCCAGACGCAAGTCGTGCATGGATATCATCACGGTCACGTTTTGCAGCTTAAGTGTGGACATGATCTGAAGAATATTTTCCTGAGCCGGTACATCCAGGCCGTTAAAGGGCTCATCCAGCAGCATCAATTCTGCTTCCTGAGCCAGGGCCCGGGCCATGAACATTCGCTGCTGCTGTCCGCCAGATAGTTCGCTGATCTGGCGTTTGTTGTAAGCAGACAGATTTACTAACTCCAGTGCGCCGTGAACAACCTTCCAATCCTCCTTCGTGGGCCATAAAAATGGGCCCATTTTGTTGATCCTCCCCATCATGACCACATCGGCGACTGTGGCCGGGAATGACCAATCCACCGTACTGCGCTGGGGCACGTAGGCAATACAAGTATGACCGCCAGGTTCATGACCGGAAACCTGGACTATCCCCGCACCAGGATCCAGAATACCGGCAATCACTTTAAATAAGGTGGTCTTTCCAGCGCCATTTGGTCCCACCACGGCCACAGCAGAACCAGGTGTCAGATCAAAACTGATTTTGTCCAGCACCAGCCCGGTCTCATAATGAACCGAGATGTCCTGCATGGACAGCAGCGGCGCATTCTTTTCATGCGGGGCATAACGCCGGGAAAAAGATTGTTTTCTAAAGCTGTTGATCAGGTTTTTCATCGTCCCTGCCTATTGAAGCGCCTCTACTATGGCGCTCACGTTATAACGCATAAATGAGAGATAGGTCCCCGCCGGTCCACCATCCGAAAGGGAACCAAAATACAGCGGAATGAGTTGAACGCCAGTTTCATCAGCCACCCGCTGGGCCAGGCTGGGATCAAAATCAACGCCAACAAAAATTGCTCCTACCTGATATTCCCGGATGGAATCGATCAGCTCTGCCAGTTCCATCCCCGAGGTCTCCGCTTCGGTGGTCAGAGCAGGAATGACAGCCCCGATCTGGACCAGCCCATATTCGTGGGCGAAATATCCCAGGGTTGTATGATCTGTCACCAGCTCTCTCTGTCCTTCTGGGATCTTCGAGATCTGTTCCCGGATCCAGCTATCCAGAACCAGCAGCTGCTCTTGATATTTTTCAAAATTGGTTTGATAAAAGCTCTCGTTCGCTGGATCTTCTTTCGCAAGGAGCTGGGTGATATTTTCAGCCCAGATCAATATATTATTCGGATCGAACCAGACATGAGGATCCTGCCCCATTACAGCATCCATGGGATCTTCATCGTTGTGAGCATCATTGTCTTCATCCAGGTGTTGTTCCATCATCAAGGGCGAGATACCTTCAGACACAACAATTACCCTGGCATTTGTGTCAGAACCTGATAATAAATCATCCAGAAATTCCTCTAATCCAAAACCATTTGCCAGGATCAAATCAGCTTCAGTCACAGCCACCATATCCATGGGGGATGGCTGGTAAGAATGGGGGTTCTGTCCCACTGTTAAAAGCCGGGTAATCTCTACTTTGTCACCAGCGATATTCTCCACCACATCGCCGACAAAAGTGGTCGTGACAACAACACTGATTTTGCCATCATCAGGAGATCGGTCTGCTTCAAGCCTTCCGTCACAGGCAGAAAATAATACAATCGCAGCCAAGGATAAAACTAACCGCACAGTTACTTTCCAACTTAAATTCATCAATAATTTCCTTCCATTATTATTGGCTACAGGCCAGGCAGGTACCAAATAATTGCAGCCAGTGTTCATCTACTTTGTAACCAGTTTCTTTTTCTATCATACTGATGTACTCAGATATCTCTTCATTACCTTCAATTACCTGCATCTGCCCACAGTTCCTGCATAAAAGAAGGTGTTTATGGCCATCCACAGCGGGCCAAATCCCATGGCATCCATCCGGTTTGTGAATTTGCTGAATCAAGCCCAGGGTATCCAGCATTTCCAGGGTTCGGTAAACACTGGCAATACCTGGTGGTGATTCCAGGCCCAGAGATTTATGGTAAATATCCTGGGGAGTGAGCGGTGCCGGGCTGGCGGCAATGATTTTCATCACCTGCAGCCGCGGTTGGGTCACTCTGTAGCCATTTTGATGGAGGGAGGATTTCCAGGTAGTGATCAGCTGTTCTGTTTCGAAAGTGGTCATTGGTAATTCCTTATTGATAATGGTTATCATTATCAGAAGAGAGTATACCACAGTCGTTTTAAATAAAAAGGGAATGATTTCCTCGGAGGAAAATTTCAAAAATCATGATTTCAGATCAAGGGGTTGAGTAAATATGGATAGAATTGTAAAATCCTCTTACCGGGTGATGAATCACCCGGCTGAAAACTCTGCCCCCTGAAGGGGGCTGTCAATCCGGGATAGGGGGATTTATGCCGTACAGCAGATTGTATTATCACGTTATCTGGGGAACGAAGAATCGAGAGCCTTTTATCACAAGTTCTATTGAACTTTCCCTCTACAATTTTTTATGTAGCAAAGCTATCGGCCTCGGCGGATATGTATATGCGATAAATGGAACTGTTGATCATGTTCATTTACTTGTTCATATTCCCAGAACGATACCGGTGGCTCAATTTGTGGGGAAAATCAAAGGATCATCCTCCACTCGAATAAATAAATCTGGTTTAGGCGATGGAAAATTTTATTGGCAATCTGAATATTCAATATTTACAGTTAGTGAGTTTATGATTCCAAAACTAAAGAAATATCTTGTCAATCAAAAGACACATCACGAGCAAGGATCAATCTTATCTTGGTTTGAGCTAAGAAATAAAGATTAAACAAAGCCCCCTTGGGGCGCTGTTCTCAGCCCGGTTATTTATGACCGGGCAACAAGAGAAGATATTGGGACCCTCATTGTCTCCCCTCAATTTAAATAAAAAGGGAATGATTTCCTCGGAGGAAATCATTCCCTGATTTACATAAAATTAAAATAATTTACGGTGACGGGGTCAACGTCGAGATCGATCCGGGCGTATTAGCTGGCCCCTCATTCGCTCCTTCTTCTGTGGGAACAGGGGTGACCAGGTTCACACGAACGAGCAGGATCTGGCCGGGAAAGATCGCATTGGGATCCTCAAGTTCATTATATTCCAGGATGTCGTCCACCGTACTGCGAAGCTGGAAGGCGATCGATCCTACCGAATCCCCGGGCCTTACCATATACTCCACCCGGAATCCCGGCAGTACATCAAAGGGGATCGGAGTGGGCGTTGGCACCGTCGCGCCTGGCGCTGGCACCAATACTTCATTGCCAACATACAGGATCGGGTTGGCCAAATCCAGGTTCAGACGATCTTCCCCTGCGTTATATACCAGCAATGTGAAGATATCTATATCAAACCGTTCAGCAATGGACGCAAAAGTGTCATTCTCTTCAGCGATGTAGATCACCGCTCCAGATCGGGTTGCGGTAGGGCTTGGAATGGGTGTATCTGTCGGCAAAGATTCCGTTGGTGTCAACGTGACCGTTGCCGTAGGTGGAATTGGGCTGGGGGTATATGTGATCGTAGGCGTGGGGGTCTTGGAGGAAAATATCCCGCCAATATCCAGTTTTGCGCCTGTCATCCATGTGATCATAAATGCAGCACCCAGAATGATCAAGAGCGCAGCACCCACAAACAAGGCAGTATTTTGCCAAGATTGATTTTGTTTCTTTCGATAAGAGTCTATGATCTCTTTAGTTGATTCTTGTTTACTCATAGGATCTTTTCCTTCCTGCAATGAGCATTCATTGTACCACTGGTGTCATTCTCATTCAGGCCTTCAAATTAATTTTACCCTTAATTTTAAAGGATTGTTCAGCGGTGGATAGAGAGTGAATCCCAGACGGCGAAATTAGCAGCCGACTCATTATTTGAAATTACAACCAGGAATATTTGAACAATCTCCCCTTTATAACTATCCAGATCGAGCTCAAAGGATTTCATCTGATTGTCACAAATCTCGTTCCAGTCCCAGAGCGTAACCATAGTATCCGGATCACCTCCAACCATCAGGTTAATGCGGAATGTCACATTACCGTCTCCACACACTCCATTTGAATTGGTTGATAAACCAACCCTCCCGAATAAAAGGTCGCCTCCATTCACTTTGTAATCCGGGAAGCGCCCAATGGTATATTTTCCCGCACCCCGAGGAGGATAGGCCGCCAGCAGGATCCCCGAGATTCGCCCTCCTTCCAGGAACTGTTGATCAAGCAAGGCCACATAAGGATCGGCTGGATCACCCGGATAGTCAAAATTGAGGATATCCCCGCCCAAATCAACATAATCTATTGGCACTGATCCACTTCCCCAAGCTGCTTCATCAGCCCGGATATTAAAATCAAGCATCATTCCAGCCCCTTCAACCACATTGATCTTCACCCAGAAGGCTTTTGAATACTCCCCAACCCCAAATCCTTCACCTCGGACGTTTCGGAGCTTCCAAAAACCCTGGTAAATGCCAGTTTCTTGCGGTGCCACCAAATCGACTGAAATGTCCAGGGTTTCACCGGGTTGGATAGTTTCAGATGTCAGGTCCTGGGAGGATGGGCCCCCCAAGATATCTCCGCTCTCAAAATACAACAGGTAACCGATTCCCCATGGACAGGATCCGGCGTTTTGCAGGCGCCAGGTCTTGGTAAATCTTTCTCCCGGTGGGATATCCATCTCGTCAGGGATAGTAACGTCTTTGATGAACTTCACCTGATCACAAGCCAGGGGATCGTCTTTGGCTCCCTCCGGTGTGAAGGTTGGTATCACAAAAGTTGAGCTGGTAGCAGGAGCCGGGGTCCCTCCAGCTGCTTGAGTTCCCGACAGTTGGGTCTTCTGAGGCAAATCGATCCCAGCACTCGTTAATTGGACCGAGACAGTCATGGCCGCCTCAGTATATAAAACACCAGGTTTTGCTTGCAACCCAGCACTCTCATCCGGCAGGTTGCAGGCACTCAGGATGATAACCATAACCAATATGAGAGAAAATTTCTTAAAAATAAATTTCAAGTCCATAAGTGATTTTTTATTGTACATGCAAATCATCCCCCGAGATGGTCAGCCTCTGATTAATCGAGTATACGGGGGTTGGCTTGGATCAAATCGAGGGAATGTTTCAGGTATTTATCTACAGGGTAGTCAGCGATTTTGTCCAGGTCCACCCAGACATGAGCCTGCGCTTCATCATTCAATTGAACTTCACCTTCTTCAACCCGGCACACAAAGTCAAAAAAGATAAAATGCTTTTTTTCCCAGAAGCATTCATCATAAACAAACTCCTGGTAACAAAGATAGTCTGCCCTGGTCAAACGCAGACCAGTTTCCTCCTGGATCTCTCTTTTCAGCGCATCTTTCAAGTATTCCCCCATTTCCACGTGTCCACCCGGAATAGTGTAATTTCCCTTCCATTTGTGGGTTTTTACGATCAAAAGCTGATTTTTTTTATTAAAGATCAGTGCGCCGACAGTAGGTTCCGGATATTGTTTTATAGATTTCATCGTATCGCCTATATAAACTGCCACTATGTCTCTATCAACCGTCCCTGCATAGACCAGGGACCAGTCCAGGTGATGTTTACGGGCAAAACCTTGCCCAACAGATTCTGGTCGCTTTCCACAAAAACCAGCTTATTAGTTGGCGTTCTGCCCCGCCAGCGTTTCTTATTAATTCCTTCAAACAAGACTTCTACGGTTTGATCTTGATAGGCTTTATTGATCTCATCCGCGATCCCTTCCTGCAGCACCTCGATCAGGCGAAAACGCCGCCATTTTTCCTGATCAGAAACATCGTCTTCCATCTTCCTGGCCGCGACAGTACCGGGGCGGACCGAATAACGGGCCAGATGGACGACATCCAGGCGCAGTTCCTTTATAAGGTCAAACGAACTCTGAAAATATTCGTCCGTTTCTCCCGGGAAACCTACGATCACGTCTGTGGCAATACTCGCGCCGGGGATACGTTCTCGAATATCTTTTACCAGTTGGCGGTATTGATCTGCGGTATATTCGCGTTTCATGGTCTTCAACACTTCATCGTGACCGGCCTGATGGGGCACCTCAAAATGGGGCATCAGCTTAGGAAGTTCTGCAACCACATCCATCAACTCGGGGCTGAACCAATTGGGATGGGAAGTTAAAAAGCGAATTCTTGCCAATCCTTCCACCTCGTGGATTAACCGCAGCAGGGCTGCCAGGGTAGTTTTTTCCGGCAGATCAAGACCATAACGGTCTACGATTTGACCCAGCAATGTAATTTCTTTAACACCCTGCGAAGCAAGGGACCGCACTTCATTTACTACATCCTCAACCGGGCGGCTGCGTTCAACTCCGCGGCGGTAGGGAATAATGCAATATGTGCAAGCATGGGAGCAGCCTAAGACCACCGGAACAAATGCTGATACCAGATGATCCTGATCCTTCGCTGGTAATGTTAGATCGCCATCCATAAAAGCAAATCGCCTTGAAGTTGCTTCCTGTTCCCACTCCTTACTGGCATCCTGAGTCAGGAAAGCCATCAGCGGGCCTGGATCCGATGGCGCCGAAAACACATCAACATAGGGAAACTGTTCTTCCAGATCCTGGGTACTTTTTATTCCTACCAGGCAGCCCATCACGTTTATAACTACCTCCGGGCGGCGCTTCTTTAGATTTTTCAATGAGCTGATCCGTCCCACAGCGCTGTCCTCTGCGCTTTGACGTACCACACAAGTATTCAAAACAACCACATCAGCATCTTCCGCTTTGTCGGTTGGCTGATAATTCAACCCTTCCAGAGCGGATGCCACTCGCCGGGAATCCGCTACATTCATCTGACATCCTGATGTCCAAATATGATATTTCATGGCTGTCATTATATCGGCTGAATACGATGCGTCAAGTTGGGAATAAAAACACAAAGCTTTAGAAGGGACTGAGTCCTTCAAAAAGGACACAATCCCTCTTTGGAAATAAAAACGCTCCCTTTTAAGGCAGGGCCTTTTACGGGAGCGTAACTGGTATAAATTTATTTACCGCCCGGGTCATTCAGTCAAGCTTCAAATCAGCTTCCTGGATCAGGATACGTTCCAACGCCATGGTATGGCTGCAGCGCTCCCTGGTCTGGAAAAAGTCACAATCACATACCCATTTACCGTCTTCGAAGGTAACCTGGTGGGCGTTGTTTTGCCCCTGGAACGTCACCGAGAGCGAATTGATCTTGATACGTTCTCGTTCCGTAGCATACTGTTTTGACTTTTGAATTTTTCCGATCATTCCGGAATCCATATTTATCCTCCGCGTATCTAGAAACAAAAAGCACGCTGCCTGAGCATGCGTGCATTGAGTACTACCATTCAGTTATTCTTTTTGAGTAAGACACTCCCATAACGGACCACCTTTAATTCCAAAACAGTATACGCCGATTCCAAAAGAAAGTCAATAATTTTCTATTATGAATCAGGCCGGGATCTCTCTCCAAGCGTCAAAAAGGATCTCCAGGAATCGTTCCATATCTTTGAGGAGAACCGGCATATTAACGCCCTGCTTCCCGTCCGTTTCCATTGGCCGCAGGGTGCCATCCTCAAGGTCCTCAACAGAAGATTGGATCATAACCTGATTGTTGTGAAAAAGATCTGGATGAGTGATATAAACGGCTGGCAGTAAATCCCAGAGATAAAAATTTGGAATACCACAAAAGATGGCATGCAGCACCAGCCAATCACGCACAAACCAGCGGGTTTTCCGACTCCAAAAATCCAACTTCCGGTAATCACGCCATCGGAAAGGCGCCTGGAGGCAAATCTGGGCATTCATCAGAGTGACCGGGCAGGACGCATTCAACACCGCGAACGAAGCCTCTGGATCCGCAGACAGGTTCAGCTCGTTGACATTCCTTCTACCAACCTTGATCGGGTGCAGGTATCCGCCCATACAGACAACGCCCCTCAGGTTGTTAAAGAAGCCAGGATCCAACTCCTGGGCAGCGAGCAAATTCCCCAGGGGTCCTGTTGCCAAAATTGTGATCTCACCCGGAAAAGCCGCTGCTTGTTCTGCCAGAAAACGCGCCGCTTCAGTTACTCCTTCACCCCTTTTTCCAGCCCCTCGATATACAGGGATGTCCTGGCGGTTTAAATCAGCGAGCAGTTTTTGTGTCTGGGGGAAGACCTGGTCAATCGTGCCGTTTCCAAAAGTGGTGGTTAACCCAACCAGGTCAATATCCTGCCGCCCCAGCAAATAATAGAGCGTCAGTCCATCGTCAATTTCCTTGGTCCGAAGCCCCATCGTGTTGTCATTATCAAAAATAATTTTTTTCATGATCCTCATCAATCACCAGCTCAGGTTGCTGGTTCTTCTAGATGGGCTTCACCGCGAGTCACCATGGTCATGGCAATCAAACCCAAAACAAAAAAGGCTGGTCCCGAGAGGAAGATGGTTTTGAAATTACTTCCAAACAGATCGATGACTGAACCCATCATCAAAGGGGCAATCGCTGCCCCAACCTGGGATGCCAGATAATACAAACCCGTGTAAGTTCCCAACAGGCGTTCATCCTCGCTGGTGTCGATCACCATAGGCAGGGTGTTGACGTTGATAAGTGCCCAGCCAATCCCGCTGATTGCCAGCACGATGCCCATCTGGGTGGAGTTGCTCACAAAATATCCCAGGGCCATATCGATGCCGAAGAGCAATATACCTGCGATGATTGTCCGGCGCCGGCCGAATTTTGCACCAATATAACCCGCTGGGATGGCAAAGAGAATGAAGGTCACACCTGCCAGGCCAAACAGGGTGGGCGCAAAACCTTCACTGACACCCAATTCATTAACCGCATAGGAAGTAAAGAAAGTGCCAATGCCCTCATATGCGACAAAGAGCAGGAAGATGGCACCCAACAGGGAAAATAATGATTTACGGTATTTTTTAGGCACTACAGAAACGCCTTTTAATGCGCTGACTGCTTGTTCTTCATCACTTTTCTGGTGTTCTTCCGGGTGGGGAAGATCCTCGACGTTCGGTTCTTTAGTGGTCGTAAATAACAATATCACTGCCAGGATCAAAATCCCAGCTCCACCAATAAATGGATAAAGCGGTTTAAGATCAAAGAGCTGGGCCAAGCCAAAAGCGCCGATGATAAAACCGATGCCGCCCATAAAATTGATCACACCATTGGCTTTGCTGCGCAGCGGAGAAGGGATCAGGTCAGGCATAAGAGAAATGACCGGAGTCCTTAAGATCGCCATTGCCAGCAGCACAACTGAGGTAGCTATCATAAAGAGCGCAAAGGCTCCCGTGTTTCCAGCAATTGTGCCATTGAGCTCAGGCTTGATCAGGCTTGCAGCCAGCGGCATGGCGATAAAAGCCAAAGCGGCCAGGGGCGCTGCAGTGATGATAAAGGGGTATCGGCGTCCAATCGGAGTTCGGATCCTGTCGCTCCAGATACCGATCATGGGCAGAATAAAGATTGCTGCCAGGTTGTCAATACCCATGATCGCCCCGGTGGTAGTGGCATTTAAGCCAAAACCCAACACATCCTTTGAACTGGCAAAACCGGGATGACC
Organism: uncultured Chloroflexia bacterium; assembly: GCA_963783765.1. Lineage (GTDB taxonomy): Bacteria > Chloroflexota > Anaerolineae > Anaerolineales > UBA11858 > B10-G9. Next base: position 21,711 of record CAWAOV010000015.1, on the reverse strand, counting down.
GGTTTGAAGAAAAATGGGCACAAATGAATTATAGATATACCAAATTGCCGAAATTCCCAGAAATCCAAAACCGATCAGGAATGTCTTTTTCCAATCTAATTTCATCGTTCCTCCAATTATGACAGTAATCAGTATCCTGTACTCAATTCAACATACAGGAAGCAGTAAGTAGTAAATGGTAAATCGATTAATAGATAGTATAAATAAAAAACAACCAATAAGAAAAATTTCTGTTATTAAACCGTTCACCCGGATTAACCGTTGTATTTCATCCAGATCAAAGTCCGGGTGGGTTTAAACCAGTGGGATTCTAGGCTGAGGTTGGTTTTTCTGGCTGGAAAATTCAGCCTCAGTGATCTTTTGAAACCAGGTCCGTTCATCCAGTAGGGTAAAAATGTATCAAGGAGGACGCCTTCTGTCTCCGGAGAAGAAGCGATCCAGAGCCAGTCAGCTCTGGTTTTAGAGGACTGCCAGGACACCACACCGATTAATTCCTTACCGGCCATCACTGACCACTGGGATATTTTGGGGTCGAGCAGCATTAATCTCGAAATTCTACCGGCTAATCCTCCCCGTAGATATTCCAACCTAAATGGCAAATGCCAGCGAACCTCGGGTGGGTAGTTATTATCCAGCCATTTACGTTGCTGGGGCCAATGCCAGGACCTGTGTTTTTCAACAGAAAATTCGGGGACCTGCCAATCCAGAAACTCCCGGGGTATATCAGTGGGGCTTAACATCCAGGTTGTGCGGCGGGAAACTTCACTGAAACCCTGATGAAGATAGAGATCCACCGCTGCCTGGTTTCCCTGGTCCACCTGGAGCCAAATGCCGTCCAGTTTTCTTGGCATTAAAAAATCCAGGGCCTTGTTTACCAACGAACGAGCAATCCCTTTGCGCTGATATTCGGGATGGACCGCCACATTAGCGATCATGTAATAATGTTTGCTGCCAATATGGTAGGGAATCATACTTAGATTTCCGATGATCTCCCCTGCCTCTTCCCATACATATCCAGTGAAAGGCATTGACACCCGACCTGCCATTGCATAAGCCCAATCCTGGAAACGTTTATTATGGGCTGAGGAACGCATTTTTCGCAGCAAGGCTTCACCATCGGGGGAGAGCCGATCAGCAAAACACAGCTCAACTAAATCAGAGACCGATAACAGATCTGTTCTGACATCAAAATCCCGGATAGGAAGGGTTCCTGGGTGATTGGATATCTTGGCAACCATGGAAGTGATTTTACCATCAGGAGGGGGGTAAAGAGAGACCGATGTGGAGAGACGGGAATGGCAGGACCGAGATAAGGAGACCGGCATAAAATGAACAGAAGAATGAAGGATAAGACAATTAGGTGTGGGTACATTTTTTTAACACCTTTTGAAATTTGGTGATTTTATAAAAGAGGTTCCTACCTATCTTTCGCGAAATATCAATATCCTTAGATGATAAATACCTTCTTCTCTCAATCAAATCCAAACAAGCAACCGATTCAAGGAAAGATCGTAAAGCTAGACTCAGAAAACGGATTTGTTCTTTATCGGACTGACCTGTTGACCCTTCCGCAATATTGAGAGCAATAGATGTGGCCGCTCGTGTAATTTGAGAACTCAAATTAAATCTTTCTCCAACCGGCAGCTTAACTACTATCTCATATATCTGGTCGATATAATCCAGAGCCAATTGATAAACATAAAGTGATTGGAATTTATACTCACTCATAATCCCCCTTTATTATTGATTATGACAACTCTGAGATTAAATATCTATGGGTTCTTGAATATTTTCTCTCCGGTCTAGACGTGCAGCGCCTACCGGTCGCTTTTCCCCCGTCTTATTTTCCCAGTCCGGATGCGCAGCATCCGTTATACCTCCACCTCAATTGTCACCGGGCCGTCATTCAGAATTTCGACCAGCATATGAGCTCCGAATTCACCTTTTTGGGTGGGAACTCCTAAATTCTGCAGTGATATGGCGAAATAGTCTGTTAATGGTTTGGCGATCTCCGGTGGGCCAGCACTTACAAAAGAAGGTCGATGACCTTTTTTTGTATCGGCGAAGAGAGTGAACTGGGGGACTACCAGAGCCTCTCCTCCCACGTCCAGCAAGGAGAGATTCATTTTACCGTTGTTATCCGGGAATATTCGCATCTGGGCCAGTTTTAAAGCTAATTTATCTGCTTCAACTTCTGTGTCCGCAGGACCCACACCTAACAGGATCACCAGACCAGCCTGAATTCCGGCTATTTTTTCCTCGCCAACTGACACACTTCCAGATTGAACTCTCTGAAGGATCGCTTTCAATTTTTATCCCTTAGAACCATAAAACCCGATTGCTTCCCGCACCTCTGCCATGGTTTCAGAGGCGATCACTTTAGCACGCTTGGCACCATCCAGTAAAATATCCCTGATATGATCCGGATCGCTTTCCAGTTCTTTTCTTTTTGCCCGGAACGGTTCGAGGTCTTTATTCAAATTCGCAGCAAATTTCCGTTTACAGTCTACACAGCCGATATCCGCGACCCGGCAGTCCTTGTTTATAGCTTCAACTTCATCCTCGGGGGAGAAGATCTTGTGAAGTGTATAAACATTGCAAACATCCGGATTACCCGGATCACTGAGGCGCTGCCTCTGGGGGTCGGTCACCATGCTCATAACCCGCTTTTCTGTTTCTTCGGGGGTAGCAGCCAGTTCAATATGATTATCGAGGCTTTTACTCATTTTCCGTTCGCCATCAATACCCAGCACTTTGGGGATCTTGGTCACCACAGCCTGGGGCTCAACCAGGACATCAGTATTGTAGGTGAAGTTAAAGGAACGCACTACTTCCCTGGCAAACTCCAGGTGGGGAATCTGATCCGTACCCACCGGCACAGCGTCCGCTTTATAAAGCAGAATATCCGCTGACATTAAAACCGGATAGCCAACCAGTCCGTAGTTCACATTATCAGGATTGTCGCGAACTTTTTCCTTAAAGGTCGGCAGGGCCGTCAATTTTCCCAACGGTGTCACCATAGACAGGATAGTATGCAGCTCCATCACTTCCGGGACGTGTGATTGGACGAAAATGATGCTTTTTTGGGGGTCCATTCCTGCCGCCAGCCAATCCAGCGCCATTTCCTGGGTGTTGAAAGCCAGGTCTTTGGTGGTTTCAACTGTGGTCAGGGCATGGATATCCACGATGCAGTAAACAGTGCGGTACTCCTCCTGCATGGCCACATAATTTTTGATCGCTCCCAGGTAATTTCCCAGGTGCTGCCGTCCTGTCGGTCGGGCTCCTGAAAATACCCTGCCTTTCTTCTCAGTCATCCAGTTTTACTCCTCTATGAATTTCTTGAACAAACCCAGGATTTCAGGTGGATCCGCATGGCGCCCGGTTTCCAGTTTTGAATAGATCAACTCCCCATCGACCCTGATCTCAAACGCTCCTCCAGCCGATTCTATCAGCTCGATATCAGAGACAATTTCAGGATATTGTTTTTTAAAAGCGGCTTCCAAACTGAAAGCTCTCGGATGGTAGTTTCAAGGCACACAAAATTCAATCGATATTTTATACATAACACAGCACTCCTGGTTTGATTTCAAAATAGTATAACATAAGGGTTTTTCCAGATTTTTTCCACCCTGAATAAAAAAAGCCCCGCACAGGATCTTGCGGGGCTTCGACAACATTTTTTATTCAGTCCGCAGGATTTATATCCACAAGTACAGCCTGAACCATTCGTCGATAACCATAGTCACCCCAGAACTCTCCATAATCTTCGCAGGTGAAGAGAGTGATCCAGTCCCCATCCTTGTGTTCAAGGACAGCTTTGGGAGCAAGAGGGGATACCCTGCGATTAACAGTGACCTGGTATCTGTACACTTCTCCCCAGGCATGAATCAAAATTTGGTCGCCATAAACCAGATCTTTGAGGTCCACAAAGATGCCAGGCATATTATCCGCATTCCAAACATGCCCGGTGATCACTGTATTACCGGACCAGGTCGGGAATGCGGTGCCGCTCAGGTATCCCGCGTTATTACCCAACCATGAGACATTCCACTCCCCATTGACTGCGGGTACACCAACCAACGGTACCTGTAACTTAATATCTGGAATATCAAGCCACATACCTCCCAGGTTTTGATATGATCTTTCCTGAGATTGGACCGCAAGTGAAGTAATCTGTCCTGGCGCAAATCCTGTAGCAGGCAGCGGACGGGCTTCAAGCGGGAAGTTGTTATTGATAATGAACGGATCACCAGTATCCAGATCCAGGGTCAGGTAGAAAGTTGTGCAGGCACTGGAGGTCAGGAATCCAGTATTCCCGTTCTCGCCCGCCCCTAAAGAATCAGGGTTTGGTTGACCTGTAGGATCATAAGGCGGGGGATCCCCCTGCAGGCAGGTTTCACTCCAGTCATAACCAGGTGGAAGCGTGACTGCCAAAGTGTAGGTCCCCGCTGTGCCATCCGTGGTAAAGCGGTAATAACCGGAAGCACCTGTATCCAAAGTCGTAATCGCGCCGGGCCCAGTGGCACTTACCAGTCCGCCTGAAATAATCGCACCGGTGGCCTCATCATAAAAATAACCCGTGGGGTCATAATCCAGATCGTTAGGAACTCCATCTCCATCCCGATCACCAGTTCCTTCAACTGGATCGGTGATGCCATCGTTATCAGAATCACCAACTGGTCTAGTGGTAAAGTTCCAGGTTGTTGTGTCTGCAATTCCACTGTACGAGTTGCCAACCAGATCATCAAACGCAGTTGCATCAATCTGTACATAATACGCTGTACTGTAATCCATGGTGTTGGCAGGATTTACCGTGATTGTAGTGGTTCCACCTCCACTTACCTGGGTAGCAGAAGTCACACTCATGCTTTCAAAAATACTATTATCGCTGGCCCTGTAGATCTTTATCGTGCCAAAACCTACATTTACGGGTTCATTAAAGGTCAGCACCAGGTTATCGGACACGCCTACTGAGACAGATCCGTCCACAGGTGAAGTAGCATCCAGGGTTGGAGGGCTGATATCCTGCACAGTAAAGGTTGCATTAGCAGCTGAAATCGGGTTATCTGAATCATCCTCAACCGTTGCGCCGATAGCCACATATACTACCTGGCTGCTGGCAAAATTACTGCTGGGGTTGATAGTGATGACTTGTTTCGCAAGGTCGATGGTGGCATTGAATGGGATATCCGCACCGCTTCCATCTGTATCCTTCAGCGTGATCAAGGCATCCACGTTGCTGTCTGTCAGGACAGAGTCATCCAGATTGCGGACTGCCTCATCAAATGAGATCGTAATATTTGAGCTGACAGATACGTTGGTAGCTCCATCGGTAGGAATAAATGTCACTACCGGTGCCGTAACATCCAGGAATTCGGTGGTGAAATTTAGTTTTGTGGGACTGTTAATGCCGCCGTAGCTATTTCCATCCGCATCATCAAAGGCCACACCATTGATCAAAACATAGTAGTCAGTCAGAGATTCCAGGGGACCAGTTATATCTGCAACAATGGTTGCTGTTCCATCCCCGCTGATCTGCGTTCCTGTAACACTGATCGATTTAAAGAGAGAGCTATCGCTGGTCCGGCGAATCTCGATCGTACCGCCCGACTGAGCAAAGACCGGTTCGCTGAAATTGAGGGTCAGATCGGTATTGACATTTACGCCAGTCAAACCATCAGATGGCGTGGAGGAGGTCAGAGTCGGGTGAGTTTCATCAGCTGACATAAATATCGCAAAGTCATCAGCCAGGGGGTTATTGGCAAAATCCTCCACGCTGGTTCCGATGGCGACATAAATCGCCTGGTTTGACGGCAGGGTAATACCCGGATCTATGGTGATCACCTGATTTGCGCTGTCGATTGTGGCAGTAAATGGGATATTCACCCCAGTGGCATCATCATATTTTAGGACTATATGAGCGGCAATATTGCTGTTATCCAGATCAGCATCGTCAACTGCCCGGCGGATGGCCTCACTGAGTGTAAGAATGATATCGGCGGAATTGGCAACGATCGTTTCTCCGTCCTGGGGGTTGAACTCCACCGTGGGGGGAGTCTGGTCCGAAGTCCAGTTGAATTCATCTGCTGCCAGGTTGTCATTCCCTGCATTGTCGATATAAGATGCTGCCGGAACGTTTACTGTGACCGGACCGTCAGCTGTGGGTGTTAATGTTGCTGTGTAAGTGGTTCCGCTGCCGGAGAAGCTGCTCAGGGATCCATTGCTGACCACAATATCCCCGACCGCAAAACTGGTGGTGGATTCCGAGCTGGTGAAGGTCAGTGTCAGTGTGGCGTCATTGGTAGTATCACCATCACTAACGCCGGCTGCCGTGATGGTCATGGTTGGTGGTGTGTCATCGATGGTAATCCGCAAGGGACTAGGACTGGGATCAGATTCATCATGCCAGTAGCCATTTTCGACCCTCGCGGCGATATACTGGCTACCCGCTGCCAGGGTGCTGGAAGTTAACGTCACTGTAGTCTCGCTGGTTGTTCCCGCTGCGGGACTTGTGGCGATCAATGTCCAGGGCCCACTGGCTGTCGGACCTGTATAGAGATTAATAAAATCGATATCATTCTGGGGAGTATAGGTAACAGTAAAATCGGGCGTGGTGTCGCTGGTCAGGTTATCGGTGCTGGAAATGCCCAGGTCTGTGGGCGCGGTCAGATCCGGATTTCCCGGCGGAATGGATGGTGTTGAGCCAGAACCTGGCGGAACAGAATCCTCGCTGACCCAGGAAAAGATGATATAGCCGCCCATACCAAAATATTCTCCACTGCCATTGGGGATAACCGTGACTTTTTGAAATCCCTCTTCGCGATCATCGATCTCAGCCACAAAGTGGGTATGCTGAGAGGGATTGTTTGGGTAATATTGCCGATCAGTTCATGGTAGGTGGTTGGGTCGGCATCAAAAATTGAGTATATGGCTGTTCCTGTTTGAGTCCCTGTTGGTGTGTAATTTGTCCCTGCTACAGCAGGTACCCCAGTCATAGGTATAAACGCCAAAAGCGTTGACATTCATAGGAGTACTTAAAGTCTTGTCGGTAAAGAATTCAAAAGTTATACCTTCCGCATAAGCTTCGTGCCCAGCTGCTTACCGAAACGCTCCAGGTTCGTGGAAATATCGGTAGGTTGCTGTAGAATTACGGGAGATACATTGATTGATGATGAAAAATTTACTGCACTCCCATTCTGAGTTACACGAACCCAGGCCGAGCCCCCGGATCCATTCTGAACTTCAAAAATATTGGTACTCATCGCAGAGCTGAAAGTCCGCTCATAAAATTCAGCTGTCCCTCCGGAAGCATCATTCAACCACATCTTTAAACCGGTCTGATGCCAGTGGCCAGATCGGTATCAAAGAAGCTGGCTGGATCAGCCAGGGCTGGCGAAGGCGCGATCAAAACCAAGACCAGGACCAAGATGATAAAGGGCAGTTTTTTGATCATTCCCGGGGAGATTTTCATAATTTCACTCATTAAAATCCTAATAATAATAAAGTTCCTCTTACTAACTGATTTATTATACCTTTAAAGAGTATCAAATTTTGATAAAAATTATCTACCCAGGAACCCAAAAGCCGTTCCGGAGTAACCAATTCATAGGTGACAAATGCCTGAATCAAGCTAGTTGGATTATTTCCAGATTGACAGATGTTCAATTGCCATTTACTCCCCTCACCGTTCATGGTTCTTGGTGATTTCCTAACCTTTCGAGTTTTCAATCAGAGAGTCTTCTTCCAATAAATTGAGGAATGCTTTGACAACAGCAGGGTCAAAATGTTTTCCTGACTGCTGCTTTATATGCTGGAGGGCGTCCTCACGGGAATAAGCCACCCGGTAGGGGCGGTTGGATAACATCGCGTCCCAGACATCCACAATCGCGAACATGCGGGCAGGAAGTGGAATCTCCTCCCCAATCATCTGGTGGGGATAACCTTTACCATCCCAGCGTTCATGATGGTAGAGAGGGATATCCAGGGCTGTTTTGAGCGCGCCTACAGATTTAAGCAGCTCAAACGCATCAACCGGATGGCGGCCAATCAATTTTCTCTCAGCCTCATTCAGAACAGACCCCTTTAATAACACGTCATCCGGAATACCCATTTTTCCAATATCGTGCAGCAGAACCCCGCGGAGGATATCCTCCAGCTCCGATCCTGTCAGGCCCATTTTCACTGCCAATCTCCGGGTAAGTTCTGTTGTCCTTTCCGCATGACCTTCAGGCTCTATTCCTCTTAACTCCAGGGCAGCAGCCCAGCCCCTAATGACTCCATCAAAAGCAGCAGCAATTTCTTGTCGGGATCGCTCCAGATCATTGGTCAGATTCTGTAAATCGATAGCGGTACCTGCCAATCCCGCTACAAGTTTTAGTAGATCAATCCAATCATCATCTGGATCCATCTCAGATCGATTGAATATCTCAAGCACACCCACCATGCGTCCCTTCACTAACAAGGGAACGCCAAAATAGGTCACGAATTTTTCGGTCGAGAATTCCAGGGACCGGTTAATCTGTTCTTCAGAATTCATTAGGTCCCGGACATGAACAATCGATTTGGTTTTCGCTGCTCTGCCTGCCAATCCTTCCCCGATCTCTACACTTATATCCTGGAACACATTTTGCCGGAAGCCATGTTGGGCAATGGGCCGGAGAGATTTTAAACCGGGATGGAAATACAGAATATCAACAGCATCCACGGATAACTCTCTCACAAGTTCGTCAACAAGCATATCCAGCGTTGTGGGTAAGGATAGGTTTTCAAGAATGTTTTGCTGGATTCGTTGAAATCCTGACAGCTTCTTTACGTGGGCCTGGGATTGCTGGTAGAGGTAAGCTTTGTTGAGGCAAATCGCCAGCGTATTGGCTGCCATCGTCAGCAGGTTAAGATCCTCAGCGGAAGATTGCCAATTTGGGTCACAGACCAGCTGGATTATACTGATGACCTTCCCATCAATCATGATCGGTACCAAAATCATGTTTTGCGTGGCCATTTGGAGATCTTCACATACCGGGTCGTTACCATCTTTCTTTGATAAATCTGCAGATGTTTCCTCAATATTCAGGGGGAAGTCTCTATGAAGCGGGGCAGCAGTGGTTCTTTTTGTTTTGATTATCTGGCTGATCAAGGGTTGAAAATTCATTTCAAAATCTTCCGGCTCTACTGCTCTCCCGGTCTTATATGGGTTCATCCCCCATTCATACTCGATTTTTAAATTACTCGTATTGTTTTCAAATTTCAGGATCCTGATCCAATCCAGGTTTATCAATTCCTTAAAATGTTTAGCGATGCTGGCATAAATCTCATCAGGATCCAACATCTTTCCAGTCTCCTGAGCCAACGAATCAAGTTGTAATTGGTTTTTATGAAGTTTCTCATTCTCTTTCTTAACTCTAAGTTCTTCTGAAATATCCCTTATGAAACCCTGATATCCGATCAGCTTGCCGCCGATCTCGTAAGGTGCAGAGGAGATCAGGCCATCAAAACTGCTGCCATTCCTTTTTCTAAATTTCAGGGGATGATCTTTCACATAACCATCCATTTTAAGTTTTTGAACGTATTCCTTACCTTGAGCTGGATCCCAGTAAAAGTTCAACATAGTATCAGCCCAGATATCCTCCCGCTGATCATAACCAAACAGAGTCAGGGCAGACTCATTCATATCAATCCAGCGACCATCCACAGCGGCTATAAAAACAGCATCCCGCGCTGTCTGGAAAAAACGGCGGTACATTTCCCGGGATTCCCTCAGCTCTTCTATTGCATTCAACCTGTTGTGGGATTCCTCAGCCAACCTCATATTGGTTTCATGAAGTTTTATTGACGATTCTTGCAGAGCTCCTGATTGTTGTATATCTTGCATGGTGTTATCCGGGTTAATCATAAGATCCACATATCCTTTTTAACAATCTTGTCCGCAACCCCTACAATAAAACAATATTATGGTTAGATAAAATTTCTCAGCTGGTCCAAGTATACAGATGGCAATCCAGATAACAAGCTTAAAAAGTTACAATCCTGTTAGTAAAAAATACGAATCCTGCAGTTCAATTCAGTATTTGAAAGGTTAGGACTGCTGGAATATCGGTCATGCCCCTATAAATCTACAATTTTGAAGCCCGGGAGACTTTTTTCGGTAAATTGGTTTGTTACAAAGATTTCCAACCCGTGTCTGAGAAAGCTTACAATTTTCATTTTGTTGAAATATCTGGTCCCAATCGGGTCCAATACCATGCAGTTGAAATTTCTCCTGTGCTACAATCGAATTAGATCTATGAGCACTGATATTCGACCCTCCCCCCTGGCCGGCCGCTGGTATCCCGCCCAGCCCAAAAATCTAGCGGCGTCTGTTGACAGCTATATCCGGGCAGCCAGCATCCCGGAAATCAAGGGACAGATCCTGGCCCTGGTCTCTCCTCATGCTGGTCATTTATACTCTGGCCCGGTGGCGGGGTATGCTTTTAAATCCATCGCAGAACTGGATCCAGATCTGATTGTGATTCTCTCCCCCTTTCACCAGTATCATCCCGGGGCCATCCTGACCAGTGGGCACCACGCCTACCAGACCCCATTGGGGGAAGTTCCCATCGACCGTGAGAGCCTGGACTTTGTAAAACAATCTCTGCAAGAAAAAGCCGGGGTGGAGCTGAGTGAAATCCGGAATGACAGCGAACATGCTGTAGAAATATTATTGCCTTTTATCCAGCGAACAATTAAAAATGAGATAAAATTACTGCCACTAATGATCCGTCAACAGGAAGCTGATCTAATGGATATCCTGGGCGGGATCCTGGCAGAACTGATCCAAACCAGAAAGGCTTTGCTGATCGCCAGTACTGATCTGTCCCATTTCCATACCGCAGGGGAAGCCAGGGAAATGGACCAAACCATCATCCAGGGCATACAGTCTCTTGATCCAGAAGCTCTCTATCAGTCCCAAAAAGAAGGGGCCGGCTCTGCTTGTGGGCTGGGCGCTCTGGCGGCAGTGATCCGGGCGGTTAAGTCTGGAGGGCGAGCAAGCGCCCAGGTTTTAAACTACGCCCATTCCGGGAATATCACCGGAGACAACAACAGTGTAGTTGGTTATACTTCAGTAGTCATTACCCGCGGATAAAATAAAATGATCTGGAACTTTCTGTTTATCATAATCCTGATAGCCCTCAATGGTTTTTTTGTAGCCGCGGAATTTGCGGTGATAACCGCCCGAAAAACACGAATCCGGCTTTTGGCCGAACAGGGAAACTCAGCTGCCCAACTTGTCCTGAGCTGGTTGGAGAATCCCGGCGCGCGGGATCGGCTGATCGCTGCCGCCCAACTGGGGATCACCATCGTCAGCCTGGCCCTGGGTGCAGTCGGTGAAAACACTTTTGAAGCTTTACTTGAACCTGTTTTCGATTCCCTGGTACTCCCCGTTGCATGGGGTCAGATCGAACCGGTCCTGACCGCTCTGCCGCTGATAATTTCGCTGATCATTGTCACCAGCTTCCATGTTGTCCTGGGAGAGCAGGTCCCGAAAGTGGCTGCCCTGGAATCCCCTGAAAAGGCTTCATTATTCATAGCCCTTCCAATGAAATGGTTCAGCCTGATATTTACCTGGTTCGTTAATTTACTGGATTGGTCAACCAGGACCACCTTACGCCTGGTCGGTGTGAAGAGTACCGGGGGAGGACATTCCCTGATCTATTCAGTGGATGAATTAAAAGAGATCCTGACAGAATCCGAACAGCTGGGGACTATAGTAACGCCCCAGCGCGAAATGCTCAACGCTGTTTTTGATTTCAACCGCCTGCTTGTGCGCCAGGTCATGATCCCACGGACCGAGATCATCGCACTCCCGGCAGAGTATTCCATTGAGAATAGCATCGCTATAATAGTTGACAGCCGTTTTACCAAGTTTCCCGTTTATGAAGGAAATCTGGACAAGATCATCGGCATTGTTCACTTACAAGATCTTCTAAAGGCAAGGCAATTAAACAATTCAGGCCCAAAAACGGTCGCAGAACTTACCCGGAAACCCTTGGTCGTCCCTGAAAGCAGTTCGGTCTGGACATTGATGAATCTTTTTCAAAAACACAGCCGGCATATTGCTATTGTGCTTGATGAATACGGCGGCACGGCTGGATTGATCACCCTTGAGGATCTTTTGGAAGAAATTGTTGGGGAGATCAAAAATCCATTTGATGATGTTGTGCCCGAAATCCAGCGTATCAACCAGGATACTCTGATGGTGGATGGCTTAACCCTGATCGAGGATGTCAACGAATTTACAGGCACAAAATTCCACGATGACAATTATGACACTATCGCCGGTTTCTTTTTGGGACATCTGGACCATATCCCGACCATTGGTGAAGAAATCATTTTAGCAAGCGGAATCCAACTTCGGGTAACAGAGATGGATGGGCTGAGAATTGCTAAAATCCAGATTACGGGAGTGTAATCCTGATGGTTCCAGGTTCCGGAACTAAACCTCTTTATGCCCGACTTGCTGTTAACGTTCCCCACGTTCAGGGCATCTTTGATTATCACCTTCCTCAGGAGACCCAGGCTGATTTTAAACTCGGTCAGTTAGTGGAAGTTCCATTTGGAAGACAATCGGTTCAAGGCATAATCATTGATTTCCCCGCAAGGCCTGCGGTCACGCAAACCAAAGCCATTCGGAAAATCCTCGACCCCATGCCTGTAGTAACATCAGAGCAGATCGAATTGGCTCAATATATCTCCAGGGAAACTCTTTCCCCCTTGGGAGTCACACTCCAGGCCATGGTACCGGCAGGACTGAGCGTGCAGGCAGACATCCTCTACCACTTATCAGATCAAAGTAAGATCCTGTTGGAAGATGGTCAACCTTTGCTTCAGGATCTGACTCCGTCCCAAACCCGCCTGTTGGATCTATTTATTAAACGCGGACCTCTCCGGGGCCGGCAGCTGGACAGGGCTCTCCCGCAAAAAAACTGGCGAAAAACGGCAGGTTCGTTAGCCCGCAGGGGAATACTTGAAAGCCAAAGCACGCTGGCTGATCCAAGCGTTAAACCAAAATATGAACGGCAATTAAAATTTATTGGCGACCAAAATGCTGCGCTTGAGCAAATGGACGATCTGGCCCGGAAGGGTTTTCCAGACGCGCTTTCCAGGCGCCAGCAGACCCTGCAGCTGATCATGGAACAGGCTGCGCCGGTTCCTCTTTCAGATATTTACACACAGACCGGCGCTAATTTGAGTGATATTAAGACGCTAATAAAAAGGGGATTGGCAGAAATCATCGAAGTCCCCGTGCTGCGTGATCCGCTTGAGGATCTTGTTATAACCCCACAAACAGCTCCCAACCTGACACCAGACCAGCACAAGGTTTGGCAAATCATTCTGGAAGGAATTCAGCAGGGCAGTTCAAAACCCTATCTCCTGCATGGTGTAACCGGATCAGGAAAAACAGAGATCTACTTACGGGCTGTGGAAGAAACCATAAAAGCCGGCAAACAAGCCATAATCATGGTGCCAGAGATCGCATTAACTCCCCAGACTGTAACTCGCTTCATGAGCCGTTTCCCTGACCGGGTAGGGGTGCTTCACTCAGAGCTTTCCCCTGGAGAACGGTATGATACCTGGCGGCTGGCCCGACACGGCGCCCTCGATATCGTGGTAGGTCCTCGCAGCGCCATCTTCACACCTTTCCCTGATCTGGGTTTAATCGTAGTGGATGAGTGCCATGATGATTCTTATTACCAGGGAGATATATCCCCCCATTATCATGCCCTGCACAGTGCTCTTTATTATGCACAGATAACAGGTGCGATCTGCATCCTCGGTTCCGCAACGCCAGATGTTACCAGCCGCTACCAGGGAGAACGTGGTAAATGGCATTATCTAACCCTTCCAGAGCGAATCCTGGCTCACAAGGAATCCATCCAGGTCCAGTTGAACCAGGCTGTTCAGGATCCTGCAATCACCCGCTATCAAGATTTGGATGATGATCTCTTGATGGCTGATCTGCCCTCGGTGAGTGTGGTCGATATGCGAACAGAACTTAAAGCTGGCAATCGCTCAATATTCAGCTATCAACTTCAGGAGAAATTGGCTGCCACATTGGATAAAAACCAACAGGCAATATTATTCCTGAACCGGCGAGGCAGCGCCACGTATATATTCTGTCGGGATTGTGGTCACGCGCTGCGCTGTCCTCGCTGTGAAACTTCCCTCACCGCTCATCAGCCAGATCATGACCTCCGCTGTCACCTATGCGGCTATCGCAGAAATATCCCTACAACCTGTCCGAATTGCGGATCACAACGCATCCGTCATCTGGGCACAGGCACCCAGCAGGTAGAAACAGCACTTAAGGAGCTAATTCCCGAAGTTCGAACTTTACGCTGGGATCGTGACACCACCCGTAAAAAAGGCGCCCACTGGCAGATCATGGAGAAATTTTCCACTCACCAGGCTGATGTGTTAATCGGGACCCAAATGCTGGCCAAGGGTTTGGATCTGCCGTTGGTCACGCTGGTAGGTGTTGTGCTGGCAGACAGCGGGCTGCATCTGCCGGATTTCCGGGCGGCTGAGCGCTCCTTCCAGGTCCTAACCCAGGTGGCAGGACGGGCAGGCCGCAGCCCGCTTGGCGGCGAAGTGATCCTGCAGACCTTTGATCCAGACCATTATGTGATCAAAGCTGCTGCCGGGCATGATTACGAAGATTTTTACCAGCAGGAATTGGAACACCGGCGGGAGTTGGGATATCCACCTTTTCTGAGAATCATCCGGCTGGAAATCCGGGATATGAATTCAAAATCGGCTGAGAAAAAAGCGGGGGCTTATGCCGCGGCGCTGCAAGGCTGGATAGACAGTGAAGGATTCCGGTCTACCCGTCTGGTCGGACCCACTCCAGCCTACTTCAGTAAAATACGGGGTGAATGGCGCTGGCAGATCCTGGTGAAGGGGCCAAATCCCCTGGCGCTGGTACAAAACCACCGTCCCGGTCCGGAATGGATCGTTGAAGTGGATCCGCCTGTTATTTTATAAGAACGACCGGGGACGGGAGACGGGGGTTGAATGTTTTAGAGAAATTTCGGCAGGAATAGCCGAATCAACTATCTGCTTTCAATTTACTTATTCAACATGAAATGCCGCTGAAAACTGGAGCAAAAAATGGATAAATATCGAATTCAACCCGGCCAAAAAGTAAATCTCAGCCACTGGGATCCAAGTGATAAAAGCATCTTCCCGATGGGAAAGAAAGTTGGCAAGGAACATTTAAAAGAGCTGAATGGCGAACTGGAAGCGCTGCAGGAACTGCTTTACGCAGAGGGCAAACACAAAGTGTTAGTTGTGCTCCAGGCCATGGATACAGGCGGCAAAGATGGCACAATCCGCCACGTCTTTGAGGGAGTAAACCCGCAGGGTGTGAAGGTAGCCAGTTTCAAAGCCCCAACCAGAAAAGAACTAGCCCATGACTATCTATGGCGGATTCATAAACACACTCCCGGGAAAGGTGAAATAGTCATATTTAACCGCAGTCATTATGAGGATGTGCTGGTTGTCCGGGTCCACAATTTGGCTCCTGAAGCAGTCTGGTCCAAACGGTATGAGCACGTTAACGCCTTTGAGAAGACGTTGGCCGATGAAGGTACGACCATTCTAAAATTCTATCTTCATATTGATAAAGACGAACAAAAAGAACGCCTGCAAGACCGGCTGGACGAACCAAATAAAAATTGGAAATTCAGCCTGGGAGATTTGGAAGAACGCAAGTTATGGGGTCAATATACTGAAGCTTTTGAAGCTGCTCTAGAAAATACCAGCACAGCGTATGCGCCCTGGTATGTGATCCCCGCCAACCGCAAGTGGTACCGCAACCTGGTGATCTCCACGATCATCATTGAGAAGCTTAAAAGCCTGAATATGTCATTTCCGGAACCGGAGGATGATTTGAGCGGGGTTGTTATAGAGTAAAGAGACGGAAGACCGGTGGACGCTTCGCGTCCTGACCGGGGACCGGAGACAAGTTGATTTAAATCAAGTAACGCATTACGACTTACACTTTACAAAAACATCCTATCCGCATCGGGAAACAAAACTGCCGATCCGCTCCAGGGCCTGTTCGATCTTGGTGTAATTAGTAGCATAGGAGCAGCGCACAAACCCTTCTCCTCCTGAGCCAAAAGCAGAACCAGGCACTACGGCAACCTTTTCTTCCTCCAGCAGTCGCTGGGCAAATTCCTCGTCATTAAATCCAGTGCCAGAGATCTTAGGGAAGGCATAAAAAGCGCCCTGGGGCATGAAGGTATCCAATCCAATTTCATTTAACCCTGAGACAATTAGCTGTCGGCGGCGATCGTACTTCTGGCGCATCTCTTCTGCAGCGTCTGCTCCAAGATTGATGGCCGCCAGAGCAGCCAGCTGGGAAACGGATGGGGCAGACATGACAGTGTACTGGTGGATCCGCACCAGGCCGCCCAGGATATGAGCCGGCGCGGCGGCATATCCCACCCTCCAGCCTGTCATGGCATAACTCTTTGAGAATCCACCCAGAGTGATGGTGCGCTCCTTCATGCCTGGCAACGATGCAAAACAAACATGCTCCACGCCATAGACCAGACTGTCATAGATCTCATCAGAAATTACCAGCAGGTCATGCTCTTGTGCGATCTTGCTGATCGCCAGCAGGTTTTCCCTGGTGGCAACCGCGCCGGTAGGATTATTGGGAAAGCCAATAAAGATAGCCTTGGTTTTGGGTGTGATGGCTTTCTTAATCAATTCGGGTTCAGGCTGAAAACCATTTTCAAAGCTGCCAGGCACCTCATACGGCACTCCACCAGCCAGGAGCACCTCCGCCTGGTAGGACACAAAACAGGGCGTGGGGATGATGATCTCTTCCCCGGGATTGATCACTGCCGTTAATGCCAGATATAAGGCCTCGGATACTCCTACTGTAACAACAACCTCATCAGCAGGATTATATTTAACCTTGTATTTCTCCTCCAGCATATCAGCAATAGCTACCCGAAGTTCATAGATCCCGGCGTTGGATGTATAGTGGGTCTCTCCCTGCCGGAGCGCTTCAATACCAGCATCCAGGATAGGTTTTGGGGTCGTGAAATCCGGCTCCCCGATTCCCAGCGAGATCACATCGTCCATCGTCGCTACAATATCAAAGAATTTCCTGATCCCGGATGGTTTTAATTCGGCGACACGTTTGGCAATAAAGTCTCGAGGCATATTACTCCTTGGACCTGCAGTGAATTTTCAAATATCGATAACGGTGTTATCTCCCAGGTTGATCGATAAAGATCCCCCCTTTACTGTTGTATTCTGTCCGATCAAGGAACCGTTCAATAACACATCTTCTACCTGGGATCCTTTTTCAATGATTGAATTCCGAATAACACATCCCAGGATCTTGCATCCTGCTTCCACCGTAGCATTTGGTCCCAACACAGAAGCTTCCACCTCTGCTTCCGGGTGGATATAGACCGGCGGAATAATCCGAACGCCGATGCGCTGAGCGGCTTTTTCAGTGTTATCATGGCCGTGCTCCAAGAGATAGCGGTTGGTACTTAACATGGCCTCAAATGTTCCAGCATCCAGCCAAACATGCACTTTTTCTGTTCGCATTTTGTTTTTTCCGGATTCCAGCATGATATTGATGGCATCTGCCAGGAAGAATTCTCCCTTTAACTGCACTCGCTGTTCCATTTGTTTTTCAATTGCCGTGATCAAATCCTGCCCTTTCTTAAAGTAATAAAAACCGACCAGAGCCAGATTATTATCCATGGCTTTAGGTTTTTCTATCAGCCTGGTTACCAGTTCATCTTTTCCAACCTCGGCAACGCCGAAACGCCGGGGATCACGCACAGGTTTGACCCAGGCGACTATGTCAGATTTTTCTTCTTCCAGAAATCCGAGATCTGTTTCGATCAGTGTGTCGGCAAAAACCATGATCATGGGACCATTAATATGATCCTTCGCCAAGTAAATGGCGTGGGATTGGCCCTTCATTTCATCCTGAACCACAAAGTGCACCGTCGTTTCCGGGTGTTCTTGGGCCATAAATTCCTGGATCTTGTCTCCCAGATAGCCAACAATAAACACATACTCGATCTCAATTTTTTCAGATAGGGAGTTAAAGGTATCCAGGACGTGCTCGATAACAGCCTTTCCCGCCAGACCCAGCAGCTGTTTTGGCCTGCTCCAGGTATGAGGCCGCAGCCGTGTTCCATAACCCGCCATTGGAATGACAACCTTAATTTTTTTCACTATATCTTCCTTTTTTTTGGAACTGTTTCAGAATTTCATTATAACGGAGAGGGTGGCTGTCAGGTACTGACAAATGACATACCCAATCCCTCTTCAAATACTGCAAATCAATTTTCAGGCCAGCTTGGACTCTAAATCCGCCAGATTCTCTTCAATCAAATCCACCACTTCGCCCAAGGTCTGAACGTCAAAGGACAGATTTGCACCAGAAGCCCTGTACAGCTCCGGTAGCGAGACTGTTCCACCCAGAGCCAGTGCCTGCCTGTAATGTTTTAGGGCTGATGCCTGCTCCTGACGGGCCTTTTGCATGATTTGGAACGCGCCCAGTGAGGCCAAACCGTATTCAATATAGTAAAACGGTTCCTGGTGAATATGCAGTTTGCGGTGCCAGCCAGTCATCTTGACGTCCTCGTACCCTCCCCAATCAATACCAGGCATGTACTCATCAATCAAGGAAGACCAGGCAGCATCACAAGCAACCGGGCTCTTGGCTTCCGTGTGGTTTTCGTACACCCAATGCTGAAAAGCGACCACCACGGCCATATAGGGCCAGAAAAGAAGTTTCTCTTCCAGGTTTAATAACCTGGTCCTGGCAGCATCCTTGGTGCTCATAAAGCCGCCCCGGTCTTCCCCAAGGTAAGGCTCTGCCAGCAGTTCCATGGCAGTAGAAGCAACCTCGGCAAATTCCAGGCCGGGACGCCACTGGTGATGATAGGCCAAGTTGACCCGTTCAAAAATATGGAAAGCATGCCCGCTCTCATGGAACAGGACTCGGAGATCAGCGCTGCGGCCAGCAGCGTTCATAAAAATGAAGGGCAGACCTACAGTGGCGAATGAGGTGCAGAACCCTCCCGGACCTTTTCCTTTGCGATTTAAGAGGTCAAAGAGCTGGTTATCCCGCATGGTCTGGAAATAACCACCCAGGACAGGATCCAGCTTGTTGAAAATATCCCCCACCCGGGAGATAAATTCCTCTTCTGTTTCGAAAGCCTTGATGGCTGGCAGGCTGAAAGTTGTCTGGTTATTCAACAAATCCCAGGGGCGAACCTGATCGATACCCAGGCGGTCTTGATATCTATCATAAACCCTGGTTGCTGCCGGGACGGCCACTTGTTTGATAGCTTCAAGAAATTCCTTGCTGTCTTCTGGTGTGTAATCCAATCTGAGCCGCTGCATCCATCGAAAAGACCTGTAATCCGGGTAACCCGCGTTGGCTGCTAGATCAGCCCGGATATCCATGAACTTCCCCCACATCTGGTCGATCTTTTCACGATCATCCAGCTGGGTCTCAGACATCCGTTCCCAGAGTTTCCTGCGTTCTTCTCTGACCGGCGTTTGCATTTTTGTTTTAACCTGAGTGAGGGTCAGCTCCTCCCCTTCCCATTCGATCGTCTGTGCTCCCAGAATCTTGCTGTACTGGGTGCTCAGTTTGCTTTCTTCTGTCATTAAGGGCAAATTCTCATCACAAAATAGATCTGCTTCTGTTCGCATTTTTTTCAGGATCAGATCCATGCCTGCTGGCACCAGATTACTCGCCAGAAGCTTTTCCTTTAACTTTTGATCGGCAGATTGTATTGCCGGATAGATATTTTCCAGAAAATCGTGGTATTTCTTTTCTGCCTCCTCATCAGTTGTATCCAATTCCGTCGCGAGCGAAAGCCTGGCATATCTTTCATCCACCAATTTTCGAAGGTCAGACCATTCTGCCATCCAGTGATCCAGCGTGTCTTGTGTCAGTTCTATTTCCTGACGGGATTGAAATAAGGGCTCTATGGACTTCCAGTCCAAGGTCATAAACTCATTAAATGTTGGTGTTTTCATTTCTGTCCTCTTTGGTCTACCCGTTAATAATATCGGTTTACTGTCCAGCCCAACCTGCGCTGTACCATTTCAGATATTCTTCCAGATGAGTTTTCCAATATTGTTCGTCATGTAAACCTGGATATATGCGCCAATCATGGGGAAAATCCAAATTCAATAAGGATTTATGCAGTTCCTCTGCTTCTGCGAAATTATTATCATCCTGGCCGATATCCATTAATAACCGCGGGGTTTTGGATGCGGGGATGATCTCAACCCAACCGGGCACCCGTTTCAGATCGCCAATGAATAAAGGAGTGCTATGGGCGCCGATAGAGCCAAAAAGACCCCAATGCAGCAGACCAAGCCTAACAGCCCAATTACCACCGCGGGACATCCCTCCCACAGCCCGGTAATCCCTGTCATCCAGGGTCTGATAGTGGTTATCTACCCAGGGGATAACCGCTTTTACTAAATGATCTCCAAAAGGATTTTCAGGCAAAACGATCCAGGTGATCTCCCGGGGCATGATGATGATCAAAGGAGGGATCTCTCCCCCGGAGATGAGAATATCAGCCCATTCATCCAGACCCAGATCATCCCACTGCTGATCTGTATCAGTAGCACCGTGCAGCAAATACAAAGTTGGATAATTCCGATCAGTCTCTTCCCCATAACACGGCGGTGTATAGATCCGGCCGGTCAATATTTCATCTTTCCAGGAAATCTCATAAGAAACTATTTTTCCTGATGTATCGGAACATGGTTCTCTTTGTGTTGGAGCAGCTATAGGGGTGATTGCAGACCCGGTTTTTTCCTGGGTAGCCGGAGTTGCTGAAGAAATGACATTAACAACCTCAGTGATCAAAGAGTTTTGAGGCTGAGTGGCTTCATCTCCAGCGGTTATATTCCCGCGGCAAGCAGACAGGACAAGAACAGCCAAGAAGCCTGCGGCCAGAATATTCTTCAAGTTAGACCTTCTTTTGGGCAGATGTTTTGGGTTTTAAAACCGGTTTTGATGTGTCTGCTTTTTCAATTTCCAAATCCTGGTTTTCTTCTACGGGTATATCCCTTAGGGGTTCTTCCTCCATCTGGATCTTACCGCGCAGATAAGCGCCTTCTTCCGTAGTAAACCGGACCGTCTTAACATCTCCCCAGACCTTTCCTGTGCTGCGGATCTCGACCCTATTGGCCTCAATATCACTTCGCACAGCACCACCGACAATCACTGTATCCGCTTTGATCAGGTCGCTTTCAACCCGTCCTGTCTGGCTTACAATAATTAATCCTTCAAGGTCGATCTTTCCTTCAAATAATCCTTCTATACGGATGCCGCCCTTTCCGGTTATTTCCCCTTTCCAGCTGGTTCCCTCTCCAAGAATGGATGTTACCCGGCTTTGAATTGGTGCGGGGGTCTGATCCGGGGTAGGTTCTTCACGTTTCTTAAACATAAATACTCCAAAAGTTGCTCTTATTATCTATTAAGCAGGTGCTGATAATTTACCACAAATCTCCACGGCATGCTCCGCCAGGGTTCCGGGACTGAGTCCAAACCCACCCGGGGTCCAGTTTTTATCAACTCCGAATCTATATCCTGGCCATTCTCAATGAAAATTGGCGCGCCCTGGGCACAGGCATTAAGCCCATTTAACTCCCCAT
>CAWAOV010000014.1:0-230602 GCA_963783765.1 uncultured Chloroflexia bacterium | reverse complement strand
TGCTCGCTGGATCTGATATCAGTGATCGGGCTTATTTCTTCCTGGCAGGCAGTTGAAATCTCTTTTAATAATGCCGGTCCTGGTTTTTTTCCAAGTAGGGATTTTTCGATTTTCCGGCAGCGGATCGCTGTTGGAGCAACCGCACCCAGAGCAATCCGGATATCGTTGATCTTGCCTTTATCGTTCAAAACAACAGCGACGGCAGTATTCACAACAGAAACAGCCATGCCCGAGCGATTGCCTACTTTGATGAACGCTGCCCCCCAATTTCCAAAAACAGGCTCGAAAGATATACTGTGAATGAACTCCCCTTCATTTAATTCTGTCTGACCTGGACCTACTAAGAATTTTTCAAGCGAGATCCTGCGTTCCCCGTCCAAGCTCTGAAGCAAAAGGGTTGCGTCAAAGATCAATAACGGCGGGATCGTATCTGCGGCCGGGGAAGCATTGGCAATATTCCCTCCCAGCGTCCCGCGGCAGCGGGTTTGCTGGCATCCAATGCTCTCAGCAGCTGTGACCAGGGCTGGATTTATATTTTGCAGCAGGGCGGAATCAGCAGCTTCCTGATGGGTCGTTAAAGCACCTATAACGATTTCGCTGCCTTGATCTTCAATAAAACGCATCGCATTTACACCGCTGGTATCCACCAGGATCGGGGCAGAGAACTTCCCCTGGCGCATTCTCGGCACGATATCAGTCCCCCCGGCCAGGATCCTGGCACCAGGTAAACTGAGACTTTCCTTCAGCTCAGTGATCGTTACCGGTCGATGGTAATTGAACTCCTGCATGAAACTCACTCCACAAAAGAACTGATAAGACGGTGAGAAAATACGTCCACCAATCCCAGATCTGTCAAACCTAAATCAGGCACAGTTGGCAGTCCGATAAATGAAATAGTCATAAAGGGGGCGGGAAGGCTGCCCCCCAGATTATGGTAAACCTGATTAATCTCCTCAAGTCCGGCGATGACCTGACCAACAGGTTCTTCCGTTAATAATCCTGCTATAGGCAGCGCCAACTTACCCAGCACCTTTCCATCAGATACAATCACAAATCCGCCCTGCATTTGCTCGATAGTTTCTGCACAGAGGGCCATATCCTCATCATTGGTGCCGGCCACAATAATATTATGATGATCGTGGGCTATGGATGAAGCCAGAGCCCCATTCTTTAAGCCAAAACCTTTTACGAAACTGACGCCAATATTCCCGTTTTTCCCATGACGTTCCACTACGGCAAGTTTAAGAATATCCCTTTCTGGATCGGGAGCGACAGCTCCCCGGATAACTTCCAATTTTGCCTGAGTCCGGGTATTGATGATCTGATCTGGGAAAAGATCAATCACCCAAACTTCAGCCTGATCACCGCTAGCTTCCAGGCGAAAATCAGAGCCTTCTTTTCCTTTCTGCAGCGTGACAGTTTTATATAGCCAGTCTGGATACGCTGGTTCCGGCAGGGTGCCAATATACTTGCCATCCTCAACCACTTTTTTACCCTTAAAGAAGACCTCGGATGGAGATATATGCTGAATATCATCCACCAGCAGAATATCCGCCCACCTTCCCGGTGATAGGGAACCCACAAGGTGTTCGATCCGGAAGTGTTTTGCGGCATTGATTGTTGCCATCTGGATGGCCTGCAGGGGTGTTAATCCAAGTTCGATCGCCCGGTTCACCATAAAATCAATGTGGCCTTCTTCCAGGATCTCATCAGGATGTTTATCATCAGTGCAGAACATCAGGTGCTGGGAATAGGTTCCATTCTTGACAACCCCTTTCAGAATGGGATCAAGATTCCTCTCTGTACTTCCTTCACGGACCAATACAGCCATACCCAGCCGCAAACGAGAAAGTGCTTCGTCATAATCAACACATTCATGATCATCTGCCAGACCGCCGCAGGCATAGGCCACCAATTCTTTTCCAACCCGGCCAACAGCGTGGCCGTTGCAGATCTTCCCCAAACGCAGGGCTGCTTCGATCTTTAATAGGTATTCATCCCGCATTTCAAGAACTTTGGATGGATCCAGCTCTCCCAGGCTGACAGCCTGGGGCCAGGTCAGGATCTCGCTGACATCAGCCAGATCCAATTCTCCCCCGGTTGTTTCCAATCCTGGCGCGGTAGGCACCCGGGAAGATACTTCCAGGAAGATGTGGTAATCCAATTTCTCAATGGAATGGAATAACGCTTTAAAGCCAGGAAGTCCGGCAACATTGGCAATTTCCATGGGGTCAGAAAGCATCACCGTTGTTCCCCGCGGAAGCAGAAGTTGGGACAGATATTCCGGTACAACCAGGGTCGAATCCAGATGAACGTGGGTATCGATGAATCCCGGCATGGCAAACCTGCCCTGACCATCAACAACCGCTACTGCATCATAGTCCGCGGCGTAGGGAGTGACAATCCGGCCGCCCTTGATTCCAATGGACCCGGGTTCAATCGTACCTGCAAAGACGTTCACCACCTGGACCCGGTCAATCCTCAAGTCCAGTGGCGCCTCACCAAGCGCTGCCCTGATTAGATCTTTTCGCTCAGATAAACTTATCATGGATCACAAACCACGCTGACCGCGGATATAGGGTAACCCCAGCGCTGCTGGTGTTCCTATTCTTTTACGGTTAGCTGCCGTACTTCCTATGACCAGGAAAACAACAGTGAAGATATATGGGATCATTTTCAGGAAGAAGCCATAATGTATATTGTAGTGAAAGGGATTGGACAAGCCAAAGATCATAGCTGGTCCCTGAAGGTCTAGCACAAGCCGTCTGAGGGCACCAAAAGTAAATCCACCAAAAGCAGCCCGGAATGGATTCCACTGGGCGAAAATCACCAGGCCAACCGCAATCCACCCCTGACCCGCCGTTGTTAAGCCACCGAACCAACCTGGAGAGATCGAAAGGCTGATAGTGGCGCCAGCCACTCCTGCCAGTAACCCACCTACAAATACGTATAAATATCGCGTGAAATACACGTTAATACCAAGCGTGTCGGCAGCAGCAGGGTATTCACCAACTGCGCGAAGATGCAATCCTGGTCGGGTTCGATTTATGAGATACCATGTCAGTGGAATAAAGAGGTAACCAATATAAACCATAATGCTGTGGTTATCAAAGAAAATTCCTCCCAGCCAAGGTATTTGAGATAATCCTGGAATGGAGAATTTGGGCAGCTGAGGAACGACATCCCTTAAGCTTGTGAGCCCTTCCCCCAAGACCAGGCTGATGCCTGTGGCAAGGAAGTTCAAGGCCAGGCCGCTGATGACCTGATCTGCCTGCAGTGTAATAGTGATAAAGGCATGGATCTGGCTGATTAAACCAGCTGCCAGCATGGCTGCCAACAAACCCAACCAGGCATTATTTGTTGCTGCTGCAACTTTATAGGCAGACATGGCACCGATCAACATCATACCTTCCACGCCGAGATTCAAAATACCTGATCTTTCCGAGAATATTTCACCTACCGTTGCATATAACAAAACAGTTCCAGTCGCTACACCGGATGCCAAGATAAGAATGAAATCCATATTAGTCCTCCACCTTCCGGGTGATTCTGACCCGGTTGCGATAGAAGAAATCACTCGCAATCAAAAACACCATGATCAATCCCTGAATTAATGTGGGTATACCTGATGGTTGTACTTCCCGGCCCGCCAGGATCAAAGCTCCAAACAGGATCGATGCCAGGATTACAGCCAGCGGATTAAGTTTTGCCAACCAGGCGATAATAATTCCTGTATAACCATAACCTGGAGAGATCGCACCCTGGAGTCGGTGAACAACTCCCATAATCTCAGAGGCTCCAGCTAATCCTGCCAGGGCCCCAGAGACAATCATGACCAGTATGATATTCTTTTTAATTGATATACCGGCGTATTCCGCAGCCCGGGGATTATCACCTATTAACCTGATCTCATATCCCCATCTGCTCTTGCTTAATACCCACCACAGAATCACAGCCGCTACAATAGCAAAAACAAGCCCAAAGTGAGTCGTCAATCCCCCAAAAAAAGGCCATCGTGTAGCCAGGTCAGATAAACGTGGAAGCCAGGCATTGCGCTGGAACATGCGTGACATCTGGAAGCCACTCTCAGACCAGACCCCATAAATGAAATAATTGTTCCACTCAATGGCAATATAGTTCATCATCAGAGTGGAGATGATCTCATTGACGTTATAACGGGCTTTCAGGAATCCCGGAATAAATCCCCATAAAGCACCAAAGAACATACCAAACGAGGCAGAAACGAGGATAAATTGCCACTTGGGAGCTTCCATCGGCAGCACCGGCAGCAATACGACCATACTGGCGCCAAAGGCGCCCAGGAAGAATTGCCCCTCAGCCCCAATATTCCATAATTTCATCCGGAAAGCTATCGAACATGCCAATCCCACCAACATCAGGGGGATGGCCTTGACTAAGGTATCCGAAAGAACACCCCAGCTGCCCAGGGAGTATTTGGCGATATGGGTATAAGCCGCCCAGGGATCAGCACCTGCGATCCAGATCACCAACGCACCAATCAATAAGGCAATCACAACTGCAGCCAGTGATAAAACTGGAGACAACCAGCGCGGGGGGTTATCTACCCGATTCTCGATCTTCAGTTTATAAGGGAATTTCCATTTCGGAGCGGATTCTTTCACATTGATATCGGCCATATTAATTCACTCCTTCTTTTCCAATCTGCTCAAGGGGAGTGCCAGTCATCATTTGCCCGATCTTATCAATATCTCCATCATCTATCTCACCCATAATTTCCCCTTCATAAATGACGTAGATCCTGTCACTCAAGCTTAATAACTCCTCCAACTCTTCTGAAATCAGCAATACCGCAGCTCCTGATTCCCTTTGAGAAAGCAGCAGTGTTTGGACACCTTCAATCGCGCCAACATCTAAGCCTCGAGTAGGCTGCACAGCAACCATAAACTTTGGTTCGCTGGAAATTTCCCGGGCAAGGATCACTTTCTGCAAATTGCCTCCAGAAAGCAGGCGGACTGACGTATCAATTGATGGGACTATGATGTCATAGGCTTCTTTCAAGCCTGTAGCATATTTGCCGGCTTCTTTTTTATTCACCCGCCATCCGTTAGCAATAGGGTTTTGATCATAGTTTTTCATGATCACATTATCAGTCACACTCAAATTGGGAGCGGTCCCAACTTTGGCCCGATCTGCCGGGATCAAAGAAATACCATGGCGAATACCCAATTTGACGGGTTTATTAGTTACGTCTTGATCATTTACTGAAACAGATCCTGCTATGACTTCGCGCAGACCAACCAGCGCTTCAGCCAATTCATTCTGCCCATTTCCTGCCACACCTGCCAAACCAACGATCTCACCCTCACGAACGTTGATAGAGACCCCATTCAAAGATTTAATTCCTTTATCATTTAATGCTTCAAGGCCTTTGACATCAAGGACGATATCACCAATCTGGACCTCTTTCTTTTCGACCCGAAAAACTACTTCGCGTCCAACCATCAGGCGAGCCAGATCAGCCCGGGAAACATCTTTGGTATACAACCCGCTTGAAGTAACCTTGCCCTTTTGAAGCACCGTGACGCGGTCTGAAATTGCCATAACTTCTTGGAGTTTATGACTTATAAAAACAATCGACTTACCCTGTTCTGTCATCGATCGCAGTGTATTGAATAATTCGTCGATCTCACTGGGAGCCAGTACAGCAGTAGGCTCATCCATGATCAACACATCAGCTCCGCGATAAAGCATTTTGAGAATTTCCACGCGCTGTTGTTCCCCCACAGATAGCTGCCAGATCTTAGCATGCGGGTCAACATGCAGGCCATATTGCTCAGCCACTTCCGCAACGCGATGGTTATATTCTGTCAACCGCATTCTGAAGCGGGGCTCATCCAATCCAAGCAGGATGTTTTCAGTTACGGATTGTGAGGGCACCAGCATAAAATGCTGATGGACCATGCCAATCCCCGCTTCGATGGCTTCCCTTGGGGATCCAAAATTAGCGGGTTTTCCATGAACGGCAATAGATCCGCTCTCAGCTTTATACAATCCGGCCAGCACGTTCATTAATGTGGATTTCCCGGCGCCATTCTCACCTAATAGGGCATGAACTTCTCCTTTTCTCAGATCAAAATCTACCTGGGAATTGGCGATCACACCTGGAAATCGCTTGGTAATGGACTGCATCTGAACGACAAGCTCATCCATGCTTTTCTCAATATCCATAATCCACCATCTATCTATGTGATTAGTTAGTAATAAAAATAAATAATTGCAGAAAAACTGGGTGGCCAGAAAATCTGGCCACCCATAAACTTTTGTAGTGTCTAGAGGTCAGGCAGGTCAGCTGCGATATTCTGGTTCCACCAGTACATACCGTAGGTAGCCTCAAAACCAGGCGCGCCGGGCGCAAACTGGTCAATGTCTGCCTGGGTCATTCTTTCACCTTCAGGAACAACCACATTGCCGTCGATATCGATAATCGGGCCGGCAAAAACGTCAAAGCGGTCAAATTCACCAGCAGCAACTGAATCCATTACTGCCTGGATCTTGGCCAGATCTTCTGCGGGCAGGCTGGCAACACCGGGCTGCAGTTCCTGTCCTTCCATGAATCCGTAAAGGCCAACGCCGCCACCGGAAGCATCAAAGTAGTCAGCCATAAATGGATAGGTTCCGGCCTGTACTTCTTCTGCAACGCGAACAAATTCAGGTCCCCAGACCCAGTAAGGAGCGGTCAGGCACTCATCAATGGTGCAGGAGCCAACCCAGTCATAGGTGATGCCGTAAACGCCCTCGCGGTCTGCCGCTGCCAGAGCGGAAGCCGGGGTGTCTGCGCCAGTCATAACAACATGGGAGCCAGCATCAAAGAGAGAATCAGCGCCTTCTCGTTCCACGATGGGATCGTGCCAGGTGAAGATCCAGCGGATGTCCACATCACATTCGGGGCAGGTTTCCTGCACACCGAGAGCATAGGCGTTGAACAGGCGGGTTTCTTCGGGGATCGGGAAGGTGGCCATTCCGCCAACGCGGGTGGCGCCATCTGCCTTGGCCCGGGAGCCTGCGATCATACCAGCAACATACTTCATGACTTCCATTTCGCCAAACAGGTTGCCGAAGTTGGCGCCATTGAACTTGTAGCCAGAAATGTGAACAAAACCAATGTCGGGGAATTCTTCAGCTACAACTTGCATGGGATCCATATAACCAAAGGAACCACCAATGATCAGGTCAAAACCCTTGCGGGCCAGAGCACGGAAAACCTGCTCGGAATCAGCACCTTCTGCGACCAGCTCAACATAGGCAGTATGAACGCCATCCATATTATCCTGGACGTAGTTGATACCTTCCCACTGAGCCTGTGACCAACCACCATCATCGTGGTTGCTGAGCATCACGACGACAACATTGAACATACCATCTTGGGCGTCAGGAATCTGCAAGCCACCTTCTGCTGCCGGGGCTGCCTCTTCCTCTGCTTCTTCCATTGTCTCTTCTTCTGCCATTGCCTCTTCTTCTGCAGGCATTTCTTCGGCAGGAGCCGGCTGGCAGGCTGTGAAGACAAATGCTGCAATCAGCATCAGGCTAATCACTAACCATAGACTTTTCTTTCTCATTTTTTCTCCTCTACAGTGTAAATAAATTTATCCAATTTAGTGCATAACTTTTATGAGACATCCACCTCCTTTGTTAGAGCTCCAGCTATTTTTATCTTAGTATACTTGAATATTGTTTTTCAACTTAAGAACAATATCCTGTTAATGGCTCAGGGAACGATCCTGGTGCCCGTTTCACCTTTCAGTGCCCGGCCAATATTCTCAGGGTTGGTTACAATGGCTTCCTTACCGCCCTGCTCCAGGAATTTGACAATGGCCTTGATCTTCGGTTCCATGGAACCTTTGGCAAAGTGTGTGCCTTCAGCGAGATATGCTTTTGCCTCGGCAACTGTGATCTGGTCCAGATCCACCTGGTCAGGTTTTCCAAAATTCAAGGAAACCTTTTCCACAGCAGTGGAGATCAGCAGCAAATCTGCATTGATCTCATTGGCAAGGAACGCTGAAGCGAAATCCTTGTCAATTACAGCTGCTGTACCAATCACGCCCTGATCAGATTCGATCACTGGAATACCGCCACCGCCAACTGTGATGGTGATGGTTCCGGAATCGATCAAGGCCTTGATGGCTTGCAGTTCCATGATTTCCACCGGGATGGGTGAGGCAACAACACGCCGCCATCCCCGTCCAGCATCTTCCACAACATTCCAGCCCAGATCATTCTTTTTTTGCATGGCTTCATCTGCTTCCATGAAGGTGCCGATTGGTTTGGCTGGCGCCTGGAAAGCAGGATCATTGGCATCTACCCGGACCTGGGTGATTACGGTTGCAACCGGTTTATCAATGCCGCGTTTTTTTAATTCATTGTGAATTGTCTGTTGCAGGGAATAGCCGATCGCGCCCTGGCTGTCAGCACCGCAAACATCCAGCGGGACTTCATGCATGCCTTCCACTTTGTGAGCGATCTCGGAACGCCGCAGGATAAAACCTACCTGGGGTCCATTGCCATGGCCAACCGCGATATCCCAACCTGCTTCGATCATGTCCACCAGGTGAGTTGAGGTTTCCTGAGCAGCTTTATACTGATCCTCTACTGTTTGGTGCTGTTTAGATTTAATTAATGAGTTGCCGCCAATGGCAACAACTGCAACTTTTTTCTTTTCTGTCATAATCATCTCCTAGCACATCGTCAAAGCCATCACGGCTTTCTGAGCATGCATGCGGTTTTCAGCCTGGTCAAAGACTACAGATTGGGGACCATCCATAACTTCACTTGTTACTTCTACATCCCGGTCAGCTGGCAGGGGGTGCATGTAAATCGCATCCTTATCAGCCAGAGCCATCTTGCGGGCATCTGTGATCCAATCCGAATATTTATCCTGGATCTTTTTACCTTCCTCAGGATCCTGGGTGGTCAGAAGTGGTCCCCAGGACTTGGCGTAAACAATATCAGCGTCCTTGAATCCCTCTTCCATATCATCAACAACTTCAAACTTTCCACCATAGATTTTGGCCTGTTCTTTGGCCTGCTCCATGATCTCCGGCATCAATTTGAATTCCGGCGGGTGTGCCAGGGTTACATCCAGACCGAAACGAGGCATCTGGAGGATCAAGGATTGCGGAACGGACATCGGTTTAAGGTAGGAAGATGCGTAAGCCCAGGAAACAACAATTTTCTGTCCTTTCAGAATCGGACCTTTTTTCTCAAAAATGGTCATGATATCGGCCAGGCACTGGTGGGGATGGTAAACCTCACACTGCATGTTCAAAACTGGGGAACGGGATGCCGAAGCAACATTGTTGATGTATTTATTACCTACGCCCCAATCCACGTGGCGGATGGCAATGCCATCAAAATAACGGCCGAGAATCTCTCCCAGCTCTTTTTCAGTATCACCATGGGAAACCTGGGTTGTGCGGCTTTCCATAAAGGCTGCATGTCCACCCAATTGGGCCATACCAGATTCGAAGGAAGCTCGGGTTCTTGTGCTGGAGAAGAAGAATAACATCGACAGGGTCTTGTCAAGCAGCAGAGCATGCCGCTCACCCAGAGCGCGTTTTTTCTTCAAATCCCAGGCAACACTTAAGACGGTTTCTACTTCTTCTTTTGAAAAATCCAGGTCGCCGATCAAATCTCGACCTCTTAGATCAGAAATCATTGTTTTCTCCTTATAACAAAAATAATATCTCTAAAATCAAACTGGTAGATCAACCTATGGTCAATCTACCAGTTTGTCATTTTCGATTTACTCTTCGGCGCCCAGAACGAGAGCCAGCAAAGCCATGCGCATCACTACGCCGTTGAAACCTTCCTGCCAGTAACGAGCCCAGCGGGTCTGGTCCACATCCGGAGGAATCTCATCCATGCGGGGCAAAGAGTGCAGCAGGACCGCATCGGATTTGGCTTTGGTTTCCAGAAGCTCTTTGGTGATCTGGAACTGGGGAGGAGTCATGGCCACATCGCCATCTCGCTCGTCGCGGGATTTGGTGTAATCAGGCTGCACAACTGGTTCAACCAGGATCACATCAGCATCAGCAATAACCTCGCGAACATCATCACCTTCGGTGAAGTTCAAGCTGTTCTGTTTAAAATCTTCTCTGTACTCATCCGGAAGGTTCATGTCTTTGGGAGAGATGAAGGTGATCGGGCAATCGAACTGGGTCAGAGCGTGGCCCAGGGAGTGCATGGTGCGCATACGCATATCACCTACAGCAACCCACTTCAATCCATCAATGCGTCCTTTTTCCCGCATGATCGTATACAGGTCGGTCAGGATCTGGGTGGGGTGTTCGCCCCAGCCATCACCACCATTGATGATCGGCACGCTGACCCATTTGGCTGCTTCCTGGGGAGCACCTTTCATGAAATGGCGCATAACAATCACGTCGCCGTAATTCTCCAGCATTTTGAAAGTATCTTTAATGGACTCCATATAGAAGTCACCCGCACGGGTCATCTTGGCGTCAGAAAATCCAGTAACTTTACCACCCAGGCGAAGCATTGCTGATTCGTGAGCCAGGCGGGTCCGGGTGGAAGGCTGATAAAAAGCCGTCACCATGGTTTTTTCTTTCAGCAAATCAACGTTCTTACGATTGTGAGCAATCGGAGCTAATTTCGCTGCGACCTCAAACACTCGTTCAAACTCATGCCGTTCAAAATTCTTTAATGAAATAATATTACGTCCTGCGAAACTTCTCATGATAATTCTCCTTTTAAATGAAATCTACATTTTTATATAAGTTGGTCTTTATCTTAAATCTGCTAATTGCTTTCCTCCTATAGTCACTGGTGTAATTTGATCGCCAACCCGGCGAACGATATGGAAATGGAAATATCCAGGCAAGAAATAAGTGAATGACGAATCGATGATCCTGCCCCGCGTTGAGAAAAGTAGTGATGAGAAAACCAGCAGAGGATCGTGGCGTTGAATATCCAGAGCACTAGCTATATCACGGGGCGCTCCGATAGCGCTGATCTCACATTTTGAACTGGCCAGGGGAATATCATCCCGCCGGATCAACATATCCAGGACCGACCCGGTGAAATCCTGCCTGACTTCCTCCTCACTGATAATATCTATCGGCAGATTATCTTCCAGATATGCCACGGGACGATTTTCTGCCAGGATAACGCGCGAGACCCTGAGAATTTCCTCATTTTCCGGTAATTCAAGTGTTTTCGATAATTCTGAGTCAACAAAACAATGATTGACTTGCAGATCGCCCATGGAGACTTCCAGCCCTAACTGATCTGCGATGGTCTCCAGGCTGTTCAGATTTTCAAGGCTGGTGTCAAAAACTTGAGTGGGATGAATGACAAATGTACCAACTCCTTGTTTTCTTTGCAGCAGTCCCCGGGTCTCAAAAGTACGCATGGCTTCTCTCAAGGATGCCCGAGAGACACCCAATTCAACCGCAAGTTTGGGTTCGGAGGGCAGTCTTTCGCCAGTTTCTGTCTCCGAGATCAGCAGACTCAGCTGTTCATGGAGCGATCTTGAAACATCGTTTTCTTTAATCAATCGATCTTTCCTTCGATTACAGGTACAATCTCGAATTTCTCAACATCCACTAACCCAAGGTCCGAGATCCTTAAGGCTGGAATTACAACCAGGGCCAACAGACTCAATTGCATATTGGGATTCACTATAGAACACCCGCAAGCCTGGAATCCTTCCAGAACGCTGACAGCTTCTTCTGCAACCAAATCAGCCCTTTTATTTGACATCAATCCGGCAATCGGCAGGGCTACCTGACCGATGATCTCGTCATCTTTAACAACCACCTGCCCGCCGTTGATCTCAGCTAAATGGTTAGCTGCCTGAGCCATCTGTTCCTCATCAGTACCCACAATAATCATATGGTGGGAATCATGGGCAACTGTTGAACCCAGGGCACATTTCCCCTTCAAACCAAAACCCGTTACCAGGCCAACAACCACACCACCTGTAGCCTGATGGCGTTCCACCAGAGCTATTTTAAGCAGATCCTTCTCCTGATCGATTTTGACTTCACCATCTTGAATTTCAACCGCTAATCTCAAGTGTTCAGTCGGCGCCTGTCCTTCAATAACACCGATCACATGAGCTGTTGCTTGGGAAGTGATCCCCTCTTCCACAACCAGTTTAAAATCATCAGCAACCAAAGGACGTTCCATATTTACAGAGCGGGTCGCCCATTCTGGATATATCCTGGCAGGTAGCTCAAACTGCCACTCACCGGATTCAGCCAGGAGTTTTCCCCTGGCATATACCTTTTCAGGGCGAAAATCATTCAAATTTGGAACAATCAGGATATCAGCAAATCGGCCAGGAGCTATCTGACCCATATCTCTAGCGACGCCAAAATGTTCTGCTGTATTAATGGTTGCCATTTGCAGTGCTGTAATGGGATCCAAACCAAGGCCGATCGTATGCCTTAATACCCGGTCCATATGACCGTCATTGACCAGGGTCTCGGAATGGGAATCATCTGTGCAGAGGATAAAATGCCTTGGATCGAGTTTATCTTCCATAATTGCAGGCAGTTGGGATTCAACATCCAGCCAGGCAGAACCATAACGCAGCATAGCTTTCATACCCTGGCGGACTCTCGCTACAGCATCTTCCTTTCGGGTGCCTTCATGGTCGTCCTCCGGTCCACCAGCTACATAACCATGGAAAGGGATGCCCAGGTCAGGAGCAGCATAATGGCCCCCGATCACCCTGCCGGCTTCGCGGGTGGCTGCCATCTCGTCGTGCATTTTTTGGTCGCTGGAAAACACTCCCGGGAAATTCATCATTTCTCCCAGGCCGATAATCCTGTCCCATTTCATTGCTTCCGCCACATCGTCAGGGCCAATCGATGAGCCCGGTGTTTCCAATCCAGGCGCGGACGGAACACAGGAGGGAATCTGGACCCAGACATGGATAGGCTGGTCCTGGGCTTCATCTGCCATCAGGCGCACACCTTCCAACCCTAAGACGTTGGCGATCTCATGGGGATCGATGAACATTCCTGTTGTGCCCCGGGGGGCAACCGCCCGTACAAATTCAGTGATGGTCACCATGCCTGATTCAACATGCATGTGGGCGTCCAGCAAACCTGGAACAAGGTATTTTCCATCCGCTTCGATCACCTTTGTTTGATCGCCAATAGTATGGGAAGCATCCTCCCCCACAAAAGCAATCCTCTCACCTACAACAGCGATATCCGTCCCTGGAATGATCTCTCCAGATTGAACACAGACCCATTGACCATTTCTGATCACAAGATCAGCTTTTTTCCGGCCCATCGCAACATCTACAAGTGTTCTGGTTCGATTACTGATATCTTTTCGGCCCATCTTTAACGCTCCCGGGAAAAGTGTTTCCTTTATCCGTTTAATAATCGGGTTGCCGCCCGATTATGTTCTTCCACTAAAACTGGCAGGTCAACCGCTGTCAGCTGTCCTTCCTTGACCACAAATTTGCCGCCTACTACTGTGTAATCCACCTTAACTGGCGCGCAGAAGACTGTGGCAGCGACTGGATCATGCATCGCGCCAGCGTAATCGATCCTTTCCAGATCTATCGCGATGAAGTCCGCAGCTTTGCCAGGTTCCAGGGAACCAATATCACTTCGGCCCAGCACAGCAGCTCCTCCGCGAGTTGCCAGCTCCAAAGCCTGACGGGCGGACATGATCTGTTTATCTTTGCCGCCAGATCGGGAAGCGCCTTTAATCCCTGCTCTGAGACGGGCAAGCAGCATGGCCTGGCGGGTCTCATCAAGCAAGTGGGAACCATCGTTACTGGCCGAGCCATCCACACCTATACCAACATCCACACCTGCGGCCACCAGATCCAAGATCGGAGCTGCCCCGGAGGCTAAACGCATATTCGAGCTGGGACAGTGAGCAACACCGCAGCCATGTTTAGCATAGACGCCGATCTCATCTTCATTTAAATAAACGGAATGCGCAAACCAGACATCAGGTCCGACCCAATCTACCTCTTCCATATAAGCTACTGGCCGTTTGCCAAATTGCTGGATTGTGAAATCCACTTCATCTTCTGTTTCAGCAAGATGCGTATGCAATTGGATACCATACTCCCTGGCTAAAGCAGCACTTTCGCGCATCAAATCCCCGGTAACACTGAAGGGGGAACACGGGGCCAGAACGATCTGAGTAAAGGATCCTGGTTTGCCATCATGATAGGCTTCGATCAAACGTTGGGAATCCTTTAAAATTTGTCCTTCTTCCTCTACAACGCTGTCCGGAGGTAGGCCCCCTTTGCTCTCACCCAGGCTCATCGAACCACGGGAGGCGTGAAGCCTGAGGCCCATTTCCAGCGCCGCTTCAATCTCATCATCCAGGCATGATCCATTGGGGTAAAGGTAAAGGTGGTCAGACGCCGTTGTACAGCCAGATAGGGCTAATTCTGCCAGCGCTGTTCGGGTGGAAACACGAATATCTTCTGGTTTCATACGGGCCCAGATCGGATAGAGGGTTTTTAACCAGTGAAACAGGTTTGCATCTTGCGCTTCCGGCACAACCCGGGTCAAGGTCTGATAAAAATGGTGGTGGGTATTAACCAGGCCGGGGAGAACAATATGGCCCTTTAAATCAAGAATCTGATCTGCTTTTGAGGGCAATTGATCAGATTTTCCAACTTTCTCAATAAATCCATCCTTAATAAAAATACCGCCATCAAGAATTTCCTGGCGCTGGTCATCCATTGTGACCAAAACATGGGCGTTTTTTACAAGGAGAGTTGGCATGGGGTTCCCTGGAATATAATTTGTCTGACAACTTAGAGTTTAACAAACTCCTTCACTTCTGTCAATTGTCAGACAAGTTTCAAGGTAAGAATCATGACTTTAATCACATAAGCAAAAAAGGGCTTGGCAGCCCTCGTGTATTTGAAGAAATATTGAGTTCAGATGATTAGGTGGGATTAAAACCAGAGATTTAATAAGTTCTCTGTGAAAACCGGGTTTAACAAGGCAAATACCGCTCCGGCCAGGATCAGAATAAAAACCAACAGGGCAATTAATGCCAGGCAACCTCCCTGGTCGATCTTGATTTTCTGCCGGGGAAACCTATCTTTTTCAGATTTAGCATCTGCATTCCGGGAAGCTCTTTTTTTGGTGATCTCTTTGGTTTCCACGCCACGGACAATCACACCAGGAGGATTTTTGGGATCTGGTTGTTTTGATGGAGCTGCAGCTATGGGGTCAAATCCAAAGTTGATATTGAATCTGCCGCTCTGAGCCTTGAGGAGTTCATTTTTAAATTCCGCAGCCATTTGCCAGCGGTTATTGGGATGGACCTGAAGTGCTTTTTCAACAGCTTCAGATACACGTTTGGAAACTTTGGGGTTTCTTTCCCGCACCGGAGTGAGTTCTTCCTGATCCATGGTCTGAGCCAGACTATCCTCAGGGGTTAATCCTGTTAATGCTGTATAGAGGGTAGCCCCCAGGGAATAGATATCAGTTCTCGCATCAGTTCTGGCCGCCCCATATTGTTCTGGCGGTGAAAAACCCATTGTCATTGCCCGGGCCCCTGTTGTTGTGGTTTGATCACCATGCATCACTTTCGCAAGGCCAAAATCCACTAAAAAAACGCCCCCCGAAGGGGTGATGCGTACGTTGGCAGGTTTTATATCCCGATGCAGGACCACTGAGTCCCTGGAATGCATATATGACAGAGCATCACAAATGGCTGCCCCAATGTAAACGACCTCTTCTTCCTCAAAGGGTCCGATTCTCTCCAATCTTTCCTGGAGGTCTTCCCCCTCGATATAGTCCATGATCAGATATTGACCCTGATCCTCAATTGTAAAATGGTCAGAAACACGGGGTAGATTGGGGTGGCGCAAACTGGCAAGAATGGTCGCTTCCCGGCGAAATTGGCGGGCGTAATCATCAATAGTGAACAAATTCTCCTTCACCGCAACCTCAAGACCGAGGTTCTCGTCTACGGCCCGGAATATTGAACCCATTCCACCGTGTCCGAGGACCTCGATGATTCTATAACGTTCGCGAAGGAGTTGACCTTGATTTAGCGACATCCGTATCTATTGGTTAGATATCTAAATTCCTTACTTCATTGGCATGTGTGATAATAAATCTTTTTCTGGGCGGAACCGAAGAGCCCATTAACATATCGAAAGTTCTATCTGCGGCAGCAGCGTCTTCAATATCGACTTGCAGTAAAGTTCGGGTTTCCGGATCCATGGTGGTATCCCAAAGCTGGATAGGGTTCATTTCACCCAAACCTTTATAACGCTGCAATTGAGCTTTCTCTGGAGTGAGATCCAATTCCTTGAACAGATCCAACTTTTCCTTTTCAGTATAAACATAAATCTTCTTATTTTTGTGAGTCAGCCTGTACAACGGTGGTTGGGCAATATATAGGTGGCCGGTATCGATCAACGGCTGCATATATCGGAAGAAGAAGGTCAGCAGCAGCGTGCGAATATGGGCGCCATCTACATCAGCATCGGTCATGATGATCACCCTTCCATAACGCAATCCTTCTATGTCAAATCCTTCCCCGATACCCACACCAAGGGCGGAAATTAGGGATTTAACTTCATTATTGGCCAGGATCTGGTTCAATCTGGCTCGTTCAGTATTCAAGATTTTGCCCCTGAGCGGCAGAATAGCCTGGAAATGTCTGTCTCTGCCCTGTTTGGCAGAACCTCCAGCGGAATCACCCTCGACGATATAGATCTCAGATTCCTCAGGATTCCGGGAAGAGCAATCCGCCAGTTTTCCGGGCAAGGTCATGCTTTCCAGGGCTGATTTTCTGATCACCAGGTCTCTGGCTTTGCTGGCAGCCTGGCGAGCCCGGGCGGAGGTCAAACATTTGTTAATGATGGCTTTTGCCGCAGCAGGATGTTCTTCCAGGAAAGCTTCTACCCCTTCAGCGACAACCTGCTGGGTATGAGTTTTGACCTCAGCGTTCATCAATTTCACTTTGGTTTGGCTTTCAAACTGAGGTGATGGATGTTTTACACTGATGATCGCTGTCAGGCCTTCGCGGGTATCATCACCGGACAGGTTAGGATCTGAATCCTTAAAGATCTTCTTATTGCGGGCATAATTATTGATCGTGCGGGTGATCGCAGTCCTCAACCCTGTTAGATGGGTGCCGCCATCATGAGTATTGATGGTATTCGCAAATGCATAGATAGATTCCGCAAAGGAATCAGTATACTGGAAAGCCGCATCAATGACGATATTATCAACTTCCTTCTCCACATGGATCACCGGATGGAGTTTTTCCCGATTGCGATTTAAATAACGGACAAAGGAGGTGATCCCACCATCAAAATAGAAATTCATTTCCCTGTCGCTTCGTTCGTCAGTAAACCTAATCGTAACTCCCTTAGTGACAAAAGCCATTTCCCTGAATCGCTGAACAAGCGTTTCAAATGAGAAGGTCAAATCGCCGTCAAAGATAGATTTGTCATACATGAAGGTTTGAGTAGTGCCTGTTTTCCCCTTGGGTGCATCACCAGTAACCTTCAACTTTGTTACCGGAATACCTTTTTCATAACGCTGGAAATGTTCCTTTTTATCTCTCCAGACCTTGACCTCAAACCACTCCGAAAGAGCATTCACAGCGGATAGACCCACACCGTGCAAACCTCCGGATACCTTATAACCGCTGCCGCCAAATTTACCACCGGCGTGCAGCATGGTCATAACCAGCTCAAGCGCAGGGACTTTCTTTTCAGGATGGATATCCACCGGGATACCCCGCCCGTTATCAGTCACGGTTACGCTTTCATCTGGATGGATGATGATCTCTATCTCATCACAATATTCCGCCAGAGCCTCATCAATCGAATTATCCACTACCTCATAAACGAGGTGGTGAAGGGCTTTGATATCCGTTCCGCCAACATACATACCCGGCCGCAGACGGACAGCTTCCAAACCCTCCAGGACTTGAATATCTTTTGCATCATAGGACATTTTTTGATTCTTTTCAGCCACAAAAACCTCCAGTAAGATTCTCGCAAACCCGCATCATAACATGATTTTTATTATTTCTCTAATGTTGGCCGCTCTTCGACGATCCGTTTTGGCAGACCCAGAGCCTGTAATTCTTCCATCCAGCGATTCATATCCTGGTAATAAATAAAACTTGCCGAGAGCATCCCGGTGGTGACAAAAGCATGACCGATAATGCTGATCAACATTAACCAAGAATTTTCCGGAGGAACCTGCCAGACCATATTTAAACCCTGATTGACAAGCAAGGCCACCAGGATAAACAGGCTGGTTTTCAGAAACGTTAGATTTGTCAACCGGATGCTGGACAACAATGATTTCCAGGCTTTTTGTCCCCTGGAGTATATCCCATGGGGGGAGAAGATAAGCGGAAAGATCAACCAGAAAGAGATAACGCCAAATAAGATCAAAATTATTTGCCCCAGTGAAACACTAATAAAGGTGATCCCGGATGCCGCACAGCCTCCAATGATCAGGATAGCCATGAAAAATACCCCCCAGATCAAACTTAAGATTACTGACTGGAGGCTGACTCTGGGCCAATCCTGGAAAATACCCCGCCATTTCAAATCATCAAATAAGGCAGCTTGGCGGACCGCGGAAAAATATAGTCCTCCCAGCGCCAGGCCTGATAAAAAGACTAACAAGGTTATTATCACTGCGCTGCTCAGGGTGGGAATATCAAAAAAGAACGGTGTGCCAAGAGGATTTTCCACCGGCAGGATGCCAGCAAATAAACTAAAGATACCTACAGGCAGTGAACGCAGCGCAATCAATAAATTAATCCGCTCAGCAGCAGCCATCCAGATCTCCTGCCCGGCTTCCATCACATCACCAAAGTCCGCTGGCATAAGCTGGGATACTTCATTCATCTCCACAATTAATCCCTCAATGAGGGATTTTATTTGGAGGTGGGGACCAAACCACAATACAAGATCCAGACCTACTGGAAAGAGCAGTAATATCAAATGTTTTGTTATGGCATCAAATCCATTTCGGATGGATTTTAGGACATTTGGGGACTCTGGAAGGACAATCTTGTTCATATTCATCAGTGCTCTATTTTACCATATAACACCCCTCAAAACGTTTTGCCATAAGCCCCCAACAAGGGCAAAATCTTCTCATTTTCCCCTCAGAAATATACTTTGCGGAGTGGCTTTTTATTTGCTAAACGCCATCTTAAAATTCCAGATCAGGTGATACAATCTTTTCTAATCACAATATAATCCAGCAGTCAGGATCTACGGGATTAAATTATGGATATTTCCTGCGAAAATAGCAGATCATCATTTTAAATTCCTGACCAAAATAGGTTAGACCAAACATTATGGAAGTCTGGACTAGACCGGTGAATTAACAAAAGATAACATTGAATAGGTTGGATATGGTGTTTTTGCAGTCCGGAAACCATCAGGTCCCAAATAACAGGTGAGGTAACTATGGCTAAGAAAATTGACACATTATTCATCAATGCCCACGTATTGTGTATGGATGATGATTTTCAGACTTATGAAAAAGGGGCCGTTGCCGTTGCTGGTGACCAGATCCTGGCAGTTGGCGAGATGGATGACATCGTTAATGAATATCAAGCCCAGGAAGTTTTTGATTGCCAGGGAAAGATCCTCATGCCCGGACTGGTAAATGCCCATACACATGTACCCATGAACCTGCTTCGGGGCCTGGGTGATGATCTCCGGCTTGATGTCTGGCTCCTGGGCTACATCATGCCAGTCGAAAGAGAATTTGTCAGTCCGGAATTTGTGCGCCTTGGCACATCGCTGGCATGCGCGGAATTGATCCGGTCTGGCGTGACTTCATTTGCAGATATGTATTATTTTGAAGACCAGGTTGCCGAGTCCGCTGCTGAAGCAGGACTTCGGGCGACTTGCTGCCAAACCATCTTGAAATTCCCTTCCCCGGATGCCGCTTCCTATGAAGAAGCCCTGACGGCTTCTGAAGAGATGATCAAGAAGTGGAAGGGACATCCCCTGATCACACCGGCAGTTGCTCCCCATGCTCCATATACCTCCACGGTGGATATTCTGGAATCAGCCACGGCTCTGGCTCTTAAGTATGATGTCCCCCTTCACATTCATATCTCTGAGACAGCTCAGGAAGTGGAAGATTGCCTGAATGAATTTGATATGCCTGTAGTCCCTTATGTCGAACAATTTAATGTATTCAATGCCAAGGTCATTGCCGCCCACTGTGTGCATATCGATGAACGGGAAATGCATAGATTGGAGAAATTTGGCGTTGGCGTTGCCCATAATCCGACCTCAAATCTAAAATTATCCTCCGGCATCGCCAGGATCAACCGCATGCTTGAACTTGGATTGAATGTCGGTATCGGCACAGATGGTGTATCCTCAAATAATGACCTGGATATGTTCGAAGAGGTCCGCCTGGCAGCACTGCTTGCCAAGGGCAGCAGCGGAGATCCAACTGTCGTTCCTGCCCGGACAGCAGTCGCCATGGCGACCAGCATGGGTGCCAGGAGCATTCATCTCGGCGATCAAACCGGATCGATCGAATCCGGGAAAAAAGCAGACCTGATCCTGGTAGATATTGACACTTTGCATAACTCACCCCACTTTCGCAACGATCCAAACAGTATCTACGCCCAATTGGTATATGCTGCAAAATCTACTGACGTAACTGATGTGATGGTCAATGGGTCATGGCTGATGCGCTCCCGTGAACTGTTAACGATTGACCTTGGTGATTTACTGCCCAAAGCGCAGTCCCTGGCATTGAAAATAGATCAATTCTTGATCGAGAGATTCCAATCTGTCTATACCAAACTTATCGCCATTGGTGGAGCAGAAGAGCAGGAAAGTTATGAGGTACAGATCAAGGTCAAGGTGGAAGATCCCCAGGCAGTGATCAAACATCTTGAAGCTTCCGAACTGGAGATCCTCTATTTCCGCCATTATCATGAATTTGATACTTATTTTAAATTCGAGGATCCAAAAGAAGGCTGGCTCCGATACCGCGAAGACGAATTCATTGATGCCAAGGGAGAGGTGGAAAATGTGCGCTACCGGCTGACTTTGATCGGCCCTCAGAGGGAAAAACACTTCCCTCAGGATGTCCTCTTATCCCGCAGTCGATTTATCGCCCCTGCCCCACATAGTCTGCGTTTCTACCGGGAATATTTCAAACCGAGCGAGGAAACATTCATCGAGAAGGATCGCAAGCGCTGGAAAGTATCTTTCCGCAATATTGAGTTCTTCATCAATGTCGATCGATTGGATGATCCTGACCTGGGAACCTTCCTCGAAGTAAAAAGCCGCACCTGGAGCCTTGATGACGCAGAGAAAAAAGCCCAGGTCGCCGAAGATCTGCTCAAGCTTTTAGGCGTTCAACCCAAAGCGAGTGAGACACTTGATTATGTGCAGATCATAGAAACACAAGTTTGATTTATGAAAATCGCTGCCCTGGGAGATATCCACGGTAATTATCAAGCCCTGATTACCGTACTTGACCATGTTGATCGCTGGAATCCTGACCTGGTACTGGTTCTTGGAGATATCATTAATCGAGGACCACGTTCAAGAGATTGCCTGCACCTGATCCAGGAAAGAGGAACCGACCCTGACTGGCATATCATCAGAGGCAACCATGAGGGTTATGTTCTCATGTTTGAGGATCCTGCCCTGCCTCGGTCAGGGATAGAATTTGAGCTCAGGAAAGTGATCTATTATACGTATGATTCCCTTTCCAGAGAGGATATCCAGGCAGTGAAAGATCTTCCTGTTCAAATCTCACTGGAAGATTCTGGAAACCAGTTGATCCGGGCCTGCCATGCTTCAACAGCAAGTGATAGGATTGGAATCTACCCTGACACTCCAGGATC
Organism: uncultured Chloroflexia bacterium; assembly: GCA_963783765.1. Classification (GTDB taxonomy): domain Bacteria; phylum Chloroflexota; class Anaerolineae; order Anaerolineales; family UBA11858; genus B10-G9. Next base: position 208,723 of record CAWAOV010000014.1, on the reverse strand, counting down.
TGAAATTCCTGCCCTGGTTGATCCGGATGCCGATCTGTTTCTGGTGGGACATACACATCAGTCCTTCACTCGAAAATGGAAAAAAACAACAGTGGTTAATGCCGGGTCAGTTGGCTTACCATTTGATGGTGACACCCGGCCTTGTTATGCCCAACTCACCTACCAGGATCAAGAATGGCAAAGCGAGATCGTTCGAGTAGAGTATGATCAGCAAGCTGCTAGAGATGATTTTTACAGCAGCGGGTTTTTTCCCGGAGGTGGTGTCCTCACCGACCTGGTTCTGGCGGAATTGCGCCTGGGATGGCCTCAATTAGGCAAGTGGTTCAACAGGTATGAGACTGCGGTCCTGGCTGGTGATATCAGCCCGGAAAAAGCAGTCGCAGAGTTCCTGCTCAACCCGAATATCGAATATATCAATCCAGAATAATCCAGAAATATCCCGGAGTAATATGAACAACAAACGCTTGGAGCTTGCCAGGAAAGCAGCCAAAAAGACAGGGAAAACCCTGCTGGACCTTTACAAGAAAGGGGACCAATCTGGATTTCTGAAAGAGGACCACACGCTGGTCACAGAAGCTGACCGGGCAGCCGATAAGATGATCCAGGAAATGATTCTCGGAGAATTTCCCGGAGATCAAATTCTCAGTGAAGAAGCATCAACAATCTTCCCAAACAGCCAGCACGTCTGGATCATCGACCCACTGGATGGAACAGTGAATTTCAGTCGTGGGCTGAGTTGTTGGGGAGTATCTATCGCACACCTTAAAGACGGAATACCAAAAACAGCTGCTCTCTATTTTCCAGTAACAGACGAACTTTTCACGGCATCTCTTGGAGAGGGTGCAAAATATAATGACCAGCCTATAATGGTTGATCCAGAATTTAACAAAAACATGTTTCCCCTCTTTGTGCACTGCTCCAGAATGCACAAGCGGTATAATGTCAGCCTGCCATATAAAAAACGATCCCTGGGGGCGGCAGCATACCATTTATGCCTGATTGCAAATAACAAAGCAGTCCTGGCGTTCGAAAGTACAGTCCGGATCTGGGATTTTGCTGCCAGTTGGTTGATTATTCAAGAAGCGGGTGGTCTGATCGAGTCCTTCGGGGAAAAACAACCCTTCCCTGCCCAGGTGGATACTGATTATCATAATATCCCTTTCCCGATCATCGCTGCAACTTCAAAAGAAGTTCTGGCTGAGGCCAGGAAGAATATCGTCACACAGTAATTTATACGTGGAGGTTTAGTCATGAAATATAGATACTTGGGAAATTCCGGTTTGAAGATCTCTGAGCTGTCTTTTGGATCCTGGGTCACATTTGGAAGCCAGGTAGATGTGGACAAAGCAGTCTCCTTAATGAAAATCGCTTATGAAGCAGGAGTGAATTTTTTTGATAACGCTGAAGTCTACAGCGGTGGTCAATCTGAAGTAATTATGGGAAAAGCCATCCAGAAACTCGGCTGGAAACAACAGGATCTTGTGCTTTCCACAAAGATCTTCTGGGGTGGAGATGGTCCGAATGACAAGGGCCTGTCCAGAAAACATATCATTCAAGGTATGGATGCTTCGCTAAAAAGGATGGACGTTGAGTATGTTGACCTTGTTTTCGCCCATCGGCCTGATATTCATACACCCATCGAAGAGACAGTCCGGGCTTTTAACCACCTGATCGATCAGGGCAAAGCCTTCTATTGGGGTACCAGCGAGTGGTCTGCCCAGCAGATCATGGAAGCCTATGCAGTGGCACGCCGGGAAAATCTCATACCTCCCTTGATGGAACAGCCCCAATACAATATGTTCCATAGGGAACGGGTGGAAGTTGAATATCATCGTTTATATACAGAAATCGGCCTGGGAACAACTATTTTTAGTCCCCTGGCAAGCGGCCTTTTATCCGGTAAATATAATGATGGCATACCCGAAGATTCCAGAGCTAATCTGGCAGGATATGAATGGCTCCGGAACCGTTTTACTGATGAAAAAGCCAAGGGACAGATCCAAAAAGTGGTCGAATTATCCAAACTTGCTCAAAACCTCGGCTGTACAACCGCCCAGTTGGCGCTCGCCTGGTGCCTCTTGAATCCAAATGTGAGCACGGTGATCACTGGAGCGTCAAAGGCCTCCCAGGTAGAAGAAAATATGAAAGCCCTCGAGATTGTGGATCAGCTTACTCCAGATATAGTCGGCACTATTGAAGGAATTCTTGACAATAAACCTGAACTCCCTCCTGATATGAGGTAAATACGAACCCATAGAGATGCTCTAAATTCAGAAAAAGATCAGAAAATAAAAAGCCGGAGCATGGATCAAGTATTTTAGATCCCATGCTCCGGTTTTTATTATTACTGCAATACTTGTTCAGGGAACTAGTAACGCCAGAACTTCTGATGTCAAGTATGCTGCAGCAGTTCCAAAGAGAATGCTAAGCAAGGTTCCGATAATAATATATTCCGCCTGTTTTCGCCGATCGGGGGAGGTCAATTCCCCGAAGCGGAAAATTGACTTTGCCGCAATCAAGAATCCGATTCCAGCTGGATAATCCACCAGGATGAATAAAAATATCAAACTTCGTTCGAGATATCCAATAATCTTCCCCCCTTCTTTGATATCAGATTCCTGGGCCTGGTCCTTATCCAATCCCAGAGAACCTAGAACCATCTCCACCAGGAAACTTACAGCATAAATACAGAGGATTCCACCTGTAATCAAAGCTAAAAATTTCAGGAAGGCAGGGCCTAATAGGGATGTCCAAATTCCAGAATACCCCAGGTATTTATAACCGCCAGCAGCAGCTGAAAAGAGAAAGAGGATGAAAATGTGGCTGAGCTGGTCGATCACAAATCGGGTGAGCGTTGTGCCTTTTTTTGTACTGCATTTCCAGGCATCAAGCAGGATATGGCTGATAATAATCCCCAGAGCAATATCCCAGGCTGTAAGGATACCCAGGAATAGGTAGCTGATGATCCCGACTATCAATCCATGTCTGATCAAAAACCATACTTTGTTCTTTTTTTGAATGCTCTCATCTGTTTGGATCAGAAAATCAGCCACAAAATGGGCTGCAATTAATGGGATAAAAATTGGAAGCAGGTTGTCACTGATCATGATTTCCCCTTACCGTTGCTCAAATTGTACAGAGTGAGATTGATAGACCTACTCCATATTATAGTAAAAGAATCTCAGGTATGATAGCCTCAAAATATTTGATCGTTTCGCTGATCAGGCTCCAACCTGCGCTTTCCAGATGTTGAGATATAGCCTGCTGAGAAACCTTATCCTGGACCCATTCAACTGCTATTTCTTGTTGGGTTAACCCAACAAGGGCACCGGCGATCACATCCGACTGTTTTGAGGTCCAGCCTTGCGTTTGAAAATCGACCATCTGGATCAGCAGGTTCAATCCCTTTGTGAGGGATGAACGGTTCTGTTCAGGAAAAGCCAGGTACATTTTATTTGATCTCTGACACATCTCCAATCCAGATCCAGATAATTTAAACGCTTCCCCGATCCCCGATGATATATCCTTATCAGGAAGATAGTCCATTGTGCCAAATCCGATGGAGACCCGGGAATCAGTATGCTCAATACTCTTATCCGATTTTAATAACGCTCTGATGAATAATGCAACTCTCAAAGATTGGGCCGGGTCCTTAACCACCATCTGCCAGCTGTCACCCCTGAAAATGTCAATATCATAATGGATCACCGGGCGGAAGTAGCTGAAAATCCATTTTTCAATCCTGTTGATAATACTTGAGATCGGATATCCCAGACCGTTATTTAATCCCGAGGAATTGACAATATCACCTGTTAGAACAGCAAAAATATCACTAGCAGCCATATGGACCTCCTGACAAGGTTTACAATACAAGTTATATCACTTGTTATCAATTAATACAAGCTAATTAACTTGTTATTATATAATACAAGTGATTTGACTTGTATTTTTCCGGGAATAGGAATCAATAACGGGGTTATTTAAGAAAACACAACAAATACTTTGCGGTCAAATGCCAAATTTACGCTTGATCTCCGCAGCGAACTTTCTAGCTCGGTCCACTGCGTCACCAAGATATGCCCCTCCCTGCATAGCCTGATGTAAATCAGCAGCGGGTAGATATTCCTGCAAAAAAGTATCGCCAGCGACAAGTTCAATTAACGGATTGGGCTTCCCCTGACGTACAGCAGACCAGGCCTGGAGAGCGTGATCCCGCAGCCGCTGATGGATATCCTGGCGGTCCGCCCCTTTTTTACTCAAAAGCATCAAGACATTTTCGGTAGCAGCAAAGGGGGCATACTCCGCCAGATTTCGCTGGATAGCATCCTCGTTCACCTGCAGTCCGGAAAGGATCTCTGTCATGGTGATCAACATCTCATCCAGGCATAGAAAAGCCTCAGGAAGGATGATCCGGCGGTTGGCACTGTCATCCAATGTGCGTTCCAGCAGAGAGTGAGCCGCGTTATCCCAGGCTGTTCGGGGGAGCTGGGCCAGGACCCTTCCCAGGGAGTTCAATTTCTCAGCCTTGATGGGGTTTTGTTTAAATGGCATTGCTGAAGATCCTACCTGGTTTTCCCCAAATGGTTCAGCAAGTTCTCCCAGAACCGGGGATTGCAGCAGGCGCAGGTCAAACGCCAACTTATAAAGCACGGCACCCTGTCCAGCCAGCAGAGACAGCAGCTGATAATCCTGCACCCGGGGATAGGTCTGGTTGACAACCGTGTAAAATTCCAGATCCAGTTTCTTCGCAATCTTTTTCTGGAAGTCAGGCAGGTTCTTCTCCCCTAAAAGGACTGCAAAAGACGCGCTGGTCCCAACCGCACCTGTTAAACCCTTGGATTTTATCTCTCTTGTAAATCTAACCAGTTCCTGATGATAGGTCATTAGATCCTGGGCAGGTTGAGCCAGACGGTACCCTAATGTTGTTGGTTCTGCGGGCTGCAAATGGGTAAATCCGATCAGGGGGGTATCAACCCACTTTAGGATTAATTCTGACAGAACGATCAATAGCTCGCGGGTCCGCTCCAGGATCAGGTCCAGCGCTTGTTTCTGCTGCAGAACCGATGCGTTGTCCTTGATATCCATCGAAGTGGCACCAAGGTGTAATATTCCACCTGCATCAGGACATTGATCCGCAAACACTCTCAACTCGGCCATCAAATCATGCTGCAGCTCGGATTCCATTTCCAGTGATCGGCCCAGATCGATCTCAGTGGCTTTACTTTTTAGAGACCCAACCTGTTTGGCAGTGACCAGGCCGTACTCAACTTGAACTTCAGCTAAAGCAACCCAGATCTTGCGCCAGAGGGATCTGGTTGTGTAAACACTCCAGACCTGACGCATTTCCTCAGATCCATACCGCCATGAGAAGGGAGATTGGTAGCCTGATTTTTCCATAATTACACGCCCAAGGTAGAATAATCCCATTATCTTCAATATCAAATACAGTTACATTATAAACCCTGCCTTGCAATTCCGTTATGAAGCCCTTACAGATACCCCAATCAGCCCTTCAGGTCAGTTCCAGGTTGGCGAAGAAGAAGCCGTATATGATAAAATCCATTCATTAAGGAAAGTGGTGGAAGTTGAAAGAGGATATAATAAAGTGAACTGAAAATTCACAGGGAGGATTGGTCTGGAAACAAGAAAGATAACCCAAAATCTAGACAAGAGATCAAAAGCCCTTGAATACCTTCAGCCAGGTACAAAACTGGAGGGCAGATATAAAATCCTGTCCACTGTTGGTCGAGGAGGAATGGGCGCTGTTTATCGAGCCCAGGACCTCAGGTTTAAGGTTGAGAAGATAGTTGCTGTGAAAGAAATGATCAATCAGGCCACAGATCCTGATATTCAAGCAACTATTGTGGAAGGATTTGAACGAGAAGCAAACATCCTCGCCACGATCAGCCATCCCGCCATTCCCACCATTTACGACTATTTCACTCTGGGCGCCAGATCTTACCTGGTGATGGAATTCATTGAGGGTGATAACCTGGAAATCAAGCTCCAGCAGCGCCGGGCGCCGTTCCAGGATGAAGAAGTTATCGCCTGGGGAATCGCTCTTTGTGACGTGCTGGATTACCTTCACACCCATGAACCAGAACCAATCATCTTCAGGGATATTAAACCCGCAAATGTGATGGTCACTCGCAGGAACCAGCTCCGGCTGGTTGATTTCGGTATTGCCAAGACTTTCCAAACCGGATCCAAAGGAACCATGATTGGCACCGAGGGTTATTCGCCACCCGAACAATACCGGGGAGAAGCATCCCCTGCAGTTGATATATATGCCCTGGGTGCTACCCTCCACCATTTATTAACAAATCAGGATCCTCGAACAGAACCTCCTTTTACATTCGATGAACGGCCCATCAGGACAGCAAATCCGACTGTTTCTGTTGCCCTTGAGACCATAGTTAACACTGCCTTGATGTATAACCCACCCGACCGCTTTGAGAATGCAGCGATCTTTCGCAAGGCTTTGATCTCTCTGGCCCAGCAAACAGGATTGCTGGAAGATCAGATTTCCATCGCTCAGGCCACACAATTCTTCCAGGATCAAAGCCACTCCCCTATTTGGAGTTTCAACTGTGAAGATGAGATTCGCGGGACTGCCACCTATCATGAAGGGGTTATATATGTCGGGTCCTATGACCATAACATGTATGCCCTGGCTGCCGATAGCGGAAAGTTCATCTGGAAATATGCCGCTAACGGCGGGATTGTCAGCAAACCAGCTATAAATGACAACAAGGTCTATTTCGGCTCTACTGACCAATATATTCATGCAGTCAGCTGTCGTGGAGGAAAAAAGGTCTGGACCCAATCCACAGATGGAGCCATTTATTCATCCCCAGCCATCGCAGAAGGGCATTTGTTCATTGGATCTGATGATGAACAGCTCCATGTATTAAATCTGATGGCCGGGCGGGAAGCCTGGAGCGTAAACCTCGGTTCCAGCGTCAGATCCAGTCCTCTTGTAGTGAATGAGAGGGTTTATGTTGGCAGCGATAATGGCGAAATTCAATGTTACGATTTCAGCGGTAATATCCAGTGGAGAACGGCTGCAAAACGCTCGGTTACCGCTTCTCCTCATTACCAGGATAACGTCATTTACATCACATCACTCGATGCGATTTTATATGCTATCGATGCTAAATCCGGATGGGTGATTTGGCGTTACAGAATGGATAATGGTTCTATCACAACGCCAACGACCCATGAAAACTATATTTACGTAGGATCCACAGATAATACTTTTTACTGTATCAATACAAAGTCCACCAAGAAGGTTTGGAGTTTTGATACCGACAATCAAATTAATAGCTCCCCCGTGATATACAAAGGTGCAGTCTATTTTTGCAACGTAGATGGCATGGTTTACAGCCTGGATGCACAAAATGGACGCCTGCGATGGAAATACCAGGCCGAGGGCCAAATCACAGGCTCTCCCATTATCGTGGACGACATCCTATATATAGGGGCAGCCGACAACAAATTTTACGCTTTGCCAGCCTAAAAATCGAGATAAAATGACCAATAAACTGCTCGCCACACTCAAAAAGCTCTTCCAGCCGAAACCAGCTGCCACTATAACCGATATTCACGAAGCAGATCCTACTGTAGTGACCAAGGAGTTGGAAAAGACCACAATTCCTGTTGATACGAAGTCTGTTGGTTATAGTTCTCCCCTGATCAATGTTGGATATGGTCTTTCCCCCGGAAAACAAAGATCCCATAATGAGGATGCTTTCTTCACTTTAACAACTATGTTCTCTTTTAATGAGAGCGAGATACCCTTTGGTTTGTACGTTGTTGCTGATGGTATGGGAGGTCATAAAAACGGTGAAATTGCCAGCGAACTGGCTATCCGATCTGTTGTTGGGACGATATTGACCGAGATATACACACCCATGATGAGCCTTGACCCTGAACCGGGCGAAATGTCTTTCAGAGATGTATTTCACAACGGGATCGAAAAAGCTAATTCAGAGATCATTAAAAATTCCTACGGAGGCGGCACAACCGTAACTGCTGTATTAATCGTCGGTGATCAAATGACCATCGCCCACGTTGGTGATAGCCGGGTCTATTCAATCGCCAAAGATGGCACATTGGAAGCATTAACGAGAGACCACTCCCTAGTAAAACGCCTCCAGGAACTGGGACAAATTACGCCTGAGGAAGCAGCAGTGCACCCACAGCGAAATGTCCTCTACCGGGCCCTGGGGCAGGGAGAGCCATTTGAACCTGAGATAATATCAACAACCAGGCCCGAGTCCGGATCCTTATTGGTATGTTCTGATGGATTATGGAGCATTGTCGGAGAAGAGGGACTTCGTTTGATCATTAAATCAGCAATATCCCCCCAGGACATCTGTGACCGGATGATCGATGCGGCCAACGATGCCGGCGGACCTGATAATATCACCGCCATACTGGTCGAGTTTTCTTAAAGAATACTATCCTATGCCAGAAAAGACTGATTTTTACCGCAGGCTGAATATTACAACTGGAGCTTCAGAAGAAGCCATCAAAAAGGCTTATCGGCTTGCCGTAAGAAAAGCGCATCCAGATGTAAACAAGAATGAAGGCGCTACTCAGCTATTCCTCGATATACAGGAAGCCTATAAGATCCTGTCTGATCCAAACAGGAAGGGAGCATACGATGACGGAAGGGAATCTCTTGAGGTAGCAGCCGGGATTCTGACAGCCGTTGAATACAGTCAAACAGCTTTATTACGACTTGAAGAACCACAGGTTATTTATTCCCTGATTGATATCGTATCCGTTAAGGATGAAGAACAAAGAAATTCTGACCTTCCATTGAATATCTCCCTGGTGCTGGATACTTCTACGTCTATGAAAGGCCCCCGACTGGATATTCTGAAAGCGGCCACAAAAGAGATCATAAAAGATCTGGGAGAAGATGACTTTGTCTCTGTGGTTAGTTTTAATGATCGGGCCAATGTTTTACTTCCCAGCCAATCACAACCAAAGGCAACTCAGATCGATACCGCCCTGAACCAATTATTCGCCGAGGGAGGTACTGAAATTTTCCAGGGTCTCGAAGCCGGTTATGAAGAGATCAGAAAAAACCCTCCCCTCAATTATGTGAACCACATTATCTTGATCACTGATGGCCATACCTATGGTGATGAAGATAATTGCATTGCCCTGGCAAATACTGCAGCTGATCATGATATCGGAATAAGCGGGTTGGGGATTGGGATCGAGTGGAATGATGAGTTTATAGACCATCTATGCGCCTTGACCGGCGGGCAATCTATTTTCATCAATGACCTGAAACAAGTCCATGAATTCCTGGAGCACAGCATCGCTTCCTTAAAAGATGCTTTCTCAAGACGATTGACCCTCGAGATAACACCGGCTCCCAATGTCAAGATTCTCTCAGCTTTCAGGATCTTGCCAGAAGCCCTGCCCCTCCCCGCTCAGGAGGAATATTCCCTGGGAATCCTAAAAAAACATCAACCACACCGGGTCTTATTTGAATTCCTGGTCGACCCTATTCCGAAGAAGATCGATCGGGCAGTGATAGCATCCGGGGAATATATCATCAAGAAAAAGATACGCGACCAGATTATCCCCTTCACGCTGGATCGGACGGTCATCAAAGATTCAGAAGAGTTAGAGGCGCCTGTACAAGAAATATTCAAGGCAATCTCACATCTGACTTTTTACCGGCTGCAGGAAAAAGCGCAGCAGGATATCGCCAGCGGCAATCCTGGTACGGCGTATCAGAGATTATTGAATCTTTCCTCTCACTTAATGGCAAAAGGGGAAGACGCTCTGGCCAAAATTGCCATGCACGAAGCGGATTACATCAAATCCCATAATAACTTCAGCCCCACAGGTAAGAAGCAGCTAAAATATGGAACTATCAGGTTGCTTCTTCCGGATATAACATGATTACCTGTAAAATTTGTAATAATGAGGAATATCACGGCGTCTTATTTTGTGGTGAGTGCGGATCGCAATTAGCATTTGTCTCTGACACAAAAGTGAATACACTCGTCTATCCAACCCAAATTCGGGGGTTGGATGTCGATTTCACCCAAACGATCCCAAAGAATTTATTGGAAGAAAGAAGTTTCATTCTTTACAGTACTGAAAGAGAGCAGGTTATAGAAATCCCAGATCAGGAGGAATTTACGATCGGACGGTTTGTGGAAGGACAGGTGATCACGCCGGATGTGGATCTCAATCGTTACGAAGCTTACGATATGGGAATTTCCCGATTGCATGCGACGGTCCGGATTAATAAAGGCCGGAATAAGGTACATGTGATCGACCTGGGTTCTGCCAATGGATCAAGCGTTAACGGTTATGAGATCCCGGCTAACTCAGAAGTGCCATTAAATCATGGGGATGTATTAACGCTGGGCAAATTTAACATGAAAGTGATCTTGCCACAGGATATGAAATAAGGACGGATATTTATGTCAATGACAGTCATAGTCCACATCAGGAGTGCGGAGCCTATGCTCGCAGAAATTGATGACTTGCCAGGAGCTGCAGATACCATAGTCAAACTCAGCAACCCCAGACAGCGGGATGGCAAAGATCTGATGTTTTTGGAGCGTAACGTTGTGACCGTTTTCTGGCCCTGGGCTGAAATCAGTTTTATGGAGATCATACCTGGAGAGACTTCCGAGGAAGTGGTCAGCTTCATCAGGGAATAAAAAATATGAGTAGTGAACAAACACGATATAAAATTCTGGTTGTTGATGATGAACAACGCATGGTCAGGTTCATCCAGTTGAACCTGGAACAGGATGGCTTCCAGGTGGTTACAGCATACAACGGAAAAGAAGCCCTGGAACAGGTCAGGACCCAACTTCCGGATTTGATCCTTTTGGATATCATGATGCCTGATATTAACGGTTTTGATGTCCTGAAGAAAATCCGGGAAGTAAATAACGTTCCGGTGATCATGCTGACTGCTAAAGGTGAGGAGGATGACCGCATCCAGGGACTTGAACTTGGTGCAGATGACTATATAACCAAACCTTTCAGCCCCCGGGAACTGGTCAGTCGTATCCGGGCAGTACTACGGCGGACAAAATCCTTCAAAGAAGACCAGATTGACCTGATCAAAGTGGACGATCGATTAACAATTGATTTTTCACGGCGGGAAGTCTGGGTGGAAGACAAGAAGGTTGACCTCCGTCCAACTGAATACCGCTTGTTATATCACCTTGTCCAGAATGCCGGCTGGGTAAATACCCATGAACAGCTGTTATCAAAAGTATGGGGATTTGAATATCAGGACGAACCCCACTATGTGCGGTTGTATGTTAACTACCTCAGAAAAAAGCTGGAGAAAGACCCCTCCGATCCGAAATACATTTTGACGGAACGGGGTGTTGGTTATCGTTTTGTTGATTTCCGGAGAGAGCAAGAAACTTAATCTGACACCACTTATAACCATTCATAAATCAATCAGGGAAAACCTAAAAACCAAATAGAGTCATCAGGATCATCTCTGGGCCTGTCCTGGATTTCAACCGGATCAAATCCAGGAGGATGAACTGGGCTCCTTGCCAGCCGGGGCACTGTAGTATATACTCTCTTAGCTAATCACAGGAGTAAATAAATGTCCTTTCAACGGATTTTACTAGTAGACGATCACGAAGTAGTCAGGTTGGGTCTAAAATCCCTTCTAAACCGCCATACAAAGTTCCAGGTTGTTGCTGAAGCAGCCACCGGGGATGATGCAGTTGCCAAGGTTGATCAATACCATCCTGATGTCGTGGTAATGGATATCCGGCTTCCCGGCGGTTCCGGCATCGAAGCTTGCGAAAAGATCATCGAAAAGTACCCAGAAACAAGAATAATTATGCTGACCTCATACGCTGAAGACGAAATGTTATTTTCAGCAATCAGAGCCGGCGCCTCAGGATACATCCTGAAACAGGTTGGCAGCAACGATTTGATTGAAGCTATCGAAGCTGTTGGACGCGGAGAAGCTCTTTTGGATCCGGCGGTAACCCAACGTGTGTTCAAAGAAGTCAGGAAAGCTGCCCGGGATGAAGAGGCGTCAGCCTTTACCGATCTTACTGACCAGGAAAAACATGTCCTGATCCACGTTTCCGAAGGTAAAACAAACCGAGAGATCGCCAAAACCCTCTACCTGGGTGAAGGCACTGTACGGAATTATGTCAGCAGTATTCTATCTAAATTGGATGTCAGCAATCGAGCAGAGGCGGCAGCCTATGCAGTGAAACATAACCTCAGGAGCCACCTGGTTCATCTCACCAAGGATTAGTATTCTGTAATTTGAATCCAAAAAACAGAAGGCTAAACCCTTCTGTTTTTTCTTTTAAGGGCTTTGAGCGGGTTCAAGATAATTAGAGACAGCCCATCCCTGAAGTGAGGCATTTAATGGCGCTTCTAACTGCCACCAGAGATAACCATCCTGTTCTACCGGTCCCCCTGCTACTTTGAATATTTCCCCCTCCAATCCCACATAAACGATCTCTCCTCCCAGTGATGGATCACTTCGCAAACGAAGACCTTCTCCCTCAGTACCTAGAATCCTGACATAACCGTCCGCTTGAATACCAACCGCTGATTCAATCGTTGGAGTTAATATTGGAAACTCCGGTTGGGTTGGTAAAGGAGTAGGAGTATAAGTAGGTATCGGGATAACAGTCAGGGCTGCTTCGCCACTATAAACAGATAAGTTGGAGGGCGTAAGCTGTCCAGCTGCCAGGAAACTGATTACCAGCAGCAAACTGGCGATCAGGATCGAACCAGCAATCACCCAGGGATTAAGGATATCTTTCATATTTGATCTTTTGAAAATAAAGGCCGCGGGAGATCGTTGGGCACAAGAACCCGGAGAGATAGCGGTTTGATAGAAATATTTACGTTCTTAGAGGGAGGAATTGGTTCTCCATCCAGCTGTAAGAATAGATCTTTTTTCGACTTGATCTTGATTTCATCACAAGAGAAATAACTGGTCTTCTCTGAATTTATATGTCTGCCCGACGCCAGGTCGAAAATATGCTGAAGGGTTTCCTGCATTGTGTCCCCCGAAAACAGCCATAAATCCATTTTCCCATCATCGATCTTCGCCTTTGGTGATAGCTCCGCTATCCCGCCCGCGTAGAGATGGATGTTGGTCACCAGGACAACGATATAGGTCCCGCTGATCTTCTCACCATCAACCCAGATCTTCAAATCCATGCCCGACCAGGATCGGGCGTACCAGGCAACAGTGGCCGCATATTGGGTAGACGGGAACTGTTTCTGCCAGCGTGAGCGTGGTTCGAGATGATGAACCACAAAAGCATCAAAACCTGCACCGCTCCATAATAAAAATGGAATTCCCTGGCAAATACCAACGTCCATGGTACGGACAGTTCCATTGAGAAGCTTTTTAACACTGCTTTCCAGAGCTGTCAGATTTGTCCAGGATAAGATTGGCAATCCAAGCTCCTGGGCCCAAACGTTTGCTGTGCCTGACGGCAAAACAGAAAGGGCTGTTTGACTTCCCAGCAATCCCTCGGCTGCCTTATGCAGGGATCCATCTCCGCCGGCAATAAAAACTGTGTCTATTCCCATTACCGCTGCCCTTTTGGCTAACCTGGTTATATGGGTTCTGCTTTTTGCTTGCACGATATCTATATCCCAACCATTGGCACTCAGGATCTTTCCAGCCCGCTCGATCAGGGGTTCTGAGGGGAATTTTCCTGCCATGGGATTATAGATCAGCTGTCCTCGCATACTTACTCCAGAAATTTAGGGAATTTTGCCGGCACTACTAACAAAGTGTACTCCATCCAGATATCACCGTCAATCAGATGATGGTACAATCAAACCGGCACTGTTCCACAGGAAAAAATGAAATGTCTGAGATATTAAATGACCGCTACCGGCTAGACAAAGAACTTGGTGAGGGAGGCATGGCCATCGTATATCAGGCCACTGACCTCATGCTGGAACGAACCATTGCGGTAAAAATTCTCAGAAAGGATTTCTCTTCTTCTGCTGCTTTTCAGGAACGTTTCAGGGAAGAAGCCCGCGCTGCTGCCAATCTAACACACCCCAATATTGTCACCGTTCATGACTTCGGATTCGACCAGGACCGGCTATTCATCGTCATGGAATATGTTCCCGGTACTGATCTGAAACAGATCATCAAAAATACGGGGGCTTTGCCAATTCCGCAAGCATGCCGCTTATTTGTACAAGCCTGCGCGGGTATCGGATATGCCCACCGGGCGGGTCTGGTCCACTGTGATATCAAACCCCATAATATGTTGATTACGCCGGATAACCGCCTGAAAGTGACCGATTTTGGCATCGCCAGAGCCCTGGCGTCAGTAAAACATGATGAACAATCCCAGGCAATCTGGGGTTCACCAGCTTATTTCTCCCCTGAGCAGGCTGCCGGGAGAGCCCCCTCTCCAGCTTCAGATGTATATAGTCTGGGCGTTGTTTTATATGAGATATTAACAGGCCAGCTGCCTTTCACAAATCAATCACCCCAGGATCTTGCGCTCCTGCACCGTACTGCGGATCCTCCTTCCCCCCGGGACCTCAATCCAGAGATCTCCCCCGCCCTGGAAGAGATCATCCTAAAGGTACTTTCCAAAGAATCAAGTGCCCGCTACAGGACTGCAGATCAATTGGGCAGGATCGTGATCAGTTTTACTGAAGTAAATGATGGTAATTTAGCACCCGAAGGGCCAGCCCCACTTCAACCGGATCCAACACTAAAAACCATTCTGAGCCTGGAAAATAAACATCCTGCTCGGCCTTGGCTGACAGTTGTACTGGGATTACTGGCTTTGATAGCTGTCGGAGGATTGATTCCTTTTTGGCTCTGGGTATATTACCAATTGAACTAAATCTGAAAGATTTACGGGGGAATCATTAAGTTAAAGGTTGTGACTATGGTTGAAAATAATTTTCTGTTATGCCCATCAATCCTTGCAGCTGACTTTACTGAGCTGGGAGATCAAATAAAACAGGCTGAGGATGCCGGGGCGGATTGGTTCCACATAGATATTATGGATGGACACTTTGTGCCCAACCTTTCCATGGGTCCTGCCATAGTAAAGGCTTGCAGGAAAGCAACAAACCTCCCCCTCGATGTTCATTTAATGATCGAAAAACCTGAACGTTATCTGGACAAGTTTGCCGCTGCAGGTGCCGCTACCATCACCGTTCATATTGAAACCTGCCCAGAGATGAATAAAACCCTGGCTTCAATCCACGATCTCGGCTGCAAGGCCGGAATTACACTCAATCCAGCCACCCATGCATCAACGATCAAACCGTATCTGAATAATGTAGACATGGTACTGGTGATGACTGTTAATCCGGGTTTTGGCGGACAATCGTTTATGCCCGAGGTCTTACCTAAAATTGGCCAAATCAGAAAAATGCTGGATGACATCAATCCAGAAGTTCGTATTGAAGTGGATGGCGGTATCAAACCCGAGACAATTCAGCAAACCTATGATCAAGGTGCCAGGATATTTGTGGCAGGCAGTGCGATATTTAATCACCCCCAGGGAATTCGGGCAGGCCTGAAATCCCTGACTGAAAAGTTATAACACCCCTTAAATGAAGAGCCCGGAGCGATAATGGCTCCGGGGACTATTGATTTCCTCAAACTTTTTCACAACGAATTATAAATTTTCGTGTTAATACTATTGGTTCAAACTTTCGTTAAAGTGCGAATGCAGCGGGTGCAGAGGGTTTTCTTGATCTTTTCCCCATCCTGATACACTGTTACCTGCTGTAGATTTGGTTTAAATTTTCGTTTTGTGGTCTTTTTGGACCAGGGGCGGCTTTGCCCAAACATTGTTGTTTTTCCACATTCTTCACATTTCGCCATTATTTGTACCCTCATTCTTTTATGATTTTAGAACAATTTGCCTGAAAGATTTGATCAAAAACGACATAATCGATGACAGAATACTAATGATAAAACATATCTTCAAGCCCGCCAATCTTACCATACAACATACCATTCCACAAGAGGATACCTACCTTTCCCTTGGTTTTATGTTAAAATTTGGCATCCATCAGTTATCCTTCAACTTTCAACCAAAAGAATGGTGATTTCAATGAAAAAAGAAACTACACCTAAGGGCGACATTCAAATATCTAAACAAGCCATCGCTTCGATTGCCTTCCAGGCAGTTCAGCGCTCCTATGGCGTTGTCGGTCTGGCATCAAAAAATATCGCTGACGAACTTGCCCATGCCCTGGTTAAAGATCCAACCCACGGCATTGATGTGGAATATAAAAACCAAGAGATTAATATTGATATCTACGTCATTATTGAATATGGCACCCGCATTAAATCTGTTGCGGCCAGTGTTGCCAACACTGTACGCTACCAGGTTGAAAAATCCCTGGGATTGCCTGTGAATGAGATCAATATCCATGTTCAGGGTTTGCGCATCAGCAACGGTGAATAAGGAACAGCTCACAGGATTCATCTCATTAGGAGTTCTTCGGCATGAGTGACCAACAATCTAATACAAATAACCGGACAATTGATGGCGCCCAGTATAAACAACTGATGAATGCCGGTTTGACCTGGCTGCGGACTAATCAAGAATCTGTAAACGCACTTAATGTTTTCCCTGTCCCGGACGGAGATACTGGAACCAATATGGTCCTTACCCTCCAGGCAGCTTATGACGAAATATCCAGTTCCGCTGGCAATAGTGTTGGAGAACTGGCTGGAAAACTGGCCCACGGCGCATTAATGGGAGCAAGGGGCAACTCGGGGGTAATCCTTTCCCAGATCTGGCGCGGTTTCTCAAAAGGTATTGAAAAATGTGGGACCTTGAGTGGTAAATGCCTTGTTGAAGGTCTTAAGGAGGCCCGGGATACTGCTTATAAAGGAGTTGTCCGCCCTGTGGAAGGCACCATCCTGACAGTATGCAAAGACATGGCAATTGCGGCAGAAAAAAGCCTTAAAGATACAGAGGACCCTTACGAGATCCTCAAAATTGTCACTGATGCAGCCCAGGTTTCTGTAGACCACACACCAGAGTTGCTGGATGTTCTCAAAGAAGCCGGTGTGGTTGATGCCGGCGGAAAGGGATTAATGCACATCTTCGAAGGTATGGTACGTTTTATTGATGGAGAACCGCTGGATGTCGAACTTGTCCATGTTCAACCTCTATCAATGATCGGCCAACAGGAAGCCATGAGTAATGCTGAACCTGGACAAGATTATGAAGTGATTGTCGATTTCCAGCCGGATCAACCCTTGATCCTGGAAAGTTATTATGAGGACCTGGAGAAGATCGGTACATCCATCCAGGTTGGTGAAGGTGATGGAATCTACCGCATGCATATCCATGTGCCGACAGAAAAACGTTACGAACCCATTGATTACACAATGACGCTGGGCACAATCACCAAAGTCCACATTGAAAACTTGATGATCCAGGTTGATTCTCCAGCAGGCCAGCGCGAAGAACCCCTTAAACTGGCCAAAATTGGACCGGATGATATCGCTGTAGTTACTATATCCCCTGGGGGGGGCTTTTCCCAAATTTTCGCCAGCCTTGGCGCCGCAGCAATTGTTGAGGGCGGTCAAACTATGAACCCCAGCACACAGGAAATCCTGGCTGCTTTTGAAGACCTTCCAACGGATAAGATAATCATCCTCCCAAATAATAAAAATATCTTAATGGCTGCAAGATCTGCAGCTGAAGTTTCAGTAAAACAGGTGCAAGTAGTACCCTCAGTTACAGTCCCCCAGGGATTGGCTGCCATGCTGCGTTTGATCCCAGGACAGGAACTCGATCATGTGGTTAAAGATATGAATTCCGCAATCGGAGAAGTTGAAAGCGGAGAAATTACCACAGCGGTCAGGGATGTGGAAATTGACGGCATCGAAGTCAAGGAAGGAGAGATCATATCTCTTCATAATGGCAAACTGGTTGGCTCAAATAAAACCCTTGAAGAGGGCTGCCTGATTTTCCTGGAAAAAGCCAAAGCAGAAGATCTGGAACTGATCACCATGTTCCACGGCGCGAATATCACCAGAGAAGAAGCTGAAAAAATGGCCGGCATCATTCAGGAGAAATATCCTGACCAGGAAGTAGAACTTCAGTATGGCGGTCAGCCCCACTACCAATTTATACTGTCAATAGAATAAAAGCAGTCCAAATCACAATTTGTGTCCCTCACCGGCGGACTTATTCGTAAGCTCCGCCGTTTTTATAGTCAGGAGATAATCCATTGTCCACTGCCATCGTTACTGACAGCACTTCTGATATCCCACAAGAGTTAAGGGAAGAATTAGGGATTTTCCAGATCCCGGTTGATTTGACACTGGAAGGTAAAACCTATCTGGATGGGTTCGATCTTTCCAGGAATGATTTTTATAACCGACTGCCATCTCTGAAACAAATGCCCACCACCGCTGCACCTGCTTCAGGCAGATTTCAGCAGCTATATGAAGAAATTTTTAATAACGGATTTACCAAAATCATTTCTATCCATGCAGCCAGCACCTTAAGCGGGATATTCAATTCAGCCAGACTGGCCGCCCAGGAATTCAATCAGACCATCAATGTAGTGGACAGCGAGCAGCTCAGCCTGGGTTTGGGTTTCCAGGTCATTCATGCTGCCAAAATGGTCCATCAGAAATTCCCCCTTGATGAGATTATGAGAGCAATCCAATCCATCAAAGACCGGGTAGTTGTCTTTGCGCTGCTGGATACCTTCGAATACATCCACCGCAGCGGGAGAGTCTCCTGGACCAAAGCCCGTTTGGGATCGATCTTAAACATCAAACCCATCATAGAATTGAAAGAAGGTCAGGTAATTAATCGTGGTTTGGCCCGAGCAAGAATGCGTGGAATACAATACCTGGGGGATTCTATCAAAAAAATGGGCACTCTGGAATATCTGGCTGTGCTCCATACCAATGCGGCTGAGACCGGAAGGAAATTCATCAAAGAATTCACTCCTGCGGAAATTCCCGATCCACTGCTTGTAAATGTCACTACTATCATCGGAACCCATGTTGGTCCCAATGGGATTGGTTTTGCAGCAGTGGTAAAATAACTCATAATGAAACCATCTATACAAAAACTACGAAAATTCTTCCGTTTAGAAGCTGAACGGGAATACGATAACAAGGCGGTTATGGGTGGACTTTCCAATATCCTTTCCGCCTGGGAACTGGAAGCCAGAGATGACCAATTATCGGAACAGATCATCCAGGCAGTGATCAGCCGATTGCGGGATTATCATCGTTTAAGTGTGGAGTCCCGTGAAGTTACCTTAAAAGGTGTCTGGAAGCGCGTCAAGAGGGAAACGCAGGTTGACGGTGATATTCCGGAAGAAAAACCACAGGCCACGCAACAACCACCAGCCGAGTCAGATACCCAATCTGAACAACCCCAAACCCCAAAATCTGAAGCGCCGGAACCTGAAGCGCCGGAACCTGAAGAACCAGAACAGGTTGCTTTAAAACCCACTCCAGAAAAGCAGACCCCTAAAGTACGCCTGGATTTGGATTTCCAGGCCCCGGTTACCACTATTTCCGGCATCGGCGAAAAGAAACAACAAGCGTTTGAACGTATGGGCATTCAGTCCATCAACGACCTGCTTTACACCTTCCCACGCCGCCATGATGATTACTCAAAACTAAAATCTATTGGCAGCCTCTGGTATGGTGAGGACGTCACTATCATCGGTACAGTGGATAAAGTCAGTTCCAGAGCAGTACGCAGCGGAAAAATGAAGATCGTTGAGGCACTGATATCCGATGTAAGTGGTGCTATCCGTGCCACCTGGTTCAACCAACCCTGGATGGAAACTCAATTAAAAAAGGCTAAACAGGTCGTGGTAAGTGGATTGGTAGAACAATACCTGGGCCGTCTGGTCATGAACAGCCCTGAGTGGGAACCTTTAAGTGAAAAACAACTTCACACCAACAGGATCGTCCCGGTGTATCCGCTCACAAAGGATATCACTCAGAAATGGCTCCGGGGTGTTATCCACGATATAGTTGAAGAATATTCCCCCCATATACCAGATCCCCTTCCCCAAGAGATCCTCTCTAACCATTCTCTCGCTGGATTGTCGGATGCGATCCGGGAGATCCATTTCCCCGATTCCGACCAATCGCTTCAAAGTGCCAGGCAGCGTTTGGCCTTTGATGAACTCTTCCTGATGCAAATGGGTGTTTTAGGCCAAAAGAAGGAATGGGAAAGCCGCTCCGGCGTAGTATATGAGAGTCCTGATGATTGGCTGAAACCCAGGCTTGAATCCCTGCCCTTCCAGTTAACCGCCTCCCAACTTAAAACCCTTGACCAGGTCCGGTCCGATCTCGGTTCTGGAATCCCAATGAATCGATTACTCCAGGGTGATGTAGGCTCAGGAAAAACAGTGGTCGCAGCGCTGGCAGCCTTAATTGTCATCCGCGGCGAAGCGCAGGCTGCATTCCTGGCGCCCACGAGTATTCTGGCAGAACAGCATTTCCGGACCTTAAAGAAAATGCTGGTAGAGGGATCTGAAGACCTGACCGAAAATCAAATCGCATTGTTAATCGGGGCCACACCTGAAAATGAAAAAGCCGAAATTCGGACAAAACTGGCCGATGGAGAGATCAAGCTGATCGTTGGTACCCATGCCCTGCTGCAGGATCCAGTAAAGTTCCATAACTTGCAGCTAGCTATCGTTGATGAACAGCACCGTTTTGGTGTGGACCAGAGGGGCACCTTGCGCCAAAAAGGAAATAATCCCCATCTGCTGGTGATGACAGCAACACCAATCCCTCGCTCTCTGGCATTGACAATATATGGCGACCTGGAATTATCAGTGATTGACGAAATGCCGCCAGGTCGGTTACCTGTAGAAACTCATTTGCTGAAACCCAGCGAGCTTGAAAGGGCTTATGGACTTATCCGAGCACAAGTGGATAAAGGAAACCAGGCATTTATCATCTATCCTCTGGTTGAAGAAAGCGACAAGATCGATGAAAAAGCAGCGGTTGATGAGTTTAACCGCCTACAGCAAGAAGTATTTACCAATTACAAACTTGGATTGATGCATGGGCAGCTTGCTCCCGCGGAAAAAGAAGAAGTCATGGCCCGTTTCAGGGACAAGGAAATCCAGATCCTGGTATCAACATCAGTTGTTGAGGTCGGCCTGGATATTCCTGATGCCACAGTTATGCTGGTGGAAGGCGCCCATCGTTTTGGTTTAGCGCAGCTTCACCAATTTAGGGGACGTGTAGGACGCAGCGACCAGGAGTCTTACTGCATCCTTGTTCCGGGCACAGATGAGGAATTAGAAAACCAGCGGCTGCAGGCGATGGTTGATACAAATGATGGATTTGTCCTGGCCGAAAAAGACCTCGAGATCCGGGGGCCCGGGCAGTTCTTAGGAACACGCCAGTCCGGATATACTGAATTAAAACTGGCCAGCATCACTGACCTTGACTTGATTGAACAAGCTCGGACCGAAGCTTCAAATCTGTTTCAGCAAGACCCTGACCTGAGTCAGGAAAACCACCACCAGCTGGCAAAAGCGGTCAAAGATTTCTGGACCCAAAAGCCCACTGGAGATATCAGTTAACCAGCAGGTGAATTTGTTGAGGAGCTCCTGATGATACGAGCAGTCTTCCCCGGCACCTTTGATCCAATCCATTTTGGGCATATTGATATTGCCCAGCGAGCTTCCCGGTTATTTGATGAACTTGTTGTTGCCGTCTATGACCAACCGCTGAAAAGAATTCTCTTTCCTCCAGATGAGAGAATTGAACTGGTTAAACACGCCCTTAAACCGATCTCCAACATCAAAATCATGGGATACAGCGGTTTAACGGTAGATTTCTGCCAACAGATCGATGCCCAGGTGATTGTGCGTGGGCTGCGGGTCTTCTCGGATTTTGAATATGAGTTCCGAATGGCTTTGGCCAACCACAGCCTGGCACCTGATATTGAAGTTGTCGCCTTGATCACAAATAAAGACCACAGCTTCTTAAGCGGGTCTACGGTCCGGGAGATCGCCGCGTTAAATGGAGATGTCAGTTCAATGGTTCCGGACTATGTTGAGAAAGCTTTAAGGGATCGGTTTACTGAACTTGGAAGCGACCAGAGTATAGTGCCCCACACTTCGCTGAGAGACTAACGAAATTCTTTTCATGTTATACTAAAAAGGATACTCTTTTGGAGGAGCAAGTATGGATATTTTGCATCTTGTGGATCGATTGGAAGAACTAATAAACAACAGCCGATCCATTCCTTTCACCCATAATGTGATCGTTGATGAAGACCGCATGCTGGACTTAATTGATCAGATGCGCGTTGCCATTCCAGAAGAGGTAAAGAAGTCCCAGCAAGTCTTAGCCACCAAGGACAGAGTTATCGCCCAGGCAAAAGAAGAAGCCGACCGGACAGTGAATATTGCCAAGGAAAAGAGCGACAAGATGGCCGATCGGGATACCATCGTTCAGGATGCCCGGAAAAAAGCCAACCAGATCGAAACTGAGGCAGAGATGCGGGCCAAGAAGACCAAGGCAGAAGCCGATGAGTATGTTGCGGAAACCTTAACAAACCTTGAAATTGCCCTAGAGCGGGTCTTAAATCAGGTCCGAAATGGGATCTTCATCCTGGAAGAAGATAATAAGATCGATCTTGACCTGACCACAGAAGAACCTGGAAAATAGAACACAAAACAGCAGACCTTGTTCAAGTTCAAGGTCTATATCACATAAAACAGCCTTGATCAGGCTGTTTTTTTATTGCTTTCGCTCGCGCCAGGAATATCTTTCGCCATCCTCAATGTAAAAATATTTCGATAACACCCAGCTGATAAATCGGGGAAAATGAGCATCTGCCCAGATTGCAAACCACATAAAACCTGGAATAACGGATCTTGTCTTTTTGTTATGGATCAGCTTCAGGATCTTATCTGCAACTGCCCGGGAAGATAATAATGCAAATTTTGGTGTCACTGTTGTCGTTTTCCAGCTTACCTCTGGGTCCCGGCCAAACTCTGTATCCACTGCTCCCGGGAAAATTTCCGAAACTGTCACGCCAGAACCCCTTAACTCTCGCCTCAAACTTGCCAAAAAACCGCGGGAGCCGAATTTACTGGCATTATAGATTGAGTAGGTTGGGACACCCACCCAGGATGCAATCGATGATATATGAATAATTTGTCCGCTGCCAGCAGCCACCATCCCCGGAAGGACTAAACGGGTCAATTGGATCATCCCAATTAAATTAACCTGCAGCTGAGTTTGAATATCACCATCAATGGTTTGTTCATCAAGCCATAAATGCCGGGCTGATCCAGCATTATTGATCAGGATATCGATCCGCCCATAACTGGCGAGGGTTTGATCAACCAGGTTCTGAATTTGTAAAGAATCGCTGAGGTCTGTTGGCACTGCCTTGGCTTCTCCCCCACCTGATATGATCTGATCTGCCAGTTCCAACAGCCGGCCTTTACGCCTGGCTGCCAGAACTACCCTGTATCCATTCTTCCCTAACAGAGAAGCCGCGGCTTCTCCAATTCCGGAAGAAGCCCCGGTGATGATCACCACGGGATATTCTGAAGCTGATTGTTTTTCCATTGTTAACAGCCTTTTTATCCCTTGATTCTACCAGAGACGTATCCCAGTCTTGGCTGGGATTAATTTGATTCTAAGTGAACTTCCGTATAGAATGAAGGTAGACCTATACAAGCTTTGTTACCTCCGGGGGAAAACGGAGGAAAACCATTATTCATCAATCTCACCTGCTAAGGAGGGGTCCATGGATTTTCGTTTATCCGAAGAACAAAACCTATGGCGAAAAACTGTCCATGATTTTGTTGCCAAAGAGATCAAGCCGCTCGCTCAGGAAATCAACGAAAAAGAAGAGATCCCCCAGTCAGTCATCAAAAAAATGGGGCCGCTGGGGTTATTAGGTATGAGTATTCCGGAAGAATACGGCGGCTCTGAATTAGATCCTATCAGCGCTGCCATCGCAATCGAGGAGATCGCCTGGGGGGATGGCGGAACAGCTTTGACAATTGAAGCCCACAACGAACTGGGCTGCGCAGCTGTGGTCCTCTTCGGTTCGGAAGAACAAAAAAAGGAATACCTTCCAGGTGTGGCCTCAGGAAAAGGTAAATTGACTTCTCTGGCCCTAACTGAACCCCAGGCAGGATCCGATCTACGAAATGTCCAAACCAGAGCAAGTAAAGACGGAGACGAGTGGGTCATCCAGGGATCCAAGGCCTGGATCACCAACGCTGGAGAGGCAGAATTCATCGTCACCCTGGCAGTCACCAACCCGGAACAGGGTTCCCGGGGAATGAGTTTAATCCTGGTCCCCACGGATACCCCCGGTCTGACCATCGCTCCCCCGGAGAAGAAAATGGGCGCAGGTGGAACCCACAGTCATGAGGTTCGTTATGAAAATGTTCACGTTCCGCTGAAAAACATCCTCGGGGTTGAAGGTGAGGGCTTACAGCAAACCTTAACTATCCTTGATGGGGGACGGATCAGTGTTGGTGCCCTTTCTGTTGGCATAGCACAGGCTGCGCTGGAGGAAGGTGTGCGATATGCCACTGAACGGCAGTCCTTTGGCAAAGCTTTAAAAGAGCACCAGGCTATTCAATGGCTGGTTGCAGACGCAGCCGCAGAGATCCACGCAGCCCGGCTGATGGTTTACTACGCTGCCTGGCTTAAGGAGCAAGGCAAACCATTTACCCAGGCAGGCGCAGTAGCCAAATTATTCGCTACTGAAATGGCTGAACGGGCTTCTTACAGCGCCATCCAGATCCATGGATCGTACGGATACAGCCGCGAATATCCAGTGGAGGCCATGTATAAGGCCGCCCGCTTAATGACAATCGGTGAGGGAACCAGCGAGATCCAGCGCCTGGTGATAGCCCGCAAGGTTTTTGAGGATGGTCCGCTGAAGATTATGTAGGATTAAAAAAATTCGGAAGTCTTGAGGGGCAATAATATACATTCTAACCCTTTCATGACTTCCGAATTCTAAAAATAACCATCTTCTTGTAGAAAACACTTCGGAAATCACTCAGGCGATCATTCAATCAATTCAACTGCCTGTTGACTTCCGAAGTTTTCCTTTACTGTTGGATCATCTCTTTCAGCGTATCGATGCCTGCCTGGATCTGCAGATCATAGGGTTCCGCCTTCAGACCCCAGGTGCCCAGCGGCACGATCACATCAGGCGTAACGCCGATACCTTCCAGAACCGTACCATCATTAAGAGCCATGGTCATCACAGCCAGGCGGATCAGTGTTCCGTCAGCCAGCGACCATCCTGTGATGCCTTCGGTATTTCCGGCAGAGTTCATACCCACGATGGTTGCCCTGCCCAGCTCCTTCATCGCGGCCGGGAAATAGTCTGCCGCACTGTGGCTGGATCCATCGGTCAACACAACGACAGGTGTGGTTTCATTCCAGATCACCGGACCCCGAATGCGGTAGATCGTGCGCTGTTCACCCTCTCGAAGTTTGCCCACAGTACCTACAACACCTTCCGTAAACACGGCCACAGAATCATCCGAATTTCCACCCGGGTTGTGACGAACGTCCACGATCAGACCAGCCAGGGGCTGCTCTTCTTCCAAGGCGTTAATGCTTTCGGAAATAGCAAAATCGGAATCGCCATCAAAGTCCGGGACCCTGATGTATCCAATGTAGGGATCTTCCGAGACTACCATATGGTATCGATAAGGGCATCCACCCACTCCATTAAGGGTCAGTGTGATATCTTCAGGGTCTTGATCAGGTCCCTGCCAGATGGTCAGCGTTACTTGATCACCACCATTGCCAAAGATCGCAGCTGTGCGGTCCTCCCTGGTGTAATCCTCTTCTCCTCTGACAACCGGATTGCCATCAATAGCAGTGATGATATCCCCCCGGGTAATGCCAGCTTCAGCAGCAGCGCTCTGGGAACAGACTTCCCAGATGGTCAGATACTCATCCTCCCTGCTGGGGCCAGGCCAGATCACGATCCCTGTAGCCGCTCTAGGTTCCCCTGCTGCAGCAGTATCAATTCCAAATTCCGCTGTCATCCTGGATGGGGGTACATGGCGGCTGTGGGAATCATCTAACTCGCCAATCATGAGGGCCAGTAAATCCCACAACTCCTCTGATGAGGTCACATCTTCAGCCAGGGCAACATACTCGTCATATACTGCCGGCCAATCGGCGCCATTATAATTATCCCGGACATATTCAGTATTGACGATATTCCAGGCTTGTTTAACAATGCCCACATAATCATCCGGGCCCTCTACAGCTACTCCGCCCACTGGTGTGGCATAGACGATAGTAGTTTGGGCGCTTAAAGCAGCGATTGTTGCCAGAGCGTTGGCTTTTTCCGGGGTCTCAGTTGGAGCTGGTGCAGATCCACCACCACAGGCTGTGAAAAACACTCCAACGATAATCAAAACCGAAATAATCGATAAAGTCCGTTTCATTTTCTCTCTCCTCATTTGTGTCTTACATCCAAAAAATCATACTGCCCGTCCGGGCAGGTGACCTGCTTCGGCCCGATCATCATTTTCTAATAATTGAACTGCGTGGGGTATTACGGGGGCAATGATCCTGAAATTCTCAAGAGCACCCTTGGGACTTCCAGGCAGGTTTATGATCAAGGTTGTTTTTCTGATCCCAGCTGCTGCCCTCGATAACATTGCATGAGGTGTGATCTTCATACTTCCTGTCCGCATTGCTTCTGCAAGTCCCGGGGCATGGCGATCGATCACAGATATGGTTGCCTCAGGTGTGATATCCCGGGGGGCAAATCCTGTTCCGCCGGTTGTCAGGATCACCTGAAATTCACCGGAATCGGCCCAAATTTTTAATTGATCCACAATTTGCTGAAAATCATCCGGGACAACTGCGGCTGCAGATCCTATCCAACCAGCATTTTTAACAGCTTCACTCAGGGCTGGGCCTGAGAGATCTTCCCTGGTTCCAGCTGCTGATCGGTCCGATACTGTCAGAATCGCAAATTTAATACTCATAGATCAATCCTTAGATCAATCCCTCCCATAAATCATGGATGCCATCTTCTGTTACACCATAATAATGGCGGAATCCATCACTGGTGCGCTGGATCAGGTCATAGCTGTTATAGTTACCCCTTTTCTTCTGGGTGACTAGTCCCAGGTCGCCCTGCCAGGTAATATCCATCTTTTCGATATCCGCGGGCAGTTTTGAGTACTGAGATATGGCATAATGCCATAATTTCCGGGAGGATTTCAGGGTTACATTTTTTACCATGCTTCCATTTCGCAGGTCCCTGACCGTATAATAATTCTCCCCTCCGCGCTTGGCTACAGAAACGATCTCCACACCTGTACGAGGTGCAGCGTGGCCATCCGGTTCTTCTTTTTCTACCGATGGCATCTCCGTGACATCTTTCGAACCAGGGATCGGCACAGCTTCGGTTGTTATCTCAGCTCCCCTGCTAGGCCGTCTTTTATCCTTTCTCTGGAGCACCATATCCACGATCTCATCCCGAACCGCCATACCGGTTTCAGTTTCTGAACGCAAGTAGATCTTATTATCATCTACAGCATAAGGCGGATCGTCACCCTTGGGAATCATCACCTGGATGACTTTTTTACCCTCTGTTTCTTGAACCTCAAATTTACAGGACAGCTCCGGGCTGATGCGTTTATCGATTTCTGATTGAAGTTTTTCAATTCCCTGATTAGGACGGGTAACACCCTCAAATGATTTTCCCGGGTCTGCTGATAATCCCAGGTACAGGGTGCCGCCATTAGAATTAGCAAAGGCGCAAATATCAGCAATAATGCTGTATAAACTTCCACCACGGGTTGTGATCTTCTCATGGAAATCCTGCATAAAGGTTGCCCCTTCTGCCCGGGCATCCCTAATGAAGTCATAAGCAGGTAGTGAGCTAAGCTGGTGAGGTCGGGTCCGGGAAAAGTTATCGCTTTCAAAGAGCTCTTTCAAGGCCTTGAAACTTCTCTCCGGAAGCCGGACATCCGTCGTTCTCTCGCCCACACCCAATTTATTCTGGATACCTGCCTTCTTTTTCAACAGATGGGCATCAGAACCCTGAATGCAGTGCAAGCGCCGGGGATATTCCGGTTTATTGCCGCTGAAGAAAAACGCCGTGGCATTGCGGCCTTTTTTCTCCAGGTCAGTTACTTCCATAGCAATTAGATTGGGATCCTGGGTATAGGCGATCTTGGTTTGTCCTCCAAAGGGGAAGCGCCGCATAGCAACGCCGTTATTGGAATTGGCATGAGCTGGAATAGCCATACCTCCTGCATCGTGAATTGCTCTGTAGGCAGTTAACACATCCACACTGGCGCCTACCGTCACGGATCCCTCATCCAGCTGATCTGAGGGGATATTTAAAGCCAGCAGTAAATGTTCGATATCCCGCAGCGGTTTGTCAACCGGGAAGATAGCCAGGATGTGAAAACCAAACGTAGCTGTAAATTCAAATCCAGGTAGAACCAATAAACGTTTTTGCAATTTCTGGTAATCATCCAGGCGCGTTTCCTCTTCAGGCAACAACCGATTCAGCTGTTGGAGCAGTTTCAATTGATCGATCTCTTCCTGCATCCTGCGGTAACCTGCAACCGTGTTGTGATCTGTAAAGGCTATAATATCCAGGCCTTTCGTAGCAGCCTGCTTTAATATATCCAGGTAGCCAATTTCCGGCTGCAAATAATCTGCTGACGCCGGTGTATGTAAATGTAAATCCATCGTGTACCAGGTTAACCCGGTATCTTTCTTTTTTTCTACCACTATTACCTCTCGATAAAAACAGAGCAGAGTCTGAATATAGTGAATATCCGACCCTGTAAGAAACATTTATTAATAAATGCCTCTGTTTTCAAATTAATATCATCACGATGGGAACAAAAGACAATTCAAATGATCGGGGAAATTGAGTGATTATCAAATCAATCTAAAAATTGTACTTTTCCTCGATAAATAATATTCTGTCCTGTTAATGTTGTCCCTCAACGCAATTTAATACAATAAACCTAGTAATTAATTCCCATTCAGGATGTCTTTTTCTTAGTGGGAGGGCTCTTCTTTTTGGTCAGAGCAGCCTCCAGCACTTCTTCAATATTCTCAACAAAGATGAATTTGATCTTATCCCTGACTTCCTGGGGAATATCCTCTTCCAGGTCTGCCTGGTTTTTCTTGGGCAGGATGACTGTTGTCGATCCAGCCCGATATGCTGCCAGGACTTTTTCCTTAATACCACCCACCGGCAGGACCTGTCCTCGTAAAGTGATCTCACCGGTCATACTGATATTTCCTTTGACTGGTCTGTTAGAGATCAATGATACCAGGGCGGTTGCCATGGTCACACCTGCAGATGGGCCATCTTTGGGCTGGGCGCCAGCGGGAACATGCAAGTGGATATCCTTCTCATTATAAAAATCCATGTCCAATCCCAGTTTATCCGCCTTAGAGCGGACATAGGACAATGCGGCCTGGGCCGATTCCTTCATCACCTCTCCCAGTGAGCCAGTCAACTGGAAGTTATGCTTTCCGGGCATGGAGGTTGCTTCGACAAACAAAACCTCGCCACCCGTTGATGTCCAGGCCAATCCCGTCGCCACACCGGGGACGGATGTGCGGTTTGCCAGTTCCTCATCCCCGTAATATCTGGGGCGGCCGAGAAAATCTGCAACTTCCTTCACACCAATTTTTATAGTTGTGACCTTTTCCTCTGCAATGAGTGTTACGACCTTTCTGCACAAGGTACCGATCTCGCGTTCCAAGTTGCGGACACCGGATTCCCTGGTATAGGAGCGAATGATCAATTGAAGGGCTGGGTCGGTAAAGGTAATCTCGTTTTTCCTTAATCCGTTTTCCCGAATCTGCCTGGGGATCAAATACCCTTTGGCTATGGCTTTCTTTTCCTTATCTGTATATCCAGATAATTTAATGATCTCCATCCTGTCCCGCAGTGGTGACGGGATGGGTTCCAGCAAATTCGCTGTGGTGATAAACATCACCTTTGAAAGATCATAAGCCACCTCCAGATAATGGTCTCTGAATTCACTGTTCTGTTCAGGATCGAGGACTTCTAATAATGCTGAAGTTGGATCTCCCCGATAATCCCGTCCCAGTTTGTCGATCTCATCCAGCATAAATACTGGATTATTCTTGCCAACCCGCCTTAAAGCCTGCAAAATCCTGCCAGGCAAGGCGCCGATATAGGTCCTCCTGTGGCCGCGGATCTCAGCTTCATCACGAACCCCTCCCAGGGAAATTCGGATGAATTCGCGGTCCATCGAGCGGGCAATTGATCTGCCGAGGGATGTTTTTCCAACTCCAGGAGGGCCCACAAAACAAAGGATCACACCTTCGCGGATCCGCCTGATATCATCCTCGTACAGATCCTTTTCAAACTCCCCTTCCCGTTCCTTGCGAAGTTTACGTACTGCCAGGAATTCAAGGATCCTTTCCTTAACATCTTCAAGTCCATAATGGTCATCATCCAAAACCTGCCTGGCCCTGGTTATATCCAGATTATCCTCGGTCATATCTGCCCACGGCAGAGAGACCATCCAGTCCAGGTAAGTACGGATAACACCATACTCGGCGGCCGCAGACGGCAGATGGGACATACGATCCAGTTCCCGCTTGGCCTGTTTATTTGCTTCTTCCGGCATACCAGCATCTTCAATCTGGCTTCGGAATTCGTCGATCTCTACCGCCTGGTCCTCATCCTCACCCAATTCAGAGCGGATGGCTTTCATCTGCTCTCTGAGGAAATACTCACGCTGCACATTTTCAATCTCCGAGCGAGCCTGGTTCTGGATGCGCTGGCCAATTTCCAGCATTTCCAGCTCCCTGGTCAGGAAATTGATCAACTTTTGGAGTTTTTCTGAGACTGAGTCCAGCTCCAATAGTTTCTGGGCTTCAGCCAATTCCAGCCGTTGAAAATTAGCGATTGTATAGACTACCTGGAGGGGATCATCCAGGGTCATCACAGCATCCACCAGTTCCTGGGGAACAGAGGGAGTAATGTTAGTGATCTCTGAAAACTGATCCCGGGCCTGCCTGGTTAAGGCATCAATTTCCAGATCACGTTGCACTTTAATGGGAGATAACTTGATCTTGGCTCTCAGATAAGGTTCTTTCTGGACATATTTCTGAACATTAAAACGGGTTATGCCCTGCACAAGCAGGCGAATTGTGCCATCCGGAGCCCGGAACAGGCGGTGGACAGATGCTACAGTCCCTACCTTGTATAAATCGTCCGGACCAGGCAGTTCATTCTGGGGATCTTTTGAAGTCACCAATCCTATCAGCCGATCATCAGCAGACAGCACATCATCCACCAATCGGATCGATCGTGGTTGACCAATAGATAGAGGAACAGCCGTCTCCGGGTACACAACCAGTCCCCTTAATGGGAGGATTGGAAGCTCAGAGGGGATGCGCCCTATCAATTCTGCCTGGTTGACTTCTTCGCTGCCCTCAACTTCATCTAAATTAGAGATAACCGATCCCAGGAAGATATCATCCAGGGACAGGTCCTCGCGATTGACCCAATCCAACAACTCTAAAAATTCTGCGCTCCAGCGTGATACGGGCATTACTTAAACCTTATCCTTAAATCCACTCAAAATGAGCGATTAATCAATATTTATCGTCCTCCGGAAAAAAAATCTGATTTTTACCGAAAGATTATTACCAGAACTAATTTTAACACAGGGAACACTGATTTTAGCGTCAGGCAGACAAATATACAGGAGATTAACACTTGATTTCATCCCTGGATCAGGTTGCCCAGCAAACCAATCATAAGCAGCTCCCATTCCGGTTTCTAATAAATTTCTGTGATAAATCACCTTGCCTCTGAGCAAGGTTGGCCTATAATCTCTGAGATTAAACAGGTATTATTAGCCACTACATCAGGAGGTAGTTATGTTTACAGAGAAAATGCAAAAGGCAATGAACGATCAAATCCACCATGAACTGGAATCCGCCTATATATATCTTTCCATGGCAGCTTATTTTGCCGATGAAAATTACCCCGGGTTCTCACATTGGATGAAAATGCAATTTGATGAAGAAATGATCCACGCCTTCAAATTCTATGATTATATCCACAGTCGTGGAGCCAAGGTCAAACTGCAGGCAATCGGACAACCCCCCGTAGAATTTGATTCCCCCCTGGCCGCATTTGAAACATCCTTAGGTCATGAACAGAAGATCACGGCAGATATTCACAATCTTTACGCATTGGCCATGGATGAGAAAGATTTTCCCAGCCTGTCATTTTTACAATGGTTCATTGACGAGCAGGTTGAGGAAGAGGAACATGTTGGCGAGGTAGTAGAAAATGTAAAACGCGTCAGCGGCGTTCCACACGCCATGTTAATGCTGGATCGTGAACTGGGCCAGCGTCAGCCCCCGGTAGTGGCAGAAGAGTAAAAGTTCAGAGATTTTCAATCAAAAATCAAGGGACCGCAATTATTATCATTGCGGTCTTTTTTTTAAGATGAAAGTAACACGCTTAACCTGATGATTTGTCATATGATTTCCAGTAGAAGTGGTAAGATACTGTGCTTCTGTTTATCATCTATTTAAAGGGTAAAGAGTAAAAAAATGGAAGATACATCATACAATCCTTATATGATGGCACAAAAGCAATTTGATAATGCTGCAAAATTGCTTGAACTGGACCAGGCATCCTGTGATTTCTTGCGGGTTCCCATGCGAGAATACCAATTCAGCATCCCTGTCAGGATGGATGATGGAAAGGTTAAGGTATTCCGCGGATTCAGGGTATTACACAACGATGCCAGGGGTCCTGGAAAAGGTGGAATCCGTTTCCATCCCCAGGAAACAATCAATACCGTCCGGGCCTTATCCATGTGGATGACCTGGAAATGCTCTGTAGTGGATATCCCCCTCGGTGGAGCCAAAGGCGGGATCATTTGTGATCCCCACGACCTGAGTCTGCTGGAACAGGAAAGATTATGCCGGGGATGGATCAGGCAGCTCGTTAAGAATGTCGGTCCCCTTACTGATGTGCCGGCTCCAGATGTAATGACCAACGCCCAGCATATGTTATGGATGCTGGACGAATACGAAACAATCCACGGTGCAAAATATCCCGGATTTATTACTGGCAAACCAGTTGGCATGGGTGGATCCCTGGGCCGGACAGAAGCAACCGGTTATGGAGTAATGATCACTGTTCGTGAAGCCATGAAAGAGATGGGTATCGATCTAGAAAAAACAACCGCCAGCTTCCAGGGTTTTGGCAATGTTTCTCAATATGCCATCGAGCTCTACCAGCAGATGGGAGGAACCCCGGTTTGCGTTTCCTGCTGGAATCAGAAAGAACAGAAATCCTACTCCTTCTTAAGAAAGAAGGGATTGATCTGAAACAACTGCTGGAGATCACCAACCATTTTGGAGAAATCGATAAAGACAAAGCCCAGGACCTGGGTTTTGAAGTGCTGCCTGGTGAAGCCTGGCTGGAGCAGGATGTTGATCTGTTAGTCCCCGCTGCGCTGGAAAATCAACTCACTGGTGAAAGTATCAAGAAAATTTCCCAGCAAGTGAAAATCATTGCTGAGGGAGCAAATGGCCCTACAACACCTGAGGCCGATCAGGTCATCATGGAACGCGGTATCCTGGTTATCCCTGATTTCCTGGCCAATGCTGGCGGAGTTACCTGCAGTTACTTCGAACAGGTTCAAAGCAACCAGAACTATTTCTGGGCCAAGGAAGAAACCCTTGGAAAATTAGATCAAAAAATGACCACTGCCTACCTTGATGTCAGTAATTTCGCCAAAAAGAAAAAAATGTATATGCGGGACGCCGCCTATATGATCTCTGTTGACAGGGTGGCAAAAGCATGTAAAGCCCGCGGGTGGGTCTAACCCGAATAAATGAATACCAAATCGGAGAACTTCGCTTCTCCAAAACTAGCCCCTTATAAAAGGAATAACAATGATCCGGACAAGACTATCCGGATCATTGGTTCGGGGGCAATTGGGGGAAAAGCACAAGGACTGGTCTTTTTACAGAACCTATTATCATCAAGTGATCTGAAACAGGAATATCCAGAAATCAAGGTGATCGTTCCAGATCTGGTTGTGATCGGAACGGATGTTTTTGATGCCTTCCTGGAGAAGAACAACCTGGATAAATACATTGATTTAGGGCACACGGATGGGCAGATTGCCCATGCATTCCAGCAGGCCGAATTGCCTTTTTTTGTGCTTGGCGATTTGCGCTCACTGGTCGAGGAGATCCGGGATCCAATTGCAGTTCGTTCCTCCAGTTTGCTGGAAGATGCCACCTTTGAGCCTTTTGCTGGCATTTATGCCACCAAAATGATCCCTAATCAGCAGTTCGACCCTGACTTCCGGTTCCGGAAATTATCCGAGGCAATTAAGTTTGTATTTGCCTCGACTTTCTTTATTTCTGCCAGGAGCTACCGGGATGCAACCGGCCACGATCACAGGGAAGAGAAAATGGCCCTGATCATCCAGCGTGTGCACGGAACCCGCCACCATGTGCGATTTTATCCGGATCTATCCGGGGTTGCCCGGTCGTATAATTTCTATCCAGTCGGCAGGGCTAAACCGGAAGACGGCGTAGTCAGCCTTGCCCTTGGTTTGGGTAAAACGATCGTAGATGGTGGTCGATGCTGGACTTACTCTCCCGCTTATCCGAGGATTGCCCCGCCCTACGGATCCATTAACGAACTCCTTAAAAACAGCCAGCGAAATTTCTGGTCCGTTAATATGGGCGCACCATTGATCTATGACCCGCTCCGGGAGACAGAATACTTGATCCAGGGAGATCTATCAACAGCAGAAAAAGACGGAACCCTCAAGGAATTGTGTTCAACTTACGATCCTCAGGGAGATCGGCTGCAGATCGGTATGGCCAATCCAGGGCCCCGTGTGCTCAATTTTGCGCCCCTGCTCCAGCTTAAGAAATTCGCACTCAACAAACTGATCCAGGACCTGGTTAATATTTGTGAAGACCAGCTGAAAAATCCGGTTGAAATTGAATTTGCTATGAAATTCTCTCCTCCATCCCTGGGGCTGCTTCAGGTCCGATCCATGGTTGTATCCTCGGATGATATCCAGGTCAGTGAAGATGACCTGAGCGATCCAAATGCCCTGGCTGCTTCGGAGAATGCCCTGGGGAATGGACTGATCGATAACATAAAGGATATCGTTTACGTGCTCCCAAACCAGTTTGAGCTAGAAAAAACCCGGGAAATAGCCGGGGAACTGGAACAAGTCAACCAGGAACTGCTCAAAACTGGCTCCCCGTACCTGTTAATCGTTTTTGGACGCTTGGGCAGTTCCGATCCCTGGCTGGGGATTCCAGTAAATTGGGGGCAAATATCAGGTTCCAGGGTTATTATCGAAACTTACCAGGAAGGATTCAGCGTGGATATGAGCCAGGGATCACACTTCTTCCACAATCTGACCAGTCTTGGAGTCAGCTACCTCTCCCTTCCGAGAACAGGCAAATATGAGATTGATTGGTCCTGGCTTGATAAGCAGAAAGAGATCCAGAAAACAAAATATCTCAGGCATGTAGAGCTTAAATCCCCATTAGGGATTAAAATTGATGGAAAAGCAGGAAGAGCGATCGTTTTAAAAACCCGGGACAAAAATGGCTGAAAAAACTGAAAAACCAATCAACAGACTGGTAGAAGAGCTGAAGGAACGGGCTAAAGAGCTTAATTGCCTTTATGCCGTCCAGGAATCCCTGATTAAACCAGGTATTAAGACCAAAGAGGCTGCAACAAAGATCATCGAGGTAATCCCCCCTGGCTGGCAGTATCCTGAGATATGCATGTCCATGATCCAGATCGGCGCTGATATCTATCATTCAGAAAATTACCGGGAATCACCCTGGTGTATCCATTCCGATATCATCGTTCAGGACCAGGTTGAAGGCAAGATCAGCGTCTGCTATACAGAAGAAAAACCTGAACTGGATGAAGGACCTTTTCTCCGGGAAGAGCGCCGTTTGATCAATACTATCGCAGACCAACTGGGGAATTTCCTCCTCCACCGGCGTCTCCATGATGTATTTGAAAAACAAACTAAATCCGGTTCAGAAACTGAAGCTGGGTGGCGGGCAGTTCTGAATTTGCTGAAAAAAACCGATCCCAATCTGTTAATCACGATTGCCCGGAAAATGGTACACCATCTCTGTGAACACGGCATCAAAGAAGCCGAGGGCTTGTGGGGGTTATTCAGTTCGGCTTACCAGGAAGACCGGGAAATCATCGAAACCAATTTCCCATACAAGTTTAAGACCAACAAAGATGCCATAGGCTCACTGGATATGGTTTTTGACCTGGCCGGGATCCATCTTGACGAAGAGGATATTTTAAACAGCATCCAGCAGTGGATCCGGGAAGATCAATCTGGTTTCCTGGTAAATACACTCGTCCAACCCAATAGATCTATCACTGATATGTTTGGCGCTCTGGATAAATATAAACATTTATCTGAACAGGGATTGGTATTATCTGCCGCCAGAAACCAAAGTGTCCAGATGTCTCTGATCCGGCGCCTATTAAGTGAACGTGACGGGTATATAACAACCGCTAAAAAACACATTCAGATCAAAGATTTCTATGATCTTTCCAATCGGGTAATCTATCAATCCCACAGCTACGGCAAGCTGGGTGGGAAAAGCGCCGGTATTTTCCTGGCGATGCAAGTAATTCAAAATGCCCTTCGAGATCAGGATACATTTAAGGCGGTCAAAACACCCAAGACCTGGTATATCGTTTCAGATACGGTCTTCTCCTTTATTGAACAAAATAACCTGGAAGAGATCATCGAACACAAATATCTCAATATTGGAGAAATTCGTCAGGAATATCCCTATATCGTTCATGTCTTTAAAAATGCCCCACTGCCGCAGGAAATCATTAAGGGTTTATCAGTTGCGCTGGATGATTTTGGTGATGTACCCCTGATCGTTCGCAGCTCGAGTTTGCTGGAAGACCAGGTGGGCATGTCTTTTGCAGGCAAGTATAAAAGCCTTTTTGTCGCTAACCAGGGAAGCAAGGAAGAACGATTAATCAGCCTGGCAGACGCTATCACAGAAGTGTATGCTTCACTATATGGTCCCGATCCGATCGAATACAGGCACGAACATGGCTTGATCGATCATCATGAAGAAATGGGCATATTGATCCAGGAAGTAGTCGGGAAGCGGGTCGGCCAATATTATTTCCCGGCCTATGCAGGAGTTGCCTTCAGCCAGAATGAATTCCGCTGGTCCAGCAGGATCCATAAAGATGATGGATTGGTCCGGATCGTTCCCGGGCTAGGCACAAGGGCTGTCGATCGAATAAGTGATGATTACCCAATCCTGGCGGCACCTGGCCAGCCAGGGTTGCGAGTAAACACTTCGCTGGATGAAATCGTTCGTTATTCCCCCCGCATGATTGATGTGATCAACCTGGAAAAAGGCAGTTTTGAGACCATAAAGGTAGACCAATTACTTAAGGAATGTGGAGCGGATTATCCAAGTATCAGGAAACTGGTTTCAATAATCAGCGAGGATCAGGCCCAGATTCCCAGCGGACTTGGCCCCGATTTCGAGAAGGATAAACTGGTATTCACTTTTGATGGTTTATTCTCACAGACTCCATTTTTATCCTTATTAAGGACTGTACTGAGAGAGCTTCAGGAAGAATTGAATCATCCCATCGATATCGAGTTCGCCTGTGATGGGGAAGATTTTTATTTACTGCAGTGCCGGTCCCAGAGTTATGGCAGCGATATCATCCCGGCGGATATACCCTTTGACATTCCTGATGAGAAGATCATTTTCACAGCCAACCGTTTTGTCACAAATGGAACGATATCCAATATTTGCCACATCGTGTACGTGGACCCTGCAGCTTACAGCCAGATCAGCAGCCGGGAAGAGATGATTAATGTCGGCCGGGCGATCGGCAGGATAAACAGCATTCTCACCAAAAGAAAATTCATCCTGATGGGTCCAGGACGCTGGGGCAGTCGGGGAGACATAAAACTGGGAGTGAATGTCACGTACTCTGATATCAATAACACTGCGGCCCTGATCGAAGTAGCCCAGAAATATGGTG
The DNA here is from genome assembly GCA_963783765.1 of uncultured Chloroflexia bacterium. Taxonomy (GTDB): domain Bacteria; phylum Chloroflexota; class Anaerolineae; order Anaerolineales; family UBA11858; genus B10-G9. The sequence goes on along the minus strand of CAWAOV010000014.1, from coordinate 170,594 downwards.
ACTATATCCCAGACCTATCCTTCGGGACTCACTTCTTCCAGGATTTAGTGGAATCCTCAATCCGCTACCTGCCCCTCTACCCGGATGATTCAGGTATTTTATTCAATCATCAATACCTGTTGGAATCCAAGAATATCTTCAAGGATTTAGTGCCTGATTTCCCCCATCTGGATAAGATCATTCACGTGATCGATGTCAAGAGCACTTCAAATGGATCTGTCTTCCAAATCCTGATGAATGCCGACAATAACCTGGCGGTTGGGTTGCTGACAGATGAAGAGGAACTGGTGGATGGACAAACCATTCAACAAGCCCGTCTGCAGGCCCGGGCCAAGGATGATCATTGGCGCTGGCGTTTTCAAACCGCTGAAGCCATCGCTTCCCAATTGGATCTGGAACGATTTCCAGTAAAAGGCATTTATCTGTTTGGAAGCACAAAAAACGCCACAGCAGGCCCGCAGAGTGATATTGACCTGCTGATCCATTTTGATGGGGATAATAAACAGCGCCAGGATTTATTGGCCTGGCTGGAAGGCTGGAGTTTAAGCCTGAGCGAGATCAATCTTCGGAGAACTGGCTATCAAACTGATGGTATGCTGGACATCAAGCTGATCACTGACGAAGATATAAAAAAACGCACCAGTTACGCGGTAAAAATCGGCGCAGTGACTGATGGTGCCTTCCCCCTACCCCTGGGAATCTCCTCGAAATAAAGGGTGAAATTCCTTCAAAGGATTTCACCCTGCTCTTCAACCCGGGATCAAATCAGATCCCGGGTTATTTTTTGTGGTTCACCTGGGTTGAACCTGACCAGGGCCAATTCCCCTCCATCATGGGCTGCCGAGATGGCCGTGGTACGACCAAGTTTTTCGACCCAAGACCCCGTAAGTCTGGCCGACTCATGCACATGCCCGTGCAGGGTGATCAAAGGTTGGCGCTCCAGGATAAAGTCTTTCACCGCAATGCTGCCGACGTGGACATCAAGCGGGACGTGGTCTATAAATTTCCCGTCCAGTCCAGCTCTATCCAGAGCGGTCTGGTAAGGAGGAGTGTGGAATAAAAAGATCGAAGTTGACAGGTCCATCCCCGAGGTTAAGCCCGCCAGGTCTTTCTGGATCGTGGCAAATTCAATCAGATTTCTGGGTTCTTTTACAGAATGCCAGCCTTCCTCCGGAGGGATGCAGCCGGGATCAACAAAACGTGAGATGTCATAACGCTCCCAATCCTTATTCAGGAACGGGGTTGGCGGCACATAGGCGTAACCAAATACAGAATAGGGGCCAAGATCCACTCTCCTGCCGTGGATATATTCCCAGATCTTTTCCTTCTCCATCCAGCGGATCAGATCTGCTTCGCTGCTTTTACTATCATCATTACCCAGAATCAAAAATATCCGGGGATATTCCTTGCCCAGATCTTCCTTGATCTCTAAAAATCCTTTGGCCAGGAAATCCTCCAGGAAATCACCCTCTCCCTGGGCGCCAAAAGATGGAAAGAGGTCTCCTCCCAAAAATACCGCCTCTGGTTTCTCTTCCCTGATGCGGGAGAATAAAGATTGATAACGGCTGATCTTTCCGTGTAAATCGGAAACAAAAAAACAATTCATGGGGCTTCGGGTCCAATAATATAAATATTTCTTCCTTAATAGCATAACACTTTTTATCTCAGAGGCCTCCGAGGTCGATGTTCTTTATGGGGTTTATTCCCAGGAGACCTCGGGTCTCTTGCCATTTAAATAAAAACACCCCTTGATCAGGGGTGGAAAGGCGCCCTCGGCAGGAATCGAACCTGCAACCGTCGGATTAGAAGTCCGGTGCTCTGTCCATTGAGCTACGAGGGCATCGATGGCTGCCGGCTTTTATCTCTGGGGCGCCGGACGGATCCCCTTATATACCCGCACACCAGATATGGTCTGGAGGATCTTCTGGGGTGACTGTTCCAGCACTTCCGCCAAATCCTCCGGAGAGAGGGGTTGATTGCCATTGGCAAGGAAAGTCCTGAACAGGGATTCTGTCAGGGTGGTGTGTTCGGTTATGAACTGTTCTTGTTTAGCACAGTGGGAGATCAAGGTGTGCTGCAGTCCATCCACAGTTTGGACCTCTGCAGTTTCCGGATCGATCCAATCGACCAATTTATCGCCAGATAGGTCAGCGTACATCTCCTGATGTTCTTGACACAGACAGCTCCGCAGATGAACCCTCCAGGAGCGGTCCTCCCCTTTCCACCAGTCAAAATCTATTTGAAACGGTGTGGAAACCGTAGGCTTTAACAAACTCGAAAGCTTTGGTTTAGACACCGAAATTCTCCTTCCTCCAAATCAAATTGATCTATTTCCCTTCTGAATCATCAAATCGAAAATGCAAATCACCAACATGAACAAACCAGGGCCGGGTTTCAAGTAATGAAAACAGGGGTCCGGGTGGACAGCGCCTGACTGTATTCACCGCAGCGTATAACTCGGTAACATGGACGTGTCCCTGGGGATTCAGTTTAGTTAATTCCCGAACAGTATTTACTACAATACGTTCAAATGGCAGCGGCTCATCCTGATTCTTCAACCAGACCTTATCAACGGGATCTGTATCCGGGACCACGATTGCCATCCTTGCATTATAGTCCGAGGAGATGATCTGTTTTAATGTCGCAAAGACCAATTCACCATCCGAGCCTGCCAGGATAGTTCTCATCCAATCTTTGGTGGAGCGGGAACTCTTGGTTTCGACGATCACTTCACCTGGAGCTTTACCGGGTTTGATATATACAATACCACCCGGGATAAGTCCATTTTTCTCATACCATTCTTTTAATCCTGACACATAACGCTGATCGCGGACAACCCACCCAGGAAACCGTTCTCCTGTATTGCCGTCAATCAGGGTAAACCTGATCCGTGGGGCTTCATAGGAAGTGGGGAATAAAGGCATAACACGTTCTGATAAGGGTAAAGTGCCCGCCCGCCAATGCGGGAAGATCAATCGCACTTCCACATCCTCAACCGGATACTGTTTCTTTTCCGTTAACGGAGTCAATTCATCATCCAGAGACTGTTCGAGGGCTTTCATTTCATCCGTCAAAGAATCAGGATCAGATTCCAGCGGCGTGTAGCGCAAATAAATGGGGGTCTCCCGAACATTTTCAGGTTCGAGAGCCTTGAGATACCAGGCAACAATACCAGCTGGACCCACTTCGTCAAACCGGGGATCTTCCTGCAAGGCATGATCCAGAGAAAACTCGATCAAATTGGGATGAACATCCTTGGGAAGATCAATATCCTTTACCAGGTCCATTGTCGCCAGGGGGCCGCCTTCATTCATGTCCAGGACAGCTTCAGCCAGGTTCAAATGTCCAGCGTTTACATCCACCAGCAGAGCTCGCAAGAACCAGCGTCCAGCGATCTGGACAAAATCTTCCTGATCGACCAAACCCAGTTCGATGCCCTCTGTTAATACATCCCGATAGCTTTTGACAACCGCATCCAAATTGAGAGAGTCTGCCTGGGCTGATTCCGGAGGAATATTCAGGACATGGTCTTCAATACCAGCAGCAAATTCAACCTGCTTTCCACCTTCGAGTGCTACCTGAATGACTTTAAATTGACCGATTTCCGGATTTTCACCATCACGGAGTCCAATCACTTCCCCTTTTTGCCAATTGATAGCAGGAAAAACCAGTTTGTCTCCCACTTTATACTGGTCCTTGGGAAAGTAGATGTCGTTCCCGGCCAGGCGCTGTTTTTCCAGGCGCACCTTTTCGCTTTCGATCCGCAACCCCACCAGAATGGGCATCAGCTCTTCCGAGGTCAGGGGAGTTTCATTTTCCAGCAAATAATCATACAGGAAAGAGATATCTTCTGCTTCCAGTTCGTATTCCTCCCAGTAATCCTCACGGAGGGATAGTAATGCAGTTGCCATAGTAATGCCTCTAAAACATGAATATATAATGCCTTAAATAATAAAAAATGAAGCCCGTATATTATACTCTACTCTTCCCTCGCAACAACCTCGCCCGGGATTGGGCTGAATAACTGCAAGGAAAAGACCTTTATGGGTAGGTATTTTCTACCCAATCCAGGGGATTTACCTGGATACCACCGACCCAAACTTCCCAGTGCAGGTGAGGTCCACTGGACCTGCCCGTTGAACCAACACGTCCAATCAGCGCTCCAGCGCTGATCTGCTGTCCTTCCTGGACTAAAAACTCGGATTGATGGGCATAGAGGGTATATACCCCCCAGCCATGGTCGATCAAAGTTGTATTTCCATGCAGCAAAAGTGGACCGGTGAAAACCACTTTTCCTGGCGCCGCGGCATAAATATCTCCCCCCATGGAACTGAAATAATCCAATCCGGAATGGAAGTAAAAATAACCGCTGCCATTATAAGACCGGCGGCCGCCAAAATAGGATGCATAAGCTTTGCTAAGAGCAGCAGGTACCGGGCTTAAAAAATCGTCTGCCCAGTATTTACTCTGGGTAGCTTGTTCAGTGAACTCCTGAAGCTGTGTGGTTTCATCAGCAGTGATTTGTATACCAACAGTCTCCTGGGGCACACCGATAATTTCTTCATAGTGGTAATTCCCACTGAATACTTCCACCATTTGGGTATGGGCGAATGGTGTGCCATCTGTTAATGTTCCTGCGATGGTGAGGGACATTAAGCCCGGGTTTTCTTTGGCGTGCAAACCCTGGAGTGACAGATAGCTCTTTCCATCCTCGCTGAAAAAAGACAGGGGATAATCACCGAGAAATCCCGAAACCTGAGCTCCATCGGGGATATCTATCTCAATTACTGATGTATGTCCCTGGATAAAACGGTCTGGCGAGTAATCCACATTCCTGACACCTTCTGGAAAACCACCTGGGCCGCTGCTTTCTGACCCGGGGGCAAGCAGCACCTCTCCCGGGATCAAATCCCAACTTCCCTCCTGATCATTGGCTGTTACCAGTATCCAGGGGTTCAGATTTTCCTTGATCGCCAGCTCCAGGAATGACTCTTCCGGAGCCAGGGAGACTCGTTTGCCTTCCCGGGCTTCGATCTCATTTTCACCCACCAGTACCGCTGAGACGCCTACGTAGAGTTCAAATGGGCTGGTAAGGCGATTGATCTTGATCAGGGATTCCTCGGGGACTTGATAACGGCGGCTGATGCTCTGCAAGGATTCGCCAAAGGCCACATTGACCGTGCTGGCCACACCGCTGAGATCACCAAGTCCAGGGATGATCAGCTGGGTTCCGGGAATGATGGAACTGTTTTCTGTTAACCCGTTCACTGCCAACATTTCATCATAATAGATATGCAGTTTACGGGCGATAGTCCATAATGTATCACCGGCTTTGACGATATAAATAAGGTCATCCGTCGTATCTCCCTGGGCGAAAGCTGGTGTCGCCAACGAGAGCAGCAGAATGATCAACAGGGAAATGCGCACGATTTTATTCAAAATTCAGGATATCTCCTAATTCAAACTCGGGTAACCGCCCCGGGTGGATCTCCAGGATATATTTAGCGGGAGATGCGGGGGTATAAAATGGCTGCCAGCTTTTTGCCAGCTGTTTATCAACGATCTTCTGCGAACCATCAAGCCAGATCACTCCCAGATCCATGCCTACAAAAAACATGTGGATTGCCGCATTGGCGCGGCTCTCAGATCCATGGACCATCAATAAACCGCCATTTTTATCAATGTCATTACGGAACATCAAACCCTTCAGGCGGCAAAAGAAACTCTCACAGTTCTTTACCCGAAGTGGCTTTTCCAGACTTCGTGTTTGATTAACTACATTAACTTCCATGGTGGAGGGGTGAGGCGAATAAAAAGACAGACTCGGTCTTATTCTCCGGTCTGAGCCAGGACGTATTTAACCCGCTCTGCCAGCTCTTCCGGACGGAAGGGTTTTGTTATATAGTCATCGACCTTGGCGACCTGGCGCCAGAGCACGATATCGATGCTTTGAACTTTTGCTGTTACTACGATTACCGGGATATCCCTGGTTTTTTCGTTTTCCTTCAGGCGCTGGAATACTTGTGTGCCGTCCATTTCAGGCATCATTAAATCCAGCAGGATCAAGTCAGGGATTTCCTCGTTCACAAGTGCCAAACCTTCTTCGCCGCCATTTGCTCCCAGCACTTCGTATCCTTCTCTGGCCAGGATCAATTTCATTAAATTAGTGGTCTCTGGTTCATCTTCGATGCAAATGATCCGCTTCTTGTCGCTCACCATTTTATAATCCCTTACTAATCATCTGTAAGTTTACCATAATTTACAGGGCTTTCAGCGACTTGAAAAGAGTTATGATGGAGAATTAACTTTTCAAATTTCATAAAAAAAAGCCCTATTCAAGGGGAAAAAATAAACCTGCCCAAACCCATTCCCTTGCCACACCTACCACTGTAGAATATAATCGACACGCAATAAACCTAAAATAGATAAAATAAGGGCCATTTAAAGATGATTGATGTAAACGAGCTGAGAAAAGGCGTAACCTTTGAGCTGGACGGGAACATTTATAAAGTGTTGGAATATGATCATCACAAACCCGGGCGCGGAAAAGCCACTATCCGGGTTGATGTTCGGGATCTGCGTTCAGGAACCCGCCTGAAGAAAAAATTCAATTCCGGCGATACCGTGCAGGATATCCGCCTGACCTTCCGGAACGTCAAATATATGTATAATGACGGCGAAATGTATTATTTCATGGATGTGGAAACCTTCGAACAACCTGCCTTAAAAGGTGAAGTCCTGGGTGACACCACCAAATATCTCACAGATGAAATGGAAGTAAAACTTACATTCTTTGGAGAGGAACCACTCGATATCGATCTACCCACCACTGTGGACCAGAAGATTGTCCGGGCTGATCCTTCAGTTCGCGGGGACACTGCCACCAGTGTGACCAAGGCAGTGACCACAACTACCGGTCTGGAAGTATTTGTGCCAAACTTCGTTGAAGCTGGCGATACTATCCGGATCGATACCCGGACCGGGGAATATATCACCCGGGTATGAAAAATCCAGCGGGAGTTGAATGTCAATATTTCTTCGGGGATTATTTCCGGGGAAAAAACAAGGAAGAATGCCGGCTGCTCAAATCAGCCAATCCAACCCTGGATTGGGAGCCTAGATTATGTGATCATTGTCCGGTGCCTGCGATCAGAAGAGCCAACTCTTGCGAAGATATGCAGCTGAGACCTTCTGTGAAACGACTTCTTCCCCTGATGCCGAAGCGGGTGCAGGTAGAGGCTTATTGCAGGAAAACTCATCAGGATGTCGCCGAACCGCAGATCGGCTGCGGCCAGTGCCATCAACTACCAGATGTTTTTTTAACAAAATAGGAAAGGCGGACTAAAGTCCTAGCCTGGGCTTGCGCCAAACGTCCCTCTTCAGGGACGTATCTAATTTTCGGAAAAGATTCTCTCCAGCTCGGAATTTAACACATCCTCGTTATGATGCTTTTTTTGTTTCTTAACATAATTTACGATTTTCGGTAAATCCCACCTGCTGATAGTAAACGCCCCATAACCGACTTGCCACTTAAATTCACCATTCATCCCTAAGTGTTTATTGGTCATCCTTGAAGAAACGCCTTTGGCTTGTTTTACAATCTGAGCTATAGTAACAGTCGATGGATATTTTAGTACCAGATGAACATGGTCACTTACTCCATTAATTGCGATAACTTCACATCCTAATTTTTGAACTTGATTTACGATACATCGATAAATTGCTTTTTCGATTGGAGGTAAGATCAATGAATCTCGATCCCAGGTTGCCCAGATGAGATGAATATAAAGCATAAGTCTTTTATCACGCATTATTTCCCCCTTTCCTTTTTTGTAGCATGATACATAAATAGATCAAGCATCAACGGAGGTTGATGCATGGTCTGACTCCATGGGAGTCTGACCCAAAGGAATGATTTCAATCATTCGTTGAATATCTACATCGGCCCCGTTCTGCCGAATTTCTGTTCAAGTAAATCCACAGATAAATGGATCATGGTTGGTCTACCATGAGGGCAGGTGCGGGGAGACTGGCAAGCCTCCAGATCAAGCAGGAGCTGTTTCTGTTCTTCCGGACCTAAAATCTGGCCGGCCTTAACCGCAACTCGTTTACAGACCCTGGCAATGATCTTCTCTTCAATATTCTTCTCAAGAGGGGTTTCGTCCACTTCCAGATCCTCTACCGCGGCCCGGAGCATGCTCTCCGGGGATGAACCCTCAAATATGCCCGGCACGGAGCGGATCACAAACGAGCCCGGCCCAAATTCCTCCACGTCAAAACCCAGTTTCTTCAAGGTTGGCAGATGCTCCTGCACAAGATCAGCACTGGCAGGTGAAAATTCCACCACGACAGAATCCAACAATAACTGGGATGGATTATCCTCGCTCCCCTGGGAAGTGAACTTTTCAAATAATACTCTCTCATGGGCCGCGTGTTGGTCAATCAAGTACAAACCGTCAGGTCCTTCAGCGATCAGATATGTCGCTGCCACCTGGCCGATCAAACGCAGGATTGGCGCACCAATCGGTGCTGAGATCTGGGGTGAATCAATATCCTGTCCGAAAATTCCCTCTTCCCGATTTTTGTCTACCATCGTCCAGGCAGGATCTATCCCGCGCTGGATTTGGTTGTGGTCCGTCGCCGGGCCGCCCCATAAGTTAACTCCCCTCAGGTTGCTGATCTCCTGGACTGGCGTATGGGACAGCAGCGCTCTTCGAACTGCCCTGCTGACTGCCTTAAAAATCTCACCTTTGTCCTCAAACCGGACCTCTGCCTTGGTTGGATGAACATTCACATCCACCTTATCTGGAGCCAGATCAAGGAATAAAACAACTATAGGATACCTGCCCTTCATAACCAGAGTATGATACGCCTGTGTAATCGCTGAACTTAGGGCTGGATCACTTACAGGACGCTGGTTCACATAAAACAACATTTCCTTGCGGTTGGACCGTGTCAAACCAGGCGGACTGATAAACCCATTCACGGCCAGGTATTCATCTTCATAGATCACCTGGATCATCTGTTTGGCAGTCCCAACACCATAAACTGATGAAATTACCTCACGCAAATCACCGCTGCCGCTGGTTTGGAATACCAGCTCATCATCATGGTGCAGCTTAAACCTGACACCGGGGTTGGCCAAACTGTAGCGGCTGATCATAGTATTGATAAGCCTCTTTTCGGTCCGATCAGTTTTAAGGAATTTAAGACGGGCGGGGACATTATAAAAGAGATGCTCAACACGAACGGTTGTTCCCGGCGGAATTCCCAGGTTTTCGATGGGATGGATCTCTCCCCCCTCTACCCTGATAGATCCCCCCAGCTCCTGTTTCTGAACCCGGGATAATAAGGTCAGGCTTGAGACTGAGCCAATCGAAGCCAGGGCCTCTCCCCTGAATCCCAGGGTTGAAACCCGGAAAAGGTCGGCTGCGTTTTTCAACTTACTGGTTGCATGGCGATGAACAGCCAGGTTTAACTCTTGTGATGGAATTCCAATTCCATTATCCATCACCTCGATCAAACGTTTGCCAGCCTCCCTGATCAAAACTGTGATTTGATCAGCTCCCGCATCGAGGGCGTTTTCAATCAATTCTTTAACCACTGACGAGGGACGTTCAATGACCTCGCCGGCAGCAATCTGAGATGCAACTTCTTCAGACAGTATTTGGATTGCCATACCTGTATTATAACGGAGAGCGGTCTTGCACGGAAACCTGAAAGGCATCTCAGGGTCAATTCCAGCCAGGCAGTATCAGGTATAATCCGGTTATGTTATTTTCTACTCTGTTTTTTGACCTGGATGCCACTTTGTATCCCGCTTCCAACGGGCTCTGGGACCAGATCCGTTGCCGGATTTTCCAGTTTATGAGGGAAGAATTGGGTATTCCAGAGGAACTTATTCCAGAAACGCGGGATCGATATTGGACTACCTATGGAACAACATTGGAAGGTTTAAGGATTCATCACCAGGTTGACCCCACTGATTACCTGGATTTCGTTCATGACCTGCCCCTGGATCAATATCTGCAAGATGCCCCGGGGCTGAGAGAGCTGCTCAGCTCACTGCCCCAGGACCTGTGGATCTTTACCAACGCGAATCGCCGTCATGCTGAAGGGGTACTGAGGGAATTGGGCATCGCAGACCAATTTAGCGGGATTGTTGACTTGCTGGCAATGAATTTTGTAATAAAACCCCAACCTGAATCCTATCAAATTGCCATGGAAATGGCTGGTGTGACCCAACCTGAAGGTTGTGTCCTCTTTGATGACCTGGTGGCGAACCTTGATGGCGCAAAAGAGGCCGGTTTTACAACTGTCCTGGTAGGTGAGAATGGAATCCCGAACCGGGCTGATTTTCATCTGCCACTAATTCAAGATATCAAAGTGATAATGCCCCAATTATGGAATAATAATGTGTAATGTGAAACCGGGAATCCTGGTACAAATCATACAAAATAACAGGATGGGATGAAGGAAGAACCATGACTGAAAAAAACCAATCTCAACATATCCGGTTCAGTTACGGGATCAGTTACTCCAGGGCTGTTTTTACAAGCCTGGGAGTGATGTTAACACTGACAATTCTTGTGTTAATGGGCGACCTGATCGAGGTGGCTGGCAATGTCTTACCGCTAATCTCAATCCTGCTGATCTTCTTTGTCGGAATAAACTTTTTAGGTTACCTGGAATTATCTGAGAGCTTGCCACGCAGCAGCGGTGCTTACCAGATGGTCCAAAGCTGCGAAGAAGGAAATTGGCTGGCCTTTCTCACCGGTTGGGTGACGATCCTGGCTGGTTTGAGTGCAGCTGGATTGATTATCCAGGCCTTTGGACGTCAAACGGCATTAGTAGTAGAAGAACTATTTGGGTTATCCGTTCCCGCTTTTCCAATCGCAGCCGGCCTGCTGCTGTTAACAGGCGCCTTTAAACTCCTTCCCCGGCGTAATAGGCGGCAGTATCAGTTTCTTATCTTGATCCTGGCGGTCATATTAGTGGGAATTTTGATTTCCACACCGCAGATAAAAACAGTGAACCTGGTTTCGATCCAGGGTGACTGGCGAGGTGCTTTTCAGCTCTTATTGATCTCTTACCTGGGCTTGGAAATCGCAGCCAGTTTAAAAGGGGATCTAAATAATCGGCCTGTAAATTCTCCCAGGGTCTTTTTGGTTAGCGGCCTGCTGACAGGAATCATACCGGCACTGGTTTTTATAATCACCCTGGGAGTTTTATCCCCTGGTTTTTCATCCCCATTTTTAAATCCCCTGATCGAACTGATTGGATCATGGGGCGGCAGATGGTTCCAGGGTGGTGCGGCTATTTTAAGCCTGATTGCCCTACCTTTTGCTTTAAATCGGATTCTCTCTTTAGTGATCCGTCAATTTTACGCCATGACCCGGGATGGCTTCTGGCCGGATGTCTTTAAGAAAATCCATCAGCGATCTAAAAAACCAATTTTCATATTATTCGTGGTTATTGGACTGGTGCTGGTCACTCAATTGTTAAGTATTAGATATCTGGCCAGTCTGGGAAGCTTTTTTTACCTGATGGTATTAATGGCTGTCAATTTTTCACTCACCCGCCAGGAACAGATCAGTTCTTCATTCCAATTGCCAATTCATCCCTGGATACCTGCCCTGGTTTTGATCTTTGATTTTCTGCTAAGCCTGATATGGGCAGAGTATTTACCAGCTGCCGGGCTGCTGCTTTTTATTGGCCTGATCTTATTCCTGGTCTACGGCCGGCATCACAGCATTAAAGCCAAGGAAGGCATCACTGTATTTAAAACTCCCCTGGAAGAAGGGATGGCCAAACAAAATAAAAGGATACTTGTCCCCATCTCCAATCCGGATACAGCGGAAGCCCTGCTGCATCTGGCGGGCGCTCTGGTAAAACCCGAAGGCGGAAAAGTGATCGCCCTGCGAGTGATCACCGTGCCAAATCAGCTTCCCCTCTCAGATGGGCGTATTGAAGCAGAAGCCAACCGCATGCTGCTTGATCGAGCCATTGATCAAGCGACCAAAGAAGAATTCCGGGTGCAAACCATGACCCGGGTTTCTCGCAGTATCGCTGAAGGGATTCTTGACACAGCCAGAGAAGAGGATGTGGACCAGATCCTGGTCGGATGGGGAGGTGGCGAATCCCGAACCATATCCAGGTCTATGGGTCCCGTGCTTGATCCCATCATCACTGATGCACCTTGTGATGTGTTGATCGTAAAAGGTATTAATTGGAAAGAGATCAAATCCATCCTGGTCCCGACTGCCGGAGGACCAAATGCTCCCATCGGTGCCCTGCTGGCTTCCTCCTTGGCCCAAAGCACCGGGGCAGATGTGACCGGTTTATATATCCAGGTCGGAAGAGCCTCAAGCAGCCGCATGGCGGAAAACCAACGTATCCTTGATAAAACCTTTCAGGGCCTGCATTTCCAGAAGGAACCTGAGAAGAAGATCATCACTGCCAGTACGCCGCTGGCTGGCATCCTCAAGGAAGCAGAAGATTATGATCTGGTGATCATCGGCGCCTCGGAACAAGGTTTTATTGACCAGTTTGCATTTGGAAGCATTCCCCAACGAATAGCCTCCCAGTCCCCTCATTCATCAATCATGGTGAAAGGTTACAGCGGGGCGCCAGAATTCTGGTTCAGAAAAACATTGGGGCTGATATTTAACCTCTTCCCCACCCTGAGTACCGAAGATCAGCTCGAAGTCCGGGAAGATTTAATCAATGATGCCCAACCTGGGCAAGATTATTTTGTCTTGATCGTTTTATCCTCGATCATAGCCACACTGGGTTTGTTGTTGAACAGTCCTGCTGTTGTCATCGGCGCCATGCTGGTCGCTCCTTTAATGTCACCAATCCTGGGCCTCTCTCTTGGCATTGTACTGGGTGAAGTGAGGTTGCTGCGCACTTCTCTGGAATCCATGTTTAAAGGAGTTATGGCAACAATTATTGTGTCCGTCCTGGTGGGTTTAATATCCCCCTTGAAGGAAATGACTCCCGAGATCCTGGCCAGGACCCAGCCAACTCTGCTGGATCTATTTATTGCCCTGGCATCGGGGATGGCCGGGGCCTATGCCCTCAGCAGGAAGGAAGTCAGCGCCGCTTTACCCGGAGTGGCTATTGCCGCCGCTCTCGCACCACCGCTGGCCGTGGTTGGATTGGGCCTGGCGAACGGCAATATGCAGGCAGCCAGCGGGGCCGCCCTGCTCTTTGTCACCAACCTGATCACCATCAGCCTGGCGGGTATGATCATCTTCACACTGCTGGGCATCCATCCCCTGAACCTGCTGCCTGAGGTCCAAAAGAGGGTCCGGCGTGGTATCACCGGTATGGTTATCCTGGTGGTCGTCATCACCATCCCCCTCGGTGTCATCATGAACGGCATCATCCAGAAAAGCAGGGAAGATCAAACTATTCAGCGGGTACTGCATGAGAATGAACTCCTGGATACCATATCCAATCTGGAGATTGACAGATCCCAATCAAATGACCAGCTCTTTATTAGCGTTACAGTTCGATCACCGGAGCCGTTATCTCAAAACGATGTCAATGCGATTGATCTAGCTCTGGAAAGTGAATTGGGGCGATCCATTACCTTAGATGTGATCACTCTGCCCAGCATCCGATCCGACTGACAGGATCGATACAGATTCCATCCAGATATTTTTGATATTCTTCTAAGAATGCTCTCAGTGATTTGTGATAACCTTGTATAAATTCCCGCCTTAATTGGAAGGTGGGTAGATAGATTATTTATTGGAGATTGGCATGAATAAAAGAACCTGGATCCTGATTGGAATACTTGGCGGACTGTTGCTGGTCACAGGCGCTTTCTCGGCAGGGGCAATTGTCGGCAACTTCTTTATCCCCAAACCAGATTTGGGCTGGCTTGATCAAATAACAGATACAATTCCCTCCTCCTCGAATGAGGATCAAGCTGCAAGTCCCGCAGCTGAAATCACAACAGAGGAGTTATTCTCCCCCTTCTGGGAAGCCTGGGATATCGTGCATGATCAATATATTGATCAACCTGTGGATGACCTGGAAATGATGCGCGGGGCGATCACCGGCATGCTGGATTCCCTGGGAGATGCACACACGGGTTATATGGATCCTGATCAGTTCATGCAGGCCAATATCCCCATGGACGGCGAATATGAAGGTATTGGAGCCTGGGTCGACACCTCAACAGACTTTCTGACCATTATCAGCCCTATGCCTGGCTCTCCAGCAGAAGAAGCCGGATTACTGCCCGGAGACGAGGTGATCAAGATCGATGGTGAGGACATGACCGGCCTGGATGGATCATTAGTTATCCGCAAAGTGCTTGGCCCTGCCGGTTCAACGGTTATTTTGACTATTCAGCGTGAAGGTGATTCAGCGCCATTTGACGTGACCATTGTCCGGGCAAAGATCTCAATTCCCAGTGTGGAATCCAGAATGTTAGATGACGGGATTGGCTATATTCAGATCGTATCATTTGCCCAGGAAACCCAAGCTGAGCTGCAGAGTAATCTGGAAGAGATATTGGCTGAAAATCCGGTTGGTTTGATAGTCGATCTGCGGAATAATGGCGGCGGTTATTTACAGACTGCTGTTGAAGTGGGTTCTGAGTTCATTGGTGAGGGAGTGATTTTGTATGAAGAATACGGCGGGAATGAGGAAAGTATTGAATTTGATGTTATCGAAGGCGGCCTGGCAACGGAGATCCCCCTGGTACTACTCGTGAATGAAGGATCCGCCTCCGCTTCTGAGATCGTGGCCGGTGCTATCCAGGACTATGATCGGGGCCCACTGGTGGGAATGACCACTTTCGGAAAAGGTTCAGTCCAGAACTGGATCTCATTGGATGACAATCAGGGCGCTGTGAGAGTGACGATTGCCCGCTGGCTTACACCTGAGAAACGCCAGATCCATGAAGTGGGGTTGATCCCAGATTATGAAGTGGAATTTACAGAAGAGGATTTCCTGGCCGATCTGGATCCCCAGCTGGATAAAGCTGTTGAAGTATTATTGGAATTACTTCAAGATTGATCATAAGGAAATAAAAAGATGTTTTATTGGAATCCCCAGTACTTGATTTATATGGCCCCGGCGCTTTTATTGATGCTGGCCGCCCAATGGTACGTCAACTCAACCTACAAAAAATGGGGCCAAATTCAAACCCGGAGCGGTATCAGCGGTCTGGAAGCTGCCCAGAGAATTATCCGGGCTGGAGCAATGAAAGAGATGGCTATCCAGCAAATCCCGGGACAGCTGACGGATCATTATGACCCCCGTAAGGCAGAATTAAGTCTTTCCTCGAGTGTTTACCAGGGTAGTTCAGTGGCTTCAATGGCAATTGCTGCCCATGAGCTGGGCCATGCCCAACAAGACCAGGAAGGATATTTTCCACTGCAAATCAGATCCATGTTAGTGCCTGCAGTCAATATCGGATCAACCCTGGGTTGGATATTGATCATGGCCGGCCTGTTATTAAATGTGATCGGTATAGCCTGGCTGGGTGTGTTTGCCTTTTCTGGCGGAGCGATCTTCGCCCTGGCAACACTGCCAGTTGAATTGAATGCCTCGTCACGTGCCAAGGTTCTGTTAAAAAACAGCGGCATTATCAGCTCAGCAGAGGAAGAACATGGTGTCAATCAGGTACTAAATGCCGCCGCCCTGACCTATGTAGCATCCCTTTTCACTGCAGTGATGCAGCTGCTCTACTGGATTTCGATTGTTTCTGGTGGTAGGCGAAGAAGGTAATAAAACATGAATAGGAAACGGTTTCCTTGAAGGAAACCGTTTCCTTATTTCTAAAAATCTATCATCTGACAATTTCCCCCCTATCTTGCCCAGGCTTTTTTTCAGCCAGCCAATCCGAATATCATGCTCCTCATCAAAGTCGGGCACATAAGGTTTGATGTCCAGCAGCGGAGTGCCGTCCAGGATATCCATATTTTCAACCTCGAGGACGTTTTCAACGACAGCCAGCAGCTTAACAACAGAAATACCTATCCCGTTAGGACGCCGTGGAGCCCGGGTGGCAAATACGCCGCGTTTGACATCATCTAAAAATGGTTTTGTCACCAGGACCGGGGATTTAGCCTGATGGAAAAAATACACCAATATCAAATGAGAAAAACCCTCCAGATCCTTTAACCCATCCATATATGCCGGTTCTAAAACAACAGTCCCTTTAATGCCGACTCCGGCGCTGGGTTGAATGGGCATTCCCGCTAGCTCTTTGTGAGGGCTATGTATTATGCCAATCGGGCGAAAGATGATCTCATCATTCTCTATCAAGATTATTTTTCCTCATTATGCCATTTGGGTGATCAATCTGACTCCCGCATGATGCACCTGACGGAAGTTAGCTCCCTGTCCCAGGGCTGCCAGAACAGCAGGGATATTTTCAACGATCGATCCTGCCATTAAATTTACACCGTGTTCAGCCATAACAGGACTTAATGGCGTTGATGGCCCCAATACCAAAATAAATGCTTCCGGTTTACACAAGTCCAACAAATTTGGCAGTGTATGATTAATAAAGGTCATCCCAGTGATGGCAACCAGATCAGCATCCGGGAGAAATTCTGGAGCCGCACTGGCTGGCAAATCTTCCCCGGATGGATTGAGGTCCAGCACATTGAAGTCTTCCAACTCAGTCCGGAGATGGTCAGCAAAGGGAAAATGGCCGATCAAAACTGCCTTTTTCCCCCGGCCATGTTCCAGAATAGCAGCCTCCGCGTTTTGATCCACCCAGCGGGAAGGGTCATGGGGGATCAATGCATTAATGGCGGCACAGCCAACACTTCGGCGGAGGGGAATATCTGATTGGATCCAGTCTGCAAGTTCCAGCGCCGGAAGGTTTTCCAGCTGACCGGGTTCCGGGATAATGGGCACCCCGGTATGATGATGATCCGGTTCCAGTGTCGAAGCCAGGCCGCACTGCAGCCCGGAAGACTTTTCGACAACAACTGCCGTCCAGTGCAAACCAATCCTCACTTCACGGACCGGATTGTCTGGTAAGCTTTTTAAAATACTGGCATACATATTCACCTTCTAACCATTCAAATTTATCACTAAATCAATTATAATCCTCCCGGAACTAAATCTCTGGTGTTCCGTATATATAAATAAGAATAACCACCCTCTGGGTAGGGAAGAAATCAAGGTACTCAAATCCCTCAAAGGAGTTTGACCAAACTACCCCCTCACGGTATAATGTCTCGTCGGTAGTTGAGAATGAAATTTGAAGGAGTCACAAGAAGATGCCAAAACGTACCTATCAACCGAAAATCAGACGCCGGGCTCGTGTACACGGGTTCCGAGCTCGTATGAAAAGCAAAGGTGGACAAGACGTATTGAAGCGGCGCCGCCTGAAAGGCCGCTATCAGCTTGCTCATACAAAGAATAATCATGTCAAGAACGTTAACTGGAATAGTTAATCCAGACATGACAAAGTTCCCGTGGAACGGAGATTTCGTTTAACAAGTTCAATTGAGATTCAGCGGGTGCGGCGTTCTGGAAAATCTTACGCCCATCCGCTTCTCGTTTTGATATTACAGGCTGGAAACGATCCTAACTCCAGATTCGCAGTCACTGCAGGAACATCAGTCGGCAATGCAGTTCAAAGAAACCGGGCCAAACGTTTGCTCCGGGCGGCTTTCAGGGAAGTCCAGGATGATTTCCCGCCAGGTTATAAGGGAATACTTATCGCCCGAAAACCGCTGAAGGACGCCAACCACAGCCAAACCACTGCAGCGCTAAAATCCCTGCTGACCAAGGCCGGAATCGCTTCCAGCAACAACAATGGATAACCAGATAATTTTGGAACACCCCGAGCACATTCATCCGACTCAGGATCCGCTGTTAAAGGATCTTGAAGTGTCAATTTGGACGGTTTTCCGTTTTCCTATCCTGGCGCTTATCCAACTTTATCAAAAGACCCTTTCCAAGGCTTTACCCGGGAACACCTGCCGATTCTATCCCAGCTGTTCTCACTATACTTACCAGGCAATTTATAAGTATGGCGTCCTGCGGGGAGGATTAATGGGGACCTGGCGTATATTACGCTGTAATCCCTTCTCAAGGGGTGGATTTGACCCTGTAAAATAGAATAATTGAAAAAGACTATGATAAAAAACAAAAAATTCCTTTTCATCATTATCCTGGCAGTTATCGCCCTGACCTTAGGGGCCTGCTCCGGCCGGCGGGTTTTAGCCACTGGCTGGTCAGGCATTACTGTCAATGAGGAGACAGTTTATTTCTCCTATGGACCGCAATCATATGCTGTCAACCTCAAAAACGGCGCTCAGCAGTGGCAATTCCCTGCAGAACCGATCAACGGGGTTGATTTTTATGCGGCACCGGTCCTGGCAGACGAAAACAGCCAGCTGATCGTAGGCGGTTATAACAACGTCTTATACAGTGTCAACCCGGTCAATGGAGCGGAGTTCTGGTCCTTCGGAGCTGCTGGAAATCGCTATATCGCTTCCCCGTTAGTGACCGAAGATGGTATCTTCGCTGCCAATTCTGATTACAGCCTCTACGGGTTGGATTTTGACGGCTTGCTGCAGTGGGAATTCGAAACCGAAGATCCACTCTGGGCCTCACCGATCTGGTCGGAAAATTGCGGCTGTATCTACCAGGTATCCATGGATCATTATCTATATGCTATCAATCCCGAAAATGGAAGACTGGTCTGGAAAACCGAGGACCTGGGCGGCCCGGTAGTCAGCCATCCATCCTTATCTGAGGACGGATTGATCGTGCTCGGCACCTTTGGCAATGAGGTCATCGCCATTGATGAAAAGAGCCATAATGTTGTCTGGCGTTTTCAAACTTCCGACTGGGCTTGGGCTACACCTGTGATCGATGGTGATCAGGTATATGCCAGTGATATTGGGGGCACTTTTTACGCCCTTGATCTGGACAGCGGTGAAGTAGTATGGCAGATCCAGCCTGGGGGAGGGATTTACGCCAAACCATTGGTTCAGAATGAGATGATCTATTTCTCAACTGATACCAGCAGCCTGGTTGTGATCAGCCGGGATGGTGTGATCCAGCGTAATCAACCCATTGAGGGAAAACTGTATGCCGGTCCTGTTGGAGCAGGAGATAAAATACTCCTGGCACCTTCAGAAGCAGAATATTTCCTGGTAGCGCTCAGCGAAAGCGGCGTCCAGGTTTGGGGTTATCCCCCACCAAAACAATAAAAGTCCCGGTCTATAATTACTGACCTGAGAAATTAAAATAGGAAAAAACTATGTGGGATGCCTTTATTACCATAATGATTCAAGCACTGCTCTTTATCTATAACCTGATAGGCCAGAACTTTGGTTGGGCCATCATTATTTTCACCGTTTTGGTGAGAGTGGTGACCTATCCGCTGACCGCCAGCCAGATGAAAAGCAGCAAAGCCATGCAGGAGCTCCAGAGTTCTAAGGAATGGATCGACATGCAGGCGAAGTATAAAAATGACAAGGAAAAAATGGCTCAGAAGCAAATGGAGATCTACAAGGAAAAGGGCATCAAACCCTTTGGCTCCTGCCTGCCTCTGCTGATCCAGTTCCCGATCATTATCGGCCTCTACCAGGCGATCATCCGCTCCCTGGCCGTAACCCCGATCCAGCTGGTGAACTTGTCAAAGCATATTAGTGACGGCGCCAACTTGATTCCCATCAACAGCCAATTCTGGTGGATGGAACTCAGTGAACCGGAACGCCTGCCCATCCTGGGTGTCGCAGTTCCTATCCTGGCCATACTGGTGGTGATCACCTCCTATATTCAGACTAAAATGGTTACACCGGCTACTACTCCTGGAGCGGAACCCGCTCAGGGTGCCCAGATGACTCAGGCCATGACCCTGTATATGCCCTTCTTTATGGGATACCTGGCACTGACATTTGCTTCGGGCCTGGCATTGTACTTCATCGCCACCAACGTAGCGACCATTGCTCAATATATGATAACGGGACAGGCAAATTTCAAGAATATCCTGCCTAAGCTGCCAAATTTTGGGCAGCAAGGTAGATAACAAAGTAGGGAAATTATCGGAGAAGGTTTATGAAGAACAACCGCGCAACCCTGGAAGTAATCGCTCAAAGCGTAGAAGAAGCCATTGAAAAAGGTTTATCAGATCTGGGTTTACCGCGTGACGCAGTAGATATCACCATCCTGGATGAAGGTGGATCAGGCATCCTCGGTATTGGTTCCCGCCAAGCCCGGGTGCGAATTTCAATCCTGGGAGAAAATGAGGACCAGGAAGCGGAGGAAACATCTGCGCCAGTTAGGGAAAAGAATGAGGATCAGACTTTAAACCTGGTCGAAGAAATTGTTTCCGAACTGCTTGAAAAAATGAATCTGGAAGCCACTGTGAGTGCCAAGTACGGTGAAAAAAGCGACAAACTGCCTCATGACCCGATCCTGGTAGATATCTCAGGCAACGATCTGAGTGTTTTGATCGGTCGGCGCGCAAAAACCCTCAACGCGCTGCAGTACATCACCCGCCTGATCCTGGGGAAAGAGCTTGAACATGGCATCCCCCTCAGCATCGACGTGGAAGGATACAGAGAACGCAGAGAACTTCAAGTGCGCCAGCTGGCCCGCCGGGTTGCAGAACAGGTAGCAGATACCAAACGTGAACAATCCCTGGAGCCCATGCCGCCCAATGAAAGGCGCTTTGCCCACCTGGAACTTCAGGATGAGACCCTGGTATATACAGAAAGTTCTGGCCAGGAGCCTTACCGCAAAGTAGTGATCCATCCCAGTGAGTGATCTGAACATTTAATATCAAAGCCCCCATCAGGGGGCTTTTTTTATGGGCTAGATTGCCCTATCAGGTATAATTCAGCCATGAATTACCCAGCCGGGGTAAAAGCGCCCGATTATTTGATTTTTGGACACATTACCCAGGATCTGATTGAGGGCGGCAGCCGGTTAGGAGGAACAGCAGTATACAGTTCAATACTTGCCCGGCGATTAGGCTTAGAAGTCGTCCTGGTTACGTCTTTTGCCGCTGATCTGGATCTGGAGATCCTGGACGGAATCCAGATTATCAATCAGACCGGCCAAGGGACAACGACCTTTAAAAATAGTTATAATAAATCCGGCAGGACCCAATACTTGTTAGACCGAGCTGAGGTTCTGGATATCACCCATCTCCCGGAGGTGTACAACAAGGCAACCATCGTTCACCTGGCACCGGTTGCCGGTGAGATCAGGATAAATGCCGGTAGGAAGTTCCCGAAATCTGAGGTGATCTATTCTCTCCAGGGATGGCTGCGGGATTGGGACCAGACTGGTCTGGTTCATTCAGCCCCACTGCCAAATTTGGATCGGGAAAACCAGCTGGAAGGGACTGCCTTTTTGAGTATCGAAGACCTTGATTTTGATCGCTCAAAGTTGGACCAGATCTTAAAATCATTTCCGGACCTTGTCCTCACAATTGGAAAAGGTGGCGCAGAACTATATCATAACGGACAGATGCAGCTGGCCCCTGCAGCGCCTATCCAGGAAGTGGATCCTACCGGTGCCGGGGATATATTTGCAGCAGCCTTTATAATATCAAAGGTGGTGCTCGGTAAATCACCCCTCGAAGCAGCCCGCTTCGCAAATGCCCTGGCTGGTCTATCGATCTTACGGTCCGGCTGTGAAGGAATACCGACTGTAGAACAGATTACTGAAGTACAAAAGGTTTATTAAATTATGGGATTCATCTATACCGTTGCCAATCAAAAAGGTGGCGTAGGGAAAACTACCTCAACCATCAACCTGGGTGCCTACCTGGCCTATTATGGAAAGAACGTTTTATTGGTGGATATCGACCCCCAGTCCAACGCAACCTCCTCGGTTGGAATTGACAAACAGAATGTCAAGGGCGGCACATATCAAGCCTTGCTGGAAGAAGGAAATATCCGGGATTATATCTTGCGCAATCCCAAACTAAAATTATCCATTTTACCGGCCTCACCTGATCTGGCTGGCGCGGAAGTTGAACTGGTGAATGAGGTCGGACGGGAAGGACTTCTAAAGAGAAAGTTGATCCCCCTGGCAGAAGATTATGACTATATCCTGATCGACTGCCCCCCTTCCCTGGGTCTATTGACCCTCAATGGCCTGGTCGCAGCAGTTGACGGTATCTTGATCCCGGTCCAGTGCGAGTACCTGGCTATGGAAGGATTGGGAGATCTGATTGCCACCATCGAAAGGGTGCGGCGGGTGATTTCTCCTGACCTGACCGTTCGTGGTGTGATCCTCACCATGTTTGATACCCGCACCAACCTGGCCAATGACGTGGTTGAGGAAGTTAAGAAACACTTTGGCGACAAAGTTTTCGAATCCATCGTGCCCCGCAGCATCCGCCTGGCAGAAGCGCCTTCATACGGTATACCCATCTCTCTCTATTCTCCCGGTTCCATCGGAGCCAAAGCCTACCAGGAACTGGCCCGGGAGCTGCTGCTTGGAGACGGCCACCAACTACCTGCGGTATAATAGGGGCTGAAAAATTAATCCACTAAAATTGATATTTGTGAGTAAATAAAACCTATGGCAGCCAAACGACCCGGCCTCGGAAAAGGGCTAGACGCACTCATTCCCTCCCATCCAGAAAGTGAGATCCTGGAAGAATTCGGCGGAGTTCTGGAAGTCCCGCTGGCTTTGATCGCGGCCAACCCCCTTCAACCCCGGAGAACTTTTGACGAGGAAAAACTCAAAGAACTCGCTGCGTCTATCAAAGAACACGGTATCATCCAGCCCCTGGTCCTCTCTACCCAGGATGCAGGTGAAGACCAAAAATATGCCCTGATCGCTGGTGAACGGAGATTACGGGCAGCCCACCTGGCAGGCCTGAAAACCGTTCCCGCTGTATTGAGGGAAGCGGAAGGGCAGGAACATTTGCTGCTGGCACTCATTGAAAATGTCCAGCGGGCTGACCTCAATCCACTCGAAACTGCTTCTGCTTATCAGAGTCTGGCTGTGGAATTCAACCTCTCACACGAAGAGATCGGCAAACAGGTTGGGAAAAGCCGCACTGCGGTTACCAATATCCTGCGTCTTCTGGATCTGCCCGATGTAGTCCAGCAGGCTGTTCGCAAAAACCAGATCAGTATGGGCCATGCCCGGGCTCTGCTTGCATTACCCACTATCAAAGCCCAGAGCGCTGCTTTGCAGACCATCCTGACCCAGGAACTGAATGTCCGCCAGACTGAAACGCTGGTAACCCAGCTAAAGGGCAAGAAAAAACCCTCACCCACCAAAAAAGATGCCAAGTCGCCCGAGCTAAAATCCCTGGAAGAGGACCTGCAATCCGCCCTGGGGACTAAGGTGCGCATATCCCGCTCCAAAAAGGGAGCCGGGACGATCACAGTCCATTATTATTCTGATGAAGAATTCAACACACTGATGGACCAATTCCTGAAATAAGCTCTTCCCAATAATTAACCTCCGGAGATCGGCATGGAAACCCTCACCCTGATCAATGCTCGTATTTTAACCATGGATCCAGGCTCTGCTGAAGTATCAGGAATGGTCATTCAGGGTGACAGGATCAGCCACACCCTGTCGGGCCCAGAAGGAATGGAACCTCCTGCCCAGGGCAGATTCCTCGATCTGGGCGGAAAGATCGTTCTGCCTGGGTTGATTGACAGCCACCTGCACCTCCGCAAATATGCTGAAACCCTGAACAAGATCAACTGCGAAACAAAAACCAAAACCGATTGCCTGGATAGAGTCAGGCAGAGATTGTCTAAGGCATCACCCGGGGAGTGGATCCTGGGGCATGGCTGGAATCATAATGATTGGGTGGAGGGATATGGAACTGCATCCGAATTGGATGAAATTTCGCCAGCCAATCCGGTGTATTTAACAGGGAAATCTCTCCATGTATCGTGGGCTAACACCAAGGCCATGGAATTGGCCGGGGTCGATGAACAAACACCTGATCCAGAAAACGGTGTCCTGCAGCGGGATGATAATGGCAATCTAACCGGAATTCTCTTTGAAGAAGCCGTAAAACTCATTGAAAAAGTCATTCCAATACCTTCCGTGGAACAGGCTGCCCAGGCAATCCTCACTGCCCAGGAATCTCTCTGGAAAATGGGCCTAACTGGCGTGCATGATTTTGATCGGGAGCTTTGCATCCAGGCTTTGCAGTATTTATCGGGACAAGATCAGCTGCGTCTGCGAGTCTTGAAGAGCATACCCAGTGAATTCCTGGACCAGGCTATCCAACTGGGTTACCGGACAGGGAAAGGCAATGACTGGTTGTGGTTCGGCGGAGTGAAGGAATTCATGGATGGTGCGCTGGGACCAAAAACCGCAGCCATGCTGGCACCCTATCAGGGATCTGACGAGATGGGCATGCTTCTGCAATCAGAAGCTGAGATCATCCAGCTCGGAAAAAAAGCTGCTGATCATGGTCTGTCTCTATCCATCCATGCTATTGGAGACCTGGCAAACCGGACACTTATTAAATGCCCTGGAAAATATCCGGAATTACGAAAAGGAATCCGGGCTTGACCCTCTCCCCCACCGCATTGAACATGTTCAATTAATCGATCCCATGGATCTGCCCCGGCTGGCTGATCTGGATATCATTGCCTCAATGCAGCCTATCCATGCCACCTCGGACATGGAAATGGCAGATCATTATTGGGGAGACCGCACAGCTTTCGCTTATGCCCCTAAACTTCAACTCGATCAGGGAGCACAGCTGATCTTCGGAAGTGATGCTCCAGTTGAATCTCCCAATCCCTGGCTGGGCATACATGCAGCAGTAACGAGACGCCGGCTGAATGGCGATCCAGGTCCGGAAGGATGGCACCCGGAGGGCCGGATATCCATTGATCAAGCCCTGGCAGCTTTTACAACCAGTCCCGCCCGGGCAGCGGGAAGGGGAAAATTACAGGGAAAACTGGCCCCGGGTTATTGGGCCGACTTGATCCTGCTGGATAAGGACCCAACCACTTCCCCCGCCCAGGAACTGCCTCATATCCAACCCCTGGCCACAATGGTGGCCGGAAAATGGGTCTTCCGGGACTTCTAACCGGTTTAGCAATTATTCATATCTAACTATTTCCACCTGGGAATTTTATGGTTAAAAAATACGGCCAAAGCTTGATAATCATCTTTCTAATGCTATTGGTCTTTCAGGGAGACTGGCAGATCAAATCTGCCCATGCCCAAAGCGGAGTCGAATTTTCAGAGACAGAGGTTATCAATCACTTTCCGGATGAAATGATCTTCCGGGTCCAGGTAAAGGGAATCGGGGCAGGGATCCAAAAGGCCAAATTCGCCTTCACCGCTGAAAACTTGTACAGTTCCAGATCCTACACCAAGGATAGTATAGAATTTGAGCCCGGGAATGAAGTGGTTCTGGAATACACTATGGATACAAGGGATCTCACCACTCCACCCATGATGACCTACCTGTTCCACTGGGAAGTGGAAGATAACAACGGGGATAAATACCAGAGCGAACCGGTGATCATCCGCTATGAGGATAACCGCTTTGATTGGCAGGTCCTGGAAAATGACGCTATCGGCGTCTGGTGGCATGACCGGTCAGCGTCTTTTGGGCAGAATATCTTTGATATCGCCGCCGACGCTGTCTCCTATCAGCAGGAATTATTTCAAACCGAGCTGGATTTCCAGATGCGGATCGTGATCTCCAATTCGGACGAGGAATTCCACTCCTGGCATAATATTGAACACGATTGGATCGGAGGCCAGACCTTCAGCAATTTTGGCATTACAAACCAGATCGTGAAAGGAGAAAGTTTCCAGGAAGCCTGGTTAAACGGCGTCATCCCCCATGAGATCTCACATATCTTCTTTAACCAGGTTGTTTATAATCCGGTTGTTTCAGTCCCGGTTTGGTTAAACGAAGGCGTGGCTCAATATAACGAATTCATCTCCCATGAATGGGAAATCGACCAGGTGGCAGCTGCTGCAGAAGATAAAAAATTAATTCCCCTCACTTCACTGGAGGATGGGTTTGGATCCTACGATGTCGAACGTGTTTACCTTTCGTACGCGGAAGCCTACAGCGCAGCAGCCTACCTGGTGGAAACCTACGGGAATGTTGGTCTGAGTAAATTATTAAAAGCCTATCAGGATGGTGAACCAACAGACCAAGCCTTCCAGACAGCCCTGGGAATCTCAGCTGATCAATTTGAACTGGATTGGGCAGAATCAGTCGGGGCAGAGAATTATCTGATCCCAACTGCCTGGGTCATGCCAACCTTTTTTCCATCACCTACTTCCTATATCCCGGGTGAAAATGGCACAAAGGTCCCCGACCAGGGTCCTGCTGGTACACCAGTCCCGGATGCAGAGCATAATTCATACTACTCCAAACACGATAGTTCCCCTATTTTTCATTGTTCTGGCCATCGCCGTCCTTGGAATTGGCCTTGGAATCGTGACAGTGATCTATTTTGTGGTGAAAAAACAAAAATCTTGATCCATCTCCTGATAAAAAAATTGGCTGGTCCTGTGACCAGCCAATCCGGATTAAAATTATTCCCCCAGGGAGAAAATAAATTAAAAATGTTTGATATAGATCCTGCGGCGTTTATGCTGCCGGGAATCGAAGTATCTCCACTGCGACCAGACCTTCTGGTTAGTCTCCAGCTGAGGGTTGGCATGAACGGTTTTAACGCCATATTTTTTAGCAGGCATTGAACAAACTGACCATCATCAGTGCATTCACTCCCCTGCCCTGTAATCTGGGCACAACTGCCCCGAGATAGGTATCGATTCGGTCGAATTTTCTCATAGCTCCTAACAAATGGATAAAACCAAAGGGGAAGAGCTGGCCGCGGGCTTTCTGGATCGCCCGGGACAGGGAAGGCATGGCAATTGTAAAAGCGACCATCTTGCCTTCTTCGTTCAGCACGACTGGTACCAGGTCCGGGATCACAAATCCAAAATACTGTTTGACATAAGCTTCCCGCTGTTTCTCTGTCAGATGGACCACGCCGTAGAGGTGGCTGTAGGTTTCATTGATCACTTCAAACAGTTCAGGGGCATATTTTAATAATTCTTTCTTATTCTTTGCTATCCAAAACCCGCAATTTATACCGTTTCTCAACCAGTCTTGCCATCCGGAGGATCTTTTCATCCAGCTCATCGGGCAGGGTAACCAGATGTTCATACCAATCAACAGCTTTTTCGTATCCAAGTCTTTCCATGTGCTGGTGATAATAAGCTGGATCGTGGCGGGTTGCCAATGTAGCCAGTTCATCAAATCCTTCAACTAACATGCCTTCCCGGTCCAGGTCAGTAAATCCCAGGGGACCATGCACAGCGGTGCAGTTCAGCTCGGCCGCCCAGGACTCAACTTTCTCCATCAGGGCATTTACAACATTGGGATCATCAACAAAGTCGATCCAGCCAAAGCGCATGAAATTTTCACCCCAGGTTTCCAAATGCAATCTGTTGTAAATAGCAGCCACTCTGCCAACGATTCTGTCCCCATCATAAGCCAGGAAGTAGTGAGCCTGGCAGTGATCAAAAGCCGCGTTTTTATCCCAGTGCAGGTTATTCATCTCATCAAAATCCAGGGCCGGCACCCAGGCGTTATTCTCCCTGGGGATTGAATGTGGAAAACGGATGAACTTTTTTAGTTCGCTTTTTGTCGTCACTTCCCTTATCTGGATGGCCATAATTGCTCCCTCAAATCATTAAAGAAATATCCAATTCA
Source organism: uncultured Chloroflexia bacterium (assembly GCA_963783765.1). Classification (GTDB taxonomy): domain Bacteria; phylum Chloroflexota; class Anaerolineae; order Anaerolineales; family UBA11858; genus B10-G9. Next base: position 142,900 of record CAWAOV010000014.1, on the reverse strand, counting down.
TAAATTACAGCAGTTCATGGATTATAACTGAAATCAGGGGGTGAAGATGCGGGGTAATTCAAGGTTTATAGATTGTGTTCGCATTTTTAATCTGCAGGATGTAATATTTTTAGCTCTATAATAGATAATAGGCCAAACCAATAAAAGGACCATTATGGAGAAAATCAAAGAATCACTGATGCAATGGGGAGAAGCCATGCAGCTAACCATGGAAAATCGCTCTTTATTTTATTCCCCTGTGCTCAAACAGTGGCGTGTGAAAAAATGGGCCGGAAAGGATGCCAGGAAATTCATTTATGAAGGGGAGGATTTTGATGAGGCATTTGACAGTTTCCTCGGTCCCCATGCTAAAAAAGAACCAATCCAGGATCATAAATAAAAGGAATATTATTATGCCCCAATCCATCATCCACATCGCCCTGGTTGTGCGGGATTATGATGAAGCGATCCAATTTTATACTCAAAAACTTCAATTCACACTTGTCGAGGATACCTATCAACCACAGCAGGATAAACGCTGGGTTGTGGTTTCCCCGCCTGGATCCGGCGGAACCACATTATTACTTGCCCGGGCCGCTACACCAGAACAGGAGCAATTCATCGGGAACCAATCAGGTGGCAGGGTTTTCCTGTTCCTCAAAACAGATGATTTTTGGGTTGATTATCAGAACATGGTCGAGAGGGGAATCACTTTTATCCGGGACCCACAGGAATTTTCCTACGGGACAGTAGCGGTCTTTGAGGACCTGTACGGCAACCTCTGGGACCTGGTCCAGCACACTGATGACCACCCACTCTCTGGACGATTTGGTTGAACATACCATTTAAGTGAAAAAATCCCGCGGTGAGATCTCTGCTCTCATCCGCGGGATCTAATTATTCCGTCTTCAGTCTCCCACTCCTGCCCTGAGCGGAGCGAGATTTTTTCTTCGCGCAGTCGAAGGGTCCGTCCTTCCGTCCTTTTTACTCCACCGGATTGTAGATCAAGTCATAAGGTGTTAAACGTCCCGGCAAACTGCGGTCCATCTTCCTCAAGCGGCCAGTGCATGAATCTGAGATGGTGATGAATTTTAATGTGCCATCAGGATTGATTTCTGCTAAATAATATCCCGTTTCACCCAGGCAAAGAGCATACCCAGTGGCCAGGATCTGATCTTCCTCAAAGGTTAATTTCCAGCTGTCAGTGGATCCCTTCTCCAGTTCATCTGTGGAACTTGCGACCCGGAACATGCCATCCAGTGTGATCACAGCCACAAAGTTACCCAGGTCAGCCGCAGCAATCCAGGTCCCGGCGATCTGGTCGATACTTGAAACATAAGTCGCTGCAGGCTTGGTTGGCAGAGGAACATCAGTCGCTTCAACCACAACCGCTGTATCTTCCATGGCTTCTGTTGGCAGATCGGCTTCCGGGGATCCTCCCCCGCAGGCAAACAGCGGTAAACAGAAAATAATAATCAGGAGAATGATCAATTTTTTAGTCATATTTCTTTCCTATTTGAATGAAATTCTATTATATCCCAATCCAGTTTAAACCAAACCAGCATAACAAAAATGGAAGGCGCCTTCGGTGGGAAAACCGTAAGGGGTAAGGAGTAAGGCGATTTAAGTCCAGCATGTATTTATTCCAAATGAGGATATGTTTTGAGAGACTCTGTGAGTTACTGTCATTGCTTCGTCATCCTTCGTCATCCGTCGGATTCCTCGCAATGAAAATCGGGGTTTTGTGTCTTCTCCCCCTCCTGAGCGGAGCGATATCTTCTTCTCACGCAGTAGAAGGGCCCTTTCCTCCATTCCTGTCCTGAGCAGAGCGAGATCTTTTCCTCGCGCAGTCGAAGGGCCGGTCCTCCGTCTGGTTGCGCAGCTACCTATCCTGTCCCCGGTCTTCGGTCTTCCGTCTGGCGCTCCGCACCAAATCTCCTTGAAATAAAATCACAACCATGCTACTATCAATTTCAGCATGGAATTTTGCGGAATTTTCATTTCATAGCAGTGATTTTCATGCCCTCTTTACAAATTTCACAGTATGATAATTGAATAATAGATTTTCCAGCATTGGTGTCCCAAGTTGATCACATAGGAGAGGGACCGTGGCTAGCTTAATTGGAAAGGAAATCGGCAAATACCGCATCACAGAACGCCTGGGCCAGGGGGGCATGGCAGAAGTGTATGCAGGTATTCACACACACTTGGATAGAAAAGTGGCTGTTAAGGTACTGCACAGCTACTTGCTGGAAGGGGGTGATTTTGTAGCCCGCTTTAAACGCGAAGCCAAGGCAGTCGCCAACCTGCGCCATCCCAATATCGTCCAGGTGTATGACTTTGATATCCAGGACGACCTGATCTTCATGGTGATGGAATATATAGATGGTGTTAATCTACACACCAAGTTGGTGGAAGTGGGCAACCGCGGTGAAAGGATGCCCATCAAACTCATTGGCTCGATCATTAATGATATCGCCAGCGCCCTGGATTATGCCCACACCAAGGACATGCTGCACCGGGATATCAAACCCTCCAATATTATGATCGACACTGAAAATAAAGCCTACTTGACAGACTTTGGCATCGCCAAGCTGCTAAGCGACCAGAAGTTCACTGCCACTGGCACATTGGTAGGCACGCCGGCCTATATGTCCCCGGAACAGAGTTTAGGTGATGACATCAGCAAAGAGAGCGATATCTATTCCCTGGGTGTGGTGGCCTTTGAAATGTTAACCGGCCAGGTACCCTATGATGCCAAAACTCCGATCGGCATCGTCCACAAACAAATCAACGACCCGATCCCCAACATGAGCGAACTGGTCGACGGTGTGCCCGGCTCCGCCCAGGAAGTGATCGACCGGGCCCTGGCCAAAGCACCGGGAAGCAGGTTTTCCTCCGCCGAAGACCTGGTAGGCGCCCTGCGCACTGCCCTGCAGGCTCTGGAATCCACAGACCCGATCGCTGTGCCAGCAGAAGAATCTCCCACGGTTGTGGATGACGTACTCGAAGCGCCCACGGTAACCATGAAAGCTGAAGAGATGGAACAGCCCACGGTTGTGATGGAGCCAGAAACCAAAAAAGAAGAACCACCTGCCAAAGAACCCAAAAAGAAAGCACCGAAACAGAAACAAGCTCCTAAACCTGAGGGTGAGAAGAAAAAGATCCCAGTTTGGGCAACTATCGCTGGTGGGGTTGCCCTCCTAGCTGTGGTCGGAGTGATCCTGACCCAGGTGCTGGATATCGATTTGGGAGGTATGGCTGGTCCAGGAACAGAAAATGTTGAAGTTACCACTGTAATTGATCCAATCTCCGACGACGAAACTGAGGATTCAGAACCAACTAATTCTGAAGAGATGAGCGGTGAAGACCTCTTCCTGCAAGGGGAAGAGCTCATCGGGCAGGAAAAACCAGAAGAGGCTCTGGAATATTTTAACAGAGCCATCGACACCGGGTATGAGACTGGCTATCTCTACCATCTGCGGGCCTGGGCTTTCCAGATGATGGGTCATCTGGAAGAGTCCCGAGATAGTTGGTCGCGGGCTATCGAACTGGAACCCGAGAACTTTGAATATTGGATGGAACGGGGCTGGAGAAAATTTGACCTGGGTGATCTGCCTGGCGCGATTGAAGACATCCAGCATGCCCGAGAGTTAGCGCCGGATGTCTGGGTTGCGCAGTTTTCCATGGGGCTGATTTACTACTTCAGTGAAGAGGACCAATTCAAAGACGAATCCCACGAGGCATTTGATCAGGCCATTGCCCTGGAACCGAACAATCCAGAATCAAGGAGATGGAGAGCAGAATTGAAACTCCAGCGGTTTGGAGATCCAGCTTCAGCTATAGAAGATTTAAATATCGCGGTCGAATTTTCAGATCCGAATGATCCAGGGGCCATAGGTTTGCGAGGGGAAGCATACCTGCAGTTAGGTGAATGGGGCCCTTGCATTGATGATCTCACGCGTGCGATTGAAATTGATCCAGGAAGTCCCTGGTACTTCCTTAAACGAGGGGATTGTTTTGTAGGCCTGGGTGATGTGGATCCAGCCCGGGCTGATTATGAAATGTTTCTTGAGCTGGCCGGGGATGATCCCGAGTTTATAGAACCAATTAATAATACTCAATCATGGCTGAATGAAAATTGAGAGTCAATAGAATAAAAGAGATCTGATTATGGCTAACACTGAGCAACAAACCCTGTTCGCATTTGATTGCGGCGCCACCAACTGGCGCCTGTACCGCTCCCAGTATGATCTGGTGGGCAACCGCGTTCACCTGATCGGTGAGCCCAGCCCCTCCCCCCTGACCAGTTTTGTCGACCGGCGCCTGCCGGCCATACTGCTGCTCACACCAGATGGCACTGAACTGGAATGCTACGGTGATATGGCTCAAAGCCAGGTGGATGATGAAACCAACCGGCTGCGGATTCGGGACTATTTCAAACCCTGTATCGGCTCCCACCTCGACCCCAATCCGGAGCCCCATCAGCTGCGCTATACCCATCAGCAGGCGTTAACTTTCACTCGCCTGATGCTGGACGCAGTCCTGGCCCAGCTCCTGAGAGAGAAATGGCGCACGGGAAGCTTCGATAAACGAGTAGTTTTTTCCTTCGCCTACCCGGTCCACTGGCAGACCTCGCATGAGGGAGCGATCTTTGCTGATTTTGAAAAATTGGTCAAAAACTGCCTGCCGGAAGAAGTCCATGAGAATATCCGCTTTGTTTCCGAGCCAGAAGGGGCGATTCTAAGTCTGAAAAGACAAGGCCATCTCAAGCATCTTTCTGCTGGGAAGTCGACCCTGATCGTGGATGTTGGTGGCAGCACCACCGACCTGGTGGCCGGTGAAGTGGACTCCCGCAGCGGGGAATTGATCTTTATGGGTCGCTATGGCGAGGCTTTCGGCGGCGGTCATTATGATACCCAGCTGGCCAACAGCATAGCAGACGAGCTGCAAATCCCGGCCTCCGCCATTGCCGAGGATCCGGGTGCCCTATTATCCCTGCGCATTGTGGCCAAACGCCTTAAGGAATCCCTCAGCCGTCAGCTGCTCTTTGATGAGGATACTTCCAGGGTCCCACAACGGACAGTGACCCTGGTGATGCGCAACGGAGAGATCTTCCGGGGTATGGTCAAGCTCGATAAAGGTAAATTCCAGGAAATCACCGGCGGCTTGCATCGTACTTTTACCAATCTGGTCGAAAACGGTCTCAAAGCCATCGATCTGGAAGAAAACCAGATCGGCCAGATCGTTCTGGTCGGCGGCGGCTCCCAGCTGTATTCAATCTACAAACATCTGGAAGAACGTTTCCCAGGCAAGGACCTGATCCTGGCTGACAATCCGGACGAAAGTGTCGTGGTTGGCACCAGCTTGGAGTACGGCGCTGCCAGCGAACGGGCCCGGCCCAGCCTGTTATTTATGGGGGATATTGAAGCTCTCGCTGCTGACGCAGCGCAAGAAAAGGAAGAAGCCTCACCCGAATCGGAAGAGATTTCATACATCCTCGAATCCCCCCTGGGAGACATTTTCCACCTCGTGGAAGGAGAAAATCGTGTAGGACGCTCTGCCAGCAATGAGATCCACATCCCGGCTGAGAAATTATCACGCCATCATGCCAGGATCTTAGTGGCAGGAGAAGTGCTGGAAGTACTCGACCTGGGCAGCACCAACGGCACTTTTGTGAATGATAACCGCCTGGAAAAAAATCAACCAACTTCCCTCAAACCAGGGGATGAGATTCGATTTGGCGACCATAGTTATCAAGTGAACACATCAAAATAAGACATTTTTGGGGAGGGTCCCATGGCCAAACAATCTGAAAGCCCACTAGCAAATCTATCTTCCCCCCAAGACCTGACCCCGGAACTGCTGACCGCAGCCGGGGAGGTGCTCTCGCGTTCCACATTATTCGCACTGCGGCGCAACTATTTGGACGGACCGATCCTTGAGAACAAGGTCATGAAAGTGATTGAAGGGGCTATATCAGCATCACCGGATGTGGCCTTTTTTGAAGTGGAACAGGTTGGCAAACCAATCAACGAAAGTGAAGTGGATTATTTTGGCGCCATCCAAACTGCCCTGGCCGCCAGCCACGATCCCCGCTACGCCCTGATCTTTATTATCAGCAGTGACGGCATGCGCAACCGAATCTATTTTGGGGTCACAGGCAGAGCACCCGGTACCCAGCCAGCCCTCTTTGCGAACCAATTAGGCCAATTCCTGTGCTCCAATTGGCCCGGAACCCGGGTGCGCATGGTGGAAGATTATAAGGAAATTGCTGATAAAGTTCATGTACCGCTGAGCACCTTCTCCCACGCCCGGGCTTTTACGGGTATACCTTCCCCAAAAACAGAACAGAAACAGGCTGGAGCCGATCCCCAAACCCTCGATAAATTAATGCGGGGTATGCGCGGTAAACCCTATCTGTACCTGGTCCTGGCAGAACCCATGCCTGAATCCCGGGTAGTGGATACAGTGGATGCCTGCAATTCTCTCTCCGGCCAGATCCATGGATTTATGAAAACCACCCTCTCCCTGGGGAAAAGCTCGGGGACTTCGGACACTGTCTCCAGTTCGGAATCAGAATCCAGCTCCACATCTACCTCAAAAAGTGAATCTACCAGTGACTCCGAAAGCAAAAGTAAGGGTGTTTTGGGTACTGCGATGGAAGGTGGCAGCGGTGCTGCCAAAGGCCTGAAGATGGCCGGTATGGGCGGTGTGGCTGCCCTGTTAACAGTAGCCGGCGGACCTTTCCTGCTCTCAGGCATGATGGGCATGTTCGGCCAGTTATTACCCTCCACCAGCGGATCCTCTTCCAAGAGTGAATCTCTTTCAGAAAGTGAAAGTCTGAGCCGCTCGATCAGCAGCTCCACCAGCGAGGGTATAACCACCGGCGAATCGATGACCTTCGGCCAGGAAGTTCTTAACAAACACGCCGAGGAATGCACCCGTCTTTTAAGTGAGACTGTCAACCGCTTTGAAGTGGCCCGTTCCCAGGGCTGCTGGAATGTAGGTGTCTATATTCTCAGCGACCAGGCCGAATCGGCTTCGCAGGCCCAGGCTCAGCTCAAAGCCCTGGTCAGCGGACATAAAAGCTCCTTTGAACCCATCCGGGTCCACAAGTTAGACCCGGTCTGGGATGGCCAGGTCCAGGTGGCCCTGGATGCCTTCACCCAGCCGCATTTAATGTTATCTGCTCCCGATGATGGGGAACCGATTCAGCATCCCCTGGGAGAGCTTTATCAAGGGTTAACTACCCCATTAAACACGGAAGAATTATCCTTACTGATCAACCTGCCCCGGCGGGAAATGCCCGGTCTCTCTGTGCAATCCACGGCAACCTTCAGCCTCAATCCGCCTGAACTGGAAGGCAATAAAACGGATCATGAGCCTGGGGACTGTCCTGGAAGGTGGGGAAGAGATCAAAGGACTGGAATACAAAATTGACCTGGATTCCCTCACCCGCCATGTTTTCATCACCGGCATCACCGGCAGCGGCAAATCCAATACCTGCCGGCGCTTCATCGAGGAAATGATGGCCCAGAAGACCAACTTCATGGTCATCGAGCCCGCCAAGGATGAATATGTCCAGCTGGCCCTGGCCTATAATAATTCGGGCAAATTCAAGAAGAAGATCGCGGTTTATATGCCCGGGCGAGATGATTGGGGCGGACAGAAGCTGGACCAGCTTAAGGTCAACCCCTTTGATATCATCCGCCTGGAAGGGGCCCATACCAACGTCATGCCCCATATGGACCGCCTGAAATCGATCTTCAATGCCAGCTTCCCCATGTACGAGATCCTGCCGGTGATCCTGGAAGAAGGCCTGGTAGACCTGTATGAAAGCCAGGGCTGGCTGGAAGATGACGAATTGCCTCCAGATGGCGCTGGCGCCCCTACCCTGAGCCAGCTTCAGGCCCGAATCGGCGACCTGGTAGCCGCCAAGGGTTATGAACAGCGCATTACTGATAACATCACTGCCGCCCTCAAAACCAGGATCGGCAGTCTGATTAAGAGGCTGGAAGGGCAAGTTATTTGACCATTCCTTCTCCACACCCTGGGCCAAACTCTTTGACCGCCCGGTGGTGATCAACCTCAGTCAGATGGGTGATGACGCTGACAAGTGTTTCACCATGGCCTTAATATTGAATTTCCTGTACGAATACCGCCAGGCTCAGCATGAAGTGGCCGGCTCTCCTGAATCAGCCAGCCTGCAGCACCTGGCCATCTTTGAGGAAGCCCACCGCATTCTACGGGCTGCCCCCCCCGGCTCCAGCGGGGATTCCAATCCCGCGGCCAAGATGGGCGAAATGTTCTCCGACATCCTGGCTGAGATCCGGGCTTACGGTCAGGGTCTGGGCATTATCGATCAAGTGCCCTCTAAATTGGTTCCTGACGCCCTGAAGAACACCAACTTGAAGATCGTGCACCGCCTGGTAAGCGCCGATGACCGGGACGCCATGGCCAGCGCCCTGGCCCTGGAAGAAGACCAGCCCCAGATCATCGCCCGCTTAAAGGTCGGGCAGACCATTATCAGCGGCATCCAGGATGATATGGCCTCCTGGGTGAAGGTCTTTTATACTCCGATCCCCGAAGTCAAGAAGGAAGCGTGATCTTCTTGGATATCGTACGAACAACATTAATAACAAGCCATTATGACAAAAGGTCTTTTTAAGGATCACGCTTCCTGAATAAGATACTACCGATCATCCGGTAAAGTGAGTAAACCATGACCCAGGAAATCCACCCCATCGCCATTAAGAAAATGATCAGCTACTATTACCTGGTGGCTTTCTGCCCCCCTGCCCATATCAGCGCTCTGAAAAAAGCCAGCCAAAAAATGCGTTCGTCTTTAGCCAAACAGGCCGGCCTGAAAATGGCAGATTTTGTAAAAGCTGTGGCGCCCGAAGTGGGCCAACGAATGGTCACTTTCCAGCAGGCCTCCCGCCTGCCGGATCAGGAAACAGTAGAAAAGCTGACCAAGGCCATCATCAGCGCCGACAGTAAACCGGAAAAAGCCGCAGAATACCAGGCATTGATGAAAGCCGTCGCCATCCATCCCGGGCGGGCCAAAATGGCCAACCGCCTGCACCGTCAGAAAGGCTGCAGTTTATGCCAGGCTCCCTGCCAATACGGATTCTTTACTCTCATTTCGGAGCCAGATTTTAAGACCCTGCTTGCCATGCTGGGCGCAGAAAATCAAAAGATCGCCGCCGAGCGCAACCCGATCAATGTCCTGTGGACCTATACCACCACCCATCTCTGGAATCAGCTGGAAGTGAATGAAGGGTTTATCAGCGCCGATCATCTGGGCAACCTGTCTTACTGCCTGTTGATGCTGGGCACCGCCAAATCCCGTTTTGCCATGCCTGAAGCCCAGCTGACCCGCTTCCAGGAGATGAATCAGAATACGATCCGCGGGTGGAAACCGGCGGAGATCAAGGTAGTAGAAGAATAATCCCGCGGATTGGACCGGAGACCGAATACTCGCTGCGCTCGTGACCGGGGACCGGGAAGAGACGGAGAGGCGGGAGACAGAGAATGGAGAACTGATGGCACCCAATGACATCAAACTGACCTGTACCATTTGTGAGAAGAATACCAAAAAACATCAGCTGTTGCTCGGGACCGTGATCTGCAAAAATTGTCTTGAAAAATTTGAGGTTCAGCGGCTTGAACCCCTCCAAAGATACGGGGAAATCACTTTTAAATCTGGCGGCACATTCTTCAAACCTTTTTGGGTCAAAGCCCGGGGCGAGATCACAAAGGTTGGCACTGATCAAGTGAAAGCTGTCTTCTCCAAAAAGGGATCCGAAGTAATGACTGGGAAGCGATTCCTGGGGGATCCAACAGTGGAAAAGACGTTGGCTTTCATCACTGACAACGGAGGACGGGTTGAAATCGATGGGGGTAAGCTGGAATTGGAGATGAGCGGAGGGGTTCTGCTGAGCACCCGCCGGGCTTTTCCCCTCCGGGAAAAAGGCCAATGGGCATTTGGGATCCTGTTTTCGAGGCTGGTGGAATTTTATAAATTATGACCGAGAGACCGGATACCCGCTTCGCCGTGACGGAGGACCGATGACCGAAGACCGAATCGTGGTGAATTGATAAAAGCTAAGAAAGCTCAGCTTTCATACTCTTCCGGAAAGCAACCAATTTCATGAATAACTGGTGTCCTTTCATACGAAGCTTCCTCAACTGAGGTTCAGCTATGTATGATCGGCGATCAATAAGATCCAAACAAGCGATCGTTTCTAGATAGGATCGTAATGCCAATCCTAAGAATCTGCGCTGCTCTGGATTCGTTTGACCAGTTGATCCTTCTGCTATATTAAGTGCGATGGATGTTGCGGCCCGTTTTATTTGTGAGGAAAGATTATACTTTTCTGTATCGGGTAGGCCTATGATTGATGAGTAAACCTGATCAACATAATCCAATGAAAGTTGATAGACTGATAGATTTTGAAATTTGTATTTTTCGATCACTTAATTACCCCCTGAATTCAAGCATATCTTAATCTACTTGTCTTAGTCAAGACGATAGTAGAATTCCGTCCTCGGTCTTCGGTCTTCCGTCCCAAAATTGTAAACTCATTTTGACAAATCACAAAAAATTGTGTATAGTACAAATATCTAAGTACCAGTATCATCCTTGAGGCACCCCCCACAGCCACATTACATCTCCTCAAGGCCGAGTTTTTGCGTTTCATGAGCAGCTCGGTCTTTTTCATTTTTACATACCAGGCGAAGTCTGGTAAAGGAGATTTTGATGTCAGACGGGATGCGTGCCAGTGAATTAAGTGAAGCCCCCAAAAAACCAGATGAGATCCAGGAAAAACCGGAAGTCCAAGCTGAGGTTCGCGAGGCAGCGGCTGACATCGAACAGGCCGCCTTGAAGCCAGAGGAAAAGGTGGAGGCGTAGGGATTTCAAGGAACAGAGGATTTTAAAGAGACTGCTGTAGACGCGGACCAGATGCCGAAGAGGTCTCTGCTACACCGATCACATTGCCCAAGGAAACCCGACGGCATACCGGTCCAGCCAGCGAGGTTTCTGCAACGCCGATCACACTTCCCAAGGAAGACCCAGGAATCCTCCTGCCAGTGAGGTCTCCAGCCGATCACATTACCAAAAGAAGACCCCGACGGCATCCCTGATTCGACCAGTGAAGTTTCAGCTACCCCGATCACGCTGCCAAAAGAGGACCCTGACGGTATCAATGATCCCCAGGCGGAGGTATCAGCTACTCCAATCACATTACCCAAGGAAGATCCGGATGGTGTGCCGTCAGTTTCCAGCCAGGTGGTCACCGACCAGGTCAGCCTCGACGGAAAAGGGGATGATACCCCAGATATGGTTTTGGTGGATAGTGATGGTAACACTGATGAACCTCAGATCGACTGGGGTCAGAATGATATCGAGCAGGCCGGCGATCTCCGCCAGCCCAGCAAGGACGGAGATGGTCCCGGCAGTGAGATGCGGGATGCCAACCGGACCGGAGCGGAAGGCTATCGGGGAGAAATGGATACCCCTGGAATTGATTTACCAGATGGGGCTGAAATCCCGGACATGATGGACGGCAAGGGCGGCGGCATGGAACCCGGCGAGCTGGGAGGCCCGGATGTTGGCAGAGATCAAATGGGCGAAGCGGCTGGCCTGGCAGGAGCCGCGGCTCCAGGTGCAGATGGTCGTATCAGTGCTGATGATGAAAACAAGACTCCCCCACCTCCTCCTCCCCCAGCTGAGGACGATAGCGATCCTGACGCTGGAACCACATCATCAGATTCTGGAGATGATGCAGGAAAAGGCAAAGGAGAATCTGCTGGTAAAGGCACTGAGAGAGGAAAGAAGATTGCGACCGTTAAATTAACGACGGGGTTATTATGGAGACGTTTGACATCATGGATGCCTGATACTGGTCCCGACAAACCAGAATTCAACGCGGTAGCCGGCATCAGAGGATACGATCCGGAAGGTCCGGTTGAATATGTCGGAGAAACTGACCACACCCTGGGCGGATTGGTAGACAGCCCTATTCCTGATGTCTCTCCCCTGGATGATGGAAACCCCGGCGACTCCATGACCCAGCCGATCGATGATGAAAGCAGCCATCGCCCACCACCCACTGAGCTAAACCCGGGATCCAACGTAGATCCCTATGCCCAATATACCGGGGAAGAACAGAGCGGCGTTCCGCTAGGCGTTACGCCGGATGATCTTGACCCGGACGGCAGCCTGATCGATCCCCCGGAAGTCAGTTTTGGTGGGGATGAGGGAACATTCATCAACACAGAATCTTCCTCAAACAGGAACGATGAGGAAGAGCTTGCAGCGGATGGTCTGGACAGCAGCGACCCGGCCAGTATGGACGGCAAGGGTGATGACTAAATAAAACCTCCCTAAACTGAATTTCGCTGGGGAATAGATAAATATGATGATTAATACTCGAAAACGCAGATCAAAAAACGGGAAAGGAGAACCCCATTCCCCCAGCGTGATTGTGGCACATACCGGCACGGCCCTGGGACGGGGAGCCTTTTCAGAACGGGATTTTTCCCCGGGGGAGGTTGTTGAAGGCCCCGGTGATCATGCTGGATTTCCCGATCAAGGAGCTCTCACTTCCGGTTCAGCGGGTGGTCTTTAACTGGGCCAAACTTTGTGACGCCCCGGAAAAATATGCCCTGGTACTGGGTTACGGCAGCATGTACAACCATGCTGATCATCCCAATCTGAGATACAGTGCCGATCCTGAGAACCAGGCCATGATCTACACTGCAGTTCGGGATATTAAACAGGGTGAACAACTCACCGTGAGCTACAACCAGGTCTCAGATGGTGCTCAACCGAGGAAACGAAATTGGTTTGAAATTCATCGGTGTAGAAAAGATCGAAATCAAAAATAAATCAAATGGAAATTAAAGAAATCATCAAAACCATCTAGGAGGCATCATGACTGGCGGAACAGAATTCACAGAAGCTGAGGTACAGCCCCAAAAAGAGCAGGAAGTACAGGAACAACCTAAAGAGGCAGCTGAGGTCAAGGAAGTTGCTGAACAGGCCGAGAAAACTAAAGAAATTGTAGAAACGCCGGAAGCAGTCGTGGAAAAAGGAGATTTCCAGGCAGCGGAAAATCTGGAAGAAGCATTTAAAGCAGCCGTTCTCCTCCAGAGCAGGCCGCTGGGGACAGTGCCCCCACCGGAGCACCCCGGGATGCCCAGGAAGACCTGAATCAAGGCGAACCGGCTGAGCAGCAGAGTGCAGGGGATCAAAAAGCAGCCAGTGAAGTGCAGGCTGTTGCAACAGAAGTTTCACCCGCAACGCCAGCCATCACCCTGGAGGGCTCTGGGGAGGAAGGAAGGGTTACTATCGCAGAAGCTGCACCGGAAGCGCCTTCCCGAGCTGAAACCTCCCGCACGGCCGAAAGCAACGCTGAGGAATTCCTCCAGGAAGCGGGTCAGCCAGAGATCCAGGAAACCGCCAGGACAGTGCCAGCGCCCGGACAAGCTGAACAGATCCAGAGCGTAGCGGTTCCAGAACTGGAAACCGTTGAACGGGATGATGGCGAAACCAAATTGGTTAAAGATGGGGGGGATGATGACAAATTTGACCCGGGTGATGGTCTGAAACAAGCCGGGGACATCCGGGAAGATACCGATATCAGTGATCAATATGGCGATGATGTGATTGAAACCGGTGATGGTGTGGATACACTGCGCGACCCTGCCAAACCGGCCGAAGGTATAGATGATATTCCAGAAACACTTCCAGATCTGACAGATATCACACCAGGTAAAGGTGGAGGAAAAGAACCAGGTGACCTGGGAGGACCGGATACAGGTCTCGACCAAGATGGCGAAAGGGAAGATCTGGCAGCTGCAGCGAAGTTTGGTGCAGATGCAAGGATAAGTGCCGATCCGCCGCCGCCACCACCACCACCTCCTCCACCACCTCCTCCACCGCCACCTCCTCCACCACCTCCTCCTAAGGGACCAAAATTTTTTAAGGATCCTGGAGGCAAGAGAAAAGTAACTGTTAGGTTGACAGTTGGCAGGTTGTATGACCGGATAACATCATTGGTAGGAGGTTCCACAAACGATGATAATCCAGCTACTGCCGGATCTGGAGTCAGAGGTACACCCACTCCGGATGGCGTGGAAAATTTGGAATTTGACGATACGCTGGATGGAAAACTCAGAGAGCAGGCATTTCCGAGCGATTCTCCATTCGACCAGGATCTGACAGGTGAAGCTGTCAGCCAGCCAGTAGACGAAGACGACGCCAATCCCAAAGAGCCAGGTATTGCTTTTGATCGTGAAGCTCAAGCCGATCCCTACCGCCAGGATACCGATGAGCATGATGACGGACCAAAAACTGGATATGAACCCGATGTGGATAAACTCATTCCAGGAATGGCCGGAGGCGATGATGGTGTGATCACACCCAGCTCGGGTATTATTGACCCCGATGAAGTTGGCCCTGACGATCCAGATAAACCCAGCGGGGAAGGACCCAAACCAGGCAACCCTTATGAGTAACATATCCGTTTCCCACTGCCCTCTCTGCAGGGCAGTGGGTGGGAACAACAATTATCAAATTTATCGATCTTGCAAAAAATAACCCAGGAGAAAAAGCTATGACCGGCGGAACTGAATTCTCAGAAGTTCAGGAAATAAGTAAAGAAACCCCGGAAGTTGCAGAAGCCAAACAGCAGCTGGAACGGGCCACTATCGAACCAGCTGCAGAGCTTGAAAAAGTGGGGGACGTTAAACAGTCTGAAGATCTGGAAAAAGAAGTGGTCGCTGCTGTGGAGGCTGCTCCCAAACTTGAAACCCCTCCCGCGGTCACTCTCGAAGGCGCCGGAGCGGAGGGCAAGGTGACCATTGAGAAAGCCGCGGATACAGCGGCCGACGGGGGACGGGTGACGGAAGACCGGGAAGTTGTGGCCGCAGAGACAGCGGCTGACGGAGGACGGAAGACGGAAGACCGGGTCGAGGTCGCAGCGGACGAGACGGTGATGATAGACACCGTTCCCTTCCCGGAGAGGCCAGCCGCCGCTGCGGAAGCTGGCAGCCGGGAGGCCATCGGCACCTGGCCCACACCGGAGGTGCCGGCGAAAGCAGGCGCTACAATCGACCCGGCCGCGATCATTGACACCAACGATCGGGAAACATCTCCTGGAAGCGAAGGAGAAACTTCAGTCGGAGGAAGCAGCGCCACTATCGCTAAAGAAAGTGATGGTCAGGATAAATTAAAACCGGGTGAATATGGTTTCCATTACGAGTTCAATGATGATACACCCGAAATGGGAGAGTACAGTAGAGCGGATGTTTCTACAGATCAAGTTGATTTTGGAGATAACAGCATAGCAGCCGATGACGACAATGCCCGGTTGGCAGGAGTGGAAGCTGGGGCGATTGCCACAGCAGAAGCCAATGCCAGCACGGCAAAAACGATTGGAACCGAATCATCCCGGGAATCAGGCATTCCCGTCGAGGATGATAACGTTTCCAGCGACACCCAATCCCCAGCCGCGGATGGCGGTATGGATATAGGGAACATCCCAGGAGGTTTGGAAGTGGGATCGATTGAGGAAGTGGAACAGGAAATCCTTGAAACAGGTGAGCCAACACCATCGGATGAAACTAATCCAGAATCCAGTGAGGATGTTCAAGACACTCACGATAGATCTGATAATTATCCTGAGGAGTTAGTCGAACATTTAGCCCCTATACAGGAGATAATAGACACAATAAATAACGAAATCAAAATTTTAGAAGAACAACTCAATAATATTCTTGTGCAAATTGAAATCGCAGAAAACAATCTTTCCAGTTTGATGGAAAGGAGCGAATTGATGGTTGCAGAGAAAGCTAGATTATTGACCATACTAAATGATTGGCCAGAAGATGATGATGGGATTCGTACCATAACGGTATATGATTTTAGACCTGATCCCTCCACACCAGAATTGGATAATATCTCAATACCAAAAGAAATCTATGTGACTCGAAGTGAGTTTGAAGAATTTGTTGACAACTATTCTACGGGAGGTCAGGGATTATCCGAAGGCTATGATGATTACACAGATGAGATTAGGGAATTACGTGATCAAATTGATCCTATACTGAGTCAAATTCAAGAAAAAGAACATCTTATTGAATATCATCAGCAACATATTAATGATCTTGTCAATGAATATTTCTCACGATAACAGTATCGAAGCATCACCCTGTATATCATTATTGTTACCAGGAGATTCTCATGCCAGAAGGAACAAAACCCCAGGAAGTAGCTGAAGTCGCCCAGGAAATCGGGGAAGCAGCAGAAGTCAAACAGCAGTTGGACCGGGCCACGATTGATCCCGAAGCAGCTATCGAAAAAGGAGACATCCAGCAATCCGAGGATCTCCAGCAAGTCTTTTCCGATTCCGTACAATTGGCGACTGCAGTAGAAAAACCACCGGAAGTCTCCCCTGCCAGCGAGGGGGTCGCACCCAGCACTCCAGCTTCAGATCCTGGGTCCTCTCTGAGACCAACAGATAGTGAGGATCTGGATAGTCCAATAAGTTCAGCTAGTCCTGGAAATTATTCTGCCGCGCTGACACAATCCCATAAGATTTCAACTACAATGGCCGCCGGCGAATCCGAAGGGATGTCTGTGACCGCGAATGGTGAAGAGATCAGCGTTTCATCGGAAGCAAAAGATAATGTCTTTGCTCCAGATGTAGCATACGTACCGCCAACACAAATGCCTGATGTCCAGGCTTACGACAGCCCACCCTCTTCCAGTGCTGAGGATACATCACAGAAAGTGGTTGAAACCGCCCAGAAAACCCCGCCTCCTGAAAGCTCCCTGGACGGGAAAACCTCCGATCCTGGGAACCATTACTCGGGAGTTAATTTGACTCGCGGGGAGGTTGAACAGGATAACGATTTCAATAATCCCCCGCCAGAAGAGGGAGAGAAAGACACTGTTGATCCCATGTTCGCCAATCCGGGTCAGGGTACCGGAGTTGGCTGGCCTGATACGGTGAGTTTGCCCCCGGACTCTGAAACCGGCTTTTCTCCGGATCTCGCTGTTGAGGATCCAGTCTCTGCATCGGATACGGATAACGCGGCTGTCTCTGAAATAATTAGTGTTATCCAGGGTGAAGCTAACGAATTTGCTGCTACTATTGCAGCTCAAGTGGAATCAGAAGGATCCCCTGCTCAAGAGAGCGGGTCCACAACCGATACCCAAAACACTACTGAGCAGACAGACACCATTTCTGAAGGAAAGGAAAACCAGACTGACCTCACCGGCGGCCAAATATTCACAGTCACATCTATAGAAACAGACCATGAAACCGGGCAGGATACTATCCACCTCAGAACTGAATCAGATCCAAGTTCTTCGAACGCAATCTCCTTTACTGAACTGGTGGATCACTGGCGCGAGGAAGAAGCCAATGATAATGAACACACAGCATTCTCTGAAAAAGCTCCTCGGACCATCGGTGATGATGACTCTCAGGTACTACAGCCCAATACTGTCAACGATAACAAGCAATTTACATTGTTGGCCAGTGTCATGAGAGCTATTCATGTAGCCGAAACGGCGGTCGTCCGAAATTTCCTAAAGGAAGACCCCAACCAGGTTGATACGGCTCCAGAGAGTGATGGTAATAGGATTTTACAGGAAGAGGTTTCATTGTTTGAGGATGAATTATCCGACTGGACGGAAGGAGAAAACGATGAGATCACAATCACCAAAGATGGAACCGGGGCTGGAGAGACTGCTGCTACCGGATCATATGAGATTAATCCAGAAGATCAAGCTGAATTGTTGAGGATAACACTGGGAAGTAAGGATGAAGATGGCGGCCAAAATAGTGGTGGAGGTGTTGGGATTAACGGTGAAGTCGGAAAAAATGAAGAGTCTGAAGAAACCAATGAGAGATCAACCAACTCCTCTCTTGATATATTGACTGCGGAAGCGGAAACCAAAGCAGAAGGGCGTGCAGAAGAGTTAACTGATATCACTGCCAACCAGACTGAAGAGCAAGAGCAGAAAAAAACCACCAGCGAAGAGCAGCAAACCCTTAAAGATGAACTGGCAGACTGGCCAGATGGAGAAACCCGTGAAATTACAGTCACTACCTGGGAAGAGGGAGAGGACGGCACCCTTGTTAAAGTGGAAAAAACTGTCACACTGACCAAAGAACAAGCCGAGGATCTGCTGGATCAAATGGGAGAGAGCCTCGAGGAGGCCGAGGGCCGAGAACTTCCCTATCAGCTGGAAGAAGGCAGCCTGCTGGTAGGAGAACCAGATCTGGTAGAACTGGCCCCTGACGGAAGTGAACTGGTACAGGAGCTGGATATTTTAACTGCCGCTAGAGTGAACGAGATCGACCAGCAAATCGAAGAATTATCAAAGTTATTGTCTAACTACTATGAAACTAAGAGTGATTGCCTTGCACAGGCGCGTGGGTTAGAAGAATTTGATATTCAAGAAGCTGGACAAAAGGGTAGCTATTATTTTCCAGGTATGTTTTTCTCATACGAGCCCTGGACAGAAACCGATCTGGGACCAGATGCTTATAAACTGACTATGTCATTCCCGGTAAAACATTCAGATGGAACCTATAAAATGATAGCTCAAACGAAACCAGTTACAGCTACTACCTATCAAGCTTATATTACTACCTTTAATACTTATGCGGGTGGTATGGATCTTCTCATTCAAGATGCGGAGGAGAAAATCCTTGTCTTGCAATCAGAAAAATCCGGTAAAGAGGATCAAAATCAAGATCCAACAAGCGCTGCAGAAGAATCAAGCCAATCGGATACACTCCTGGCAAATTTAGAAAAAGAAGATAAATAACAATATGCGATAAACCTTTAATCAAGGAGAAACCCATGCCGCGCGGAGACAGCAATGAAACCCCGGAAGAAGGAGAGCATACCCAGGAGATCAAGGCCCAGGATGAAGTTAAGGAACAGGAAACCACACGCGATCAAGAAGTGATTGCAGAACCTGCAGCCGTGATCGAACGCGAACGGCCTGTCGAGGAATCTGAGGCCATCGAAGCTGAATTAGCGCAGGCGGTCGAGGCAGTTCCACAAGACCGAGGACAGGAGACGGAAGACCGAGAGGGACAGGCGGCTGACTCTGAGGAGGTTTCAGCTACGCCAATTACCTTACCAAAAGAGGACGGAGGACCGAAGACGGAAGACGGGCTAGCTGGTGGAGGAGAATCCCCTGCCCTGACACCCAATGATGTTAAATTAGCCCCGGATGACAGACTGCCAGATGAGGAACAAATGCCCAATACTGAAATGGGTGGCATGGAAGGAAATATTAATCTGCCTGGCGGGATGGACGATATGCCAGGCGGAATGGACGGGATGCCCGGTGGAATAGATGATATGCCCGGCTCTGATATGCCCGGAATGCCTGGCTCCGATATGCCCGGTATGCCCGGTTCCGATATGCCCGGAATGCCCGGTTCCGATATGCCCGGAATGCCCGGCAGCGACATGCCTGGAATGCCCGGCAGCGACATGCCCGGAATGCCCGGTTCCGATATGCCCGGAATGCCCGGTTCCGATATGCCCGGGATGCCCGGCAGCGACATGCCCGGAATGCCCGGTTCCGATATGCCCGGGATGCCTGGTTCCGATATGCCCGGGATGCCTGGTTCCGATATGCCCGGGATGCCCGGCAGTGATATCCCTGGCGGGATGGGCGGTAACTTCCCAGGGGGAAAAAGTGGAGGAGGAGGGCCCGGAGGCGGGGGATCGAGCGGAACACCTGGTGGTGGGTCACCAAGTGGTTCAGAAAGTGGATCCGCTGGAGGAACAAGTGGTTGGGGAAGTGATCCAGTTTGGTGGCTGATCCTGCCACTGGTTTTGGAGATGATATGGGCGGCGCGAGGGAGGCGGCAATACTGGAGGTGGTTCAACACCCGGGGGTGAGAATCCATCCAGACGGAGGAGAAACGCCCGGCGGTGAAGCAGGGGCAGTGCGCCATGGCTGCAGGTATGGCAGCAGCAGTCAAGCGCAAACCGAAGGGGAAATCGCCGGCAATATCGCCGAATGGCAGCAGCTGCTTCAGTCGCAGAAGCCGAAGCAAATGCTGCTGCGGTGGTGATGATTTTGGAGGTTCGAAAGTGATGCTGCGAGCAGCTGAAGGCCAGGCAGCTGGCAGCTGTAGCTCAAGCCGAGGGCGAAATTGCTGGATTAATGTCGCCGAAGCAGAAGCTGCGAATGCTACCGCGCTTGCAGAAGCTAATGCCGCGAGCCGCCCAGGCAAAAACAGTCAAATCAAAAAATGATGAAAAAAGATGACGATAAAAATGATGATGATAATGGGGATAAAGGCACAGAAACATCAGAAACCAGCTCCTCTCCTGAAGGAGAAGAAGGGGGCGGAAGCAGCCGGGGCCAGATGACCACAGAGAAATGGAGCCGTATCACCTGGAGCGATGTTTCCAATCCTGACCAGGATGATATGGGAGGCGGAGCTAGTGGCGGCGGTATGAAAAGTGGTAACAGCCAGGTGATGACCTCTCAGGAAGAGGATGGGGGCGGTGGCGGTAGGATCACTCCAGACTGGGCCGATGTCATCTGGAGACGTGATCACGGATCCGGATCAGGATCAGAAAAATAAAAAAAGTCTGGATAAAGATATCTGATCCAGAAGATTATTCAGATTATTTACAAGGAGTAACCCATGCCCCGCGGAGAAAGTAATGAAACCCCGGAAGTCCCCCAGGAAGGACGAGATACCTCCCCGGAGGTAAAGCAAGAAACCGAACGTTTGGAACAAGCCTCAGCCCAGCCAGAATCTGTGGTTGAAATGGAACGGCCAGTCAAGGAATCAGAAGAGATCGAAAAAGAGCTGGCTGCTGCTGTTGAAGCTGTTCCTAATCAGTTGATCCAGTAAGCGAGGCGAGTGTTCTCCCGATACCCGTACCAGGTCCAGAATCCGGGGAATGACGGAGGATCCTTGACTGTGGAACCATCAACAGCAGTCGATGTTATGCCTGCTGTTGATCCTGCGAGCCAGGAAGGTTCTCTCCCAATACCCTTACCCAATCCAGAAACAACGGCCGACAGAGGACCGGAGACGGAAGACGGGAATGAGATCTCAGCTACGACGATCAATACCCCGGGGGTTGGGGATGATATATCTGCTACACAAATTAATACTCCCGAGGCCACTACTGAACTGGATGGCAAAGGTGAGAGCAGCCCAGCCCCGGAATGGGATGAGGATCCTCCCCGACCGCCCCAGGGTACTATGGAGGACGGAGGACCGGGGACGGAAGGAGCCGCAAATACAGCGGCTGACGGAGGACGGGGGACGGAAGACGGGGGCGCAGGTGGAGGGGAATCCCCTGCCCTGACGCCCGATGATATCAAAATGGAAGCAGAAGGCCAGCAAGATCTGGACGGCAAAGGAGAAAGCGGATGGGGTGAGATGCCAGGCGGTACGGACAGCCAACCCGGTGATATCAGGGGCGAAATGGGTGGGATGGATGGTGGCTTAGGCAAAAAGGATGGGGGTATGGGGGAATTCGGTGGCATGGATGGAAGCTTAGGAGGAATGGACGGAGGTATGGGGGAGATGGGCGGACTCGATGGGGGAATGTCAGGTGAGATGGGAGGTCTTGGAGGGGAAAAAGGCGGCCTTGAAGGTGGAATGTCAGGTGATATGGGAGGTTTTGGTGGTGAGACCGGCGGCCTTGGCGGCGAGATGGGCGGCATTGGAGGCAAAATGGGGGGCATTGGCGGCGGGCGCAGCGGTGTGATGATGGATGGTGAAGGGGGAAGCGGCGGTGGGGCTGAAATTGGACCCGGGGGCGGAATGAGCCAGGATCTCGGGGGTGGAAATGCTGGTGGAGTGGATTCCGGAGGTCAGGATCTCGGCGGAGGCGACTTTGGAGGGGGTTCCGAAATTGGCGGTAGTTCTGATATCGGAGGAGCCGGAGGAATAGATTCCGGCGGTCAGGATTTCGGCGGCGATATAGGAGGAGGTGAAATAGGAGGGGGCGAGATGGGCAGTGGTGAAATCGGCGGAGGAGAGATTGGTGGTGGTGGAGAGATTGGCGGCGGAGAGATGGGTGGTGGTGAAATCGGTGGCGGGGAGATCGGTGGAGATAGCGGTTTGCAGTTCTGGTGGTGGTGAAATAGGCTCAACAGAGATCGGGGGGGATAGTGGAATTGGATCCGGCGGGAGTGAGGGCAGTATTGGCTCTGACAGCGGCGATGGGATCGGGGGTGAGGGGGGAGAAGGTTTAGGATCCACTGAGATCGGCGGTGGTGGAATGGGGGGTGAAGGTGGAGGCGAGGATCCCGGTGGTGGGACAGAAGGTGGCGGAATCGATCTTGGTGCACTGGCCGGTTTTTATTCTGGCGGCAGCGAGGGGGGCGAGGGCGGCGAAGGTGGAGAAGGAGAAGAAGGGGGAGAAATGGGCGAGATAGGACAAGAAAGCGATGGTGAGAAGAAGCAGGAGCAGCGAGGAAGAAGGAACCGAAATCCCAGAAGGTGGTGAAGAGGGAGGAGAAGAGCGGCAGGAGAAGGTAGGTGAAGGAAGGTGGCGAAGAAGGTGGTGAAGAAGGTGGTGAAGATGGCGGTAGTGACGGTACTGTTGAGCAGGAGGATCCACCAGACGATGATGACACCGAAGAAACCAGCAGCACTGATGAAGAAGGTGGTGGAAGCAGCCGGGGCCAGATGACCTCAGAAAAATGGAGTCGGATCACTGGCAGCGACATCTCCAACCCTGACCAGGATGATATGGGCGGAGGTGTTTCCATGGGCGGAGGGGGCGGCACGAGCCAGGTCATGACCACCGAAGAGGAAGGAGCAGGCGGTGCTGCCACAACCACACCCGACTGGGCGGATATATCCGGTGGTGTGATCACCAATCCCGACCAGGACCAAAAAAATAAAAAGAACCTGGATAAAGATATCTAATTATTCTTTCATAATCAAACTTGGAGCTGAATATGCCCCCCAGAGAAGAGATCCAGGAATTCCCCCGGCAAACAATCAGGGACCAGTCCAACCTGATCAGATTGAGATAAAAAAGTGATCAAACCCAAGCTGAACATCGCTTTTCTCCTGATTGATAGCCGTTTGTAAAGTGAACTTAAGAAGAGTGCTAACTGGTTGGGAGGAGATGAACGTATAATCGAGTTATCGCTTATGCGAAAACCAGCAGATTAATCCAGGAGAAAACCATGCCCCGCGGAGAAGAGACCCAGGAAGTCCCCCAACAGGAAGAAGGTAGGGAGCAGTCAAACGAGATCAAAGAGCAGGCACAAGAAGCCCAGCGCGACGCTGAAACCGTTGCCGAACCCGCAGCTGTCATAGAGCGAGAACGACCGGTCGAGGAATCGGAAGCCATAGAGGCTGCGGTAGTTGAAGCGATTGAGGCTGTTCCTGTGGCCGCAGATACAGCGGCCGACAGAGGACCGGAGACGGAAGACGGCGGTAGTTGAGGCTGGAGCCCGACCGAGGACCGGGGACTGGGGACCGAAGAAGATATTGAACAGAAACTTCCTGAGGAAGAAGTCCAAAATCAGCCAGGCAGCGGCGGTGGCGGAGGTGGCCGCCACACCCATTAACCTTCCCAATGTGGCTGATGATCCTGATCCAATAATTCAAACAACCCAGACCGATGTTGCCGTTCGGACTGCGGGGGAGGAACCGGGTGATGACGTAGCTGCTACACCCATTAACTTACCAAACGTGGCCTCAGAACCAGACCCGGCAGTTCCTCCCCCACCTCCGGATCGGGATAGTGAGCTAGGGCGTGAGGTCATCCAGGATCCAGCCCTGACTGATCAGGCCGTCCGCAGTGCTGGAGAGCAACCAGGCGGTGATGTGGCTGCGACACCTATCAACCTGCCTAATGTGGCAGATGATCCCGATCACGGACCTAGCCCCTTCACAGATACAGCTCAGGCAGATCAAGCCGTCCGGACCGCCGGCGAGCAGCCGGGCGGTGACGTGGCAGCCACACCTATCAACCTGCCCAATGTGGCCGCAGAACCAGACCCGGCAGATCCTCAACCACCCCCAGATCGGGACAGTGAGCTAGGGCGTGAAATGATCGAGGATCCAGCCCATGCCGAAGCTGCCGTCCGCAGCGCTGGAGAGCAGCCTGGTGGAGATGTAGCCGCCACTCCTATTAACCTGCCCAATGTGGCTGATAACCCTGATCCAATATTTCAAACAGCTCAGACAGATGCTGCTCCCCGGGCTGAGGGACAGGTAATCGAAGAAACCACCTTTATAAAAGAAAGCCAGGCCGAAGTCGGTGAGGTGATCCTGGACGATGGGGTTCCGGATGTAACTTCTTTCAAAGTAGAGTCACCCCTACCAGAAGGGGAAATCATGGCTGAAGCCGCCCCTGAAGAGCGCCAGGTTGCGGATGGTGAGGATCCAGATCAGAGAGAGCTCCAGGATGAAACTGAACTGGAACCCGGGACTGAACTGATCGATGGAGAATTAGAAAGCACAGAAATGGACCCAGACGCTCCGCTGGATGGGACAGAACAGGTGCCCCCTGAGGATCTGATCGAGAAACAAAAAAGCCCAGGAAATCAAAGATGCCAGCGAGCTCGGTCTTGGTTGGTTTGTCCATGAAGATGGTGATGGAAATAAAACTGTGGTCGATGCAGACGGCAACCCAGTTGAGAGCCCACCAGTATTAATCCAGTACCAGGGTAAGACATACGCAACATACCCCGGTGACAAACCGGCTATTGATGATAAAGGGGTTATCCAGGACCCATCCAAGCTGATCGAGCTTTCCGGGTATGAGACCAGCGTTGAAAAAATGTTCCTCCACGAACACAGCGACGGATCTGTGACGGTAGTTGATGCGGACGGCAATCCAGTCCCCAGCCAACCATCAGTCATCACCTACAAAGGGAAAAAATACATCGGCTATCCCGGCCAGGACCTGGGAATCGACGAGAAGGGCAACATCACCGATAAGAACACTCTCGATTCTCACGAAGCTAACTACTTCAAGCAGTCTACAGAAGGTATGTTCATCCATGATGATGGCCAGGGCAACCTGACTGTGGTCGATGATAAAGGGAATCCGGTACCCAGCCAACCAGCGATTATCACTTACCAGGGTAAGAACTATATCAGCTATCCAGGACAGGACATTGGAATTGATGAGCAAGGCAAAATAACCGATCAAAATGCCATGACAAAACATGAAGCCAGCTTCTTCAAGCAGCCTACTGAAGGTATGCTGCTTCATGATGACGGTCAGGGTAACCTGACAGTGGTTGACGAATCCGGGAAACCGGTAGCCAGCCAGCCGACTATCTTCACCTATGAAGGAAAGAATTACATTGTCTATCCGGGACAGGATTCTGGTATTGATGAGCAGGGTAAGGTCACGGATCCGAAAAAACTCCAGGCCCACGAAGCCAACTACTATGAACAGCCGATCGATGGTATGTCGATCCATGATGATGGCGAAGGGAATCTCACAGTTGTGGATACGAATGGCAAACCTGTTGATAACCCCCCGATCATTGTCGAGAATGACGATGGTATGTATATCACCTATCCCGGTATGGATGTTGGCATCGATTCCACAGGAAAAGTCACTAATCCGGTTAATATCTAAAAGCCATCAAGTTTCATTTTTCGAGCAAGAAACCAATGATATGTTCATCCACGATGACGGAAATGGAAACTATACCGTTGTAGATGGTGAAGGCCAACCAGTTGACAGTCCACCAATAATTGTCGAAAAAAACGGCAAGGTCTACGCTACATATCCCGGCTGGGATGATGGGATCGATGAAAAAGGGCTGATCACAAATCAGAAACTTTTTGATCAGCGAGAAATATCTTTTTATACACCTCCCTGGTGGAAGGAAAAAGAATTGGATAAGTAATCCTGGCTCGATATCTAACCAAGCCGTGGTTGAAAAGCCAGTATTTGGACCAGAAAGGATAATAAGGAGGTATTTCATGCCCCGCGGAGATGAGAAGGAGACCCAACAAGGATCGTACCCGATCCTCGCCCCCTGCGGGATCTACTGCGGGGCCTGCCCTTCTTTTCGAGAAGACCTGCCTGGGCTGCGCCTCGCAGGAATTGGGGGCGCCCAAAAACGCAAATCCAAATGGGGCTGCAAACTTCGGGTCTGCTGCTACGAGGAAAAGGAACTCGAGTATTGCAATCAATGTGAGGAGTTTCCCTGCCAGAAACACAGAAAGAAGCTGCTGGATTCCCATCCCGGTGATCCCCGTTTCCAGTACCGCCGGGATGTGGCCGGGAACTTGATCCTGCTGGAAGAGTTGGGTGAAAAGAAGCTTACCTTCAACACATGAGGCGAAAAATATCACCTGCCCCCACTGCGGCGGCCGGGTGGTCTGGTATGACTATCGTTGCACAGATTGCGGGAAGGAAGTATTTGTTTAACTGTCATTGCGAGGGTGCATCACACTAACAGATTACCAAATCATCGAGCGGATCGAAATCCGGTGGATTGAGAGCAGTCGAGATGCTCTTCGTCTGCGGCTTTCAGCCTCCGCTCAGAGATTTGTATCTCACCCCCCTTCTCGTCGTCTCCCCACTTCCCTGCCCTGAGCGGAGCGAGATTATTTTCTCGCGCAGTCGAAGGGCCTTCATCATTTATAATACTCCCATGCCTTTCCAGCTCATCGCTCCGGAACATCATTTGCTTATCCAAAAGCTTGTGGAAAAAATTCCCACAGCGGATTCATCCCTGATCGCGGATGACCTTTCCGCGTTGATCATTCGAATTCAAAACGACATCCCCGAAAAACGGCGCATCTCTACCGGGCGCTACAGCATTGTCAAAGCCCTCGGCCTGGAACTAATTCCCCTGTTGGAAGAAAACGGGGTTGAGGTGATGGCCTTTGCTTCCGATATCTTTTCACTCACTGAAACAGATCCCTTTGTCAGGAGCCTGGCTGTGCAGCTGATCTGTCTCTACGGATCAACCAGCGCTGATCTTGAGGCGATCAAACCCTATCTTGAAAAAGCTGCAGTGGATGAGGATTGGATCGTCAGGGAATGCTCCTCAGGTTTCGTCCGCAAACTGATCAAGGAATACCCGGATCAAATCCGGAACTGGTACCTGGAAATGGTCCGATCCGAAGATTCAAAACAGCGCCGTTTTGTGACTGAATCCCTGCGGCCGGTAGTCGAAAACCGTTGGTTTCATAAGCAACCCGAATACGCTTTGGGTGTGATCAAACACCTCTTCACAGAGTCAGCCCCCTACCCCCGCACTTCAGTGGGCAACAGTCTGAGTGATTGGATGCGAGTGAACCAGGAAATTGCATGGCCAATCGTGAGTGAATTGGCAAATAACGGGGATAAAAACTCCTACTGGATCGCCTATAGGGCCTGCCGCAATCTGGTTAAAAAAGATCCTATCCATGTGATGGATCTGCTAGGTGTGGATGAATATAAATACAAGAACCGCCATTACTATCTGGCGGATTATGAATAAGGAAGTTATTTATTATGACTAAAGACCTATGGTCCAATATCGATCAATATTATCTAGACATGGTTGTGAAACCAGACCCCAGGTTCGACACCATTCATCGGCTATACAACTGAGGCTGGATTGCCCCCCATCAGCATTTCCAGCATTCACGGCCAATTTTTTGAGCTCCTGGTCCGGGCCCTGGGGGCAAAATATATCCTGGAGATCGGCAGCCTGGGCGGGTTCAGCACAACCTGGCTGGCCCGAGGCCTCCCTTATGGAGGAAAATTGATCAGCCTGGAACTTGACCCTGAACGAGCTGCTCTGACCCGAACTAACCTGAATCTGTTTGAGTTCAAAGCCAAGGTGGAAGTCTGGGTTGGGGATGCGCTCCACAATCTATCAGAAATGAGCAAGATCGACCAGCCGGCTTTTGACCTGATCTTCATAGACGCGGAAAAATCCCAGTATCCTGAATATCTGGACCTCTGCATCCCGCTTTCGCGGCCAGGCACAGTGATCATCGCTGATAATGTGTCAAATACGGAGAAATCTATAACGAGAAGATCGAAAGCGCCAGCCAGATTGGGATCACCAGTTTTCATCAGAAAGTCGCCGCTGATCCCCGCTTGCAGGCCACTGTGATGCAAACCGTGGGAGAAAAAGGCCATGATGGGTTTTCACTGATCCTGGTCACCTCACCAGATCTCCCCTGACCAAAACTCAAATTGAGGATAATTTCACCCATTTTAGAGCCAGTTTTTTATTTATAATGAGAATAGTATAAAAAAGAGGCAGCTGACCAGATCACCAATAACACAAATTTTTCGTCCTGGAGGCAAAACATGAGCACTCGATTTAAAATTACCCTTGTTTTTGTCCTTTTTGTCTTTATCACAGCCTGCAGCACAAAATCTGCCTTACCCGAAATCGCATCCGAAGCTGATTCTAAAAAAACCGAATCTGCCCCTCAAGGTCAGGGAAATGACCAAGGGAATGATGAAGCTGGATATGATAGCGAGACCGATCTAATTGGACCAGTATGCGAGATGGATCATGTATTGGTTGTTGTGGAATACAACCATGAATGGACATGGAGTCCTGACGGTACGGAAGATTCAGGTTATTACACCGGGCGTGCCACCGGACTGGCCAATCTATTTCTAGAAAATCTCGGTGAAGGGAAATTTTCTGAAGATACTGATACGATCTTCTTCAGGCAGGATGGAATCATTGATGGTAATCCGGGAGATTGCTCAGTTGGAGGGAAAGGTCAAGCTGAAATTACGATGAATGGATACTGTTATGACGGAGTCCTAAATCTTGATCTGATGGAAGTGGCCACAGGTGAAACAGAAGCCACCATGACCTGTGATGGAAAAGATTTTCCTTACCTCACCTATTATCCGCCCCAGTCTGTAATTGGCCTCGAAGTCTCTGATGAAGGTCTGGGATACATCAGCTCAACCGATTCCTTCATGCCAATGTTCCGTAATATTCACATGAAATGGAACGTACGAGTGGTACCAGAAGGAGAGCTGGACTGATTACTGTATAAATTATTATTCAAAACCCTGCGATAAATCGCAGGGTTTTTTTACACAGTTAGTCATTCTGACATTGAACAGAGCGGCAGTCCAATAGAAAAAACCAGATCATCGAGCGGACACCGAGCGCAGCCGAGGTGGTAGCCGAGATGCTCTTCGTCTGCGGCCTTCGCCCTCCGCTCAGAGAGTTGGATTTTCGGAATTTAAATCGCCTTACACTTAACACCTTACTCCTTAAGCCTCCGCACATCTCCGTCTCTAACAGTAACACCCTCCGCGTCCAGCCGCTCCAAAAACGCCAGCATATATTTGCGGCTGCTGCCGAACATATCCCGGGCCTGTGCTACAGTTATCGGCCCATCTTTGCTGATCTTCTTCTTCAGCTTTTCAACCATCGTTTGATAGTCCTCCGGCCTGAATACCACCTCAGGGGAGACCTGTTTAAGTTCATGCAGGGACAAAAGGGCGTTATAAACATCTTCTCCAACAGCTGCCTTGCATTCTGCTACGGAAGGCGGCAGGGTTGGATTCTCTTGAAACTGGTCCAGCAGAACCTTGCCAAGTTTTTTCTGCTCCGGGGAGAATTGAATTTCAAATTCACCCATTTTTACAGAAGGACCTTCCTGGATAACTTTCCCGGCCTGAACCAGAGCCTCTAGGGCTTCACGGAAGATAAGATCCGGTAACTTGGATTGGCTCCTGAGCTCCTCCATGACCATACCGGCCCGCATTGGATATTTCTCATGATACTGCTCGATCTGAGAAACCAGCCCTGAGAGGGTACTATCCCAGATACTCGTTAGCGTGATGACCTTTTTGCTCTTTTTTCCTATTTCGAGGGCTAAGCCATCCGCGATCAGCTGATCCAGGATTTCCCGGGCTGATTCCTCTTCTAAACCGGAGGTTTCTACTATCGACCTTCCAGGGAGCAAATTTGGCTCCCGAAATACCCTGTACCACCAAATCGATCGGATCACCCTCTGATAGGGATTCCAGGCGATCAAGGGTCTGTTCATCAAAACGTTTGTGGCGGTAGGGAGGATGGGGGTCGATCACAATCCCTCCCCCCAGGGTTTCAGATGGGGACGGCCTTCTCAGGATATACTTGTCGCCTCTGACTGCCACCACTGGATCTTCCACTTCCAACTGAAGCAGCGCTTCTTCACCTGGTTTTAGCTGATCGACCCCCAACAACCTCACTCTGGCCTGGGTCTCATCTGCGCCCAGGAATAATTTGGTTTCCAGATCATGTTTGAGGGGTTTATTGATCGCGGGCAGGAATTTAAAGCTGACATCCAAACGCCGGGTCGGCTGATAATCTCCCGGATGAATAAGTGTATCCCCCCTCTTGATTTCCTTGTTCTCGATCCCTGATATATTCACGGCCACCCGGTTTCCAGGACCAATATTTTTCACTTCCTGACTGTGATTTTGCAATCCCCGGATACGGCCGGTTTTCTTCCCGGGCAGCAGGGTAACTTCATCGCCAGTACCCAGTGATCCATCCAGCAGGGTTCCAGTCACAATTGAACCAAAACCTGACATTAAAAAGACCCGGTCGACCGACAAACGGGGTCGGCCCAGGTCCGGTCGTTCCGGCTGGTCTTCAAGGACTGAGCTGAGTGTATTAAGCAGATCTTCAATACCAGACTTGGTTTTTGCAGAAACCCGCACTATGGGAGCATCTTTCAGTGCCGTGCTGGAAATCAAATCCCTGATCTCCACTTCCACCAGATCCAGCCAATCCGGATCGTCCACCAGGTCGGTTTTTGTGAGGGCGATGACACCCCTGTTCACTTCCAATAGGTCCAGGATATCCAGGTGTTCCCTGGTTTGGGGCATCACCCCTTCGTCCGCTGCGATCACCAGCAGGCAGGCGTCAATGCTGCCGATCCCGGATAACATATTCTCAATGAAATCCCTGTGGCCGGGAACATCAACGATGCTGATCCCCTTGCCGTCCGGCAGCTGGAAACTGTCAAATCCCAGGACAATGCTCATCTCCCGCTCGCGTTCTTCAGCCAGGCGGTCAGGATGGGTCCCGGTGATGGCCTCAATCAGAGTGGATTTTCCGTGGTCGACATGACCCGCTGTACCAATGATATACATATAATGTTAGAGGGATTGAGTCCTTTAAAAGGACTTCAATCCCTTGATTCCTAACGAAAACCATCCATAATCTGCTCGAACTCACCCGCCCAATCGCGCATCAAACCCAATAAACCCTGGAGTTGATTTTCTGTATATTTGCTGATCTGCGCCAGCTGATCCTCAATATCCTGCAATCCATCTTCCAGGACTGAAATACGATCTTCCCCTTCTTTGTACTGGCGTTCAAGCAGTTTGGTCTGTTCTTTCTGGGAGAGGGTGTAATTTGTCCAGCGTTTTTGTTCATCGGCCGCGAAAGTAGTCCATTCGGCCCGGAATTTTTCATCAGCCAGCCGCTGCATTTCAGTGATCTCGTTCACCCTGCGATCTAACAGGGAAGAAAGATCCTTCAATTCATCTTGCATGCGTTTAATGCCCCGGTGAGTAGTGTCTAATTTTGTCATCTGCTCATCAAGGTCTTGGGCTTGTTTTTCAATGCTCTCAAATCGGGTCATCCAATTCTTCCAGACCGAATCTCGTTCTGTGAGTTTAAGATTAGCTTCTTCGAGGAAACTCTCCTGCTCTTTCTTAAGA
Organism: uncultured Chloroflexia bacterium; assembly: GCA_963783765.1. Taxonomy (GTDB): domain Bacteria; phylum Chloroflexota; class Anaerolineae; order Anaerolineales; family UBA11858; genus B10-G9. The sequence goes on along the minus strand of CAWAOV010000014.1, from coordinate 111,211 downwards.
TCGCGCCGGGTGGATTCCAACTCCTGGATCCGGCTTTTTATCTTCTGATAATCGCTGCTGACTAGATCCAGCAGACCTCGGGATTCGTCTACTCGTTTACGAAGAGCTGACTGTTCTGATTGCATATCAGCAACCCGTTTGACTTCTTTTTGGCGTTCCTGTTTAGTCGCCTTGATATCATGCTGGTAATTTTTATATTCTTTCTGGATCTCATCAAAGGACTTTTCCATTTCCCGCAAGGAGGCATTAAAGCGGGTTTCTTCTTCGACCCTGGTATACATATCCTTTTCAAGGACTTTTATTCGCTTGATATCCTCTATCAGCTTTGTTTGTTGAGTTTCAATTCCTTTTAGTTGAGCCCGGAGGTCCTTTTTGGCATCAGAGATCCAGGATTTTGTCAATTTTTCCTGATCTTTGAGCTCCATTTTCCTGTCCATCCGGAAAACACCCAGGTCTGTCTCAAAATCATCCACCCGGGTCACAGAGGTCCTTAAACGAGTTATATCGCTGTCATATTCCCTGTGTTTATTAACTACCGCATCCAGTTTCTCTTCAAGATTTAGCAGCTTGCTTTCTAGTTCCGAGATGATGGTTTTATCTTTCCGTCTTTCATCATCCAGCCACTTGATGCGCTTTTCCAACTGTTCATTATCCATGAATGATTCTCCTCAAGATGGAATAATTATGGCATTGAGATTATAGCATGTCCAGGCTACGAATATTCTATCGGAAATCAAGGAGAAAGGGAGTAGATCTTTCAGGAGCCCAGCAACAAATCGCTGATGATCCGGGTCAGGCCGAAGATCCACTGAGGGAAAAACCCAATTAACAACAGCAGGATATTCAACCCCAGGATCAGATTGCGGTAAAAAGGATCACCCAGCGTCAAAACAGATTCCGCACCGGTTTTTTTTGTTAAAACGCCCATCATACGCAGCCCCCCGAAAATCAGGCCCAGGGTGCTGAACACAAAAATGGTGTTGATCCACAGAGGATAAAAACTCAGGCCAGATCCTAAAGCCCAATAAATTGGGAATCCACCCAATAGCGGCACACCGGCCAGGGCAAAATACCCCATCAACAATCCTGATGTAATCACCGGCCATAATCTGGCAGCCCCGGATGCGGATTCAAATCCAAGGTCATGAATACCGTGCTGCAAATAAGTCAAGGAAATAGACCAGACACCCAGGGAGATGCTTTGCAGGATAACCATACCAAAATAGATCGGAAAGCCAGCCTGGAAGAGGCTGATGGCCAGCAGGGATCGGCCAATTTCCGTGATGATCACCGCTCCCATCAACCTGCCCAGATGTTTTGAGAAGATGGCCAAAACCCCACCTATACTGAGCATGATCACTCCAGCCACCTGAAGTGGGATCTGGATATTCACTCCCTGACCGATCCAGCCCCCTTCCAGGATAAATCGGGTCCCGAACAAGAATACACCCAAAAAGTGGGTGTTATATATAAAACCTGACAGGAAGGGATGGTTTTCCTCACCAACCATGGAAATCCAGCTGATGAAAGGAAAAATCGATAATAAGAAAGAGAAACCCAGAGCGAGGATCAATAAGGAGCGAGCCAGCATTACTTGATCACCAGTGTTCAGATCGATCCAGCTGGCAAGCCAGGCGGCAAAAAGGATAAACAACATACCCAAAATCTGGAAGATCAAATAACGTAAAACCCCAGGAGTGGGTTCGTTCCCCGGAGGAGATAATAAAACCACATAGATCAATGCCAGGAATGCAAAAAAAAGCGCTCCGTAAAAGATGGGCTCAACTGAGTATGCCGTCAGGATCAAACAAATCCCTGCCAAGCTGAGAGGAATGAACTGCACAGGAACCAGTTTTGGATCCATGACCAATATCCAGAACAGCCACATGGAAAATAAAAGGATCACAATCGGACGATCCGCTCCAGACAGAATGAAGCGCCTGCCGAAAATTAACAGCTGATCGGATAACTTTAAATCCCAGAAAAGGAAACGAAAGCTTTCATTAATGGGCAATATCAAGGCTGAGATTATCAGAACCAGCCCGAATCCCAATCCGCTCCATTTTAGAAAGTAGCGATAACGTAAAATGAACAGCGATCCACCAGATACCAGCAGGGGCAGCAGGATCCACAGAAGAGGGGTGTTCACGGGGTTTCCTCCAGGTTGGATGCCATTAATAAATAAGCCCCTAAAAATGCGAATCCGATATTTAGAATTGCTAATAACCCGGTCATCAAAACTGATGCTTCGAGGGTTGCATACAGGATCTCAAATCCTGAGACCACCGTTAATAGCCCAATAATGATCCGGAGGCTGTCCCGGGAGAAGATCAGCTGGAGCAACCCAAGGCCAAGCAGCCAAACTCCTCCTAAAATCTGTTGAGATGTCGCGCCCAGGAACCAGCGCAAGGCAAGCGGCACCAGCGAATAAACAGAGAGTCCAACCAATACAGCCGCAAATCCCTGAAATGTTGTCCCCGGAGAAATGACAGCGATTTGGTTTTCTGAATCCAGTACGACCAGGTTCTGGTAAGTAAGGAATAAAACAGCTGAAGCCATCCAGCCAGCAACCAGCTTCACAACGGCGATCTCTAACGGCCAACTGACGCTCACCAGCAGGAAAACTCCGATATACTGCAAAGCCAGTAATCCTGTCATCCATCGTCTGCTGGAAACAAGCAATATTCCCGCTCCGCTAATAAATAGGAGCGCAACCATGAGAGATTGCATCAAGTCAGGCATCTAGATTATCCACCTCGTAAACTGATCAGCGTGATGATCAAAAAACCAAATAATAACGTCCAGATCAATCCGCCATCACCTTCAAATAATCGTGTAAAAAGGTATACTGCACCATCAATCATCCTGGGAAGAAAAGTTGTTATATCACCAATAATATTCCTTATTTTTATAGTGAACTTCTGCCACCAGGGTATTTTTAATTCAGGGATCCTGCTCCAGAACAAGGTCACGGGAATAAAAAATACTACTGCTGCCCAGGCAGATATTGGAACCGCTGAAATGGCCAGGCTGCTGCCTATCAAACCTGACTGAAATGATATAACAAGCTGAGAGACCAAACCCACTGAATATCCTGTGATCACCAGGGGAGAGATGGGCTCAGAATCTCCATCTTTGCCCTGCCAGGTCTGGATACCCAGATTAAGTGTTTTCCCAAGGAAAATTCCTGCCAGGCTGGCATAGAACAAACCAGGAATGCCATCAAATGAGATCAAACCTGCCCAGGCTGGCAGGAATGGCACAGGTAGGATCCCAATTCCACCCAGGATCAGGGCCAATGTGGCCGTTTTATTTGATTTGAAATTCCTGAATAAGACGATGCCGGGAAGTAAAAAGATCACCCCCCAGGCCAGGGCAGCTTTCGGGGCAGCGAATGAAAAACTCCCTATCAATAAAGCCAGAATTCCAATCCTCCAGCTCCGCTCAGGATGACTTAAAAGAGCGCTGGCTAGCGATATCAGGAAAAATAGGACAGCCGTTATTATAAATATTCCTGAGCTGGATCCATCTCCAGAGAATATTGAAGCAGCTCGGGTGATCAAAACCAAACCCAGGACTGCCGGGATCCAGGATGCATATCTGCCGGGTAGAAAAACCGACTGCCCTTCCTGAAAACCACTCGTAAAAAGAGCCCAGCCACCAAAACTAATGATCCCCGCAGCCAAAAGATAAACTGCTGCGGAAGAGGGCAGTTCAGTCAGGAATGGCGCAGTTCCAGTTGCTGAGTTGATCACAGACACATATATGATCAATAACGGGGCTGCTAAACGGATCAGGATGGCCAGGATATATCTCTGATTGCCCTCCATCTCACCTTGATTCTTAAGATAACTATAAAGAGAAAACAACTCTATCACTGTCCAGACCAAAGCCAGCGTATAGGCTGAATCTCCTACAGTGCCGATCAGACATACTCCACCCATGGCTGTGATCCAGGCATTGATTTGGGGTGAAAACCCTTCCACAAGGATCCCGAAGAAGATCAATGAGGTGACTGCGAGAAAATAGGAACTGGATATCCAATCCAGGGAGAAGGCCAGACTGGGAAGCAGCTTTTCCCCTGCATCCCAGATCGGATTCAGATGTTGTTCGGGTGTGAGAAAGAAAAAAACCAATGAGATCAACCACGCTGTACCGGACGTGAGCATTATCCAGAAATCCAGCTTCTTTAAATTCAGGTTAAATCGCTTAAAGAGCCACAGTAAGGCTGGATTCACTATCAGGAATACGGTGCTGAAAAAAGGTAATAAACTCAAGAGATTATCCCTGGTGTAGATTTACGCCTGTTTGATCAACTTCCAGCAGCAGATCAGTGATGGTTAGATCGGTACCTGGATACACCAGCCCGGGATCGATATCTGCCAGTGGGACCAGCACAAATGCCCGGTCTTTTATCCGGGGATGAGGGATTTCCAAAACTTCATCCTGGATGATCCTCTCACCAAAAAAAAGGATATCGATATCCACCTTGCGGGGCCCATAACGGAAACTTGGTTTTCTGCCAATCTTCTCTTCAATGCCCTTTATGTGTTCTAACAGCCCCTGGGGGGAGAGGGTTGTTTCAACCAGAAGAACCTGATTCAGGAAATCAGGCTGGTCCAGATATCCCCAGGGCGCGGTCTGGTAGATTGGAGATCTTTCAAGGATGAATACTTCCGGGGAAAGTTCCTTTATAACCGCATCCAGGTTCATTTCCCGGTTTCCCAGATTCGTCCCCAATGATAAATAGATCCGTTCAGATTGATGATGGTCCATAAGATTTTCTTCTTATTTCTGGCTTCTGCTTAAGGATATCACACCTGATAATTTCAGTGTTTTTTCCAAATCAAAACTGCTTGTCCAGTTGCCAGTTAACCTTCGGTTTGGTATAATCGCACCGGTATAGTGAACATGGAGGGGTCGCATAGTCCGGCCTAGTGCGCGCGCTTGGAGAGCGCGTATTCCGCAAGGAATCGTGGGTTCGAATCCCACCCCCTCCGCCTTGAAACCGCCCAGGGTTCTCTGGGCTTTTTTTATTAATGGGGAGACCATAAACCGGGTACTACGGATAGAGTAAGACTTTGGTATAATACCCCTGATATCCAATGAGATGCCCTGAATGAAACCCTTAACTAAAAAGACACGCCAAGTAATCTATTTCGGACTCTTGTTTGCCTTTATTGTGCTGACAGCATTAAGCCTGCCCAGGCAGATCAGCGCCCTGCAAACGACACCTGAACCGACCCCCACAATCACTCCAATACTAATAAACGGTGAGGAACCTCTCAAATCAGGAGAAACCGGGGGTTTGATGATAGGAGCGGTGATCATTCTCTTAATTATCATCGCAGGTGTTGTGATCCAGCGGATTATTCAGAAAATTAATCCAGATATCTCAGATTAAAAACATCAAATCATCAAATTATTGGATATTTAATGGATTCCTTTCCTTCCCAGAGGTTATCTTTTCAATTGATTGACACCCAACTCGGGCTTTGGTATCATGCCCACGAGCTTCGGGTGGGTCCGGCGCGGCAGAGCCCTTTGAATCGTGTCAGGTCCGAAAGGAAGCAGCACTAAGGAGGATCCTCTGGGCGCCGCCGGGGTGCCTGCCCGAGGCTTTTTCTATACCAATAACCATGAATATTCCTGATCTGATCAAAAAACCTCTTTTCCAAATGATCGCAGCCGGAATGGCCGCTGTCCTGGGGATCCTATTAATCGTTCTCAGTTTGCACAAGACAGTTTTCCTGGTCATTAACGGACAGACCGAAGAGATCACTACCTACGCTCTGACGGTGAAGGGCCTGTTAAAAAACCAGGAGCTGCAGCTGACAGAGCATGAGCGTATCACTCCCGGGCCGGGAACTATGCTCTGGGGTGGTGAACTGATCATTCTCAATCTATCCAGCTCTATTGAGATTACTGCCGATGGTGATCTGGAAACAGTACAGACCGCCGAACGCAGACCGGAAAATATTCTCCTTATGGTGGGACATACTCTCTATCCCAAAGACAGGATTTTGGTGGATGGCGTTCTGACAGAGAAAGACTCACTGATGTCCCTTGGAAAAACTCACCAAATCGAGCTGCTGCGGGGAACACCGATTACCGTTGAATTTGAAACCGGCAGCCATCAATTCATCACCGATGCCGACACCCTCTCTGAGGCTCTTGAAAAAGAGGGCATTGAAATCTTTGAGGCCGATAAGATATCAAAACCACTCAGCTCAGCCCTGGATGGTTCACCCATTAATATCACTCTGATCCGGGCTAAACCGCTGTTGGTCTATCTGGCAAACGAATCAGTTACGATCAGAGCTACCGCAGAAACAGTTGGCGCGGCCCTTGCCCAGGGAGGCATCGCCCTCCAGGGTCTGGATTACAGCATTCCCTCTGAACTTGAACCTATCCCTGAGAATAATGAGGTCCAGGTAATCCGTGTTCGGGAGGAGATTCTTCTCAAACAAGATCAAATCCAATTCACCAGTGAATATCAGCCGGCGGATGACCTGGCTCTGGACCAGGTACAAATCCTGACTGGAGGAGAATTCGGGCTGCAAGCCCAGCGTCTGCGGATCGTATATGAAAATGACAGAGAAGTCAGCCGCAATTTAGAAAAAGAATGGGTCATCAAGGAGCCCAGCCCTCGGATTATTGGCTATGGAACCCAGGTCAATCTCGAGACAGCCAATACGCCTGATGGGCAAATCACCTACTGGCGGAAAATCACCGCCTACGCCACATCATATGACGAAACCTGTCCAGGCTGCAGTAATACCACTTCAAGCGGAGCTTTCCTTAAACAAGGCGTCATTGCAGTAAGACTGAATTGGTATCGCTATATGAAAGGAATGCGGGTCTACATACCCGGTTATGGATTTGCAACCATAGAAGATGTCGGCGGCGGCGTACCCTGGAGCGTCAACTGGGTGGACCTGGGATACCGTCATATCAATTACGTTCCCTGGAGCGAGAACGTCACCGTCTATTTCCTGGCCCCCGCCCCACCACCAGAAAACATTATGTATGTTTTATATTAGGGAACCCAAAACGCCTTACGCCTTACACCTTACACCCTATTCCCAGCCGGGGAATAATGGATCACTCCCCATTTACCATCAACCATCCATTTTGAATCTTGATTAAACACATCCTGGATCTGATCCAGGGTCATACCTACTGCTATTTCAGCTTTTAAGGTTCTCAGCGCTGCTAGTGGAACTGGCAGGTAATCCACTGCCTGATGAAAAGGTAGGGTGAAATCCCATTCCCGGTCCCCCAGGATGCGTCGATAATTGGCATCTCCTTTGCTGATCATCAGAGAGGAGGTTTTGAGTTCTTCCCGAATCTCTTTCGGTAGTTCCCACATGGCTAAGGGCGAATTCCAGAAGAAATGACTCCTGGCCTGGATCTGTCCTTTCTGGAAATAGGCGTCCACTCGTTTGCCAAATTGGGCAGTATTCTTATCCTGTGATCCGGTTAAAAACTTGATTGTCAGATCTAGATCAGTCTCGATCACATCAGAAACAAAAGTTGGGTGAGCTTTAACGTGGAGGATAACCTGCTCCGCCAGCCGGTGGCTCAGAAGAATATCAACCAGTGCCAGATCAGCGACCAATTCAAATCCGGCATTATCAAGCATTATGTCCACTCGTTCCACAGGTTGATTGGAACCTTTAAATATTTTCAAAACCTGTCGGATATCGTCAGCCAGAAGATGTTCACGAAGTGCCTTCCTGGAATCGTGCCGGGGATCTTGTTTACTGCCAGCCGGCCAAAGGGATAAGTCAGCCTGATTTCCCCATAATGAAAAATACAGGCCATCCCGCAGGGTATTCTCCACTTTATCAGAAACGGTTAAACGTTCTGCCAGGAATCTCGCCAGGGCAACAATATCCTCCCCGGTCTTTTCCAATCCTTGTTTTTTCTGATAACCAAACGGATCCTGTTTGAGGTTAAAATAATCCACCGCTTCCATAATCCTGCGGTAAAAATAGGTCTCAGAAAAAAACCAGGGAACTGCCAGCCATTTTTTTCCAAGATTTGGCTTAATATAACCCTGCCAAATTTTAAAGTCCGGAGCATGCTGGTCCAACAAGTGTCGGATTGGTTGACCAGGAATCTCCGCCGTTAATGTACTTAGTTGATCATTGATCTGAACGGAGAATTGATTTTCCTCGATCACCCGTTTGGCGATCTCTGGCAGGCGCTGCTTGACCGTGGAGTGGGCCCAGGAACCTGGTTTGGTGCTGGTAATGGGAGATGGGTAAGTATTTGTCATGGTTTTTTTTGATAATTTTATTGAGGAAACGGTTTCCTTAAAGGAAACCGTTTCCTTTGTTATTATTAATCCTTGTTATAATCCCTGCACATGAGCCAACCATTAGAACAGCCGATCACAGCAATACTGAAAAAACACAACCTTCTCCCGGATAAAAGTCTGGGGCAGAATTTTCTTACTGATCCCAATATCTTGGAAAAGATCACCCGTATCGCCGGTGTGACAGATCAGGATACTGTCCTGGAAATTGGCGCCGGTTTGGGGCATCTCACGGCTCAGCTGGCGAAATCCGCCCAACAGGTCGTGGCTGTTGAACTGGATCCCCGGTTTATACCTGTCCTGGAAGAAAACCTCTTGGATCATCAGAATATCAAGATCGTCCAGGGAGACATTTTGAACCTTGACCCGCAGAATCTGGTCCAGAAAAATGACTATCTTGTAGTTGCCAATATCCCCTACTATATCACATCCCGCATCATCCGCAATTTAGTGGAATCAGCTCATAAACCCAAGAGAATCATACTGACAATTCAGCACGAAGTTGCCCAGCGGGTTTGCGCCCGGACAGGAAAAAAGAGCCTGCTATCTCTCAGTGTCGAGATGTACGGAGAGCCCAGCCTGGAAATGCGCATCCCTGCAGGCGCGTTTTTCCCGCCTCCGAAAGTGGATTCTGCAGTGATCCTCGTGAACCTGTATCCTGAGCCTCTTCTGGATATTGGAATGAGAGAGATGTTTTTTCAGGTCATTAAAGCTGGTTTTCTACATAAACGGAAAACGCTCAGAAATACACTCTCAAAAGGATTGGCCTGGGCCCCAGATCAGGCCGAAAAACTCCTGGTCGCGGCCGGCATCGATCCCCAGCGCAGGGCGGAAACACTCTCGATGGATGAATGGCTTGAACTAACTCACGGGTATGATACTATACAAAAAGAATAATAATTCACAATACAAAAAGGATTAGAACATGACCGATCCCCGAATAAAAAAGTTGGCCGATCTGCTCGTAAACTACTCAGTAAAAGTACAGCCCGATGAGTGGGTCTTGATCAACGGCCATATGGTAGCGGAACCATTAATCGCTGAAGTCCTCAGAGCTGTTCTTGCGGCTGGCGGCAGGCCTCAGATTCTCATGCACTCAGATACAATTCTGGAATACAGTCTGAAATATGCCAATGATGAACAGATAAAATGGATTGCGCCTACAATGAAGCTGCTTTATGAAGAAGCGGATGTTTTGATTGCCCTGCAGGCATTTTCAAACACACGGAATATGTCTGGTGTGGATCCTAAAAAACAACAGCTCTCTGGCCAGGCCCGCCAGGGTCTTATGCAAACCTACATGAAGCGGTCAGCAGAAGGTTCGTTAAAATGGACCTTGACCAATTTCCCTTGCCCGGCATATGCCCAGGACGCAGATATGAGCCTGGGAGAATATGAGGATTTTGTTTATGGTGCCACATACTGCGACAAGGACGATCCTGTTGCTGAATGGCAGCGTATTCACGATGAACAGCAAAAAGTGGTCGACTGGCTGCATGGAAGAAAGATTGTCACCGTCAAGAGCCCCAATGCTGACCTCACACTTTCAATAGAAGGCCGCACATTCATTAACTCTGATGGCACGCACAACATGCCCAGTGGCGAAGTTTTCACCGGACCGGTGGAAGATTCCGCTAACGGTTGGGTCCATTACACTTATCCAGCTATCAATCAGGGCAAGGAAGTGGAAGGCATCCGTCTCGAATTCAAAGACGGCAAGGTAGTCAAAGCCTCTGCGGAAAAGAACGAGGAATTCCTGCTGGCTATGCTGGACAGCGATGATGGCGCGCGGTTCCTGGGCGAATTTGCAATTGGTACCAATTACGGGATCCAAAAATTCACCAAAAGCATCCTTTATGATGAGAAGATCGGCGGTTCATTCCATATGGCGCTCGGCGCAGGTTACCCTGAAACAGGAAGTGTAAATAAGTCCGCCATCCACTGGGATATGATCTGCGATGTCCGCGAGGACAGCGAGATCCGTGTAGATGGAGACCTGCTGTATAAAGATGGAAAGTTTATGATCTAAGAATACATGAAAAATAAACCCGGAGTTATTAATAACTCCGGGTTTATTTTTTGTTAACTACTCAATCAATTTGCCGCTCTCTTCCACATAGGCCAGGCTTTGATGCCTGAAGTAAGTATTATAGAGCACAGAATAATAACCCCCCGCCTTTAGCAGTGCATCGTGTGTGCCCTCTTCGATGATCATTCCCTCTTTCAGCACAATGATCCTGTCTGCAGATTTTACGGTCGAAAGCCGGTGAGCGATCAGGATACTGGTGCTGTCTTTGAGGATCAAGTCCAGGGCCTGCTGGATCTGTCTCTCGGTAAACGGATCGATGCTGGCAGTTGCCTCATCCAGGATAAAAATAGCCGGATTTTGGATCAATACCCGCAATAAGGCCACTAGTTGGCGTTGGCCCATTGAAAGATGGTTTCCCCTTTCTCCAACCTCGGTATCAAACCCTTCCGGAAGGGTATCCAGCCACTCTCCCTTTCCAATTTCCCGGGCCAGGTGAGTCATTTCTTCAAAGCTTGAATCTGAACAAGCATATTGGATGTTTTCCGCCATGGTGCCGGAGAACAAAAATGGAACCTGAGAGATCATACCCAGCTGTTTGCGGTATTCTGTCAGATCCAGGTCCCGGATATCATAATCATCGATCTTGATCGTTCCGGACTGGAATTCATAAAAACGAGCGATAAGTTTAGCGATAGAAGATTTTCCAGAGCCAGTATGTCCAACCAGGGCCACACTTTCACCAGCATTTACTGTGAGATTGAAGTCCCTGAAGACCCACTCATCCTCAGTATATTTAAAGTTTAAGATTCTCAATATTTATTCTGCCGGATAACCTGCCCGGAGTTTGGTGATCATTCTGGATCACAGCAGGTTCAGCGTCGATCAGGGCAAATACTCGTTCAGACGCGGCCAGGCCGACCTGGACTTGAGCTGAGAAGGAAGCCAGGTTCAATACCGGGAAGAAGAATCTTTCCAACCCCACTAAAAAGAGATACCAGGACCCGACAGTCACAATCCCCTGGGCTGCGCTCATGCCCCCTGCATAAACCAGTATGGCTGAACCAACACCACTCATTGCATTTAATACCGGGAACACTATGGAGAGCACAAAACCCCGCCGGACATTGATCCGGTAGGATTCCAGATTAGCCTCATCAAAATTTGAAAAGATCTCCGGTTCCTGACGAAAGTTTTTAGCCACTGCGATCCCGCTAATGGTTTCTTTAATTGTGGCATTGACTTTGGCTAAAGCCTTCATCCCTTCCCGGGTTACCTTGCGGGCAACTTTCCTGAAAGCACGCGCTAATAAGAAGATCAAGGGCAAAAAACCCAGGATATATAAGAATAATCTAATTTCCAGGCGGGCCAGAACTGCCCCCAGGATCAACGCCTGGACCATTTGCGCGCCCAGATCAGTGATCAGGATGATTAAGTTGCCGAACTCCCTGGTATCAGAAGTGATCCGGGATACTACTCTTCCAGAGGAAAATTTGTCATAAAAAGACAGGTCATGGTTAGCTGCAGAAGTAAAAGCATCAGTCCTCAGGGCCATGACTACACCGGAAACTACCCGGACTGTCATCCGGCGTCGGATCCAATTCCCGCCCCAGTTTATGACAGCTGCCAATAATACCAATCCGATCAAAAGCCTGACCTGGCTATCAGCCTTGTCTAGATTCAACCGGTCAATGCTATTGGAGATTACCAGTGGCAACGACGCACTGGCTGCTCCGATCAAGATCAGTAACAGAGAGATCCCGATCAACCTTCCAGTGTGGGGTCTTAAATAGGACAAGATCCGCTTCAGCAGGTCCTTATCACTGTATTCCCTGTCATACGCTTCGACGTCCAGATTGGAAAAGAATCCCATACATCATGCCTTTGTACTATTAATCATTCCCTGAAAAGCTGGCTGTAAGCCTCAGAGCTGGTCATCAGCTCATCATGTGAACCCCGGGCGATCACTTCTCCCTTTCGGATGACCAGAATGGTATCCGCCCAGCGGATCTGAGACAAACGATGAGTAATTATGATAGTCGTTCTACCCTTCGCTGCTTCGAATATAGCCTTCTGGATCTCATCCTCGGTTGCGCTGTCAATCGAACTTGTGGAATCATCAAGAATCAGGATGCGGGGATCAGTGAGGAAAGCCCTCGCCAGAGCCAGACGCTGGCGCTGACCGCCCGAAAGGTTCACTCCCCTCTCGCCCAGTTTAGTTTCATACCCGTCCTTAAATGAGAGGATAAAATCATGGGCCTGGGCTGATTTGGCTGCTTCTTTGATCTCGTCCCTGGTAGCGTCTGGTTTCCCAAAGGCGATATTCTCTGCAATTGAATTCGAAAAAAGAAAAATATCCTGCTCAATAATCGAGATCTGTTTGCGCAGCGCCTCCAGGTTCCAATCTTTGACATCTATACCATCAATCTGGATGCTTCCAGACGTAGTCTCGTAGGTGCGATTGATCATTTTCGCCAAAGTTGTTTTCCCAGAGCCTGTTTGACCAACCACGGCGACTGTTTGGCCGGGCTGCACTGAAAAATTAAGTTCCTTAAGGGTTAAATCAATATCTGGATAAGCATAGGAAACATCATTAAAATCGATCTTCCCAACGATTTGCCCTTCATATCCTTCCAGGTTCTGGTCTAACTCTGTTTCCCGATTGATCAACTCCAAAACGCGCCGGGCTCCGGAGATACCCAGGGAGACCTGGGAATAAGCAAAGAGGGAAACGAATGTTGGAAATCCCAGTAATCCCAGCAGCCCATAATAAGCGGCAATATCTCCAACTTCCAGTAATCCGCGCTGGAAGAGGATAACCGCCTGGAAAAGTCCCCCGGCCTGGACCAAACCCATCAAAAGAAGGGGTAAAAATCGGGCTTCAACATCTCCCTGGTGGATCTCTTTTTTCATGAAGCGGCGTGCGTTGCTGGCAAATAGATCTACTTCGCTGGCCTCTTCTGCCATTCCCTTAACCGTTTCTATCCCGTCCACCGCTTCTGCCAGGCGGGAGTTCAGGGTTCCAAAAGCACTCCTAACCGCGTCAGTGATCGGCTGCAATTCTGTTAGATACTGCCACAGGGCCAGGACGTACAGAACCAGGTATATCAGAGGCGGTATGATCAGGGAAGGATGATATTGGTATGCAAAGATGATTGGCATAATGATGAAGTTCGCTGATCCCACCACCAGGTTGAATCCGGGGCTGAACATAAAGTTAATTTCTCGGACGTCATTGGTTGCCCTGGCCATTACATCCCCGACCGGCAGTAAACTGTGGTAAGTCATACTTTTACCCAACAGGGTGGTATATAACTCATGCCGGATATCCCTTTCCATCAGCTGCCCCAACATTTCAGCGCTGAAATTCCTCCCTAATTGAAGGGCACCTCGGATGACTTGGGTCACTACAATAAAGATGGCAAATCCCAGCAGCCCATCCGTTCGGGGAGGTTTTTCCAATAGGGCATTAAGTGCCTTGCCTATCGTGATCGGGACCACTGCTGCCAGGGATGCATTACCTACGGCACCCACCAGGGTGGTTAATCCCAGGTACCAATATTGGGAAAAATGGGCAACTAACCAACCGAAAGGATTGTTCCTGCGAGCCGCAATCCGGTCGGGAACCTGGTACTCCTCAGGCAGTAAAAATTCACTTGTTAGTTGGTCGTTTTTATCCATACTCATTCCGGATTTTCGTCCGGGAATATCAGGTCTTTAGTGATGCTGAATGGGCCATATGATTCCAGGTCATCGAAATCCACCTGGCGGGATATCTCGGATTCTGGATCCACAATATATATGTTCTCTACAAAATCCAAGAGAATTATTTTATCACCAGAGATAGCCATTTCATTCCGGATATAGGCTGAATACTGGATATAACTCACCTTTGATTCCGGATATTCTTGAAAAAGAGCTACAAAGGCCTTCTTAAACTCAGCTTTATATTCAGCGCTGACCACAGAAAGATTACTGATGATCCAACACCTCTCCCGATAGTCATGGAAATAAACCAGGCCAATGAAGTTTCCTCGGCTGTCCAAATAAGGGAAAAAAGGGAAAGCTCTGCAGGTCAGCGACCGGTAGTTCCGCTGGCAGTATTGGTAGCCCAGGCATTTTAACAATACTTGCCCGTCCTGTTTTTCATCTTCCAGGTCACTATCTATGAGACCTGAACTGCTCCAGGGTGACCAGAGGTCGGTCTTTTCCTGCAAATAATCCCATTCTGCCTCATAAGCTGAGGGGATGATCAAATTGATATCACAACAAACCGGGACGCCATACTCATTAAATGGTCCGCATTTTTCTCCACAATCGATCTGAGATAAGGGTTGGGAAAAATTACGATAGAGATCCTCAAAAAAACTTTTCTCCGCTGACGCGTTCATGTGGGCATCTTATTTTCTTGATCCAACAGGTCTTTTAGATATTGGATCGCACCTTCACGAGAAGAGATACCCCTCTCAACTTGTGCTTCCCGCAGGGATTCTAGAAGCACACCGATCCGGGGGCCTGGTGGCAAGGCGAACTCAGTCTGAATATCATCCCCGTTAAGTACGATCGGGGGCTGGACCCATTGATCTTTTTTCTCCCACCAAGCTTCCAGGAAAAGTCTGCATATCTCCAGGATCGCGATCCAATTCTCCTGATTAGCTGTATTTTTATAATTTGCGGATGAAGATGATAGCGCTAAAAACACGCCCAATATGCCTGCCGATCCATGCTGGCGATAATAACGATAAATATCAACTGGTTGGGGCTTTTCTCCTGCTTGAGAGATCTGGAATACCGTATCGGCGGCCTGCGTACTCTGAACCAGTATCTCCCATTCCTGGTTGCTGAGCGGAAGGTCCTTCCGCAAATCTCCGATTCCATGCTCTCCCTTTAAATGATTTAAAAGAGCAGCAATAAACGAAAGCTGGTAAATAGTCCGGTCCGGAACGGGTCTGCGATTAAGATAAGTCTGAAGATCAGCTCGATAGCGGCCCAGTCGATGGATCAACAAAGCAAGGAACCAGTTCGCTGAGCTGTCTTGATCGTGTTCTTTCCGGAATAAAAACCACAGATCCTCAAGGAATCTGGTACTTTTGATCTGTTCCTCTGTGATCTCACCAAAAAAAACATAGGGAGATAAACCCAGGATTTCCAGAGATTTTAAAGCAGCAGTCTGTTTGGGACCATCCAGGATGCGGAACAGTTCATCCCGGATCCTTTCCGGGGAAATTTCTTTCAATTTCCTGTTATGTTGGCGGATCTGATCCTTGGTAGCGGGTAATATTCTCAGACCAAACTGGGCTGCCAGGCGCACAGCCCTCAAACAGCGGAGCGGGTCATCCCCCAGAGCGACCTCTGTTGTTGACCGTAACAATTTATCCTTCAGGTCCTGGGCGCCATTAAAAGGATCGATGATCTGTTCATCACCACTAACCTTTCTCGCCATAGATGTAATGGTGAAATCCCGGGCTAATAGATCATCTTCAATGCTCTCTCCCTGGAAACTTGTAAAATCCACCATTATCCGCTGACCGTTATGATCTTTTAAGATCACACGTGCAGTTTCTCGTTTTTGGTCAAGAATAAAAAATGCGCCGCCAAGCTGATCAGCAACTAATTTTGCTGCAGGGATAGTATCCGCCGGAAGGGCAAAATCCAGGTCATGGACAGGTTTTTCCAGGTACAAATCACGCACGGCTCCCCCCACCAGGTAGGCCTGGTATGGTTTGAGCAGAGCAGATATTTGATCATATAACACTGGAAGAGTATTCTTTTTCATCATGTTCAAATCCGGGCAGCGGCTAAATTGTGGTAGCTGATTCCCGGTGGTCCTCTGGCAAAATCAAATGGTTCCTGCAGAAATTCCCGCCTGGTATGTTAACCCCCTGGCCAAAGTATTCTGGAAATCTAATGATCCGGGGGTGTATATTTATCTTCGTTCACTACCCCGATAAAGGGCAACTCTCGATAATATTCGTCCAGATCCAATCCGTAGCCAAAGACGTATTTATTAGGTATCACAAACCCAACATAATCCAGCTGAACCTCGGTTTCCCGCCGTTCAGCTTTATCAAGCAGTGTGCAAACCTTTAATGAGGCAGGTTTTCTGGTTGCCAGCAAACCCATCACAGATGCCAGGGTATGACCGCTGTCCACTATATCCTCTACCAGGATCACATTACGTCCCTGAATATCGTCTCTAAGATCCATCGTCAACCGCACATGGCCGGATGTTTCTCGAACTCCTATACCATAGGAAGAAATTGCCATAAAGTCGATCGAGTGGGGTACCGCGATCGCCCTCATCAGGTCCGTCAGAAACAACACACCACCTCGTAAGATGCACACTAGATGCAGGTCCTGTCCGGCGTAGTCCAGACTGATCTGTTCCCCTAAATTCTTGATCCTGTCCTGAAGTTCCTGTTCCGGGATCAAAACCTCACTTAAGAAATCCTTGTACGATTGCATGTTTATTCCTTTTTCCCGCTCGGCACTTGATGATGGATCCTACAGCGGGCTTCATACATTTCAGATGCGCCTACAATGATGATCGGATCGTCATAATAAGCCGGGTTGCCATCCACAAGGCGCTGAGTACGGGTGGCTTCCTCTCCACACTCCATGCAGATAGCATGCAATTTATCAACGATCTCCGCCTGAGCCAGCAGGACCGGCATCTGTCCAAAAGGCTCACCCCGAAAATCCATATCAAGACCAGCCACGATGACGCGGATTCCCTTATCAACCAGCTGCTGGACCACATTTATGATTTCCACTCCAAAGAACTGGGCCTCATCGATGGCGACCAACGTGACATCATCTTTTAATAAGGTTGGTATATCCGAGATACTTTCCAGCGGAAAAGCGTCATATTCATTTCCGGCATGAGAGGTAACTTTTTCACTGCTGTAGCGAATATCAAAACCAGGTTTAAACACCTGGATCTTTTGCTTGGCGATAATTGCCCTGCGCAGCCTACGCAGCAGCTCATCTGTTTTCCCACAGAACATTGGACCCGTGATAACTTCCAACCTTCCCTGATGATGTTTCATTCTTTTCCTCACTTATCTGATCTTGGATTAACAAAAAAAACAGGCAGAGAAATTCTCTGCCTGTATTTTATCAAAAGAACTCTGTCCTGACCTTAAACTGAGATTTCCTCAGCTGCTTCAGGGATTACGAATCCTTGAGCTCGTAAGGCTTTTTTAAGATCGATCAAGGATTTACGTCCAAAACCTTTGATATCCAGCAGAGCCTGGTCGCCGCCTTCCAGCTGGTTCAGCAGGTCCTGGATAGTAACAATTTTGGCATCTACGAGGGCATTTGTCACGCGGGAACCTAATTCAAGCTCCTCAACAGAGACATCTGCGACTGCTTTTTTGGTTTCCCGTTCTGATTTTGCCTTCTCAATTTCCTCATGGACTTTAAGTTTCTTGTAGAATCGGTCAACCTGACCTTCAGAGTCCACAATACGCTGTTCGCCAGTAAAAAAAGGATGGCAGGCAGAGCAGACATCGGTCCGGACGGATTCCTGGGTTGATCCCGTCTTCCAGGTGTTTCCGCAAGCGCAAACCATGGTAGCTTCGGGGTAATATGTTGGGTGAATTTCTTCTTTCATTTCAAAAATCCTTTATTGTGCGGGATACACGTGCACGCGTTTTTTGCCGCCACGGAAGTCCTGGTAGGTTACGATTCCGTCAGCAGTAGCAAATAATGTGTCATCGCCACCGCGACCTACATTTTCTCCGGGATGGATCCTGGTGCCGCGCTGACGAACCAGAATATTTCCAGAACGCACAACTTCGCCGCCATATTTTTTAACGCCCAATCTCTTGGCATTACTGTCTCGTCCATTGCGGGTTGAACCGCCACCTGTTTTATGAGCCATCTTTCTCTCCTGATTTGGTCACGATCTTGTTTACCTTCAGCAGTGTATATAGCTGACGATGACCCTGTCGCTTTCGGTAGTGAACCCTGGGTTTGTATTTAAACACCAAGAGCTTGGGACCTTTGATCTGATCAGTGACAGTAGTTTCCACCTTGGCTCCCTTGATCTGCGGAGTGCCAATGGTGACTTTCTTTTTTCCGTCAGAAATAAATAACACCTCATCCAGAACAAATTTCTTACCAATTTCGACGGGAAGTTTATCGACCTGTAGGATATCTCCAGGGACAACCTTATACTGTTTCCCGCCACTTACAACTATTGCATATTCCATAACTTCTCCTCCAATCTTCACTTCACCGGTCTCACTGTGTATTATGCTTAAGCCACAGGCGAACGGGGAAGTTGGGGGCTTAATCCATGCCAAAAGGCTGCAGAAGGACCTATTCCTTCAGTGCCGTGCCATTATACCAGACGGTGAGAAAGTGTCAATAAGGGTGAAAGCCTCCTGGGGCCGATCGGGTTTTGTCTGGGATTGACCTGATAATCATTATATTATCTACTGAAATGTGTCACTATGCCGAATATTAGTCTTTTCTTATAATACCTCTGATTAGAATAAGTCAGGGACAGAGTGTGATATAACTTGTTCTAGATTAGGATTTTTTCCCCACAATTAACGCTCCAGAAAGGAGATATTTTAATGGCAGTTACCGGATGGATAGTAGTGGATGATAATTATTGCAAAGGCTGTGGTCTTTGTATCGAAGCCTGTCCCCAGAATGTCCTGGAACTTGATAATGGTCGGCTTACACCCAAAGGATATCATCCAGCAAAAATGATCGAAGAAACCTGTACTGGTTGCGGAATCTGCGCAGTAGTCTGTCCAGATGCCGCGATTACTGTTTATAGGGAAAAACCAGTAAAGGCACCCAGGAGGTAATACAGTGGCAAAAGAATTATTAAAAGGAAATCATGCTTTTGCGGAAGCTGCCATTCGAGCCGGTGTGGAGGCCTTTTATGGGTACCCGATCACTCCTTCGACTGAGTTCCTGGAATATATGTCCAGGCGTTTGCCAGAACTCGGCAGAGCATTTGTACAAGCAGAAAGTGAAGTTTCTGCAATTAATATGGTCTATGGAGCCGCCTGTACTGGTAAAAGGGTGATGACCGCCTCATCCAGCCCTGGCGTCAGTTTGATGATGGAGGGTATCTCCTACATCGCCGGAACTGAAGTGCCAGCTGTAGTGGTAAATGTCATGCGCGGTGGACCCGGATTGGGCAATATCGCCCCTTCCCAGGGGGATTATTACCAGATGGTCAAGGGCGGCGGACACGGGGATTATTTCCCGATCGTGCTTGCCCCGGCCAGCGTACAGGAAGCGGTGGATTATATCAGCCTGGCCTTTGATCTGGCAGAAAAATACCGCGGCATTGTACATGTGATTGTTGATGGCAATATGGGCCAGATGATGGAACCGGCAGAACTGCCCCCGATGAAAGAGATCCCCGAAAAAGTACCGGACTGGGCAGTCAGCGGCGCAAAAGGACGCGAGCCCAATATCCTCACATCCATCTACATTGATCCGGAAGATGAAGAGGTGACTAACCTGCGGTTATTAAAACGCTGGAAAGAGGTTGAGAAGAATGAAGTGATCTATGATGAATACGAAATCGAGGATGCAGAATTTCTGGTCATCGGTTTCGGAACAGCTGGCCGTGTGGCATCTTCAGCCGTTCGCCAGGCCCGGGAAGAAGGCATCAAAGCAGGATTATTAAGACCGATAACCCTGGCGCCATTCCCCCAGGAACGTTTGATCGAACTTTCAAAACAGGTAAAACGAATTTTAGTGGTTGAAATGAATTCAGGAATGATGCTAGACGACATCATGAAAATCGTCCAGGGCAGAGTGCCAATCGAGTTTTATGGCAGAATGGGCGGAGTGACACCTTTGCCCGATGAGATCCTGGATGAGATCCGGCGCGTGGCTGCCAATAAAGCCCCCAACGCCGACGATCCCCGTGATGAATGGATCATTCGCATGGATAAAATGCTCACAGGAGAAAAATAATGGTTGCAACTTCAGAGGTTATCTATCAGCGTCCCGAATCATTTACGGATGTTCACACCCATTACTGTCCAGGCTGCACCCACGGTGTCGCTCACCGACTGATTGCTGAAGTCCTGGATGAGATGGGGCTGCGGGAAAAAACCATTGGGGTGGCCCCCGTGGGGTGTTCTGTATTTGCCTATCGGTATTTCAAAATGGACTTCGTGGAGGCTGCTCACGGCCGGGCCCCGGCTATGGCAACAGGCATCAAGCGGGTGCTTCCAAATAATACCGTTTTTACCTATCAGGGAGACGGAGACCTGGCTTCCATTGGAATGGCGGAGATCATGCATGCCGCCGCCCGGGGGGAGAATATCACAGTGATCTTCATAAACAATGCCATTTACGGCATGACGGGCGGACAAATGGCCCCCACCACATTGGAAGGAATGAAAACTACTTCCTCACCCTTGGGCCGGGATGTTGAACTGGCTGGTTATCCTATCCGTATGGCGGAGATCCTCTCCAACCTTGATGGAGCCGGATATATAGTGCGCCGCAGTTTGCATAATGCAGCCAATATCAGGAAGTCAAAAAAGGCCATCCGCCTGGCATTTGAAGCCCAGGAAAGAGGATTGGGCTTTTCCATGGTTGAGCTGCTTTCATCCTGCCCCACCAACTGGAAGCTCAACCCCCAGGAAGCGCTTGAATTTGTTGAAGAAGAAATGGTCCCGGTATTCCCACTGGGAGATTTTAAAGTCTCCCCTGCCCTGGAATCACTGAAGGTATAAGGAGATAGTAGGTATGGAAGAAACCAGTATTATCATTTCTGGCTTTGGCGGCCAGGGCACATTATTTGCCGGTCAGGTATTAGCCTATGCAGCAATGGATAACGGCTTGGAAGTAACCTGGATTCCATCCTACGGTCCAGAGATGCGAGGCGGAACCGCCCACTGCACGGTGATCGTCAGTGAGAAAGCCATTGGATCTCCCCTGGTGAGAAACCCGGATGTGGTCCTGGCCCTCAATTTACCATCAGTGGACAAATATGAGTATTTAGTCCCGGATGACGGTGTCCTGGTGGCCAATTCATCCCTCTTCAACCGCGAGATAGAGCGCAAAAGCATCCAGGCGCTTTTAATTCCCGCCAATGAGATCGCAGAGGCTCTTGGCATGGTCCGACTAGCAAACATGATCATGCTGGGAGCCATGTTAGCGATGAAACCAATCTTGCCCCTGGAAGCAGTCAAAACAGCCCTTGAGCAGCATATTCCGGAAAGGCACACGAAAACCCTTCCCGTCAATTTTGAGGCCATGGATCAAGGATATGATTTTGCCTTAAAGAATAATTAATAAACGATAAGCTCCCGGAGTCTTAAAGACTCCGGGAAACTGAGAAACAAAAAGGATGCGTGCTCCTTAATGGAACCCGCATCCTATTCATTTAACACAAATCAGTCTTAATTCAGGCTATCAAAATACATTTTTACTTCTTGGTCATTGCTGAACACCAGGTTGATCACTCCAACTATCACAGCAAAAACATTCCCAAATAAAATACTGCAAATCTCAAGAATAGCAATTACCTGAGAAGGTTCTTTGATCCTGGGCGGGTCCGCCAGCATATTAATGCCGTGGATGATCTCAGCTACACCAAGCAGCATTGGCAGAATCAGAACAGGCGCGCATAACAAGCCGATGCCAAGTGTTCCGATGATGATCAATAAGGCTAAGAATCCACCTCCAAGAATATTTAATACTCCGCTGATTATTATCAAAATCGAGAGTGATTGAACTTTACCTGGTTTGATCATGATCTACCACCTCTTTTGGCTGCCTGGTCCCTAATTTCGGAATTATCTAACTCGCTTCAGGAATCGGGGCGTCAGCCGCTAGCGCCGACGGAGCAGCGACTTTATATGCCTGCCCCATCAAGTGTGAGTTAAATAGAATCGCATAGGCTGTAGTAACGAAGATACCAATACCACAGGCGATTGCACCCAATGGCACAACGATATAAGATAGAAGCATGCCTAAAAACACCAGTCCGTAATTTCCAAGATTCGCACGCAAGATCCTGAAAATCTCTCCCAGTTTAAAAACAGATCCAAACTCGCCGCTGTTGGCGTAATTTCCTAGCGCTGCAGGAATAAACAGGGAGACACCCACCCCGTAAATGACATAAAGACAGCTCAAACACATTGTTAAGATCCAGATTGCAGGGGCTGCAAAATCATCACTGGTATTATTGAGTAAAGAACCAGCACCAGCATTACAGCTGCCAACCACGATGATCGGCAGAGAATAGACAAAGAGCACTACTGCAACCAGCAAACCTTTCACCAGGTACTGTCCAAATTCACTCCAATCTGGTAGTGGTTCTGGTTCATTTTTTATCACCCGTCGGATAACTTCAAGTCCCCATCCGAGCACGGGAATGATCCCAATCACGGTTAAGCACAACACACTGGCCACAGCCAGTTTCTTCAGCCAATCCTCATCTTCAAACACATATGAAAATGCTAATCCGAAATCCATTTCTATCTCCTTTGATGTTGAACCTTAATAATGACCATTTTCTTGAATCATAACATGGTTTAAGACAAAGGGATTGCGTCCTTCGGAAGGACGCAATCCCAATAACTAATAAAACTACTCCCGGAGCTTTGAAAGCTCCGGGAGTTGATATCAGACTCTTATTTCCGGTGATTGAGCGCGGATTGGGCAGCTGCCAGGCGGGCAATCGGCACGCGGAAGGGAGAACAACTGACATAGTTCAAACCGATCCGGTAGCACAAATCGATCGATTCCGGATCACCACCATGTTCACCACAAATACCGACTTCAAGATCAATCCTTGTTCCACGACCCTTTTTGACTGTAAGGTCCATTAACTGGCCTACACCATTTTCATCAATTGTCTGGAATGGATTCTTGGGCAGGATGCCATCCTCAACATATTTCACGAGGAAATTGCGCTCAGCATCATCCCGGCTGTAGCCAAAGGTGAATTGAGTCAGGTCATTGGTGCCAAAGGAGAAGAACTCCGCCGTTTCGGCGATCTCGTCTGCTGTCAGGCCAGCGCGGGGGATTTCGATCATGGTGCCGAATTTATAAGTAAATTCGACGCCTTTTTCTTCCATCACTGTTTTGGCGATCTCTTCCAGTTTGGGCTGGATGAAATGCAGCTCGTTGATATGACCAGTCAGGGGAATCATCACTTCGGGGTGCGGTTCAAAACCACGGAGTTTTACGTCCGCGGCCGCTTCAAAGATCGCCCGCACCTGCATGCTGACGATTTCAGGCATAACAACACTCAGGCGTACACCGCGCAAACCCATCATGGGGTTGCTTTCGTGCAGCCCCTGGATGCTGACCAGTAGATCTTCCTTGGACTGGTCCACTTTGTCCTGGATACGATTTGCGATCACTTCTTCCAGGAGGGCGTGTTCATCCGGCATGAACTCATGCAGCGGGGGGTCGATCAGACGGATAATTACCGGCAGGCCAGTCATGGCCTCAAACAGGCCGTCAAAATCGCTCCGCTGGTAAGGCAGTAATTTATCAAGTGCTTCGACTCGGTCTTTCACATTATCGGACAGGATCATTTTCTGCACGATGGGAAGCCGCTCCGGCTCGAAGAACATGTGCTCGGTTCGGCACAGGCCAATACCCTGGGCTCCATAGGAGCGGGCCCGGCGGGCATCTTCAGGATAATCGGCGTTAGCCCAGACCATCAACCCGCGGGTTGGCCAGCCTTCTGGTGCCGTGCGGATATCTTTAGAAGCGGAAATCTCATCTGCCCAGGTCAGCAGTTCCATCAACTCTGTTTGCTCTTCCAGTGTAGCAGCGATCGAAGGTAATTCACCCAGGAATACTTCACCAGTGGTGCCATCAACGGAAAGGTAATCGCCTTCTTTGATGAGCACGCCTTTTGCTTCCAGTGTGCGTTCCTGCATGTTAATTTTAATATCGGAGGCACCCACCACACAAGGAATACCAAACTGGCGGGCAACCACTGCGGCGTGGGATGTAGCTCCACCCTCGCTGGTAAGAATGCCTTTTGAAGCCAGCATCCCGTGAACATCATCAGGTTTGGTGAAGGGGCGGACCATAATCACGTCCTGGCCTTCTTCCTTGGATTTCTTTTCTGTGGTATCAGCATCAAAATAGATCCGGCCAACGGCGGCGCCGGGGGAAGCGTTCACACCGGTGGCAACCATTTTGCCTTCTTTCTCTGCTTTGGTTTTTTCCGCCGGATCGAATTGGGGATGTAAAAGAGTGTCAACCTGTGAAGTTTCCACTTTCATTACTGCTTCTTCTTTACTGATCAAACCCTCTGCTACCATATCCACTGCGATCTTAACTGCCGCTTTGGCGGTTCGTTTTCCATCTCTGGTTTGAAGCATCCATAACTTGCCTCGTTCAATGGTGAACTCGACATCCTGCATTTCCCGGTAGTGATTTTCCAGTTTTATGGTGATATCCTGGAATTCTTTATACGCTGCGGGAATGGTATCGTTCAATCCATCAATATCTTCCGCATTGCGGATACCAGCAACCACATCTTCACCCTGAGCATTGAGCAGATACTCGCCCCAAAGTTTATTCTCACCGGTGGAGGGGTTGCGGGTAAAGGCAACGCCGGTCCCGGAAGCTTCTTCCATGTTACCAAAAACCATGGTCATCACGTTGACAGCAGTACCCAGGTCATGGGGAATTTTTGCTGCATTCCGGTAATCCACAGCACGTTTGCCATTCCAGGAAGCAAATACCGCCTCGGTGGCCATGCGCAGCTGCTCGGCAGGATCCTGGGGAAAATCAAATCCTTTTTCTTTCTTGACGATCTTCTGGAACTCAGCAGTCAGCACTTTCCAATCCTCTGCTTCTAACTCGGTATCCAGGCTGACGCCTTTTTTCTCTTTGTAGGCTTCGAGCACGTCTTCAAATGCTTCATCATCAATGCCCAGTACCACAGAGCCAAACATCTGCACCAGGCGCCGATAGGCATCGTAGACAAATCTTTCGTCGCCGGTCAGGGCAACCATTCCCTTGGCGGTCTCATCATTAAGACCAATATTAAGAACGGTATCCATCATGCCGGGCATGGATTTCACCGCACCCGATCTACAGGAAACCAGGAGAGGGTTTTTTGGATCACCAAATTTCTTCCCGGCCAGTTCTTCAGTTTCTTTCATTGCTGCCAGTTCCTGGTCCCACATACCTTCAGGGAACTTTTCTCCCCCGTCAATATAGGCATTACAGGCCTCAGTTGTGACTGTAAATCCCGGGGGAACAGGAATTCCAATCCTGGTCATCTCTGCCAGGTTGGCTCCCTTACCACCCAATAATCCGCGGACTTTATCCCACACTCCGCCGACATGTTTCTCTGCTGCTTCTACATCCTGGAATGTATAGACCCATTTCTGGTCTGTCATAATAAACCTCCTGCTAAATTTCTCATTTACATAATACAACGCTCAGAGGGGGTGCCTCCAAGCGTTGTATTTTACCATTTATTTTTCTATTCGTTCCTAATTTTAGACGATTCTTTTTAGATCAGGCAATCCACAACACATTCCAGGGTTCAATGGTGATATTCACATCAGTACCGGAGACTATAAATTCCTGGCTGGACAGCAGATCATTGATGATCCTGCCATCCTCC
Source organism: uncultured Chloroflexia bacterium (assembly GCA_963783765.1). GTDB lineage: Bacteria > Chloroflexota > Anaerolineae > Anaerolineales > UBA11858 > B10-G9. Next base: position 85,261 of record CAWAOV010000014.1, on the reverse strand, counting down.
CAATTCAACTCAGCCACGGGAATCTTGTAATTCCGCCGGGTAGCGCTGGCGTTCAGCACTGTGAGGAAACTTTCTCTACCTAATTTTCTGGCAAAGACATATGATCCTTTTTTGCTGTCCACAAGCACTTCCTGATAGGAACCTCTACGCAGCACAGTTTTTCTTTTACGCATATTTATCAGCGTTTGAAGATACTTCCTCAGGTCCTGGTCCCAATATTTTTTATCCCAGGGGAATGCTTTTCTGCAGTCTGGGTCTTTCCCTCCATCCAGTCCAATCTCATCTCCATAGTAGATCGCGGGGGCCCCAGGAAAGGCCATCAGGAATGTATAGGCCATTTTCAGTTTCTTTTGATCTCCCTTTAACTCGGTTTTGATACGGACCGTATCATGGGATCCGAGGGGGTTATACATTGCGAAAACGTTTTCCCTGGCATACTGGCTCAGCTGCCGGTTGATCTTCTTTGAGAAATCATCCGCGTTGATGGTCTCCCCCAAGAGTCCGATCAACCCGTCCCTGATAGGATAGTTCATCAAACCATCAAAACTTTTAGGGCCAACCCATTTTGGATCCCCATCCCAAATTTCCCCTACCAGATAGGCATCAGAATTCTCGGATTTGACGACATCCCTGAATTCTTCCCAGAACCCGTCATCATCAATTTCATTTGGAACATCCAATCTCCAGCCGTCTGCGCCCAGGCGGATCCAGTATCTGGCAACATCTAATATGTATTTACGGACTTTGGGATTGTCTGTGTTGAACTTGGGTAAACTTTTAAATTTCCACCAGGCTTCATAATCCGCGGCGTCTCCTGGTGAATATGCGTCAGGAGGTACATTATTCAGGTGGAACCAGTCTATATAGGGTGAATGGCTGTTATTTTCAAGCACATCATTGAAGGCGAAAAACCCCCTGCCGCAGTGATTAAATACTCCATCTATCACAATCCTGATATCGTTTTGATGAGCAACATCCAGGAGGGCCAGGAAATCCTTTTCCGTCCCAAGTTTGAAATCGATTTTAAAATAATCACTGATGTTATAGCGGTGGTTGGAAGTGGATTGAAATATGGGATTTAAATAGATTGCAGTAATTCCCAGATCCAATAGATAATCCAGTTTCTGAATAACACCACGAAGATCTCCCCCTTGAAAATCCCAAATAGTAGGTTTGTCACCCCAGTTCTGGATATTGGGGGGATCATTCTCCGGATCGCTGTTAAAAAAACGATCAGGAAAGATCTGATAAAAAATCGAATCTTGAACCCAATAAGGCACCGTCATAAGGTAATTTAATCCTTCAGTAATTATATTTCCAGGGGCAATTGTATCATTCCTGCCGGTCAATTAGTTTACAAAATTTCTAACTGCATTACTCTGTCTGGAAGGATATTAATACCGATCCAGGATATTCCTGATCTGAGAAAGATATCCTCTGCCAAACAGATTTAAATGATTTATCAAGTGGTAGAGATTATATAAGGGGAAGCGGGACCGGTAACCTATTTCCAGGGGATTGATCTCTGTGTATGTCAAATAGAACTCATCCGGATAGCGGCCGAACAAATCAGTCATTGCCAGATCAGCCTCGGCCCAACCAAAATACACTGCCGGATCGATCAGCGCAGGTTTTCCATCACTGTTTGTGGTCAGGTTACCGCTCCACAAATCTCCATGCAGCAATGAAGCCGGCTGTTCCGGGATCAGTTCCGGTAACTTCAACAGCAGACTCTCTAGCTTATTGATGTCTTTGCCATCCAGCAGGGAGAGGTCACGGGCCCATTTGATCTGGTTTTCGAGACGATATTTCTTGAAAAAATCGTAGCCATCCTCCGTCCAGGTATTTATTCTGAGGATTGCTGCCAATATAGTTATCATTATCAAAACCAAATTTAGGTTTATGCTGCTGATGCACAACTGCCAGCTGCCGACCATAGATCTGCCAGAAATCTTTGCAGTGAGGAGCAGGTTGTAAATCACTCAGCAGCAGATAACTATCCCCCACCAGATATACTTCCGGGATCACCGGACCCCCCGGGATTCGCAGTGACTCCAGTCCTTCCCATTCCCGGTGGAAAATATCTTGATTTGTACCAGGATCTTGTTTCAGGAAATAAGTTTTACCGGATTCCGTTTGAATTCTAAGGGCTTGATGGATGCAGCCGCCGCTTACTGGATCAGCCGCAGTGATATCTCCCATCTGATTATTAATCAACCAATCTCTAACTTCAGGGTGTATCTTTTTCACTTTCAAGCGTCTCCAATAATCCCTGGCAAGATCGTGAAACGATCTCAAATGTCTTTTCAAACCCGTCCAATCCCCCATAATAAGGATCTGGAACCTCGTCCCCGGCGCTGCCTTGCGGATCGAACTCCCGCATCAGGTGGATCTTTTTTTGATCTTCCTCAGATAAAGCCCAGGTATTCAAAATGCTCAAATTGGATTTATCCATGGCTATGATCAGGTCATGTTGGTCGAATTCATCCTTTTTGAACTGTCTGGCTTTACCAGTATACTGAAATCCTTTTTCTTTGGCTACCTGGCGCATACGGCGGTCCGGAGGTTCGCCAACATGATAGGCCGAGGTCCCGGCAGAGTCCAATTTGTATTTTTCCAGCACGCCAAGGTCTTGAGCCAGGCGCCGAAAAGTGTTTTCGGCCAGTGGGCTGCGAATGATATTACCCTGACAAACAAAGATGATCCTCATCATTAGTCCTCCTGATACTTTATGCTACCACTTCTAACACAGCAAATTGAGAGAAGAATAAGTAAACCTTAATAAAAACTCTCCAGTTCATGGGTTTGCCTGATCGAAACTTTCGTGTATAATAAGGAAAAGTTCAGAAAGAAGCAATCCTGAACGTTTAATAATAATTTACGAAGGTTTTGATCCTTTGATCAAAACAATAATCGGGTTGGGGCTAAGGTCTTTCCATCAAAAATTCGATCAAAGAGAAAGATCATCAGAAGTGAACAACCTCATCCCTACAATAAAAGGGTCGCCATAAGATAGACCAGCGGCCGCGGTACTAATAAAACGATCTACCATCACTAAGTGGTATTGAATTAGTAATTACATTGTCATATTGAAGGTTTACCAAGTGGACAATCTAACGCTAGGTATTCAAGGGTACAGTCATCTGAATTGATGTCCTAGCGTACCACAATACAGTGTTTGGATTAGATCGTGAAATCAGGCAGCCGTGGCCAAAGATGGCGTCAACACGGCTGTTTTATGTTAACTATAACCAGGCTGGAACCGCAAAAGAAAAACCCCCAGCGGTATAACGTTTATTTAGACGGTGAGTTTGCCTTTGGAATTTCACGGGCCGCTGCACCCTGGCTGGAAGAGGGAAATCAACTCAGTCAGCAGAAAGTAAACGATCTGCAAAAAAAGGACCAATTTGAGGTTGCCTATCAACGTGCGCTAAACTTCCTCAGTTACCGGATCCGATCTGAAAAGGAAATCCGGCAGAATCTTAATAAATATGAAATCCCTGAAGAAATTATAGACGGAGTTCTTGACCGGCTGCGGGGATCTTCGCTTGTGGATGACCGGGAATTCGCCACCCAATGGGTGGAAAACCGGGTCCATTTTAAACCCCGTGGCAAACGCGCCCTTTCCTCAGAGTTATTCCTGAAAGGCATTCCTGCTCAGATCATTGAGGATGCCCTCGCAGATCTAAATGAAGAAGAACTTGCCATCAAATTAGCCCGCACAAAGATCTCAAAATTAACTGGATTGGATGAAAAAGCGTTTCAAAAAAAGCTCTCGGGGTTTCTCACCAGGGCTGGTTTTCCATATCACATCAGCAAAGAAGTCATAGTTAACCTTTGGAATGAGATTATCAAGGAATCATAAACAATTATCAATACCTACCCATGATCGCAGTCTGGATCAGAAAAAAGGGGCAAGAAAATGAATGGATATCTAATAATTATCAGTATTGCCGCACTCGTTTTGGGAGTGGTGATGGGATTTTTTATCAAAAATTACCTGGTCGCCAAAGAGGCTGATGTTAAACAAAACAAAGCCGCCCATATCCTAAACGAAGCTGAAAGAAAATCAACTGAAGTTATCAAAGAATCACAAGACCGTGCTATAGAAATCGTCCAAACCGCAGAAAAGGAAGCTCACACGCGCCGGACTGAGATCACCCGCAACGAAGACCGGCTCCAGAGCCGCAGTGACCAGTTGGATAAAAGAGCTGAAAAACTGGAGGACCGGGAACACGCCATCAGCCAGCGTCAAAGCGCATTGGACAAAAGAGCCAATGTAGTAGAAGAAATGTATGCCGGTGTGGCATCCGAACTGGAAAAAGTCAGCCAGATGACCCAGGCAGAAGCCAAAGATTTGCTCCTGGAGCGGGTAGAACAAGAAGCCCGCAATGACATGTCGCGCATTGTTCGCGAAATCGAAGCAGAAGCCCAGGAACAGGGAGAGCGCAAGGCGCGGAAGTTAATTGCAGATGCCATCCAGCGTGTAGCCTCAGACCACGTGGATGAAGTAACATCCTCCACGATTCCCCTGCCCTCTGATGATATGAAAGGACGAATTATTGGCCGCAATGGCCGCAATATCCGGGCTTTTGAAAAAGCGGCTGGAGTGGATGTGATCGTGGATGATACTCCGGAAGCAATCGTCATTTCCTGTTTTGATTCCGTCCGCCGGGAAGTTGCCAAGAATGCTATGGCGAAACTGGTCCTGGATGGCAGGATTCATCCGGCTCACATCGAGTCCATCATTGAAAAAGAACAGGAGAATATTGACAAGGTCATTATGGAAGCCGGCGAGCAAGCCGCTTACGATGCCGGTGTACCGGGTTTGCAAACCGAGATTCTCAAAACACTGGGACGCTTGAAATTCCGGACCTCCTATGGGCAGAACCAGTTGGCCCACTCGGTGGAATCCGCTCAGCTGGCATCAGTGCTGGCTTCTGAAATGGGCGCCAACGTCGAGATCGCCAAAGCTGGCGCTTTGCTGCACGACCTTGGAAAAGCCATGGACCATAACGTAGAAGGTACCCATGCCCAAATTGGCGCTGAATTTGCCGAGCGGCACGGTGTTGGTCCTAAAGTGGTCAACGCCATCGCCTCTCACCACCATGAAGTTGAACAGGAATCTGTTGAAGCGATTATCGTGGAAGCAGCGGACGCCATTTCAGGTGCCCGGCCGGGTGCCCGAAGGGAAAGCCTGGAAATGTACCTTAAACGAGTGAGGGCTTTGGAAGACGTAGCAAACTCTTACGAGGGCGTCAAAAGCAGCTATGCTCTGCAAGCCGGCCGCGAAGTCCGAATCTTTGTCCGGCCCACTATGATCGATGATCTGGCAGCCTCCCGCCTGGCGCGGGATATCTCCAAAACCATCGAGGAGACAATGCAGTATCCCGGCAAGATCAAGGTTACCGTGATCAGGGAAACGAGAACTGTGGATTACGCGAAATAAAAAGATCAGAGACGATCAAAGAATACAGGAAACGGTTTCCTTCAGGGAAACCGTTTCTTTTTTTTAGAGAACAGAACTCACAAATGGATTGTTGTTTTTCTCCGCACCCACCGTTGTTTCAGGTCCATGGCCGGAATAGATCCGGGTTTCATCCGGCAGGGGCAACACCCAGGTCTTAATAGAATCCATCAAGGTATCATAATTTCCACCCAACAAATCCGTGCGGCCAATTCCCTGCTTAAAGATCACATCACCACTGAAGAGAACCCTTTGCTCCGGGCAGTGAAAGATCACATGGCCCGCTGAATGGCCCGGGGCATGATGGACCACAAATTGATAACTGCCCACGGAAAGCAGTTCCCCTTCCATAAATGAATGATCCGGTTTGGGTGAAGATTTAATCTGGATCCCAAACATGACTGCACCCCCTTTGACTTTCCAGAGCGTATTGCCTTTAGGGTGCAAACCTACAAAAAAATCTTCCTGACGTTCTTGCCCCAATCCCTCAAGCAAGTCAGCCAGACCACCAAAATGATCAAAATGTGCGTGGGTTAACCAGATGCTCTGAAGCTTCCAGCCCCCTTTTTTGATCTCCGCTGCCAAAAAACTTCCATCCCAGGCCGGATCGATCACAACTGCCTGGTTATTATCCGGATCCCCTACCAGGTAGGTATTGGTTGCGACAGGCCCCAGGACCCACTTCTGTATCTCAAGCATAATTCCCTCTCACGGCATATTGCTGGTCTTTTACGAATCAATTATAGCTGAGATCTGCCTAAAATCACTTGGGAGACAGGGCGAGGCGTGTTAAACTATTCTTATCAAAGAATCAGTGTACCAGGAGGCATTACATGTCATTTCATCCCCCAGAACCTTTCCGGATCAAAATGGTTGAACCCATCCATTTGATTGAAAAACCAGAACGGGAAAAAGCACTTAAGCGGGCCGGGTACAACATCTTTGGTTTAAATTCCGATGAAGTATTCATTGACCTGCTGACCGACTCCGGCACCGGGGCCATGAGCCAGGAGCAATGGGGCGGGATCATGATCGGGGATGAATCTTATGCTGGTGCCCGGTCCTACCACCGCCTCACTAAAGCCATGGATGATATCTTTGGATTTAAACACTTTGTGCCCACTCACCAGGGTCGGGCAGCTGAGAATATCCTTTGTTCGGTAATTTTAAAAGAAGGCCAATATGTTCCTTCGAATATGCATTTTGATACCACGGAAGGCAATATCCGGGCCCGGGGAGGCCGCCCAACCAACCTGGTTATAGACGAAGCCTATAAAACTGTTTCCGACCATCCCTTTAAGGGAAATATGGATCTTGAAAAACTGGAAAGTTTTATTAATGAGATTGGTCCGGAAAATATCCCCCTGGGCATGATCACGATCACCAATAACGCCGGCGGTGGACAGCCAGTCTCCCTGGAAAATATACGCGGTGTTTCAAAGATATACAAAAAGTATAAGATCCCATTTTTTATTGACGCCTGCCGTTATGCGGAAAATGCCTACTTTATTAAACTCCGGGAGCCGGGATACCAGGATAAAAGCACCCTGGAAATTGCCAGGGAGATATTCAAGCTGGCAGACGGCGCCACAATGAGCGCTAAAAAGGATGCCATCGTTAATATCGGCGGATTCCTGGCTACTAATGACACAGAATTATTTGAAAACATCAAAAACGAGTGCATCATGCGCGAAGGTTTTATTACTTACGGTGGTTTAGCCGGCCGCGACCTTGATGCCATAGCCATCGGTTTGAGAGAAGGTCTGCAGGAAGAATACCTGGCTTACCGCCTCGGTCAGACCGCCTACCTGGTCAATGAATTGAAAGAGATTGGCATCCCGGTCATTGAACCTGCCGGGGGCCATGCAGTCTATATCAACGCTGGCGAGCTCCTTCCTCATATTCCCCAGCACGAATTCCCTGGCCAGGCCATGTCTGTGGAAATGTACCGAGAAGGGGCGATCCGCACCGTGGAATTGGGCTCAGTGGCCTTTGCATACCAGGATCCAGACAGCGGAGAAATGGTATATCCCGAGCTGGACCTGGTTCGACTGGCCCTGCCCAGACGGACTTATACGCAAAGCCACCTTGATTACGTGGTCGAGGTCTTGCGAAGAATCTACCAGAACAAAGATAAACTTACCGGCTATCGGATTGTCAAAGCGCCCAAATTAATGCGGCACTTCTCAGCAGTATTTGAGCCAATTTAGAGATTGTCGACCAATCCAATCAAAGACAAAAAACAGAGAACCGGCAGATTCAGTACATCTTGACCGGTTCTTTTTATATCAGTAGAATACAATTCCAATTAAAAAAGGATAGTAGAATGGATCGAAAAATCTGTATTCAAAGTCACAGATGGGGATGGCAATATCTATCCAGAAGTGATACTTCTCGTTCTACCTTTCAATACTGGACAATAAAATCACGTTGGACAAAACAGAATCAATTTAAAATTAGTGTTGGGCAATAAAATTGACGCTCTACTAAACTATACAATCTGATGAAAAAAACTGTTACACTAAAAGAAAAAACGGAGTTATTATGATCCCAAAAATTCGGTATAAATTAATTCTGGCTGTCGTCTTCCTGGCGCTGGCTTCACTGGCCTGCACTCAATTGGATTCTCTTCTTCCACAAAGCAGGGATACCACAGAGGGCAGTGTTCGGGTAAGTGACGACTTCTCCAGCGAAAAATCTGGCTGGGAGATCGGATCCTATGAAGGCGGAGATGTCGGCTACTATGAAGGTAAATACCGCATCACATCCATTGGAGACAGCATTACCATGTGGGGAGCCTCCGGGAGGTCTCTGGAGGATATGGTCATTGATGTCGACGCTGAGCAAATCAGCGCTCCAGAGAATAATAATAACGATTACGGGATTATTTGCCGACTGCAAAACGACGGCGGCGGATATTACGCACTCATTTCCGGGGATGGTTTTTACTCTATCCTGAGACAAAACGGGGAAGAAGGTTATGATATTTTAGTAGACTGGACATTTTCCAGTATTATTAATCAGGGTAATACCCGCAATCACCTGCAGCTTACTTGTTATGATACAAAAATCTCATTATCTGTGAATGGCCAGCTGCTTGCTGAGACCAGCGATACAAAGTTCTCTTCCGGGGATATCGGTTTTACCGCAACATCCTACGAGTTAGAATTAACAGAAGTGCATTTTGACAATTTTACGGTACAGTAATCAGAGAAGGGAGCAAGCTTCACCTGCGACCGAGGACGGGGGACGGAAACATCTTGTATAAAAACCTCCCATTTTGGGAGGTTTTTTCTATTAAGCCAATCATAAAATCCTGACTTATAAATGACAGCTGTCATCAAATCTGTCATCATCGTGCCCTCCCCGCTGCTGCTCCTTGAAATTCATTCCATAATAGATGCAGGCCTGGATTTATACCAGCCCTGCCCACCAAATCGATTTAGTATTTAAAACTTACTACATACTGATCCTGACCCCCTGACCAATGTGAACAAAACTTTTCAAACACCACACCCCAGTAAAAAGAAAATCTTCCTGACGGGCGCTTCCGGCAATATGGGACAGCATGGCATGGATGAATTTTTAGATCGAGAGGATCGATTTGAGATCAGAGCTCTGGTTCTGCCAACGGATAAAGATCGCCGGATCATGGAGCCTTATATCAAACGCGGCGTAAATGTGATCTGGGGGGATCTAACCTGTTATGAAGACGTACTGGAAGGTGTCAGCGACGCAGATATTGTTCTTCATGTAGGCGGCCTGGTATCTCCTCTGGCAGATACCATGCCGGATCGAACAATGAAAGTGAACGTTGGAGCGGCCAAAAATATCGTTCATGCAATCCAATCCCAGCCTGAGCCAGATCGGATCAAACTGGTTTATATCGGCACAGTGGCCCAGACCGGAAACCGGCCCGCTCCTATCCATTGGGGACGGGTAGGTGATCCAATTAAGATCAGCGTCTTTGATACCTACGCACTCAGTAAAACGATCGCCGAGCGGATCATTGTGGAATCCGGCTTGAAGAACTGGGTTTCCTTGAGACAGACTGGTATCGCCCGCATGGCCGCAGCAGAACCGCTGGATCCCATCACCTTCCATACCACGCTGGATGGAGTCCTGGAATGGATCACTCCCAAAGATTCCGGACGGCTGTTAGCCAACGTCTGCGAAGATTCCGTCCCAGAAGAATTCTGGGGGAATATTTATAATATCGGAGGGGGGTCCCCCAACCGGCTGACCAATCTGGAGTTATTCGAGAAGATGCTGAGTGCCACTGGTGTCAAGGATTATCAAGAAGTCCTGGAACCAAACTGGTTTGCCACCCGGAATTTCCACGGGCAGTGGTTTTCCGATTCTGATCATTTAGAATCAATCGTGCCTTACCGTGAACAGACCTTTGACCAATATCTGGAAGAACAAATACCTCATATCCCCTGGTATGTCAGAGTAGGCAGCGCACTGCCTAAAATTGTTCGTAGAAAATTCGAACAAGTGGCCCAGGGTCCCCGAGGGACATTAAACTGGCTTGCTCAAGGAGACATCACCCACATCAAAGCATATTTCGGGTCCCTGCGTCTCTGGCAAACTATTCGCGGCTGGGATAGTATCAATCTCAAAAGGCCTGCCGAAACAGCCATCCACCTCGACCACGGCTACGACGAAACCAAACACAGAGGATCATTTACCATCAAGGATGCCCTGGAAGCTGCTTTATTCAGGGGCGGCGAGTGTATTTCCACCCATATGGTTCGAGGTGATTGGCGGACTCCTCTCCGTTGGCGCTGCCACCAAGGCCACGAATTCCCCGCCAGTCTGAACCTGATCCTGAAAGGGGGCCACTGGTGTCCGATCTGCACGGCAGATCCGGAATCTTATTCCAGTCTGGCCAGCCACAGTCCCTTCTTCCTCCAGGTCTGGGAACCGGAAATGGGTTTGAGGTAATCTGTTAAGGATTTTGACCATTGATGATTTGAAAAAAATAACAAAGGGCGGTCCTGCAGGACCGCCCTTCCCATATAACACACCTGTTATAAGTTCAAACGACTTTCGTCAATCCAACGCTTCAATATTCACCAGGATCTTCCGGCGAGGAGTGAAGTAAACCCTATAGGTCCTGCCGTTTTCCAGCACCCCAAAACCCTTTTTCTTGACACTAAAACGCTGTTCTCCAATCACATAATATGTCCGTGTAGTTGTAGAACCGTCATTATCTGTTGAGGTGGTGATCTTCTTCCAGCCAGTACCTTCCAGGCTGATAACTGATCTCCCGATAAGATCGAGAACTGCCAGGATCAAAAAATATAAACCCACCAGACTGATCACCAACAGGATCGCCCCAATCACAATGGTTCCTGTGGGCAAACTCGAAAAAATTGCTGACAGGGGGAGCTCCCCGGAAATGATCTTTTTATGAAATCCCTGTTGATATAACTGGAAGCCTACGATCCCGCCGGTCAGCAAGAAAAATAACATAGAAACCAATATTGATGAGGTCAACAAACCCACCTGACCCGCAGAGAGCTCTCCGCGAGAATTATCAGTGAGGTAACTCAGATCAAATCCATTTGCCTCGGCCAGAGCAGCAGTAAGATCTGCCGCTGATCTCTCCGATTTAAGTCCCCCCCGAGCAAAATCTTCCTCACTGAAATTATAGACATTGATCTTTCTCTTTTGGTTTGCCATTTTTCCACCTCCTGCCTATAATTGCATATTAATCATTATAACAACAAGATCCATCTGCCAAGCTGTGATCTCCTGCTTCGCACCAGCATAGTACTATATGATCAGGTAAGTTTTATAACTCCCGGATCATCTAAAAAATGTTAAGCAACTTTAAATTGGAGAAAAATATTATGAAATTGAACAAGAATATGGGTAGTATTGATAAAGTGGTCCGGATTCTGGCAGCTATCATCTTTGGTTATCTCTATTTCAGCGGCACAGTCACCGGAGTCCTGGGAATCATCCTGCTGGTCCTAGCTGTGGTCTTCATTCTAACCAGCCTGATCTCATTCTGCCCCCTGTATCTGCCCTTTAAATTCAGCACTGTTAAAAAGGAAGACTAGAAGAACATCATTCTTTTGAACAGCGCGGGTGCGCCAGATTAGTTTCTGGACCTTTGAAAAGGAATAAAAAAAACCGCCTTTGGCGGTTTTTTGGTGCGCTGGGCGGGAATCGAACCCGCACGCCCTAGGGGCATATGGCCCTCAACCATACCTGTCTGCCAGTTCCAGCACCAGCGCATATCTATCCAAAGCGTATGTCCTTCTCTGCTCTGGACAGCAGTGGTATTATAATCTTCCAGAGAGCCTTGTCAAGACAAATGAAATGCTGCAAAGGAGTACTGCCATGCCAATCGTCCTTGATGCGATGGGTAGTGATAATTTCCCACACCCCGAAGTAGAAGCAGCTTATCAAGCTGCAGCAGAACTGGATATTAAAATCTTTCTGGTAGGTCAGGAAGAGCGGCTCAGACCCCTGATTGCAGAGATACCACCAGATCCGCGGGTAGAACTGATCCACGCCCCGGAAATCCTGGAAATGGGAGACAAACCAGCCCGCAATGCCCGTCGTAAATCGGATAACTCGATGGCCATCGGCATGGACCTTATAAAAGAAGGGAAAGCCGACGCATTTGTCACTGCTGGAAATACTGGCGGTGCTATGGCTAATGGTTTGTTCCGTTTGGGCCGCATCCCGGGAGTCAAGCGCCCAGCCCTCACTACTGTTCTCCCCACGAGAACCGGCTTTGCCATTGCAGTGGACATCGGTGCCAATGCCGATTGTAAACCTCTATACCTGTTCCAATTTGGTGTCATGGGCTCAATATACGCCGAAAAAGTGCTTGGTATCAAAAACCCAAAAGTGGCCCTGCTATCCAACGGTGAGGAGGAAGGAAAAGGAAACAGTTTGGTTAAAGAGACTTTCCCACTCTTCGAAAAAAGCAGCTTGAATTTTATAGGCAATGCTGAACCCAAAGAACTTTTTGGTGGAGAGGTAGATGTGATCGTTCATGATGGATTCACTGGTAATGTGATGATCAAAACCAGCGAGGCCGTTTCAAAACTATTGCTCGAAGTTATGAAAGAGGAGTTAACCAGCAGCCTGCGAACTAAAATTGGAGCCGGATTAGCCATGCCCGCCTTTCAGAATCTTCGCAAGGTAATGGATCCTCGCCAGATAGGCGCAGCTCCCTTGTTAGGTCTTGACGGCCTGGTTTTTGTCGGACATGGCCGCTCAGATGCTCTTGCCCTGGTGAACTCCATCAAACGGGCCCAACAGGCAATTGAAGCCAATTTGCTGTCCAGCCTCAAGGAAGCCATTCAAAACCAGCTCTCATAACCCGGGGAAGGAAAAGGGTAAATTATGATCATCGTCCGCAATGAAAAACTCATTAAACGAAATAATCAAATTGGCAAATATAGTGGGATCATCTCCATTCTGATACTGGGTGCAGGAATGTATGTCAGCATCCGCTATAAAGAACAAATCACTTATTCATTAATCGCTCTGATTCTCGGATTCACTCTCTCCCAGATAGGAATATTCTATTCCAACCGTTTTGGAAGATCTCCCCGAATGGATGAGGAGCTTGATGCAGCCTTAAAAGGCCTCGATGACCAATATGCCCTTTACCATTACCAGAGTCCTGTATCGCATCTACTGGTGGGTCCGGCAGGGGTCTGGATCCTTCTGCCCTTCACACAGAAAGGCAAGATCATTTATGAGGAGAAAAAAGGACGTTGGAAGAAGATCGGCGGAAATTTCTACACGAGGTTTTTTGCCCAGGATTCGATCGGCGATCCTGTTAAGGAACTGGCCAGCGCCAGAAAACGGCTCCTGAAAACCTTTGGGAATATCCCGGAGATGGATCCACTTGAGATCAAATCAGCCCTTGTATTTACAAATGAAAACGCTGTAGTGGAAGCCGAGAACGCGCCAGAACCCACAGTACATGCCCGACAGCTGAAAAAGATCATTCGCAAAGAAGCTAAAAGCGAAAACACCCTGTCAACTCCCCTTATAAAAACACTCCAGGATTATCTGGGATTGAAATCAATTATTTAATATTCAACAGGGACGAAGTCCTTTGAAAGGACTTCGTCCCTTAATAAAAAACAGCCTGGCTGGTGCCAGGCTGTTTTCTTTATAAACGTTGTATTTTAGTCATTCAGGAAAGCCATCAAAGCATCTTTGCTGATCCTGTAAGCCTTGCCCAATTTTTTACCTTTCAGGTCACCGGCTTCCAGTGCGGCCACAACATCTTCCTCAGAGACCTTCAAGTACTGAGCTGCTTCCGCGGGGCTCATCACATCAGGCATAACACTCGCTCCAGCAGCTGCAGCGCCACTGCTGCCCATTCCCTGGAGAGATTGCTGGAGAATGTTTCCTACGCCCATTCCTGCGCCAATTCCTGCGGTTAATCCAGCTCCCCCGCTGGGATTCTGAGCTGCTTCCAGCAGCGCATCGGCTGCCTGCAGGCGAGTATAGGTTTCCATGTCCAGCACACCCATGCCACGTAATTCCTGGATGGATTCTGTTGAAGGCATCAAGTTTGCGATCAAAAAGGTCTTCAATTCCAAGCCCAGGGCTTTAAACTGATCGCTGGCTTTGGCGCGAACACTGGCACTGATCTCATTTAACATGCCAACCAGGTTGGTGATGTCATTAGTCTTAGCGGTTTCACCAAGTAGATCCGTCATGTTGGTCAGAAGTATATGCCTCAGCCTGGTTTCAATATCGGCAGTCCTGAATACACCCTGCGCGCCTACCAACTGGGTCACAAATTGCTGCGGTTCAGAGATCTGGTAGCCGTACGTGCCAAATCCTTTCAGCAGCGCTACGCCCAGGCCCATGCCAGGATTTTTAACAATAATCGGCTGGGGGGTGCCCCACTTCTCATCCGGGAATTCCCGGCGAGAGACAAAATACACTTCAGCAGGGAAAGGCGTCTTGTCATCAAATGCCTTTTTTACCAGGTCAATTAACAGGGGAATGTTTGCTGTAGTAATCGTGTGTCTTCCTGGGCCAAATACATCCAGCGCTTTGCCGTCACGGAAAAATACTGCCGTTTGGGATTCCCTGACTATAACCTGGGATCCGATTCTGAAATCACCGGCTTCTCCTTCTGGGAAGCGGTGGATCAGCTCATCCTGCATCTCATTCGGGTATTCAATTACATCAAAAATTCTGGCCATCGAGTACTCTCCTCTTAAATTGCTTTATCAATTATTCACTGGGTACCAGATCATCTCCGGGCAGTTCTTCCTCGTGGGCGATCTCCTCTTTGCGTTGATCTGCTTTGGTGACCATCTCCTGGGCAGCGTTTTTCAACGAGGCGATAAAACCTTTGATCTGATCCTCTTCAACTGCCGAAGCCAAACTATCAAGAGTCTCACTAATGCCGTCAATGCCGTCTAGCAGGGCTTGATCGTAATCATAGAGCCGATCCAGTTTTTCAGCATTGATCTTTATTACGGAAAAGAAGCTGGAGTAACCATATGCTGCATGGCGGATGCGATCGATAAAGGTCCTGATCTTGGTTGCGATACCTTCCATATCATCAACATAAGCCAGATCACCCCGATCCACAAACTCGGTCATGATACCGGTAAGCTTATCCTGCTGCTCCTGATAACGATCCGCGACAATATCCCGGATCATCTTATCTGCAGTACGTCTGTCTTCCAGTTCAATATAACCTTTAAAGCCGGGAACCTTGAGGAGCAATTCTTTCAGCTTGCCCCGCTCTGATTCAATTTGCCCCTGAAAATCACTCATTTTTCCTCCTCTATGGAAAAACTAATTCTGGATTTTATTATACATGATATTCAGGGTCCCTCTCTCTATCGAAAGGGCGTTTTAATAGAAGTTTAATAACGAAAAAAAACATCTAACTACCATCAAAATCATCCCCTTCCCTTGCGGTTGAGGACGGGTGGTTTATAATGTACCCGTGTTATGACATATTGAAATTGAGGAGAAAACATGTATTCTGAAAAACAAAATGAACTGATTGAATTATTGGATGGCTCTGTAGAGCTCAAAGATAGTGAAATTACTATTCTTGATGAAAGCAAACTGCGTGCAAGTATTGAAAAGCTTGTTAAGAAAGCCGTTCTAGGTGAAGATGACGCGGAGAAATTTGTCGCGCGCTACCTGGTCCGACTCGTCGCTGCCGCTGCGGGAGTATTCCCTAATTCAATCCATGACCTTTACATGGCACGGGGTAGCGGTGTTGTGCCCAACAACTTTACAGTGCCGGCAATCAACCTGCGCGGATTGACCTTTTATGCTGCCAAGATCATCTTTAGTATTGCCAATGAAATTAGTGCCGGCGCTTTCATCTTTGAAATTGCCCGGTCCGAATCAGGCTATACAGATCAGCGCCCTTCCGAATATGCTGCTAATGTGCTCGGCGCTGCCGTAGCTGCTGGTTACAAAGGCCCAGTCTTTATCCAGGGCGATCACTACCAGATCTCCGCCGGACGTTACCAGGACAACCCCGAACCAGAACTTAAGGCCCTGAAAGATCTGTGTGACGAAGCCATCAAGGCAGGTTTCTTCAACATTGACGTGGATGCCTCCACCCTGGTAGACCTGAGTGTGGAAGATGTCGTCAAACAGCAGGTATTGAACTCAAAACTTACCGCTTTCTTCACTGACCATATCCGCAAACTGGAACCTGAAGGAATCACTGTTTCCATCGGTGGCGAGATCGGCGAAGTTGGTGAACAGAATTCCACTGAAGAAGAACTGCGGGCCTACCTTGACAGCTTGAAAGTGGATCTTGAGAAAGTTGCTCCCAATGCAGTCGGCCTGAGCAAGATCAGTGTACTCACAGGAACATCCCACGGTGGTGTGGTCCTGCCTGATGGCACTATTAAGGAAGTTGCTGTTGATTTTGAGCTCCTAAAACACCTTGGTAAAGTTGCCCGTGATAGTTTTGGCATCGGCGGCGCAGTTCAGCATGGTGCCTCCACCCTCCCGGAATCTGCTTTCAGCAAATTCCCTGAATACGAGACCCTGGAAGTCCATCTGGCAACCAATTTCCAAAATATCCTTTATGATGAACTCCCTGATGATCTGCGGTCAGAAATTTATGCCTGGTTGGATAAAAACAACGGACATGAACGTAAAGAAGGCCAAACAGACGAGCAGTTCTATTACAAAACCCGCAAACGTGCACTGGGCGAATTCAAGAAGAAGATCTGGGATATCACACCGGCTCAACTGGAAAAGATCACCACAGCCTGGGATAAACAATTCCGGGATCTATTTGAGCGGCTTGGCGTGGCAGATACACGCCAGTATGTAGATAAACACATCAAAGATGTAAAAGTTAAACCAATTCTAGAGGACTACCTGTTGGGCAGCTTAAAACAGGAAGATACCTCCGACCTGGCTGACTGATATGCCCAAAAGTGACCAGGGTGTAAGTCACGATCGATACCAACTGATTCCCCGCACGTTGATTTTTCTCACGCGCGGGGAATCAGTTTTGCTATTAAAAGGCGCGCCCCATAAACGCCTCTGGGCTAATCGCTACAACGGAGTCGGCGGCCATATTGAACGGGGGGAGGATATTTATTCAGCCGCCCGGCGGGAACTTATGGAAGAAACCGGTTTGATCCCGGATGATCTTTATCTGGCAGGTACTGTAACAGTGGATACGGGCGAAAATCCTGGCATCGGGCTGTATGTACTGATTGGAAGCAGCGCTCAAGGACAGGCCCGCCCTTCTGAGGAAGGGGAGCCGGAATGGGTGCCTTTTAATGAGATCCTCTCCAAACCACTTGTGGATGACTTACCAGTAATATTGCCCCGCTTACTTCAACAAAAACCCTCAGATCCACCCTTTTCGGCTCGGTATTATTATGATGAGGAAGACAACCTCGTTATTGAGTTTGGATAGCAGAAGGAAGCGGGATCCTGACTTTCCTACTATTCAATTAGGATGATTGGTATTGAAGGGTAATCGATAGATTGAGGATCTCGCTTCCTCTCCTAAACCTCTCCATCTTTCACCATGTAAAAGACCAGCTCGGTGCTGCCGTATTTACGGCGGTCAAAAAGTTTTAGATTCTCCAGAGTCTGGTCCTGGTATTCAACTTTATCAATTTGGACAATGACCCAACTGTCATCCATCAACCAGCTGGGATTTTGATCAAGAGCAAATAATGTCCGGGTCCAGATGTCTTTGAATTGTGGCGGTGCGATAAAGATAAAATCAAATTGGCGGTCAGCCAGATCATTCATGACCGAGAATACATTTTTATGCCAGACCTCACCAAACTCCGATAAACCAGTATGTTCCAGATTGGCGTGGATAGTATTGACCGCCTGTTTCTGATTTTCAACAAACCGGGCCCTGGCCGCCCCCCTGCTGAGGGCTTCGATACCCACGCTGCCTGTACCGGCAAAAAGATCCAGCCAACTGGAATCCAGCACATAGGGGGAAACTATATTGAACAGGGCTGCCTTGACCTTGGACATAATCGGTCGTGTTCCGCTGCCCGGCACTGACTGCAAATTAAAACCTTTGGCTTTTCCCCCAATCACTGATAAATTACCCATAGCCTACTCACCCTTCTTTTTATTTTTCGCTGGGAAACATTCCTGAATAGCTTTTTCGAGCATCTCCAGTTCTGAACTCTGGTCGGCAATATATTCATCAATAAAACTGGAACGCCTTAAGCGCAGAGCCATAGGGGCGACCACTTTCAAGTCATCCATAGTCACTTTTTCCCTGGAATCAGCTGCGGCGTGAGCCCGGGCAGCTTCAAATAAGGTGATCTCGGCCCGCAGAGAATCCAGTTCCAGATTACCGATCAATTCCAGCCCTGTTTGGGCAACATCATCCGGCAGTTCAATTTCAGTCATCTTTTCCCGACTGGCCTGGATCTCCTCTTTGAATAACCGGGTTGAGGGCGCATACTGGGCTGCAAAAGCCCTGCTATTCTCTTTATATGATCGAGTCCGCCTATAAGCCTCCATGCGGTCTTCTTTATCCGGCAACCCTTTTACAACCACTCTTAATCCAAATCGGTCCATGATCTGGGACCTCAGATTGCCCTCTTCAGGATTCATAGAACCAATTAATGTGAAATTGGAACGATAGGTGGCTGACATCCCTCCCCGGCGCACAGTGTACTGTCCCTGGGCCGCGGCATCGAGGATAGCATCCACGATCTGGTCATTCAAAAGGTTTACTTCATCCACATAGAGGAGGTTGCGGTCTGCCCGCGAAAGAATACCTCGTTTTAACATCATCCGGGAATTGGCTTTGGCTCTGGGGTCCAATCCGCCCACCACATCTTCCAAAGCTGCGTTAAGCGGAAGTTCCACCAGACGGACTTTTTCCATTTTGGAGAGAGGATCACCCTGGCCGAACTTCTTCGCGCAGTCCGGGCAGACTGCGTCGATCCCGCCGGTTTCCATATCTTCTTCCAAACAACCGTAATAACAAAGACTGCGGCGGACTTGCGGAAGCAATTCAACAAGGCCGCGAACCGCAGTGGATTTACCTGTCCCACGCGGACCGACCAATAAAACACCACCCAGGTTAGGATTTAAGAGGGATAAAAGCAGAGCTAATTTCATCTGGTTCTGCCCTACCAGCGCCAGGAATGGAAAAGGAATACTTTCAGCCAGGCCGGCATCTTCCTGGTCATGATCCACTACCGCGCTGACACCGGAAGCCTTTTCCAGCAGCTCCTGGAGCGATCCCACCTGGGTGATCAATTCCGGTTCCCCACTGATCGGTGTTAACTTATTTTCATCCATAATTAGTCCTCTTATGGTGTTTATCCCACTCCATTATACTCAAACAGTGACCTATACTTGCAAAGAAATCAACCATGATCTAGGATATAACCATAAAACTGACATTTTCACTGTCTGGGAGGAATTATGATTGGCGCAGTTGCCGGGGATATCATCGGCTCAGTTTACGAACATTATCCCCTAAAAAGTGAGCAGTTTCCCCTCTTTCACCCCCTTGCCCGTTTTACGGACGACACCGTTATGTCCCTGGCAGTTGCCCGTGCAATATTACATCAGAAGAATTATGGGATGGAAATGAAAACCCTGGGTAAGATCTACCCGGATGCAGGTTATGGGGGGAATTTTCGGAAATGGCTCTTGGAACCAGAGATAATCCCCTACAACAGCTGGGGAAACGGATCTGCCATGCGGGTCAGCCCGGTTGGATTTGCTTTTAACACCGAAGAGGAAGTCCTTCGTGAAGCGAAGGCCAGCGCCGAGGTTTCCCACAACCATCCCGAAGGCATCAAAGGCGCTCAGGCGGTTGCCCTGGCTGTGTTCATCGCCCGGCAAGGATCCTCCAAGGATGAAATCCGGAGCAGAATATCAAAGGATTTTAATTACAACCTGGATCGTACAGTGGAAAATATCAGACCGGGCTACAGATTTGATGTTTCGTGCATGGGCTCTGTACCGGAGGGGATCATCGCTTTCCTCGATTCAACTGATTATGAAAGTGCAGTCCGGAAGGCTGTGTCCCTGGGAGGAGATAGCGATACCCTGGCCTGCATCGCCGGAGGAATCGCTGAGGCGTTCTACAAATCTATTCCCCCGACGATCATTGAGAAAGTTGAAACCATTCTGCCAGGGACCTTGTGGGAAATCCTGGAAAAATTCGAAAAAACGTATCCTTGCTGTCAAATGGAGTAGAAAGGTTAAAAATTCTTGCAGAATAGTTGATCAGTCCACGTCGTTATAGGTCCAGACCCGGTTGATGAAGAAGTTCCAGAACATCACCACCACGACCGCAATTCCCAGCGCGAAGGTATAACCTAAACGATCTGCGGTGATAAAACCAACCGGCAGGAATTCAAAACGTCCAAATAGTACCCTGAACGGGTCTTCTAATGTAGTGAAAATCGGTGTCCGGATCGCGAGGCCGACAATATTAACCACGAAAAAAGTCACCAGTTGTCCAGTTAAAGGTTTGGATCTTGAATCTGGGTAGGTCCAATAACGGTTCCAGATAAAATTACTGATGATTGCCAGAGTAAAGGAAATCGCCTGAGCCCATTCCGGTGCGATGCCAAATATACTCATGATCAAGTGGAAAGAGCTGAAGTCTACCACTGCGCCAAACGCGCCTACTACAGCAAACTTAAGAAACCTCTCCCTTTCTCTGGGATTCCTTAAAACTGAACTTATCTTCATAAGATTTAGAGATTTTCCTGGAAATATGGCAGTGTTCGGGATAACCCTTCCTCAAGATCGGTCACCGGATTCCAATCCAGGATTTCTTGAGCCCGTGTAATGTCTGGTCGCCGTCGCTGCGGATCCCCTTCTCCCCTTTTATCGGGTTGGAAAACAACTTCCACCGGTTTATCCAAAAACCGATTGATATTCTCAGCCAGTTCAAGGATGGACATTTCTGATGGATTTCCAATATTGACTGGATAATGTTCATCAGATAACAGCAGTCTATATATTCCCTCAATCAGGTCATCCACGTAACAAAAACTGCGAGTCTGGGAACCATCACCATAGATAGTGAATGGCTGCCCTGTGAGAGCCTGTTGAAGGAAATTTGGCACTGCCCTGCCATCGTCCAGCCGCATGCGAGGACCGTAAGTATTAAAAATGCGCACGATCCTGGTATCAATGCCATGAAAACGATGATAAGCCAGGGTCAGCGCTTCAGCAAAACGCTTGGCCTCGTCATACACAGATCGCAGACCAATAGGGTTAACATGTCCCCAATAAGATTCCGGCTGGGGATGAACCTCTGGATCTCCATAGATCTCACTGGTGGATGCCAATAAAAATCTGGCATCATAGGCCCGGGCAACACCCAGAGAATTTAACGTTCCCAGTCCTCCAGCTTTCATAGTCTGGATGGGTAGATTGACGTATCCGTAGGGAGAAGTTGGATTAGGTGAAGCCGGCGAAGCAAAATGCATCACCGCATCCAGGGTGGAACCTGGCACATCGATGAATTCGGAAACATCATGTTCGACAAAGCTAAAATCTTTATTATCAGCCAGGTGGGTCAGGTTTTCCGGACGGCCGGTAACAAAATTATCCATTCCGATAACCTGGTGACCTTCTTTAAGCAGCTTGTCACAAAGGTGTGATCCTAAAAACCCTGCTGCTCCTGTTATTAATACTTTCATCAATTCTCCTTGTTCACCAATCCAGTGCCACTACCCGTCCGTCCCCAGTGACCTGCCAGGCATCTCCGGTTGCGTGATCCAGGATCCATATATTTCCTTCATAAATGACTGCCAGGGGATAATTGCCGCTGCCCTGTGATATTTGGGGAGACCAGGCCCCCCATCCGCGGGATGGCTGCAAACCAGGACTGTCCGCGGCTGGAAAAACCAGGTGCTGATTGGATCCATCCCTGTCCATCAATCCTACCCGGTAATTACTGGAAGCACTCTGTTCTGGAAAGATTGCCTGCAAATAGGCAACCTGGTACGAGGCTTCTCCAGTTGCTTTGGCTGTGACGGGGGAAGGCAATGGATATGCAAACATACCTACATCATTAACCAGTGTTTTTACACCGCCGCCAGTCAGCGGGATGGCCACTAAATCAAAAATCGGGGACTCCTCGGTAGCCTGGGAGCCTCCCTGGGAAGAATGATTCACAGAGAAGATCACATTACCTTGCGGTCCAATTCCAATTCCGGGCATCCAGGCCCAATCCCCCTGGGTTTTGAAGGGGACAATATCAAGGAATACTTGCTTCTCTGCTTCTTCATACGGGATAATGCCAATCTGGTCTGGGCTTGCATATACTACAAAATCGCCTCCGGGAGAAAATTGGAAATCCGTTCCCCACCAGCCATAAACACCACCATAATTGGTTTCCTGCAGGGTATTTACCCGCTGGGTCCAGCCATTTTCACTGAATATTTTTATTATTAGATCATTATTGGCCTGCCAGCCCGGGGCTGAAAGGCGCGGTTCCACAGACGAAAAGGCAAATTTTGGTTCAACTCCCGGTACCCAGCCAGCATAATGGATCACATTCAGGGTATCTAATCCGATCATACTATTTTCCGGATCGTCCAGAGCCACTGCCCAGAGGGAATTGATGATATCTTCATCATCTTCCGTCCGAGTAAATAAGAGCCACTCACCATCCTCGGAAAGTGAAAATACCCTGCCGTCCAGATCTCCTGTTGCTACCAGAAGATAACGGTTGGAAGTGGATTGGTCCATCACCCAGGCATTGCCATTGGATAAATAAACCAGGGGACTGGGTAAACCGATCGGGGCAATTGAAGACTGCACACCAACCAGGATGATCTCATTGACAGTCTCTTCCAGGTCCAGGCTGCTGACCTCACTAAAAGAGGTCTCTGCGCCATTTTCAAAAACCCGCACAGAAACTATCTCTCTCAGGCCATTTTTCCCGGCTTGGAGCAGTTTTTCCTGACCGGAAGGCAAATTTTCAGTGGGCTGGCGGATAACCTCAAAAGGGATCACGACCTGTTCAGTCTCAATACTCTCTTCCACCCGGATAACATGAATCTCTGTATCCTCGGTGAGTGTGAGCACAACCGCTGGTTCAGCGCGATCTTTTCCTTCGAGGAGGATCCCGGCCTCAGATAAGGTCTCCCCGACAGTAGAACCAGCAGCAATCTGGATCGACTCAATTCGGCCGTCCACATCGATCTGAATTTGGATCTCTTCTTGAACTGGCGGCTGAGAGATTGCAGAACAGCCAGTACCAATCAACATCAGGACGCAAGCAAGAAGAACGATCTTATAAAAATGGTATAATCTCATGACAGTTTTTTGAATACTAAACCCACTATCAAGAGGGCATTTTACCCTCCTGGATGGTTCTAATTCCAGATTATAGCATGACAGAAGAAAAATACTCTGAAACAATTGATAAGCAAGATTTGAACCTGAGCGCTCTTGTAGAAGCGATCCTGTTTGTCTCCCCTGAACCCATCAGCGCTGCCCAGATCTCTACCTTGCTGGATATCTCACCCCGGGAAGTGAAAAACGCCCTCGATGAGCTGGAAGAACTCTACCAGGGTAGAGGGATCCGCCTGCAATACCACAAGAAAAAAATCCAGATTACATCGGCCCCAGAAGCAGCTCCGATTTTGGAAAGCATGCTCGAGCTGGAAACCACCAGCACACTCAGCCAGGCAGCGCTTGAAACACTGTCAATCATTGCCTACCAACAACCTATTACCAGACCCCAAATCGACTCCATCCGCGGTGTAAATAGTGATGGCGTGTTAAAAACCTTGTTGAATAAGGGGTTAATCGATGATGTAGGCAGAGCGGAAGGTCCTGGACGCCCTATACTCTACAGCACCACCACAGAATTCCTGAAATATTTTGGCCTGTCATCCTACGAAGAACTGCCACCGCTAAATTTTGAAGAGATCCAGGAATCCACGGATCCTCAGATCCTGAAGGGATAATTCAGGATCCAATCATCCTCTTCACTTATTTCCCAAGCAAACTGTATGGAAAATCGTCTCCAAAAAATTCTCGCTCAAGCTGGATATGGATCCCGAAGAAGCTGCGAGGGATTGATAAGGGATGGGCATGTATCCGTGAACGGCGTCCCGGCCTCCCTCGGTGATAAAGCAGATCCAGACCAGGATCAGATCTCCGTTGACGGGATTCTGATCTTGTCCCCGGAAAAAATCAAATACATCATGCTCCATAAACCTAAAGGTGTTATTTCCTCTGTTAAAGGACCTGATCGACGTCCAACTGTCAGGTCGCTGATCGATCTGCCCGGCCGTCTTTACCCTGTAGGAAGGCTTGATCTCAATAGCGAAGGGCTGATATTGATGACAAATGATGGGATCTTGACCCATCAACTAACCCATCCAAGTTTTGAACACGAGAAAGAATACAGGATACTGGTCCGCCCCCGACCGACAGAACAACAGCTTAATGCCTGGCGGAAAGGCATGATCCTGGAAGATGGCTCCAGCACTTTGCCAGCAAAAACCTGGATTGAGCATAAAAATTCAGAAGGCACCTGGTTGGGGGTTATACTTAAGGAAGGTAAAAAACGCCAGCTGCGCAGGATGGCTGAAAGCAGCGGGTTGAAGGTTAGGCGATTGATTCGGATTAGAATAGGAAACCTGGTCCTGGGTGAACTGCTCCCCGGAGAGTGGCGGGAGCTGACAGGTGAAGAGACCAAACACCTGCAAAGCCTACTCATTAAAAAAGGATAAATATGGAACAAGGTAGCGATCCAAAAAAGACTTCTTGGTTGGAAAAACCAGCTTTCTCCAATATCAATCTCTCCTGGGAAATGATCGTTTTTGGGATCATTCTTTTGCTGGCAGTCCTGTCCCGATTTTATGATCTGGGAGCACGAGTTATCAGCCACGATGAAACCTCTCATGTGTATTACGCCTGGCGCCTGTTCAAAGGAATGGGTTACAGCCATGATCCCATCACCCATGGACCCTTCCAATTCCACTTCCTGGCATTGATCTATTTCCTTTTAGGAGATAACGACTACGCTGCCAGAGTACCGGCAGCGATCACCAGTGTAGCCGCTATCGTATTCCTGTGGAAATACCGCCGCTACCTCGGAAATTGGGGCACCCTGGCTGCTTCCCTGATGTTCCTGATCTCACCCTTCCTTCTCTATTATGGACGCTACACCCGAAACGAGGCTTTTTCTGTCCTATTCGGAGTGATCACAATTTGGGCCATATTACGCTGGCTGGAAACCGCCTCTCCACGTTATTTATACTGGTTAACCGCCGCGACGGTGCTGCATTTTACTGCCAAGGAAACTGCTTTTATTTACACAGCCCAAGCAATGATTTTCCTCGGACTGGTTTTTATCGTTGATTTGAACAAAAAAGACTGGGAACAGCCTGGACAAAAGAGGATATTTAATGCCGGACTGATTGGCGCGGGAATTTTTCTGGCCCTAAGTTTCCTGGCCAAGTCTTTCACACCTGAGTTTCCCATCGCTGATGACCAACCTGCAGGGATCAATCCCATGACTGCGCTGCCATTGGCCCTGGCAGGTTTTATGCTGCTTGGATCACTGGTCACTGCTTTCACCGGTTATAAATGGAAAAACTTGAAAATTCTGCCCTCCTTCAGCGCTCTGCTGCTGCTCGGCACACTGGTTCTTCCGCAATTGGCTCCATTTCCCGCAAACGCACTCGGGATGGATTCCCTGGATTACACAACCGCCGGAATGATATCAACCGGCATCATAATCGTGATCTTGACTGCAATCGCAGTTGGTGTTGGTTTGGCCTGGAATCGCAAAGAATGGCTGATCAATGCGGCGATATTTTATATCCCCTTTACAATTTTCTACACGACATTCTTTACCAACGGTACGGGGTTCTTCACCGGTCTGGTTGGATCTCTTGGATACTGGTTAAAACAACAGGTTGTCGAACGTGGAAGTCAGCCCTGGTACTACTACTGGCTGATCCAGATCCCAATCTACGAGTACCTGCCAGCGCTGGTTGCCTTCGCGACAGTTATTGGCTTTGGCATTAAAAGCATTATCGGAAGATCTACACCGGCTCCAGCCAAAGAGGCGCCGCCTGAAGAGACCAATACCAAAACACTGGTATTTGCACTGTTAGCATTCTGGTCGCTGACCAGCTTGATCGCCTACCCGATTGCGGGTGAAAAAATGCCCTGGCTGACTGCCCATATCACTTTTCCTCTCATTCTTCTGGCTGCCTGGGGCTTCCAACAGATGATGTCAAAATTTGATAGCAAAGCTTTTGGAGAGAAAAAAGGCTGGCTGGTGATGGGGATGACCCTGGTTTTCCTGGCCGCTTTCTTTGGTGTATTTGGATCGTTGCTCTCATCCAATCCCCCTTTCCAGGGACAGGAGTTATATCAGCTGCAAAAAACCGGCAACTTCCTATCGGCTCTGCTGATCGCTGGTGTCAGTGCCTTTATTATCTGGAAGCTTATTAAAGATTGGCAGCCTGTGCAATTCTGGATCTCAACAGCCAACAGCATACTGATTGTGCTGGTCGTCCTGACCACCCACGCCGCTGTCCAGGCAGCCTATATCAACTATGATGAACCAACAGAATACCTGGTTTATGCCCATGGCGGTCGGGGGATCAAAGACGCCCTGAACCAAATTGAAGAACTATCTTACCGAACCAGCGATGGGCTGGCCATGGAAGTAGCTTTTGACAACGAATCCACCTATCCTTACTGGTGGTATCTTCGAAACTATGAAAACCAGCGTTATTATGGTGAAAACCCCACCCGCGATCTACGGAACGCACCCGTTATCCTGGTTGGAAATAATAACTACGCCAAACTGGAGCCTGTGGTTGGGAACGCTTATTATGAATTCAAATACCAGCGCATTGTCTGGCCTAATCAGGATTATTACAACCTGACCTGGGAGCGAATTGGCAATGCCCTTACAAACCCAGATATCCGGGAAGGTATCTTTCGTATCTGGCTGATGAGGGACTATCAAAAATATGCCGAGGCAACAGGCAAAACCATCAGTCTCGCAAACTGGAGCCCAGCGGATGATATGAAGCTGTACATTCGCAAGGACGTGGCAGCCCAGGTCTGGAATTACGGTTCCCTGGACCTCACTTCTGCCCAGATATCCGATCCCTATGAAGGAAAAGAGCTCACCCTGGAAGCAGAACGCAGTATCAGCCAGGCGGATATGCTCTCTCCCCGCAATTTGGAAGTGGCACCGGACGGCACCCTGTATATCCTGGATACCGGAAATCACAGGGTTTTGCATATGACTGCTGAAGGAGAATTGCTCAATACCTGGGGTGAATTTGGATCTGCTGATGAAGGAGACCCGACACCGGGTCATTTTAACGAACCCTGGGGTATCGCCATCAGCCAGGAGCAAGAAATCTTTGTTGCCGATACCTGGAATCACCGAATCCAAAAATTCAGTTCTGAGGGAAAATTCCTGGGGAGCTGGGGACATTTCGGTCAGCGGGAAACGCCGGACGCCTTCTGGGGTCCACGAGATGTTGCTGTGGATCAAAATGGCTATGTATATGTCTCTGATACCGGAAACAAACGGATTGTTGTATTTGATACCGATGGAACATACATCACAGAATTTGGTGAAGTCGGGTTCGGGGACGCGCAGTTTGATGAACCCTCTGGCCTGGCCCTGGATGCTGCAGGTAATCTCTACGTGGCGGACACCTGGAACCAGCGAATTCAAGTCTTTTCCCCAGATGTCAACGGTGTTGCCCAGTATTTCCTGACCAAGTGGGATGTTGAGGGCTGGTATGGCCAGTCACTGGATAACAAGCCTTATTTGGAAGTCGGAGCAGATGGTTTAATCTATACCAGTGACCCAGAGCTTTCCAGGATCATAGTATTCACTCCTCTTGGAGAAGTCGTGGCAGCCTGGGGCACCGAAGGGGTAGATCCTACCAACCTGTATTTCCCCACAGGCCTGAGCGCCGATGATCAAGGTGGTATCTGGGTCTGCGATACTAAAAATAACCGCATCCAGTATTTCGACAATCCATTCCCCGCAGCTGAATAAACGATCTTTGACTTTCCAGTAAAGAGTCCGATACACACCGCTAAAGATTTACTCCCGGAATTTCAAAAATTCCGGGAGTGTTTAGAAAACTTCCAGGTAATATTATTTATCATTAAGTCATCAATAAGACACTGGTTAAATTGGTTCGTATATTAAAAGTTGGAGATAAAATGACTGAGCAATATAAAGATGAAATAACCCCACAAAAAAGATATGCCACCCGCAAGGAATTCTTAAAAACATTGGGTGTTGTTGGTGTCAGCGCAGCAGTATTGGCCGCCTGCCAGGACAAACCATTCATTTCCGGAGAAGAACTGCCGGGGGTTGGAACAACTCCCAATCCAAGCAGCATAGGATTAACAGATGAGCTTGGTGATGCTTTAACCACCTACGAAAATGTCACCAGCTATAACAACTTTTACGAATTCACCACTGACAAAGAAGGTGTGGTTAAACTGGCAAAGGACTTCCAAACTTCGCCCTGGGAAATCCAAATTGGCGGTCTGGTCGAGAATCCAGGTCCTATATCCATGGATGAGATCCGGGAACGCTACACTTCTGAAGAACGCGTATACCGTATGCGCTGTGTGGAAGGCTGGTCCATGGTCATCCCCTGGCAGGGATTTCCCCTGGCCAAACTGCTGGAAGATATCAAACCCAAGCCGGAAGCCAAATATGTCCGGTTTGAGTCGATCTATGATCCCAAAACCTTGCCCGGTCAGGCCAATCGTTATTTCCCTTGGCCCTACGTAGAAGGATTAAGAATGGACGAAGCCTATCATGATCTGACATTAATAGCGACCGGTTTATATGGAGAGGACCTGCTTCCTCAGAACGGCGCCCCGATCAGATTGGTAGTGCCCTGGAAATACGGATTCAAGAGCATCAAATCCATCGTCAAGATCGATCTGGTGGAGGAGATGCCGGTTTCGCTGTGGATGGAATCCGCTCCCAATGAATATGGCTTTTATGCCAATGTCAACCCCGGTGTTGATCACCCCCGCTGGTCCCAGGCAACCGAAAGGCGGATTGGAGAGTTATCCCGACGGCCTTCCCTATTGTTTAATGGGTATGAAAAAGAAGTAGCACAGTTATACGAAGGAATGGACCTTGTCAAAAATTTCTAAACTATGGAAAGATCTTAAAGAAACCACTGGGATCGATCCTGCACCCTGTATCGCATATTGGATCAGCTGTACCGCTTTTGGTAGGGCTATGGGATTTCTGGCAGAACAACCTGGGCGCTAACCCAATCCTGGAGATCACCCACAGGACAGGCAAAACAGCTATCTTCCTGTTAATCCTCTCCCTGGCTGTGTCCCCTTTGCGTCAGCTGCTGAAGTGGAATCAGCTAAACAAGCTGCGCCGGCCTTTGGGACTTTGGGCTGCTTTTTATGCCGGAATCCATTTTTCCATCTATGTTGTTCTGGACTACGGCTTCCAATGGGATGCCCTGATAGCCAATTCATTGACCAACAAGTTCATCTGGTTTGGTTTTACCACCGGGTTGATCTTGCTGGCTCTTTCCATCACATCATTAACATTCGTTCTAAAGAAAATGGGGAAGAACTGGAAAAAACTGCATCGGTTTGTGTATGCCGCAGGCATACTGTCTGCTGTGCATTTTATCCTGGCTGTAAAACCCGGCGTTCTTCGCCCCTGGCCGTATGCTTTAGTGATGGCACTCTTGTTAATATACCGCCTTCCCCCTGTTCAAACCTGGGTGAAGAAGGTTATCTAGCCGGATAGCAGGATCATTCCCAACCTCTGAACCAGTTTTGTCATATCTTTTATAGGATGCTCATCATATTTCCCTTTTGCGGCTGCAAAAGGGAAGTTTTGTGCATGGTATAATCACCGCGCAATGGCTTATTTCAAGTCTAGGAGCTTATTTAAGATATGAAACTTCATGAGTATTATTCCAAGAGGATTTTTGGCGAATACGGCATTCCCATCCCACCCGGGGAGCTGGCCAAAACACCAGCCGAAGCTCAGAAGATCGCCAAAAAGATCGGTTTTCCAGTAGTAATCAAATCACAAGTTCTGGTAGGAGGCCGAGGTAAAGCCGGCGGGATCAGGGTGGCAAAAACCGCTCCTGAAGTAAAAAAACATGCTGAGGATATTCTAGCCCTGACTATTAAAGGACTGCCGGTTCGAATGGTGCTGGTTGATCAGGCCGCTGATATCAGAACCGAGATCTATCTGGGTATTACCAACGATCGAGCTGCCCGAAAACCGGTCATTATGGCTTCCGCCGCGGGCGGTGTGGACATTGAGGAAGTCGCTCATAAAACGCCAGAAAAGATCATCAAGTGTTATATCGACCCTTTGATGGGATTACAAAGCTATCAATCTCGTGACCTGGCGGCTGGTATCGACCTGCCCCGGGAACATTGGCGGGCATTTGGAAAGATAGCCCAAAGTTTATGGAAGGCTTATCAAGGCAGTGATGCCACTCTGGCTGAGATCAATCCTCTTGTGATCACAGGTGACGGCGAACTGCTGGCAGTAGATGGCAAGATGGTGCTGGATGATAACGCCCTTTTCCGCCATGCTGACCTGGAAAAACTCCGTGATCTGGATGTGGACCAGGAAGCCGAGATCATAGCCCGGGAGCATGGACTTTCATTCATCAAACTGGACGGCGATATTGGCTGCATGGTTAACGGTGCCGGCCTGGCGATGACCACTATGGACATAATCAAGTTATTTGGTGGAGAACCGGCTAATTTCCTGGATATCGGGGGAGGCGCCAGTGCAGAAAAAGTCGCTACCGCCCTGGAGATCATCCTGTCCGATTCCAGCGTCAAAGCTGTCTTATTTAACATCTTTGGAGGTATTACCCGCTGTGATCTTGTTGCCCAGGGAATCCTTGAAGCCCTCAGCGAAGTTAAAACCGACGTACCCATGGTGGTGCGCCTGGTGGGCACTAACGCCGCCGAAGGCCGCCAATTATTAAAAGACGCCCAGATGGAAACCGCAGACACTCTGGCTGAAGCGGCCAAAATGGCTGTGAAAGCCGCCAGTGGTAAATAAAGGCAGGGAGAAAGAATGAGCATACTGGTAAACAAAAATACACGCCTGCTGGTTCAAGGCATTACCGGCCAGGAAGGTTTATTTCACACCGAAAAAATGGTTTCCTACGGCACTAAAGTAGTTGCTGGGGTAACACCCGGGAAAGGCGGAGAATGGGTCTTAAATGGGAAGATCCCCGTTTTTGATTCCGTCAAGATCGCCAAAAACGCCACCGGCGCCAATGCAACCATCATTTTTGTACCAGCCAGATTTGCGGCTGACGCCATTTTTGAGGCAGCCGATGCTGGCATGGATCTGATCATTTGCATTACTGAAGGTGTACCTGTTTCAGATATGATGCGGGTCAGGAATTTCCTGGACCAAAAAGGTGTCCGGCTGGTAGGGCCTAACTGCCCCGGTTTATTAACTCCAGGAGAAGCCAAAGTGGGAATTATTCCAGGCAACATAGCTATTCCTGGCAATATCGGCGTGGTTTCTCGTTCCGGCACACTGACGTATGAGGTGTTATATGCCTTGAAAAATCTGGGGTTGGGTGTATCCACATGTGTTGGTATTGGCGGAGATCCCATCAACGGCACCAATTTTATCGATACGCTGGAGATGTTCCAGGAAGATTCCGAAACTGACAAAATCGTCCTGATCGGCGAAATCGGTGGTACAGATGAGGAACAGGCTGCGGAATACATTTCCAAACATGTCACCAAACCTGTGGCCGGATTTATAGCTGGCCGCAGTGCCCCCCCCGGAAAACGCATGGGACATGCAGGAGCCATTGTGCAGGGCGGCACTGGTCTGGCTGAGGATAAGATCAAAGCCCTTGAGGCTGTCGGCGTCAGGATGGCGCAGCACCCGGAAGAGATCCCGGGGTTGTTATAACTTAAAAACCGCTCCGGAGGATGGGGGTGGGAGTTATTTATACTTGCTCTCCCGTCCCCGGGAGAGCTTTATCATTAACCAAAAAAGCCCGCTTATCAGCAGGCTTTTTTATTTAAAACCGGTGGTTCTTTACAATTTCTCTTCCAAAAAGGCCACGGCGTCACCTACGGTTGTGATCTTCTGGGCATCTTCATCGGAGATCTCTCCCCCGAATTCATCCTCGAATTCCATGATCAGTTCCACCAGGTCCAGGGAATCTGCTTCCAGATCTTCCCGGAATCGGGCCTCTTTGGTGACCTTGGCAGGATCAACTGCCAGTAGTTCTACAATGATATTCTTTACCTGTTCAAAAGTATCAGCCATGATGACTCCTCCTTAGCTCCAAATTCATCCATTCTATGATAACTTATTAAACAAAAATTGGGGAAATTGGTTTCGCTCCCAGATAAAAATTATTGTAACCGCAGAGGGAGCCTTGTCAAGGTTGGCCTCTCCCCGAGGGGAATTTTGTTGACACTCTGCCAGCAGACTGTTACCATACCCAATGCAGAAGGATATTCTATGTCCAAAAAGATCTCACCCATAAGCTCCCGAAAAGCCGACCACATTCAAATCAATCTCAATGAAAATGTGGAATCCGGTTTATCCTCCGGGCTGGACTATTATCATTTTCCCCATCAGGCGCTGCCTGAACTGGATCTGGATCAGATCCGGATGGATTTTACCCTGTTCGGGAAGAAGATCACAGCACCGGTGTTTATTTCATCCATGACAGGAGGCACTGATCAGGCTGGAATAATCAACCACAACCTGGCAGCTGCCGCTCAGCAGGCTGGAATCCCCATGGGGGTGGGATCGCAGCGAGCCATGTTAGAAGAACAAGCCCTGGTCAGCACCTACCAGGTCAGAAAAGCTGCCCCTGATATCACCCTCTTTGCCAACCTCGGCGCTGTGCAGCTGAACTACGGTTTAACAATCGAAGATTGCCAGCGGGCCGTTGATAAAATCGAAGCTGATGCCCTGATCCTGCATCTGAATGCTCTTCAAGAAGCAGTGATGGCAGACGGGAATACGAACTTTTCAGGCCTTTTGAACAAAATTGAAAAGGTCTGCAAATCCCTTTCTGTTCCAGTGATTGCCAAAGAAGTTGGTTGGGGCATTTCTGTCCAGGCCGCCAGGCAATTGGTCGATGCCGGCATATCGGCTATTGATGTAGCTGGCGCGGGAGGGACCTCCTGGACAGAAGTTGAAATGCACCGCGCTCAAAATGATTCCCAGCGCCAGATCGCGGCCAATTTTATTGACTGGGGAATTCCAACCGCGGAGAGCCTCCAATTGGTTAAAGAAGCTGCGCCTGATCTGCCTATTTTTGCCTCGGGCGGGATCCGGAGCGGGGTTGATATCGCCAAATCTATCGCCCTGGGAGCAGCCATGGGGGGTATGGCAGGACCATTCCTGATGGCAGCCGTGGAATCTCCTGAAGCTGTCTTTGATGTCATCCAGAGAATTATCAGAGAAATACAGATCAGCATGTTCGCCGCCGGAGCTGGAGACCTCCATGCCCTCAGGCAGATTGATCTGCTGGAAATATCCCCCTCATGAAAGAAACAACCGGATTTACAAACTATTCTGAAAAAAGACGTCCTGCCCTTCGCCAGGAACTGGAGCGTGTAATTGCCCCTTCTGCAGAACATGGCACTCCGGTTTTGCATGAAATGATTACCTATCAGCTGGGCTGGACTGGCGAGGACGCTGGTGCGAAGGCGGAAGGCAAACAAATACGCCCCCTGCTGGTCCTTTTAGCCTGTGAAGCAGCCGGAGGTTCCTGGGAAAAAGCCCTGCCAGCAGCGGCAGCAGTGGAGCTTATTCATAACTTTTCCCTGATCCATGATGATATTGAAGATGATGGTGAAATTCGCCGTGGACGCCCTACTGTGTGGAAAGTCTGGGGGGAAGCCCAGGCTATCAATACCGGTGACGCTGTATTTGCCCTGGCCTATGCCTCGCTTGTGAACCTGGCAGAAACCACTTCAGGTGAGATTGCACTCAAGGTTGGGAAAATATTCCATCAAACCTGTTTGCGCCTCACCCAGGGACAGCACCTGGATATTTCCTTTGAGGATCAGGAGAATGTAGAGCTCGAATCCTACTGGCAAATGGTAGGCGGGAAAACAGCCGCTCTATTGGCTTTCAGTTTGGAAGCAGGTGCCATATGCGCCGGTGCCACTCCTGAGGTCCAGTCCAAATACCGTGATTTTGGCCATTATTTAGGCCTGGCATTTCAAGTTCAGGATGATATTTTGGGGATCTGGGGCGCCGAGGAACAAATCGGGAAATCAATCACCGGAGACCTGGTGACCCGCAAAAAAACCCTGCCGGTATTATTTGGCCTGGCCCAGAAAAAGGGCTTTTATGAAAGCTGGAATGCAGGAGAGATCACCCCGGAAAATACGATTATATTGAGCCAACTTCTGGAGGCCGAAGGGGGTCGTGCCTATGCGCAGTCGACCGCAGATCGATTGACGGAACTGGCGTTAACCGCCCTGAAAAACGCTGCACCTGAGGGTGAAGCCGGTGAAATAATAAATGAATTGGCTAAAAAACTTCTTAAACGGCAGGACTAAAACTCAACTCGCGCTCCTGATCACAGCAGGATATGATCCTTTTTCAGCCCCCAAACACATCCAAACACCACAACTTTCAAGTACTTTCCATCCTCGCCCGTTCTGGTATAATTGCCCAAGTCTATTGAGGAAAATACGTATAAACGAGTGATCTTATGGCTAATGACAATAAAAAGATCTGTCCCACCTGCGGTACCCGGGTCAAAGAAGATGCCGAACGCTGCCTGGTATGCGGAGGAAGTCTTTCAGGTACAAAGACCGACGCCCAGGTAGTCAGCGGTGGACGTATGCCCGAAATTACCCTCGGATTGCCGGTCGCAATTGGGTTAGTGGTACTTTTCCTGGCCTTCGGGGCAGGTATGGTATACCTGGCTCTCTCTCAAACTGGAGCGATGGTGGATACCACTATCACACCAACGCTGACGGAAACCGTCACAGTGACCCCTACCAGCACACCAGAACCCCCTACACAAACGCCTTCACCGATGCCCAGCCCCACACCGCTAACCTATGTGGTCGCGGCTAGTGACACCTGTCTGGCAATCGCAGTCCGTTTTGAAGTCTCCATCAAATCAATCGTGTTAATGAACAATATCCCGGCCTCCTGTGATACGCTATTTGAAGGCCAGGAGCTGAAAATACCCCACCCCACTCCGACCGCTACTTCCTTCCCAACAGCTACATTAAGCGGCATCGAAGCCACTCAGGCAGCCTGCGACAAAGTCAGTTATGAGGTTGGCGAAGGGGATACACTGAGCTCAATTTCCCTGAACTATAACGTGCCGGAGGAGGCCATCAAATCCTATAACGGCATGGTCAGCAACACGGTATATGAGGGATTGACTCTGATCATCCCGCTCTGTGAGCGAGCCGCCACACCTGGCCCTTCCCCCACCCCAACACCCCCACCACCTTACCCGGCACCGAATTTGCTGCTGCCGGCAGATGGCGGAGGCTTCTCGTTGAACGACAACCAGGTCACCCTGCAGTGGTCTTCAGTGGGATTGATCAATACCAACGAAGCATACCGGATCACAGTGATGGACCTGACCGAAGGAACCGGCCGCAAATTAGTTGACTACGTCACTGATACCAAATTCATCGTCCCGGGATCCTTCCGGGCCAGTGATAACGCACCCCATATTTACCGCTGGACCATAAGTACCGTCCGTCAAGTAGACGTGGACGAGAATGGCAACTCGATCTGGGAGGACGCCGGCAGCGTTAGCGAAGCCCGGGTCTTCAGCTGGATTGGTGTGGCTGCCGCAGTATCCACACCCACGCCCTGATCCACGGCGCATGAGATCATAGAAGACCCGGACAGTTACTGGTTCCGGGTCTTTCATGTTAACCAAGACTTGAGGACTGGGAGACCGGGTGACCAGGTGATATAGAGGTTTGGAGAAGGCCAACATCCTTACTACCGCTCCCTCACAGCACCTCCCTGTCTCCAAGTTTCCTGGTCAATAGTTTCAGCGTTTTTTGATCCATCTAACACTATTCGATCGACAGCAAGGACAGCTTCGTTCCTGGCTGCTGTGATATGTACCTTCCCATTTTTCGCCACAAACCAAACATTCAAAACCGGCGGGTTGATCCTCATCACCAGGACGGGGATTTCGGGGGCCTGGAACCTTTTTCTCCTTCAGCAGCTGGATGGTCATATTTATCTCTGCCTGGTTTACTTTTTGGCGCTTCTCTTCTGACTGCTCCATGATGTGCTGCCAGCGGTTGCCTTCTGCAGCTGAACACCACTCCAGTAGTAATCTCCCGGGATCCAAACCCAACTTTCCCATTCCATCCCACAAGCCATCCAGGCGTCTGGTGGTGCTGCGGTTAGCATCGATGTAGTGGCAATCCACATAGTGACATCCAGATACAAGAACCACCGGCGCTCCTTTCCGGAAAGCATGCCACACAAAATCTGGACTCACGCGTCCAGAGCACATAGTTCGGATAATAGCAGCATGGGGTGGATAAACCATCCGCCCTATACCTGCTGTATCTGCGCCGGCATAGGAACACCAATTACAGGCAAAGGTGACAATCGTTTCAGCAGGGTCATCTTCCAGCATGGCATCGATCTGGGCATAGATTGCCTGGTCTGAGAAATGCCTCATTTTTATGGCGTTGAATTTGCACTCAGCAGCGCAGGTTCCGCAACCTGTGCAAGCGGCTGTGATCACTTCTGCTGGTTGACCTTTGCTCCAGGTGATGGCACTGAAAGGACAGACCTTGGCGCAGACGCCACAGTTAGTACATATATCTTCCTCTACCACTGCAGTAATGGCATCCACAGAAAATTTATCTTTATTAAGCAAAATCGAAGCCCGGGATGCTGCAGCGCTGGCCTGAGTTACACTTTCCCTGACGTCTTTGGGGCTTTCAGCACTTCCCGCAATGAATACACCTTTGGTGGGTGTGTCAACCGGACGCAGCTTGGGATGAGCCTCTCGCAGAAAACCGCTGGGCGACTTGGATAAACTGACCATCTGGCGGATGGTTTCTGTGTTTTTGCCGGGGACAGCACCCACAGCCAGCACGAGCAGATCAAAAACATGGGATTCCAGTCTATTCGTTGTGGTGTTTTCCACCATCATGTGCAGGTCTTTTGTCTCAGGATCCTCATATACTTCACCAGGTAATCCACGGATATACTTCACCCCGGAACTCCTGCTGCGCATTAACAATTCCTCAAATCCTTTGCCAAAAGCCCGCAGATCTGTATAAAAAACCGTTGATTCCACTTCCGGGTGGGAATCATGCAAATATTGCGTGGTTTTAATAGTGTTCATACAGCAAAAATTGGAACAGTAGGGGTTTCCACGCTCCGGGTCCTGAGTCCTGGAACCAACA
Source organism: uncultured Chloroflexia bacterium (assembly GCA_963783765.1). Taxonomy (GTDB): domain Bacteria; phylum Chloroflexota; class Anaerolineae; order Anaerolineales; family UBA11858; genus B10-G9. The sequence continues at coordinate 47,877 of CAWAOV010000014.1, read as the reverse complement.
CACTGAATGAATCCGATCCGTTTAGGAAATTCCAGATCGCTAGGCCGACCCAGATGACCTTCCAGCGGACCACTGCTGCAGATCAATCTCTCAAATTCCAGACTGGTGAGGACATTCGAATAGCTGGAATAACCATATTCATCAAGCGGGGTTGGATCGTAAATATCCATCCCGGTAGCGACGATTACCGCCCCCACTTCTACCTCGATGATCTTATCCCGCATGGCAAAATCTATGCATTCTTTTTCACAGGCCTCAATACATTTGCCGCAGGCAATCGGATTCTGGCCCAGGCATTCATCGGCATTCACAATATAGGCTGAAGGCACTGCCTGGGGGAATGGCAAGAAGATCGCTTTCCGGCTTCCCAGCCCGACCTGATATTCATCCGGGATGACAATCGGGCAGACATCCACACAATCCCCACAGGAAGTACATTGCGTTTCGTCGACATAGCGGGCTTTTTTACGAATCCGTACCTTGAAATTTCCCACATATCCTGAAATATCTTCTACTTCAGCGTAGGCCAGTAATTTGATTTTTGGATGTCGACCGACATCCATCATTTTGGGTCCGAGAATTCAAATACTACATTCTATATCAGGGTAGACCTTATCCAGCTGGGCCATGATCCCGCCAATCGACGGCTCTTTTTCAACCAGGTATACCTGATGGCCGGAATCTGCCAAATCCAGGGCAGCCTGGATGCCAGCCACACCACCCCCAATAACCAGGGCAGCATCGGTAACCGAGATCTGCTCTTCTTCCTGAGGAACCAGCCAGCGGGACCGGGCCACGGCTACCTTTACAATCCTTTTGGCCTTTTCCGTAGCAGTTTTCCCATTGCCAGCTGTTACCCAGGAGCAGTGTTCCCGGATGTTGGCCATCTCCAGCAGATAGGGATTCATTCCTGCGCCGGCAATACAGTTCCGGAAGATCACTTCATAAGTCGTTGGAGAGCAGGACGCTACCACAACGCGATTTAGATTAAACTCCCTGATCGTTCTCTGGATCTCAACTTGTCCGGGGTCCGCACAGGTATATTTTGACCGGACAGCAGCCACTACACCGGGTAAAGCCGCTGCATATTCCCGAACAGATTCAGTATCCACGGTGCCTGCGATATTGGATCCGCAATCACAAACAAAAACCCCGATCCGTAAGTTATTATCGGTCAATTAGATCCTCCTCTTTTTGATTTTTTCTATAATTCCACATAACTTCATAACCTTTCCGCTATTAATGTTGTCAGATCCTGGATCTTCATCTGGATATCCTGCCCTGAAACCGGGTCGCCCTGGGCGCATTTGTAATGGATCTGGCATTTTACACAGGATGTTATCAATCTATCTGCCCCGGTAGATCGCGCTTCCTTCAATCTCTCTGATTGGATACTTTTATTCAATTGTCCACAATTGGTCCAGCAGCTTGTACCGCAGCAGATGCTGGTATGGGCATGATGGTTCATTTCCACCAGCTCATATCCAAGTTTATGGATCAACTCACGGGGTTCTTGATAAACACCCATAAACCTTCCCAGGCGACAGGGGTCCTGATAGGTGACAGTATGTTGACCCTCACTATCTTCCGGGAAGAGATTGGCTAAGGTGTCACTTTCTGCCAGCAGCTCTGTCAGGTGCAGCACTTCCAAACCGAGATCGCCAATCTGCTCTGGATAAGTATATTTCAGGGTATAAGCGCATTCCGGGCAAGTTGTCACAAGCCGCTTAGCGCCAGTTTGTGAAATTGTTTCCAGGTTCAAAGCTGCCAGCTTCCTGAAGGTTTCCATATCACCCTGCCAATAGGGATCATGACCGCAGCAGCGCTCATTTTCCATAACCAGGGGCTCTATTCCCAGATAATTGAGGATCTTTACCGCTGCTCTGGCGATCTCAACACCTTCAACATCCATCTTTCCGAACACAGTATCGTAATAGGGTAAACAGCCCGGGAAATAGATCACCTCTGATTCGGTGGAGATTCTTAGATCATCATCTACCCAGTCCAGGCGTTTTTGTTCCAGCTCTGGCTGGGTCATAATTCTCATCCAGCCCTGGATCATTCCTGAGTGGGTGCATTCTCCAGTTTGACCTTCTTCCCTGGCCAATTGGCGCGCATCCTGAATGAACTCGGAAAACTGAACTCCTGACGGGCATAGATCAGAACAACGCTGACAGGTTAAACAGGACCATAAAAGAGGATCTTCCCGGACTTGCCCCTCACCGCTGTTGATGGCGCTCTCTACCAGCAGCCTCGGACTGGTATAACCATCTACAAGGTGAGTTGTGATTGGACAAACCGAACTGCATTTTCCGCAGTCAAGGCACAGCCAGGCTTGATTGGTTTGGACAATCTCAGCAAAAGTAATCACAATTTCTTCCCGTTTTCTTGTATGACCGCAACCAACTGTTCAACATTATTCTGCAAACTCTTTCCATCACCTGCAGTGACCAGATGATATTGGAGAAGATTTTCGTTGTAGCCCAATAATCGCAGCAGATCCCTGCTTTCCTCATAAACCTGGCGCGCCTCCTGGTTCCCATTTTGGTAGCGGCATTCGCCTTCCGGGCAGCCTACCAGGCAGACACCCGCTGCTCCCCCCTCAAATGCTTTTAGAATAATGCCGGGTGTGATCCGGCCCAGACAGGAAAGACGTATCGGAATTAACGCAGGTGAATAAGACAGATTATTTATCCCAATTGCCTCCAGGCTGGAGAAAGCGTGCCAATTACAGGTAAACAGGATGATCTTTTCTTTTTGAGCGACTTTTTTCATTTCAATCCAATATCATTTCCAACATGAGATCCAACTCTGAATTCGTATGAGTACCTGGAATGATTGCTCCAGTTGGGCAATGAGCTGTGCAGATACCGCAATCCTGGCATAAATAGGGGTTGATCAGAGCATGGCTGCCCTTATCATCGGTGATGATCACAGGGATGCCAAACCCACACACATCCTGACATGTACCGCAGGCACGGCAGCGCCGCCAGTCTACAACCGCAGAACGAGGGTGATCCTGGTTGAAATTTCGGCTAATCCAGGCCTGAATCCGAGCCGCTCCAGCTTTTCCACTGATGACCGGGTCCAGATCCGGGGGACATAGAGCCAATCCCAGTTCACGGACATCCATCTCCAATCGTTCTCGTGAAATAAGTTGGTTTTGATTATTCAACTTCAGGAACCCACTGATGTGGTCCAGTTCTGCCCCACTTTCAGGAGCCACTATCAAACAATCTGCCTCGATCGCACCTTGATCTGCTGTCGTGTGGTACTTCCCACCAAATCTGACCACATTTTCGGAAAGGACTTCCACTGATTCAGCACCCAGTCCCAGTTCTGCCAGTGATTTGAGACAGGTCTCCACAGAAGACCCTCTTCCTACAACCAATACATTTTGAGGTTGAGTAAATCTTTCAGGAATAACGGTAGTGGTGATTGGTTTTCTGGCCAGCGCTGCCCGGATCAGGTTCCTGGCTGCATCGGTAGCCTTCTTTTTACTCCGGCGATGGGGCCAGGCGCACTGTTCCCGGATATTCACAAATTCCAGATCCGTTATAGGCTCCAGGGATGAAAAAACGCCCAAGTTCTCTTTGCAGCGCAGGCGCTGATAGGTACAGCTGTAACAGACCTGGTCGAGTGAACAGCAGCTGCAGGCGGCCAGGATCAATTTACCCAGCTGGTTTTCCTTGATAATCCTTTTTAGATTCTCAGTTCCCTCGGCCGTGCATGAATAAGCCAATTCAGCGCTGAAGTCAATTTCTGGCCATAATAAAGCCTCGGCTTTCAGGGCTTTTGTATTCACGATATTGGAAATCTCACCCCCGCACTTGCAGAGAACCAGGCCTGTTTTTTCTCCATTTCTAGCAGGTGATCGGTGCTTTCCACTCCCACTCACCCGGGAGAATTTTTGGGTTTTGATCACTTCAAAGGCTGCTGCGGATCCTGCCATAGGTTCCGGAGATGAATAATAAACCAACCCCGGAATATCCTGTTTGATCTGGAAGTCCTCCCCCGCGATAATCACTGGAGTGTTTAATATGTCTGACCTGGCATATTGATCATGATTGATTGCACCGGTTTGGCACACTTCAACACAGGCCATACATTCACTGCATGGACCACAAACCAGACACCGGCCTGATTCAGATAAAACATCTTTTTCTCCCAAACCAAGATCCACTTCGCTAAATTTGTTGAAGCGGTCCTCAATATGCAAACAGGGAATGCTTACCCTGGCCTGTTGGGCGCTTCTGCGGGCTTGCAGACGTGATTGCATCTCATTCTGGGAGAGTTTAATCTCCTGCCGAGTTTTATCAACAACTTCCCCCTGTTCTTTTATCAGGTACTTATGAATAGATTCGGCAGCCCTGTGCCCATCCCCAACTGCATCTACAACAAAGAAAGTGGTTCCACGATGAACATCACCTGCCGTGAAAACTCCTTCCATCGTTGTCATCAAGCAGCTGTCCGTCTTTAGACCTCTGTTCTCCTGAATGGAGATCTTGTTATCTGGCGGCAGAAAGGAAAAATCTGGTTTTTGACCAAGGGCCCAGATCACCAGATTCCCTTCAATCAGGTGTTCTGTATCCTCTAGTGTTGTAAACTGGCGTTTTCCATCAATGACCTCACCAACTTCTGCCTCCAGGCATTCAACCCCGGTAATTTTTCCACCCTTGATGATAATTCGCTGAAATACTCTCTCACTAATGATCTCAATACCTTCTTCTTTGGCTTCCTTGATCTCATTGAACGACGCCCTCATTCCGCGGCAAATCACCTTAACATCTGCTGGGCCCAGACGAACAGCTACGCGGGCAGCATCCATGGCAACATCCCCACCTCCCAGGACAATCACTTTTCTGCCCTTGATGTTGATTTTTTCTCCCAGGCAGGCCTTTTTTAGGAATTCCAAACTGAGCCAGTTATCAGGATGATCTGCCCCATCAATTGGAACCTTCATGGCCATATGCGCACCAGTGGCAACAAGAACGGCATCAAAACCATCCTTTAGAAGTCCGGGAATATCATCTACCCAGCTATTCAGGCGAAGATCCACTCCTTCGGACAGGATTTGTTCAATTTCCCAATCCAGCTGCTTATAAGGCAGACGATGGGGAGGTATGCCTACCCTCATCATGCCGCCCGCGCTTGGATTATCATCAAATACCGTGGCAGCATGACCTATCCGGACCAGGTCCCTGGCAGCTGTCAATCCAGCGGGGCCAGCTCCAATTATCGCGACTTTTTTACCAGAAGGGATAACTTCTTTTTGCGTTAGGGAAGCAGAATCCACTCCCTCTTCCCAAACCTCATCCTGATGTGCAAAAGCCCAATCGGCCACAAAACGTTTCAGCGCCATCAAGTTGACAGGATCATCAAGCTGGCTGCGGTTACAGGCCTGTTCACAATAATGATTGCATACTCTGCCGCACACAGAAGGAAATGGCAGGTCATCATATATCAAACGGTATGCTTCCTTATACCTTCCCTGGTTGATCAACGCCACATAGCCCTGAACATGGATACCGGCGGGGCAGGCATTTGAACAAGGAGAAATACCGCTTTTTTCAATAACTGCACAATCCGGCTGACCTCCAAAATGGATCGCTTTTAGGTCAGTACCAGGCACAGTGATCGGGCAGACCTCCACACAATCTCCACAGGCCGTGCATTTGGACAGATCGATATAACGGGGGTTCTGGATCAGATTGACTTGATATTGACTATCATTCTTGGTGATCTCCTGAACATCCGTATTGGTCCAGACCTTGATGCGGGGATGTTTCAAGATTTCCAGCAGCTGTGTATTCTTAAGATGGGACGGCATTGGTGTTTCCTGGTCGCCGCCAATGAAAGGGTTGGATTCAATCAGGTTTACATACAGACCAACATCTGCCAGGTCCTGAGCAGCCTGTAGTCCTGCTTTTGTACAACCGATTACCAGCACCTGGTTTTCCATAAGACTTCTTCCTGGCTGACTAGCGGCCTACCTGAGCCAAACCTTGTTTGTATCCAGTCCTGAAAACCTTAAGGTTCAGATCTACGGTTTTAGGAGGGACTGATTCTGTGATGGATTCCTCCATCGCCTTTTTATCTAAAATATCTTCCACCGCGGTCCAGAATCCTAACATGACCGTATTGGCAGCCCGATTGTTTCCGGCTTCCTCAGCGATCCTGGTAGCCGGGATACCCAGGGTTTTAATATCTGTGCGATGATCTGAAGGTAGTTTCACCAGCTCATTATCAATCATTAAAACGCCATCCGGCGCCAGCGAATCCACATATTTGTCATAGGCGCCCTGCGACATGATGATCATGCTGGTCGGTTGCGTTAAATGAGGATGATGGATGGGTTTACTGGATAAAATCACCTGGGATCCCGCCGCCCCTCCCCGGGCTTCTGGCCCATAACTCTGGGTGAAACAGGCTTCCAGATTATTAAAAACCGCAGCAGCCATGCCAATGATCTTTCCCGCGCTCATAATGCCCTGGCCCCCGAATCCACCTAATTGAATTTCAGTCCGGGGCACTTTTTTCTCCTTGATGGGAAATGAGACTCTGTTATCCAGGGCAGCTTTATCACGCTGCCAGAATTTTTCCGCGGTTTCCACTCTCTGATTCATGGCTTCCTCAAAATCAGGCCGGGATTCCAGCATGAACTCACCTTCTATGATCTCCACCACTTCCCCGCGCTCATTTACTTTTACATGAGCATCCTTAGGATGCAATCCATTTTCGGTTTTACCAACCTGCTGATAATGTTTCATCACTTCCAGTCCTCTCCGCCGCAGGTTCTCTGGATCCAGGCCTTTTCCTTCAGGATTCCACCGTGAATAGGCCGTAGAACAGGGTGCGATGATCTCCACAAAACTAAAACCGGGGTGAGTCAAGGCTTTGCGAAGGGTCCAGTCCAGTTGGCGGGCATGTAAAACTGTCCAGCGGGCCACATATGATGCTCCACTGGCTGCCGCTAAATAAGGCAGGTTAAACGGGTATTCATAGTTGCCATATTGGGCTGTGACAGCTCTGGCTTCGTGAGGAGTGGTCGGACCAACTTGCCCGCCTGTCATGCCGTAGTTGAAGTTATTGACACAAACAACAGTGATGCCCAGGTTTCTCCGGGCTGCATGGATGAAGTGATTTCCTCCGATCCCAGCGATGTCGCCATCTCCTGATAAAACGATTACTTTCAGTTCAGGGTTAGCGATCTTCAATCCAGTCGCAAATGGTATGGCCCTGCCATGGGTGGTATGAAAAGAGTCCAGACGCACATACCCAGCGATCCTTCCCGTACAGCCTATGCCTGAGACAACAGCAACTTTGTCTAAATCCCAGCCTTTCCTTTTCTCCAGCCACTTCAGAGAGCTGATAAAAGAGGTCAGAGCAGTCCCCAGTCCGCAGCCCTGGCACCAGATATGAGGAAGCCGTTCTCCGCGCAGCAGATCATCCATAGGATGCAGCCCGGTGATCCAATCCCCTTCCGGTGATGCCTCATAAGTCATAATACGGGGTTTTGTTCTGCCATTTATCTTTTCTGCTGTCATAATTCATCCTCCCGGATGTCTTCCAATCCAGCGTAAGGGCCAGTCAGGCTTCCTGTTTTACTCCAGCGCCCTGATGAATGGCCTCCAGCACATCTCTGGGATCCAGGATGTCACCCCCGGGTTTATGAACGCCAATCACTCTTGCCTTTCCGGCAGCGCAGCGCTCCACCTCACGGACTATCTGGCCCATATTGATCTCCGGAACAATAAAGGCCTGGACCTTTTCCGCCAGATCAGCAATGATATCCTCCGGGAACGGCCAAACCGTGATCAAACGCAGGTATCCTACTTTGATCCCCTCTTTCCTGGCTTGTTCAATCGGCCATAAGGATGTCCTGGCCGAAATCCCATATGAAACCACAACCACGTCCGCACCGCGCAGGTTTTTCTTCTCCAGCTGGATAATGTCTTTTTTATTAACAGTGATCTTCTCCATGATGCGGGAGACATTCCATTGATTTGCTTCAGGATTCATAGCAGGATAACCACGCTCATCATGGGTCAAGCCAGTTACGTGGATCCGATACCCTTCACCGGCTTTGACCATTGGAGACACATAACCCGCATCTCCCTTGGGACTGGAGCGGTAGATCCGGAAGCGATCTGGTTCCAGATCTCCCCGCAAAACCTGAGGGCGGTGCAGGATCTCGACCTCTTCTACAGGCGGGATGACCACTTTTTCAGTCATATGCCCAACTTCGGCATCGGTCATCACCAAAACAGGTGTGCGGTATTTCTCTGACAGGTTAAATGCCCTGATAGTCAGGTCAAAAAGCTCTTGAGGAGATCCAGGACAGAGAGCGATGATCTCATAATCACCATGAGATCCCCAGCGGGCCTGCATCATGTCCTGCTGCCCGACCAGAGTTGGGAGTCCCGTAGAAGGACCTCCCCGCTGCACATTCACCAAAACGCAGGGAGTTTCCAGCATAATGCCCAGGCCTAGATTTTCCATCATCAATGAAAAACCCGGACCACTGGTAGCAGTCATAGACTTCACACCAGCCCAGGAAGCTCCCAGAACAGCGTTCATGGATGCCAGTTCATCTTCCATTTGAATATATTTGCCTTCAACCTGCGGCAGACGGACAGACATGCGTTCAGCGATCTCTGTAGCCGGCGTGATTGGATAACCTGCAAAAAAACGGCACCCGGCCAGAATAGCGCCCTCTGCACAGGCATGGTCACCCAGCATAAAGTGTTCCCCGGCAAGGCTGCCTTTTTGCTGTTTCATTTTTTCACCTCATTGCGCTGAACAGGATGGATCTGGTCTGGATTTTGTTTTCCGCCATCTTCTACATAAATCGCAAAATCTGGACAGAGCAGGGTACATAAACCGCAATTCACACAGACATTTTCTGAGACTACTGTAGGGGGATGATAGCCTTTTATATTGGTGCGCTCTGATATGGCCAATGTTCCCTGAGGGCAAAACTCAATACAAAAACCGCAACCTTTACAACGGTCATCGATTATATGTACGATACCGTGTGTAACCAGGATGCGGTCCTTATCCAGTGGCTGTCTCCAAAGAGGCATAGTTCCTCCAATGCAAGAACGGTCACCAACAATAAACCAAATGGATTGTTAATAAGTATTACAAATCAATAAGCATTTTCCTTTAGATAACTCGAATTACCAATAAAGGACTATTCTCATAACTAATACATGATCTGGTTAATCTCTTCCAGCGATTCCCGGCTGGGGCGGAGTTTTTCGTTTGGCAGCCTATTGAGGGCTATCTCAGGCAGATTATATATATCAAAAAGGGATTTCTGCTTGGGATTGATATAGATCAGTCCCGTTATCAGCTCATTTTTACGATTAGCATCTTCCAGCATTTGCAGGGCCCTGGCCCGATCAGTTGGTTCATAATCCTGGGCAAGTTTTTTCAAAATGATATGAGTTCCATCGTAGAGAGGAACCTCCAGGGTTTCACCCTGAGCATATTGAACTTTGATAGCCCGGACGGGGGGAACAAAAGACAATTCATGCAGGGCAACTTCATGTGATTTTCCCCAGGCGTAAGAATGAAAAGAATCATCCTGATTGTTAAATGTCACACAGGGGCTGATTACGTCGATCACGGCGATACCTTTGTGATGTAAGCCCGCAATTATCAAAGCTTTCAGCTGCTGGGGATCACCGGAAAATGTCCGGGCCACAAAAGATGCCCGGCCAGCGATCGCCTCCCAGACAATATCCACTGGCACATAGCGGTTTTGGCCCTGTTTTTTCAAAGCCAGGCCTTGCTCCGCCGTTGCAGAGAACTGGCCCTTGGTCAAGCCATATACTCCATTATTGGCCACAATATATAACATGGGCAAGTTGCGGCGGGTGACATGTTTGAACTGTCCCATTCCAATACTGGCGGTATCGCCATCTCCGCTGACCCCTATCCCGATCAGGTTAATATCTGCAAATAACGCTCCCGTGGCCAGGGAAGGCATCCGGCCATGCAAACCATTGAACCCGAATGAACGGTCCATGAAATAAGTCGGGGCCTTGCTGGAGCAGCCAATTCCGCTGACCTTGATCACACTCTCGGGGGGAATATTAAGTTCATGGCAAGCGGCAATGATCTGCCCCACAATCGCGTTGTGGCCGCAGCCCAGGCACAAGGTGGAAGGTTTCCCTTTGTATGCTTCCTTTGTCAATCCGATTTCGTTTTCTTTTTTACCTTTCTCAGCCATTAAATATTCTCCTGTTTCAAAACAGATTCCCTGATCCATTCCGCATTCAGCGGCAAACCATCGATCATTGCCAGAGAAACCAGATCTTGAGATCTTTCCGGAATTTCCAGTGATAAAATGCCGTGCATTTGTCCATCACGGTTGTTCTCTAAGACATACACTTTTTCATGAGACTTAATAAAGTCAAGCACCTCTTTTGAAGCCGGCAGGGAACGCAGACGTAAATAATTCAACTTGATGCCATCTGCTTTCAAATAATCCAGCGCTTCCTTCATGGCAGCATCCGTAGACCCAAAGGCAATGATCCCGTTTTTTGCCCCTCTCATTTTTGTGATCACAGGCTCAGGCAGATCCTTTATTGAGGAATCGATCTTATTCTTTATACGATCCAGGTTAGTACGCCATTGCTCAGGATTTTCACTGTAATTGGCAAAATCATCATGGCCTGTTCCCCGGGCAAAATAGGCACTCTGAGGATGGGTATTGCCGGGCACGGTCCGGTAGGGAATAAAATCGCCATCCAGATCACGATATCGTCCCCAATCCTCTTTGATCTTCTCCAGGTCCTCTTCCCAGAGGATCTTTCCGCGTTCAATTGGGGTATCGGGGTATTCAAACGGCTGTGTCATCCATTGGTTCTTTCCCAGATCAAGATCAGAAAGCACAAAGACAGAGGTTTGATATTTTTCAGCCAGATCAAGCGACTTCCAGCCAAATTCGAAACATTCTTTCACAGTTCCCGGGATTAAAACGATATGTTCCGTATCACCCTGCCCCAGATAATAGGTAGTATTGATATCTCCTTGCGCTGTCCGGGTGGGTAGACCCGTGCTGGGGCCCACACGCTGGACGACCCAGATCACGATAGGGATTTCTGCAAAATAAGCCAGGCTGGTATATTCCGCCATTAAGCTCAATCCGGGCCCGGAAGTGGCTGTCATCGCCCGTAAACCAGCCCATCCTGCTCCTACAACCATCCCCACGGCTGCCAGTTCGTCCTCTGCCTGGATGATGGCATAAGTATGTTTACCTGTCTCCGGGTCAACCCGAAGCTTCGGGGCATATTCAAGTATGGCCTCTGGCAAACTTGTAGCCGGTGTGATCGGATACCAGGAAACAAAATGCATGCCGCCATAAATCGTTCCCAATCCTGCAGCAGTATTGCCATCCACCAGGATGGCATTATCTGTCAAATCCCGGGGCTCGATCTTATAAGGAATTTCCAGATCCAGATTCGCTTCAGCCCATTGATAAGCCAGATCGATCACTTTCATGTTAAATTCCACAGGGCTTTCCTTGCCCTTAAAATGGAATTCCAGGGCTGCCTTGACAGGTTCCAAATCAATTTCAAGCAGGTTTGCCAGTACACCCACATAGATCATATTAGCCACTAACTTACGTAGATCCTTATGAGGTTTGGCTTCCCTCAGGATATCCTTGATCGGCATGGGGGCCAGGATCATGTCATCCCGTTCAATGGGATGTTTGATATCTTTATCGTAAAGAAAAAGACCTCCCGTAACCAGATCATCCTGATCAGCCGTGAAAGTTTTGGGATTCATGGCGATAACGATATCAGCCTCTTTCCTCCTGCCAGCATATCCAGATTGGCTGACCCGGATCTTATACCAGGTGGGTAATCCCTGGATATTTGATGGAAAGATATTCTTCCCCGAAACCGGGATGCCCATTTTAAATATTGACCTTAAGATGGTCAAATTCGCTGTCTGGCTGCCAGAACCATTTTCTGTGCCGATGTTGATGGAAAATTCATTTACACCGCTCAAACGCCTTTGTACAGGTTTTTTTGTTTGGGTCTTGGCCATTCATACTCCTAAATATTCTCTCTCATGCATAAATATATGTTAGGGAAGTGAAGATCATCTCACGATACGATCCATTAATTCGAAATGTTCATGGAGAATTTCCAATCCCCGGGTTTTGTTTTTCTGGATAGCCATTTCCACCAATTCTTCATGATAGGTCCAGACCTGTTCCAGGTAATCCAGATCAGTATATACATTTAATCCAACGGCCTCATAAGCATCCCAATAGGCCTCCAGCAATCCAGAAACGAAGATATTATTCAGTCTCTTATAGAAAGTCAGGTGAAGCTGACGGTGTTCCTGATGGGGGATACGGACTGGACGACCCTTGAGTTTTCCCCAGGCATCTTTTACCAGCTGGCGAAGTTCCAGATGATCAGATTGCTCCAGCAGATCCATTGCCTGGGGGAAATAGGCATATTCCAAATGCCGCCTGAGATCCACAAAGTCCTCAAAATAATTCTGATCCTTCTGGATGGCATAACATAAAGAGGCATCTACCGCAGGTGTAAAGTCATAAGGCAGGAGGCGAATACCCCGGCGTGGTTTAACGTCAACCAGGCCCAGGATTTTAGCAGCTTCAAGCTGTTCCCTCAGGGTAGAAATGCTGATACCTATCTCCTGGCTGAGGTCCTTCAGCGCAGGTAGGTTTTCGTCACTGGAATCGGTCGTTTGGAGGAGATATTTGATAAATTCAGAGAGCTCCATAGCAACCTCTGACATGATTAATATGATAATTAGGATTAATCCTACTTAATTGTAGCAAAGCCAATGGGAAATATCAAGTAAGTGGATCATAAACTGGAATAATGACACCTAATTATATGAATAACTTCCTCATTAAAGAGGGACTAAGTCGATTAAACAGACTTAGTCCCTTAACAAAAATCTCCCGGAGTTTTGTAAACTCCAGGAGACTCACTCTCAATCCTTGAGGAATTCCTCCACTGCCCCAACCAGCAAAACAACCCCGGTTTTTAATGCTGCTTCGTCAAAATTGAAATCCGGTTGATGATGTTTGGCATCCAAGCCTTTTTCCGGATTGGCAGATCCCACAAAACTATAACATCCCGGCAGATCCTGCATTAAAAAAGCCATATCCTCAGAAGCCATGGTTTGATAATTAGCATCCAAATCCCCATCTGGAAAAAGAGAAATTGCTGTCCGGCGCATCACCTCAGCAACTTGCGGGTGATTGACCACCGCAGGAGAGATATCCGTGAAATTAATCTCGGCCCTGCATAAATGGGCTTTGGCGATACCATCCACCACCTGTTGAAAGCGTTCCAGGATCAACTTCCGGGTTTCCGCTGTAAAGCTCCTGATAGTGCCTTCCAGAGAAACATTTTCCGGGATCACATTATGAGCCTCCCCACCGTGGATCGAGCAGACGGAGATTACAGCGCTGTCCAGGGGAGGTACTTCCCTGGATACCAGGGATTGCAGAGAATTAATTATCGCGGCTGAGGCAGTGATGGGGTCTGCAGCTTCATGGGGTTTTCCCCCATGCCCACCCTTGCCTGTGATAGTAATTTGGAAAGTATCTGAGGCGGACATCACTGGACCATCACTGATGCCCAGCCAACCAAGTTCTTTTTCATTCCAGAGATGCAGACCCAAAATGATATCAGGCTTGGGATCCTTAAGCACACCCGCTTGGATCATACCAAGGGCACCGCCCAAACCTTCCTCGGCAGGTTGAAAGACAAATTTGATCTGGCCTTTAATTTTTTGGCGGGTTTCAGATAATAATTTTGCAGTCGTCAAGCCAATTGCCATATGCCCATCATGACCGCAGGCGTGCATCTTGCCTTCGTTCTGTGAGGCAAAATCGACCCCGGTTTTTTCAGTCACTGGCAAAGCATCCATATCAAAACGCAGCAGGATGGTTTTTCCCGGGGAGCCGCCTTTTAACATGGCAACGATACCTGTCCCGGCAATACCTGATTGAATCGAGAATCCATCCAATTTGGATAATTCTCTCAGAATGATTTCGGCTGTATGAAATTCCTGGAACCCCAGCTCGGGCTGGCGGTGAAATTCCCGCCTTAATGAGCTGGTATAGGGAAAGACCTGATCTGCTTGAGACAGGATCTTATTCATCGATGTTTTCGTTCTACCTCATCAGGATCAAAATCTTGAATGCCCGCTTCTCCCAAATCCACAGAGACTTTCTGACTGAGGGGATTCAAGCGGATGACTTTACCTTCACCTTGTGGTGTGATGACCCGTTTGCCCTGTTTAGGCATGCCCTTTTTGGCTTCCTTGTACTGTTCATATTCATGCATCAGGCAGCATCTAAGCCGGCCGCACATACCGGTGATCTCCGTAGGGGCCAGGGAAATACCCTGCTCCTTTGCCATTTTGATCGAAATCGGGATAAATTCGGTCATGAACTCTGTGCAGCAGCGGACCTCTCGTCCACAAGCGCCCATACCACCAATGATCTTGGCTGAATCCCGGGGTCCGATCCGCCTCAGTTCCAAACTAGCCTTGGGGGCTTCCTTCTTGAGTTTTTTAAGTAAATTTCCCAGATCGGGATCCTCATTTCCTTCGTAACAATACAGGAAAACAAGATTCTCACCTTCCAGGCTGAATTCAGCAGAGACAAACTTGACCTCTTCCAGACTTTTTTCCTCACCAGCCAGTTTTCGGCAGCTTTCCAGTACTTGCTGTTCCTTTTTCTCCCAGACCTGGCGCATAACCAGATCCCGGGAAGTGGCAGGTCTCAAAATCGGTTTCCATTTTTTGCTATTTTTCTTTCCCGGATCCAGAAAAGAGACCACCTCACCCAGCTGCTGACCGCGGCTGGTTTCTACAATCACATATTCACCCTTTTTAATTTCAGGAAGGGCAGAAGCATCAAAATGATAAGTTTTTCCACCACCGTGGAAACGGATTCCAACAATAAGCGCCATCATGTGCCTATTTTACCGTATTAAACTTTAAATAGGCTGCGGGATAAAAAAAGGATGCGATATCCTTTGAGGATCCCGCATCCTGGTCTTGTTATACCTACTGTCTTTATTTTCCCTTAACCGCCTGGATGCTGACCTGGGCGGCGATCTTTTCGGCGATCTCCACAAGTTTTTTGGCCACTGGAGAATCCGGGTGTGAGAGGACCACAGGCATTCCCTGGTCTCCACCCTTCCTGACCTGGGGATCAATAGGGATCGAACCAATAAAAGGCACGCCGGTCATCTTGGCCAGCTTCTCTCCACCGCCAGAACCAAAGATATCCAGCCGTTCGCCATCCGGGGTCTCGAGGTAGCTCATATTCTCTACAACGCCAAAGATGGGAATTTTCAATTCCTGGAACATATTAATGCCTCGCAGAGCGTCATCCAGTGACACCTGCTGCGGCATAGTGACGATCACACCACCTTGCAGATCCAGAGTCTGGCTTAAACTGAGCTGCACATCTCCTGTTCCAGGCGGCAAATCGATAACCAGGTAATCGAGTTCTCCCCAATCGACATCGGAAATGAACTGCTTGATGGCGGAATGCAACATGGGACCACGCCAGATCAAGGCTTGCTCGGGTTTCACCATAAATCCGATCGAAATCACTTTAACGCCGTGTCCTTCTCCAGGAAGGATTTTATTCTCGGACGCGCCGCCCAGGCGTTCTACACCCATCATAGTGGGTATATTGGGACCATAAATATCCGCGTCCAGCAGCCCAACCTTGGCACCCTTTTGGGCCAGAATCACGGCCAGATTCACAGCAACTGTGCTTTTTCCAACACCACCCTTGCCGGAAGCAACTGCAATAACATTCTTAATATTGGACAGCTCGGGTTTTTTCTGACCAGAGGGGACCTTGGCTCCCATAATTATCTCAACTTCACTTACCCCATCCAGAGCCTCAACGGCAGCCCGGGCGCTGTTCTCGATCTCAGCCTTCAATGGGCAAGCCGGTGTAGTAAGATTTACAATAAAACTGACTTTGCCGCCATCTACCTTCACATCATCGATCATCCCCAAACTGACAAGGTCTTTACCAATTTCAGGATCTTTCACCTTGCCAAGAGCTGTTAAAACCATCTCGCGTGATACATCTTTTGCTGCCATAATTTACCTTCCTGATCCCTATTAGCTAATAATGCAGTCCTCATTTTAGCACGAATGTATCCCATGAATCTCAATATTCTATTAAAAAGGAGAAATGTACTGGGTCATACCAAAAAAATAAAAATAAAGCTGACAGACCGGACAAGATGCTATATAATGTAGAGAACCGTTTCCCGGTGAAATTGTATGATAAAACACGATCCCATCACTCAGGAGCAGCGAGAAGTTGAGCTGGTTCCCCATAACCCAGAATGGTCCCATCAGGCAGATGAGGAAGCGCTGCGCATCCTTGATGGTCTTTCCTTTCCAATTATCGGCATCTACCATATCGGCAGCACATCAGTTGCCGGGATCAAGGCCAAACCGATCCTGGATTTTGTAATAGAAGTGGAAAATCTGGAAGATGTTATCCAGGCAGTGCCGGAGTTTGAGGCGATTGGATATCAGAGTAAGGGGGAATATAGCATCCCGGGACGGCAGTTTTTCACAAAGGATACTGAGGGAGAGCGCACCCATCATTTACATGTCTTCCAGCAGGGCCACCCGGATATTGAAAGGCATATCGTTTTTCGGGACTATTTACGGGCTAACCCTGAAGCAGCCCGAGAATACGAAAAACTCAAAGAAAAAATGGCCAAACGGTTCCCAAAACAAAGCAGCGACTATACAGCCGCCAAATCGGATTTCATCCTTTCGATGGATGAAGTAGCGCGCTACTGGCTGGAGCAAAATAATTTCAGCAGAAAATTGGATAATTCCCAGGATTGAAAGATCTCACTTCCTCAATCCAGATCCATCAAATACCTAAAACTCATGGTTATATGCTCACCGGCTTTTAAAGACCGGATCGTTTCTATTCACGGCCAACCTGGTCAAGAGTGGTTGGATAATATACCCACACTGCAGGCTGATCTGGTCGCGCGCTGGTCTTTAAGAGATATCCAACCCCTCCATGATCTTTCCTATAATTACCTTGTTTATGGAATCACCTCAGAAAATCTACCCGTGGTCTTAAAAATGGGAGTCCCCCACCCTGCATTGAATGCTGAAATCCAATCCCTGAAGGAATTCGATGGGAAAGGTGCTGTCCGGCTGATTGATGCCGATCCTCTTCAAGGTGCTCTGCTTCTGGAACGGATTATTCCTGGAGATGATCTGCGAATCATACCTGATGACCGGGCAGCTACCCGGATAGCTGCCGGTGTGATGAAAGAATTATGGAAAACCGGACCCCCTGCTGCCGTTTTTCCTGACACAGCAGACTGGTGTCAGGGATTCCAGCGGTATCTGAATATCAACCAGGAGGATGGACCATTGCCAGCTGAGCTGGTGCAGCAGGCCAGCAAAATGGCAGCTGACCTGCAAACCTCATCCCCAAACCAATTATTACTGCATGGCGATCTTCATCACAGGAATATCCTTAAAACAGAGGCCAATACCTGGATTGCCATCGATCCTCAAGGGGTTATCGGCGAACCAGCCTTTGAAGTTGGCGCCCTTTTACTTAACCCGGTCCCCGACCTGATCGATTGGCCCAACTTAATAGAGATCCAGAAACAGAGATCGATCATTCTGGAAGAAGAATTGAATATAGATGGGGAACGATTGCTGGCGTGGAGTTTTGTGAGGGCTGTGCTTTCCGCGATCTGGTCCCTGGAAGATGGGGAAGATTGGAATTACGGGATTAAAGTTGCTGTGATACTAAGGTATTTGATATAAATAAAACCCCCGAGGTATTGAGTACCTCGGAGGTAGATTGATAATTTTACACGGCAGACCCGGGTGGTCTGCTATTCCACTGTAACCGATTTTGCCAGGTTGCGCGGCTGATCAACGTCCAATCCGCGTTGAGCGGCAATGTGATAAGCCAGCAGCTGCAGGGGAATCACTGTTGTGACCGGGCTTAACATCCAGGGGGTTTCAGGCACAAATAACACCTGGTCTGCCTCATTCTGGATCTGCTCGTCTCCTTCGGTTGCAACTGCGATCACCCGCCCACCCCGGGCTTTGGCCTGTTCGATCTGACTTAACATCTTGTCATACCAGGGATCCCTCGGGGCGATCACCACCACAGGCAAATCAGCATCGATCAGAGCGATCGGACCATGTTTCATCTCTCCTGCGGGATAACCTTCGGCATGGATGTAAGAGATTTCCTTCAACTTCAAGGCTCCTTCATACGCAGTGGGCATATTCACACCCCGACCCAGATACAGAGCGTTATTAGCCTCCAGCATGCTTTCAGCCACCTTTTTGACCTCTTCTTCTTTGTCCAGGCAGCGTCCCGCCAGATCTGGTACCAGGCGCAGGTCATCTACCAGCTCCCGGCGTTTCTTTTCATCCAGGGTACCGCGCATTTCACCCAGCAAAACAGCCAGCATATAAAGATCAACCAGAGGTGCTGTATAAGCTTTGGTTGAAGCCACTCCAATCTCAGGGCCCACCTGCATGGAGATAAATCCATCCGCAATGCGCATGGCCTGAGAGCCGATGGCGTTGACAATTGACCACAGGATCGCACCTTTTCGCCGACCCTCTTCCATGGCAGCCAGTGTATCAGCTGTTTCGCCAGATTGACTGATGGCCAATACTACAGTTCTGTCATCCACGATCGGATCCTGGTAGCGGAACTCCGATCCGATCTCCACTTCCACAGGAATGCGGGCAATACGTTCGATCAGTACCTTGCCTACCATACCGGCATAGGATGCCGTTCCACAGGCGATGATGAAGATCTTGTTAATCTTATTGACCAGTTCTGGTGTAAGGTTAAGGCTAGGCAGTTGAATAGATCCTGTTTCAAAATCCACCCGACCGGCAATGGTATCTGTCAACGAGCGGACCTGCTCATGGATCTCTTTATGCATGAAGTGGCGGTACTCCCCTTTTTCCGCCGACACCGGATCCCAGGGCACAGTATTGATCTCAGGAGTGATTTCAACTCCCTCAAGAGTCATCACCTTCACACCCTGGCGAGTAACCACAGCCATCTGGTGGGATTCCAGGAAAATCATCTTCCGGGTATGCTCCAGGATAGCTGGCAAATCCGAGGCTATATACATCTCATCCTGGCCCAGACCCAGTACCACACCGCCGGCGTTTCCGATCCTGGCAGCAATGATCTTGTCAGGTTCGTCTTTACTCATCACAACGATACCGTGAGCACCTTTTAGATGATTAAGTGCCTTCTGGACCGCGCTGGTGAGATCTGAGCCCGATAAGTAGCGTTCGATGAGGTGTACGATCACTTCCGTGTCCGTTTCGGACTGGAATTCAACACCTTCACTGATCAATTCATCCCTGAGAATAGAGAAGTTTTCAACGATCCCGTTATGAACAACAACCACATCACCGGTCATGCCCAGATGAGGATGAGCATTTCGGGTATTGGGTATACCGTGGGTTGCCCAGCGAGTATGACCAATGCCAAGGTTGCCCTTTAAGGGTGAGTCCTGGACCAACTGGGTTAAATTCTCCAGTTTTCCAGCATCCCGCCGGACTTCAATGCCCCCATTTTCAAGGACCGCAATACCAGCAGAGTCATAACCGCGGTATTCAAGCTTCTTCAACCCATTCATAATAATGGGTGTAGCATTTTTGGGCCCAATATATCCAACAATTCCACACATAGGTACTACCCTCCTGAAAGAGTTTAGCGAGTATAGTCCAGCGTTCATGAAAGAATCCATGCCGCATAATACAGACTAGTTGCGATCGCTGATTAAAATTTCTGCCACCTGGGATGATGTTGTCCCACCGGTCGCCCGGGTTTTTATCATCCTGTTTTGTTTGGAGGGAAATATCGGAGTGTGACAACTCCGGAGGGCTTCCGCTGATAGTTCGATTTTCCTGGTTTTTCTCAATCCCCCGACCAGTTAGCCTCCCGTAGGAGGAACCCTCATCCTCGTCAACTCAAGACCTGCTCTTGAGTCCATGCGCTAATTTCCCAGTTTTTTTACTTTCCGGTCACCTCCATGGAATAAATTTACCGCGAAGGAATCATGCTGGCATTCCCTCGCGGAAGTTATCTTACTAAAAAAACAATAAAACGGCAAGCTACGCTTTTCCTACTCGACAGAAGCCTTGGTGATCACATCACCCTGGCGGATGGCATCAACCACATCCAGGCCCTGGGTCACTTTGCCGAAGACAGTATGTTTGCCGTCGAGGTGCGGTTGGGGTAAATGGGTGATGAAAAACTGAGAGCCATTGGTATTGGGTCCGGCATTGGCCATCGAGATCACTTTGGACGCGTGTCTGAGGGGATTTCCAACCAATTCATCTTCAAATTTATACCCCGGTCCTCCCATTCCTGTGCCGGTAGGATCTCCGCCCTGGACCATGAAGTTATCGATCACTCGGTGGAAGGTCACACCGTCATAAAAGGATTCATTAATCAGGAAAACGAAGTTATTCACAGTTTTTGGAGCGTGCTCTGGATAAAGCTCAAGCACAATCTCGCCCCGGTTTGTTTCCAGTTTGACACTATAAACCAAACCTGGATCGATAGTCAGATCTGGAGGTGTTTCCCATTGTTTTGCCATAGTTCCTCACTTTAATTTAATTCCAACAGGTCCTGGCAATTATATCATTTATGATAATCGCCCGGGGCTTTGCCAAGCTCCGGAAGGTTTAATGAAATTGGCGCCAGCTTTCTGCGAAAACTGGCGCCAGGAGCAGATCAGATAGTCTCACAAAGAGACAACGATCTCAGCTGGATCCCTGGCGGGTTTCAAATCCTCCAGGGATGAAAAAAAGGATATATCAGGTTAAAGGATCGCGAATGGGATCTTCCAAAGGCAGGTCCGATTCAGGAGTTGGCCTTACACCGCCTGGACGTTCGGCATCAGGGCGATCCGGTCGGGGGTTCCCAGCTGCGACCACCCGGGCGATGATCTGGCCATCTTCATTGATATAGCCAGCGAACCCAGCCCGCATTCCCTTTTCCAGATCATCAAAACTATCCACCTGTCCGCGGTACGTTGTCCTGCCATCCACATAAACAGTCAGCACTGTACCGTCAGATTTTTCCAGTTGGAATTTTCCAGCTCCGGGGCTGATCGTTTTGATAGTACCCTGAGCTTTAACAATCTCCGGACGTTCATTCTGGGGGTATCCAGCCGCAACAACACGGGCGATGAGCTTTCCATCCTGATCCTCAAATCCACCTACACCGGCCCGCATACCTTCCTCAAGGTCTCTAATACCTTCGACCTGGCCTTTATAGGTGGTATTTTCATTCACGAAGAAGGTCAAAACTGTTCCATCACTTTTTTCCAGGCGAAATTTTCCTGAGGTTGAGTCCACCCCCACAATCATACCCTCGGCACGCACTGTTTCAGGCCGGATACCAGCGATAACCAGGACAGCCGTTAATTTGCCATCTTCACTTTCTTTGGCTGCCACTCCTGCCTGCCATCCAACCTGCAATTCCCCCAGACCGGAAAGCTGACCCTGGTAACGGGTCTTTTCATCCACAAAGAAACGCATTCGTGAGCCATCTGCTGTGACGATCTCAAACTTGCCCAGATTTAGATCCACCGCAGTGACCTCACCTTTGGCTTTGATCAATTCCGGCGCATTGCCTGCAATCACACCAACAGCGATCAATTTGCCTTGGCTGTGTTCTGTGAACGCAACACCTGCGCTCATACCTTCTTCAAGGTCATCCAGGCTCGAGATCTGACCGCCAAAGCGGGTATTTTCATCAGCGAAGAACCTCATCACGCTGCCGTCTGGAGTCTCAATGGAGAATTTCCCGGCTGACAAATTGACATCAGTCACCTTGCCGCGAGCCTGAAGGATATCCGACCTATCTCCCGCAATCACCAGGACAGCCCACAACTTGCCATCCGCATCTTCCCGGGCGGAGACTCCTGCTTTCCAACCAACCTGCATCTCATCCAGGCTGTCCAGTCCGCGGTAAGCGGTATCTTCATTTACAAAGAAGGTCAAAACCGCCCCGTCGTTCTTTTCGATCCTGAACTTTCCTGCAGCTGGATCCACAGCTATGACTTCCCCACGGACTTTGAGCAATTCAGGGTGATCACCTTCCGCTGCCAAAGCTGTTCCACTAAAACTCACCGTTATTAATACTGCAGCGATCAGGGATAAAATTATTTTCTTGAACATTTTTCCTCCAAAATAGATGGTTATTCTTGAACTTCACCCTAAGTTTAGAGTATGGCTGTAAAAGGGCTTCAACCGCGATGTAAAAACTTTGTAAAATCTTAATGATTATTTAATAATTAGGGGGGTGAGATTACTTTTGAGAGTATTTGTTTGCTACTCATTAATAACTGTCATTCTGACATCGAGGGAACCGGGATGGAAGAATCCACCTGACGATGAAAGTCCTCTCACCATTGACCAGATCCTTGAGCTATTAGAATGGGAATTGATCATGGATCCTTCGCTAACGCTCAGGATGACAATATAATCCATGCACAAACCCACGTCCGCGGGCTTATATTAAAAAAGTCGTTCCTGTGACAGAACGACTTTTTAATAAATATTAGGGGTTGCTTCGAAATAATATGTCCCGGTTCTAAAAAACGATCTCTTCTTTACCGGTTAGTTTTTCCTGGACCAGTTTTGCAACAGTATCCAGATGGCCTTTTTTATGTACAAAATCAAGGTCATCGGAGCGGATCTTCAAAACCGGACAAAGGTTAAAGGTTCTCATCCAATCATCGTAAAAGGAATCCAGCAAGGTAAGGTACTCCAGGCTGATACCTGATTCGATCTTTCTACCCCTTTCCTCAATCCGTTTCAGCAGGATTTCCGGGGGAGCGATCAGATAAATTAACAGGTCAGGCTCAGGAAGTTGGTCTGCGATCAACTGGAATACCCGCTGGTAGGAGCGAAAATCCCGCTCCGTAAGGCTGCCCTGCTGATAAAGTGCCCGGGCGAAGATCTTAACATCTTCATAAATACTGCGGTCAGCAATGGCAGAGTTAGGATCTTTCACCAGTTCCAAATGCTGCTGAGCCCTGTGGCCCAGGAAATAGACCTGAAGGTGAAACGACCAGGCGTTCATATCCTGGTAAAAATCGCCCAGGTAGGGATTGTCGATCACTGATTCAAAGGCAGTCCGCCATCCCAATCTTTCTCCCAACCTTTCAGCGAGAGATGTTTTCCCTGTACCTATATTGCCTGCCACAAGCACTAATTTTCCTGCCATTACGCCCCTCCTGATCTGATAGAACCAATTATACCGTTTGATCACCAACCAGCTAAAATCAGATTTTTTCTACTGCCACCGCGCACACCTTATAATCAGGGATCTTGGCCTGCGGATCCCTGGCATCAATGGTGAGGATATTTGCGGCCGCTTCAATAAAATGGAACGGCAGAAATACCATGCCCGGCCGGGAACGCCGAGTAACTGATACTTTTAACTTCAATCTCACCTCTCCTGGATCGTACTTTTACCCAATCCCCCGAAGAAAGATCGAGTTTTTCTGCATCATCGGGATGGATCTCCACCAGGGCTTCCGGGTAAATATCATCCAACTTGGAGCGGCGGGTCATCGTGCCGCCGTGCCAATGATATAAAACCCGTCCGGTGGAAAAGATATACGGATACTGCTTGTCAGGCAGCTCAGCCGAAGGCCGGTACGTCAGGGAAGCAAGTTTTCCTTTTCCTCGGGGGAAAGTTTCAGTGAAAAGGAAAGGCGTTCCAGGATGATCCGGTGTTGGACAGGGCCAATGAACACCGTCTTCCTTCTTGACTCTTTCATGAGTGATACCCTGAAATGGCGGGGTCAGTTCAGCCATCTCATCCCAGATCTGAGCCGGATCCTTGAACTCGAAACCGACACTGTGATCCCAGTCCAACTTTTCTTCAACCCGCAGAGCCAGATCCTGGATGATATCCCAATCCGGACGGGCTTCTCCTGGTGGTCGGATCGCAGGTCGGACCAGCTGAACGCGCCTGTCGCTGTTGGTGAAAGTACCGTCTTTTTCCGCAAAACTCACTGCCGGCAGGATCACATCAGCGTATTCGCCGGTTTCATTTACAAAGATGTCCTGGTAGAGCACAAAATCCAGTTGCTCCATTACATGGCGGGCATGCAGCAGATCCGGCTCGCTCATCATGGGATTTTCACCCATGATATAGTAACCCTTAATAACCCCTACTTCCGCGGCATCCACCATTTCCATGGTGGTTAAACCTGGCTCGGGATTCAAGTCAACGCCCCAGTACTTTTCAAATTTCTGGCGGATTTCAGGGTCAGAAACCGATTGGTAGCCCGGATAGACATTGGGCAAACCACCTGAATCCGAACAGCCCTGAACGTTATTCTGTCCCCGCAGCGGATTCAGGCCCGTCCCTTCCCGTCCTATGTTGCCGGTTAACAGAGCAAGGTTGGCAAGGGAGATCGCATTATCTGTGCCATGGACACTCTGGCTGATGCCCATTCCCCAATAGATAGCAGCCCGACCAGCCTTGCCATACAAACGGGCTGCCTGGCGGATCAAATCCGCTGGAACCCCGCAGACCTCTTCAGCGTATTCAGGCGTGAAGGGTTCGAGGGATGGTAAATATTCATCCAGCCCTTCCACCCGGGTATCGAGAAATTCCTGGTTTAGCAGTCCCTCCTCAACGATTACATGCGCCAAAGCCTGGAAGAGGACAACATCCGTGCCTGCCTTATGCTGCAGGTAATATTCCGCAAACTGGGACATTTCAATTTGACGGGGATCGATCACGATCAGTTTAGCGCCATTTTTTACCACTGCTTCGCGCATAAAAGTGGAAATAACAGGGTGTGTTTCAGTGGTATTTGAACCTGTTACCAGCAGAACCTCGAGGTCTTTCATCTCGGCAATGGAATTGGACATGGCTGACGAACCGAGGGTGATCTGCAATCCTGCCACAGAAGCAGCATGGCATAAACGGGAACAGTGGTCCACATTATTGGTGCCAAATACACCCCGGATGAATTTCTGGAACAGGTAATTATCCTCATTGGTGGCTTTGGCAGAGCAGAAAGTTCCCAGGGCATCACCGCCGCTTTCCTTGACGATCCGCGCCAGCTGCTCCGCTGCCAGATCGAGGGCTTCATCCCAGCTGGCTCGCCGAAAACCTGATAATCCCACAGGTTTTCTGGGTTTGGCTCCAATATCCTTGCGAATCATTGGATACGTGAGCCGGGAAGGATGAGAGACATAATCAAGCCCATAGCGGCCTTTGGTACAAAGCCGGCCATAGTTCGGGGCAACATCAAAGGGAGCATCTACTCGAGTAATATGATTTTCCTTGATCACCATATCCACCTGGCAGCCCACCCCGCAATATGGGCAGGTGCTGCGAACAGTTTTGCCCTTCTCGCTCATGTGGACCTCCTTTTGTCCTGGCGTTCCTGCCGTCTGCGGGCTCTGATCTCATTATGCTGGAGACCTTTTTCCAGCAAGTATTCCGTCTTGTCTTGCAGAGCGTTGGTGGGACAGACGCCCACGCAGTTGCCGCAAAAAACGCAAGTGGATTCCGGGAGGGGAATATCAAAAAAGGTTGTGATCCGGCTATCGTGGCCCCGACCCCCAAGCGCCAGGGCGTAAGTATACTGCATATCATCCGCGCAGGCCTGAACACAGCGCCAGCACAAGATACATTGGGAATAATCCCGCACATAAAAGGGATTGTCATCCAGGAGTTCGCTTTCCCTCTTCTTCGCGCCAGGAAATCGTTCCGGATCTACTTCATACTGTTCCATCTGAGCCTGAAGGGCAGGCGAATTCGAGAGATCGACACTGGCGTTGAGCATTTCCAGGATCGTGCGCCGGGTCCTGACCACTCGTTCACTTTCCGTGAGCACAACCATTCCTTGCTCTGCAGGAGTGATACAGGATGGCGCCAGGCGGCCCCAACCCTCAACTTCCACTACACATTGGCGGCAGATCCCCTCAGAAGTTGTGGCTTCATGCAGGCAAATCACAGGGATATTGATATCCAGGCTTTTAGCAGCCTGCAGCAAGGTGGTGCCTTCCGGCACGCTGCATTCTTTACCATCAACAGTCAGCCGAATAATGTTTTCCTTAACCATGGCTGACCTCCTCAATTCCGAAATATTCAGGGCAGATCTTGATCGCACTTAAAACAGCTGAACCGGCTGATTGCCCCAGACCGCAAAGGGAACTATCTGTCATGGTAAAGATCACATCCTCCAGACGCTGGATATCTCCCTCCAAAGCCTGGCCCCGCAAATTCCGGTCAAGGATCTCTGCCTGGCGCTGGGTGCCCAGCTGGCAGGGATAACATTTTCCGCAGCTCTCATCGGCAAAGAAATGCCCCAGGCCATGCAGCACAAATTTCATATCTACTTCCTCGTCGAATACAACTACTGCGCCAGAACCCAGGGATAGGCCGGCCTCCCGGGTTCCCTGAGCGGTGAGCAGTACATCCAGCTGGTCAGGAGGGACAAATTTTCCCGCTGCACCGCCCAGCAGTACCGCTCTGAGCTCTTTTCCATCCCTGATACCACCGGCCTTGTCATAGATCAGATCCTTCAACGTGATCGGTTGGGAGATCTCATAGATACCGGGTTTGCTGATGTCTCCCGAAATGCTGAACAGACGCGGACCAGTGGAATCAGGCGCACCTAATTTTTGATACTCTTCAGGGCCAATGTTAAAAATCAATGCCACATTGGCCAGGGTTTCCACATTATTGATCACTGTAGGTTGGTTGAATAAACCATGCGTGGTCGGAAAAGGAGGTTTGATCCTGGGAAATCCGCGCTTGCCTTCAATGGATTCAAAAAGGGCCGTTTCTTCTCCGCAGATATAGGCCCCTGCCCCGCTGCGCAGTTCAATTTCAAAATCAAAACCAGAACCCAGGATATCCTGGCCGAGAAAACCTTCTTTGGCAGCGATTTCCAGGGCCCTGGAGATCACTTGATGGGAATGGGTATACTCACCTCGAATATATAAATACCCCTTCCCGGCTCCCACCGCATAAGCTGCGATGATCATGCCTTCAATAATAGTAAATGGATCCCCTTCGATCAAAGCCCTGTCCTTAAAAGTGCCTGGCTCAGACTCATCTTCATTACATACCAGATATTTTGGAAAACGATCCACTTCTGCACAGCTTTTCCATTTTAAGCCAGTGGGAAATCCTGCCCCTCCCCTGCCAGTTAGACCTGAAGCGGACACCATTTCGATCACTTCTTCAGGAAGCAGCGAAAGGACTTTTTTCAGGCCTTTGAATCCCCCCATTTCCTGGAACTGCTTTGTATCCAGGGGATCGATCTGGCCGGTCCGGGCCATCAGGTGAAGAGGGTCGCCATATATCTGGCTGCGAGGGTGGCCTTCCGGGTTGAAGATCTTTTCCAGGGTCGCCTCCCCCACCATCTCATTACCCACCAGCACGCCGGGAGCATGGTCACATAATCCCAGGCACTCGACTTCCTCAACAATATAGGATCCATCTCGGGTGGCTTCCCCGATATCCACACCAAGATGCTGGCATACCTGGGAAACCAGTTCTCCGCTTCCCTGGGAAGCGCAGGATGGCGTAGTGCAAATACGGATCGTGGTTTCCGCCCTGGGCTGACTGGATAACATGGAATAAAACTCGATCACACCATAGATATCCGCCAGAGGCACTTTCAAGACAGCGCCTATCAATTCCGCAGAGGCGGGCGGAATGAAATCATAGATCTTCTGGGTTTCTAACAAGGCCGGCAGCAGCATTTCCCTGCCCCGGTGTCCGTTCTGATCCAGAAACTGTTGTAGCTGAGAAGAAACAGGAGGGTCACTATTCATGAATACTCCTTAACCTGCAAAAAGGGATACCGGTAAAATTATGGCCTGTCCAATCAGGAGCGGCCGCATGTTACAGATTATATCAAGAGTGGAAACTTTTTGCAGAATTGTCATCCTGAGCGTCAGCGAAGGATCCACCAAGAGATCGAAATCTTGAGGAAATAAACTATTCCAAGACTTAGATTCTGGGAAATGGATGTGAGTTTGGATCCTTCCCCATCACTTCGTTCCGGGTCAGGATGACAAACACCAGAACGCTTTAAACAAAAAAGGCTGCTAATTCAGCAGCCTTCTGTTTTTTATGTGATCTGGTTTTTAGCTTTCAAACTCTGAAAGTATATCCTCCAGTTCGGAATTGCCATTATCATCCATAGCTCTGCGCATGGCCGCTTCGAAGGCAGTGGGAGTGACTACTTTCTTCACATCCTCTTCCTCTTCGACGACATACTCGTTCACAGGCGCATCCTCGAGGGCTTTCATGCTCAGTTTGATCTGTTTCTTGCGGCGGTTGACCTTCAAGACTTTCACAGAAACTTCCTGGCCTTTTTGGACAATATCAGTCGGAGTGCGCACGTATCCGTGAGCCATCTCGCTGATATGCACCAATCCAGGGCGTTCTGCTTCGATATCGACAAATACACCGTATTTTTCGATCCGGGTCACTACACCGGTCAATTCCATGTCAGGTTTGATCTCCCGCCAATCCATACCCAGCGGTTCCAGCATGGTAAGTTCGATCTTTTTTGTTTCTGGATCAACGCGCTGAATCCAGACCTCTACTTCCTGGCCTTCCTTTAATACATCTCCAACTCTTGATACAGACTCTTTTGAGATTTTCGAAATGTGGATCACACCAGGAAAACCGACACCCACGTCAACAATCGCACCTGCCAGGGAAGTTTTCAAAACCTTTCCCGCAACCTTCATTTTAGGTTCTAAGTCCTCAATTGTTTCAGGCGTCATCAATTCTTCGTTCGCCATAAAACACTCTCCAAATACAGTTCAATTTTCACAAGCGTCAATTATACCGTTGCCATGGGTGATTGTCAAAGCACATCCATGACCAATTCGTACTTAATAGGAAATCAGTCCTTCTAATACAGCTATCAGCTTTTGGACCCAGCCCTCGTCTTTCTCGCTGAATGGAAGCCAAATCGCAGACTCGCCAAAACGAACTTTCATATCAAATTCCCAGGGCTGCGGCAGGGCTTTGCCCTCCGGATAACCGAGGGTGATTTTGCCGTACTGGGTAAAAATGC
The DNA here is from genome assembly GCA_963783765.1 of uncultured Chloroflexia bacterium. GTDB lineage: Bacteria > Chloroflexota > Anaerolineae > Anaerolineales > UBA11858 > B10-G9. Next base: position 18,706 of record CAWAOV010000014.1, on the reverse strand, counting down.
TTTCCAGTCCTGCTTTTTCTGCCATCATTTTCAGTTCCAGCTGGGTCAGCAGGTTCTCTACTGTCTCTGGCAGGGAGCCGAACCGGTCCTCAAACTCAGCCCGAAGGTCGTTGATCTCTGAAGATGTCATAATATCTGCTGCCCGGCGGTAGAGTGCCAGGCGAACTGACCGGTCCTCGATGTAATCTTCAGGGATACCTACGGGGAGAGGCAGATCGATCTTCACCAGGGGGCGCAGGATCTGGCTTGGCAGCACCTCTACTCCGGTTGGACCCCCATCATCCTTTTTTATACGGTTAACGGCATCTGCCAGCAGTCGTGTATATAGGTGAAAACCTACTGAGGCAATATAACCGGACTGTTTGGTGCCCAGGATATCACCCGATCCACGGATCTCTAAATCCCGCATGGCAATATTGTAGCCCGCGCCCAGGTCAGTATGTTCAGCAATGGTTTCCAGACGCAGACGTCCTTCCTGGGTCGGGGCTCCCTGGCGTGCTTTAAAGAAGTAAGCGTATGCCCGCTGGGCTCCGCGGCCCACCCTTCCCCTCAATTGGTAGAGCTGCGCCAAACCAAAACGGTCAGCCCGATCCACAATCAATGTATTGGCATTAGGGATGTCCAAACCGGACTCGATAATCGAGGTTGATAATAAAACATCAATCTCTCCCCGCGTGAATTCGCGCATACGTTCAGCCAGCGTGTTTTCTGCCATTTGTCCATGAGCAATGCCGATCCTGGCTTCCGGGACCAGGTTGGCCAGGTAAGATTTCATAGCCTGGATGGTTTTAACGCGGTTATGCACAAAAAAGACCTGGCCTCCCCGTTCCAGTTCACGCCAGATAGCTTTCTGGATCAAACCCGGGTCATATCCGCTGACATGGGTGACTACCGGCAGACGCTCTTCCGGGGGTGTATTGATGCGAGAGATATCACGCACGCCGGTGAGAGCCATATACATGGTGCGGGGAATAGGCGTTGCTGTCAGAGTGAGAACATCAATATGGGCCCGTTTGGACTTGATCATTTCCTTATGAGAGACACCAAAACGCTGTTCCTCATCAACTATCATCAAACCCAGGTCTTTAAAAATCACATCCCTGGAAAGCAGGCGGTGGGTACCGATCACAATATCAACCGAGCCCTTAATTAACCCTGACAGGATGGCAGACTGCTGGCGGGGGGTGCGGAAGCGGGATAACATGCGCACTTCCACCGGGAATCCGCCCATGCGCTGCAGGAATGTATCATAGTGCTGCTGGGCCAGGACTGTAGTTGGTACCAGGACAGCCACCTGTTTTCCATCCATGACCGCCTTAAATGCAGCCCGGACTGCGATCTCGGTTTTTCCATAGCCCACATCGCCGCAGATCAGCCGGTCCATCGGTTTGGCTTTTTCCATATCCTCTTTCACCTGCGAGAGGACCTGGAGCTGATCATCGGTCTCAATATATGGAAAGCTGGCTTCCAGTTCTTGCTGCCAGGCATTATCAGGCTTAAATGCATGCCCTACAACTGTGCGGCGCCGGGCATAAAGATCTAATAGATCCTGAGCGACCTGGACCACTTCTTGCTTGACACGGGATTTTGCCGACTGCCACCGTTCTCCCCCCAGACGTGTGATGGTCGGATCATGATGATCGGGGCCCACATAACGTGACAGCCGGTCCGCCTGGACAGCGGGAACATATAAATAATCTCCATCAGCGTATTCCACTGCCAGGTATTCACCAAACATACCGTCCAGCTCCCTGAAAACCAGTCCCAGGTAGCGGCCAATACCATGATCGATATGAACCACCCAATCATTTTCCTGGAAATCAACATAATTGATCTCTGGAGCTAAAACCCGCAAGGCAGGCCTGCGGCGGGGTTGGATCCGACGCCAACCAAAGATCTCACCATCACAGAAGAGATGGATGGTTTGACCTTCTTCCGGTTTAAATATCCATCCACTATCAAGGCTTCCTTTAATAAAGGTAGGGGATGCATCAAGTTGAGTGCGTTCTTTCCAGACTTCCTCCAGACGGGCAGATTGGCGCGAGACGATCACTGCCCCCTGGCCATCGCCGATCAGTTCGGCCACATGGCTGGTAAAGGATTTCAATTCGCCTCCAAAACGCTGATTAGAAGTGAATTGGGCATTTAATCCAGATTCAGTTCCTTCTCCGGCTGGGCCCAAGGCGATCGGTTTGAATTTCTCCCAGGCTTCCTGGAGCTCCTTCCAGGGCAGATAGGGCAGCGGGAAATCTTTTTTGATCAGGCCGTCATTCTGATAGCCTTTCCTCAATGATCCCGCCTGGGCATCGATCTCAAGAACAGCCTCGCGGACAGCGACTACCATCATCCAGAAAAATCATTGTGTCGTCCGGGAGATAATTCAATAACGTGGCAGTTTCATCGTGCAAGGAGGCCAAGTGGTATTCAGTGAAAACCTTTCCGTCCTGATCTCCCAGGGGATCCTCGGGCAGAATGAATTCCCGGGCTGGCGTAACGCGGATGGAATCTACTTTCTCGATCGTGCGCTGATTATGAGGATCAAACCGCCTGGTCATTTCAATTTCATCACCAAAGAATTCCAGCCGGGCCGGGAAGCGGTCTCCCGGAGGCCAAATATCCAGGATTCCTCCCCGACGGGCAAACTGGCCGGGAGCAGTAACAATCGGAACCGGATCATATCCAGATCTGACCCACTCAGCAGCCAGGGAATGAAGTTTATAAGAACTTCCTGTTCTGATCGTCCGGGAAGCTTTCAGATAGGAACGCCGCGGCAGGGTGCGGGTCATCACCGCCCGGACCGGCGCGATGATCAGTGGGTTTTTTTTTCCAGCTCCACTTCCCGGCAGCATTATTTCCGACAAGTCTGAGAGCATGGCCAACCGATCCCGGCGGGTCTTTCTGCTCCAGGCAACTTTTTCATAATAGAGGGGGTCTGGTTCAGGAAAAAGAGTCAATTTCTGTTCCTGGTGCCAGAAGTCCCATTCATCTTCCAGGATCAACGCCCGGTCTGTTTTATCACTGATCAGCAATAGGGGACGATCCAGGACAGTCTGAATGGCAGCCAGAAAGGGCAAACGAGGGGATCGGGCAAATCCCAGCTGATCCGGGGCGCTGCCGGAGCGAATTTCGTCAGCCAGCTTCTGAAAGGCGGATTGATTGGAAAGAATTTCCAAGATAGTCTGCTGCATGAGTTCTCTTACTTGGGCTGCTGATTAAAGCGTGTCATTGCCGCGTTTAAACCGAATTCAATAACGTGCTGGGCGGCCAGAACCGCCTGTCCGAGCACAAATGGGAGATTTTCTTTCTCATCCCTGGAAAAATCCTGCAGGACATAATCACTGACCGGCGTGCGGCCGGGCGGGCGGCCGATTCCAATCCGAAGGCGGGGAAATTGCTTGGTTCCCAATTGTTGAATAATTGAACCCACGCCTTTCTGGCCGGCATCCCCACCGTCCGGTTTCAAACGCATAGCCTCAAAGGGCAGATCCACATCATCATAAACCACCAGCATATTTTCGAGCGGCAGTTTATAAAAACGCAGGAAGGATGAGACGGCCTGTCCGGATAGGTTCATGAAAGTCTGGGGTTTGATGAGGATCAACCGTTCCCCTTTCCAGCGTACTGCGGTCACCAAAGCGTTCATCTTCACTTTTGTGAAAGAGGTTTCCAGCTCTTCAGCAAGCTGATCCAGCACCATAAATCCAACGTTATGGCGGCTTGATCGATATTCACGGCCGGGATTTCCCAGGCCAACGATTAGATAAGGTTTAGATCTTTTAAACATTTTATTTAGCGGCGATCTCTATTTTTTATCTGCCAGTAAGTACCACCGACTATAAATAATACCACGACCACTATTCCGCTGACCTGCAAGACCTGATAGAGATCACTCGAACGTACTTCTGCCGGGTTAGGAGGCAGCGGTGTGCTTGTGTTTTCCAGTGTAGGTTCGATCGTGGCACTTGGCAATTCTCCTGGTGCGGAATCCTCGCTAACAGGCACTGCAGTAGCGGTTTCCACCGGGGTATGATTGCGAATACGAAGGTTAGGGACGAGTTCATAAATGGCGGCTCCATCCCTGTATTCCGCCACCACCCGCAGGTCATAATTGCCATCAGTAATTTGAGTTGTATCCCATTCGACCAGGAACGAGGTCTGGGCGCTTCCGTCCGCTCCCGGCTGAATATCAGCGATAAAAAACCAGGTCGGGTCCGGCACTCCAGCATAACTGAACGCAATTTTACCCCTGATAAAACCATCTCCGCGGATCCTGCCATCCAGCAGTTCCAAACCCTGCAGGGCCTGTCCATCCCGCGGACTCTGAATGAAAATACTGGGTGCTATGGTCGATTGGGCCAGCGGCGCACTTAGAACCTGCCGGGTATTCAGCAGCAGAATTATGAATATTAACAGCATGACCCCGGTGTTCTTTTTCACGCTTTTGAGTATAGCACAAGGCGTACATTCTAAAGAGTAAGGTGAAAGGCGATCTGGCTGTCATGAGGAGTAGGACGAGTGTCGCCAGCCAGTCCAGCAACATCAAAAATCAGGGTACAATTCTCAAATCTGATATACGATTTCCAAAACCGGAGACACCCTCATGGCCGAATCAAGATTTGAGCTCCAATTCGAGAATGATCCCTGGGCGTGCAAGATTATCAAGGATGGGGAAATTGTTCTTCACCTGTTAACCGAGTACAAATCCGTGGATTCAAAGATCAGTGAAGACCACTATACATTCGATTTTGAAAGTTCTTGCCTGGAAATCCGAATCAAGGAGCAGAAAATCTCCTTTAAGTGGCAAGGGGATGATATACAAAATCAGTTTCCCATGTCAGGATACTGGTACGGCGGGGGGGAATTGATCAATCAGCCCTTACTCTGGAATCAGATCATGTTCCCTTTAACAGAGTTCATCACCTGCGACAATGGGCCAACTGGCCTTTCCACCAAGCTGGACCCAACCTGGTTCAGCAGCCTGGGAGTCGGTTTAACGGTCATATCACCATTTTCTATTGGCATTAATCAACCGCCGGATAAATATTTTAACTGGCAAAAAGGCCTGGGCCCGGAGCTGATTCCCTTTGTACAGCGCCCTTTTATCGACTTAAATGGGGAAGGAGATCATAAATTCACGCTCGTCGGCGACGATCTGGAATTTGAGGTTTGTGTAGAACAAGATATCCTTCAGTGTTATCGGACTTTGGTCCAAGAAAAAGGCCTGCCCCATAAAACACCGCCCCTGGACCTGATGGGAGCCCCAATCTGGACCACCTGGGCCAGGTATAAAGACAGGATCGACCAGACAACCGTGCTCCAGTTTGCCCAGGAGATCAAAGGCAACGGCTACCCCTATCATGTGCTTGAGATCGATGATCGCTGGCAAACCCAGTACGGAGATCTGGAATTTGACCCGGAACGATTTCCTGACCCGCGGCAAATGATCCGGGAATTGAATGAACTAGGATTTAAAGTCACGGTCTGGGTGATTCCCTTTTTACACCCTCAATCAAAAGCCGGGCGAGAAGCAGTCGAGGCTGGTTATGTAGCCAAAACCAGCTCCGGGGATCCTTATCCGGTGAAATGGTGGCAGGGAACAGGATATTTACTGGATATCACTAACCCCGAGGCAAAAGCCTGGTTCAAAAAGAGGTTGGACAGCTTTTTAGCGGAGATGGGCTTACATGGATATAAATTTGACGCCGGTGAAGGAAAATACGCCCCTGCGGATGCGGTATTCCAGGAAAACCTGAACTCCAGCAATGAATACACTCACCTTTATGTACATTGGATAGCGGAAAATTACAGCTTTTGCGAAGTGCGCTCCGGCTGGAAGAATCAAACCAACCCGATCTTCTTCCGGCTGTGGGATCTGTGGAGCGTGTGGGGGTACGATAATGGCCTGCGGTCGATCATCCCCTCCACCCTGTCAATGTCGCTGGCTGGCTATCCTTTTGTGTTCCCGGATATGATCGGCGGGAATGCTTATTTCACCTTCCCCCGCAATCGCTTTTTAAACTGGGTCATTCAAAAGATCGTTGTTCCCCTGATCGAGAGCAGGGTCAAAAAGAATTCAAGCCATCCCGATGAAGAAGAATTGGGGCTGGCTGATGTGCCCAAATTCCTGGAAAAATCAACTTTGTTTGGTTATCCAACCCCGGAACTTATGATCCGTTGGGCCCAGGCCAATGTCTTTTTGGAAGTGATGCAGTTCAGTCTGGCTCCCTGGGACTTTGGCGAAGAGTGCAATAATATCAGCCGGAGATGCGCTGAACTACATCTGGAATTCCTGCCCACGCTGCAGAAATTCGCCAGGCTTGCTGTAGAAACAGGAGAACCAATCATCCGACCGGTCTTCTGGTTAACACCCACTGATGAAAAGGCCTTGATCTGCGACGACCAATTCCTGGTAGGGGATGAGATCCTGGTTGCACCGGTTTTGAGAACCAAACAAATCAAACGAGACATCTATTTCCCTCCTGGCGTCTGGAAGGATTATTGGTCGGGAGAATTATTTTCCGGTCCGACTGTTGTAGAGAACTATCCCGCGCCGCTCACCAAACTGCCATTTTTTATCAAAGAAATTCAATAATAAGGATTAACTATGAGCGAGAAGATCCCATCATCCCCCCCATCCAAAATAAAAACCCAGTCGGAAAAAAGCCGCTGGCGCAACATGATTGCCTTGTCCTTTGGTTATTTCGTGGACCAGGGAGAAGGCCAGGCCATGTCGGTCTTATTCCCGACCTTGAGAGCAATGTGGGGCTTGAGTTTTGCCGATCTGGGCCTGGTAGGCACGATCAGAAATCTCCTGCAATCAATCAGCGCACCTTTCTGGGGATTTATCGCCGATAGATATCCCCGCAAAAATGTGATCGTGTTCGGGACAGGTGTATGGGGCATCTGGACCCTGATGGTAGGTTTCACTCAGAATTTTGGGCAGCTGCTCTGGATCCGGGCCATATCGGGGATCGGCCTCGGCTGCCTGATGCCTGCCACCTTTTCATTGATGTCCGATACCTTCCCTCCCAGGAAGCGGGGACGGGCCCTGGGCATGATGGAAGGCATCGGCACCCTGGGCATAGTGATCAGCTCAGTTGGCCTGGGATTCCTGGCCTCTCCGGACCTGTGGCGCTGGGGATTCATCACCCTCGGTTTACTGAGCATGATCTCCGGCCTGGTGATCTGGCTCGTGGTCGAGGAACCTGTCCGCGGCGCAGCGGAGCCCGAGCTGGAAGGCAAAATCACAGCAGAACAAGCCTCCCAATACAAAATGGAAGCCAAGGACATGATCGAGGTTTTAAAGATTCCCACGATCTGGGTGGCAATCGCCCAGGGGCTGTCTGGCAGCATGCCCTGGGTTGTTATGCAGCTCTTTTTTATCACCTGGATGGTCGAAATCCTGAAGGTAACCGAAAGCCAGGCCGTGATGGCCTTTGCCGGTATTGTGGTTGGAACCGGGATCAGCCAGGTTATGGGCGGCTTCCTGGGTGACTGGGCCGAATCCAAAAGCCCTAAATTCGGGCGGACGATCATTGGCCAATTCTCGGTTTTCAGCGGTGTGCCCCTGACCTGGCTGCTTTTCACCAAAACCGGGGATTGGTCCTTCGGCGCTATTGTAGCTTTATGTTTCGGGACCGCTCTTTTCATCGGCTGGCCAGGTAAAGGAGCCAAGGAACCCATGATGCAGGGGGCGGTGCCGCCGGAGCTGCGCTCGACAGCCTTTGCGATGACTACCTTCATCGAAAGCGGCTTTGCGGCGCTGGTAGCTATATTTGCCGGCACGCTGGCGGACAAGATCGGCCTGACACAGGCCATGGTCTGGACCGTACCTGTGCCCTGGATCCTGTGCGGGCTGCTTTACAGTTTGTTTTACTGGGCTTATCCCCGGGACTCGAAGATCCTGCGGGCCCAGATGGCGGAGAGGGCGGAGGAGATCAAGTAAGCAGTAATGTAGGTAAGTCGATTTAGAGATTTGTGAAATGTAGGGGCGACCCCCAATCCTGAGCGGAGTCGACGGAGGGTCGCCCTTTTTGTTAATCGGAATTTGTGTGCCCCTCAGCTGATATAACTCTTAAGAGGCGTTTTTCTCAAAATCAAAATAGAAATAATAGTTAATCCTATGACAGCGACTGATATGATCATCCCCCAGATATTCAAGGGCTGAACAGGTATGGATCCATTAGTATAAAAATCATATTGGTGAAGCATATTCTGGATCATCTTTAGCCAGTAGAGATGGATAACAAAAATACCCAATGAATACTTGGAAAGAAATGAGACGATCTTGTTTTTCTTGAGATTTCGGAATTGGAGAAATGAAATGAACAGGGCTGAAGCACCCAGGACTATAGATAACCTGCCATAAATTCCTGATTGATATTCTATTCTTCTTAAGAAAAGATCATACGTAGAAAACAAAGTGAATCCTAGAAATAACAGGGGAATAAAATAAACAGATATTCCACGTTTATCACGCCACAGCAGATAGGCGATCGGCACATAGATCAAAAAATTGTCTATTCTCCAATACGGGATCTTACTAAAATAAATGTTCTTATACTCGAAATAGATAACTGAGATCAAGATCAGGAGAATGCTGACATAAATTAAAAACTGTTTCTCTTTAAAAACACTAAAAATAGTGGCAAGAAGAATCAGTCCCAGCAGGACAAAAAGGAAATACAAGATTGATTCCCCGGTATGGGGCAAAGGAATATCACCCCCTATAATGGTATCCCAGACAATCGAGGGAATTTGAAGTACACTTTTACCAATTTGGATTTCCTCGATTGACCTTGTTACCAGGAAAACCAGGGTCTGGATAATTGTCCAAAATAGAAATACTTTCGCGACCCTTATGAACCTCTTTTTAGAATACTCAAGAACATTATCACTCGTCTTTTCAAAAAAAAGATAGATAGAAACGAGGAAAAATAATGGAACTGCGACTAATGAAACCTGATAATAAAACTGCTCCATACTATACTTGAGCAGTTTAACAAAAAGACCTGATCCATCTGTGAGTGTTATTTGTACTGGTTTGAGGTGCCAAATTAAAACGAGAGAAATAGCAATCGCTTTTGTTAAATCCAGTCGAATATCCCTTTCCTGGCTATCACTCATAATTTATCCTTAAAAAATAAACACTTTTGCAACCCGGAATGGCTGTTATCTTTCTCAGTCTCTTCCCTATATCGTAATCTAATTTGATTATAAAGTAATATCGATCTCATTCCGGAACAGCCCCGCCCGGGGTCCATCCGCCAAACGCCAAACAAAACTTCGCTCCTATTAATCCTTCAGCTCAATCCCCGGACAATAGTCCAGCAGCCCGAGATAATCGTTCAGGTATTGTTTCCAGAACGGAAAAGTTCGGCACTGGGAAGGCCGGTGGGCATAAATAGTGCATTTCTTTTCGAAGAGGTCGAACATGCAGCAAATCCCTTCTCCATCAATCAACCTGTCCTGAAGGGAGAGCCGGCCGTTGGCTGCCCGAACATAGGTATCAGCAAAAACGCCCAATTCCATGCCTTTGAATTGGGCGATATCGATCAGCTCTTCTTCCGTGATCCAGACGTAGCCTCCCCAACGGCAGCAGGCCCCGCGGCAGGAAGCGCAAGCGTCTTGATTAAACGTAAAAGGGTAGTCTTCAATGTTCACAACCACATTATATATTGGTATCTCTTTTTCCTTCCGCCATTTTTGAACACCGATTTTCAAGGGACGGCCCGTTGATCCAGCACCAGAAAAACCTCACCCATGCCCGGGCGCTTTCAGCGCCTGGGGCTGAACTCACTGATATCCAGCGTAAAGGTCTCGCCGTCGGTCAGGACCCGCTGGCCTTTGTCATTCGTGGCATATCTGACCACTGCCAGATCGGCATTACTGGGCAGTAGATTGATCACCAATCTCGCATCTGCGATTCCAGACAGCCTTTCGCGCAGGTCGTCCTGGCGCACAAAATCGTTCAGGCTTTCATCAAAAACAAAAACATAGCCCTTCAGCCGCATCATGGATTCACTTACTGCGGTCACCTGGCCTGCAAAATGGCGCCGCAGATCCTCCTCAAACAGCCTGCGGCTGATGATATGGACTTTTTCACCTACCTGGATCACCATAATTCCCTCCTCTACTGTGGATCATTTAATCATAGCCCATTTCAACTGGTTCGGGGGGTCAGATAGCTGCCAGGCCGGGGCAGCCTGACCGCAACTTAAATCAGGCCAATCCTGTACAATATTAAAAGGGAGAGCGTTATGAACTTGCGAACCGGAATTGGCTGTTCTATCCTGGTATTTACTATTGCCCTGGCAGGCTGCCAGCAGGCGGAGGAGCCCCTTGCGCTCCCGTCCAGGGAGAGTTTAATACCACCTGATGCAGTGAAGATGTCGCCTGAAAATGACACCCTGCCGCCAGTACTGCTCTCGGATGAGTATCAGGAACCCGTCCTGCTGCCCTATCCTGTGAACACCAGGGGCGCAGAGGACTCGGCCTTTATTTTGCCTGACGGGAAGACACTTTATGTCTGGTTCACCCCCAACAACCGCATGGATGTGCTCGAACAATCCCAGGATAATGTCACTGGCATCTACAAATTTGAGAAAGTTGGCGATGGCTGGAGCGATCCGGAAAGGGTCTGGCTGGTGGAACCGGGAGAACCCCACCTGGATGGCTGTGGTTTTTTCCAGGGAAATAAGGTCTGGATCTGCGGCGCAAGGAAAGACTATGAAGGGCTGCACTGGTTCACTTCTGAGGCCAGCAATGGGAAATGGACCACTGCCCAGATCGCGGATTTCGATCCAGCTTATGAGGTGGGAGAATTACATATCTCCAATGACGGCCAAGAGCTGTATTTCCATTCCTCCCGACCAGGCGGCAAGGGCGGGCTGGATATCTGGATGTCAACCCTGGTGGACGGCGTCTGGGGTGAACCGGTCAATCTGGAAAATATCAACAGCGAATTTGATGAGGGCTGGCCGGCCTTGAATCCCCAGGGAGACCAGCTCTGGATCAGCAAGAACTACAGCCTCTGGCGTTCGGATAAAGTGGATGGCGAATGGGGTGTCCCGGAGGAGATCGTTTCTACCCTGGCCGGTGAGGCCACGGTTGATGAAGCTGGCAATGTCTATTTCACCCACCATTATTATGAGAACGACCAGATGATCGAAGCGGATATCTATGTAGCGTACAGAAAATAGATCAGGGGTATTCAGTTCATTTGGATTTTTCTTGCAGTTTCAGGTCCAAAACCCGGGATAGGAAGCGGAAAGCAGCCCGATTGAGATCAATGAAGTATCAAACACATCCCTCTCATGGACAATTCTCGTTTCTGCGGATGATCATTTTCGTTACATCAAAATCATTCAACCTGCCTTCATTCAGATCACTATTTATTTCCGTACTGGCTGGCAGGAAACAGGAATACATGTTTCCTTCAACTATAGCGCTGGGTGATTGATAGCAGCAGTTATCATAAAGATAAGCATCCTCCCAAACAGTACCATCAACAAACGTCAGCTTGACTTTCTTCCAGTGACGATCATAGTATTCATCAGGTCCTTTTTGTTCATAGAAGCTATTTGCCGCGTCTACTTCCTTATTATTCATTTCGAGATAATCGATTTGGGAAAGACAGGCGAAGTTGATCTGCTGGCTTGCCTGATCTCCCGCGCTGATCAAATCAAGATTCCTGGTTACTCGAATATCAGCATTAAAACGAATAACCATTGCCCCACTAGGACCACATCCCACATAGACGTCCTCTAAGAAAGGATCGATTTCACCGCCACGGTAAACATCAACTTCGAAACATTCAGGCAAAATTATCTGGCCAGGACAAGGGGGCGCTGTTTCCATTACAGGAGGAGTTTCAGTTACCGTGTTTGTGGCTGTCAGCAAGGGGGTTGCTATTGAATTATTTGCTTGTGACAAAATTGCTTCCGTTTCCACTTGATCCGAATGACCTGGATCTGTTGTCACGATCTCAGTCGGTGCTGGCTTACAACTGGAGAGAAAGATCAGACCAAAAAATAAAAAAACCAAATATTTTTTATTGATCATAAGAATTCCTCGTTTTTTTCTGCAGGATTTAGTCAATCTACCGTCCTGGTTGGCCAGCTAGATCACCAGTCCAATCTGGAACACTGTAAGAACTTTCTAACCATTCCGTGTACGTTTCATAGACGGGACACCCCAGAAGTTTACATAGTGGCTGACAGCCCCCATCCAGGTCAAAATCGGTTTCATGATCTATTTCACTGTCCCTCTGCCAGCGGAGGTTGACCAGTGAGGTCCAATCTGTATACGCCATCCTCATTCGACCCAGCATACAGGTGGTTTCCATCCGCAGAGATCACGATCTCAGAGATCGCCCTAGAATGAAGGCCTGTGTTGATCCTGGTCCAGCTGCTGCCAGAATCTGCCGAGCGGTAAACGCCACTCAGCAAATCGCTCACATATACCAGGTCCTGATGGGCAGGATCGAACAAAATAGCAGATATAGATCCATTTGGCTCCAGACCCGCACTGATCTTCATCCAGGTTTGGCCGCCGTCTGTGGTCTGGTACAGTGCATCCCGATCTATGCTGACCAACAAATGCTTCGAATCTCCAGGATCCACAGCTACAGCATACGCTGATGGATTGGCTGCTGGCACAGGCAGTTCAGTCCAGGTATCTCCACCATTTGTGGTTTGATAAAGACCTTGATCTGTAGCTGCATAGGCAATCTCAGCATTAGCACTATCCACAGAGACAGCCCGGATATCCCTTCCCTCAAGATTATCATCAACCGCTGAATTCCAGGAGGACCCGCCATCATTGGAGACCAACATGACCGGTCCCTGGTAGCGATTCTCAACCATGCAGCCAAGTTCATGGTACAAGGCGCATAACTCATGGGAGAACCCAACATAGATCTTGTCTGGATCTGATGGAGCGTAGGCAAATGTTGGAATACCTCCCAGGGTGGTTTCAAGCGAAAAACCCTGGTCATACATAACTGAGATATCCCAGTTGACGGACCATGTTTTGCCACTATCCCTGGATTCGATAAAACCATACTGCCCTGAAAAGATATGGCTGCTGTCGTCAGGATCAACTGAGATCAATCGGTAAGCATTCATCCCTTCCGGGCCATTACGAATACCGGTCCAGGTCAGGCCGGCATCCTCACTTCGCCATAAGCCACTGAAGGTCATGGCGTAAACCCGGGCAGGATGGTCTGCGTCAATTCCCATTCCAAAGACTTGAGCACCAGTATACCCTGAACTCGCAGATACCCAGGATCTGCCTCCGTCCTCCGATAGATAGTTTCCGCCACCATAATTATTCACAAAAACCCGGTCAACATTGGATGGGTCACACTGCATATCGATAGGAAAACCTGCTGAGACGCCAGGAGGGCTCCAGGGACTGGCCATCATCTCCCAGGTGATTCCTGCATCCGCTGTCCTGTACATGGAGATCCTGGTGGCAGCATAGCCGATATTGGCATCCGAGGGGCAGAGCTCAACCGCGGACATAATCTCCCTTTCAGCGGCAGCCAGGGTTTGTGTCCAGCTTTCGCCTCCATCCTCTGTCCTGTAGATACCCAGGGGACTGGGCAGGCCATTGGCTTCGAGTTCTTCCCAATACGGCAGCGTTTCCGGTCCACCGCCATGTCCAGCGGCTGCCAGCAGGATATCTGGGTTATCCGGGTGCATGTAGAGACTGCCGATATACAGGTTCCGGAAGCCATGTTCTTTCCCCAGAATGGTCCAGGTTTGGCCTCCATCGGTGGATTTCAAAACCCCTAAACCGCCAAATGGATCTTCCTCAGACTGGGCCTCTCCGACCGCACTCCGATCGAAGATGCCTGTTGACACATATAGCACATCCGGGTTATCTGGATTGATCCACATATAGCGGGCCAGGCTGGATGGCATGCCGCCATCCCAGATCTTGAACCAATTTTCTCCGGCGTCTGTGGTTTTATAGACTACACCCCCCACACCACCTAACCAGGTAGAGGGACCGCCCAACAATTCATCGTTGGTTTCCGCCATGGCATAGACAATATTCGAAGTCCGCGGGTCAACTGTGAACCCGCGGAAGGTGAGCTGGTCATATTCAATCTCAATCCCATTTTCCCGTTCTTCCCAGGTCTTTCCGCCATCAATGGAGCGGTAGATATGACCATGTCCGATGGTTCCGATCCAGATGATATCCGGGTTATGGGGATCGACTGTCAGGCAAAAAATACCCACAGCATCCCCGGTAGGGCCGGTCAACCCTGGCAGCCCGGCATTGCTGTCCATCCAGGTCAGTCCATTATCCAGGCTGATATGGACGCCGGAATTAGCGTCTGTCACATACCAGGTCTGAGGATCATCAAATTTATAGCGAATATCATAGCCTGTCCCACCTGTCGGGCCGCCAAGCCGGACCCAGGCCAATTCCGAGATGGGTAGAGCTGGCAGATCGTTCAGCGCGTCCGCAGGAGGTTGGTTGGTTTCTTCCATTTCAAGTTCAGCAGTCGGTTGAGGGTCCTGCGGGACTATTTCCCCCAGAAGTTCCAGATCAAGATGGTCGATATCGACCGCCAGACCGCCCATGGTCTCAAAACTGATCCCTCCAGGCGGCAACGGATCAGGATCGGTATATTCAATCACCATCTGGTCCTGGTAAAAGAGGCGAATCTCCCCTCCAAGCATTTCAAGTTCAACCTGATGCCATTCTACAGGCTCCGTTTCATAAGTATGGTCAGCAACATCCTGGATCTGACCATTCATCTCCCGTTGCAGCGTGATCCGGCCGTCCGCCAGCTGCAGGATATAAGCCCCGCCTTCCGGATGGGCATGAAAAGCGATACCCAGGCCGCCCTGGCCGGTCCGGCGCACCCGCATCCTCAGAATAAAATCAGCAAATTCACCCTCAAGGACTTCCATCTTCCCGGGCTCAATATGCAGGGATGCGGGGCTGTCCGGGCTAACAGAATCAACCGCTTCAGGATCCCCAAGCTGAGAACCGCTGCAGGCGGAGGTGATCAGGATAAGGAATGTAAGAACACTACAGGTAAAGGTAGTTTTCCGGATCATGATTACTCCTTGATCAAACGATGCTGGGCAGATATAGAAATCAAGTTTAGTGAAGTCGGGCAATCTCATCCCGGGACATAGAAAAGAATTCATATCCGGGAGAAAGGGAGCGGAATCCCTTCATTTTCTAACTATAACATGCTGGCTCCCGCGGGAGTTAACAGGGTTGTCAGGGCGCAAACAGGGTCGGGCGTCCCTGCAGGATAATGGACAAGGGATTGAAATCCTTACTCTGTCCCGGTCTCCTCACCCCCATCTCTTCACTCCTGTCCTGAGCGGAGCCCGAGGACCAGCGAGGGGGCAGCCGAAGGGCCGGTCTCTTTTTGCCTGTCCGGAGCGCAGCTCCTATCCCCCCCTCTCCCCCTCTCCCCGTCACCTCGTCTCCCGTCTCATCACCCCGGTCTCTTTCCTCCGGTCGGAAGCGCAGCTCCCTCTCCACCATTCCGGATATAATCCTTTGAAAGACAGTATTTCCACCCCCCGGAAATGAACAAGGTTTGGCCGGATGCCTTTTGCCCAATTTTGGCGGTGGGTACTGTTTCCCTCTTAAACCCTATGGGGTCCTGATCCTCAACATCCTGGAAAAATATTTATGTCTCAGCAAGTGATGATCATCGGTGGTGGTCCAGCTGGTTTGATGGCCGCGGAGGTCTTGTTAACCAGAGGCCTGGCGGTCTCTCTTTACGAAGCCAATCCTGCTCCGGGAAGAAAATTCCTGGTGGCCGGAAAGGGCGGACTCAACCTGACCCATGCTGAACCACAAGAAGATTTTCTTTCCCATTATGGCCTGCGCCGTCCCCAAATCGAACCCCTGCTGGATACCTTCGGCCCCAACGAGCTCCGTGACTGGGCCCATGGGCTGGGCATAAAGACCTTTGTCGGATCATCGGGGCGGGTCTTCCCCAAAGAGATGAACGCTGCCCCCCTCCTGAAAGTTTGGCTGGAAAGATTAGAACATAGCGGCCTGCAAATCTATCCCCGCCATAAATGGGTAGGCTGGGGAAAAGATCAAAGGCTGCTTTTTGAAACCCCTGATGGAGAAAAAAACCTCACAGCAGATGCCGTCATCCTTGCCCTGGGAGGAGGCAGCAGACCAGAGCTGGGCAGTGACGGCCGCTGGATCCCCTTCTTGGCAGCTCACAAGGTCGAAATCGCGCCCCTAAAACCCGCTAACTGCGGATTCGATGTCCACTGGACTCCCTTTTTCCGGGATAAGTTTGCAGGCAAACCCGTAAAATCAGCTGCCATCACTTTTAAGGGCCAAAGGAAATTGGGTGAATTTATCATCACGGAAAAGGGCGTAGAGGGCAGCCTGATCTACGCCATCTCAGCCCAAGTAAGAGATGAAATAGAAAAAGCCGGGCGGGCAATCATAGAACTCGACCTGACACCAGATTGGACGTTGGAAGAAGTCACCGAAAAACTATCCCGGCCTCGCGGCTCCCATTCAATTTCGAAACACCTGAAAAGGACCCTGCATATCAGCGGTGTAAAATCCGGTTTGCTGTGGGAATTTGTTGATAGAAAAGATTTCTCAGACCCGGAACGGTTAGCCAGGGTCATTAAATCTCTACCTATCCCGCTCATCGCGCCCCGCCCCCTGGAAGAAGCGATCAGCAGCGCTGGCGGTGTCAGTTTCAAAGCAGTTGATGAACACCTCATGCTGCTCGCGCTGCCGGGTATCTTCTGCGCAGGAGAAATGCTGGATTGGGAGGCCCCGACAGGAGGATACCTGCTGACCGCCTGTTTCTCGAGCGGATATTCCGCTGCCCTGGGGGCCCTGGATTGGCTGGATCGCAATCCCTTAGGTATGTGATCCGCAGGAAATAATAAAGAGTAAGGTGTAAGGTGTAAGGGTAAGAGTATAAGTGATTGAGAAGGCGTAAGAGGTAAATAGTAATCAGTCCCGTCTTCAGTCTTCCGTCATCCGTCGGGAGCGCTGCTCCCTCCCCCCGTCCCCGATCCTTATCTCAAGTCCCAGGATCCGAATCAGGAAGTCGAAATTCCTCTCATTAAACGCTTTTGAGACAGCGGCCCTGGGGGCCACCACCTGGAAACCATGGGGAGCCATCGGCACCAGGTCCAATTCACAGGCCACACCCGCGGCGTTTAAGCGTTCTGCGTAAGCGCGGTTCTCAGTATAAAAGAGGTCGATATCCCCCACCCCGATCCTGGCTGGCGGCAATCCAGACAGGTTTTGGCGCCTGGCTGCCACTGCGTATTCGGGTGTTGTTAGCTGCCCCGGCTCCTGCCCCAGGTAGGCACCCCAGCCGGCCCGGTTGTTGTGGTTGTTCCACAGGTAGTGTTGCAGTTCATCCAGTGTGTGATCAGCGGCGGTACGGTCATCCAGCATGGGATACATCAGGAGCTGGGCCGCGGGCTGCCTTCCAGCGCCGTCCAGGATCTTCTGGGCCAGGCAGGCCGCCAGGCCGCCCCCGGCGCTCATGCCGCCAATGGCGATCCGGGCAGGATCCACCCCCAGCTCAGGAGCGGCAAGCAACAGCCAATTCCAGGCAGCTAAAACAGTCATCCAGGGCAGCGGGAAAAGGATGTTCCGGCGCCAGGCGGTACTCCACAGAAACCACCACCAGCCCCAATCTGCGGGCGAAAGCGGAGCAGATGCCATCATCCTGGGCCGCGGAACCTATCATAAAGCCGCCCCCGTGCATCCATAAAAGCCCGGCCCCGCAGGTGCCTTGATCCGGCTGGTAGATCCGCAGTCCAAAGGGACCGATCCGGGTTCTTTCGACCTGCACCCCATTCATATGGCGGCGGCGTCCAATCAGCCCCAGGGAAAATCTCATCAGGAATTGCAGGAACCGATTATGAAAGGGGATAGCAGGCAGGTATTGATAATAGGGGCGCAGTTCAGGGGCTACTTTTTGGATATCCATCTGAGAGCATTATATCGTGGACGGGATGAATACTACAGGAGAACTCCCGGTATCAGTATTCAGTATTCCGTTTTTCGACCAAGCGGGTTATGGTATCGCACTTAAAACATTTTCCATTGTGGACCGAGATCAGGCCGCCGCATTGGGGGCAGCGATGCTGGTGATACTGGTCTTCCAGGAAGGCATCCAGGCCCATTTCCTGGATTTGGTCCAGGTTGGCAATCACACTCATGCCGTAGTTCTCCCGGTACCTTTTGTCCATGCGCTCGATGCCCGGGCAGGGATACTGTTCACATTCATAACAAAAACGAGCCTGGCCGGTTGGGCCCTGATTGAGGCCGGCACATTTTTCAAAGAGATACGTGCAGGGAGCATTGCGGGGCCGGCAGCCGGGACATTGGGGGCGGTTTAAGTTATGCACATAGGCCAGATATTTACTGCACACGGCACAGTTCATGCCGCAGGCCGCGATCAGGTTAACAGGGACAGCCATATTCTCAGTCATTAGTGGCATTATATCGGATTGGATTAAAGAGCTCAAAGGAAAAACTGACTTTTTTACTGAACTAAAAACACCTTCACTTATCCTCCATCTTCCGTCTTCCGTCTTCCGTCCCCCGTCTCTTTACCCCGGTCTATTCATTCCTGTCCTGAGTGGAGCGAGGTTTGCCTCGCGAAATCGAAGGGCCCGTCCTCCGTCCCCCGTCGGGAGCGCAGCTCCCATCCCGTCCT
>CAWAOV010000013.1:0-102913 GCA_963783765.1 uncultured Chloroflexia bacterium | reverse complement strand
TGTCGCACTCAGTTAGCGCGGCAGAAACACGGATCTTTCCCTTCTGGATCCAGTATTCCATCATGCTTTGCACCTGTTCCCGAGATATATCCAATTCCCTTGCCATATCCCGCATGGATAAAGCCCCTGATGACCCTTCAAATAAGTTTAATAATCTGCTAAGTTTACTTATTGCCATGGTTTATCCAATTAGAGGAAGATTAACTTTCCCACTTGAAATACCGTCACTGCCCCTACCCAGGCAATGATAAGAGTATAAGAAATCTGAGCCCACATCCAGCGCCTTCCAAATTCCTGGTTCATCGCAGAAATCGCTGATACACAGGGAATATAAAGCAAAACGAAGACATTAAATGCTACCGCAGCAATGGCTCCTGCTTCAGGAGATCCGGCAGATTTTGAAAACCCATTGCGTAATGACCCCTCCAAACGAGTGTAATCCAGCTCTTTACCTTCCAAATGGAAGAAATCCAGCTCACTGATATTAATTAAAGGCATCAGGTTCAATGTGCGCGGAAAGATATTAATAGTTTCTTGAATTGTTAAAATAACGGCCTGACCAAAACCCTTACCAACTGAGAACAAGTCATCCTTAAAGGAAACGCTCATTTCCAGGGTGGGAGGGCTTTCTTCGGCATAAATCTGGCTCATGGTGCTGACAATTACTTCTTTTGCAAGTATGCCGGTCATTAACGATCCAGTAGTCTGCCAGGTTCCAAATCCTGCCGGTTCAAACACCGGGGCTAACAAACCACTGATGCGTCCAAATAAGCTGTCACCAGCTTGAACCTCGTTAAACGGACCTTTATCCTGATGCGCTGGAATTGCCATTAACAACCACAGGGCAATTGAAACACCCAGGATCACAGTCCCTGACTTCACAAGAAACCCATGTGTTCGTTCCCACATCTGCTGCCAAACATCTTTTGGTCTCGGGATCCTATAGGGCGGCAATTCCATCACAAATGGCGCAGGGGGCTGGCTTTGATATATGGTGTTTTTCATTACAAAACCGGTGATCAGGGCCACGATAATTCCCAATATATACATGGCAAATACCAACGAACCTGATGAGGCACCAAAAAAAGCCGCTCCAAATACAACATAAACCGGGAGGCGAGCGCCGCAGCTCATAAAAGTAGCCAGGAAAGCAGTAAGTTTGCGGTCCTTTTCGTTTTCCAAGGTCCTGGTGGCATAAACTGCTGGAACTGTGCAACCAAATCCGATGATCATAGGAAGGAAACTCTTCCCATGTAAGCCCATCCAGCGCATTACTCTGTCCATCACAAAAGCTGCCCGCGCCATATAACCGGAATCTTCCATGATTCCCAGCGCCAGATAAAGAAAAAGTAAAACAGGGATAAAAACCAGTACTCCGCCAACGCCAGCGATCACACCATCGGTGATCAGAGAGCTGATCCATGAACCACTCAATCCAGACAGCTCCAGCGCTCTAGCAGCCCATTTATATATAAACTCATTAATGAATACATCCACCCAATCAAGGAATGGAGCGCTGACATTGGATGTAAATTGGAATACAAACCACATTAATAACAAAAAGATCGGTAAACCCCAGATCCGGTGCGTGACAATATCATCAATTTTCTCTGAACGGGTAATAATCGTTTCCCGGGGCCGTTCCACGGCAGAATCAACAACCTGGTCTACAAACTGGTAGCGTTGATCGGCTATCAGGATCTCGGGGTCTTCTCCAGTGTGTTGTTCAATCCGCTCCCGGGCCTTGTGAGCTATCTCCAGCAAATCTTCAGCTCCCAGAGAGTCCAGTTTACTTCTTACGACCTGGTCATTTTCCAGCAATTTGGTTGCCAGCCAACCGGGCCTATAAATCTGATTGAGGAATTCCTTGTTTTCTATCTCAACTCTCAGGTTCTCAATTTCATCTTTGAGAATACCGCTGAAGGTGGTCCTGATATTCCCGGTATGAGGAAATTTAACAACCATTTTTATGGCATTTTTTAGGTCCTCTAAACCTTCGCTGCGGTTTCCTATCGTCTCAACAACCGGGATCCCTCCCAAACGCTCTGATAAACCTTTCAGGGAGATGGCTATACCCCGCCTTTTGGCCACGTCAGTCATATTCAAAGCAACGATGACCGGAATACCCAGTTCTATTAGCTGGGTAACCAGGTAAAGATTTCGATCCAGGTTAGCGGCATTTACAACCGCTACCACTGCTGTGGGTTTTTCATTGACAATAAAATCGCGGGTGATGATCTCTTCGATCGAATAGGCGGTCAAACTGTAGGTTCCAGGCAAATCTACAACCAGGATCTCCTGATCATCTATCTGAAGTATTCCATCTTTTTTCTCAACGGTTTTTCCAGGCCAATTACCGACATGCTGGTGGGAACCTGTCAGGGCATTAAACAGGGTGCTTTTTCCAACATTAGGATTGCCTGCCAGGGCGATGGTATAAGTCATGGAATATGTCTTCTCCAGGTTCGGTCAGGCAGGCTTGACAATGATATGCATTGCCATGCCCTTGCCAATTACCAGCCTTTTTTCATCGTTTAAAGAAATAATCATGGGACCAGGGAAATCATTCTGAATAACCTGGATAGACGAGCCGGACATTAGACCCATTTCATTTAACCTTTTATGGAATCGCCGTCCTCCCCTGGTTCTGGTAATTTCAACTCTCTGTCCTGATTGACATTTTCCCAAGGGCAAAGTGGAACCGGAAGAATGCCTCCAGCCTCTTACCGGAATTGAATCGCCCATTAATTCAACTTCAATTGTCGATGCTTCAGATTTTCGCAGGGTAAGATGGTATCCCCGCAGCCGATACTCCACCGGATCACCAAGGGGAGAAATTTTAACCATATCGACAACCACTCCACTCGTCAAACCCATATCAACCAGCCGGCGCCGGATAGCCCCCTTGCCATGAACTTTTGTGATCCTGCCCGATTCTCCCGGGGCCAATTTGTCTAAAGTAATAATGGGCATAAAATCCATCAGCTAAGTTTTGAATAAAATCTTATAATGGTGTCTTATAAATTATTATAAGGTATACCATAAAATATTTTTCTGTGCCGAAATTCACAATTTTCACTTATGAAAGGGACGAGGCTTTACGTAAGAGCTTCGTCCCTACATTCTTCATTTCAACCAGACTGGCCTGCTGCCGGGCTCAACCAGATCAGTGATCCGGCTTGTTTTTAAATCCAGGATCTTGATGCCGGATCTGATCTGGCCATCTACCACTGCCCGGTAATCGAATACCAGGTAGCGGCTGTCAGGAGACCAGACAGGCTGGCCAAAAGTATGTATCTCAAGATCTGTATACTGAGCAGCTTCTGTGCCATCAGGTCTCATCACCCAGAGCTGATTTCCTTCTTCAGGAATCCCCTCCACCCACAAACGCCGAACTACTGCCAACCACTCCCCGTTCGGAGACCAGGTTGGATAAGATTCGTCAAACATCTGGTCATAGGCCAGCATGGTCAACCAATCTTCCTCCACCGAATATGAGAAGAGTTTATTCAGATAACCGGTTTCTTCCAGTTCCAGATCCTGCAGGATCACAGTTTTACTATCTGGAGACCAGACTGCCGGATAACCCAGAGCATTGGGCATGATCCGGCTTTCTCCTGTCTCCATCTGGTAGATTTTTATTTCCAGGGGGTTGATGGATGAATAACTGAGCCATTGCCCATCCGGTGACCAGCGAGCACTGAACCCCGGCGTTAAAGCATCCTGAAATAGTGGCGCGGATTCCCGGGTCTCAAGATCCAACCACCAGATTGACTGGACATTGGCGGGATTGGTTTCCGCGTCAAATTCTAATCGGCTGTAAAGAATACCCTGGCCATCAGGTGACCAGGCAATTTCAGAGCAATAGGCATTGACACACTCAAGGAGCAGCTCATGCAAGGACCTTTCCGGGTCCCAAACCCATAACTTTGATCCATTGGCGCCATCATCCGCCGCGTAAATCACCTTGCTGTAATCCGGAGCAGCGGCCAAGTACCAGATATTTACTCCCTCAGTAAGTGTTGTTGGAGTCCCTCCGCCGGCTGATATGGCCAACAGCTGGGATTGATCATTTTCATCCAGAGCGGTATATAGAACACTGGCTTCTTTCAGATCAAACAGGGGAACACCTGTTCCTGCTGGGGTAGTGAGAGAAGAAGTCGTGATATTTTTTAGAGCGACAACGGATAACCAGGCGCCGGCGATCAAAACGATCAAGGCACTGATGATCGGCATGATCAGAGCCGCCTTGTTAAACCAACGCAGTCTCTGAAACAGTTTTTTGCCCTGGACGATCAACAGTCCAATAGCAATCAAGATAACCGCCAGTCCAAAACTAAAAGAAATGATCAAACTCAATCCGAATCCGATCCGGTTAATCGCTGCGGCTACCAATAGAATAGCAATTGCATCCGGGCAAGGCACAAGGCCACCACTGATTGCCAGCGGTATCAAATTCCGCCAGCGAATATTACCCAGCGGACTGCCAGGTGATGGCCCCCTGGGAACCGACCCCAAATCGGAGGGATCGTGACTGTGAGCCGGACCAATTTCTTCGATTGATTGGCCAATTTTCAAGCGCTTTTCGCCATCCGGCAGTCTTGTTTCAGATCCCCGTCTTACTTCTTTTACTTTTCGTTTCTGCAGATAGTCGCGTAACCATAGTTTAATACGGGGAAGCAGCAACCCAAAACCAAGAATGAATATCAATAAGCCTGAAATCAACTCCAGAACAGGAAATACATCTGCAGCCAGGAAATATCGGGATGCAGTTAAAGTCAATAGACCCAACAGGAATACGGAACCCGTATGTGTGAGGGTAACGATGCCACCCAGAGCTATGGCATGGTAGGCTTTCCCCTGTGAACCAACCAGATATGCCGCGACGATTGTTTTCCCATGTCCCGGGCTGAGGGCATGCAGCGCGCCTAATAAAGCAGAAAGTAACAAAGCTCCCAGAATGAATGTAAAGGATCCTTCCTGTTTTTTCATCAATCCTTCCAGGATCGAAGCCGGACCAAAACCGGCGGCGGGGGACATCTGAGATTCTGCAGCAGCCTCTTCAGCAAGTCCTCCCAGGCCGATGGATTCTATCACCCAGGGAATCGAAGGAGATCCACTCTCCCAGCCGGTCAGGCGGGAAACATCCTCATTCCCGGATGTCAAACCAACCAGGATGTCCAGGTTTCCACTGTTCTGGGTTGGCACATCAAAGCTCAGGCCGTCTTCGGACTGGATCTCAAACCAGCTCAGGCTGCTTTTTGGGTTGTAGCGGTTGTTTACCGAGATCAGGGCATCTGTCTGGATCTCTTTCGGCCAGTCCGCATAAAGGTCAATAATGATCGGCTCCTCACCACTGAAAAGGGTATCCACAGATGCAGGCCAATCAACAGCATCCAGCTCCAGAGAAACAGGTTCCTGATCGAGTTGAACACTAATAGTCATCAGGATCGAATTCACCCAGTCTTCCGCTTCCAGTTCAGAAACCAGATCATCCTGGTTTTTATCCACATCAAACCAGATGCTTTGGGCGATCATCGGGCCCGGCACGATCTGCCAGTTTATAGAGATGCCAGCAGGAGTGATATTGATCGTATGGGTGTGATAATACATATCCGCTGGATGAGCCCGGGCTGATGCTGGAAGGACCAACACCAAAACCAGGCAAACCAACAGGGAAAGGGAGACTTTTTTCATATTTTTTCCAAACTCAACATTTAATCACACTCAAATCATACCAGACTGGCAGCCTCGGAAAATTGGAAAAATCATCATTATTAGGATAACCAATAAATCAACTCCAAAGATACAACTTTCTCAATTTTTGGGCAGACCATAAATAACCTGCGTTTCAGGATTATAATCAAGCTGACAAAAACGGATAAAATCAGGATAATCGATGCCAGAAACTGAAAGCAGGGAAATGTACTTAAAATCGATCTATGAAATAGCAGATGGAGAAGAACCGGTTGCTGTATCCCTGCTTGCCAAACGCATGGGAATTTCCCCTGTTTCTGCAACAGAAATGGTCAAGCGCTTGGAAACAGCCCACCTGATCATCCACACACCCTACAAAGGAGTTGTTTTAACTGATTCAGGCCGACAACGAGCATTGACCGTTGTCCGGCGCCAGCGTTTGTGGGGGCGTTTCCTGGCAGATCATCTGAATATCCCCTGGTCCCAGGTATATGATCTGTCCTGCCGTCTGGAGCATGCCACAGACGCCACTGTGACAGAAGCCCTGGCTGAATACCTTGGAAACCCCACTATCTGTCCTCACGGACATCCCATTCCAGATCCCGATGGCACTGTAGTGATCCCGCCTGCCTTTCCACTTAATGAGATCAGCTGTGATGTGGAAGTGGAGATCCTGCGCATCGACCAGCCAGAACTGATCCTGTGTGAATACCTTGAAGAAAGGGGTATGCTGCCGGGCACGATTTTAAAGATCGTTGATGAGGCACCTTATAATGGCCCCTTTACCGTGGAAATTGGCGGCGAAGAGATTGCCTTGGGTCGGGAGATCTCTGGCAGGATCCTTGTTCATCCATTAAATTAATCATTTTCCTTTTATTCGATACGAGGACATAAACCGATAGTCACCAACCAAACCAGTAGGATTTGGTTCTTCTGACGCATCTATCTACCACAAGTAACATTGGAGATGGAAATGAAAGTAGGAATTATTGGAGCAGGTCTGGTCGGTTCAACAGCAGCTTATGCATTGATCAACCAGGGTATCGGACGGGAAATCGTTCTTGTGGACCTTGATCTAAAACGGGCTCAAGCAGAGGCAAACGATTTACGCCATGCTGTGCCATTTACACACCCTTTGCTTGTCCACCATGGTGGATACGAGGATTTAAAAGGAGCAAAGATCGTTGTGATTTCAGCCGGGGTAAGTCAAAAACCCGGTGAGACTCGAATGGAATTGCTATTCCGCAATGCCAAAGTATTTAAAACCATTATTCCAAAGATCCTGGAAGTTGCACCAGAAGCGATATTACTGATTGCCACAAACCCGGTTGACATCATGACCCACTTATCAGCCTGGTATGCCAGAGACTTTAATGTACCCTCCAGCAGAGTGCTCGGTACAGGGACAACACTGGATACAGCCCGTTTTCGCAGCCTGCTTGGACAGCACCTGGGCGTAGATTCTACCCATGTCCATGCCTATGTTCTGGGAGAACATGGCGATTCAGAAGTGATACCTTTTTCTCCGGTCACTGTTGGCAATATCCCTCTGGACGATTTTTGCACCCAATGGGGGATATGCCTGGATAAAAATGATCAGATGGAAATCGACCGCCAGGTGCGGAATGCAGCCTATGAGATCATTCAGGGAAAGGGAGCGACATATTACGGCGTTGGCAGTGCTATCGCAAAAATTGTTGCTGTCATCCTCGGAGATCAAAGAGCGATCCTGACTGTTTGTTCAGCGCAGGAAGATATAGAGGGAATTAAAGATGTAACCCTCTCACTCCCCCACCTTGTGGGAGGGAATGGAATCCTCAATTCCCTTCAAATCCCCCTCGATCACGAAAATAAAAGCCAACTGAGACAAAGCGCACTGGCCATCAAGGATGCCATCGATAGGTTAAAAGGCTGATCTGAGTCAGCCGCTAAATGGCTCAGTATTTAACCTATCTCAAAATCAACTGGTGAATCATTTTTATGTGGTCAACTCAAGTACTTAATACCGGTTAATTCCTCAGAGATCTCCCACAGCTTTTGGGCATCTTCTTCGTTCTTAGATGATGAATTGGAATCAACCAACACCGGATAGCCTGACCGTTCTCCCTTGCCATTTGGACCATAATACTGACCGCCCTGGGCCTCAGGATCTATCGCTGCTCTCAAACTGGGCAAGGCCCCCATTTCGGAACTCTGGAAGACCAATTTCATTATCGGCTGGATCAACCAGGAAATTAAATTGAAGAATAAATGATTCGCCAATTCTGTGGCTGCTATCCCGGGATGGGCAGCCAGGGCAATCACATCCATACCTCTGGACAGAAATCGCCGCTGCAGTTCATAGGTGAAAAGCAAATTGGCCAGTTTGGACCGGCCGTAGGCTTTCATCGGTGAATATCCCTGTCCGTTATCAAAGAGCAGATTGTTAAAATCCATCTCTCCCGCATAATGAGCGTTGCTTGCGACGTTCACAACCCTGGCCCCAGGTGTTGCAGAAAGCTTGTCCAGCAGAAGACCAGTCAACGCAAAATGGCCCAGATGGTTAGTGCCAATGGTGCGTTCAAAACCGTCTACAGTTTTTCCATAAGGGACCAGCATGATTCCGGCATTATTCAGAAGGATATCCAATCTGTCATAGGTTGAATTGAACTGTCGGGCAAAAGCCTTGACGGATTCCAGGCTGGCAAGGTTAAGTTCAATAAATTTCAACTTCGCACCTGGTATTTCATCAATAATTTTATGCATAGCGCGATCAGCTTTGACTGGATCCCGACTGGCAACGATCACTTCCGCGCCTTTCCTGACGAGTTCCCGGGTTGATTGGTAACCAATGCCGCTGTTTGCACCGGTGATTACTATTATTTTTCCTGATAGATCAGGGATATTATTTAGCTGTCCAATTCTCACTCATTTTGATTTTCCTTTAGAGATAAATCTTCGTTTCTACTTAAGTCGTTTATTTTATCGTAGGTTTATTCCCATCCTTGATGCGCATCATACCCATTCTTCATGTTACCAGATTATGGCAGTGATAGAGGTATAGGCCTGAAAATCCTAAATTTTAATAAGATCTTCACCTTCTCACCTGGAAAAACCAATACAGTATCATGCCAACCTTGATCAATAACACCTTCTCGAAGGGATTTCCAGCGTTTGCATCTTCAGTGGATATTTTTCGCTCAATGACTTGAAACTGCAATCCATGTAAATGTATTGGATGCGGCAGCGACATCGATCCCATCATACCCATGCCAGAACCTGCCTGATTTTCAAATTCCCAGACCTCCAGATCACCAAGTTTCACAATCTCATCCCGGGCTATCCCTTCCATCTCAAATGTACGTCCATTTATGGTCCAGACCATTCCTGGCGCGAATCGAGAGTGAAAAAGTCCTGGGGGATAATCGGTTAACGGCATCTTTTTTATCATAGAGTTTATGGGCAGATAGTTTCTCCTGGATCTCACTCCCCAGGGGAAGCCCATCACCAATATCTATTTGTACTAAGGAGTAAGAAACTTGACCACCATAACTTTCAAAGGGCAAACTGATCAATTCCCTTTTTGTTCCTGAATCATCCTGGCTGAAATCAGCCCAGATATCTAAGCGCTGGGCCGGCGCAATTACTACAAATTCCCGCTCATCAGCTGTCTCCAGCAAGCCCACCATCGGTTGCTATTACCTTGATCGGGCTACCATCATCCCAGGCTAATTTATATATCCGGGAGTTTGACCCGTTTAAGATCCTCAACCTGTAAGGCCTTCGGTTTACAGAAAGCTTAAAGTCTGGTCGGCCATTGATCAAGATCTGGCTGCCCAGGAAACCAACCATTCGATCCATCATATGGCCTGTGCCATAAACAAGTTGATTCTCTGAATTGAAATCCCGGTCCTGTAAAACCAGCGGGATATCAAATTCCCCTGAAGGCAGTTCCAGATGTTCTTCTTGCGAGTCATGGATGATAAAAAGCCCGGCCAACCCAGCATAAACCTGCGGCCCTGTCCTGCCATGAGGATGGGGATGGTACCAGTAAGTTCCTGCCCTGTCAGCAACGACAAAATCATAGATATAGGATTCTCCCTGCCCAATTACAAGCCGTGGATGTCCATCAGCCGCCGGAGGAACATGCAAGCCGTGCCAGTGGATAATCGAAGGTTCAGGTAGTTCATTCATAAAATGAATTCTGACCCTGTCTCCAATTTTTGCATGGATAATCGGTCCTAGATAAGAATTTTCAAGCTCCTGGATGGATTCCTTCGGACCAGTTAAAACCTCACCAGCATAACGCCAAACCAGGGTTTTCTTTCCGGGAAAAAGCTGAACTTGGTCTGGAATCGCCCTTAACACGATTTCCAGATCCGGAGATTCGCCATCTGGAGTTCCAGTTGGGGATCCGCTGTTAATTGTTGTGATTTGGGGCAAACAACCCTTTAACATCAAAGACACGCCGCCAACTCCCAACAAACGCAGTGAGCCGCGGCGAGATAATTTCATTCCAGCCATAGTATCTCTCCTGATTGACAATATCCTCTTAGACTGGGTAAATCAATATTTCCTTACTGATCGCGTTCGGGATTTACTTTAGAAATTTCTTATTTTAGAAGATCAGCCAAGAAGACCGATCAGGGGATCATATTCCTGGAGCTGATCACGCTGCCGGCCAGGTAAAATAGCAAAGAATCCAGGTTCTCACCCGTCAAATTTGATACTTCCAGCCTGGCGAAATTTCCTTTCCAGCTGGGCCGCATAGCGCGCATCTCTCCAGCCAGATATTCCAGGCCTTCATCAATATCACTCCTGGTGATCTCCAGATCAGCTCCACGATCAAGGTGAGTGCCGAGCAGGATGAAATGGGAAGCGTCATTCAGCAAATCTCCAACCCCATCGATCCAGTAAACCAGGTCATGGAAACTTGCCATGCTGGTCATGTCATAGGTAAACAGCACTACATCCAGGCGGTGGATTGTCGGTCTGAAAATATCAATCACCTCTTCAAAGGAACGGCCTGATGGATCACCATCAGCTTGTTTTTGTCCGGGCGGGACCAGGAACTGCAGCGAGACAGAGTACTCTTTATTTCCGATCTGCTGCTGGGTAGTGAGAAACTCGTATTCCAGATTGTTGGTTTTTCGGATTCCAGACAGGATCTCTTCGTTAGGTATATCCCCCTTATTGGTTAATGACAGCACCTTAGAAACAGTAGTTTTCCCTACTGCCCCATTCCCAACCAACATCACAAAACCAGTAACTTTTTCAGACATAATATCATTATACGGGACGAGAAGGTCGGTGCGATCGATATTCAAACTGTTGGTCATGGCGGACGGGAATTTCCCTTAACTCCTTATCACAATAATGTCGTACATAAAACCGATAATTGGTGCCGCCCATCGCCCTGTCCACCACCACCCCACGCTCGATACGGGGATGGGATCGAACAAGTTCAGGGACTGAGTAATGTACATCGCCGCCACAAATATCACAAGCTACCGAATATTGAGGACGTGTCATTGCCATCACCTTGCGGGCTGGCATGCCTACATGCTCCGCAAATATTGAAAAGGCTTTGGTATCATCGATGCCTTTTCCAAAAATATCCCCAAAAAGATTCAGATTAAGAACCGCCAGGACAGCAACAAATACAGCGCCAAAAAAGAAGATCGCCGTCACCAAACCTTCCAGGGTAATGGCAGGCAGCATGGCAATATCAAGGAATAATAAGGCAATAAAGACATACCCCAGGAAAAAGAATCCGATCAGAATAGAAAGCACGATCCAGGGCCGCGCCAATCCAAAATTCCTCAGCAGGAAAACTATTCTGAGAGCGTAAATCAATCCGGCTATCAGGATAAGCGCCCCCAGGATCACAATTATGGCATTACTCAGTATCACGATAGAACTTCCTTGTTTGCATTTATTTTATTATATGTAACACGCCGGTATTGTCCATGTTACAGAACTGTAATTAATGACAGAGGGAGACATCCAAATCTTACTTAAATGCAGGGATAATAAGGAAAAATTGGACGTCATTCGCAGGTCTAGATCGGGTTTTTATTGGATGGTATCGCTCTGATTACTACCCGGATATGGGCCTGATCCGAAAGCCAAATTGATATGTTTTGCCTTTTACCAAACGAGTTTCCGGATCTCTGCCATAGATCATGCTGAACAGGTCACCTACACCGCGCTGCGTAAGGTCAATATTCAAGGTATTGTTCTCCCGGGTTGGGAGTTCATGAATATGACCAGCAAGCGCGAGGTCATTCTGGGTATAAGGCCAGAGACTGAAATTCAGCAATTGGTTATCTTGATGTTCGATTACGATCCCCTTGCCAGCGCTGTCCAGGAACTTGACCCAGCGCACATCCGCCCGGTTCCCGTTCTCCTGGGGGTGAATATACGGAAAGTGGATCTGATCGCTTTTTTTCTGATGATATTCCCACAACACCGCTGAGTTTGCGGTCAGGCATGGTTTCATGGGGACCCCGCCCAAACCATGTCCACTTCAGTCAAGGAACCCGCCAGGGTTGTCTGTAAACCAAACCGGAGCAATTCAAACCTGGGCCTTAACTGATAAGTAAAATCAAATCCCCCTTTCAGATCCACCCTGGTGGTGAGTTTTAATGGAGAAAAACTCTGCGGGATCCTGAAAAGCGCTGTGATCAGTACACAGCCAGAATTGATTCTCTCAACCTGGAAATCCTCCAATTTCATCTCTTGCCTGGCATTCTCCCATTTCCTGGTCAAGGAAATCAATCGACCAATTTTCGGGAAATTATCTTCAAGTATAAAATCATTATCCAGGGCTCTCAGGAAATTTGGACTCAATCCTCCTGTCAATACAGGATCGCCATCTATCTCCAGGGACTGCATAAAACCGGTATCGGTATCAAAGGTCAATTTTGAACCTGGAATTAAAATTTCCAATAGATTATCTCGGGGATGGATAATTAACGGCGTGGTTTCAGAACCCTGACCGGAATAAACCTTGCCTTGTGGAATTCTGGCCGGGATAGGTATCTGTTCCCAGCCAACCCGGTGACCCGTTTTTGCCCAGAGGGTATCCTCACATAATACTAATTCAAGCAGTAGATGGCACTCACAAACATCCCCGGCCTGCTCGGTCAGCTGATACGGCAGCTTGATTTTTTCCTGGCCGCCTGCTGGAACCGCAGGAACAGGCATCATTCCAGACTGATCCAGGCAGCCATCCCTGGTCAAGGTCCAGCGCAGTTCTAAATTTTCCAGGGACACAAAACTGTGTTTATTTTTCAGGATCACCTCTCCTAGATCCAGATCCCAGGGAAGGATTGTCAGTGGTTGGTATACCTTTTGAACCTCATAGGCATGGGGATTAGGTTTCAGGTCCGGCTGGAAAAGGCCGTTAATGCAGAAATGGGCATCGTTGGGTTCATCTCCCCAGTCTCCACCATAAGTCCAAACCAGGGAACCATCCTCCTGCTCCTGCAGTAAACTCTGGTCGATCATGTCCCAAATATATCCACCTGCACAGTGGGGATAATTTTCGAAAATATCCCTGAATTTCTGAAATGAGCTGATGCTGTTGCCCATGGCATGGGCGAATTCACAAACAAGGATGGGTTTATTGGCGTAATCTTTAGGCCAAACCCATTTTCCTATCATCTCCCCTGCCTTAAAAAATCGTCTTGGTTTATCTCCCTGGGCCAGTTTTTCGAGGAAATCAGGAGACGGGTACATCAAGCTGATCACATCAGAATAGCGGGAGGTATGTTCTCCTTCATAGTGGATCGGCCGGGTTTGATCCAGCTCCAGCATGGCCTGCCGCAGATGATGGAAATTTTCGCCGCCTCCAGCTTCATTACCAAGCGACCAGAAGATAATCGATGGGTGATTGCGGTCCCGCAGAACCATTCTCGTCCCACGAGAGATCACTGCCTCCCGCCATTCTTTTCTCCCCCGGGGCAAGTGTTTTACAAAACGGTGGGATTCCAGGTTAGCTTCATCCATCACATAAAGCCCATAACGGTTGCACAGCTCATAAAAATAAGGGTGGTTAGGATAATGGGAAGTCCGGACCGCGTTGATATTGAACTCTTTCAAAAGTTTCACCTGGGCTTCCATGGATTCCCGGGTGAGTGTATATCCAGTTCTGGGATCGAACTCATGCCGGTTGACACCTTTGATCAAAATGGGCCTGCCGTTCAGCAGGATCTGCCGATCGATAATCTCTACTACTCGAAAGCCAAATTCAGCCGGGATCACTTCCATGGAATTCCCTTCCCCATCTTCCAGGCTGAGTAAAACCGTATATAACACGGGGTTCTCTGCGGACCATTTGGCAGGGTTTTTTACAGGTTCCTCGATCCTGACCTTCCTACTGGAATCAGACCAATTTTCAATCTTTTCCCGATGTAAAAAAACCAGTTTCCCTTGTGGATCGATCAGCTCCACAACCAGACAAAATTCATAATCGCCAGGATCGACCGAAAAGAGGGTCACGTCCGCCATCAATCTGGCATCTAGATATTCGGGGTCAAATTCACACCTGACATAAAAGTCTTCTATCCGGGTGGATGGCGTTGTATAAAGATATACATCGCGGAAGATGCCATTAAGGAACCACATATCCTGATCTTCCAGGTAGCTGCCATCACAGAATCGGTAAACCAGGGCTGTGATCAAGTTCTCTCCAGGAAGCAGGAAGTCAGTAATTTCGAACTCGGCTGGCAGCCTGGAATCCTGGCTGTAGCCAACCGCCATCCCGTTGACCCAGACCTGTAAAGCTGATTGGACTGCGCCAAAGTGGAGGAAAACTGGCTGTCCTAACCAATTCGGAGGGAGAATAAAAGTTTTTCTGTATCTTCCCAGGCTGTTTTGTGCCGCATCTATCCGGGGAGGTTGTTTTTCATCTATTCCGGGAGGAAGCCCAATATCCCGGTAATGGGGATGACCATACCCCTGCATCTGCCAGGTGCCCGGGACTTCGATCTCATCCCAGTCCCGGTCATCAAATTCCAATCCATAAAATTCCCCCGGGTTTTCAGGAGCAGAAGAGGTCCAGTGGAATTTCCAGGCTCCATTTAATGAGATATACCGGTCGGGGATTTCTCCTGCCAGAGCATCATTTCTGCTGCTGTAGCGGACAACCTCGGCAGTCATAGGACGCCGATTGATTTCAAAAATGCGGGAATCCTCCCAATAATATTGGGGAGTTTTTTTCATTTCAGAATTATACTCTTGAGTTCTTATCACATCCAATGTAATAACAGACCGGGAGGTATATTTTCCTAAACTTTCCTAAGTTCTGGTATATTCCTAGATATCTCCCGATTCTAATGTCAGAATTCTCAGAGAAATTTTACTGGTGAGGTAAAACATGTTCAGATGGCTGCAGAATTTTCCCCATTTTCTTGAGATTGTCTATAACTTATTTGAGGTTGGCCTGACCCCGCTCAAGCGCTGGTTCAAGCCAGGCGGCAGGGCAGAGCCGCTGGTGATCGCTGTCGAAAAAGCAGGCAAAGGCGCAGTCTTCAACTGCAAAATGTGCGGTCAGTGTATTCTGCACAGCACCGGTATGACCTGCCCGATGAATTGTCCCAAACATCTGCGCAACGGGCCATGCGGAGGGGTGCGGATTAATGGAAACTGTGAAGTCAAGCCAGAAATGGTTTGTGTCTGGGTGGAGGCTTATCGACGCTCACTTAACATGCCCCTCTATGGTCACCAGTTTGCCTCACTTCAGCCCCCCATGAATAATCAGCTGAAAGGCACCTCTTCCTGGATCAACATGTTCCATGGTCTGGATCTGGATCTGCCAGCCGGCTGGACTTCCACCCTGGATATCCCCGTAAACTTCATCAAGGAGGATCATCTTGATGATAGAAAATAAATCTCCCTGCAGTAAATTGGAAGAAATCCTCAGAGCAGGCTATTTTGCGGTTACTTCTGAATTAAACCCACCGGACAGCGCTGATCCGGAGGATGTTTATAAAGCCGCCCGTGTGTTGGCAGAAGTATGTGATGGGATCAACGCAGTAGATGCCTCCGGCGCTAACTGCCACATTTCCAGCGTAGCAATGTGCGCCCTTCTGACCCGGGCCGGATACGAACCAGTCTATCAAGTGACCTGCAGGGACAGGAACCGGATCGCAATTCAAGGAGACATGCTGGGCGCTGCTGCAATGGGCGTTTTGAATGTGCTCTGCTTAACTGGCGATGATATCACCGCAGGAGATCAGCCCGAAGCCAAAAGAGTCTTTGATTTTGATTCCATCCAGCTTTTGCGCACGGCGCGGACAATGCGGGATCAAGGAGTATTCTTGAGCGGCCGGGATATCAGTACCCCTCCTTGCTTTTTCCTGGGTGCCGCAGCCAATCCTTTTGTACCTCCCTATGAATGGCGCCCACAACGGCTCGCGAAAAAGATCGCCGCGGGAGCCCAGTTCATCCAGACCCAGTATTGTTTTGATCTTGCCCGCTTTAAAGAATATATGATTCAGGTTCGGGATTTGGGGTTGGATAAACAAGCCTTCATCCTGGCAGGTGTTGGGCCGCTGAAATCAGCCGGGGCAGCCGAATTCATGCGAACGAAGGTCCCGGGTGTTGTCATTCCGGACAAGATCGTTGACCGATTAAGAAAGACCCCAAGAGAAAAACAACAGGAAGAGGGAAAACAGATCTGCATCGAACTGATTGAACAGATCCGGGAGATCGAAGGCATTGCTGGAGTGCACATTATGGCCTACCGCCAGGAAGAGCTGGTTGCAGAAATTGTTGAAAAGGCTGGCTTGCTTCCCAGGCCAATTAGTTAATAAAACACGGAAAGTGAGAAATCAATGAGGGCATTCTTTGAAATTTCAGGATTGAATATTTATTTGCAAATAGGGGTCACCATCATTTCCATAGCTGTCCATTTTATTTCTACCAGGAAGAAAGTCCGCTCGGAATCCCCTCTAGAAATTATCAGCATCTATACAATTGGTTTAGCAGGGTTGGTTCTCGATCATTAGCGGCCTTTTTGGGCACATCATTTACGCTGATCAGGTCGCTGCCGGGATTGGTTGGCCTCTAAACAGCGGTTTCCAAATGGAACTTGCCTTTGCAGCCATTGGCATCGGGCTGATTGGGTTCCTGGGTTTCTGGATCCGTTCATTTTGGCTGCCCTTTATCATAGTAAAGGCGACTTTTATGTGGGGAGCAGGTTTTACGCATATCCTCCATATGGTTCAGGAAAATAATTTCTCCCCCAGCAATACTGGCATTGTCCTCTATTGGGACTTCCTGCTGCCATTTTTCTTGATCGCTTTATATTTCCTATATCGACGAGAGCAAACTAAATAACAAAAAGACGCTCAAATGAGCGTCTTTTTTTGAGTAGCGGGGAGTGGATTCGAACCACTGACCTCCGGGTTATGAGCCCGACGAGCTGCCACTGCTCTACCCCGCGTTATTGATGGATTGCGATTATAGCACGCCCAAAATCTCCGGTCAAGGTTTGGTGGAAAAAAACAGCTCCCACCAGATTCGGAACAGATTTTCCGGTTCCGGTGTTATCGTGGAAAATAATACAGGCGCTTCTGGAGTGCCTTCTAAGGGCACGATTGCCACCCGGTGATCCCCTTCACGGATCCATTTGCGTTGATTGTAGGCCCATTCTTCTACAGCTGCGTCTGAACCAGCCCGCACAACCTCAGTTGCCAGGGCACCTGTAGTCGCAGTCAGGGCAGATTTGGTCAGTTGAGATTTTTCAAATTCGTCAGTCAGCCGGTTTAAATCAGCAATCCGGGCGCCAAAGGCAATCATCCAGATCACGATCAACACCAGAAAACCTATCAGCAAAACTGTCCTGCCCTTTTTAATATCCATATCTTTATCTTAACGCACAAATCTATCAGTCGCAATATAGGATAAGCTGCAAGTTAGTTGCCAGATGAATTTTCAGGCAAGAAGTCCTTAAAAAGGACTTCCTCCCTGATTAATTCTCTTATTTGATGATCATATTCAGTTCTTCAACATCATCCTTATTCACAATGATCGTCAAGAAATCATTCGGAGAGATCAATGTAGACCCATGTGGAATCACACTCCTGCCATCTTGTTTTATTGAAACCAGTAAACTGTCCTCCGGCAGCAAGTCGGCAATTTCACTGACTTTTTTTCCGGCAATTGCTGATTTGTCATTTACCAGCAGATGGATTACTTCAAATGGTCTTCCATTTCAAGTTGTTTCACCCGATGAGTTATCTCAGACCGCCGGGTTAACGCCACATGATAGGCCCGGATGATATTTTGTCTTCTAACCAAGCCCAGGATTTTTCCGGGATCATCCCGGGAGATAACGGGAAGGCGGCCCAATCCGCGTGATCCCATCCTGTATAATGCCTGTCCGATAGTTTCGTCCGCATATGTGAATAACAGGTCAGCCCTCTTGGTTGCGAGGTCCCGGACATAAGTTTTATCCAGGTTGAGGTTGGACGAAAGGGCATTCCGCAGATCACTAACGGTAATAATACCGAACAGCTTACCCTCTTCATCCAAAACAACGGCACCATGACTGTAACTTTTATTTAGAAGCTTTGACAAATTACTTATGGTGTCATTCATCGAGATAATCGTAAAATCATGGCTCATTACTTCCTGAACCATAACACCTTCCAGAATATCAACATCCCTGCCCCTGTTAAGGTGAACACCTCTCCTGGATAATTTCAGGGTATAGATCGACTCACCTTTCAGCAGCTGTTGCGATATTATCGTGGTGATAACAACAGTTAACATCAGGGGAAGAATTATCCGGTAGTCGCCAGTCAATTCGAATAGAATAATCACGGCGGTGATAGGTGCATGAGCTGCGGCCGTAAAGGTTGCGGCCATGCCAATTAAGGCATAAGCTCCAGGTGGGGCAATGACAGTCGGGAAAATCATCCGGATTCCCAACTCAAAGACAGTCCCCAGCATGGCCCCCATAAATAATGCGGGGGCAAATACACCACCTGATCCTCCAGAACCTAAGGTCAGGACAGTTGCGATAAGTTTCAAGAACAGGAGAGAAAGAGCCACGCCCAACACCAGTTTTCCAGCCAGGGCACTCTCGATCACATCGTAACCAACATTAAAAATCTGCGGCAAACCTTCCCAGTCTACACCGGTAATGCTCGGATACACCAGGGCCAATCCCCCCAATAATATTCCCCCTATCATTGGTTTAAGCCATTCTGGAACGCCTTTCCAGTTTCCAAATAAGTCCTCAGCCCAATATAATGATCGGACAAATAACACGCCTAACAAAGCAGCCAGTATGCTTAACAGTGGGTAAAACGCGAACTCCCACAATGAGGTAACACCATATTCAACAGGGATCAAAAATGCCGGTATATCGCCAAAAACTGCCTGGCCGACAACACTGGCCGCTACAGATGAGATCACTACCTGGCTGAAGTGTTTTACACTGAATTCTCCCAGAATGATCTCAAGCGCAAAGATAACACCTGCAATGGGCGCATTAAATGTCGCAGCAATACCTCCAGCAGCGCCACAAGCCACCAGGATGCGGACTTTGTCATCGGACATATGTAATCTTTGACCGATGGTTGATCCTATGGAACTTCCAATTTGAACAATTGGACCCTCGCGTCCTACTGATCCACCGCTTCCGATGGATATGGCAGAGGCAAGTGATTTTACCAAAGCCACAACAGGGCGGATCTTTCCGCCACGAAGAGCCACAGCTTCCATAACTTCTGGAACGCCATGCCCCTTGGCCTCCTGGGCAAAATTATAGATCAGCAGGCCAACAATCAGACCGCCAATCGCGGGCACAATAACCACATTCAATTTACCCAGAGACGGTGTTATCTTGGGCATCCATGTATACCCAATAAACTCTACAAAATCGATCAGATATCTGAAAATCACTGCTCCAGCGCCCGTGCTCAAACCTATCAGGAGCGCAATCACGATGTTGCTGATATTAGATGATCGATAAAATTTTTCAATATTCTTTTTCATAGGATCAAAACCCGATTTTTAATTAATTTCATCCTCTCATTATATACTTTTCAATATAGTCTTCCAGTATATCGATGGTCAAGAAGTTGATCATCATTAAATTACATCTGTCAAAACAGAAAAAACCGATCCCTTTATACATGGACCGGTTTGATGAATATGTGTGCCGAAGGTGGGAGTCGAACCCACATGGGAGTAAATCCCACTACGCCCTGAACGTAGCGCGTCTGCCTGTTCCGCCACTTCGGCAATTTTTTCTTGCAGGGGCAATTTTACCCCGAGTTACCAGTTTGTCAACCTTCCAGATCCCATTGAAAACTAGTGGTTTTTTAGGGGGATTTCTGCCAGAGAGTGATTGTACTCTCGAATGAGAACCCGTGCTATAATTCATAAAGGTGTGCCATATGACTCTATTTCAAACAGGAACCAATCCAGCTAACTTACCTCTCCCATTCCTGGGTTATTCACTACTGATTATTCTAATCTGTGCAACCACCCTGGTAAAAGTATTCCGTACCTGGCAAAAAGGAAAATTTACTCAGGGTTTGCGTATGATCCAGATCATTCTCGGTTTGGTTCTTCTACGCCTTATTCTCTTTGTTTTCAGCTATTTTTCATACCAAATAAACCAACAGTTTACTGCTTCACTCTTGATCCTTGATCAGGCAGCGTCCCTGTTAGGGATCATCTTGATTGTCTGGCTTTGGAATTTCCCGGAACCCAGCAGGGAAATTGATCCTGTAGTTTTATTATCAATTGCATTGGTGCTCGCGATAGTTCTGGGGCAGCAATTTTTCATGCCGTCACTCATGGAAGGATTCACAGGTTCCATGTCCTTCTGGCAGGGAGTGTCAATTATCACCCTGGTGATCAGCCTGGGATTGATCTTGATCCGGAAACCAAATTTGTGGTCCTATGGTTTTTTCATGGGCATGATCCTCTTAATTGGTGCCGTACTGAGCCTGCTGACTGGAAACCTGGAGTCGATGCATTTGACCCAGTTGGTTGCCTATCCTTTATTGCTGCTGCTGGCTGATCGATTCCGAATAGGGGATCCTGTAGTTGAAACCAGGGAAGAAGATGATCTGGTACGCAAGCAGGTTAGTGTAGAATATGACATCCTTGAACTAATTCAGCGTCTATTTGATGATACGGACCCGGTAGGCATACTCTACAAAATCGCCCAATCAACCGCCTACCTGATCCTGGCAGATCTAGCTTTGGTTATTGATACCCCGGATGAACATGGCAAAATTCGCATAATCGCCGGTTATGACCTGATCCGGGAAGAACCACTGCAAGCCCTGACTCTGGAAAGCAAAAGCATACCCCTGCTGTCAAACTACATCCAGCGCGGAAAAATGCTTCACATTCCAGCCAGCAGCACCTCAAGGGACCTTTCCCACCTGTCAAAAATGCTTCAATTAAGCCGGCCGGGACATTTACTGGCATCACCTGTCTATGTGGCAGGAGCTAACAAGACCATTGGTGTTGTGCTCTTTTCCCCGTTTTCTAATCGCCCCTGGACGAAAGATGATCAGGAATATATCAGCCTCTTATGTAAATTATTCGAGTCAGCATTCAGCCACCATTTAGTTTCACAGAATGGCGAATCTGACAGCGTGAAAAACACTATCCGGGACCTGTCTTCGAAACTCACTCTGCTATCCCAGGAAAAAAGCAATCTGAAAGAAGATCAGGCTATTTTAAATAAGGACCACCAAAACTTGTTAATGGATTTTGATAGCATGAGGGCAAAATACGACCATGTCCTGGGTTGGGGAAATGCGCTCAAACGCCATTTAGCCATGCTGGTGGACTTATCAGCGAAGGATTCTACAGAAGCCCTTAAAAAATATGTTGGTGTTATTGACAAAGAATTACAGCAATTGATGGGTGAGGAAAAACCTTCAGAAGCAATCAAAGCTCCTATTCGGTCAGTAGATAAAAGCATGGAAACAGAGGAGCTGGATCCAAACACTATTCAACCTGCAATTCTGAATAAAGCCATTCAAAGCTGCCTTGATGCCGCTCAATCCGAGATCGAGGAAAAGAACCTCGTTACAAATCTGGAGATTCCCGAAAATCCTCCCCTTCTAAAGATGAGCCATGCCCTTTTCACGGAAATCTTCTCGTTCCTGGTGTCCAATGCCATCGAAGATAACAAATCAGGTGGTGAAATCCAGATCCGAACCCAGGTCTATAAAGAAGACTCCACCCAGCATTTTGCACACATTAAGATCAGTGACCAGGGCAAAGGTTACCATCCGGATGATGTCGCTGATGTGTTAAATGACCACCTGACAACTGACCAGCAAGAAAAACTCAGCCAGGTTATGACTAACCTGTATGTCACCAAGAACCTCGTTGAAAACGAAGGGGGTCGGATGTGGGTCGAGAGCAAACCGGGCGCCGGCACTACTGTAAGTTTACTGCTTGCATTCCTCTAGGAATTCCCCCCAGAAATGATCAAATTGGTACAAATCTTGCTACCTATGATGTTAGTTGAATTGGGCAGGAATCCGCTACCCATATCTGAGAGAAGTTGGACAAGATTAGATAACAGGGCAGATTGATCATTTAACTGATGATCTATTTACAAAAAAGGCCAGTCTTCAAGGAACCCGATCAAAAAGATTATGTTAAAGAATAAACGATACTTGATCTTCATTATTGGCTTTATCATCCTTGGGCTTGTGATCCTTGGACTGCAGCTTTTGGGCGGTTTGCCAACTTCCAGGGCTTCAAACCAGGGTATTGTACCTTTTGGATCCACTCCAACGCCAACCGCTTTCCAACCCCAGGAATCAACGCCAACTTACTATCCAACGGATTATCCCACCCCTACTCCCACACTTACACCTATTCCGGTTCAGGTTGTACCCATCAGCAATACCAGAGGGGTAGACCCTATATCTCAGCCGGATCATCAGATCAATATCTTATTACTGGGCTCTGATCAAAGATATAAGGGCTCGATCGGAAGAACTGATACCATCATCCTGTTAACGATCAACACTGAAGAAGGAACTGTGAATGTTACCTCCTTCCCCCGGGATTTGTACATCTATATTCCACGCTGGACGAATCAGCGCATCAACACTGCCTTCGCTCATGGAGGTTTCCCACTTATGCAGGAAACGATGCTGCATAATTTTGGTTTTAAACCAGATTATTATCTCTTGGTAAACCTGTGGGCCTTTGAATATTTTGTAAATGATCTTGGTGGAATTTATGTCGATGTACCCCGGACTATTTGTGATGATAAATGGGGCCATGGATTATCACACTGTGTCTATCCTGGCCGGCAGCATTTTTATGGCCAGGAAGCGCTCTGGTATGTTCGTTCCCGGATCACAACCAATGATTTTGACCGCAATTATCGTCAGCAGCTGGTACTAAGTGCCATCCTGGACCGTTTCATCTCATTGGATACTGTGACCAAAATCCCCCAGCTATACAATACTTATGTGAACAACGTCACCACAAATCTTGATCTCCCAACAATTCTTTCCCTGTCGCCAACAGCATTGAAGCTGACAGACAAGTCCCGGATCAGCCAATACTTCATCACCGAGTCTGTCATCACCAACTGGATCACTCCGGCGGGTGCCCAGGTATTGCTGCCTAATTTTCCGTTGATCCGTAATATATTAAACTAAAGCGCTGAATGCTCCCTAGAATGCCCCATGGGATACTGTTTAGGAGCATGGTAAGAAGTAA
The DNA here is from genome assembly GCA_963783765.1 of uncultured Chloroflexia bacterium. Lineage (GTDB taxonomy): Bacteria > Chloroflexota > Anaerolineae > Anaerolineales > UBA11858 > B10-G9. The sequence goes on along the minus strand of CAWAOV010000013.1, from coordinate 79,501 downwards.
AAATAACTGCAAATCGGTAATAACAGAATAACTTATGAGTGAGGAACTTCTATGTTAACTGGAAAAGGAATGTTCATCTGGAAGATCCAGAACTGCCATAATGGCAGCGTTAGTGAAATAACCAGGAAAGCCGTCGCAGCCAACTACAGCCATGTTCTGATTAAAATCGCCAACGGCATCTATAGTTATAATTACGATTGGGAAAAGAATATCGACCTGGTACCACCATTATCTGCTGCCCTTAAAAGCGAGGGGATCCAGGTCTGGGGCTGGCATTATCTCTTTGGTGATCAGCCAGGACAAGAAGCGCAGAAAGCTATCAGCCGTATTCGTCAATTAGGTGTGGATGGGTATGTGTTGGACGCGGAGGGGCATTATAAAGGCAAATATACCTCAGCAACAACTTTCATGAACCAGCTGACAGCTTCCATCACGGATATTCCAATCGCCCTCAGCTCTTATCGATATCCTTCCTACCATCCCCAGCTCCCCTGGAATGAGTTCCTCAAAAAAGTAGATCTGAATATGCCCCAGGTTTACTGGATGTTCGGTACCAATCCAGGTGCCCAGCTTAAAAAGAGTGTTACAGAGTTCCAGAACATGAAATATACCCCGCCGATTTTCCCTACCGGAGCTGCATTCACAGAATACGGCTGGACACCAACATTATCAGAAGTTAGAGAATTCATGCGTAAGGCCAAAGATATGAAGATGGCTGGTTTTAATATGTGGGAATGGGGAAGCCTACACAATTACCTGCCAGCGGAATATTTCCGGACAATCCGGGATTTCGAATGGGATAGCGGGCCAACCCCGCCCAAGGATATCGCCGAGTTATTCATCGATGCGCTAAACGCTCATGATGCAGAAAAAGTAAAAACACTATACAGAACTGATGCTGTACATATCACCAACGAAAGAACTGTCCAGGGTCAGGTGGCTATAAAGAGCTGGTTCAATACGATTTTCAGTGAGATTCTACCCGGGGCGACCTTCACATTGGCCGGGTACAGTGGTGAAGGAAGTACCCGCCAGATCAACTGGACAGCCAACTCCTCTGCGGGAAACGTACAGAATGGCAGTGACACCCTGGGCCTGATAGACGGAAAGATCGCCTATCATTTCTCGGAATTTTCAGTCAGCAAATAGAAGCTGACAGGTTGCCAGAGTTATTAATCTTCAGAGATCGGGCGGATCATTTCCCACGGGATCGTTAACAAAGTGGCCCGGTCATCGTCTTTCATTTCAACAACCTCTTTGCCTTTTTGAGCTACCCTGGTCTGCAGGGGAGCATCATCCAATCGCGTTGATTTAGGCGCGAACTTCTCCAGGTGCACAGTCACTCGCATGGTGCCTTTTCCTGCTGTCATTCCAGCCAGGCTGTCATCCTCAGGGATTTTCCAGGCAATGACTCCTTTTCCATACCTTCCCTGGATTGGGAAATCCTCTACTTTTACCCGTTTCGCCCTGCCTGAAGATGTCAGGAAATAGAGTTCCCCTTTCTTTGGCAGTGTTTCCATGCCGATGATCCGATCTCCCTCGGAAAGTTTCATTCCATTTACACCCGCAGCCACCAATCCCATGGACCGGATATCTTCATCCTGGAACCGGATTGCCATACCCTGACTGGTTGCCAGGAAAATATCCTTGCTGCCATCACTGAGGCGGATTGAGACAAGGCGGTCATTTTCATGGACTTTCACCAGGGTGAAAAGATGGGCTGATGGTCCGGGTAATTCCGCAATCTCACTTTTCTTCAACATACTTTGCTCTGTTACCGTGACGACGTGCCAGTTTTCCCCCCGATCCTCTTTAGGTGGTAATCCAAACACGGAACCCAATTTTACATCTTTACTGAATGGTGTCAGCATTGAAAAATGCGTACCCTGGCTGGGTTTCACCGCTTCAGGGACTGAATGGGCTGATATAGCAGCCGCTTCACCTTCTTCGGATACCAGGAAAAGAGTATCACGAGTATTTACCCTAACCAACCAGTCAGGTACATCCCAACCACTGGGACGGGGTGGATCATCTCCTTGAGTACGGGAGACAAGTCCGTCCCGATTGATCATCACCCAAACTTTTTCGGATGGGGTCAAATGAGTAAGCTGCATCGGCGCTGCTTCCAGGCCGCCCTCCACCATCGCTATCTGAGTCCTGCGGGCATCGTTGAATTTTTCTTTGATATCCTGGAGTGAAAGTGAAACAACCTCCCGCATCATTTTAGGAGATTTTAATAAGGTAGTGAGTTCCTTGATTTTCTTCTGGATTGTTTTTAGTTCATCCTCGATCTTCTTGCGTTCCAACCCTGCCAAGCGGCGTAATGGCATATCCAGGATCGCCTGGGCCTGGATATCAGTCAGCGAGAATTCACGCATCAGGTTATTTTTGGCGGTCTGAGCTGAGCGGGAATTCCTGATGGTATTTATCACAGCATCCAAGTTGTCCAATGCTGTCGTCAAACCCACCAGGATATGTTCTCGGTCCTTAGCTTTCTCAAGATCATACCGGCTGCGGCGTTTTACGACATCGAGCCGATGCTCCAGATATACTTGAAGAGCCCCTTTCAAATTCAGCAGTTTTGGTTCATCATTCACAAGAGCCAGAATGATAATACTGAAGGTGTTTTCGAGGGTCGAGCGTTTGAAGAGGGATTCAAGAACCGCTTCCGGTTGGGCTGATTTCGATAATTCGATCACAATACGCATGCCCTGCCGATCGGATTCATCCCTCAGGTCTGAAATGCCCTCTAATTCCTCATCCCGAACCAGCTTGGCGATCCGCTCAAGAACGGTAACCTTCTTGGTCATGTAGGGGATCTCAGTGATCACAATCCTGTTCCTGCCCCGAGACATTTCTTCCACAGCAGCTTTAGCGCGGACACGGACTTTGCCCCGCCCAGAGCCATAAGCGCTCTTTAATCCGCTGCGGCGCTTATCTTCAATGATCACACCACCAGTGGGAAAATCCGGACCCTGGATGAATTGGGTCAGTTCTTCGACGGTGATCTTATCCAACGACTTCCAATTCTTCAGCATAAAATCCAGGGCGTCAACGACTTCCCCGAGGTTATGCGGGGGAATACTGGTAGACATGCCTACTGCGATCCCGGTGACCCCATTAACCAGCAGGTTGGGGAAAGAACCTGGCAAGACACCTGGCTCTTGGAGGGTTCCGTCAAAATTCTGCCGAAAATCTACCGTCTCCTTATCCAGATCATCGAGCATCAAGTTTGCTGTTGCAGCCATGCGCGCTTCGGTATAGCGCATCGCTGCCGGAGAATCACCATCAATGGAACCGTAGTTACCCTGACCATCGATCAAAGGATATCGCATGGAAAAATCCTGGGCCATTCGGGCCATGGATTCATATACAGCCATATCTCCATGGGGATGATACTTACCAAGCACTTCACCGACAATTCGGGCTGATTTTTTATATGCAGAATCGGGCCCCATATTCATGTCGTGCATGGCGTACAGAATTCGGCGGTGAACTGGCTTTAAACCATCCCTGGCATCCGGCAGAGCCCTGGATACGATCACGCTCATCGCGTAATCCAGGTACGCCTGCTGCATCTCATCGTCTATATCAATTGATCGAACCAAACCTACATCCATAGTTCCTCCAACTACAACACAACACGGAATACGATGAACCCAGTGTTATATCCACGTCTCGTATTCCGCATTTTTTCCACATTCATTATATTCAGGGAATTAGCCGAAGAGCATTATAACATGAATTAGCTGGTTGCCTTTTTGACTTACCCCGAAGGGGGAGGTGCATTAAACAAAAAGGATACGGTTTCCTTAGAGGAAACCGTATCCTGAATTTCTTAGATGGTCGAGCTCTTAACTTTCTTTAACAACCTCGGCTTCTAGATCTTCCACCACTGTATCTTCACTGATCTCAGCCAGATCGACATCCGTTTCGACGGTTTCCAATTCTACAACCTCTTCCTCTTCTTCTTCCAGTTCATCTTCTGGTGCAAAAGGTCCGCGTATGAATCCGGTACCGGCAGGAATCAGTTTGCCGATGATCACGTTTTCCTTCAAACCAAACAGGGGATCTTCATCCCGATTGACAGCAGCTTGGGTAAGGATCTTGATAGTATGCTGGAAGGACGCAGCCGACAGGAATGAATCCGTATTCAAAGCTGCCTTGGTAATGCCCAGGAGAACTTCGCTGTATTTCAGCGGGCGTTTTCCTTCCTTTAGCAGCTCTTCATTTTCTTGCATGACACCGATCCGGTTGGTTAGTTCCCTCGGCAGAACATCGGAATCACCGGAATCTGTCACATTCACTCGTGACATCATCTTTGCGATCACGATCTCAAAGTGTTTATCGTGAATATTCTGGCCCTGGGAGCGGTATACAGTCTGGACTTCAGAAAGCATATATTTCTGGCAGGCTTCCCGCCCACTGATGCGCAGGATATCATGGGTATTCAACGATCCTTCTGTCAGTCGTTGGGCTGGTTCGACTATTTCGCCATCCTCGACTGCCAGGCGGGCATTGCTGGGAATCTCATAATACTTTTCTTCCCTGACCTCATAAGAAACGATTATATTCCTCTTCTCAATACGGACGCGGCCACTATTCTTAGCCAGGAGTTGATTATCTGCATCCAGAGAGGCGATCACATCACCTTCTTCTACTTTGTCCTCATCTTTTACGCGCTTTCGCCAGCTTTTTTCCAACTCATAAGTATCGCTGATCATTTCACTATGAGTGACCCGAACAACGCGCATATCGCTGTAGCGGTCAGATTTTTCAATGCTGACCTTACCAGCAATCTCTGTCAGTACAGCTTCACCTTTAGGTGCTTTACGAGCTTCAAATAACTCTTCAACCCTGGGCAAACCGGTTGTGATATCACTAGCGGCTGCCACACCACCGGTATGGAAGGTCCGCAGCGTCAGCTGCGTACCTGGTTCACCAATCGATTGAGCAGCAACAATACCAACTGTTGCACCTTTCTCTACCGGTGCTCCCCGACCCAGGTCAAGACCATAACATTTACCGCAAATGCCATATTCAAGTGAGCAGGTCAGCGGTGAGAATACCTGCACCGCTTCAACATTGGATCTCTGGATCTTGCGGGCGATTTCTCTTGTTACCAGTGTATCCTTTTCGACCAGAATTTCGCCAGTCTCAAGGTCTACCACATGAGCAGCCAAAACGCGGCTGAAGACGCGGTCCTGTAAGGTCTGTCCGGCAATATCGTCCGAACGTTCCAGTAATATAGAATCAGAAGTACCACAGTCCTCTGAATTGACGATGGCATCCTGGGATACATCGACCAGACGTCTGGTCAGATAACCGGCATCCGCGGTTCGCAGAGCTGTATCAGCCAGACCTTTCCGGGCACCATGGCTGGAGATGAAATACTCCAAAGCCGTCAAGTCCTTCACGGAAGCTGGAACGAATGGGAAGTGGGATGATCTGACCAGAAGGATCAGCCATCAATCCACGCATACCTGCCAGCTGGGAAACTGGACCAAAGCCACCTTTTGTGGCCCCCGACACAGCCATGACGGCCATGTTGCCGTGGGGATCCATGTTGGCTTTAACTGCGTCTCCAACCAAAGAAGTGGTCTTCTGCCAGATATCGATCACCCGGTCATCCTGTTCCTGAGATGTTAATAATCCTCGCCTGAAGCTGCGTTCAACGACGCCAACCCTTTCCAGGGCATCAGCTACGATGGCTTCTTTTTCAGGTGGAATTTGCAGGTCCGCGACGGCAATAGAATAACCTGATTTGGTTGCATATTCAAACCCCAGGTCTTTGATCTCGTCAGCTGCCCGGGTAGTTGCGTCATTATCACAATATTCGTAGATTTCACTGATCAGATCCTTAACATCACCTTTCACCAAAGACCAGTTCACAAACTGGACTTCATAAGGAAGGGCCTGGTTAAAGATAGTTCGCCCAACAGTGGTCTCAATAACCCGTTCCTCAGGGGCATCCATCCGTTCACCATCTTCGTCATACCAGGTTTCCGTCAACAATTTGATCTTGGTTGGGACTTGTACCTGATCGAGATGATAAGCCGTTTCCACTTCAATCATGGAAGAGAATATCCGGCCATCACCGGGATAAGGTCGTTCATCATCACGGGTTAGGAAATACACACCCAGAACCATATCTTTGGAGGGTGCGATAATAGGTTCGCCATTGGCGGGTTTAAGAAGGTTTTTTGTTGAGAGCATCAGCTCCCGGGCTTCTTTAACTGCCTTCTGTGAGAGCGGTACATGGACCGCCATCTGGTCGCCGTCAAAGTCAGCGTTGAATGCGGTGGTTACCAGGGGGTGTAACTGGATCGCGCTTCCTTCGATCAACTGCGGTTCAAATGCCTGGATACCAAGGCGGTGCAGGGTCGGCGCACGATTGAGAAGAACCGGGCGGCTCTTGACAGCCTCTTCCAGAGCTTCCCATACTTCAGGCCGATTACGTTCGATTAACCGCTTGGCACCTTTAACATTTGTCGCAAATCCTCGTTTTTCAAGAATAGCAATCACAAAAGGCCTGAAAAGTTCCAGAGCCATTTTCTTAGGCAAACCACATTGGGACATTTCCAGCTTGGGACCGGACACGATCACAGAACGGCCGGAATAATCAACTCGTTTACCAAGCAGGTTCCTTCGGAAACGACCTTTTTTTCCTTTCAGCATATCGCTGAGGGATTTTAGTTCCCTGCGACCCCGGCGCGAAAGTGCTTTCCCGCGCTGAGAGTTGTCGATCAATGAGTCAACTGCTTCCTGGAGCATACGTTTTTCATTGCGCACAATAACATCCGGGGCGCCTAATTCCAGGAGGCGTTTCAGCCGGTTGTTGCGGTTGATCACCCGGCGGTATAAGTCGTTCAAGTCTGATGTGGCAAAACGGCCGCCATCCAGCTGCACCATCGGGCGCAGATCAGGAGGAATAACCGGAAGCACGGTCAGGATCATCCACTCGGGCTGGTTTTCTGTGTTCTGGAAAGCATCCACAACCTTCAGACGTTTGATGGCTTTTTTCTTCTTTTGTTTGCTTCCAGTTGTTCTGATCTCGTTCCAGAGTTCTTTGGAAAGAGCGTCAAGATCTAGGCGTTTGAGGATATCGTAAAATGCTTCAGCTCCCATCTCTGCCTGGAAAATCTGCCCCCAGCGGGACCGCAGTTCACGATATTCCGCTTCACCAAGGAAGGTCAGGGGTTGCAGGTTAAGGAGTTCATCCCTTAAGCGTTTGTATTCGGACTGGGCTGAGTCTATCGCCAGGTCTAAATTTTCGCGGAGATGGCTGATTTCCTGAGTAGTTTCTGCCCGTACCCTGGCCACATCCAGTTTGATGTGTTCCAGTTCGTTTTCCTTGGCTTCCTTGAGGCTATCTTCAATTTCAGTCAGGCGCTGCTTGACAACATCCTGAATATTGGCAATATGGGCTGTGCTGATCTTCTCACCCTTTTTAACGATAACGACATCCGTCTCAGGGAAGATCAAATCATCTTTAGCAGCTTCATCAACACTATCTTGAAGGGTCTTTTCCAGGCGCTGACCCTGTTTGATCACTGGCTCCAGATCCGCTGCAATTTGTTCATCATAACGGGCATCGACATCAGCCTGCTGGGTTTCCAGTTCTTTCAGGCGGTCTTCCCGTTCAATTTCCTTAACTTTAATGCCCTCGCTGAAATCCTCACCCACTTCTCCTTCTCCGGAGGTAAAACGAGTATCCAGCTGTTCCAGAGCTCGTTTACGGCCTTCTTCATCTACATGGGTGACAACATACTGGGCAAAATACAAAACCCGATCCAGGTCACGGCGCGACATATCAAGCAAGCGGCCAAGAATGGATGGGATTCGGCGGGAAAACCACAGGTGCGCTACCGGGGCTGCTAACTCAATATGCCCCATGCGTTCCCTGCGGACCGCGGAACGTGTAACTTCAACACCGCATTTATCACATACGATGCCTTTATAACGAATATTCTTATATTTTCCACAATGACATTGGTAATCCCGGGTAGGACCAAAAATTGCCTCGCAGAACAGACCATCTTTTTCCGGGCGTAAACGCCGGTAGTTGATGGTTTCTGGTTCCAGGACTTCCCCGTAAGACCAACTGCGGATCATTTCTGGTGAAGCTATCCCGATTCGAAGTTTTTGTAACCCCTTAGTTTTCACTCGAAAGCCTCCTGTATGATCGCGATCTCAACCGCATAACCCTATAATCCCTCACGAGCCAAATCATCTTACCTGTTTTCCTCAACAATCACACTTTTACCTGCCTGATAACTCCACTGAGAGATCAGTCAGTTAAATCCTTCGTGAAAATCAATTGTGAGGTCTGTTTGTGTCCAAAAAACGGCACCGCCAGTCAGAACAGATGTTTAGTACAAGCACGCACAAAAGCAAGCACAAAAGAGTACGCTCTTTAGCGCTCGCATCTTGGGAGGGGATTGATATTTAACATGCAACTGACTATTATACAGGTTGAAGGGGGCTCAGTCAAGAGGATATTCCCGCATTCTGAGCAATTTCACACACCCCAACCATCCCTGAATATCCCCACTTTTTTAACGACAAGAAAAGTCTACCACAAGAAAAGCCTTCTTTCCATCATAATCCTGTCTTGGTTCTCTTTTCCGGCCGGCGAATTGGAATGGCAAGGTTAAAAGTACTGCCTGCACCCAGTTCGCTGATTATCCAGGCATCACCACCATGGCGTTCGGCAATAGATTTAACAATCGCCAATCCCAATCCGGTCCCGCCCTGTTTATCCTTTTCCCTGCTCTCTACCCTGTAGAACTTCTCAAACAGACGCTGCTGGTCCACCGGGGATATACCTATTCCGTTATCTTTCACCTCAAAGATGATCTTTCCATCTTCCATTTTGTAGCGGACCCAAACATCACCACCCTGCTGGTTGAAGTTGATCGCATTATCTACCAGATTCCTCAACGCTTGCTGCAGCAAGGCTTTGTCAGCCGAAATAAAAGGAATGGTCTGATTGGGTGGCGAAACATGCAGTTTGATCTTCTTCTGGGAAGCTCTGATCTTAAATGAATCCGTTACCTCAGAGACAATATCCGGGGCTGAGATCATATCAAGCTTTAATCCAACTTCCGCCTCTATCCTGCCCAGGTCCAGCAGGTTTTGAACGAGATGGGACATACTCTCTACGCCGGTAATGATCTTATGAACATAATTCTGCTGTTGTTCGTTCAATTCGCCTACCATCTCAAGCATGGTGGCATAACCCCGCATTAATGTCAGTGGGGAACGGAGGTCATGGCTGACTGTGGCAACAAAATCGGACTTAAGCTCATCCATTTCCTTGAGCTGGGAAATATCCCTCAGCACACAAACTCGACCCAATTGATGTTCACCCGAGATTACGGGGGATGCGGTCGCCAGGAATACCCGGCCATCTTTGAGTTTAACTTCTTTGGACGATCTCCCTCCCGAAGCGCCATCAAGCAGCTCAATCAACTCCTGCTGATCGGTTATTCCTTCAATCGATTCTCCAATCCCAAAATCGTCCTCAATGCCCAGCAATTTAGCTGCCACAGGATTGGTCAAGAGCAGTTTGTTCTGATGGTCTAGCACCAGGATGGGGTCAGGAGTGGAAGCCAGGATCGCAGCCAATCTTTTCCGGCCGATCTCAGCTCTACTGAAAAGTGAGGCGTTCGTGGCCGCTAAAGCTGCCTGTCCAGCCAGGGTGACGATATAACGAACTTCACTGTCTATGAAAGTATGGGGTTCCAGGTATGCCAACCAGATGGCTCCGTAATATCCCTGTTCATGTTGAAGGGCCACAATCAGGATCGCTCCCGGTACCGGATCGTCCTCCCCCAGGTCCAGCAGCGGCATCCTGGCCGGATTGGATAACATAACCGGGGATCTCTGCCGGGCTAATTCCAGGATCTGAGGATCCAGGTATGCAAAGGCCTCGGTATCTTCTCCCTGGCCAATGCTGGTCATTTCAGCACCTTCAGCCAGTCCTTCTGGAAGAACATCCGCATCCAATACAATCCTGGCGGAACAAGCTCCAATCTCCAGAGCAGAAGACAGGATTGTGTCCACAGCATCTCCCATCTCCAGGGAAGATGCCACACCCTGGCTGACCGTGAGCAAGCGGTTGAGCTCAACCATGCGGTTCTTTAAACTCCGGCGCATTTTTTCAAATGCCCGCCGCAGCTGTCCAACCTCATCTACGCGCGGCGTCATGCGCAACGGATGATCCAATTCACCCTTGGTGATCCGATCTGCTTCTTCTGTCAGGACATGAAGTGAGTCAGCTACAGAACTGAGCCCGTAATACATAACGGCCATTGTGATCAGGGCAATCAACAACACCACACCGGATAATGGCGCAGCCAGGTCCAGTGCTAATTGCTGGGCGTTCACAGCCGGTATGGTAAGCATCACTGTCCAGGGTCGCCCTAGCGCTGATCGGATATAAACCAGCTGGCGAGTTCCGTCAGCAGTGGTTTGTTTCGAAAACACCTCTTCATGGCGCAAATCGAAGCTCGGGAAGAAAACTCCAAAGAGACTCTCTTCTGAAGAATAGAGCACCCGGCCCTGTTCGTCCAGTAAATACCCAACACCCCCCAGCTCGTTTATTCCCTTTAGGTCACTGAGGATCGGCTGCGTAAAAGGATTTGACTCAAGGTCAACCAATCCAACCAATACGCCAGAGGTTCCTTCTTCCGGTGCTGAAATACTTCCCATAAAAGTGATGATTGTTTTATTTCCTATTCCAGGAGGCGGTGAGACATACACCTGCACTGGAACACCGTTAATGGCTGATACCAGTCCGGCCTGTAATTCTTCTGGAAAAGCCGGGTTATCTGTAATCTGATCGGGATAGGCGCTGATCAATTCTGTATTGGCGTCAAACACATAGAACTGGGAAAAGAATGGAATAGCCCGAAAGTTCTTCTTTAACACTTCATCCAGGTCCTCCGGGGCAGCAAAATCAACCGTAAGATCGGTTGCATACTGACTGATCAAACTCTGCCCGGTATTAAAGAAGAAGGGGATCTTATTTGTCGTTGTCCGGGCAATATTTTCCAATTGAGCCTGAACCATTTTCTCCGCAGATTTTCCAGCTACAAACCAATTGACAAGCAGCAGGACCAGAACCAGCACCAGGGTTAGGGAGATAACATATTGAAGGAATCGGATTTTAATACTGCTTTCGGAAGGAGATGGTTTCAGTTTTGCTTTGATCCCATCTGCCCGGGGAAAAGCAATCAGCGCAAATTCCATTATCAAACCGGCTATGGCAAAACAGGCCGCTACAGCCACCACACCCGATTGGGCGTTTGAGATTGCAAAATCCAGATTCTCCACAATCGATCCGGATGCCCAGAAAAATGCACCCGCGATATTGATCAAAGAATGGAGGAAGGCAATCAATAAACTGGCCAGGAAGGGCCGCCGCAAAATACTGAAAAAGGCTGTCCGAAAACGCTGGCGAATCGCAACCGATACCAGCATAGCAAAAAAGGTGAATTCAATGACAGTGAAGGGGGAATGGGTGTCCCAATAAGCCAGGCAGATGCCTGAGATCAATCCGACCAGTGAGGCGCTGAGCGGACCCAGGATCCAACCAGCGATCAATACCGGTAAGGCAGCCAGGATCATCAACCCGCCTCCGGTAGGTTCCAGAGACATATTAGGGAGAGGTATTGCCCCCCATTCCGGCAGACGGACCCCCAGGAAAAGGGCTGTAATAGGAGCCAGGGTCAACAGTATGCCTAGCAGGAACCACTGCTGTTCCTTCATTTCCCGCTGGAAATCACGCCAATGCCAATTCCCGTAAACCAGCCCAGCCGCCATGATAATTAATGCGGCTATACCCAGCCTGGTTGAGGGCCAGATCATATAAGCAGGTGCATTAAATAGGGTAAGAATGAAGGGCATCATATCCCGGATTGTGTCGATTGCAACTGGTTGAAATCCATACTCGATTATAGCATGGTTCAACTCTCAAATTTCCCCCTAAGTTTTCTGGAAAGTTGTTTTTTTAACCCTCTGGTTCTGGAAAAACGACCTTCTCCCCTGCCAGAATCTTTTCATATTCCGCATACACACCCCGATAGGTTTCAGGCAGCAAAGCAGCCAACCTGGCCATGATGTAATCTGTATTCTGCTGCCGCATTAACCGGCGTTCTTCCCCTCTTCCTTCCAGGGGAGGCATCTTAAAAGGTTCTCCAACAATCATTTGAAGAGGGGGGCGTTTACCTTTCAATCCATCGGTAAGGAAATCCATTGTATTACCGACCACCGCCACTGGAATCACGACAACATCCACCTGGTCTATGATGTATGCAACTCCGGCTTTCCCGCGGCGCAAACCAGGAGTATGGGACCGTCCACCTTCAGGGGAAATCATCAAAGGTCGATCAGCCTCAAAAACCTTCATAACCTGCTTAAAACATCCCTGTCAACTACTGTTCTTTTCACCTGGACACCAGACCACATTTTCGCGACAATGGACACGCCGGGGCGCTCCCAGACTGCTGCTGCTCCGATGATCTCAATAATAGTCGGCCAATAGGCAGCAATAAATGGCACCTCAACAAGCGAGACATGGTTAAAGACAGCGACGTATTTATTATGATCAGGAATGTGTTCCAAACCGAAAATTTCCACTTTCCCCAACAGCCGGAAAAATGTGCGGAAAAAGACCCGCATGAATCTGCGGTTTATTTTGATCCTCAAAGGTACACGGTATTGATCTTCCATATTATTCCTTCGCAACACCCAGGGCAATCTTTTCGATTTGAGATACAACCTCTGCAATAGTCAGGGTATCTGTATTGATTAAAACAGCGTCATCAGCCGCGCGTAACGGGGCATATTCCCTGGTGGAATCAATACAATCCCGCTTTTCCAACTTTCTAAGGATCCTGGTCAGATCAACATTTTCTCCCCGCTCCACTCGCTGATTGAATCTTCGATTCGCCCGTTCTTCAACAGATGCATCCAGGTAAATCTTCAAATCTGCTTCTGGTAATACAACCGTGCCAATATCCCTGCCAACCATGATCACTTTTCCAACCAGCCCGATCCGGCGCTGCTGCCTGGTAAGTGCCGCTCTTACTCCCGGATACGCAGAAACCCTGGAAACCTGCGAGTCAACTTTCTTTTTCCGGATTTTCCAGGTGACATCGATTCCATCAGCGATGACATCATATTCCCTGCCATCATCCAGGGAAGGGGGAGCAACATCGATCTTGATCTTGTCTGCCAGGTCAGATACCGCAGACTCATCTTTGGTTGAAATATCCTTATGAAGAGCCATCCAGGTCACTGCCCGATACATCACACCAGTGTCAAAAAACAAATATCCCCATCTTTCAGCCAACTGATTGGCGATAGTGGTTTTTCCGGAAGCGGCAGGGCCGTCAATGGCAATTATATTTGGGTATTTCATATACCTCGATTCTGATCTCATCTAATCTAAACAGGACCGGTTTGAGACTTAATAACCAGAAAATATATCATTCCGGATCCAGAGGATAATATCCTCATTTTCCACTGGACCAGATCGATAAACAATCCAGCTGATCCAATCCGGGGGAAAAATTCCAGTCCAGCCGGGTTTGGTTTCCAGGATGAAATCCTGACCGCGGTAGACTTCTTCATTAACAAGATAATATTCACTTGCCGCTGTAATGATCAGCGGGGGCAAACTTTCTGGATCAAGCATCTCCTGGAATTTTATACCATCCAGATCGCGCAATGCCCAGTGCAGAGAATCCCAGGATCCGATAACTACTCCCTGGATGGCATCGCCGCGCCCGGTTTGGGTGATACTGGCATCATAAATAGAATCCCGGAGCAGTCCGATCTGCCCTGCTCCAGATTCACCAGACCACAATGATCTGGGGTCTGCCTGGCGCAGATATGCACCTTGCACCATTGCAGAAAGCATATATACCATCAGCATAGCGGCCAGACCAAGTCCTAATCCTTTGAACGAGCTTGGCCAGCCCAATTCTGAGGCTGAGATTGTCAGGGATAGAATAACCAGAGCCAAGGACGCTGCGATCAATCCCCACTGCAGGAGAACTGCCCGCGAATTCCCGATCTGGAAGACCATCCCCGTAAACGTAAGCCAGTTTAGAACAATCAGCACGCCAACCAATCCAGCCAGGGCATAAACAATCCAGGAATCTCTCGCCAGGTGAAAAATACGGATCAATTCCCTTGCGGATGCGACCCAGAGCGGAAAAACCATCCATATCAAATCCACTGTTTGCCGACCGGGAATAACAAGCAATACCAGGAGGGAAACCATAAACCAGATCGAGGTGAACTTTCCGACCCGATCATTTCTCCGCCAGGAAACAACAAAACCGGAAATACCAAAACCAAGGATAAATGGATTGCTAACAGCCAGGTTTATCAATACTTGCAGGGGAAGAAAACTTCCCGGTTGGATCAGGCCGGTAAAAAATTCTGGCAACGATCCGGTCCAGGCAGTCAAGCCCTGGATATTTCTTAAGAAGAATGAACCTACAAGCAATAACAACAGCAGCGGGATCAGGAAAATATCCATCAGCGCCGGCAGCGGATCTTTTTCGTCCCGCAGGAAAGAAAAGCGGTTTTGAGCATATTGCCTGAGATCCAGGATACCCAGCAGATTACTTAACATCGCACTCAGTACCAAAAGCAGAAATCCCAACCAGAAGGCGGGTCCGGAAAATAATCCCAAGCCAAAAAATAACACCAGCCAGCGCGGCTTGTTCGTATGGAAGGCTGCTGCTGCCAGAAGCAAAAAAACCAGGGCGGGCATCGGGCTGGCTCCGATCCGGGATACTGCTGTCAATGCCGGATCAAAAGTCAAGCCAATAGCCAGCACCAGGGCCGGAACCCTATCCAGGGGTTTTCTCAAGAGATAGGGAATCCAAACGATCAAACTGCCTATCAGGGCCGGCCAGAAACGGGCCAGAAAATCACTCCCGCCAAACAGCGTGAACAGGAGTTCTGTGATTGACAGATAACCAACTTGGGATCCAACCTGGGTTGCCGCTCCCTGATTGATTTGCCAGGCCTGGAATGCCCGGTTTGCCTCTGAATTCACAAGGGGAGCCCCGCCAAGAAGCGCCACCCGTAATGCCAGGGCAGTCAAAAAGATCAGGCTGTATATAAGTAATTCTCTGGAAATCCTGGTTTCTTTATTCATGCTATCCAATCCAGTCAAGACAGTTTCTGGTTTTCCTTATAGGTTATCTACTCAGCAGATGGAGGCACCTGGAATATTGTCAGCCTTTCATTTTGAAATCCGGGCTGGAGATGCATAAAGAATTTATCTGCGTTCAAACCGTTGGGGCAGTTATCAGTGCCAACGGCATATTTAGCATATTCCACATCACCGATCGCCAAATACATCACATCATATTTTTCCAGCAAAGACTTGGCAACCTCCCATTGATGAGTACAGTATAGCGTAGCCAGATCTTCTTTGCGGGGATTAACCTGTTCCGCATTTCCCCGCCATTGGATTTCATGGAAATCCCATCCCAGGATAGTCATATTCCCTGTATACGTAGCCAATCGTGAATGGGCAGATGAGTAGCTTTCACCGGCAGCCTCAGCAATAACACCACTGGGGTTATCCCTCAGCCATAAAACTCCTTCATAATCAGATGCCGGATAAAGATAGGCACCATCCAGGGATAAACCTGCATCCCTGGTAAAGTTATTGGTTTTAGACTGCAGGCTGAGCACCGGATAAAACAAGCCCATCATGATCGATAATACCAGTCCAGCATAAATCAAGTGCCGCCAGGATGTTTTCAGGGATTGGAATAATCGCACCGTACCATAAGCTGCCGCAATGCTCCACAACAGCCAGGCTTGATAGTAGAACTTAAAAATTGTGTTGATCCTGTAGCCAAACAGGTCCTTTAAAAATAGAAATTCAGGGAATAGAACCAGCGCCATACCGGCTATGATCAATACCAGAACATAAGTATTGGCTGATTTCTCTTCCATGTGAATTGTGTCTTTTTCGAAGGGTTTTTTGTAAAAGATCAAACCCCACCCCAAAATCGAGAGTGCAATTAAAGTTATCAAAGTCCCCGGGACATTTATTCTGCGCCAGAGCCCTTCAAACAACACCTTATTTAATTCATTTCCTCCCACCGATCCAAGGAACAACGGCAGCAGTTCAGTACCATCTGCCTTCAGAGGGAACCAGGCCATCAATCCGACCATCAACAGCATTACCGACAATAATCCCGCAACCAGAATGCCGGTCAGGGCAAGTCCAGGAATGTGGTTGCCTGCAGGTTTTTTCTTCTTCCAGGCCGTGATCATCCAGATAAAAATGGGCACCAGCAGAGGTCCAAACATGACCCAGAACTGATTTCCCTGGGTGACGTATAAAACATTGGGAATGATACCCCCAGCCTGGGAGGCAAAACCAAAATACCAGGGAAGATACATCACTCCCCCGGTTATTCCCAGGGTTACACCCATAAACAGGAAATCCTTAATAAGTTCCGATGTCAGCCATTTTTGCTGATCACGTTGATTTCGCAAGGCATATACACCAGCCAGGATGCCGACATACATGGGGAAGTTCCAGGTGTTCAGGAAAGCCATTCCGCCTGCCAACCAGGCCAGGACTAAAAAGAAGAATGGCGAAAGTTCAATCGGAACCAAAGTTATCCACCGGAATGATTTTCCTCCTGGGCGCAAATAAAGTGCCAGGGCAAATCCAAGGATCAGATATACATAAGGGATTGAGAGCACATGAGGATGGAGATCAGAAAGCAAAAACGAGAAAAACGGGAACTCACTGATCACTTCTTTTCCAAAGCCGGAAAAGTCATAATCCTGGATCACACGTGATGCCCGCCACCACCACCAATGGCCAAACGAATCTCCCAGGGGTGGATCAACCAGATTCTGGATATCCAGCCAGTTCCAGAAAGCCGAGTTGGGTTGGTCTGGCAAACCGCTCCAGAACAACCCTTTTGAGTGCAGGTAATGAAGGAATCCTTCCCAATTGCTGAGTATCAGCGTGAAGAAAGGACCTAATAAAGCCGGCATAAGCTGGGAGGATTTTTTGCCCGTCCGTAATGCCAGGAGGTTATATAAAACCCCGAATGATCCCACAGCGGTCAGGGCAAAAGTCAGGGATACACCCAGGTTAAATGCAATGCTGCCGAGTGTACCCGTGAATTTGGCCAGCATGGCGATCAACACATATCCAAAATAATAATAGGAGATCGCGTAGCCAGATAACCAGGGATCGTTGGGGGGAAAGGTTTCAGAGTTAAGGATGGAATTGATAAATGCCAGCTCCATTGGTTTTTCCGTGCCAAGGATCTCAGGATTCAGGGATCGGATCAGAGCCCAACCTGCAAAAGCTACCAGGAAGAGGATCTCGGTGGTTAAAATCAAACGCCAACTGGAATTGATCCACTGCTTGAGATCCGTTAACCCGTTCTTCCTCAGGACAAATAAACTCGACCCTACAACCAGAAGCAATGTAAAAAATAAACCGGACAGGTTATTGGCTGTAAACCCAAGCCGTCCCAGGATCCAGAATAAATAACCCCAAAATAACAGACCGAATATTTTTGAAAAGGTGAAACCGCGGCCGGGGATATTCGTGAGCGTATGGAATAAGAGTGGAAAAACTATCCATCCCAGGACGGTGACAAGCACATACCAGGCAATAAAATCCAGCATAATTTTCCCTAATCAACCACTGAGATCGTCTGATAAATTGTGGTTTCCTGGTTCTGGTAAACCACCTTCCAGAGAGTGCCAAGGCCATTTTCAAACTTATCTATACCCTCAGGAAGATATTTTGCCCGTTCCAATTGGCCGACAACGATATAACTGACCTGGTAGTTTTCTAGAAATTCTCTGGCCGCATCCAGGTCTGCCGTATCATAAAAGACATTCACATCCTCAACCCTGGAGAAAACCCAGTCATGAGGTGTTAGAGTTCGCTGCTGGCGCTGGTGCCAATTCCAGCCCACCACACCCGGCAGCCCCGTATATACAGTGTACCTTGTGGCCCAATGGTATTCAACCTGATTGGCTTCCACTATTACTGGCGACCCCTGAATATTATCCTGCATCCAGCGGATCGCATCGTAATCCTGAGATAGATCCAGGGCTGTATCCAAATCATAATAGGTGGCATGCCTCATAAATTCCATACCATCCAGCGTGTGCGGCGCATCCATCGTCATCCTGTCTTTGATCTTAGCAACACCACCCAGCAGCGGATAAAGAGCCGCACCCGATAGCAACAGCACAAACAGGACGCGCCAAATGATCTTTACAGGGGATTTCCAGTCTTTCACGAGGGGGAAAAGCCAACAAAGACCTGCTGCAGCGCTGACTGACATAAAAGTCCAGGCCTGCAGATAGAACTTGAATACGGTGTTCATCCGGCCAATATCCCCTTCCACATATACCAGCTCAACCATCAACGTGATCGCAAGGGAGGTGCCAATCAGGAAAAGGACAAACCCTTTCATCAGGTCTTGTCCTGGTCTTAATATCAAAACCAGAGCCCAGACCATTACAGGAAGTACAAACCAGATGATATGGACCCCACCACCTAAAATAGTAAAGTCGCCCAGGGCTACCTCATTCTCCAGGTTGATCCCCATACTGACCACAATAACCACCATGATCAAAAATGCGGCGATGATCAGTTCGCGGTAGTCTTTCAACTTCCTGAGAGCAGAAACCGGGGTTTTTGCCATCCAATCCACAGTCTCAGCAAACATCCAGCTGATAATGACCAGCAGGAATAATCCCCAGTGAGTGAGATATTCACGCAGGGGTGTGTGGGTCCCGAACCAGGGTTTAACAGTGGTATATCCTTCTCCATACCAGTTAGCATAAGGCTGGAAAGTGATAAAGGCAAAAAACAGGAACAAAAACAAGCGCAGGGCAGCCTGGAACCAATTGTAGTCTGGCTCTTTGCTTTCCCGCCACCAGGCGTAGACCAATGCTGCCGCTCCGAGGACCAGATAGGGATAAAAGTCCCAGGTATTTGTTGGACGCAGAACACCAACTGCCAATCCACCAAACAGTGTTAAACCAACTAGATTCCCAAAACCTTTCTGGCTGATTCTTCCCTGGCGGGTTGATTTAATAATCGATAATACCCAGGCAAATGCCAAAACAGTTAACGGCAAAGAAATGAAGTGAGCATGTGGATCCCCATAAAGGAATGTGAAAAATGGGAATTCAGTGATCGCACCGCCATGTTCAGGGCTGATTACGCGGCTGGGATTCCAGTACCATTCATCCAGCCTGTAACCCAGGGTCGGAATTCTAAAGAGCTGGACAAACCCCATCAAGGTCCATTTGAAACGCTGGAAGAAGCTGCCATCGACCACATTGACTCCCCCAGATGCCAGTTTTTGCAGTCCCCGCAATACCATTTGAATCACACCGAGGTTCCCAAAAATAACCAGGCCCAATACACCTGATCCTCCCGCCAAATAGGGCAGGTCTCTAAGTTTATGTTCCGAGATCTTCCCATTCAACAGGTTCCAGGCAATAGAAAATGTTCCTAATCCCAGGGTCATAAACAAGGTAGGCAGGATCAAGTTATATGCAAACGAAGGGACAATACCCAGCAGCTTGGTTAAGACACCTACAAAAACAAAACCATAGTAATAATAATTGATATACCCGCCCGCAAACCAGGGGTCATAGGGTGGGAAGGTTGTGCTTTTTAGAACTGCGTTGAAGTAAGAGAAATCCATTGGCCTCTCACCACCCTTCCAGGGATGCCACAAGTCCGGATTACCAAAGCGGATCAAGAGAGCAGTCACAAACAGGGCCAGGGCCAGGATTTCGATGGTTAGATAATAACGTTTGGCTCCCTTCCAATCCTGCAGCAAATCTTCTCTCTGACGATACCCGGCGTACAGGCCCGCACAGGCCAGCAGTAACAAAACACCCAGTATAGTGCTTCGCAAGAAGGGAATACCGGCAGATCCAGCCAACCAGACCAGGTATGAGAGAAGTAAAAGCCCAAAGGTTCGGGCAAGGGGATATCCTTTATCTGTCAATCCCGATAATATCAAACGCATGAGTGGGTAAACCAGTAAACCCACCAGTAACACGGCGGCATACCAAAGAACCACTCCGACGATCTGGTATTTGTTCTGGAAGGCATCGAAATCAAAGAAATCACTCCAGGTCCCGCCAGCACGCTGCTCCGCCAGGCGATCGGGGGGCAGCAGCAAATTTCCAGGATGATTATCAGCTTGTTTGGGTGTGATATGGATAACTTTGCTCAGATCCACAGCCGATAAGATCCCCCCTACCTCGCTGAGTGAAAAATCATCCGTTTTTTGGAATATGAATACCTTGGGGTGATCGTAGACTGTGAACGCTTCCTCTGCGGGCTGGTCATTGATCTCGATCGCTCCCAACCTGGGATTATTTTGGAATGTTTTAATCAGCTCAAAACCAAGGGAGCCCTGATAATCACCCGGAAGGGCCTGATTAAAACAATTCTCAATGCTGAGCTCTATCGGGCACCCCATCAGCTGGCGGTAGAATTCTGTTGTCAGTGGGTATCTTTCCGGAACACGGGTAGTTGTGGCCCACTGCCGGCTGGAAGTGATCATTATATAGTCAGACTGATCCATGGTGGAAATAAAACGATCCAGTTTTTCCAGATTGTCATCCCAGTACAACTCGAAATTCAATCCACCTTTATATATGCCTCCAAATGGATCATAACCATCCATCCTGAGCGGGATCCCATCATCCCAGGAACTCTCATTAGCTATCCCGGTGCCTTGAATACTGACTGCGCCTGCCAGGTCCTGGACAGCTACCTGGAGCTGATATATTTCTCCAGCGTTAATGGAGAGAGGGTCATCCAGGGCAACAGCGCCCTCAGAGGAACCTTTTTCGAAAGTGAATGCACCACTTCCCTCCCCCAACACATTACCGGATTGATCATTAAATTTGATATCCAGGGTTATGGGAGAGACGGATGGATTTTGATTGATGAGATGCGGAAAATAAATTGAAGTGATTTCTCCACCGAACTTGGATTCAAAACTGGTGAACCAGGTAGTATTACCCTGGATGATCAGCCCCTCAGGATAAGGAAGTAATTGCTGAACCAATCCTTCATCTCGTTCCCTGGAATCAATATTGATCGTGGCAGCGCCCGGGATATTCTCAAAAATCCAGCGGGTTGCAGCCACCCGGGGTTGGGGTTTGGTATATATACCTGAAAAGGCATAAGCCCATCCTGCGGTGCATACTAAAGCTATCGTTCCAATAACGGCGGTCAGAACCAAAAGAAGGCGGCTGGATGGTCTCCAGTTCCCTATCCTGACCATACCTGCCTTGGCTGAGTCCCAGGCTTCTACCAGGAACCAGGCCGCAAAAACTGCCAGCAAGGGATAAATAGGCAGCTGGTAGCGCATGGTGCTGTTCCACTGCGTGGTCTGCCAGGCGAAATAAAACCCTGTCCAGACCCAAATTACCAGGTGGGGTTTCCAGGCCCGCTTGGAAAAGATCTTCCATCCCATCCAGGCAAAACCAGACCAGGCCAAGACACCAAAAGGAATCCCCAGTCCCCAGACAACCATATTTTGAAAGGAGAACCAGATCGGACGCCTGGCCCACTGCAAGGCTGGCGGGAAATCAACATCACCAGAGGTTTGAGCCCGAAGTGATCTCAATCCTGAAACCCAGTTTTCATTCAGGCCGATATTAAAGAAACCGGGACCATTAAAAGCATAGGGTTGGCAGATCCGGAAAGCCAACAGGCTTGTTACTGCTGCCAGGACAAGGAAAAGGAAGATCTTGGGCGCCTGCTGATCCTTTTTCTCATCATCCAATCCCAGCCAATAGATCACTGCAGCCAGCGGCAGGGCGATAGCGACCGGAGCCGCATTGATCTTGGAAGCAACCGCCATACCCAGGGCGGCTCCAAACATCAAGTACGATATCAGATCGATCCGACCATTCCTGGCAGTGATCACTTCCACCGCAAAATAAACTGCCAACAGGGTGAAAAATGTTGTAAAAGTATCAACTGTGAAAAAATGGGATTGCTGGATCTGGAGGACAGCAAAAGCGGAGAATGCAGCGCCAAGAATTCCTACCCATCTGCTGTATAAACGGGTGCCAATAAAGAACACCAACACAACCGAAAGTAAATCCATGGCCGCGGACATGGCCCGTCCTACCAGATATACATTTCCGTATCCTGTTGAGTCAACCAGTTCCGCCGCATACCTGACCATAAATATGGGCAGGGTGCCGTAAACAAAGAAGCTGTGTCCCTGGTTATTGGGATTTAATGTGGATTGGGAAGTGTCAAAATAGCCAGAAGCCGACTCAACGGGAATCAGACTGGATTCCACCATGGTTAAGAAACGTTCATCTGGATGAAGGTGCTGTTCCACATCCCAATCGAGGCCGACAAAACGCAGGTATGCTCCGGCTGCCAGGATAACGATCAGCAGCCCGGCAGTCAACCATCGATTCAGGTCAGATTTTGTATTTGTTTCCATAGACTATGCTTCACTTCAGCACATAATACAGCATAAAATCACGGCCTTCAACCTCAGAATCAAACCTCTCAATAATACCATCTGGATAAAGATCATGGAGAATTTGATAGGTTTCTTCATCATCGGCTTTATATATATACAGTTTGGGAACTGATGCCATCTCTGTGTGATAGATGTCCGACTGCCAGAGGGCAAAATCCCTGACTTGTCCAACGGCATGGATCCCGACCAGGCGTGTGTCCACCCAATGGGGATAGGGAACCACCCAGGCATGGTCTTCATCACCGATAGTGTCGGCAAACTGGTGGATCACCGCACCTATTTCGGAAGTATTCCAGGCATTGGACTTGAACTGCTGGTAGTAATCCACAAATACCAGGTTGGCATTGGCTTGCATGCTGAAACCGGCCAGAACCAGAACTATTCCTGCTGAGGCCCACTTCCCTGCCTTGCCGGGAATTTTGGATTTTAGATTCACCATGAGATTCTCAACAGCGATGGCAATAATGATAAAAACTGGAATTATTGCCCCGCCGGAGCGGTTCAACGATGGATTCTCATCAGGGAAAGCAATTGAAAGAATAGAAGGCAGCATCAACACAGGGATCAACAATAATAGGGTCAGATCCATCCAGTGCCGTTTCTTGATATATCGAATGACAAGCAGGACAACTCCCAGGCTTAACATCGCTGCTGATATCACACCCAAGGCCGGCCTGTTCGGGACCGAATGGACCCAGATCTGGCCATTATCCCATTGGAACATGATCAACGCTCGCCAGAGGTTGGACAGGAATATCGACAGGGCAGATCCCTGCAATGGGGTTTCCACACCCGTCATCCGGGTTTGCATCCGGTAGGAGAACATGGAATAGTTCATTGACGCGTACCGGCCCAGGGGCAGAAAAACCACCAGGGAGATCAGGCCCACCAGCAATAGGGCAATCACCGCCAAACGGCGGTTTTGCTTTGATTTTGTATGGATAAAATAGATCAACAGGACCAAGACGACCGCAAAAGGCACGATCCGGAAAGGACTGTAGCCATGCAGGCCAATTCCAAGGGCAAGACCAGCATACAGGAAATCATTCCAGCGTTTCCTTTTGATTCCACGGACCAGGAAAAAAATCGTTGGCGCAACAAAAGCCGGATAAAGAGCAAAACGCAAAGCTACCCGGGAGATCACATTAGGCCAATAGGCGATACCTGCAAAGAACATCGCTAACAGGCCAACCTCTTTATTCTTGATCTCCTTTCCAAGAAGGTAAATAAATGGAAGGGAAAAAAGGCCCATCAGACAGGTGCCCAGTTTGAGACTCAAAAAAGAAATTCCTGTGCCAAAGATTTTCGCCATCGCCGCTGTCAGGTACATCTGAAAAGCTTCCCTGCCCGTATTACGGGGGAAGAATATATAATGTTCACCTCTCAGGACATTTGTGACATCAATCAATTTTTCAGCATGGTCGCTGAACATTTCCGGTGGAACCTGATTCAGCAGGTATAACCTATAAAATCCAGCCATCAGGAACACAATACCCACCAGGATCATCCAGGATGTGATCTTAAAACCACCTGAATTAAATTTCTGCCAGGCTGATTTGACCTTACCCCACCAATCTTCGGGTATCCAGAGTGACCACCAGATCAAACCTAAACCGACTATCCAAAAACTGATATTGATCAAGTTAAACAAGTTGGAGGAGAAAAAGAAAAATGCCAATCCAGAGATAATCACGCCGACTATAAAAGGCGTCCGGCGGACAGAAAATTCACCCGCCTCTCCCTCGTCAAGAAGTAGAGAGTCCAGATTCCAGTTCCTGAATAAAACCAGCACCACAAGGCCGATCCCGGCTGCAGCATAAAAGAAGATCATCAAAGCAGGGGAGCGATTCTCGGGTTCACCAAAGATCTGGGCAATGATCGCAAACAGTGACGGCAGAAAGATCAGATATATCTTCCAGGAACCCACCTTGGATTCAGGACTTGTTTCTGCTGATTGATCTGGTCCAGAATCACCCTCTGCAGGAGGGATTACCATTTCGCTCTTGCGCCAGAATGCCAGTTTCTCTAGAACGTAATCAAGGACACTTGGTTCTTCCATAATTTTCTACTCTCAGCGTAAATCAGATCATCCAATCCATCTTGTTATATAAAATGAATATACCCCATCCTGGCTCCTCGGATCACTATCATAATGTGGTCTGACCAGGCGTTCAGTCAAAAATAAATTCCATTTGGTGGGCGCCAGGATCCAGCGATCAAAGATTATTTTTGATACCCAAGCTGGCACTCCAAAATAATGTCCCCACTCCAGGACATGAAGTGCAGGTGGAGGAAAATAATCCCACCAGTCCTCTATCACAAAGCCAAATTTTTCCAGCCTTTCTTTCCAAGTCCCGTAAGAATCACAATTATAATGCCGTGAAATACGGTTGAAAAAGCTCCGGTAAAGATCAGCCAGCCCCCCAAGTTTGATCTTATCGAGCCAATTGCTGATAGAAAGAGTATCAAGAAAGCGGTGATTGGGCACACAAAATATAAATGGGGCTCCCGGTTTCAGCACCCGGGCAGTTTCTTGAAGGACTGGGTCCAGGTCCGGAATATGCTCCAGAACAGAATTGCTGACTGCGCTTGAAAAATAATCGGAAGCATACGGCATCCTGTCACCTTCCGCACATACCAGAGCCTTGTAGGATGATCTGGTACTGGCTTCAGAGATCGGTCCCCACCAGGGGTCCAAACCCATATCCAGCGCTTCCTGGAAGGTCAGGCTTGCAAAATGACCATCCCCACAACCCAGGTCCAGGACTGGACCGGGCAGGGAGATATCCTCATAAAAACGAGCCTCCACCGCTCGAAGCAAGGCTCGGAAATAAGGCAGGTCTTTTAAATGGGGTGTTAAGTAATCTTTCAAGCGCTATCCCCCTGCAATTCTTTATAGATCATTTCATAAGCAGAGGCATTAACCAGCGGATCAAATCTGGCGGCAATTTCTTGTGGTGATCCCTGATATTTTTTCGGTTGCGAAACAATTTTAATGATCGCCTCAGCCAGGGCGTCAGCGTCGCCGATTGGTACAACCTCACCCATCCCTGTAAGTCTGGGCGGAACCCTTACGCCAGGAAGATTTGAAGCGATTGTAGGTGTACCCTGGAGCATAGCTTCAATCTGAACCAGGCCAAAAGTCTCTGTGGAATTGAGACTGGGAACAACCAAAACGTCCAGGCAATTATAAAAAAGTGTCATATCTGCTGGATTTAGGACACCCAGAAACTCCCATTGTCCTTTTTCTTGATAGGCTTGAATGCTAGGCAGCAGCTTTTGATAATAAGCACTTTCTCCCATCACATCCTGGTATTGACCGGCGTACATGACCATCGCTGAGGGGAATGTTTTCAGCACTTCGGGAAGGGCATTGATCAGAATTTCAACCCCTTTTTCTGTAGCGAACCGGGTAGCCATTCCAATTACCGGCGAATTTCCCTGGGGATTATTTGTTTTTATATATTCCCTGATTGTTTCCGGAGATGCTGGCGGCATGGTTACGGGCGGAAGGATCACGCTGACCTTTTCCTTAAATCGCAGCAAGAAAGGGGAATGAGCAGCAAAATCATCCGTATAGGCCCCGATTCTGTCTGCTAACATCCCGGCCAGGTAATTCATAAAATGCACTACTGCATTAATTATTCTATTAAAGAAGGTTTTTGGCAGCAGCAAATCACAGTGATAGGTGATCAAGGTGGGTTTATTAAGGAAACGTCCCCGGAGCGCGATCCCTGCAGCATCAAACTGAGGAAGATGCAGATGGATCACATCGTGGCTAAAAACCAGCTTCCAGGCCATCCAGCCGAATGTGGGCATGATCACACCTTTGCTGACACGGAATAATACTGGTGCGCGGATGATCCGGACTCCATCCTGGAATTCCTCTCGCGGCAGGCTCTTATCATACTGGGATGTCAGTACCGTTACTTCATGTCCCAACTTAACCAGGGATCTTGCCAGTCGTTCCACATAGATCGTTAACCCGCTGGTATGGGGCCGGTAATAAGTCAGAACAGTCAATATCTTCATGACATCAAATCCACAGACGTAAATATCATCAAAGGGAATTCCTAAAACAAATCCTGGTTGGCTCGCACCCAGTCAAATAGCCTGTGGATGCCAACTTCAACATCGATCTCTGGCTTCCAGCCAAAATCGCGGGCAGCTTTTTGGATATCAGCGACAAAAATCCGCTGATCCCCCGGCCGCCAGGGTTCCCATGAGACCGGGATTTCCTGGCCAAGTTCTTTTTCCAACAGCGGTCCAAACTGCTTCCAAATCGAAAGTGTATTTTTCTTACCGCCCCCAATATTATATATTTGTCCCGCAGTCTTATCAATGTTGGCAGCTGCCAGATCATAGGCGGTCAACAGATCATCCACATATAACAGGTCCCTGACCTGTTTCCCGTCACCGTAGATAGAAATGGGTTTTCCAGTCACAGCTGCGATCACAAACCAGGCAACCCAACCCTGGTCTTCAATGCCAAATTGATGCGGGCCATAGATACAACTTTGCCTGAAAACAACTGTAGGCAGACCGAATATGCGGTGATAATCCCGGACATATTGGTCACCGGCGCCTTTGGAACATCCATATGGAGAGTGAAAATCCATTAATTGGGATTCTGTGATTCCATCCTGGTTCTCAGGAAAATAATAGCTTTCTTCCCCTTCTGCGACCTTCACATCTTCCAGGTCGCCATAGACTTTATTGGTAGAGGAATAGATCACCGGGGGCTTATGAGATGATAAACGGGCCGCTTCCAGAACATTCAACGTTCCGAGTGCATTGATCTCAAAATCTGTCCTGGGGTCCATCACAGAAGTTGTCACCGCAACCTGGGCAGCTAAATGAAGAACAAGCTCATTTCCCTGGACAGCCGCTGAAACAGCTTCTGAATCCCTGACATCACCTTCGATCAGTTTAAACGAATTATCTCCAAAGGTGTCTTTTAACCATTTTATATTTCCCGGAGTACCGGCGCGGGACAGATTATCAAAGATAGTGACCCGATCCCCTCTCTCGATCAACCGGGCAGCATAATTGGTTCCAATAAATCCAGCTCCACCTGTGATAAGGGTTGGTTTGTTCATCCATCACCTTCCTTTCTTTGTTGTTTGCTGAACTGCCAGACATCCCGTAAACTGTATCCTTCTTTCACTAATCCAAAGGATCCAAAAACCGTTGTCACAATCAAGTTTAATACATGGCTTGTTAATGCGTAGCTGAATGCTACGGAACGATCAACGCCAAAAGCTGATAAAGCAAGAGTGATACTTGCCTCATATAAACCAATATTTCCCGGGGAAGATGGAATAGAAATGCCAATAGCTACGGCACCAATCGCGAATACAGCCATGATGAATTTTGCATCAGGGATAAAGGCCCGCAGCAAAAGGTATTGATAAATCAGTGAAAGCCCCCAACTGAAGGCCATTCCAATGAATACTCTGGTGAATTGGAGGGGGTCAGAAAGAATTTCCAGGCCGGAGAAAACTGAATTAACAAGATTGATCAACCTGGACCGAAAACGCTCTCCAAGAATGGTCTGGGTTTCTAGCCAGTGAATGACTTTGTCCCTGTTCCTCACCAGCAGGACCAGGATCGTCACCCCAACCACAACCAATCCCGCCAGTAAATAAACAGAAAATACGTTCTGCGAAAAATCCAGGGCAAATGGCAGGCCAATAAAAAACAGGCTGAAAGCAAATCCCAGATCAAAGACCCGTTCGACCACGATTGTCGGTATGGCACTCCAGAAGCTAAATCCAGCCGGAAACAATAAAAACGCCCGGGCTAACTCTCCTATTCGGAAGGGCAGGATCGTATTTACAAAATAGCCAGCATTGATGATCAGGTACGACTGCGTCAGGGTTACTTTTTCCTTAAGTATGACCCGCCAGGCATAAGCCCTGAATAACATAGCAAGCACCAACAAGGACATCAACGGAGCTACTACAAGGATATTGATCTGTCTTAAAGCAGATAGGACCTGCTTTTCGTCTACAATTACGATCAGGACAGCCAAAGCAATCAGGCTTATTGCTATTCCTAGAGCAAATCTTATTTTTGTACCTGTTTTATTTTCTTCAGTCATCTTCCAATCTCAAAACAGCCATAAAGGCATCCTGGGGGATATCAACATTCCCTACTCGTTTAAGCCTTTTTCGGCCCTCTTTCTGATTCTCTAGCAGCTTCCGTTTTCGGGTCACATCACCACCATATAGTTTAGCTGTGACATCTTTCCTGAGTGCTTTTACATCAGCGCGGGCGATGATCTTGCCACCTGCCGAGGCTTGAATGGGCACCGCGAAATGCTGGCGGGGAATTAGGTCTTTCAATCGGGCAACCAGGATCTTCCCTTTGCGAAGGGCTTTTTCCTTATGGACGATGGAAGCCATCCCATCAACCGGTTCTCCATTGACAAGGATGTCAAGCTTAACCAGGTCCTCGCTCCGATATCCCGCGAAGGAATAATCCATGGAGGCATAACCCCGTGATACAGATTTCAGATAATCAAAGAAATCCACGATCAATTCCGAAAGTGGAATTTGAAAATCCAGCTGGACCCGTGTTGGAGATGGATATTGTTGACTGACGTATGTACCACGCCTTATAGTAACCAACTCCATCACTGCGCCGTAATATTCCAGCGGTAAAAACACTTGTAAATCCATCCAGGGTTCCTGGATCTCCTCAAACTCGCTCTTATCGGGCAAATCGGCGGGCGAATCGATTTCCAGGATTGAGCCATCCCTTTTCACAACCCGGTATTTTACTGAAGGCGCAGTTGCTATGATATCTAGATTATATTCCCGTTCCAGCCTTTCCTGGATAATCTCCATATGGAACATGCCCAGGAATCCACACCGAAAACCCAGGTTCAGCGCTTGGGATGATTCGGGTTCAAAGACCAGAGAAGCATCATTCAACTGCAATTTTTCGAGCGCGTCCCTTAAGCTGGTATAGGCTTCATTATCTACCGGGAAGAAACCAGCAAAAACCATTGGTTTGGCCTGTTTGTATCCAGGCAGAGGTTCAGGGGCAGGATTCCTGGCAAATGTGATCGTGTCTCCTACGCGGCATTCATGAACTGATTTCAGTCCAGTTGCGATATACCCAACCTCACCGGGATAGAGCACATCTACAGGGATCATTGCTGGAGAAAATACACCGATTTCAAAAGGCTCGATATCTTTTTTCGCAGCCATCAAACGCAGGACATCCTTCTTGGTGATGGTGCCGTCAAAAATTCGGATATAGGCGATCACACCTTTATAGGAATTGTAATGGGAATCAAATATCAAGGCTTTCAGCGGTGAATCCGGTGTATGAGTCGGGGCAGGTACATCCTGGATGATCTTCTCAAGAACCGGCCGGATGTTTTCCCCATCCTTGGCTGAAATACGGAGGATGTTTTCGGGAGGAGTGCCCAATAAGGCACTGATGTCGCTGGCAATTTCATCTGGCCTGGCTGCCGGAAGATCGATCTTGTTGATAATTGGAATGATTTCCAAATCCGCTTCCAGAGCGGCATACATATTGGCAATCGTTTGCGCTTCCATACCCTGGGCTGCATCCACTACCAATAGAGCACCCTCACAAGCTTCCAGCGCTCGTGATACTTCATAACCAAAATCTACATGTCCGGGTGTATCGATCAGGTTCAGTTCATATTCCCGGCCATCGAGGGCTTTATAACTCATTTGAACTGCAGAAGCCTTGATGGTCACCCCTTTTTCACGTTCCAGATCCATATTATCCAAAACCTGGTCCGCCATATCCCGCTCCGAGACAGTATCCGTGATCTGCAGCAGGCGATCCGCAAGAGTGGATTTCCCGTGGTCAATATGAGCTATGATCGAAAAGTTACGTATCCTGTTAATATCCATAAGAAGGGCTAGTATACCCGATGTGATGATCTTGAGGGCTTTTATTTTTCTTGCAGCTGTTTATTATTTTCCCCCACCCGGACCACAAAAAACAGAGGCACCATCACCAAACCCATTATAGCTATCCCAAACCCCAATCCCATTTTGTCCACTAAAAACCCCAACAGGGGGGCAAAAAGAGCAGAGAAAATAGTTGTTAATAATGTTTCTGTTGATAAACCTGATGCCATCACCCGAGATGAGATCTGGTCGCTGATGATGCCAACATTGATCGGCCGCCGAACATTATTCAACAAGAACATACCAACAAAACAAATCACTGCGATCAGCTCCAGATCAACTGCCGCCAACAGTCCAGCCACAACCAACAATCCTATCCCTGCCAGATATGTGATATTAACCGCCCGGGACAAGTTTCTGAATCGATTGCTCAGGTAATATGCTCGCCTGGAGGCTAAACTCGTTAAAATGTAAATCACAAAATAAACCAGACCGATCAGGAGTGCTTCCCGGCGCGTATCTTCAAGGGCTGTAAAAAGAACTAAAGACATGGCAAAAGTAGAGATCATGGGCTGCAAATAGTCTTTGGTTGATTTAAATACAGCCGTAAAACTGGCACTGTTCAGGATTACCTTTACGGCAGATCCATCCCTCATTGTCTTGAAGAAACCTTTAAGGATCGAATTAAATCTGATCCAGATTTCCTTTCCTTTTACCCGGGTGATCTCTCCATCCAATTCTTTCGGATATGTGGCCAGGTTAATCAAATCCAGGGCATAAGGAACAGTCGAGGCCAGGAACATGATCCTGTAACTGCCAGTATAGAACACCAGACCTGCCGCGATCAATGCATTCAAGGCTGAACCCAGCTGGGAAGCGCTGCGTGTCAGTCCATAATAGGCTACTTTCAAATCGCTGATGTTATTGATCTTCAAATATTCCAGGATCAAGGCTTTGTGTGTCCCGGTCCGGAATGCATCTCCAAAAGCAAAAAATATCATGGCCAGAGCCAAAAAACCAAAATCGCGCAAGGAGTACAGGATCACAAAGGACACGATATAGGATATGAAGGCAAATATCATTGCTCTTCTTCTGCCAAAGGAATCCGACAGCAGCCCTGTAGGTAATTCAAGGAAATTAGTAGCGACATCTCGTATTGAATAAAGAATGCCGATCTGCAAAAATGACAACCCATATGATCGAAAGATCAGCAGGATAAATGGATCAAAGAACCTCAGGTTCTTTAAGAATCCATAAAGTGAAAAGCGGTAAAACATGCTGTCTTTAATGATTGTTGGGGGTTGATCTTTCATAATAAACCGGGGCCCCGATTAAAATATACTTGAGATCAATGTTTGGATCTCGTTTTTATCAACTCTGTCCCCCGGATAGATCAACCAGGCTATAAACTCAACATTGCCAGCCGGCCCTTTTAATGGGGAGCGGATCAAACCCGCAGCAGCAAAGCCAGTATCTGCCGCAAAACACAGAATATCCTTGATAACTCGTTGATGTATTTCGGGGTTAGAAATTACACCCCCTCCCTTGGCGGCTTCTTCGCGCGTGGCTTCAAATTGAGGTTTGATCAAGATCACTGCCTGTCCGCCATCTTTTGAGAACCATCCTGCGGCTGGCCCCAGGATCTTCTTTAAGGAAATAAAGGAGACATCCGCAGTGAACAATCTGATGGCTGAAGGCAATTTTTCCAGATTCCTGGCGTTAGTGCGCTCCATAACCTCCACTCTGGGGTTGTTCCGGAGCTTCCACTCCAGGATGCCGTAACCCACATCGATTGCGTAGACTCTCTCAGCGCCATGTTGAAGAAGGCAATCCGTAAATCCCCCAGATGAGGACCCGATATCAGCACATACCATGCCGTTCACGTCAATCGGAAACCGATCAAAGGCTGCCTGAAGTTTATCTCCACCTCTGGAAACGAATTTCTGTTCGGGGATAATGCTGATCCCTTCCACGTCGCTGATCTGTTGTGAGGACTGAAAAACCATCTGTCCGAGGTACTGGACCTTTCCGGCCATAACCAGTCTATTGGCTTCATCAATATCCCTGGCCATACCCTTGCTGACCAGAGCTTGATCAATTCGCTGCTTTTTACTCATATGTATATTTTAACATCACCTTACCTGTCTGGTGCATTGCCTCCCCCACTCTATTGATTCATGCTATTATTTCTTTATGTTATTAGCTTTAATCAAAACCATGCGCCCAAAACAATGGGCTAAGAATATCTTCGTTTTTACAGCCCTGGTATTTGATCGGAAATTGCTGAACGTCTCAGCTTTTTTAGTCACCCTGGCTGGAGCAGCCATTTTTTGCCTGATCGCCAGTTCAATTTATATCTTCAACGACATCGCTGATAGAGAATCCGACAAACAACATCCGACAAAAAAGAACCGTCCTATCGCGTCCGGGAAACTTACCCTGGGAGTTGCCTGGGCGGCAGCAATCACCCTGTTATTGATCGGACTCCCATTGGCATATCTTTTAGATCCCGCATTTCTGGCTGTATGCCTGGTCTATTTTGTCCTAAATATGCTTTATTCCACCAGGCTGAAACATATTCCTTTGATCGATGTGCTTGTCCTGGCGTCATTTTATCTTCTCAGGGTTATCTCCGGAACCACCCTGATCGAGGTTAAGCGTTTTTCACCCTGGTTATACGTTGTCACTTCATTATTTGCTTTGTTCATTGGCCTGGGAAAACGGCGGGCAGAGCTGGTATTGCAATACGATAACGGCGGGAAGGTTCGTCCCGCTCTTGAGGGGTATTCCATCGAACTGCTCGATCAGTTGATTAACATTGTGTCCGGGACAACAATTGTCTCTTACAGCCTGTACACATTTTCTGCACCCAATTTACCCGATAATCATGCCATGATGTTGACAATTCCATTTGTTTTATACGGTATCTTCAGGTACCTATTCTTGATCCAGGCCGGCGAAGGAGGTGCCCCTGAAGATATAGCACTCTCTGATCGGCCTCTGCAAGCATCCATCTTGCTCTGGTCCGTGGTGATCATGCTGGTTTTTTATTTCTTCTGATATATGCCTTCTTTTTCAGCTTCAGCCCCGGGAAAAGTCATTCTTTTTGGTGAACATGCGGTTGTTTATGGGGAACCGGCGATTGCTGTTCCGGTCACAACAACGCAGGCCACAGCCATTGTCAGCGCACGGGTTCAGAGCAAACCAGGAGAAATTTGGATCGAAGCGCCAGATATATCCCTGTCCGCTCCGCTGGACCAGCTTGACGTGGATCACCCGCTAAGAACAGCGATCCAGATTGTTATCGGTGATAGGGATCTTAATCAGGTCCCCTCCTGCAAAATTCAGATCACTTCTGAAATCCCCCCCTCTTCAGGCATGGGCTCCAGCGCTGCCATCTCTACGGCTATCATCCGCGCCTTCTCGGCCTTTTTAGGGAAGCGATTAAGTAATGAACAAGTTTCAGATCTAACTTTCGAGGTGGAAAAGATCCACCACGGCAACCCATCGGGTATTGATAACACGGTCATCTCCTATCAAAAACCGATCTACTACCGAAAGGGAGATCCTTTTGAATTCCTCACTGTTGGGCAGGCATTTACGATCCTGATCATTTACTGCGGGAAACCAGGCAATACCCGGAAGGCAGTGAGCGAAGTAAGGGAGAGATGGCAAGAAGAACCTGAACAATATAACCAGATATTCACAAGAATTGGGAAAATAACACAATCGGCAAAAAGAATCATGGAAGAGGAAAATCCTGATCAGCTTGGGCCTTTAATGGACGAAAACCATGAACTGCTTTGTAAAATCGGAGTCTCGTCCCCTGAATTGAACCAGCTGGTTTTGGCAGCGAAAAAAGGCGGCGCGCTAGGAGCCAAACTATCAGGGGGAGGTCTGGGCGGCCATATTATCGCGCTGGTTGGTGAAAATGTGGATCCAATCCAAAGAGAATTGGAAAAAGCAGGCGCTTTTTCTATCCTGATCAATCCCATTCAAAACCAGGATTTTAGAAAATAATCCACTGTACCTACCCACTTTTCCAGCTGTTTTACCCATTGATAACCAGATGCAGCCCTGTGGTATGATATTGGGGAAAATTACCGGTTTAAGGAGATAGAAATTAGATGAATTTTTCAATGTGGCGAAAAGCCTTAAATATTATTCCCAAAATCAGCAAGGAAGAATGGGATGAGTTGGATCTGATCTCCCGCTGGTTGATAGCCACCAGGGCAGCTGTCCTGGTGACAACATTCCTTTCGGCTGCTTTTGCAGGAATTTTTGCGTTCCGAGTCGGAGCATTTGATTTCTGGCGCTGGATCCTGGTCACTGTTGGTTTATACCTGGCACACGGGACCAATAACTTCCTGAACGATTACACCGATTTTGTCAAAGGGGTGGATGTTGATAATTACTACCGGGCCCAGTACGGTCCCCAACCTCTTTTACATGGGTTAATGACCAAAAAAGAACTCCTGACTTATGCGGCAGTTACCGGCGCGATCGCTGCTTCCTGCGGTATCGTTCTGGGGATCATGCGCGGCGAAGGAACCTGGCTCCTGATGGGCATTGGCGTGCTTTTTGTGCTCTTTTATACTTACCCGCTGAAATATATAGCCATGGGTGAATTGACCGTTTTCCTGGTCTGGGGTCCATTAATGATCGCCGGCGGATATTACGTGATCACCGGTTTGCCCTGGGACTGGACCATTGCACTGGCAAGTTTACCTCACGGGGTCGGGGTTACCTCAATGTTATTCGGTAAACACATCGACAAGCTCAAACAGGACAAGGACCTCAAGATATACACCCTGCCGGTCGTCCTGGGTGAAACCCTGGCCCGCTGGACAATGACTATCCTGTTGATCCTGTCCTACCTGATCGTAATCTACCTGATCCTGACCCGCTTCTTTACACCAGTCATGCTGCTCACCCTGCTGGCAATACCCACGCTGGTGGAAATCTGGCCCATCCTCTCCAACCCCAAACCAGATGAAAAACCTGAAGGTTTCCCTGATGTCTGGCCAAACTATTACGTTGCCGCTGCCTTTCACCACACCCGGCGCTTCGGAGGTCTATTCCTGATCGCTGTGATCCTGGATACAGTAATAAAACTGATCTGGCCCGCTTTCTGGGCTTAAATACGTTCCAGGTAAGATCAAAACAAGAATCCAAACTGGGCTGGGAGTTCCCAGCCCGTTTTTCTGTCTCTTGACCCTGAACCGAGCCCTGACTACAATAAAATCATGGATAATCCTGAAATCTCACCAACTGGGAATAAGCTGGTCTTTCTAAAACTCGGCGGATCCCTGATCACCAATAAACACACGCCAAAAACAGCCAGGATCGATGTCATTCAGCGCATTGTGACGGAAATCAAATCCGCGCAGGAGATAGATCCTTCCCTGCAGATCCTGCTTGGACATGGCTCAGGTTCTTTTGGGCATTACTCTGCCAAAAAATATAACACCAGGGATGGTGTTTCAACCCGGGAAGAATGGTTGGGATTTGCGGAAGTCTGGTATGACGCCGCATCGCTTAACCGGCTTGTGATAGAGGCACTCCAGAACGGAGGTGTTTATCCAGTATCATTCCCACCTTCGGCAGCGGTATTCTCATCCGATCAGGAAATAACATCCTGGGACCTGAACCCTATTCAAACCGCCCTGGAAAAAGGCATTCTGCCAGTTGTTTTTGGCGATGTGGTATTTGATTCCATCCTGGGCGGCACGATCCTGTCAACAGAAGACCTTTTTGTGCATCTGGCCAGGAATCTTCGACCGGGGCGAATCCTTTTAGCTGGGCAGGACCCTGGCGTTTGGCAGGATTTTCCTGATTGCAAGAAGCTTTTTGACAAGATCACCCCCGCAGACCGGTTCTCCCTGGATCAGTCTGTCAGCCAGTCCGAGGCACCTGATGTTACAGGCGGTATGGCAGACAAAGTAGAGCAAATGTTGGTGCTGATCGAGGAATTCCCGGAAATAAACTGCTCGATCTTCTCTGGCGAAGATCCGGGAAGTGTCAAAAATGCTCTTCTGGGCCAGAATCTTGGCACTCTCCTCGCCCTGTAGTATTTTTATTAATTCCCCCTGAGTAAATAAATCCCAATATCCTATCAGTTATAATGGATAAACACCCAGATAGAATGAGGATGCATGGATATCTTAACTAAAAAACAAAAAGATCTTCTCAACAGGGAGCGTGAACTGCTCAACCAGGTTCAAATCACCCTGGTGGAATATGGCGTGGCCGAGAAAGATCAGAAAGCGCTGATGGAATCCATTCATCAGTTGGATGATTTCTTTTTATTGGTCGTGGTTGGCGAGTTTAATGCCGGGAAAAGCGCCTTTATCAACGCCCTGATGGGGGAAAAATTACTGAAAGAAGGCGTAACTCCGACAACAACAAAGGTCAACATCCTGCGTTATGGGAAAGAAAAGGAACAAAAAACTCTCTCCGAAAACGTAGAGACCATCACTTTGGATGCGGAATATCTGAAAGAAATCAGCATCGTTGATACTCCGGGAACCAACGCTATCGTTCGGGAACATGAAGAGATCACCTCTCTCTTTGTTCCCCGCTCTGATCTGATCTTGTTTGTCACATCAGCTGACCACCCCTATACCGAAAGTGAGCGGCTCTTCCTGGAACAGATCCAATCCTGGGGGAAAAAAGTCGTCCTGATCATCAACAAGATCGACATCCTGAAAACACCGGAAGCGCTGGAAGAGATCCAGTCTTTTGTGGCAGAAAATGCCAAGAAGATCCTCAAAGTTGATCCGGAAATCTTCCCTGTCAGCGCCCAGCATGCACTACAAGCAAAAACCGGCGAACCTGCTTTGTGGATCGGGAGCCGTTTTGAGGCGCTGGAAAAATACATCCTGGAGACCCTGGATCAGGAGAGCCGCCTGAAACTCAAATTGATGAACCCTCTCGGCGTTGCTAAACGCCTGGCCAGTCAGTATGCTCAATACTTTGAAGATTTGTTAAAGTTGTTAAAAGATGACCTGGGTTTGATCAAGGATGTGGAAGGCCAGCTGGATATATTTCAGAAGGACATGTTAGAAGGTTTTGATTTACGAATTTCAGAAATTATCAAGATCCTGCTTCAGATGGAACAGAGGGGAGAGGACTTTTTCTCTGAATATATCAGGCTGGCGCGGATTGCTGATCTGATAAAAAAGGATAAGATCCAGCATATTTATGAGGACCAGGTCATTGCGGACGTTCCAGAATTGGTAGAAGCCAAAGTAACCGCGATCATTGATTGGTTGGTGGATGCCAATCTACGGCAGTGGCAAGCAATCACAAGCCACATTGCGGAAGGCCGACAAAAACATAAAGATAGAATGGTTGGGGATATCGGCAATTTCATCTATGACCGGGAGCGAATGATCACCAGCATCCGGGATGAAGCTACCCGGGTGATAGATACCTACGATAAGACCCGTGAAGCAGACGAAATTGCCCAGCGCTCCCTGAATGCGGTTGCCGCGACCGCCGCGATAGGTGCAGGCGCAGTCGGACTGGGAACCCTGGTTACTGTCCTGGCTTCTACAATGGCAATTGATGTCACTGGCATACTGCTGGCCGGTGCAATGGCCGCCCTGGGGTTATTCATCATCCCTACGCGGCGTAGAAATGCCAAGAAAGAAATGCGCCAGAAAGTTAAAGACATGAGGGATCAGCTTACAAAATCCCTGACGGAACATTTTGGCCATGAGATCAACCGCAGTTTACAGGAAATCAGAGATACGATCAAACCCTATACTCTATTCATCAGATCCGAAAACGAGAAGAATCAACTGGCCCATGAAAGCTTAAAAACCCATCTGGCCGAGATCATCCAGCTCAGTAATGAAATCGAGAACCCAGATTAAGTGAATGTTGACAGTACTATGAGCCTGAATTAAACTGTTTGTGCTCACCAACCCGCCCTATGCGAGGATAATATGTCCATAAAAAGAGAAAAGCGTGAAGAACTGGAAGATTATTGTCTGGCGCCCTATGGCATTCGCAGTAAGGACAGCAAAGGACGGAAATACCCTGACGACAAACCGATCTATCGGACTGCCTTTCAACGCGACAGGGATAGGGTTTTACATACCACGGCTTTCCGCCGGTTGGAGTACAAAACCCAGGTTTTCCTCAATAGCGAAGGTGATTATTACCGCACAAGGCTGACCCACACCTTGGAAGTAGCCCAGATCGGCCGGACAGTAGCCCTGGCATTGGGTGCCAACGAAGATCTCGAAGAAGCTATCTGCCTGGCCCACGACCTGGGGCATTCCCCTTTCGGCCATTCCGGAGAGCATATCCTGAATCAGCTTATGAAAGATCAGGGTGGATTTGATCATAATAAACAATCCCTGCGCATTGTCACGAAGCTTGAAAATAGATTTGAGAATTTCCCCGGACTCAACCTGACCTGGGAAACCCGGGAAGGTATAGTAAAACACGAAACAGAATATGATATCTCGGATGCAAATGACTTCGATCCCGAATTGCGGGGGCACCTGGAAGCACAGATTGCCAACGCTGCGGATGAGCTGGCATATTCTGCGCATGATCTGGATGATGGATTGCATTCGGGTCTAATTTCAACGGACCAATTAAAAGACCTTGAATTGTGGAAGATCCTCATTGAGAGTGTAGGATGGAAGGGAAATCACCTGAATGAACTGGACCGAAAACGCATCATCCGCAGGATGATCGGTATTGAGGTCAGGGACCTGATTGAAAGCACTGATAAAAGAATCAAAAAAAGCGCCGTCAACTCTGTGGAAGAACTGCAAAAACTTCCCTATAATGTAATCGGTTTCAGTGAAGAACTCGATCAAAAGAATCGGGAATTAAAAGATTTCCTCTTTAAGAACCTGTATAAGAACTACAGGGTCATCAGAATGCAGGTCAAAGCAGAGGGAATCATCAGCGATTTATTCTCGGCCTATGAAAAAAACCCCTTGATAATGCCAACACACATCCAGGCCGGGATCGAGAAAAAAGGTCTTCAACGAGCAATTTGCGATTATATTGCTGGTATGACTGACAGGTTTGCCATTGACGAACATCAGAAGTTATTTGACCCTACTGAACGGCCTTAAATATCATGTTAGAAGGAATAAAATATGCAGGACGAAGATAAGATCTATTTAACAAAAGAAGGGAAAGAAAAGTTACAGAATGAGCTGGCAGAGCTGGAAGGTCCCCGTCGAACGGAGATAGCTTCCAGATTAAAATCAGCCATTGAAATGGGTGACCTGTCAGAAAACGCTGACTACCATAAAGCCAAAGAAGATCAGGGTTTCCTGGAAGGGAAAATCCTGGAGATCAAACATACACTTTACTTCGCCACCGTCGTGGAAGAGAACGGAAAAGGGCAAGGTAAAGTCAATGTGGGCTGCAATGTTACTGTTCAAGAAGGGGATTTACCTTCCGAGACCTATTTTCTGGTTGGAAGCCAGGAAGCGGATCCAACCGAGAATAAGATCTCACACGTCTCTCCCATGGGCAGCGCCCTGATGAATAAAAAAGTGGGAGATATTGTTGAGATTAAAACCCCTGGGGGAAAATATTCGTTGAAGATTTTGGATATCCAGTAACAAACCCGAATATTATCAGTTAAAAGAAAAAGCTCCCGGTTTTGAATGAAAACCGGGAGCTAGTTTTTTTTATTGGTTAGAACTCATCAAAATCAAATGGTTCTGTTTCGCTGGCACCTTCACTGGGCCAGACGGAAAGTTCGATCGAGAGCCTTTCAAAGAAGCTCTCTTCAGGCAGTGGACCTTCTCCATACCCCATATCCATTACCCGTCCAATCACTTGCAGATTGTTTGTATTGAGGACAAATTCAACGCCCGGATCAGCCAGGACAGGTTCACCTTTCTTTTCCAGTTCGGAGCGAATTGAATCGTCATAAAAAGCATGTCCGCTCATTAAGACTTTGGTTACTGTTTTGATATCATTCTGGTCAAATAACCAGACTTCAAAAGCAGTAACGCGTTTTGGCTCCCCTACACCAATGGCTTCCGAAATACCTACGCCACATTCACCCAAGAATTCTCCAGCGGATGATTCAATGCTGAAGGAATCATCAAATAAATTATCACCCAGGACATAGGTAGTGACAAATTGATGCATGGGCGGCGCTTCGCCTTTGCCGCTGTAATCAGTTGAATCGATCTTCTTGGTAATCTCCTGAGCCATACTAGAAGCGGTTTTTGGTGTTATTCCACCTCCACCTTTTGCCCGTTTGGCTAGAAAATAACGGGCTACAAGGGCCCCAGCCAGAACTACGGTTATAAGCAAGGCCCATTTAAGCAAATTATTACCCGATGATTCTTCCTCAGTCGGGATGAAATCCTCCATTGGATCCAAAGGAGAAGTCATCTCCACTACATCACGGAAGGAATCAATATCACTGATCAATTGATCAGCGGGATTAAATTCGATATCCGAAAGATAAGTGGATGATTTTTCTCCCAGCTGGTTATAACGTGATTCAGCCAGCGAGGTATCCTGGTTCAAGGCATAGGAATCGATCGCCATGCGCAGGTAATCGACTTTAAGGTCATCCCGGAGTTGTTCAATATTGCCATCGACAAACTGCACCGGGCTGATCAGATATGCCCAGACCAGTCCCAAGATGAGTCCGACAACAACACCAACTGCTGCCATAATGGGAGGACTGTTGATTGCTTTGTTAAAATTGTCGCGTACTGTATCCATAATCAATCTCCATTAGATAATGAAATCTGAAGCAACTGGAGGCCAGATAACCCTATTGTAGACGAGAGATGGTTTTCCTGCAATGCTCCCTCATTCTCTGGAACCTCATGCATATAGATGCAAGGTCCATGCCAGATCAAAACCAAAATAAAAATGTCTGATTTTTTCAATTGTAGGTCATTTTAAAATATAAAACGGCGGAAATGGCAGCTCCACCGTTTTTATTATACAAGATCTGTGACCAGGTCTTATTCAGATTTTTCTTTCAATTCATTCTGTTCAAATTCCAGGGAACAGACTGAACATTGAGCATGCTTTTTATTGGCGACAACCAATAATCCACCACAACTTGGACATGGAATTGGGAGCGGCTTTTTCCAGGAGGCAAAATCACAATCCGGATAGTTTTCACAGCCGTAAAAGAATCTTCCTTTTTTAGTCTTCTTTTCAATCAGCTCGCCACCGTCGTTTGGACAGGTTACACCGATACGCTCAACCCATCTTTCTGTATAAGAACATTCCGGTTTATTGCTGCAGCCAATATACAGCCCATAACGTCCAAAACGCTGCACCAGCTCGCCGCCGCATTCGGGACACTGCCTGCCAACCGGGATATATTTAGGCTTTATTTTTGGCATTTCCTTTTTAGCAAAGTCCAGCTGGTCAGAAAAGGATGAGTAAAAATCCTCCACACTGTCCTGCCACTGCTCTTCCCCGGACGCCACCTTGTCCAATTCATCTTCCATCTCTGCAGTAAATCCAATATCAACAATAGAGGAAAAATATTCAGAAACCAGGTCATTGACAATAAATCCGGTCTCGGTCGGAACCATGCGCCGTGCTTCCTTGACAACATATCCCCTCTGGACAAGTTTTCCCATGATAGGTGCATAGGTGGAAGGGCGGCCGATGCCATTTTCTTCCAGCGTGCTGACCAGGGATGCTTCGGAATATCGGGCGGGGGGCATTGTAAAGTGCTGTTCCGGAAGCAATTTAATCAAGTTCTGAGTCTGGCCTTCTGCCAGATTTTCCGGGATGCTCTCCAGATCCTTTTCTGCCTGGGAGTTTTTACCGTTGCTGCGGTCATACACACGCAGGAAACCGGCAAATTTAATCCTGGATCCTGAGGCGCGGAATACATAAGCATGTTCTGCGCCTTCAGCTCCCACAATAACACTCAGGGTGTCATACAACGCTGGAGCCATCTGGGACCCTACAAACCTTTTCCAGATCAATTTATACAAGCG
This sequence comes from uncultured Chloroflexia bacterium, assembly GCA_963783765.1. Lineage (GTDB taxonomy): Bacteria > Chloroflexota > Anaerolineae > Anaerolineales > UBA11858 > B10-G9. The sequence continues at coordinate 37,051 of CAWAOV010000013.1, read as the reverse complement.
GAACTGGTCATTTTTCAAGTAGCCCTTGATTGATTTTGGGGTCCGACCAACAGAAGTAGGCCGTATCGCCTCATGGGCTTCCTGGGCTCTCTTGCTCTTGGTGACATATTGCGGGGCTTCTGCTGGCAGATAATCATCACCATAATTAGATTGAATGAATTCCCGGGCGCTTTGTTGGGCTGATTGGGAAATATTGGTTGAATCCGTTCGCATATAAGTGATCAAACCTGTTTCACCATCATTGCCAACATCAATACCCTGGTAAAGCTGCTGGGCTACTGCCATGGTCTTTTTTGCTGAAAAACCAAGCTGCCTGGATGCATCCTGCTGTAAAGTACTGGTAATAAATGGCGGGTAGGGATTCCGTACCCGGCTCCCCCTGCGGATCTTCCGCACCTCGAAATGCGCTTTTTCCAGATCGCTCAGGATCGGATCCAGATCAAGTTTGGAACTGACGTGTAATTTTTTACCGTCGACATGTGTCAGATTTGCCTGATAGGTTTCACCATCTGTGTTTTCTTCAGGTCGGAGCTCAGCCCCAACCGACCAGTATTCTTCAGGTATGAAGGCTTCAATTTCCCTTTCCCGGTCCACGATCAACCGCAGGGAAACAGACTGCACCCGACCAGCAGTTAAGCCACCACGTACTTTTTCCCACAGGATCGGACTGATCTGGAATCCCACCAGGCGATCCACAATCCTCCTGCCCTGCTGCGCGTCAACCAGATTCATATCCAGGATTTCGGGGTTCTCGAATGCCTCGATAATTGCCCCGCGGGTGATTTCGGTGAAGACAACACGTTTTGTTCGTTCTGGTTCAAGCTCTGCAGCTTCTATCAGGTGCCAAGCGATGGCTTCTCCTTCCCGGTCCAGATCTGTTGCCAGGTAAATCTCTTCAGCTTCCGCTCCCAGTTTTTTGATTTCTTTTACAATCTTGCGTTTATCATTTGGAACGCGGTAGGTAGGTTCAAATTTATTTTCAATATCAATTGATAATTTGGACTTTAACAGATCACGCACATGTCCAAAAGAAGCAATCACCTTATATCCTTTTCCCAGGTAACGCCCAATAGTGCGAGCCTTGGCAGGTGATTCGACGATCACCAATTTCCCTTTACGAGGTTTAGGTGCCTTATTTTTCCTTGTAGTATTTTCCGGCGGCGTCATACCCTCGTGGGCTTCTGTTTTTCCCATCCGGAACATTTTTGTGCCGCACACGGAACAAATACCGCTGGTAGCTGGTGTTCCAGTTTTCGTGAATACCGCTTCAGGGGATGTTATAGTTTGTTTTTCTTTACATTTCACACAATACGCTTTCAAAACCAACCTCCATTACACAAATCAATATCAAATAAGCCCTGTTCGGCCTTCTTCTTTTAGTTTATTTACTGCCCGCCGCACATCCTGGGCCTGGTCGCGCTTGCAAACAAGCAGGATATCTCCGGTATCAACAATAATCAGATCTTCTGTTCCGATAGTGACTACCAGGCGGGGTGAATTCTCTCCATAAACAAGAGTGCCTGTTGTATCCAGGCCTAGATGCTCAATCCCCTTGTTTATGTTGCCATCTTCATCCGCTGGCAGCAGATCAAAGATCGCTTCCCAGCTGCCGACATCATTCCATTCTAAATTTTTGGCCGGGATCACTGCAACTCTCTCTGCATTTTCCATGATGCCAAAATCGATCGTTTGCGGTTTGATCTCGGGCCAGAGCCTGCGGATGGTTTCTTCCTGCTGTGGTGTTTCCCAAGCCTCTTTAATTTGGGCCAGTTGGGAAGAAAGTTCCGGCATTTGCCGGGCAAATTCCTTCAATATCGCCTCTGTCCGCCAGATGAACATTCCTGAGTTCCAGGCATATTCACCACTCCTATACATTCTTTCAGCTTCAGGTAAAGCTGGTTTCTCAGTAAATTCCAGCACCGAGTAAACATCCAGAGCCTGGTAATTCCCGATCAGTTCACCCCGCCGTGTATATCCATATCCCGTTGATGGGAAAGTCGGTGTGACTCCCAGCGTGACCAGGTAATCCTCACCTGCAGCCTGATCAGCAGCTCTTAACACCTGCTGGAAAAGCTCTAAATTACCAATGATATGGTCTGCTGTCAAGACGGCCATTACCGAATCCGGGTTCTTTTTATTCAAAACAGCCGCTGCATATCCTACCACAGAGGCAGTTCCCCGCGGCATTGTTTCCAAGAGAAAGTTATCCAGGGGAATTTCAGGGCATTGTTCCTGCAGGGCCTTGGCCTGGTCCTCAACAGTCACTACCAGGATCCTTTCTGAAGGCAATATATCAGCCAATCGGTCAACGGCAACCTGGAATAATGACCTTTCCCCCCCAGCTTTAACATCTGCTTGGGACGGTTCTGTCTTGACAGGGGCCACAATCTCGTGCCTCCGCCGCCAGCCATGATAACTGCATAAAAATTCTCGATCATGTTATTTTCCTTCCCCATTCATGTTCTGCTCGCTACGATAGTCTATCATCATATCCCGGACAGCCACATATTTCATGCCAAATGTTTTTCGAACCATTCCTTTCAATTCCATCAGTGCCAGGGTTGAAGTTACCTCTTCAATTGGCATGTTTACCTGAGAACATAGTTCATCCACGTGCTGCGGTTCATCTCCCACTGCCTGAAATAACAATGCTTCCCGGGGATCACCGGGCAGTGTCCTTTGAACTGATCGCTGCTCGGATATCAAGCTCATATTCAGCAGGTCCAGGATATCCTGGGCATCAAGCAAAGGGTGAGCGCCCTGTTTAATTAACAAATTTGTGCCTCTGCTCATTGGCGAGGTAATCTTTCCCGGGAGTGCAAATACCTCTTTCCCCTGTTCTGCTGCATATCCGGCCGTAATTATTGCACCGCTTTTCAGGCCGGCCTCAATCACGATAACCGCTTTCGATAAACCCGATATGATCCGATTCCTGGGCGGGAAATTGGATCCATCGGGTGGAGTCCCTAGAGGGTAATCACTTATCAAAGCACCCTGGCCAACAATCCTTCCTGCCAGTTTTTTATGCTCTGGAGGATAGATCTGGTCCAATCCGCTTCCCAGAACAGCAATGGTCCTACCGCCGGCATCCAATGCGCTCTGATGGGCAGCCCCATCAATACCTCGGGCTAATCCACTGATGACTGTAATTCCACAGCCAGCCAATACCCTGGTGATCTCTGTGGTGATCTGGCGTCCATAATCACTATAACGCCGTGTCCCAACAATCGCTACTCCCCAGATATCATCTTCTATCAAGTCCCCTTTCAAGTAAATCACAAAAGGAGATTGGTTGATGTTGCGCAATCGTTCTGGATAACCGGGATGGTCCCAATAATAAACCTTGATCCCGGCTTCCACGATCGTGCCCAGCAGCTCGTCCAGGCAGGTGTTTTCCCTGATCTGGATCAATTGCCTGGACAGATTATCATTTAACCCTGAGGCCTTTAGCTGATATGACTTGGCTTCCCAGGCGGACCTGATATCCCCGAAATACTGCAGAAGTCTATCCATCCGGACCGGGCCAATTCCCTTTACAAGGTTAAACCCAACCCAATATTTTGTTTGATCTTTCATCATTGACCCCCTGATCCAGCCTGATGAGACTCTATATCCTGAGCCGGGCTCAGAATACCATAATTTTTTTATCCGTGTCAAGAGAGAATTCCAACTGGTTGAATAACACAATAGCTGTGATCAGATGGAATTTAAATGAAATCAGATGTAATTACTATCTTTATTCTCCCCCAGCAGACCCAGCTTAATAATCCAGTAATCCCGGAATGATATGGACCAGAATTTGGCCTGTTTCCTGATTGATATCTAGCACAACTTCTTCCGTTGCTGGAAGCAGCAGTTCTTTACCTTCCTGTGATTCCACCAGGTAAACATCATTTGCCCCGGTGATAAGGATCTCTTTGAGGACCCCAAGCTTTTCCCCCTGATCGGTGATAACCTCCATACCAACAAGCTGGTGAATAAAATATTCACCTTCCGGCAGTTCTGGCATATCCTTACTTTTCATATATACCATAATGTTACGGAATATTTCAACAGCTGTGCGGTCCGGTAATTCCTTGAGAGATACCAGCATATCTCCTCCATGCCAGCGGATATCCCTGACTGTATAGGCCTGGTGTTTTTCCCCGACATAGATGATTTGGCCTGGAGAGACCAACTCCGGGAAATCCGTGAGCACGGTCATGCGGATCTCTCCCCGAATGCCGTGCGGTTTGCGAAACTTCCCTATAAGAACAAACACAGGTTCATCCGTGTTGGACGAACCTGTGCTGGTATTAGCGTTCTGATCTGATTTCATTGTGGCTCTACGATATCCAAATTCACTTTTTTACCGATTCCGGATGCTGGCACGTTCAGCAGCGTTCTGATAGCGTTAGCAACTCTGCCATTTTTACCAATGACCCGCCCCATATCTTCCCGGGCCACTTGCAATTGGAAGCTGATGCTGTCTCTGCCCCGTTGGTGGGTGACCTTTACTTGAGTAGGATCTTCAACAAGTGAACGCGCTATATACGTGATTAGATCAATCAATGTTTCCTCCGCAAAAAGATCTGAAGGATATTAACCCTTGTACGCCAGCTAATCTTTGATTAACTTGGTGATATCAGATTTTAAGATTGCGCCGTCTTTTCCAGTTCCCTTGACAGTTGTAAGATCAATGCCAGCGTCTTCAGCAAGTTTCCTGGCTGCGTCGGTGATCTTGATCTCTGCTGCTGGCTCGGGCTCTGGCTCAGGTTCTGGCTCAGGCTCTGGCTCAGGTTCTGGTTCTGGCTCAGGTTCTGGCTCAGGCTCAGGTTCTGGCTCTGGCTCTGGCTCTGGCTCTGGCTCAGGTTCTGGCTCTGGCTCTGGCTCAGGTTCTGGCTCAGGTTCTGGCTCTGGCTCAGGTTCTGGCTCTGGTTCTGGCTCTGGCTCAGGTTCTGGCTCCGGTTCAGTCTCCACTACTTCAGCAGCGGTTTCTTCCACGGCAACTTCTTCCACTTCTTCGACCTCAGCAGTGTCTTCTTCCAGGACCTCTTCAGGTGCCTCTTCAACCGGTTTTTCTTTCTTCTTGGGTTTCCTGGCTGCAATCAAATCATCCCGGCGTGTACGCGGGTCAACAGTCCGATCTTTCTCGACCTGTTTGCCCTCTTCAATCAGCTTCTCAATATCCTCGCCATCTTTGAAACGCTGGTAGCGTTCCAACAAACCGATCGTGCGGAAGATCTGCAAAACAGAATCGGAAGGCTGTGCGCCAACACTCAGCCAGTGATAGATACGATCTTCTTTTACCCTGATCGTGGAGGGTTCAGTTCTGGGGTTGTAATCTCCCAGGATCTCGATGAATTTGCCATCTCTGGGACTTTCTCTATCAGCGGCCACAATACGATGTGTAGGCTGACCTTTTCCACCAGCGCGGCGTAATCTAATTCGAACCATGACTTGTACTCCTTAAGTTTTCAACAACTCATACCGCTGTGCGACTGACACAGCGGAGACTATTATACATTAAAATCAGAATTTGTTAAGAAAATCGGGGCAGATTCTTAAACCCGGATTTCTTAAGCTCTTTGAACATTCTTTTTGCATCCCGGTACTGTTTCACCAATTGGTTCACATCATAAACCTGGGTCCCGGATCCTGCTGCGATGCGTTTTCTCCGGCTGGCGTTCAGTATTTTTGGATCTTGCCTTTCTGCAGGTGTCATCGAGAAGATGATCGCCTGAGTGGCTTTTACTCTTTTCTCCGCTTCCCGGGGGTCAACGGATTGGGACATTTTACCAAATTCTCCCGGCAGCATGCCCATGATTTTTCCGATCGGTCCCATTTTTAATACCTGGGAAATTTGCTTGGAGAAGTCTTCCAGGGTGAATTCCCCGGATAATAAACGTTCAGTCTGTTTTTGAGCGGTTTCAAGATCAATACTTTCCTCTGCTCGCTCAATTAGACCGATCACATCTCCCATTCCCAGAATTCGGGATGCCAATCGAGAGGGGTCATAGGTTTCCAGGGCATCCAGACTCTCACCGGTTCCCAGAAACTTGATTGGCACGCCTGTCACAGAACGAATCGAGATGGCGGAACCTCCACGGGCGTCACCATCCATTTTGCTCATGATCAAACCAGTGATAGGGACAGCGTCACTAAATCCCTGGGCGATATTTACCGCCTCCTGGCCAACCATGGCATCCACAACTAACAGGATCTCATCCGGATTGGCAGCATCCCGTATTGATCCCAGCTCATCCATCAAGCTTTGATCGATTTGGGACCGTCCAGCCGTATCCAGGATGATCACTGTGCTGCCTGTTTTCTCCGACTCCTGGAGCGCTTTCTGCGCCAGTTGAGCGGGCTGCAGGTTTGGATCTGCCAGAACCGGAATGGATAACTCCTTTCCAAGGATCTGCAGTTGATCCACAGCTGCGGGCCGGTAGGGATCGGCCGCAACCAGCAGTACCTGTTCTCCACGTTTCTTTAACAGCCGGCCGAGTTTTCCTGCCGCAGTCGTTTTTCCAGAGCCCTGTAAACCAGCCAGTAAAATCACCAGGGGGGAGGTAGGTGATTGATTGAGAGGTGCTGGTTCTCCCAGGGTTGCGATCAATTCCTCATGGACAATCTTGACAACCTGCTGTCCGGGATTGAGCGCTTTGGATACTTCCTGCCCAACCGCTCTGTCCTTCACCCGGGATACAAGTTCCCGGACCACGCCGTAATGAACATCCGCATCCAGCAAGGCCAGGCGGATCTCACGCATAACGCTGTCTACGTCCTTTTCAGAGAGTTTTCCCCGACGACGCAGGTTTTGGAATATTCCATCCAGACGATTGGTTAGCTGTTCAAACATAAACGTGTAGTGCTGTAATTTCCATAAAAAAAACGGATGACAGACTCAACATGTAGAGCCATCCGCGAAAAATCATTGTAGCCCTCAGGAAAGGTTCAGTCAAGGGGAGTGAATGCTTTGCATTGCCTCCCTTAATCAGCTATGGTAAAATTTCTCCGCTCGGAGAACCTTTAAATAGGGAGGGATGGCCGAGTGGACGAAGGCGGCTGTCTTGAAAACAGCTGTGGGTGCAAGCCCACCGGGGGTTCGAATCCCTCTCCCTCCGCCATAAATTTCTCCCCCGGGGAGGTGCCAGAGTGGTTGATTGGGGCTGCCTGCTAAGCAGTTGTCGGGCTAACGTTCGATCGTGGGTTCGAATCCCACCCTCCCCGCCACATTAATATACCCTCGTAGCTCAGTGGATAGAGCACTTGCTTGCGGAGTAAGGGGTCGCGTGTTCGAATCACGCCGAGGGTGCCAGAAGAGAAAGAGCGGGATTCCCGCTCTTTTTAGATAGGATAATTATTGATGAAAAAAGAACCCCAAATCCTGTTAACCAATGACGACGGCATCCAGAGCCCCGGGTTATGGGCAGCAGCCGAAGCCCTGGATGAGCTTGGCTTTGTGACAGTAGTCGCCCCCCGGGAACAATCATCGGGAACGGGGCGAAGTTTTCCCAGCTATTATGATGGCCAAATAACAAAAGAAAAACTGGTGGTTAACGGGAAAGAATGGACGGTCCATGCAGTGAACGGTACCCCAGCTATGGCAGTTCTTTATGGGATCTTTTCATTGATCCCCGGCATGCCGGATCTGATCGTTTCGGGAATCAATTACGGCTTGAATGTCGGCAGTGGAGTCACAATCTCGGGTACGGTTGGAGCGGCCCTGGAAGGAGCAGCTGCAGGAATTCCCTCACTGGCTATTTCCCTGGAAACTGAGAAAAAATATCACGCATCCTATTCAAGGGAGATCGATTTTCAGACAGCAGGTTATTTCACGAAATTCTTTTCCAGCCGTATGATGGACAAAGAAATGCCACCTGATGTACAGGTCTTGAAAGTTGAGGTTCCAGCTGATGCGACCCCGGATACTCCCTGGCAGACAACTCGCTTATCCACCAAACGTTTTTATCAGCCAACCGGACCAGGGGAGATCGCTACCTCAGGAATCAACCAGGGCATAGGGTATGATATCGCACCAGATTATGACCAATCCCCCCCGGGTACAGATTCTCATACGGTTATCAACAAGAGAGCAGTCGCTGTTACACCATTAAGCCTGGATCTTACTTCCCGGGTGGATCTGGAAGAACTCCAGAAAATTACTGAAATAATCCCGGATAGGAAAAGTATTAAATTCCAAATTCTCCGATTTCATCCAGCCAGCCATCAAAATACCTCACCATCAAATTATGCCGCTCCTCAGCCAGAGAACGGCCTGTTTCTGTAAACATCCTGTCCTTGATATGGCGAAGTTTATAGAGATATTCATGGGAGACTGATTGGGACTCTCCTGGCGCCAGTTCGCCGGTCGATAGGTAATGCTCCGAGGGGGGGGCATACACATCCATCCCCGCCCGAACGGCATAGGAAACTGCCCGGGCAATGCCTACAGCACCAATGGCATCGATCTTGTCCGCATCAAAAAGGACTTTTGCCTCCAGTGTTCCAGGTTTTTCATCCTGATTACGAAAACGATGAGCCCGGATGCAGTGCAGCACGGCCTCAATCTCTCCCTCCGGCCAGCCTTCCTTTATAAGGGTCTTTTTGGCGAAATCAGCGGCTGCCAAATGGTGCTTCTCACGAACATCCACATCACCTTCAACATCATGGAGAAGTGCTGCAGCCCTGAGGATTTCCAGGTTGGCGTTTTCTGCCGTACCAATCCTTTCACATAAGCGGTACACCCTTAATACATGCGAAAAACCATGCACCGGATCATCATCCGGATAAAACTTCCGGGCCTGTTCAATTGTTGGCATGAATCTTCTCCAGAGTGGGAATGATGTTGAAACTGGATCCTGATTTATTGAATTCCAATTCCAGGCATAACATATTGAGTAATGAATAGATACACAGCCACCGCCAGGCCAACCATGATTGCCAGGGTGAGGATTTTTTTAGTTACTTTGAGAATAAATCGCAAGATAAATAACCCTACTGCCGCAATCGCTATCCAGATAAAAAGTGAATTGTCTAAAAAATCCACTAAACCTCCTCTCCTAGATAAAACTGACCCTTTTTTACCACGGAACCCACCAGATTTGTGCCAAAACGGTATCCAATATGCCGATAATCTGGAATATCCAGGATGATCATATCTGCTTGTTTTCCGGGTTCAAGGGATCCAACCACCTCATCCACTCCAATTGCTGCGGCAGCGTTGATCGTGGCTGCTGCAATGGCCTGATTTGGTGTTAATTTCATATATCGACAGGCCAGCGCTGCCGCGAACTGCATGCTCTCGCACCAGGCTGTGCCGGGATTGATATCAGTAGCAATTGCCAGTAAACCGCCAGCTTTTATGATTTCTTTGGCGGGGGTGTATTCAGGTTCAGCCAGGCCAAAGGGTGTGCAGGGCAAAGCCACCGCAACCGTATCGGATTTCCCCAATGCCTGGATATCTTCCGGGGAGGTTACCACCAAATGATCTGCTGAGGCTGCTCCCAATTCCGCGGCCAGGCTGGCTCCGCCCAGATTTTCGAATTCATCTGCATGGATCTTGATGGGAAAACCCAGATCTTTAGCTGCTTCCAGGATCTGGCGGCTCTGTTGATAGTCAAAGGCTCCCCGCTCACAAAATACATCCACATAGGGAAGTTGTTTTTCCGTCCTGGTTGGCCACCACTCTGCCAGGGCTGGAATCAATTTTTGGGATAATAAGTCTGCGTAAGCTCCAGGATTTCCAGCATACTCCAGTGGGACAGCATGAGCGCCCAGGTACGTGATCACTATATCAGGTGCTTCCTCCTGATCCAGCTCTAATAAAGCCTGGAGCAGCGTATGTTCAGTCTCCTGGTTCAATCCATAACCGGTTTTTGCCTCCAGTGTGGTTGTGCCATACCTACACATACGGCGAATCCGATCACGGGTCTGGTTTTTGAGATCTTCCAGGCTGGCTTCCCTGGTTGCTCGCACAGTTGAGAGAATTCCACCCCCTTGCTCCAAAATTTCCAGGTAGGTTTTACCCGCCAGGCGGTCTTCAAATTCGCCCGACCGATCCCCTGCCCAGATAACGTGAGTATGGGGATCAACAAAACCTGGCATTACAACCCTGCCGCGGGCGTCCCATTTTTCCTCACCTTGATATTTCCGTAAAAAATCTTTTGTAGTTCCAACATCCAGGATTTCCCCCTCTCTGAACAGTACTGCGCCATCAGGTATCAAGCCAAGATCACCCAATTGGTCACCGCGTTGTGGCCCACCGGCCAATGTAAGAACTTGTGAAGCAGAGTGAATTAACATTTTTTCCGCTCTCTATCTGGTTGATATCACAAATTGTATCACTACCACCGAATTTACCTTTCAGCTGCCATAAAACTTCATATAAACCTTCGATCTTTGGCGGAATAATATTTAATTAGAGTAACGAATAGTTTGATTGGATGTTTAAAGAGTTGGGATTTCAAATATGCTAATCTTAAAAAGAAAACCTGAAATCTTAACAAATTAGTAATTGCTTATATTTGTCTTTCACGATATAATGGCAAAACTATCCGGCCAAAATTGGATGTTTCCCAGCAGGTGACCGTTCATGACTGAAAACAATACTCGAAAAACTCGTATTCTCTGGGCCGGAAAAAGAAGAGCTGATATTCCATCTTTTGTCCCGGACCTGGAATCGAAAGGTTATAAGGTCAAATTTATAAGCACCGGGAAAGATGCCCTCCTGGAATTAACCAAAAGAAAACCCAATGTGATGGTAATAGATGCAGCCTCTATGCGCACGACAGGCTCACGGATCTGCAAATCTGTTCGGGGTAAATATCCCACAGTCCCTATCATTCTGATCAATGCCCCTGATAATCTGCCCACCAATGAGATCGTAGCCGATGTCCAGCTGGTACATCCCTTTACCATTCGAAAATTAGAAAACCGCATTGTTCCGTTCTCCCCCGGTGATGGAAAGAATATCATCCAGGAAGGTCCAATCAAACTGGATTTGGATCGACAGGTTATCCTCTGTAATAAAAAAGAAGAACATGTCACTCCCAGGATGGTGGAGCTGTTGAAGATGTTCATCCGCCAAAAAGGGATCGTTCTAAAACGAGAAGTCCTGTTCAGCAAGATCTGGAAAACAGACTACACGGAAGATACCCGCTCTCTGGATGTTCACATCAATTGGCTCCGGAAGATCATCGAAAAAGACCCCAAAAAACCGGTCCTGCTCGTGACTATTCGCGGCAAGGGCTATAAACTCGATTTATAGGATCATAACTATTTTGGAATAATCGGGACCCCGTTTTAAGCGGGGTCTTTTTAGTTAATCTCCTGCTGGATCTGGTCCCCGTTTACGAGAACAATTCGAACGCAGATCTTTCCCCCGTTCTCGGGCAGGATCATCGATGAAGGTATATCGCCTTTCCGCCAGGGTCTAGCAGCCTGATAGCGGCTGTGGAAGATTTCTCCCTGCCAATCCGGATCCACTTCCCAATAGGCTACCTGGGGTACCATTTCTGGTGGCAGCTGGATGACTTGATCCTGTTTTGTGATCTCCGGGAAACCCAACTCCTTTATGTTTTTGATTGGGGGATTCTTTTGGGATTCTTCCCGCTGCAGTAAAACAGGCGCCCCTTCCTCCTCCTTGTCAATCTGGTTCTCTCCCAGGGCTTGTCTTTTCAGCACCAGCCTTGAGCGCGATGTCGTTATCGCTCTGCTTTGTAAGTCTGATAATATGAAACGGCGCCCCAATTTATCCGCAACAATTCCCGTGGTCCCTGCCCCGCCAAAAAAATCTGCCACTAGCGCGCCAGGATTGGTCGAAGCAAGTATGATCCTTTCCAGCAGGCGCTCCGGCTTTTGGGTTGGGTATCCCGTTCGTTCCTGATGCAGTCTGGCGACTACAGGAAAATACCACCAATCCTCAGGAACTTTACCCCTCTCCAGGTCAGGAACCTTACCAAATCCTGCTTTTTTCGACGACTTGAATGTGTCCACTGTATTTGACGCATAGGGAACTCGAACATCATCTACATTAAAAATGTACTGATCAGTTTTGGAATAAAACAGGATCGTGTCATGTTTGCGATTAAATGCTGTCTTGATAGGCGAGGGACCATGGTAGGTCCAGATGATCTCGTTGCGGAAATTTTCATATCCAAAGATCTCATCCAGCAGGATCCTGGCGTAAGAGTTTGCATGCCAATCCAGATGTAGATACAGGGATCCTGTCGGCGCCAGCAAGCTGTGCATCAGTTTCAATCTGGGATATAGCATATCAAGATAGGAATCCAGGTCATCCCATTGATCCGGATAGCCATCGGCCAGCTGCCATTCATCTGGTTTACGAGAATCTTCACCTCTTCCAACCCGGGCAGGATAACCCTTATTCGTGAAGAATGGCGGATCCACATAAATTAGATCCAGCTTGCCTTGATACTCCTGGGTCAACGCATTTATCACCCGCAGGTTATCACCCTGGATCAACCTGTTCATTTCCCCGGATTGTGTCTGTCCAGCTGAGCCAGAATATAAAACGGATTCAGTGACCAGGCTGCCGCCAGGTTTCAGTTGATCGGATTTTGAAGTCCAGTTTAGTTTTGGCATGTAGGATATACCACTTGCTGTGAAATAACTATCACCTTAAGAAGAGTACCCTGCGGTTACAGGAATCTATTCACGTCAACGCAGGGTACTGATTTTGTATTTATTTTACCTGACTTGTTTAGCCTTATGAGAACTTTTCCTTCAACAAGTCTTCCAGAGTCGGCTTACCAATAATCTGGAGCTCATACTGGACCCGCTGCGTAGGTTTATTGATCTTCATCAAGCGGGACAGATCAATCGGGGTCCCTATGATCACCAGGTCAACATCAGCGTTATTGATAGTCTTCTCCAGTTCTTTGACCTGGGCATCACCATACCCCATGGCTGGCAGCACATCGCCAGTTGTGGGATATTTCTGGTAGGTTTCCAGGATCGTTCCAACCGCAAAAGGCCGGGGATCGACGATCTCGGCAGCGCCAAATCGCCTGGCTGCCACCCAGCCAGCCCCGTAAGCCATGCCTCCATGGGTCAGTGTCGGTCCATCTTCCACGACCAGAACGCGTTTGCCCTTGATCTGGGATGGATCATCAACAAATAATGGGGAAGCTCCTTCAAGGATAACTGCCTCTGGAGCCAGTTTTCGCAGGGAGTCATGCAGAGCGATCACATTTTCCTGATCGGCTGTATCCACTTTATTGATCACAAAGATATCTGCTGTCCGGGCATTGGCTTCTCCAGGGTGATAAGAGGTCTCATGACCGGGGCGATGAGGATCAGCTACAATGATCTGCAAATCCGCCTCGTAAAAGGACAAATCGTTATTGCCGCCATCCCACAGAATCACATCGGCTTCTTTTTCTGCTTCCCTGAGAATTGCCTCATAATCCACACCGGCAAAGACCAGCACATCCTGGACTATATGAGGTTCATACTCTTCTCTTTCTTCGATGGTGCACTCATGTTTATCAAGGTCAGCCAATTCACCAAAACGCTGGACTGCCTGTTTGGCAAGGTCGCCATAGGGCATGGGGTGGCGAATCACAGCCACTTTTTTACCCATCTCTTTGAGAATCTGGGCTACGCGGCGGGTGGTCTGGCTTTTTCCGCTCCCGGTCCGGACTGCACAAACAGAAACCACCGGTTTGGTGGATTTGACCTGGGTAGTCCCCAGACCCATCAGCCGGAAGTCCGGTCCCGCAGCCAAAACCTCTGAAGCCTTGTGCATGACGTATTCATGGGACACATCACTGTAGGCAAATATCACCTGGTCGACCTGATATTTTTTGATCAAGGGGATCAACTCAGATTCAGGGTAAATAGGAATCCCTTCAGGATAGAGAGCACCTGACAGGGCGGCCGGATACTTACGACCTTCAATGTTGGGAATCTGGGTAGCTGTAAAGGCAACCACTTCATAATCCTTGTTTTCTCTGAAGAAAACATTGAAGTTATGAAAGTCACGCCCTGCAGCGCCCATGATCAAAGTTCTAATAGCCATAGATTACTCCTTAAAAACTCTTGTTGAAAAATAGAAAATCACGGATTCCAGTCCAGATATTGTACAAAATAAAACTGGGCTTTCCAGTGACAAATGACTGGTATTTATTTACATCACCCGCGGGGCTTCTATGCCCAAAAGGTTTAATCCTGTTTTTAAAACCCGCCTGGTTGCTTCGACCAGCTGCAAACGAAAATCGCGCACCTCAGGTTCCGCATTCAAAACCGGAGCTTCCCGATAAAAAGCATTAAATGCTTTGGCAATCCCGTATATAGCCTGGCTGATGTGCAGGGGTTTTAGATCCCTGGCAGCATTTTGGATCACGGCCGGGAACTGGGAGAGATTCTCAATTAACGTCACTTCGCTTGCATCCAGTGAGTACTCCGGTTTCCTGACCTTGATCGGGATCGTAGGTGCTTTTTTAAGGATGCTGTTGGCGCGAACATGAGCATACTGGATGTATGGCGCTGCCTGGCCGTTAAAATCAAGAGCTGTTTCCCAATCAAAGGTTACGATCTTGGTGGATTCCCGGTCCAGCATGGGGAATTTGATCGCACCCAGGCCAACCGCGCTTGATATCCCCTGCTTATCTTGCTCGGATAGATCAGGGTTCTTTTCATTTACTACCTCGTAAGCCCGGCTTTTGGCCTCACGGATCAAATCTTCCAGTCTCACCACCGTTCCTTCACGGGAAGCCATAACTACATTGCCTGGCAGGTTGACAACTTCGTAGGCCAGATGTTCACACTTCTTTGCCCAATCGTATCCGGCAATTTCAAGGGTTTTCCAAACCTGCTGAAAATGCAGCGTTTGCCGCACATCAACCACATAGATGGAACGATCAGGTGCAAATTCTTCATATTTCAGTTTTGCCAGCGCCAGATCTTCAGTGGCATATAAAGCAGTGCCATCCGATCTGAGGACAACCAGTACCCGATATTGTTCCTTCTTTAATCCCAGTAAATCATCAATACGCACAATAACAGCGTCATCGGGTCTTAAGTCTTCAGCGATCTCCCGCTTAATGAGATCTTCGACAATCTCTTTTCCCTGGAATTCGACCTCGCTATTTGAATAGATGCGATCATAGTGAATATCCAGAATCTGATAAAGATCCTCAAAACCTTTTAAGGACCACTGGCGGGTTTCCTTCCATAACTTAACCAGATCCGGATCCTGCCGATCCCAGGCGGCATAAAGTTCCCTGATCTCTTTTTCCAGTTCAGGATCTTCTTCAAGGCGCTGGCTGGCTTCGGCATAAATCTCGCCCATCCATTGAGTAGCATCCTCCGGGGGAGTTTCTCCCAGATGGTGATTTCGATAATTCCAGAGCCATTTAATGACATGCAGCCCCATGTCTCCGTAATAATTGACCCGCACAACCTTATACCCTGCATACTCCAGGATGCGGCTGACCACATCTCCCAGGATGGTGCTGCGCAGGTGACCCACATGAAATGCCTTGTGGGTGTTGAGATTTGAGAATTCCACCATCAAGGTTTGATTCTTATCCTCGCCCTTACCAAAACTTTCAGACTGAAAGACCGAGTCGATCACTCTGGTGCTGAACAATCCTGATTCAAAATACAAATTCAGGTATCCACCTTTATTTTCGATCCGGGGGAAATAATCTTGGGGAGGAATATTTTCTGCTACCAGGGCAGCGATCTCTTGTGCCCTCTGAGGAACATTGACACCCTGGCGGCTTTTCCCTTCCAGGGCAGCCACCTTAAAAAAGGAAGTCGCAATACCCCATTCGCCAGAAAAAGGGATTGGCGCCCAACCCAGCTCTTCCGGCACAGGGATTCCGGCTCCCTGGAGGATTTTATAGATCTGTCTTTCGAGGTCTTGTTTCTCTTTCTGGAACATAAAAAACTCTTCTAAAACGGGGTGAGATAAATTTCCAGTACTGCATCGAGATTATAACATGGGCATAATTAAGGATATCAAAAAAGGGCTGTCCTAAAATTGCTGGAGCAGCCCTGATTAAGTTTTTTCTACTAGATATTTAGGCGGCTTTTTCCATGACCGCTAAGCGGGTCATCAAGCGGCTCTTTCTGCGGGATGCGTTATTCTTATGAATGACGCCTTTAGCAGCAGCTTTATCCAAAGCCTGGACGGCTTCAGCGGTCGCTGTTTTGGCGGTATCCAGGTTGCCTTCTTCCATCGCCAAAAAGGCTTTTCTGATCAGGGTGCGGGTCCGACTTTTATAAGAACGGTTCTGCATCCGGCGCTTTTCATTCTGTCTTTCTCGTTTTTGTGATGATTTTAATCCCAAGGTAGATCCTCCAATCAATTTCTTACTGTTTCGAAGGGACATTTTAAGATACAGAGGGCAATTTGTCCACCCCATTCGTCAGTTTGTCTCTCGATTAAGATGGTCATAATTTTAATGGAAAAACCTAAAGACAAGTATCCAATCTTTTCCCTCCGTGTTGTAAATAATAAAACCAAGCCTTAAATATGCAGTTTATATAGCTTAAAATAATCCCAAATTTGTTGACAAACGAACATAATACTTGTACAATACAAACATATTCAATTATTCTAATTGCCTTCAAGCATTAGTTATCCCTCATCGTTTCCGATGCATCTTCCTTCTTATCAAATACTCCCTATAAATCAACATCCAAAGGGAATTTTATCAGTACATTTTTTGCTGTTACCCTAACTGGCCAGAGGTCATATTTATTCATGATGTACAGAATACGCATATCATTTTAAATTTTCCTCCCAGAATGGATAGAAATCGTTCAAGAAAAGCTCTATCGATAATTTGGTTCGTAGTTTTCCACTCTCTATATTTTTCAGTGATCAACTATTTGTTTTTTTCTTGATTCCTCTCAGCTGGTAAACTCCAAGGCCATAAATTAATAGATATGACGTAAACAAGATGTGATCAAACCTGGCCTGGTTTTTGTGTATTGCAAGAATGACTACAAAAGGACCTAAAAAATCGCTGATTATTCGATTTACCATTTTGATTGATTATCTCCTATCTGATATCCTTAGATTACCTTCCAAATTCACAGAATCAGATACATAGTGTAAAATTTCCATGAGGATGTACCAAATCCACAATAGCGATAAGGAATTTGATCAAAATCTAAATTAATATAATCATGTTCGCTATAAAAGGAAAATCATATGGCAAAAATTGAAGCAAAATACGAAGTTCAGGGAAAGTCAGCAAATGAATGTTACCAAGCTGTGTCTCCCTGGTATGACACAATTGGATATAAACTTTTCAAAAAACGTGACCTGGCGAATCTCATCATCTGCAATGAAAAGCTCGACGGGCAAAAAATCAATCTATCTTTCATGGTGCCATTTGGCAGTCCAACAACCATAACCTGAACTTGAGCAGTGAGATTAGATGAATCTGCTCTTCAGGTTGAAGCCGATAGAATATCGGATGTCCTCTTATCCAATCTGATGGCAAATTAAAATGATTATACAGTAACAGCTAATCGTACTTTATCGTTGCCTTTTCCTCCATAATTTCTCTTACTTTAGCAATCACCTCTGCAGCCAATTCTTTTTCACCAATTCCAGTAAATAATGGGATAGCATTAAATACGGGTTTATCCGTTTCGGCAGTGACCATTGTGTGTGCTCAGGATGATGTCATAGGAAGGGGCGCGGCCTTCCAGTTCATTATTTCCTGCACCATCGATATGCACGAGATTTTTTCTTCATCAAAATATTGCTGCAATTTATATGCAGCATGCATTGATGTTGCCACGCCAGAACCACAAACAACAAGAATTTTTACTTTGTACATACTTTCCCTATATTGTGATTATATTGATGGTTGTTTATGACTTTCAGGACCGTGCTAGTCTTTTTGTTGCTGACCTGACTGAATTGGTCGTTAAAAGCATCTGAATTTCTCCTTGCTGTTGTCGCGTTTTCTAATTTTTCTATTGTAACTTCATTTTCAAGAATTGAAATCACTTTCGTAAGGTATCAACCACTTGTTTTGGGTCACTGACTGCCAGCATCATTACCACAGATACAGATATTTCATCATCAGGACTCCCCATCGCCATAAATATCACTCAGTTTTTCTAAAGTAGCGATGGCCACAGTTGTTTTTATTCACATGTTCTGCATCTGTATGTGGAATCGCAAAACCAAGTGTTGTGGTTTGCAATCCTGTTGGAAATATTATCTCCCTATCCAATACCGATTCAATAAAGGTATCTTTTACATAACCATTATTTCTGAAGCAACGCTCCTAATCGACGGATAATTTCCTCTTTACTCTCAACGGTTTCATTGACCAGGATATTCTTCTCACTGATCTTCTATCTCAGTCATAATCCTTATTTCCTCACGATGCGATTAGCTGCCTTGAATTTCAACGATATTCTCTAGGATCTTTCCATCTTTGAAAATTCCCCGGCCGATCAACCAACACATCTGCTCCTGCATCTACTACTTGTTTAGCATTTTTTGTTGATATGTCTCCATCTGCAACCCAGATCAATTTCTTCAATCCCGGACGGTGTTTTTCCCTCTATTATCTTTTCCAGACCTCTGACGGAAGAAAAGGGCAATCCCGTTGTTCGGGTTCCGTCGTCAAGATCACCATAAATGACAAGTAAGGGAAGCAAAACGCCAGATCTGGTATTGGTGTTGATGGATTAAAAGCCAACCCGGCTCTGCATTCCTTGCTCAACGATCAGGCGCAAAGTCCTGCGGGGATATGGACAGGCTTCGAAATGAACCGACACCATGATTGCCCCCATCGCAGCAATCTCCGGTATAAGCCACTCCGGATTCACCATCATCAGGTGGACATCAAATGGCAATTTGGTCAATGGCCGAAGTTCTCCGATAACCTTGATCCCAATATTCATCACTGGAACAAAACTGCCATCCTCAATATCAAAATGAATAATTGAGGAGCCGGCAGCTCCAGATCATGAATTGTTTTCTCCAAACAGGTCAACGGACCCGAGGCAATGGATGGTGCAATTTTGATCACTGGTTGATCCACTCACTATTATGTCTCCTGCGAATGGATTTGATCTTGGCCATGAATTCCCGAACACGGTGATTCATCAACATGGTTTTCAAATATCCCATCTTTTTTCAAAGCTGTGCCAACGATCGCGCCATCTGCAATCGATAGTTGTTCTTGTGCGTTTTCAATTCGTACACCTGTATTTGACACAACAACAGTATCAGGTATGGCATCTTTTACTTTCTTTAGTGTTGATAGATCAGTCTGCACACCAGCAGTCAAGTCCTGATACGCAAATCGCATCAGGATGATTATTAAATACTGTTGATTTGGCGATCTCAACGATATCACGATCTGCCAGGTAACTTGCTGCTTCTGGAACGATGTTAAAGAACAATTTAACGTCTTTTCCCCCAATGCGATGCTGATGGCGTACAGTCGCTCCGGAATCTGTATTCCACAGACCGAAATCACTGGCATATACGCCGGTGAAAATTTCCCTGACGAAACTGGCACCAACAGCAACTGCCAGATCCAGAGATGCAATTGGATCCCACAACACGTTTACACCAAAAGGAATTTTGATATCTCCCAGAAGCTCACCTATTATTCGCGCCATGGAAGCAACTGTGAGCGTCTCTACTTTGGTCAGGTACGGCAGGCTGAACTCATTTGAGAACATCACCGCATCCACACCGCCTTCCTGAAGGGCAGACAGATCTTTTCTGGCAAATTCCACGACCTGCTCGAGGCCTGTAGAGCTGTCAAATCCTGGATCTCCTGGCAGTGCATTCAGATGGCACATGGCAATGATCCACTTATCAGTTCCAAATAACTCTTTTGTCCATGTTTGTTTCATAATTCACACCTTATCGATACTTGAATGAGTGAGGATTTATATCATCCAATCATTCTTGATTCCTATACCCCTCGTTTGAGATCTACGGTCTTATCAAATCTGCTGACAACTTCCTGCATGATCTTGATTCCACTTTCTATATCGCGGATATCACAGGTTTCGATCGGCGAATGGGAATAACGCATGGGAATGGATAAATGCGCCATAGCCACACCATATTTTCCCAGCCCAAGTGTGAAAGCATCATCAGTAATTTCTCCAATGATGGTTTGCCTCTGGTAGGGCAGGCCCAAATCCTCGATGGTATTTTCAATGAACATCCTGAGTTTTGGATTGGGGATCAATCCTGCCAGCGTTCCTCTTCCATGGAAATTCATCTGCAGAACCGCAGGGCCTTTACCAAGAGCAATGTTGTAACGGTAATTCAAGTCGGGTGTATCGCAGGCGGATGTGATATCCAGGCAAATAGATGCTTCCGGCTCAAGGCGTGTAAAGGCAGGCATCACACCACGGATGCTGAACTCTTCCTGGACACAGGCAACAAGTAAACAGTTCCAGGAGGTTTGATTTTCTTTTAGATATTCTGCAAGGGCGATCAGGATCAAAACACAAACCCTGTTATCCATCGTTTTGCTTGTGATCCGGTGTTCGCCAATTTGCTGTAGATTGGGTGCATATGTCACTGCGCTGCCAGTATTGATACCCAGATCAAGAACCTCCTTATCAGATGACAACCCCAGATCGATGTACATGTGATTTGTATTTGGAACCACGTATTTTTGATCAGGCGGGGTGAGGTGATGGGCATGGGTGCCGATAAATCCCCGGACATGATTTTGAGCCATCTGTTGAAAACACATCAACGAATTGTCCTCTTAAGTGTCTTTTCAGGGACTCCTCCAATGCGGTCAAATCGCAGGAATCCTTCAGGTTCCACTTTTGTGACCATCAAACCAACTTCATCGATATGGGCAAAGATTAACATCCTGGGAGCATCTTTATCCTTTCCCTCGAATGTAGCCGTCACATTGCCCAAGATTATCAACTTCCACTTCATCTGCAAGGGGTGTAAACCGATCTACCATCTCGCTGATCATTCTATCTTCCATGCCAGAAAGAGCGGAGATAGAGGTTAAATGTTTGAGTTCTTCAAATATGGTTTTCATTCTTTTTCCTCTTATATTAATTTATATTAACCTACATGCATTCTTCCGCCGTCAACAACAATAATCTCCCCGCAGACAAAACTCGCCAGTTCAGAACATAAGAATAAAACAACTCCGGCTACATCATCCGGATATCCAATCCTCTTAACAGGCATGATCGAAGTATAGTGGTTGATCATCTCTTCTTCACTATCATAGCGGGTCATGATCATATCACTCATGATCACTGCTGGCATAACTCCGTTAACAAGTATTCCCAGCGGAGCATAAGTTTTTGCCTGATAGCGTGTCAAGCGAATAGGTGCCGCCCTTTGAAGCCACATATTCCGGGATCCCTGTCCCTCCAGAAAATACACAGGTTGAAGTGAGATTGACTATTCTCCCGCTTCCCCTTTCAGCCATGTGGTCTTTTACTGCTTCAGAACAATAATGGACTCCCTTGACATGAACAGCGTAACTAACATCCCAGTCTGCCACTACCCCTGCATTATTAACCAGGATATCGATCCTGCCAAATTTCTCAAGCACATCATTCGACCATTTTTTCAACTTGGGTTTGATCAGACATATCCAATTTGTATATATTCAGGTCGCAAGCCCAATTTTTCAATCTCATCAAGCACCGGCTTTACTTTTTCTGGAGTTAAGATCGACAATAACCACCTGAGCTCCAGCTTGAGTCAAATACCTGGCTGATGCTTCACCTATACCTTTTGCAGCTCCAGTAATAATTGCTACCTGACCACTAAGATCAATCGGATAAGACATAAGATTTCTCCAGGTTGGGATTATTCGAAACTGATTACACATTTCAAACTCCTTCCCGGCTGGATGTCTGCAGGATCGCGTCTGAGAGCTGTTCAAGAGGATATCGATGTGTAATGATCTTATCCCCATCAACATCGCCATTGGATAATAACTCCAGCGCCGATCCGGGTATCATTATGATCCGCAGAATAGCTTGATTTGATGTTCAACTCATTGAAGAAAATCTTGGAGGGATACAGATCTGATATTTTCATCCGGATGGGGTGTGGCAAAGAACAAGATAGTTCCACCTTTTTCTGCCAGATGCATACCCAAGTTCATCGCGCTGAGATCCTTGGCAGCAATGATCACTTTATCCGCTGCTTCTCCTCCAAAATGCTCCTTGAGCCGTCGATACTTCTTCGTCAATATCCTGGCTGGGTTCAGAATACTGCTGGAGCGCCAAATTCCATTCGCCTTTTGTTTCCTCCATTCAAGGAGCTCATATACTACCAGATCCCGAATCCCCCAGATATCTTAAGGCTTGGATGAACATCAATCCCATCGCTCCAGTTCCAATCAGGACAACTTTATCTCCGGTTTTATATCTTCGCCTGACGGATAGCATGAATTACACAAGCCAGGGGCTCTACCAATGTTCCAACTTCAAAAGAAATTGATCTGGCAATCAGGAGAACATCCCGTTCAACATGGGTTGCTGATGCAATAAAGTATTCCGAAAAACCTCCGGGATGAATATGGGTTGTCTTGAAAGTTGAACACATTGTGAAATTTCCCCGCCTGCAATGATTGCAGATCAGACAAGGAACATGGTGATGAACAGCAACACGGTCACCAACTTTAAATTCTTTTGTATTCCATCTCCTACTTCTTCAATCACCCCGGTTGGTTCATGACCAAACACAAGGGGTGCACGCGGTTCCAAGATACCATTCCATAGTATCAGCTACACAAACTCCGCAGGCTTTCGTTTCTACAAGAATTTCACCAGGACCTGGAACCGGTCGTCTCTTTCCTCAATACGAACATCATGATTATTATGGTAAACAGCAACTTTCATTTAAGTTACCCTGATCTTTTCGCATAAGACAATATTGATCTTGACAATGGTTAGATCAATGATCGGACAAAACTAATAATGAATCTTCAGCTTGAAAGATATTGAGTGAGCACGACCAACAAATATTCTTCAAAGAACGTGCCCACTCAGTATGGATCGATTTATCCACCAACCAATTTGCTGAGCTGGAACATCACCCAGCTGACCCAGTTGCCCGCGGACATCGCTGTGATATCTACTGCTCCTGCTGGAATTTCATAATTCACGATTCCAGCCATCTCTGTCAGTGAAGAACCAAATGAAGTACAAACATAAAGGACAACAGTCATCACGAAAATACCGCTGATCACTGAGCGGAACAGGTTGCCTTTTGCCATGAATGGAACCATGGCCACAAAATAGAACAAGGCAGCCAAGTCACCGAATGGCAGTACTCGGTTGCCAGGAAGGATCAGGGCAAGACCGAGAACAATCGGGATCAAGATAACGGCTGCTGCAACTGTGACCGGGTGACCGATCAATACTGCAGAGTCAAGACCAATGTAGATCTCGCGGCCGCCAAATCTCTTGCCCATGAATTCGCGGGCAGATTCGGCGATCGGGCTTAGGGCTTCCATGAAGAAACCAATGATCTTTGGAATAAGGATCATCGCTGTACCGATGGTGATACCGAGGGTAAAGAGCTGAACGGGATCTTCCAAAGACCACCCAAAGCGCCTACAACAATACCCAGGATCGCGCCCAGGATCAATGGATCACCAAAGATGCCCCATTTCTCGCGGATTGTTCCTTCGTCCCAATTGATATCTTTCACGCCAGGGATGCGGTCCAGAACCCAGTTGACAGCATAAATAATGGGAACTGAAGATACAGCCCAACCATGGGGAATACTGATGCCGGGCAGATTGTAGAATTCCTGAACGCCTTTGGCTGTTCTATCCGCAACGATCAGTTCGTAGACTGTATGAACAGTTGCACCCAAGAATTGCCATTGGCCAAGCCAGACCAGGATTATTTGCGCCACCAGCTGCCAGGAAACAAACTGAAGCTGTGAAGGCCTGGTTCCAGAAGTTCCAGATATCAACATTGAGGGTTTTGGTCCATTTGAAGGCAAGCATGATGATATTGACAGCCAGACAAACGATAATCACTGTTGATCCCGCCGGTGTGCCCCAGGCAATACCTGCGGCCACACCCCAACCCACATCCAGGATGGTGAGGTTTGCACCAGTATTCGCCACCAACGCATCAACAACAGGAACCATTGTATTGATCAATAATCCAATGACCAAATTCAGGGCAATAAAACCGGCACCCAATGTCAGGCCAGCCCTTAGAGCTTTAGTAGAATTTCTGACCAAATACAAGTCCGAGGATGGTAATGATGATAGGCAACAGTAACGATACGCCTAATCCCATCCAAAAATCTGAAAATCTTAGTAATCAATTGAACAATATCCATTACATCTCCCTTTATTACCATTTATCTCTGATACAAGTCCACTATAAAAATTAGTATCTTTTTCTATTTACCTCCTTTGATAATCATGACTGGCCACTCTCATTCCATCCGCATAATCGCATGTCCTACACGATAATTAAGTCACATCCCTCATGATCTAAGATCATTTCTTTTGTATCTTCTGATATGCCATCATCAGTGATAACTGTATCAATTTGAGATAAATGTACAAATCTTGGCAAATCCACATACTTCAAATTTTGACGAGTCTGCCAACAAGACAACCTTGGGCGCAGACTCTAATCATGGCTTGCTTTACTGGAACTTCATTTATATTTACGTTATAGATTCCACCATCAGGATGGATCGCATCTGCGCCTAAAAAAGCTAATTTCTACTCTCAGATTTCGGATGCTTGCTTCTGCTATCGCACCCTGTAAAGAGAACACATTGGAACGAGCAACACCTCCAGTACAAATCAAATTGATATCCGGATTGGCAGCCAATTTTGTAGCGATATATAAATCATTTGTAACAACACTTAATCGTGGTTTTAGTCACCAGCTTCTGGGCCAATTCAAATGTAGTCGATCCAGAATCAAGAATAACAGAATCACCATCATCAACCATATTCAAAGCTGTTTCTGCAATTCTTCTTTTAATTTCAACATTATGAACTTGTTTAATGATGTAAGGCAATTCCATGGTGACGCCTTGATTTCTTCGAATTGCACCACCTCGCTTACGAATCAATAGACCTTCTTTTTCCATAATTTCCAGATCACGCCGGATTGTAACCGGAGATACTTCAAATTCAGCAACCAAGATCTGCTACCTGGACATACCCACGCTCATTGATTATTCTCATTAAGCGAGCACGTCGTTCTTCAGAGATCATATACCTCACTAATGTTCAAAAACGTTCATATATCGTTCAAATATATCTTCTATTATGTCTGTATTGCAGTATAGCATTAATTGCAATTATTTAATAATCAGATAAATTTTCAGGTTTTGAGGAAGAATATTCTGCTTTAGATAGCTGATTTCTGATGAGATGCAAATTATCATTGACTTGGCATTCCATCAATCCAAAATTCGACCAGGATAATCTGTCCAGTCATTGAACTAGTTCTAGCATTTATCGATCCTTTACACCCCCTTCCCTTTAAGAAATATCTCAAACATGTTATGATGAAATCCCCAGGTCAGCCAGGTGGTTGCGCCCTCCTTCGGGGGTGAGGAAAGTCCGCACTCCATCGAGCACGATGCCGGATAACGTCCGGGGCGGAGAGATCTGCCGGATCGGGCCACAGAAACAAACCGCTCCTCCGGGAGTAAGGGTGAAATGGTGGTGTAAGAGACCACCGGCGCAGGCAGTAATGCCTGCAGCCGGGCAACCCCCATCGGGAGCAAGGCCAAACAGGGATGAACTCCTTCGGGAGGGGAAGCTGCTCGTTTCCCTTGAATTCCAGGTAGGCTGCACCGAGGCGCGCTGAGAAGTGCGCCCCAGACAGATGATCACCTCAGTGTATTAAAGGGAGGAAGCCCTCCGGGGTGTAAACCAGATATACACCAGACAGAATGCGGCTTATAAGCTGGCCTGGGGAATTACGTTATACTACTCTAATCGAAATCATTACCAGGAAAACTCATGAATAAACTCGCTGCTTTACTTCAATCAGGAAAACCGATCCTCTTAGATGGTGCCATGGGCACGATGTTATTCGCTGCCGGTCTGGAATCAGGACATTCCCCTGAAGAATGGAATGTCCTTCATCCGGAAAAAGTACGGGCAATCCACCGCGCTTATATCGAAGCCGGATCCCAGGTCATCCTGACCAATACTTTTGGAGGTTCGGCAGTTCGCTTGGAGAGCCATGGATTAGCCGAGCGGGTTCACGAATTGAACGAAGCAGCCGCAAAAAATGCCCGGGCTGAAGCTGACGCCGTTGAAAGAACTGTGGTTGTGGCCGGATCGATCGGCCCAACTGGCCAACTGCTCGAACCTCTCGGAACATTGACCAGGGAAGAAGCCCGCAAGTCTTTTGCAGCCCAGGCTGGCTGGATTGGCCGCTGGTGGTGTGGATATGTTCTGGATCGAAACCATGTCCGATCTGGAAGAGGTCAAGGCCGCCATCGCCGGGATTCGGTCAGTAAGTGATCTACCGATTGCAGCAACCATGTCCTTTGATTCCCACGGGCGCACCATGATGGGAGTGAGTCCTGAACAGGCCGCAAAGGTTCTCCATCTTGAGGAAATCCAGTTATTAGGGGCAAATTGCGGCACGGGTTCAGATGAGTTGATCGAAGCCATCCAGGCTTATAAATCAACCAATCCTGAGCTCCCACTCATAGCCAAGGCCAATGCCGGGATCCCGGAAATTGAAGGTACAGAAGTTGTCTACAATGGTTCGCCTGAGGTAATGGCAGATTACGCGGTAAAGGTATGGAATGAGGGAGCCAGGTTGATAGGCGGATGCTGCGGCAGCACCCCCGACCACATCAAGGCTATGGCTGAAGCGCTTTCAAAAGTAGCATAAATAATAAAAATACCTTTCCGAAATCGTGTGCTATGCCAAATGTTACCCTGATATACGGTCCTGAAATAAAAACTGTCCAGGCAGAAGAAGGCACCCTGATCGGAGACGTCATTGCCGCCTCCGGATTACCTCTGGAACAACCTTGTGCTGGCAAAGGAACCTGCGGGAAATGCAAAGTTCTTGTAGAAGTTGGTGTTGCTGATCCAGACGAAATAGAATTAAAAAACCTCTCATCTGGAGAACTTGCTCTTAATAACCGTTTGGCCTGTCGAGCCCGAATTCAGGGTGAGACCAGACTGGTCCTCTCCCCGATCCTGGTTTACTCCAATAAAATATTCAAAGGAAGTTCACGTTATAAAAAAGAAAAAGATGTGCCGTTGGGGTTGGCAATCGATCTTGGAACCACTACCGTCGCAGCATTTATTACGACTCTCGATAACGGTGAGGTGGCCGCCGGAAGTGGTGGTCTGAACCAACAAACCGTATATGGGTCAGACGTGATCTCTAGATTGGCCGCAGCTACAAATATTCCGGAAAATGCGGAACGATTGCACCGTCTGGCGCTGGCCTCCATCAATCAAGCAGTAGATTCTTTGAATCTTTCTCCTCGACCTGGAAACGCATCAAACAGGTAACCATTGTTGGGAATTGCGCCATGCACCATCTATTGGCCAACCTACCGCTTGAGAAACTAGCCCAAATTCCTTTCCAGCCTCATGACTCTCGATCCATCCTTGATGCATCCCCATTTATGGATGGCATCTTCCCGAAGGGCGTTAAAGTCTCACTACCTCCCCTGATAGGTGGATTTGTGGGTTCCGATGCTTTAGCATGTTTAGCCTATTTCGGATTTGATAATCCATCAGGCCCGATGGCAGCCATCGATCTGGGTACCAACGGAGAAGTAATGGTTTCTGATGGCAACAGGATCCTGACAGCATCCACCGCAGCTGGCCCGGCTTTTGAGGGTGTTAATATCTCATGTGGATCCCGCGCAGTGGATGGCGCAATCACTAAAGTTAAATTAATTGAGGGAAAGATGGAGTTAACCACCATCGCTGATGCGCCTCCGGCGGGATTGACTGGTTCTGGTTTATTGTCCGCCATCGCAGAATTCAGACAGATTGGAATTATTGATGAAGGGGGCAGGATCTTACCTCCAAAAGCGGGGTATTCAGGCCTGGTAGAGCCAGATAACAGCGTTTATAGGATCGTGATTTCAAAAGAAGAAAGTATCTATATAAGTCAGATGGATGTCCGAGAACTTCAAAAAGCCAAGGGGGCCATTCGGGCAGCAGTGGATATACTACTGGACCAATTAGGTTTACAGCCAGGGGACCTGGAGCAGGTGATACTGACTGGATCATTTGGCGGAGAAGTGGATATAGATGCCATCCTTGATTTGGGGCTGTTGCCCCCCGTTACAAAGCAAATTGTAGAAACCATCGCCAATGGAGCGGGGTTTGGGGCCGCGATGTTTCTTTCAGAGGATGGATTTGCACACGGTGAAAAACTGGCTAAAAGGGCAGCCCAGGTTGATCTAGACCAGAATGCCAACTTTTACGATTATTATATTGCGGGTATGAAACTCGCTCCCTGACAGGACTAAATCACAAGTGGATAATCACTCACCTCCCAGTACAAAAAGAATTACCGGGATTCTCCTGGTGGTTTTTGCATCTATTTGCTGGGGCTCATCAGGTATTTTCATCTTCAAAATAGTTGAAAAAGGTGGATTAAGCGCCGTAGGATTAGCCTTCTGGCGCGACCTGGTTTCCTCTCTAGTCCTTCTTGTTGGCCTATTAATTGTCAATCCAAAACTTTTGCGAGTGAAAAAAGAAGACCTACCCTGGCTGATCGGCATGGGCGTGATCAGCATCGGGATCTTTCATATCTTCTGGAATATCGCCGTTCTCCGCCTAGGCGCTTCATTGGCAACAGTAATTCAATCTAATGCTCCTATCTTTGTGACATTTATGGCCTGGGTCTTTTTAAGGAAGAGCTATCTTTTCGAAAGATAGTGTCAATCGCTGCAGCTGTGGGCGGAACAGTTCTGGCTTCCGGAATGATAGGCAATTGGAAACTGCAGATCGATTCCACAGCGATCTGGATCGGCTTGGGATCAGCATTCACCTATGGTACGTTATCACTGTTTGGCAAAAAACTAGTGGGGGAATATAACTCCTGGACGATCACTTTTTACATCTTCCTGATCGGCACAATTACCATCTTCTTCTTCCAGGGAGGACGACCGGATCCGTGGCCGATTGGAAACGGGATTCTCCCTTGGATGCTCGGATTCGTATTGATGTCAACGATTCTGGGCTTTGGCCTCTACACCAAAGCACTTTCTCTGCTCCCGGCCAGTGTGGCCGCTATCATATCAACAGCAGAGATCCTCTCCGCCTCAACTCTCTCCGCGATTTTTCTGGGGGAACGCTTAGGAATTTGGCAAATCCTGGGCGCCGCCCTGATAATTATGGGAGTTGTGTTGGTGTCGCTGACTAAAAATAATCTCCGGGAATGAACTTATCTTCAATCATTAGAATCCGAGCGATGAATTGCCCGGCAATTCTTTACGCCCTGCGGACTTGAATTCCAATGAAAAACAGAATAGAGTGATATCAGGGGGATTTTATGGCTTATACAAAACTCTTTTATCACATCGTCTGGAGCACAAAGAACAGGGACCCGATCATAACATCAGAAATTGAAGATAAATTAGATTGTTATCAAGTTCGCCGAGTGATGAATCACACGGCTATTCTTAACGCCCTGCGGGCTTGAATTCCAGAAATAAATAGAATAGAGGGATAACAGGGGGATTTTATGGCTTATACAAAACTCTTTTATCACATCGTCTGGAGCACAAAGAATAGGGAACCGATCATAACTTCAGAAATTGAAGATAAATTAGATTATTATCAAGTTCGCCGAGTGATGAATCACACGGCTATTCTTAACGCCCTGCGGGCTTGAATTCCAGAAATAAATAGAATAGAGGGATAGCAGGGGGATACCATGGCTTACACGAAGCTTTATTATCATGCTATTTGGAGTACAAAACACAGAGAGCCAACCATCTTACCGATAATCGAATACAAACTGCATAGTTACATCGCGAAAAAAGCAATCAATCTCAGTGGAATAATTTATGCTATCAATGGGATTGATGACCATGTGCATTTAGCCGTATCCATTCCACCGTCGATCGCGATCTCAAAATTTATCGGTCAGATTAATGCTGTTTCTTCAACCAAGTTAAATCAGTCTGGATTAATTGATTATAAATTCCGCTGGCAATCATCCTATTCAATATTTACATTTAGAGAATTAGAACTTGCCAGAATTGTACAATACATAAAAAGACAAAAACAACATCATGCAGAAGGATGTCTTCGGAATTCCTTAGAAATCCTTGCAAGAGAGAAACATTGAGCCTGCTTCAGCAAGCGTTAATCAATGCCCGGTCATTTCATGATAAAAAATTGGGGATCAATCTTGAAATGTAATAAAAAAGCCTGCTTTAGCAGGCGTTGAATCATAGACCGGTCATTTCATGACCGGGAAATAAGAGAATTTCAATCTACTGGACTCTAGATAAATTTAAAGAATTCCCCCATTCTTTCCAACGCTTTCTGAATGTTTTCTTGAGAATTTGCGTAGGACAATCTAAGATATCCTTCACCAAATTTTCCAAACGCATTTCCCGGCAGCAAGGCTACTCCGGCCTCTTCCAAGATCCAGTCAGCGGTTTGTTGGGAAGACTTACCCAGCTGCTTTATATTCGGAAATACATAAAAGGCACCCTTTGGATTCTGGCAGCTAATTCCTGGCAATTGGTTCAACCCTGTCACAATCAGATCTCTGCGCTTCTTATACTCAGCGACTACTTCATCAACTTGCTTCTGATCTCCCGTCAAGGCTTCTATTCCGGCAAACTGAGTGAACTGTGCTGTAGAACCGACAGAGTGCATAATAACAGACCAACTGTATCGGCCAAATCCCGGGGCATGATCCCATACCCCAAGCGCCAGCCGGTCATGGCGTAGGTTTTCGAAAAACCATCCATAATAATGGTCCTTTCCGCCATACCAGGATAGCCCATTATGGAATCTAACTGAGGATCATCATAAACAATTCGGGTATAGATCTCATCAGAAAGCACCCAGCAATCATGTTTTATGGCTGCGCGGGCTATATGTTCCAGATCAGATCTGGGAATGATCCCTCCTGTGGGGTTTCCCGGGGAATTGAGGATGATCATCCGGGTTTTATCGGAGATCACCTCATCAAACACGCTCAGATCAAATGAGAATTGGTTTTCTTCCAGCAGAGGCACCGGGATCGGTTTACCTCCCGCCACCCGGATCATCGCTTCATAACTCGGGAAACCAGGATCAGGGTAAATCACCTCATCCCCTTTTTCAACCAGGGCCAGGGTTGGAAAGAACAGGTTCGGCTTAGCACCAGGACTGACTACAACCTGATCTGGCTGGAACTCCATGCCTCGCTGTCTACCTGCATCCTCAGCAATAACTTCCCTCAGAGCTGGCATTCCAATCGGGGGTGTATAACGAGTGAATCCATCCTGTATTGCCTGGATGCCCACTTCACTGATATTTGAAAAAGTCTTGAAATCCGGTTGGCCGATCTCCAGGTGAATGATATCCCGGCCGTCTTTTTCCAGGGCCTGGGCTTTAGCTAATACCTGGTAAGGACCTCCAGATGACAGTGTTTGAGTTCTCTTCGCGAAGCTCATGTTCTTCTCCAATAATTTTCCTGTCTTTGAATGAATAAGTGCTCTCTGACACTAAATTGTAATAGATTTTTCAACGGACTCATCCTAATAATACACAATTGCAGAGAGGCTTAATAAGTAAGATTTGCGCTTGATCTGCAGTCCAAAGAATGAGCACATCGCATAGTTAATCGGTAGGATTGACAAGCAGGGCTTATTTATTACAATATATATCATTATATTCATAAAAATGGATTGGTTTATGATTTTCAATTGCTCCTGTATACAGCGGGGATCGTAATCCTGCTTCCCCCAACAACTGATCACAATAGGGTTGGAAGCCAGAGCGATTTCCGCACATTATCGATATGATACGGCTTTCAAGATACTTAAGATCGGTTTTTTATTTTAATGAGGAAGCAGCATGCAGGAATTAATACCCTATGTAAAAAGAATATCCCTTGATGAAGGTATGCCTTCCCTGGTGGGCAATACTCCTCTCTTGCCCCTGGTGACCTTATCTGACCGGGTCAGTAGCAGGGTCCAAGTATTTGCCAAGGCAGAGTGGTTCAACCCCAGCGGCTCCGTGAAAGACCGGCCGGCCTGGGGCATTATCCAAAATGCTCTACACAAAGGTTTGATCTTGCCTGGTATGCATTTGTTGGATTCCACTTCTGGCAATATGGGCATTGCTTATGCCACTTTTGGTTCCGCGCTGGGTATCCCCATCACGTTGGCCATCCCATCTAATGCCAGTCCTGAACGAAAAAAGATCATGAGCGCACTCGGGGCAGAACTGGTGCTGACTGATCCACTGGAGGGTTCTGATGGCGCTATCCAGATCGCCCAGCAAATGGCCGTGGACCATCCTGAACTATATTATTATGCCAATCAGTATGACAATCCAGCCAATTGGAAATCCCATTACCGCAGTACAGGACCGGAGATCATCGAGCAAACAGACGGCCAGGTAACCCATGTTGTTCTGGGTATGGGTACAACAGGTACGCTGACCGGTGTTTCCCGGTACCTGAAGGAAAATCTTCCTGATGTTCAGATAATTGGTGTCCAACCTAAATCGCCCTTTAACGGGCTGGAAGGATTAAAACACATGCCATCCGCTATTCAACCAGGCATATATGACCCTACCGCGGCCGACCGCATCGTGTCAATCAAGACAGAAGACGCTTATGATATGGTCCGCTGCTTGGCCCGGGAAGAGGCTTATTTCATCGGTATCTCCTCTGGAGCCGCCGCTGTAGCTACCCGCCAGATAGCCAATGAGCTGGACCAGGGAGTGGTGGTAACAATCTTTCCTGATGCCGGATTTAAATACCTAAGTGATGAAGAATTGTGGAAGGATTCATGAAAATTCACATTCCCTCACTTCTCCTGGATCAGATCCAGTCCCATGGTGAAAACGCTTATCCATATGAAGGGGCAGCTTTAATGCTCGGAGGAGAAGAAGATGGTGAACGGACCGTTGAGAGTCTATTATTCCTGGAGAATGCCAGAGAGGAAGAAAATCAGCATAATCGCTACCTGATCACAGCTGAAGATATGCTCTCGGGTGAAAAAGAAGCTGACCGGCTTTCTTTGTCTATTCTGGGTATCTTCCACTCCACCCGGATCACCCAAATCGTCCTTCGGAGTATGATCGCGAATTTGCAATCCCATGGTATTCCTACTTGATAACCAGCGTGAACAACGGGAAAGCGGATGGGAGCCGATGCTGGAGGTTAGATGACGACCGGGAAAGCTTTTCTGAAGAGATTATCCAGGAAATCTACATTGTTTAAATAGGCCGGGCAGTAGTAAAGGCTGCCGAGCCAATCACTAGAAGCGAGTATATAATATTTATCAGTAGAGGAAAAATGCCTACACTAAAAATACCTACACCATTACGACCCTATGCAGAAGGACATAGCCCCTTACACTTCCCGGCGAGGTCGTGGAAGAAGTACTCGAGGGGGCAGTTGAAACTTATCCGTTATTAAAACACCTCTTCAATGATGAAGGCAAACTGAGGCCATTTGTGAATTTATTCCTTGGCGAAGATAACGTCAATCAACTAGAAGGGCTCAAGACCCCATTATCAGATGGGGACACCCTATTGATCATTCCCTCCATCGCTGGGGGATAAAGAACTCACAGGGGATTATGCTCCCTGAACTCTCACATAAAGAAATCCATCGTTATTCCAGACATCTATTGATCCCTGATGTTGGGCTTGAAGGCCAGAAGAAGTTAAAAGCTGCTTCCGTCCTGATAGTTGGAACTGGAGGATTGGGATCACCGGTCGCTCTCTACCTGGCAGCTGCCGGTGTAGGTCGGATCGGATTGGTTGATTATGATGTTGTTGATTTTTCCAATCTGCAGCGCCAGGTCATCCATGGCGAATCTCGCTTGGGAGACTTGAAGGTTGAATTTGCCCGGGAACGGATGTTGGATCTCAATCCAGAAATTACAATCGATGTATATAACGAGGTTATTAACTTAGAAAACGCCTTCCAAATTGCTGAACCTTACGACATCATCGTCGACGGAACCGATAACTTTCCAACTCGTTATCTGATCAATGATCTGTGTGTCCTGACTGGAAAAATCAATGTTTATGGTTCAATTTTCCGATTTGACGGACAGTCCAGCGTCTTTGCCGCTGAAGAAGGTCCCTGCTACAGATGTCTTTTCCCTGAACCCCCTCCTCCACGGGTTAGTGCCTTCCTGTGCTGAGGGTGGTGTTCTCGGTGTTCTACCAGGAACTATCGGAAGCATTCAGGCAACAGAAACCCTTCAGAATTTATCATTGGGATCGGGGAACCGCTTATTGGCAGATTGCTGCTTTATGATGCCCTGGATCTATCTTTCCAGACGGTTAATTTTCAGAAGAATCCCCAATGTAAAGTATGTGGAGAGCCGCCGGAAATTACAGGTCTGATCGATTATGAAGCTTTTTGCGGTGTGCCCGCGCATGATCACGATGAGGGATCAGCCGGTGATGAATGGGATATCACAGCCTCCCAGCTTTCTTCCCGCATGAAGGATCACCGGGGCTGCGCCTGATCGACGTCAGAGAACCTCACGAAAGGGAAATATCCAATCTGGAGGGGTCAGATTTGATCCCCTTGGGGCAATTCGCCGCCCGCCTGAATGAGCTGGACAGTGCCGAAGAATTGGTAATCTTCTGTAAAGCTGGTACGCGCTCAACCAGGGCCCTTGAAATTCTTGTTAGCGCAGGGTTTAAGGAATGTTAAGAACCTGAAAGGTGGCATCAATGCCTGGGCTATTAATGTTTGATCCAAGTTTGCCAATTTACTGAGTAAAAATCAAGTATCGATATTCCTAACAGCCTCCCCAAGTGGGAGGCTCTTCTATTTATTCAATCTACAATCCTGAGAAATTAGGATAGTTAGTGTGGTTGTCCTTAATGTTACAATTTCAAAGTACTATTGTCTAGATATCCATATGTATACGTCCATGCCAACTTTAAATGTGACTCTCTACGGAGATATTGCCCGCTATTGTGGAGGCAAACACATCGCCACGCTGGATCTGGATTTGCCGGATGGCACTTCAATAGTCAACCTGTAAAATAAGGTGTCCGTCCCACCTGCCGAACGGGGATATCTTTTTATTAACTCAGTACTCCATGATATGCCAGGGTTCTTCAAAAAACGACCTGCTTCAAGATGGGGATCATATAGGAATCTTTTCAATTCGCCATATGTGGCCATATCAATACCGTGATGGCATTCACATGTCAGACACGCTAAAAGCTGCCATGGTGGAAAGCGGTACTATGAGGAATACATATCAGAAAAAATAATAAACCTATTCAAAGAGGTCATATTCCAAATAAGGAGGGAAAATGGCAAGGAAAATATTGAAGTTAATATGGCAGACCTTTCATTTAAGTATGAAGAAGTCTCCAGTAAATGGGCCAAATGGGCTGGGAGAGGTTTAACATCCGCCATCGTCGCAGATGAAGTGGATCCAACCTGCCACCCGCTGGGTCCCAATAACAAGCTGGTCATCGCCCCTGGATGGGTTTCTGGAACTCCGGCTGCTCCCAGCAGCGGCAGGACCTCATTTGGCGGTAAAAGCCCGCTTACCGGTGGCATCAAAGAATCCAATGCTGGCGGTCTAAGCTTCTCAAAAAATCGCTAAATTAGGCCTGGCTGCCATCATCATCGAGGGCATGCCTAAAGATGGCAAGTGGTATACCCTGGTCCTCACCAAGGACGGCGTTAAATTTGAGAGCGCAGACAAACTACTTGGCAAAGGAATGTACGAGGTAGATGAAATCCTCTGGAAGAAATATCCCAATCAGCCCGCGGTAATCGGTATTGGACCGGTAGGAGAAGAAAAACTCTCCAACGCAGGCATCAGCGTTAATGATTGCCAAGAGTCAACCCGGCCGTTATGCCGGACGTGGTGGACTCGGCGCCGTGATGGGCGCCCGTGGTGTCAAAGCCATGATAGTTGATGATAAAGATGGTCCCGGCGTAGAAATTGCCGACATGGATCTGTTTAAACTGGTCGCGAAAAAACTCACCGAAGCCATAACCAGCCATGACCTGACCAAACCTGATGGTGGATTAAATGCCTATGGAACCAACGTACTGATGAATATCCTCAATGAGGCTGGCGGACTTCCAACCAGAAACTTCAGTGCCGGCCAATTTGAAGGAGCCTCCCAAAATTTCTGGTGAAATGACTGCGGAGATGGTGGAGAAACGCGGCGGTGGAATGACCGGTCACGGCTGCCACGCCCCGGATGCATCATCAAATGCTCCAACATTTATCCAGCTGAAGATGGCAGTGATCTCGTCTCCTGCGTGGAATACGAATCCGCCTGGGCTCTTGGAGCCAACTGCGGCATTGATGATCTGGACTATGTTGCTCAAATGATTTATGAATGCAATGACCTCGGTCTGGACACAATAGAAGCTGGCAATACTGTTGCGGTAGCCATGGATGGAGGCGCATTGAAATTTGGCGATAAAAAAGGTGCCTTGGACCTATTTGGCGAGGTCCGCAAAATGACTCCCCTGGGACGGATTATCGGCCAGGGTGTCGAAGCAACCGCAAAAGCATATGGTGTGCGCAGAATTTACCCGCCGTAAAAGGTCAATCCATGCCTGCCTATGAAACAAGGGCAGTGAAAGGTATTGGCGTCACCTATGCAACCTCACCCATGGGCGCTGACCATACGGCTGGCTACACCATCGCTCCGGAAATTGCCGGTGTCGGCGGCAAAGTAGATCCACTCGCAGATGAGGGCAAAGCTGATTTATACCCTTAACTTTCCAGGCAGCTACCGCATTTATCGACAGCACTGGATACTGCCTCTTCATCGCCTTCCCCATCCTGGATATTCCTGAAGGTTGGGCTGGTATGGCTGAAATCTGTTGCTGGTGTTACCGGACTGGAAATCACCGGTGAGGACGTCAT
>CAWAOV010000012.1:0-219365 GCA_963783765.1 uncultured Chloroflexia bacterium | reverse complement strand
ATGGGGCCGGGGTAGAAATCATCGTCGCTGTAGCCATCGCTGGCGTCAGCCAACCCACGCATATCCAAGAGCAGACCACGGGTGGCGAAATCAGCCACATCGGTACCGGGGATCCAGAAAACATCGGGGGCGGTGCCGGAAGCGAGTTCGGTCTTCAAAACATCCTGGTAGCTGGAAGTCTCAGAGCCACCGGGTTCGTATTCCAGGGTGATCCCTTCCAGGTTGAGACTGTCACTGATCCCTTGGTAGACATCAGCTTCTTCCTGATTGTCCGGTCGAGTACGCCAGCGCAGGGTTATCTCTTCCATAGTTTAGCGGCTTCTTCCTCTTCTGCAGCTGGTGCCTCTTCTGCAGCTGGTTCTTCAGCTGCGGGCTCTTCAGGGGTTGCGCCCCCACAGGCAGCGAGTACAAGTACGGCTACCAGTAACATGGAAAGTAGCCAGAACGAACGTTTGAAATTCATTAGATATCCTCCAATTCTTTTTGATATTATTTCTAGTATGAGTATAGTATGTTTCTGCCATAAGGAATTGCCGAAGGATTTTTGATTATTTATTCGGAAATATTTTTTTTTAAATCAACAAACAAAACTCCCATCTATCCAGCAAATTCCCAAGAACTAATATTTACCTGACATCACCTCCTTTATATTTGGAACTATACATGTTGAATTTCGTGCTGCAAAGTTTGCTTTAATACTTTGAATACTCTTCGTTAGATAGGGGTCTTTAATTTCTTAAAACAATAACTTGGTAACCTCACTTCCTATCTGGAAAATGGCTTGGTGGATTGCCGATGGACGAGTTGAGCCTTCAATAATATTTGTTTTGGGGAAACTTCCTTCTTTTCCACTGCAGCTATCAGCAAATGGGCAGCTTCTCGACCGATAGATTGCAGATCTTGTTTCATAGTTGTCAGAGGGGGATCAAAGTAGGATGATAAAGGCATATCATCTATGCCAATAACGGATAACTCATCAGGAACATTTATGCCCATTTCACGGGCTGAACCCAACACACCAATTGCCATCCTGTCATTTTGGGCAAAGATCGCTGTAGGGGGAGAAGGAAGATTAAATAAATTCTTCAAAGCTTGATTTCCTGATGTAGCAGACCAGTCCCCTGTGATGATTAAATTTGGATCTGAATTTATGCCCTTATCCTTGAGTGCTCGTTCATATCCTGAACAGCGATCTTGTGAACAATCCTCTTCCATTGGCCCAGTGACCATTGCGATGCGACGATGCCCTAATTCGATTAAATGTTGGCAAGCCTCTAGCGCTACATTGAAGTCATCCAGCGCCACTGAGCTGATTGTGTCTCCCTCTCGAGGGCGGGCAGCCACATAAACCGTTGGAACATCCTGGGAATTAGATTATGGCGCTCATCAGCATAAGGATTGATTACTAATAATCCTTCTGCTCTGCGGCTGGTGAACAGGGCATCCAACTGGTGCGAAAAATCCTCTTCAGCAGGTGCAGAGGAAGATACCAGGAAGTATTCGTGTTTGCGCACCTCTGCCTCCGCACCCTCAATGATGCTGGCAAATGTAAAATCAGTCAGATTTGGGGAGATACAGGCTAGGGTACAAGATCTGCCACGCGCCATTGAGCGAGCAATCGCATTTGGATAGTACCCTAGTTCTTTTATCGATGCTTCGACGTGAGCGCGAGTATCAGGCCTTACCCCTTCATGATTATTAATTACACGGGATACAGTCTGGTGAGAAAAACCAGCATGGGCAGCGACGTCACGAATGGTTACTCGGGAGCGGGACAATAGACCTCCAGGTGTGAAATTGTTACCGGTAACATAAGAAGATAAAAAAAAGAGGTAGATATGTTACCGGTAACATACGTACTTGAATAATAAACTGTGTCGGGCTTTTGTCAATAGGATATAAGACATATTTGTATTATCAGATTAAAAGACCTGAGGTTTATTTTTGGTTGATTCCCAAGGTCAAAACATCAGATACAGCGGGTTCTTTCTGCTGTTTGCCCCTTTTTCCAGCTTACAGGACTGATTCTCCTGTACATTCCAGCCCAAGGGAGGAAATTAATATCCCCTTCCAGGTGGCCGATTTTCCAATATTTTCTGACCAAGATTTCGAATTAATCTCTCCTGGTTTAATCTCGGTGCAACCAGCAAAAGGATTGATTAGAATTTATAGCAATATTTCCAAAATTCGAATAGATTTGCCCCCTCTATCAGGGTCAACTAGGGATGAAAAATCTGGGCGTCTGACATGAGATCAGGTGAATTCTCAGAACACCTGATTAAATGTCAGATAAATAACAGATGAGCTTGGCGAAGCATCCTGCAAGGACGCCCTCGACTCTTTAGGTTTAAGGTAACTCCCGAAATTCATGTTTATGATTGGTTTACCATCAATACAATTCTTCCCTTTACCTCAGCTTGCTCGATCAACTCATGTGCTTGTCTGGCTTCTTCCAGTTTCATCAAACGCTCAATGGCGGGTTTGATCTTGCCATCTTCCAATAGACCAAAGAGTTTGAGTAAGTCCTCTTTGAACCATTCTGGGTGTTTATCCCGCAATGCACCAATAGAATAAAAGGAAGCTCTACGTTGATTGGGAAGCAGGTTCCAGAGCGGGACAGTCATGTAGTCCAGGGCTACATTTCCCCCTTTGCCCATGGCTTGATTATAAAAACCAAAAGGTACCAGGATCCCACCACTCCTCAAGGATCTGAAGGATCGTTTAAGGTTCTCGCCCCCGATTCCATCAAAAACGGCGTCAACTCCACCAATAGATAACATATAAGTCTGGAAATCATTGTTCTGGTAGTCAATTGGTGTTCCGCCAAGCTTTTTTACTAAATCATGTTTGCCTTTGGATGCTGTGCCATAAACTTCCAAGTTGGATAATGCCCCAAGTTCGATTAAAGCTGTCCCAACTGCACCTCCAGCACCATGGACCAATATTCTTTGGCCAGGCTGGATTTTCGCAATCCTATGAAGCATTTGATAGGCAGTGACGTATGACAAAACCATACTGACGGCTTCAGCAGGATTTAAGGTTGCAGGAACAGGGACAAGCTTCTCTGCAGGACGGACAATGTACTCGCTGTAGGAACCAAAGACTGTCAGATCAGCTACCATTTGGCCAATTTCTAAACTGGTCACCCCGTGCCCAAGTTGAACCACTTCTCCAACCATATCGTATCCTGGGGAAAGAGGAGGGGTCTCTTTAAAACCGTAATATATGCCTTTGCGAACCATTGTGTCTGTGAATGTAGCGCTGGCTGCTAAAACCTTTATGAGCGCGTTACCAGGACCCGGTTTGGGCAAGTTTTTAATTTCGGTAACATGTAATACTTCTGGGCCGCCAAATTCATTGATAAGCACTTTCTTAAAACTCATTTTTACTCCTATTATTGACTAATAAAATACAATTAGTAGATGAAGTTTTTAATCCGATGCATTCTAAAAGATTCTGAATCTCATTTTCATAGAGATTGTAAAAGTCTTCAGATTTAGAGGCTGTCGAAAAATCTCCAAACAGCTCTGAGTATACGAGTCCGTGTAGTTTGACCCAAATAACCTGTATAAGTTCGATTATGGTTATTTGTTAAGCGTTATTGAGTTTTTCCTTCCTGGATGGAGTAGGGGGATACCCTTGAAATTATTTTAATCGAGTCGCCAATCCAGTTGTTAGATTGATTTTCTGGTGCAGTTTTGGTGCATCTAGAGTGGAAACTATAGAAACAATGGACTACTTTCCCCCTCCCGGATAGACACAATGGACAATATTGTACTCAATGGACGGGGTGGACAAGCTACACCCTTGATTAAGAGTCAATTGCTCTGCCAATTGAGCTAGCGGGCCTATGCTTCGGAGAAGCAGGAAGATTGTATCTTTTCAGAGGTAATATCAAGAAAACTGATCCCTGATGACCAAATAGTAGTATTCCCCTCCTGCCTGTTAAGAAATCATCTCAATGCTTAGAGCTACTGCCTCTCCGCCGCCAAGGCAAAGGGAGGCGATGCCGGTTTTGAGGCCCTGCTGCTTGAGGGCATAGATCAGGGTGACCAATACCCGGGCGCCGGAGCAGCCGATTGGGTGTCCCAGGGCGATAGCGCCGCCGTTCACGTTGACTTTTTCCCAATCCCAGCCGTCGTCAAGCAGGATCTTTTCATCTGCCAGGCATTGGGCAGCAAAAGCTTCGTTGAGCTCGATCAGGTCATAATCATCTAGTGAAGTACCTGATTTTTCCAATAAAGCCCGCATGGTGTAAGCGGGAGCGGTGAAGATTTCCAACGGATCAACGCCGGTGTTGGCATATTCCGTGACGCGGGCTAAGGGTTTGATGCCCAATTGCTCTGCTTTGGCTTCGCTCATGACCACAAGCGCAGCCGCGCCGTCAGAAATTGCAGAAGCATTGCCAGCGGTCACAGATCCATCTTTTTGAAAAACCGGTCGTAAACGTCCCAATCTTTCCAGGGAGGTGTCTTCGCGAGGGATCTCGTCTGTGTCAAAGATCAGGGGATCTCCTTTTCGCTGTGGAATCTCAACCGGTGTTATTTCTTCTGTAAAACTGCCAGATTTGATCGCTGCAATAGCTTTCTGGTGGCTCTTGAGGGCAAACTGATCCTGCTCCTCGCGAGTTACGTTATACTCGGCAGCGATCCATTCCGCAGAGAGACCCATATGTTTATTTTCAAATGCGCACCACAAACCATCATGAACAATCGCGTCTAATACTTCACCGTGACCCAGGCGATATCCTGTCCGTCCCTGCTGCAGCAAATAGGGCGCCTTGTTCATATTTTCCATGCCGCCAGCCACGAAGATCTCACCATCACCAGCCTTGATCATACCGGCAGCTAACATAACTGCCTTAAGTCCTGATCCACAAACTTTGTTGATAGTAACTGCGCCAATTTTGTCAGGAATGCCGGCTTTGATAGCAGCCTGGCGAGCAGGTGCCTGCCCTAATCCTGCCGGCACAACACAACCCATGATAACCTCATTTACGGAGGCCGGGTTGATCCCCGCCCGTTCAATGGCAGCGCGGATTGCGACAGCGCCTAGATCCGGGGCCGATATATTCGATAATGTACCTCCAAAACCACCTATGGCTGTTCTGGCGGCGCCAACAATGACTGGTGTTCGATCTTTTGACATTTTTTCTCCCTCTAAATTTTCCATAAAAAGGATTATTTGCGCTGGCAAGCTACCAAATAGTCTGGACCTATATCACATTGAATTGTTTACCTCTCGGTTCGGGACTGCGTGTAAAAAAGCTGCACCCGCTTGGAGGTTCTATAGGGCTTGTTATCTCGCCTGGTAATTCAATCAGCTGGCGAGTGTGTTCCACTGCTGGGTTCAAATAGGTCCTGGA
Source organism: uncultured Chloroflexia bacterium (assembly GCA_963783765.1). GTDB lineage: Bacteria > Chloroflexota > Anaerolineae > Anaerolineales > UBA11858 > B10-G9. The sequence goes on along the minus strand of CAWAOV010000012.1, from coordinate 214,000 downwards.
AAGACAGAGGTGTTGGGGATAAACCTGTATTTTGTCTGCCTGGAGGACCTCTTAAAATTATATTGTATATTTTTAAATGCAGCTGCCGGGCTTAATGAGGTAGCCTGGATAGAAAGAACCCGGATTGGATACTATCCATGGAAAATGAAAGGAAAGCGTGAGGGAGAAAGAGTCTTTTCAGAGGGGAGATATCAAGATCAACAGCCCCGACTCACTGGAGCTGGCTTATCATATTGATCAAGCTGGAACCGACTGCCATCGCAATACACCCGCCGATTGCGCTTAAAATGATAGGGGGGACGATGATGGCGCCAATTACCCGGCCAGTTGACAGATCGTGAACTGCTTTAACAGCCCGGACGGTGAGGACAAGGACATAGATCGATAAGACAAAACCCACCAACCCTGCCACAAATCCAATAATGGGCACAAATGCTGTCAGGGAAATTACCCCGCTCAGGATGACAAACGGGACCTGGATCAAAGCCAATAAATAGGCATGGGTTTTGAACTTACCCTTCCCGCCAAATATTCGCGCCCCCAGAAACTGCAATCCGACAGACATGTAAAAAGAAATTGGGGTGAAGATCACCGTGCCAATCAGCAAATAGAAGAAGATCATACCCACATTCACATCGAAGCTTATCATTTCATCCTGTAAGGCCTGGGTGAATGCTGGATCCTGAAGGAAATTTGTGATCTGCTGGAATTGGAAAAACCCATTGATCAGGAATATCAATACGGAGGCAATGGTAAAGACCAGGATCGACACAAAGGTATCTTCCTTGTTGGCTTTAACCATCTCCTTTTTGAAAAAATCTTCCGTCATCCCGAAGAAGCTCAGCCAGGACTGAATCAGCGTGGATCGGGTCTGTCCTTCCTGGATCGATCTTGATCTTGATTTATATTCCGTTCCTGTTCTTCTTCCTGTTCTTGGATCGAAGATAGAGAAATCGATTCAAGATTGGTCTCTTCTTTTTTGTCTTCGTCAGCAGCTTGGAACTCTTTTTGACCAGCGGGATCTTTCAACATCACCAGGGCTTGATCAGGAGATAAGCCGGTTATTTCTGCGGCTACGCTTCTTGTAAAAGGATCACTTTCAAGTTTGGGATTCAGCTTTAACGCCTGGACAAATATTTTCACAGCTCTTTTGCTATCCCCTCTAAAATGAAGAGAGAAAGCTCGCTGGACCTTCCCTTCAGCTGCCTCTCTGTCAGACTTGGAGACTGTCTGATCAGCATTTTCGGTGCGGGAATTTGCAGCGGCCGCCATTTGTTTCAGGTCTTCATGGGTGGGAGGAGTATATTCTGGGGCTGGTTTAGGGGGAGATCCATACAGGTGACGGGCTGCTTTTCTGGCATAATCCTGAACCCGTGGATCCGGATCGTTTTCGACGATCTCCTTCAGGAACTGTAAATTATCCTGATCGCCGGAAAGGGCGATTTCTTTAATTGCCTCAGCCCGGTCCTTGGGGTCAGCACTATTCAGTTTTTCTCTCCAATCCTGTGCCATGATCTCCTCCTGGAGAATCATTCATTATTTGCCGCATTATAGCAGTTGTAACGTGAAAACCATTATAGTCAACAATCCCTTAAAAGCCCAATTAATCAGTTAACAGTCTTGAGAAGTGGGGGCAAAAAGAGTGATTAGTATCCAAAATTATTATCAGCCGTTCATTAATCTCCGTTGTCAGATGAGATCTGACAACGATCCAGCCATTCCTGGCTGTACATTTGCCACATATCCTGCATTGCCTCCAGCATACCTGTGGATTCCCAATTTTCCAGCAAGTCCGCCATCGCTCCAGTTGTATCTTCCGGTAATTCAGAGATCTGTAAGAAGTCATCACCGTCAGCAACCCTCCAGACTGCAAATTGGAGGCCAAAATCATCCACCGATAAATGGCCATCCCCCTCCTGGTCGACACACTCGGCGAAATTTAAAAGCTCTCCAGTTTCCATCCGATCGATGGTATATACAGAAGTCTGGGTAGGTGCACTGTCGGAGGATTCGATGCAGATCACATAGGGTTCAAAGGTGATTGTCTCCCCCGGATCCAGCTCCACCACGACTGCGTCAAGCACCATTAAGTCTTGATCCCCTTCATCTTCTGGGGCAAATACCAGTCCAGCAGGAATTTCAAAAGAGATTTCTTCTCCGCTGTGGTTCGTGATGACCACTTCCAGGAGCTGGCCCTGGGTTCCGCTGCCCTGGGGTTCGATCAGGTCGATTGTAGTGTCGCCTGAATACACCCGGCGGACAAGTTCAGTGTTTTGCAGGGAGGGATCGTTCCCTATATTCTCCGGTGCTTCCGAAATAGTTGCTGAGTCGACCCCGGATTGAGACTCACCTTGAATTGAGTCTGAATCGCCAGCTGGTTCGTTTGCATTATCAGTAACCAGATCCGGATCATTGATCCAGCGAGTATGGCTCGCATCGCGAGACTCTCCCCCCAAGATCACCCAAGCTGGGGAACACAGAGTAGACTACTGAACACGACATGCCTGTAAACAGGATAACCAGCATAGATATGAGGGCTATTTTCTTCTTATTGGCGATCATCTGCACCTCCAGCTGAAGACCTCACAAAATATTTTTTTAGGTTTTGGTTGGCAGATTAATTTCCGGCTAAAGCCAGGGCTGTGTCGATTGCAAATTGCGTGACCTCATGACCAGCAGCGGGGACGACCTTGTAGCGGACGTTATAACCCTGATTTATCAAAGGGTAGACTGATGTTGGCAAAACCATATTTTGTAAACCATCCAGTGCACCCCAGGTGAAAACATAAGGCAGACTGGTGTTGACCGGTGCCAGGTTGTCCAGGTTCGGCGCGCCGGCGGTGACCACACCAGACACCCATTCTGAATGATAGATCGAGAAGCGGTATGCAAAGGTCCCGCCCTGGGAGAAGCCTAGCAGGACCACTCTATTTTGGTCGATCGGGATCTGGGTGGCCGCATCTTCCAGGATCTGGCGCATAGATTCAATAGGCCCATTGCCTGGATAGGGTTCATATCCGTCAAAAGTGGGAGCGATATAAACTATACCTTGCTTAGTAAATTTGCTGGCAATTGGGAGCATATCTGCACCCTGTCCACCAAAGCCGTGCAGACCAACAACCACCGGCCATCCCTCAGCAGGCGCCCTTCCCAGCGGTTTTAGCATATTGTAGTTATAACCGCCTGCTTGATGCTGATTAAATCCTCCCAATTGTTTGGCGATCAGAACACGGTAGCGGTCAAACATTCCGCTATTCAAAAAGCGGGACGATACAACAACCAATGCCGCCACGGCTACCAGGAGCAAGATCAAAGATAAGGGTCGGATCTTCTTTTTGGTTTTCTTCTTTTTCCCTGGGGCAGCTTTTATTAATTCATTAATATCGGATTGGTCTTTCAGGGATCGAAATGCTTCCATTCGATCCAGCCCGGTCAATTCTGATGCTACACTTCCAGCATACGAATTCTTTTCCAATCCTGGATACTTCTCCAGAGCCTGGGTGAATATCTGGATCGCTTTTTTGGTCTGGCCTCCCATGTGCAATGAATAGGCTCGCTGGACTTTTTCTTCTGCGATGTGAATATCCTTGTCGGAAATAGTATCCTTTTCGGTATCCAGAGCAGCTATCGTTGAGCCTTCAAGTTTATTGGAATGGGGTGCGGTATAGAGGTGTCGAGCTGCTTTCTTGGCATATTCCTGAAGACGGGGATCCGGATCATTCTCTACGATCCCTTTCAGGAATCTTAAATTATCTTGATCACCGGAGATTGCGATAGCCTTAATCGCCTGGGCCCGTTCTTTTGGATCCTTGCTCTCCAGTTGTTTTCTCCAATTCTCTGACAAATTTCCTCCTGGAAATATCACTTCGCCACGACATATATTCTGGCCGACCAGATCCCAAATGCGCCCCCGCAGGTGACCAGTGTGACGCGCTCATCAGTTGTTGGACCAAGATAATTGAGGTGTTTGTTCAGCTCAGCGGCTGTTTTATATACGTAAGGCACCTCAACAACCTTTTTGACATAATAATCGAATTTGCCGCCATTTTCGGTGTGTAAAACGATCTTGTCACCTTGTTTTAATTTCCCCAGGTTGACAAATACACCTTCCCAGGCATACCAGCCCCGGTTGTAATTATGTCCCACCAGAACGATATTGCTTCCTCCTCCCGGATTGACTGAGGTGAGGGTCTGGCCTACCAGATCCAGGCGGCTGTTAGTGGCAAATATTGAGTTTGTGTCATACTGGACAACTCCATTGTTATCCCGATACTGCCTGAGAGGGACCACCGCTCTGTCTACGCTGATGCTGGGTATAACCAGCCGGATCACTGGACCAGCGGGGATGGGTGTGGGCGTAGGGGTTGGCGTAGGAGTGGGGGTGGGTGTGTACGGGTTGTGGACCAGGGAGAAGAAGACATCCTCTGGTGTGGCTTCAGGAGTGCGGATGGATGATAACTGGGGAAGAGGAAGGCTGACTCTATTTGATGTCAGTAGATAATTCCCTGAGTTTAGCTGGGAGGATGCCAGAAAGGGTTTAAGCGTGGCAAGCGCTGCCCACAGTAACAATAAACCACCACTGACAAATAGGAGATTGGGCAGCCAACGGCGCCAGGGAATTCTAGACAAAGGAGTCCTTAAATCACAATCGCTGGTTGGGCTGCATGAAGAAAATAAGGCAGCCAGCCAGACCGATCATAACTTGGCAAAAAATGGACCGCCTGCACCGATCTGTTTGCAGGGCGCAGGCGGTGAAATGTTTATTAGGCTGTTACCTGATTCCGGCGGCGGATGAGGACATATCCCGCGGCAATCAATCCAACCCCGAGGAGTGCAGCGCCGCCAACGATATATGGTGTCGGCACATCAACTCCGGTGGATGGGGGGTAGCCAGCATAGTCATAGGTAGCGGTGACTCTGCAGTCAGTAGCACTGTACCAGGTTACGACATGGTAGCGGTAGGAGCTGGGGAAGAGCTGGTAAAGATCTCCACCGCTGTATAGATCGCAGATCTGGTCACTGATCACGGCGTCCAGCTGGGTAGCATCACTGCAAGCCCATGGATCGGTCAATGTTCCTGTGCCACCTGTAGTAACGGTTGTGCTGCAGTAAAAGGTGCCGGCAGCATTGACCGCTGAGGGAACCATACCTACAACCATAACTGCAAAAATAGCAATAAGTAGGATATTTCGTAACTTTTTCATCCTGCACTCTCCTTGTGGTTCATCTTAATGGATTATATCCATATTTTCCTAAAAAAACACTAAACATTGGTGTAAGGTTTGTAAATACCGGCAATTATGGGGTTAGCCTATTCGAGGACTACTTCCAGGAGGGTATCCGCCAGGCTGATTAACTCTGGGTCAGATCCTTTTTCAATCACGTATCTATACTCAGAAACCGCATCTGAAGGCCTGTCGAGTGCTTCCAGGGCCAATCCAATATATAAATGCATGGCGATATCATCTGGATTCAGATACCGGGCGGCATCAAAGTAGAGCATTGCCAGGATTGGGTCCTGCTCCAGGAGACTAACCACGCCCAATCCTTGCAGAGCCAGCGGATGCCTCGGATCAGAAAGCAGCACATCCTCCCAGACCAACCGGGCTTCAACTAATCGCCTTTCATTGAGGATCAATCCCGCCCAGGCCGCCTTCGTTTCCAACAGGGTGAAGTCCAGCTCAAGGGCTTTCTGATAGGCATAGGCAGCCAGGTCCCATTTTTCAAGGGCGTAATAAGCATTTCCTAGATTTCTATAACCGATGGTATTGAGAGGATCTAGTTCTATGGCTGCCTGAAATTCTTCGACTGCCAGCATACTTTGATTTCCTTCCAGCAGCAGAACGCCCAGGTTATTATGGATCCAGGGCAGATATTCATCCAGCGTTAGAGCGTTTTCATAGGCCTTGATCGCTTCTTGCCCTTTTCCCTGCAAGGCCAGAATATCCCCCAGATTTCCATAAAGTTGGGCTGAATCAGGCTGCAGGCGCACAGCAAAAAGCAAATAATCCTCAGCCAGCTCAATTCTGTCGTTTTCCACAAGCCAATTAGGGAGTGTGTCATTGGCTCTCGCAAATAGGGTTGGACCCAGCGTGAAAGCTGCTACAGCCAACGACAGCGTGACGATCAAAGTGATCCAAACTGCTTTGCTCACCTGGAGCAGTTCAGGGATAGCACGCAGGGAAGATTTGGCCGGACTGGGAGCCTGCCAGTCTGAGCGGTTCAGGATCCAGATTGCCGTATCAGTATTGGCTGTGATAGTGAAATCACTTGGTTTTCCTTCCAGGAGCATCTCAGTCCCGAATATTTGCCCTGAACTCACGCTCAGGGGATCCTCAGCGCCATTTTTCAGCCTGATCTCACCACTTTCAATAATGCCCAGGAACATGCCTGACCGGCCGGCGCGAATGATCTCCTCGCCAGCCGAGAACTCCTGCCGTTTCAATTGAGACGCCAAAAACCCCCGCCGTTTTTTCGGCAGTTCTATGAAAAACCTGATCTTATTTAGATCCGGAAGCGATTTTTGAGCGTTCATAATCTAAAAACTGGACCGGGATCAGGGTCATCTGCCCCGGTTATCCGCTACTACAATATTGAGATTGTCTTGAGCTGATTGTAACAAGAAGAACGATTTGCTGTGATATTTTAATCAGGGCTGACAAAATTGAAAAGGGATTCGTTATTCAATTTTCTCGGGGAGGAAATTATCTTCCTGACAGGTTTTCATCAATTAAAGAGACGGGTTTGATGATTCGCATATCTAACTCATGGATCTGATCGGGTCCCAGGTTGCGCAGTGTCATTTCCACATCATGGGCGTCTGCACGAAGCGTGGTGATATCCACTCCTAGCAGTGTTTCTCCCAGAGGATTCAAATTACGCTGACCTCTTTTGAACATCTTGATCGCACCCCGGTAATTGCCCTGGGTGATCTGGTAGTAAGCCAGTCCGATCTGCAAGATGCCCTTATATAGATCTCTCTCAGGAGATCTGGTCTTCATCCAGGCCAGCTCAAGCGGATCATGGGCTTTGTAAAACTCACCCTGATTAAATAATTCGATCCCTTTCCCGGCTTCCGGATGCAGAAGGTCAGCTTTCGATGGTGAATTCACTGGTAAAGGTCAGTCCTGGTTTGAGGGTTGCCAATACTGAACAATATTTATCTTCCGAAAGCTGCATGGCCCGCTGGATCTTCTCTGCCGGAACATCCCCTTTGATGCGGTAGTTGAAATGGAGTGAAACATAGGGGAACGGGTTTTCCTGGCTTTGTTCGGCGGTTACATCAACTTTCAGGTCCTCGAGGGGCTGTTTGCCCTTTTCCAGGATCTGGACTACGTCATAAGCCGAGCAGGAGGCCGCTGCCAGAAGCAGCATATCAGAGGGATTGATACCCTGGGCAAAAGGTTCTTCCTCTCGCTGATATCCGATCGCGATCGAATTTCCCAGATGATCGGTGCCTACAAACATGCGCGACCGCAGCCATTCCAGTTTGACTTCCTTGGTATTGGTTTTCATAAATCTTCCTTTGAATTAAGATTCCAAATCTAAACTCTATTATATCCCGTGGAATAGAGGGATAAATAAGAGGATTATATTAATTTTAGATTTGTATTGACAGCCAGCAGGACGGATTTCAATTCTGTCCAAATAAAATAAGGGTATACTTTTTAATACATCTATGTCAGATAAAAAACAGCACAAGAAATGGCAGGAGGAAGTACTGGAACCGTCCCTGGAAAATTTCCCGGAACGGAAATCAGAATTTGCTACTGATTCCGGGATCCCCCTGCCGCGAGTTGCCCTGCCGGATGAGGAGTTTTCCTACCAGGAGCGACTGGGATTCCCGGGTGAAAAACCCTTCACCAGAGGGGTCTATCCCACCATGCACAGGGGCCGGTTGTGGACCATGCGTCAGTATGCCGGTTTTGCCAGCGCCGAGGAGTCCAACCAGCGCTACCGTTATTTGCTTGAGCAGGGACAGACAGGACTTTCGGTGGCCTTTGATCTGCCGACCCAGATCGGCTATGACTCCGACCACCCCCTGGCAGCTGGTGAGGTTGGCAAAGTGGGTGTGCCGATCTCTTCTTTGCGAGACATGGAAACCCTCTTCAAGGACATTCCCCTCGATAAAGTATCCACGAGTATGACTATTAACGCCCCGGCGGCGATTTTGTTAGCAATGTATATCGCCGTGGCTAAAAAGGGGGGTGTGGAACCCAAATCCCTGCGCGGCACGATCCAAAACGATATCCTCAAGGAATATATCGCCCGCGGGACCTATATTTTCCCGCCAAAACCTTCCATGCGGTTGATAACTGATACTTTCCAGTACTGCCAGGCGGAAGTACCTAAATGGAATACCATCAGCATCTCCGGTTATCATATCCGCGAAGCTGGCTCTACGGCAGTTCAGGAAGTGGCTTTCACTTTGGCAAATGGGATCGCTTATGTGGAAGCAGCCCTGCTTGCAGGGCTGGATGTGGATAGCTTCGGCCGCCGCCTGTCATTTTTCTTTAACGCCCATAATGATTTCCTGGAGGAGATCGCCAAATTTCGAGCTGCCCGGCGTTTATGGGCTTCGATCATGGAGGAACGTTTTGGGGCCACTCATCCAGATGCATTAAAATTACGATTCCATACCCAAACAGCTGGATCAACTCTCACGGCTCAGCAGCCCCATAATAATGTGGTACGGGTTGCCATGCAGGCACTGGCAGCAGTTTTGGGCGGCACACAATCTCTGCATACCAACAGCATGGATGAAGCTCTCAGTTTGCCAACCCGGGAAGCGGTTCAGATCGCTCTGCGAACCCAGCAAATACTGGCCGAAGAATCCGGTGTGGCAAATTCCATTGATCCTTTGGGCGGATCTTACCTGGTGGAGGAGCTGACAGATGAGATCGAGTCTCGCGTCCGAAATTATCTGGAAGAGATCGACCGCCAGGGTGGGGCGCTGCCGGCAATTGAAAGTGGCTACATCCAGGGTGAGATCCTGGATGCCGCGTATCGCCAGCTCCGGGATCTGGAAAGTGGAGATTCCCATCAGGTTGGTGTGAATATCTATCAGATGGACGAGCAGCTGTCTTTGGATCTGCTATCTGTGGACCCGGCGCTGGAAAAAGCCCAGAAAGAACGATTGGCGGAGTTACGCCAAAACAGGGATCAGAAAAATGTGGATCAACTCATTCTCCGTTTGAAATCGACCGCGAACAGCACAGATAATCTGATGCCGCTGCTGGTTGAATGTGTGGAGGGTGACCTTACTTTAGGAGAGATCACCGACGCTCTGCGGGAGGTATGGGGGGAATACCGTCCTACTGGTTTGTTCTAAGAAAGCAAAACTTCCGAAGTCTTGCAGCGATCAGTTCCATCTTGCTCTTCGCTTGATGACTTCGGAAGTTTATTGTCCCCCACGTCTACCTTCAGGTCTCTTTAGTACTTCCCGTATTCTATAGCCGTTCTGTACATGGCAGCCACGTTTTGGGGTGGGACATCAGGTTGAATAAAGTGGCTCGAAGCCAGGATAAATCCGCCGCCTTTTCCGAGAGCATCGATACAATATTTGGTTTCTCGTTCAACTTCCTCAACCGTACCTCGAGGCAGGTAATACTGCGTATCAACGCTGCCGTGGAATACCAGCTGATCTCCAAAATCCTTCTTTAATCCTTCCAGCTCCATGCCCGGACAGACCTTTTGAATTGGATCCAGCACTTCTACCCCGGCTTTAATGATATCCGGAATAAAGGGTCGGAAAGCACCATCAGAATGCAGCATCATTTTGACATGAGATGCGCCGTATTTGTCCAACGCTATTCGAGCTGCCTGCCAGCGCCTGGCCAGGATAGGATAGATGATTTCCTCCCAAACCTGATAGGAGAATAAGGTGCTTTTTTGAGTGCCGAGGTCCTCACCGCTGAGTTTAAAGACGGATAGATACCTGCCAGCAGCCTTGATACCGGCTTCATCCAGGGCAATTTGAATATCTGCGATGCGATTGAGCAAATCCCGGCTGAAGTCCGGGTACAAAAGCAGATCCATCAACCAGCCTTCAAAACCACGCAGGTAGGTGCCCATTTCCATCACCGGGCCGCCAAACCGGCCCATAAGGGACAGATCGGTTTCTTCATACAACCTCTTGGCTTCCTCTTCCAGGCCTTCTGTGAATCCCGGATCATAAGGGTCTGGCCAGGGGTAGTCATCCAGATCGATGTCTGATGGATCAAGTCCTTCCAGTGGACAGTAGGAAACCTCATTGAGGTAGCTGCCGCCGGGAAGTTCGATCAGTTTGCGGCCTACTCCCCAGGCATCCAGCACACTGCCATCCTCCAGCGGAGGTGGAGGAGCCCAGCTTTTGGATCCCCGCAGGCGCACAAATGTCATATCGACGCCAAGAGCCTGCAGCAGGTCATGGCTGGGACGGACTTCAAAAAAGCGGTCTGCAGACACGTTTTTTTCTTCTGGAAGGCCCAGGTATTCCCGTAAATTAATATAGGCGTTAAGGGTGATTGATAGATCAAGGGGCACCCGGTCGGCTTCCTGATGATTTAGGGCAGCCTCGACACGTTTTCGTGAAGTCCATTCACTCGGCATAATGATCTCCAGAATTAAAAAAAAGACCTCCGGTGTTTCGTTCAACTCGGAGGTCTAAGGTTTTTTATTCAACCAGTTTTTTGGCCAAACTTGCCGCCTGGCTGGCATCAACGCCGAACCCATCGGCCCCGATCTCATCGGCGTAATCCTGGGTTACAGGGGCTCCGCCGATCATAACTTTCACGCTATCCTTGGCCCCGGCTTCGTTCATCATGGAGATGGCGGTTTTCATATTGCCCATGGTGGTTGTGAGCAGGGCAGACATTGCCACAATATCGGGCTTGTGTTCATTGATAGCCTCGATCAGCTCTTCTGGTTTGACATCCACACCCAGATCTATCACATCAAACCCGGCTCCTTCCATCATCATTCCAACCAGGTTCTTTCCGATATCATGCAGATCACCCTGAACAGTCCCGATGATCACCCGACCAAGTGGCTGAACGTCAGCAGCTACCAGGTGCGGCCTCAATAATTCCAGACCGAATTTCATTGATTTGGCAGAGATTAACATCTCTGGCACATACACTTCCCCGGCTTCGAATTTCTTGCCGATTTCGCCCATGGGGGCGATCAGACCTTCTTTGAGGATCAGATCTGCTTCATATCCGGCGTCAATGGCTTCCTGCACCAGGTCGCTGGTGGCTGCCATGGCGCCAGTGATTACTGCTTGATACACTGCTTGAATTTTCTCTTCCATGATTTATTATCCTATTCTACTAGTCTATTATTGATCTTCATCTGCCAGGCGCAGAATCTCACGAGCGGTCAGATGATCGGTTACTAAATAATTGATATACTTGCCACGTAGCGCACCAAGAATTGCTTTAATTTTACCTGATCCACCTGCGATGCCAATCCGGGTAGGGATCTTCAGTAGATCCCTTTTACTGATGGTTATTGAGCGCTGTTGAAAATCTTTGGCAGTGGATTCTCCATCGATATTGAAAAACAACCCGCATACATTACCAACCGCGCCATGGACTGTCAAGCCCTGCATCTCATCCAATACAAGATAACCAGCATTGAAGAACGTAGAATAGTTCAATTCCAGGCTGCCTATCCCAAAAAGACCGATATGACATTCCTTCATCATTTCCATGGTTTCACAAACACCCTGAACGCTTAATAGAGCTTCTACAGTTTCCTGACTGTCCACGATATACGGCGCATTGAGATAATATCCCTCACCACCAAGTTTATTCACTAGGTAATGAACAAGCTCATGACCGTCGATATCAAGACTGCGTTCGCCCAGAGCGCCAACCAGCTGGACTATCTTTATTCCTGGAAGTTTCTGTTCCACCTCAAGGGCCCTAAAAGTTGCATTCAATGTTGTTCCCCAGGCAGTGCCCAGCACTATGTTGTTATCTAAATAGGGTTTTACTGCCTGAGCCCCAACTGCGCCAAGATGGGATAGATATAGCGCGTATTCTTCCGGTTGTCCAATATAAATCGCCGCTTTCAGTAAATCGAATTTTTCGATCAGTTCTTTTTGCAATCTATGATCAAAAACGAATTTGCGCTCTATTTTGATCTTAACTATGCCTTGCTCCCGGGCCTCGGTTAACATCCTGGATACCATTGAGCGGGTGACGTCCACTCTCTTGGCGATTTCAGCCTGGGTCAGGCCTTCCAAAAAATACATTTCTGCCACATCAGCCAATTTATTAATCCGGTTTTTGTCTGGTTTTCTGGCCATAGTTTCCTTAATCTAATTTTGCCCGCTTGACGATTTCAGGCAGAATTCGCAGCAACTCCTCAATTTCAGCAGTTGTGGTTGGCTCACCCAATGATATTCGCAGCGTCCCATGAATATCTAAAGGAGACAGACCCATAGCTGTCAGGACGTGGGATGGCTCCATATCTTCCGATGTGCAAGCTGATCCCAGAGAGACTGCCACCCCTTTTTGGCTGAGGTGAAAAAGAGCTAATTCGCCATCCATCTCAGGAATAGTGACTGAGATAATGTGGGGAGCCACATTATCTGCCGGGCCATTGATCTTGGATTCAGGAATAACTTCCTGTAGACCATTGATCAATAATCTCCTGAGTTGAGATAGATGATCCTGGCGCTCCGTCAAATTTTCAGCTCTCAGGGCCATGGCTGCACCTAGACCCAGAATACCGGGCATATTCTCTGTTCCCGGCCGCAGTTGTTTCTCCTGGGCGCCGCCAAAGAAGAGAGGTTCTATCTCAGTTCCAGCTTTGATATATATGGCCCCGATTCCTTTTGGGCCGTACATTTTATGAGCTGAGAGGGACAGGAAATCTACTCCCAGCATTTTTAACATCAACTTCCAGGATTGGAACAGCCTGAACGGCATCGGTGTGAAACAGGATCCCATTTTGCCTGGTGATCTCTACTAATTTGGCGATGTCCTGCACCGTACCAACCTCGTTATTGACCATCATGATCGATACCAGGGCAGTTTCTGGACAAAGGTTTTTTTCCAGTTCGTGGGGAGAGATAAATCCATCACGGTTTACAGGAAGAATTGTGATTTGATAACCAGAGGATTCCAGGGCTTCGGCGGTGTGAAGAACTGCATGATGTTCGGTGGCGCTGATGATTAAGTGGTTCTTTTCGGGAGCAACCCCCTTCAGGGTACCGGTCAGCGCTAAATTATTGGCTTCTGTTGCTCCGCTGGTGAAGATGATCTCATCCGGGGAGGCGTTAATTCCTGCAGCAACCTGCTCCCGGGCAGTTTCGATTGCCGCTCGGGCTTTTCTGCCATAAACATGCATACTGGAAGGATTGCCAAAATTATTCTCCAATGCAGGTAATATGGCTTCCCGAACCTGTGGATGGAGCGGCGTTGTGGCGCAATAATCAAAATAAAGACCGGATTCCATGACTTACCCCGCTTGGGCAGCTACCGATTTGGATGGATCGCTGGTTTTTGGATAATATAAGGCAACTGCTTCAAAGACCAGTTCAAGGGTTTCCCGGTGATTGAGGTCTTTTAGGAAGGGATGCACCAACAAGGAAGGTGGTTGTAATTCGTCAGGGCTGAAAGCTGGCATAAGCTGAAGTATCAGATCAACGTGCTGAGGGGGGGCGTAATTCTCCCAGACGCTTTGCTGGTCAATTTTGACATCATATCCCCGTTCGGCCAGAAGATTGTCCAAGTTTTGCTGAACCATGACCATGCGATTCCCGCACCAACCACCTACCAGCCTGATATGGAATTTTCCCATTATTAATCCTGAAAAATAGTATAAATGATAGCGGTTGTACCCCTGCACGGGAGGTTATCCCGGCAGGGGTACATTTTTAACTTAGAGGGAGAATCCAAACAGCTTGAAGACGTTTAGAATGATGAATCCCAGAGGATCACCACCCATATCCCAGCTTGCCAGCTGCAAACCGGAATCGATCTCTGCTGTGAACTGACCCATCTTGGCGAAGGCAGCAGTGTGCACATCGGCGGTCAGGGTTGCGAAGTACATGACAGGGATCAAGAAGATCAGCAAGACGATCACAGTTTTAATAACATTGCCCTTGGTGTAGGGAACCACAGCACCAGCCATGAAGGGAACTACTGCAAGGGAAGCGATCGGAAGCATCTGAACGCCAGGTAGAACAGCGGCCAGTAAAATGCTGAGCGGGAACATGATCACAGAGGAGGCCATCACGGCCGGGTGACCGAGCAGAACTGCGCAGTCCACGGCGACGTTGATCTCCCGGTCCGGGAAGCGTTCGCGCATGAATTCAATGATCGACATGGTGATGGGCACCAGGCCTTCAGAGATGATAGAAACCATACGTGGCAGGACCAGCATCATAGTAGCAACTTGCATACCCAAACCCAGGAGTCCCTGAACGTTGTATCCAGCGGCAAGACCGATGATCATACCGAGAACCAAGCCGAGGATGGCGGGTTCCCCGATCAGACCAAAGCGTTTGCGGATACCTTCAGGGGATGCATCCCAGTCCTTAAGGCCTGGAATTCTGTCGATCAGCCAAACGATGGGCATGGCTGCGATGGAAGCCTGTACGGTAGGTCCGCAGGGGACGCCGATGCCAGGCATATCGTTGAAGTCCTGGTATTCCTTGGCAGTGATATCGCTCAGGACAGATCCGATTGCCAGGTAAACCACACCTCCGACTACACCCCAGACCACACTATCGGTCAGGGCCCAGACAAATCCTGCCAGGGCGGAACCGTGCCAGTATGACCAGACATCGGTCCAGAGGGTCTTGGTAATGCGTAAAAAGACCATGATCAAGTTGACAGCAATGATGGTCAACACCAGGGCGGCAACACCAGGCCAGCCCCAGGCGATGCCAGCATCAGCCCAGTTGACATCCACCAGGGCCAGCTGCAAACCCAGGCGGGTTGCCAGGGCGGCTACCGCGGGCTGCAGGGCAGCAACGATCAGGTCAACAACCAGGAACAGACCGGCAAGACCAACACCGACTGTCACGCCGCCCCGGACAGCTTTCTGCCATCCAACGCGGAAGATAAGTCCCAACAGGATCAAAACTATCGGGACAATGACGGTGGATCCTAATCCGAGGAACCACGCAACTGCAGTTTGAATAAATGCCATGTTATCTCTCCTTAGATAAGTAAATTGACATTAAAGACGAAATACAAGCTGAGGAAGTGATCGATCAATCCTTAATCAACTCAACTATTTCGTCTAACAATACTTTCTTCTCAGCTTTGGTGCCGATCAGGAAAGGCATACCCTTCAACTGCGGCACATCAAACTCGCGGTAGATCTTCATCATGCAGACGACGATATCCATACGTCCTATATATTTGTCGATATCCGCGATCAGGACCCGCTTAACATCAACATCCAGTCCTTCAGCTTCCATCCGCTCTTTGATCATATCCTCAGCAATAGTTGAGGTATTTATTCCTGCACCACAAGCCACGACAATTAATTTACCCATATACATCTCCTAAAACAAAATAAGTCAATCCAGGTTACTTTGCTTGGCGGTCTTCATAAGATATAAATTTCCTTTAGGCCTCCTTTTCGCGACTTGGGTGTGGTTTGTGTACATTTAAAGAGCTAGTTCTTGTTTCAGCCAATCAACAATGCTCCGGGCTTTTTTAATATTCTTTAATTCTGTAAGTTTATCGGGTTCGCCAAATAATTCGGCCAGGCTGCGAAGAGTATTGATCTGCTCTTCCGGGCTTTTATTGGCCAGCATAATGACGATCTCAACATCCAACTCTTCTTCAGGGTCAGCCATATTCTTGAATTTGACTGGATTTTTAAGAGAGGCAACGGCAAGGGCTGATTGGTTCACTCCCTCGGCATCTGCATGAGGGAAAGCTATAGGGAATGGCCGGGTCGGTAAACCAGTTGGATGCTCCATCTCCCGCAAAATAGTGGACTTTCCGTAATTTTCACTTACCAGCCCGGCTTCATGGAGGCAGCCAGCGAGTTCGTTGATGACCTGATCCGAATCAGCTGCCTCTAAGCCTGCAATAACAAATGATTCCTCAAAATGAAGCACTTTTCACTCCTTAAGCTGTCCGTAGCGGTTGTGATAATAGTCAAAGGATCGCTGGGCTTGTTCCTCGGTGAAAACCAGTGGTTCCCCAAGATCCCGGGCGATAGCGAACGTCTTGGCAGCTTCTTCCAGGGTGACAGCCCGTTCCAGGGCATGATGCAAATTCATCCCCACTGTGATCGGTCCATGCTGACCCAGCATAACAGCAAAACCATCTCCCAGGGCTTCTACCGGCGCCGTAACAAAATGATCGTCTTCCAGGTGGGCGTAGGGCGCAATTTGGATCGGTTGGCCGAACCAATTCGCCATGGTCTCAGTGACGATCGGGATGGGTTGATTAATCACAGAAAAAGCTGTGGCGTAGGGAGAGTGGCTGTGAACAACAGCGTGCACCTCCGGACGCTGGCGTAATATTGCGGTCCAAAGGTTAGTGGCTACAGAAGGGCGGTACTCTCCCTCTATAATGTTGAGGTCCAGATCCACTACGATCATGTCGGCAGGGCTGAGGTCTTCATACGCCAGGCCGCTGGGAGTGACCACAACATGCCCACTTTCTGGATCACGGGCACAGATTGTTCCACCAGCCATCCAGACCAGGCCGTGTTTTTTCAAAGCGAGTGCGGCGTCCAGTACTTCTGTGCGTAAATCGGCTAATAACATGGATGTTTTCCTTAGAATAAAGGATATATGCCAAGTTCCTGGCCAGCTTCAAAGAAAGCCAGCATGTTTTCAAGCGGGATATCATTGCTGAAGTTATGAGCTGGGGCGAGCACGTATCCTCCACCAACAGCCATTTGTTCGATGCGTAAACGGACTTCCCTTCTGACGTCCTCGATGGTGCCGTGATTGAGAACATTTTTTACATCCACACCCCCCTGGAAGACCATATCCTTGCCAAAATCCCTTTTCAGGCCAACCGGGTCCATGCCGGGGAGGTGTCCTTCGATCGGATTGAGGATATCAAATCCTGCTTCGATCAGATCCGGCATGAATTTCCGTATGGCGCCGTCACAGTGCAGCATGACTTTGGCGCCAGGTGCCAATCTTTTATACATTTCAATTGATTTTTTATGGCGGGGCTTGATAACCTTAGTATAGACAGAAGGATCGAACATCGGACCGGAATTTGTACCCAGGTCTTCCGCCAACTCGATCACATCAACATACGGTCCGACTATTTTGAGGAATGCGTCATAAAAACCATCCAGTACTTCGGAGAGTTTTCCTATCAGATAATCGAAGAGATCCAGGTCCAGGATGGTCATCATTAAGGCGTTTTCCATGCCGACCATCAGGCGGGCAAATTCCCACAGGTTGCCGTAAACTGGCCGGTGAGCGACGATGGAATAATCCGTGTTGTAGTAGAGATCTTCCACTTCTTCCTTTACACCTTCCATACGTACCGGGTCATATGGATCAGGCCAGGGGAATTTATCTATCTTATCCCGGGTCAGATCCTCCCCGAGGGGTGCGCCGTGCATATCATAATAACCGCCCATAATGCGATGGGTTAGCCCCCATTCATCTGTGAACTGTTTAAATTCACCGATCAAGCTGTTTGATATGTAATTGGCTGGTGGGCGGATGTGGATATAGCGAAAATCAGTTCCCAATTTTTCCAGAACAGGATTGTAATCCGGAGTAGTGTAAAAACCCACCAGGGTTCTACGCGGAATTCGTTCCGTGCCAAAATGCTCTTCTAATAATTCAAAACGCTGTTCTGTGAGATGGTTTGCAGATCCTCCCAGGGCAACCGGAACGCGGTCCGATTCCTGGTGATTGAGCGCTGTTCGCACTCGGTCACGTGGAGTCATGGTTTCTGACATGGAATAATTCCTATAAATTCACACTTGTGCCAAATAACATCACTTATGTGAATAAATATAACATAGGAAAAATGCCGTGTCAACCTGAATTTTGACTACTTTTCTCCAAAAATTATTGGGTCTTGAGCAATATTTTCCCTTTGATGATCTGCTCGGTGATCATTCTCTGCGTGGCTACTTTTCCCCGGATCCTGGGAGGATCTGGAATTCTATCCGTCCGCTGACAGTGCGGATTTTTAGAACTCCGCTGCCATCTCCAGTCGATCCTTCACATCCGCTGATGGTCCGTTTGATATTTCCACCACTGCACACGATCTCTCCGCTGGCTGAATTGATAAGAACTTGATAATCTGAATTATCAGGCAATGTTGCCTGGACTGGTCCGTGATCAACCTCCAGGAGTACATCTCCTGGACTGTTTTCAGCACCCTCAAATTGAATATTCCCCATGATGGTCGTCATTGATAACGGGACCAGAGAATTGGGATACATACAAGGTGCCATGTTCTCCGATAACTACTGCCTTACCTTCACCACCGATTACCTTGATATCCCCCCGACCAGCCCACAAGTTGGCCTCTCCAAAAAAATCATCCAGTATCAGGTCTCCGGCTGTGTTGCGAATGGTGATATTTCCCTGCAGGCCGATCAGCCTCATGTTCACATCAAACGCTTCGATTTCAAGATTGATATTTATTGGTAAATCGATCTCCAGCATGTCTGAGCTAGCAGATCCCTCTGAATTCACAACAAGCTGATTATCAACTACGGTTAAGGACGGTACCACATCCTGTTTGATATGACCGGTGATCTGGATTTGATCCCCGGGAGATCCATTCACTATGATCTCACCTCTGCCCATCAGTATCCTGACAGAAGATAACCCCTCAGCGGAGAAGGTTTCATCATATCTCAGGGATTTGTCCTGGTTCAGGCTGCAGCCGCTGATGAGTAAGGTTATTGATAACAAGAATGATCGAAGTTTCATCATTAATCATTGTAATCTATCCTGTAACTTGGAGGTCTCATGGATCATCGTTTATAATAAAACCATGACCAACCTCAAACGCCTCGATCATGTTGCCGTCCTGGTTCCCGACCTGGACCAGTCCCTGGAATTCTGGCAGGACCAACTGGGTTTATCGCTCGACCATGTGGAAGTAATTTCCAGTATGGCCGTGAAGATCGCCTTTTTACCTCTTGGAGAGAGTGAAATTGAACTGGTTCAGCCTATCACGGAAGACTCTGGCCTGGCAAAATACCTGGCGAAAAAAGGCCCTGGATTGCATCATATCTGCATCGAGGTGGATGATATCAGCGCCAAGCTGGCTGAATTGAAGGAAAAAGGTGTCAGATTGATCGACGAGGAACCTGTCTTGATGGATGACGGCCGCCAGCTGGCATTTATCCACCCTAAAAGCACAGGGGGTGTGTTGTTAGAATTATACGAACTGCCGTGATAATATTATTTTCGTAATTCGACAATTCAATTGAGTTGATTTCTTGAGGGTATTTATGAGCAACAGTACAGAAACAAACACAAATGATAGGTCTGAAAAAATTGAAGTACTATCCTATTTACTTGATAACGCAACTCTTCAGGATTCATTATTACAATCATATCGAAGTCAACATCTCTCAACACAAACCATTTTATTAGCTATAACTACAGGTCTCATGTTTGGTATAACAAATACCAAGACAATTAAAACTACTATAGCTTTATTCTTGGTTCAGATTGCATTTACAATATTTGGTATTTTCATGTCATATGAGATGACCAAGTTAATAAAAAATCGAGGAAAAGACGTAGATTTTTGGCACCACCAGATTTTAGAACTCGAAATTCGAATAAAAAATAAATATAGAATACCCGATAGAGATTACTTTTGTATGTTTAAAGAATATCAACAGATTGATAGACCAAGTCTTGATCCAAAACAATATGAAACTGAACTAGACAAGGAAATAATCCGTAATGTACTTGAACATATGAAGGGAAAAACTGAAGTTACCCATACAAGGAATGTTCTGGATATGAATATTTCGAAGTATATGAGGTGGTTATACCTTTTTATGTTATTACCACCGGCAATAATTATTCTTCTTATAAATTCCTGATCATATAACATCGTAGGATTATCATTTCCAGAACTGATTTCTATTAAAGGATTTTCCACTGATATATTTCAGAATAACAATCTCCTCCCAAAAGTACTGCACCATTCCGTTGCTTGAAAAATGGAAATCTTCGGAAAGGACTTAATTTTTCTGAATTTAATACTCATATATGTATGTATTTCTTTCTACTCGCTGTTGGATCAGTTCCAAATACTGCTAATTGATTCTTTATACTCCCCCAGCGCCTGTACTAACAAATCCAGATCCTCCTGGGTGTTATATCCCTGCACAGAAGGGCGGATCAACCATCTCTTTTCCCATTGGATAACAGGTATTTCGATCCTGTGATTTTTATATAACCAGGCTTGCAGTTTTTCAGGTTTCCAATCCGCAGGCCATTCTGCAGCGCCGATCTGGATAAATTTATCTTTGTTTTCCCCATAGACCGAAGGTAAGGCAGTCAGCGACTCGATTTGATCGACTGCCCCGGCTAGTAATGCCTGGCAATCCAGCCGAACCTGATCCCAGTTATGATCCCTCTGAAATGCGATCGCTGCCGGCGTGCTGAAATAGGCGGCCGGGTCCTTGGTTCCCCACCACTCCAGGATGGCTTGCAGCCTGGTATCGCTTTCATAGGGACAGTTATCTCCCCAACCCCAGCTGATAACAAGGGGCTCGATCAGCTCCTGGTGTTCAGGCTGTATATATAAAAACCCTGATCCCTTGGGTGCCAGCAGCCATTTATGGCAGTTTCCGGTATAAAAATCTGCTTTCAATTCCCCCAGGTTCAGATCCAGCTGACCAGGGGCATGGGCTCCATCCACCAGGGTCATAATTCCTGCTTCCCTGGCTCGCTGGCAAATTTCCTCAACCGGCAGCCTGACAGCGGTAGGGGAAGTAATCTGGCTCAGGAAGATCAGGCGGGTGTTTTCAGAGACACCTGACCACAGCAGATCGATGATTTCCTCTTTTGAGGGCAGGGGTAGGGGAATTTCCTCGCGGATGACATTTAATCCTTTTTTCTGGCCCAGGAAAGTCCAAATATTATCACAGGCACCATACTCGTGGTTGCTGGTGAGCAGTTCATCTCCCGGTTTGAAATCCAATGACCTGGCAATTACATTGACTCCAAATGTGGCATTTGGGATATAGACAAGATTTTCCGGATCAGCTCCCATGAAGGAAGCCAGTTCTTGCCGGGCAGTCCGGAAGAGTTCCCGGCTTTCACGGACCAGGAATAACACCGGCTGATGTTCCAGGCGGCGCTGATAATCCTGATATGCTTGCATCACTGGACGGGGAGTAGCGCCAAATGACCCATGGTTGAGAAAAGTAACCTCTGGATCAAGCAAAAATAGGGGTTTTAATGGGTTTACCATAGGCCTTCTACTAGTCTTGGATTGGGTAATAAATTACGGTATAATTATAAAGTCTAGTTGAATCAATGGATAGCAGGGTTTGCCCTTGCTATTTTTTTTGAACCTGACAATCAGGAAGTGCGCTGCAGAAATCAGTGGGCACTTCCGATTTTTTATTAGTGGGTTAGTTACAATCCCTGGAAAAGGAAGTATTGTATGGCTGTAAAAATATCTAATAAACTAAATAACGCCTTTGAAGGCGCCCTGGCCGGCGGCGGTGATCCCGCTACCTCGCCTTTATATGTATTTGGGCCCTTCTTAAAACTGATTGTTGTAGCTGGGGTCGCTAAAGTCACTTTTGGTGCCTCTCTTTGGCTGGTGATCATTACTATTATGGTGGTTTCCGCCATGTACCGCCTGGTGATGCGCTGGGTTACAGACGGCAGCGGCGGCAGCGGATTAAGCGAAGAGGAATTTGGCAGTTGGGCAGTGAAGGTCAATGCAGCTATCACTTTTGTGGAATACACCTTGACATTCCTGGTCAGCATGGCGGCCATGGTTACCTTTATCGCTGATAGATTGCCAATCCTGAACCAGGATATCTTCGGCATCCAATACCGCACATTTGTAGCCATTGCCCTCAGCATTCTCACGGGTTGGCTGGTCAACCGGGGTCCTAAAATGGCTGCCCGCACATTTGGTCCGGCTACTGCCGGAGTCCTTGTTCTTTTGTGGGTCATGATCGGCGCCACCCTCTGGCAGCGGGGATTCCATTTGCCAGATTTTAACCTAGAAGCATTCCGTGGTGAATATTTCCATTTCACCCTGGCAGGGTATGTGCGAATCCTGGCGGTAATGACAGGTATCGAAGTATTCGCCAATCTCGTTGCTGCCTATGAAGGTACAGATGAGATTCGCAGCAAGCGGGCGTTTAACAGCCTGTTGATCATCATGGGAACCACTGCGGCAACCATGTTAATTGTTGGTCCAGCCATTCTGGAGATCTCCGATCCGACAAACGTGCATGTGTCTGTTTTTACTCAGACAATGGATGCGCTTCTTCCATCTCCCCTACCTATACTGGGGACGATCGTGGGTATTGCGGTGTTAATGTCTGCTTCGGCAGCCAGCGCCCAGGGATTACAGAATCTGGCCCTGGGGTTGAAAAAACGTAATTACATCCCGCCCGCCCTTGGCCAGCAGAATGAATTCGACGTGGCTGATAAACCTGTCTGGCTGGAGGTCGCAATTGTCTGCATCGCTTTCCTGTTTATTGGTACCAATGAAGAGACCTATCTGGCGATTTACGCTGCCGGTGTCTTTATTCTATTGAGTATGACCGGGTGGGCAGTGACCAAACGCCTGATCCGTCAGGCCAGGGAAAATTTCAGCTGGGGCAAAGCGCTGCTGATACCAGGTACAACTATCGCGGCAATCCTGACCACCGGAGCAACCGCAATTATCTTCGAAGAACGATTTACAGAAGGTGCCTGGACCTATTTGTTATTCATACCAATACTTTATATTGGCTTCAGCTTGTCGAGAACCAGACTGGGAGAACCAGATCCAGTGTTGGATTACCTCGGTGGTCTGGATACAGCTCTACTGGCAGGTTTTGGTTTTGGACAGATGGCTCCAGCTGCTGTAATGGTAGGTTCAAGTGGACTTGCGCCGGAAATTACCTGGGATCCTGAACCCATTGAACGCAGCCATTGGCGCAAAGATCATATAACGATTAATAAGATCGCTGTTTTGCTGGATGGGTCAGTTTACGCTGCCCAGGCTCTGCCGGCGGCAAAGAGGATTTGCCAGGCTACGGGTGCATCCATGACCCTGCTCTCGGGAGTGAAGTCCTATTCACATGGTCCTCAGGAACAATTTAACGCTGACCTTGCCGCCCGGGAGAGATATCTCGACAGCCTGATCGAACAGTTGAAAGCGGACGGTTTTAAGGTTGACAAAGCTGTCAGACGGGGTTCAATTGCGGAAGTGACCCAGTCTTTTGTCAAAGCTGCTGGTATTGATCTGGTTGTTACCACTACCCGCGGTAAATCTGGAGAAAAGCATTGGATGAGCGGGGGAGTATCATCCAAGTTGATGATGAAGCTGGATATCCCGGTTTATCTTGTCCAGGGTGAACAACCCAAAGACCTGGGAAGAAAACCAGAAAAGATGCTGGTGGCGCTGGACGGGTCTATCAAGGCAGAAAAAGTACTGCCCTATGCCCGGGCCATGGCTCAAGTTTATGGCAGCGAGCTGACTTTGATCTCTGTTCCCCAGATTCCTGAAACGGATAACTACCGTGCCCCGGCCGACGTAGTTGAAGATTTGCGCGCTGAGGCTGAAGCAAAAATGACCAATTTCCTGGAAGCGGTCGCTCGCGACCTGGAGAAAGATGGTATCAAGGTGGATATTATCGTTAAAGGATCCCGCCCAGCCATGACGATCGTGGAAACCGCTGAAGAAGGGGATTATGGGTTGATCCTGCTGACATCAAATGGCAGAGGTGCTTTTGGTCGGATGATCATGGGCGCTGACTCTGAGCGCATTGTTGGCAGCACAAACCGCTGCGTGTTCATGATGCCGTCACGACCTGAGTAGTGAAGAGGGACGGAGTCCATTCAATGGACTCCGTCCCTATCTTGAAAGAAAAGAAACGGTTTCCTTTAAGGAAACCGTTTCTTGTTTAAGGCAACTCGACTATATTTATCCCGCCAAATACTCTTTCAAAGCTTCAGTCAGCGGGGGTAGGATGGCATGCATATCTCCAACCAAACCAAATCGAGCGAAGTTGAAGATCGGTGCGTCGGGGTCTTTGTTAATGGCCACTATCACCTTGCTGTTGCGCATCCCTGCCAGGTGCTGGATCGCGCCGGAGACGCCGCAAGCGATATACAGATCTGGTGATACCACCTTACCGGTTTGACCGACCTGATGATCATAGTCTATATATTTTGCATCGACTGCGGCCCGGCTGGCGCCAACTGCAGCACCAAGCACATCTGCCAGCGATTGAACAAGCGCGAAGCCCTGTTCCGCTTTCCAGATCTCAGCTGCTTCTTCATCAAGATCAGCAGGTGGTTCCAGGGCTGGGTTAAGTGCAACACCCCGTCCGCCAGAGACGATCACGCTGGCATCACTCAGGCTTACACCACCTTCTTTTTCCTGATGAGAGGAAATTGAAGTTCTTACTCCGGCTGGATCAACGCCAACATCCAGCGCAGTGACAGTACCGGATCGGGAAGTGTCTGGTTCCGGTTTATCATATGCTCTTGTCCTTAGCGTAAGGATCTGCGGGGTTGTGCTGCAGGTAAGTTTAGCCAGTAATTTTCCGGCATAGATTGGACGGGTAGCGGTAATGTTCCCACCTGCCCAATCCAGTTTGACCACATCCGCCATCACACCAGTATCCAGGTCCACCGCAGCCATACCGGCCAGGGTTCTGCCCCGGGATGTGGTTGGAAATATGATCAGGTCTGGCTGATATTCTCTGGCAGCCTGGGCAATCACATCTGTCAGGGGCTCCGGCCGGAAATCCTTAAGCATAGGATTATCAGCCAGGAGAACCTGGTCAGCGCCGTAGTGAAATGCAGCATCTGCCAGATCCTTTACACCATCTCCCAGGATCAGGGCTGCGGCTTCACCGCCCAGATCGGCGGCCATTGAAGCTGCCAGCCCAAGACCTTCCCAGGAGGAGAGTTGTGCTTTCCCATGAAAATGATCTATGTAGGCAAGTATTTTTTTTGTCATCAGAGCACCTTCTCGGCGATAAGTTTTTCAACCAGGTTTTTGGCTTTCTCTTCCGGTGTGTCACCTTCAATGATCTCAGTGACAATATCCTTTTGAACCGGCTCAGATACATCAGGCCAGGCAATGGAGGAATTTGGCGCTTCGATGCCCAGGTCAGCCA
This sequence comes from uncultured Chloroflexia bacterium, assembly GCA_963783765.1. Lineage (GTDB taxonomy): Bacteria > Chloroflexota > Anaerolineae > Anaerolineales > UBA11858 > B10-G9. The sequence goes on along the minus strand of CAWAOV010000012.1, from coordinate 188,716 downwards.
GGGACCAGATGGGGTACTCAGCCTTGGAAGCTTTGCGGATTCCCATGAATGATGGGTAGCGCGGTTCACCGTAATCTTTGGTCACGCTTGCCACGGCCGGGAGGGAGCTGTCCACAACCTGTCCACCCTCTTCCATTGAGCGGGATACCTGGATCTTGCTGTCGTTGGGAGCGACGGATTCAAATTTCGAGACCAGTGAAAGAGAGGGCCATTTCAGCAGTCTGGCAACCTGAACAGGGATTAAACCGGTATCAGTATCCACCGATTGCTGCCCGAACAAGACCAGATCAGCCTCACCAATTTTCAGGATAGCTGCAGCCAGCACCCTGGATACAGCCACATTATCGGCTCCTTTCAACGCTGGATCAGATACCATCACAGCGCTATCTGCGCCCATAGCCAGGGCATGTTTGATGGCTTCGGTTTCCCCTTCCTTGCCGAGACAGAGAGCAATAACCTCTCCTCCCTGCTCTTTGGACAGGTTCAGGGCGGCTTCCACGGCAAACTCATCCCAGGGGTTGATAATTAGCGGCGCATCTCCCCAACTGATGGCCCCGTTATCAACAGTCATGGTGGCTGCTGTGTCTGGGACCTGCTTAACGCAGACAATAATTTTCACACTGTTACCCTCCTTGTCTTTAAAAAGTTAATCATAAAATAACCCTGGATCTCAGGTCCAGGTTTGTTGGTCATAAGCGGGAAGCTCACGTCGGATCTTCTTATCTCTCCGTTTGTCCAGTGCGTAATCGGCCTGAATGAGGGATTGGATCTCATTGCTTCCTTCATAGATCATGGCGCCCTTGGCATTGCGCAGATAGCGCTCAACTGGATATTCATCGCTGAACCCGTAGGCGCCGTGGATCTGAACTGCTTCAGAGGCAGCCCGAAATGAAGCATCTGTGGCAAACCATTTAGCTGCTGAGGTTTCTCGGGTGTTTCGAATCCCCTGATTTTTCATCCATCCTGCTTTGAGATATAACAAGCGGGAGGCCTGGTAATCCAGGGCCATATGAGCTATCTTGGCCTGAATGAGCTGAAAATCGCTGATCTTTGCGCCAAACGCATTACGTTCTTCTGCATAGGATTTGCTGGCTTCCAGGGCTGCCCGGATCAGTCCAGTTGCACCGGCTGCCACTGTGTAACGTCCACTGTCAAAAGCGGACATGGTCACTTTAAATCCTTCCCCCTCTTCTCCAAGCAAGTTATCGGCCGGAACACGGACATCTTGAAAATTAATCCATCCTGTGGATCCAGCCCTGACCCCCAGCTTGCCGTGAATATCATTGCGGGTAATACCTGGTGACTCAAGTTCCACCAGGAAGGTTGATAACCCCTGGTAAGCTTGTTTGGTTTTTCCCTCAGTTCGGACAGTGACAATAGCAAAATCGGCTACCGTGGCCAGAGAGATCCACATCTTCTCACCATTGAGAATATAGTCCTGACCGTCTTTTTTTCCAGTTGTTTGAATGTGGGCGAAATCTGAACCCGCGCCGGGTTCAGTGAAGGCGCCGCAGCCGATTTTCTTTCCCTTTGCCAATGGCACCAGATATTTTTCTTTTTGTTCTTCGGTTCCCCACTGTAGAAGGGTTAAACAGGTCAATCCGTTATGGACTGAAATCAATACCCGCAAAGATGTATCAATAGCCTCCAGTTCTTCACTGACCAACCCCAGAGAGATATAATCCATACCCTGGCCGCCATATTTTACCGGGATTGTAATGCCCAGTATTCCCAAATCGGCCATGCGCGGAATAACGAATGGCGCCATACCGCCGGTTCGATCCTGCTCTTGAATAGTAGGCAGGACTTCCTTGGCTGCAAAATCCCGGACCATCCGCTGCACCATTTGATGCTCTTCTGATAATCCAAAATCCAATTTGGCTCCTTAGTATCATGAAATTATTGGGATTTATTTGATTATACCTTTTTCACTGACACCTGTCCCCGCTGTTTCATTTCAGAAACAAATACAATATAATCTCAGGTATGAATGATCGCCTGAAAATCGCACTTCGGTTTGTACTGTTGATCTTGATTGGTTCTCTGATCGGCTTCTCGCCGTCTGCTATTAGTGTAACCGAAAACGCTCGAAAAGTTCGTCTGGCCTTCGCAGCAGAAGACTATGCTGCAGGGGCAGATCTCCTGATCGATCTGGCTGAAGAAAATCCCTGGTGGACAGCTCTGTGGGAAAGTGCTGGTTATGCCGCCTATACTGGTGAAGATTATCAAATGGCAAAAAGCGCTTTCGAAAAGGCGCTCCAGGTAAATGATCTTTCCATTGAAGGACAGATAAAACTGGGACAGGCGTACCTGGAGGTTGGAGAACCGGAAAAAGCGGCTCAGATCTGGCGAGGGCTGGAGGAAACTGCCCGGGCCCTGGAACTATTGGCTGTTCTTCATGAGGAGAACGGTGAAATCCCCCCGGCGATCGAGGTCTGGCACCAATATCTGACTCAAGCAGAGGAGGGCAGCACACCAGAACAGATCTTCCATTTTGGTTTGCTGATCGCGGCGGATACACCGCCCAAGGCACTGCCTTACCTGGATCAGGCAGGAGCAGATTTCCCTGAGGCGATTGGTATCACAGAAGCGATCAGGAGTGCCATATCTGAGGAACCTGCTTATCAGCATGTCACTGCCGGGCAGGCTCTGGCAGCCATCAATCAATGGAATTTGGCAGCCTATGCCTTCGAAAAGGCGGTATCCCTTCGTCAGGATTACCAGGAAGCCTGGTTATATCTCGGCGAAGCTCTCCAGCATCTGGAAGAACCCCGGGAAGATATCCAGGAGACTCTTGAAACTGGATTGGCTTTGAATGAAGCCTCTCCCCTGGCAAATCTCTTCCTGGGATTGTACTGGCAGCGGCAGGGTTCTCACCTCACGGCTCTGGAGTATTTTCAAGCGGCGGAAGAATTATGGCCCGAAAATCCTGATATCAAAGTTGAGGCTGGAAAATCACTGGCTGCTGGTGGTGAATTGGATCTGGCGCTTGAGAAATATCAGCAGGCGGTAGACCTTGATCCTTTGAATGCAACTTATTACAATCAGCTGGCTGAATTCTGTGTGCTTTATGACTACCAGGTAAAGGAGATCGCTCTGCCAGCAAGCCGGATAGCTGTGCAATTGGATCCCTCCGATGCATTAAGCCTGGATCTGCTGGGCCAGGTGCTGCTGGCCCTGGATGACAATTTGAATGCCGTAAAGTTATTCCAGCAGGCGTTAGAAAAGAACCCATTTTATGCGCCAGCTCATTTTCATCTTGGGATCTATTATTCAACATTCGATGATGTTGACCGGGCTGTCTACTACCTGCAGCAGGCGCTGCAGTATACAGAAAACTCAGCCTTATATGATCAGGCTGAACGGCTGCTGTCTAATTATCAGTAAAGAGGTGCGGGAGATTTTATGAAAAGAAGGTTTTGGCTGTTGCTGACGTTCATTATTTTGATATTAACTTCCCTGGCCTGCAGTATGTCCGACATTTCCAGGATATTCGGAGAGTATCCTACAAATCAGGGAGGATTGTTGTTTCAGGAGGGATTTTCAGACCCTTCCAGCGGTTGGGACAGGATCAGGACTGATGAGGGCCTGACCGACTATGAAAATGATCGATATAGGATCCTGGTAAATGCCACCAATGCAGATTATTGGTCTAATCCCGGCCTATATTTTATGAATGTTCATATCGAAGTGGATGCTGGGAAGAGTAGTGGGCCGGATGATAACGATTATGGCGTGTTGTGCCGCTATCAGGATACAGAGAATTTCTACTTCCTGATCATCAGTAGTGATGGCTTTTACGGGATAGGGATTGTCGAAGGTGGAGAACAAAAACTACTCCATCCACCCCAGATGTATCAATCAGATTTTATTCATACCGGGGAAAGCGCTAATCATATTCAGGCTATCTGCGATGGTCCCAGATTGGCGCTCGCCGTCAACGGTGAGTTTATTGGTGAGGTCTATGACAGCACCTTCATTGATGGAGATATTGGCCTTATTGTGGGATCCTTCGACGTCCCTGGCGTTGATATCTGGTTTGATAATTTAATGGTGACTAATCCCTGATTTGATCCAGGGTTTGATCCAGCATGGTTTCCAAAAATGAATATATACCTTGATATGATCGGCTGCCGCTTGAATCAAAGTGAGATCGAGATTCTGGCCAGGCAATTCTCTGCGGCTGGCCACAACCTGGTTGCAGATCCGGCCGAAGCAGATTTGGCTGTGGTTAACACCTGCACCGTGACATCCGCTGCCGCCGCGGACTCGCGCAAGATCATACGCCGCATTGCCCGCAGTGGTGTGAAGAATATTATCTCTACTGGCTGTTGGAGCGAAATCTATCCCGATCAAGCCCTGGAACTGCCTGGCGTTACCAGGGTGGTTTCCAATCTAGAGAAGGATCAACTTGTTGCAAATGTATTAACTTTGAAACAGGGTTATTTCGAACAGGAACCTCTTCAACGGATCTCTATTCCTGGCAGCCGCCAGCGGACCCGAGCGTTTATCAAGGCCCAGGATGGCTGCCGTCATCAGTGTGCTTTTTGCATCACGACTATCGCCCGGGGAGATTCCCGGAGTGAATCAGCGGATACTGTAATCAAGGAAATCAAGGCTGCTGTTCGCGCCGGGTTTAAGGAAGTTGTACTAACGGGCGTTCAATTGGGATCATGGGGGAAGGATAGTAGCCCTGGTCTGGAATTACACGATCTGGTTCGGCAGGTATTATCAGATACGGATATTCCCAGGCTGCGTTTATCCTCAATAGAACCCTGGGATGTTCATTCCCCGTTGATCGAGCTTCTTAATGATGAGAGAGTCGCCCGCCATCTGCATTTACCCCTCCAGTCAGGCTCAACTGATACATTAAAAAGGATGGCCCGGGCGATCAACCCCTCCAAATTTGCCAGACTGGTGGAGAATATCCGCTCTGTTGTGCCTGAAATTGCCCTGACAACAGATATCCTGGTGGGTTTTCCAGGTGAAACAGAGCAGGAATTTCAGGAAAGTTTGGAATTTATCCGCCAAATGGAATTTGCGGCCGGGCATGTTTTTAGCTATTCTTCCCGAGAAGGAACCCCAGCAGCTGATTATGCGGATCAAATTCCGCATCCCCTTCGAAAAAAACGGAATGGTTTGGTGAGGGATCTTCTGGACCGCTCATCAGATCGTTACCGCCGAGGTTTTATTGGATCGGAACTGGACGTTCTCTGGGAACAGGTGGATGATAAAAAACAACTAGCTGTCGGTTTGACTGATAATTACTTGCGGGTTGAAGCGCAAGCTTGCCAGGATGTTTGGAATACTTTTAGCAGTGTAAAAATTACCGGGATGGCACAAAATGGAGTCCAGGGGGAGATCCAGTCTCAAGAATAGGAGGAAAATATGACTGATTGTTTGTTCTGCAAAATCATCCAAAGGGAAATTCCGAGTGAGATAGTGTATCAGGATGAGAGCATTACTGTGTTTAAAGATATCAATCCTGCTGCCCCGGTGCATTTGTTGGTGATTCCCAATAAACATATCCCTTCTGTGGCTGAAATGGACCGGGATGATGAGATCATCCTGGGAAAACTATTTTCAGGAGCAAAGGCTGCGGCTGAAAAAGCAGGCATTGACGGCACAGGCTACAGATTAATTATCAATAGCGGACCGGATGCCCATCAGGAAATATTCCATATCCACATGCATTTGCTGGGTGGGGGAAAAATGAAGCACCCTATGGGTTAATAGGGTGAAAAGGGTATAATTTAGTACATGAGTATAAAAAACCAATTACGAGATGCCTTAACTGAGGCACTGAAGGCTGGAGAAACACAGCGAAAAACCACCCTGCGCATGGCCCTGGCGTCTATTAAGAACGCTGAAGTGGAAGCCCGGGGAGAGATTGATGAGGATCTGGTATTGAATTTACTTCAAAAAGAAGTAAAAGCCCGCCATGAAACCATCGAGGGTGCCAAAAAGGCGAACAGGCCGGATCTGATAGAAAAAGCACAAACAGAGATAAAAATTCTCAGTGATTTCCTCCCCCAACAATTAAGCACTGAAGAGTTAAGAGTCCTGGTACAGGAAGCCATTGAAGAATCTGGCGCCAATTCTATGTCTGAAATCGGCAAGATCATGGGCGTTTTAATGCCTAAGATCCGGGGTAAAGCAGATGGGAAGCAAGCCAATCAGATCGTCCGGGAACTGTTGGGTACGGAGTAGATCGAGCTTCTGGATTAGTGTCTGTGATTAATGAGCGTAGTGGATGAAAGCCTGCCAAATTTATGAACGATAAAACTCTTAAACCATCCCTGATTAGAGTTGTTGTGTTAACTCTGATCCTAATACTTTGTATGGGTGGGATCTGGTGGTTGATCAATTGGTCCTTAACCGGTGCCCTGTCCACTGTGCTTGTGTCGGAAGGCAATGTTGCCTCCCAGGATGTGATGTCACCCTTTGCGGTGACTTATCAGAGCCAGGTGTTAACTGAACAAGCCCAGCAAGAAGCGGCTCAGGAGGTGGAGCCGATCTATACCCGACAGGATTCAGCTATTGCTCGACAGCAGCTCAATCACCTAAAAGATGCCCTGGCATTCATTGATTCGGTCAGAAAAGACCAGTTTGCCAGCCAGGAACAGAAATATACTGATCTGGCAGCACTGGATGGCATTTATATTTCCCAGGATACTGCTGACCAGATCCTGGCGCTTAGTGATGTTCGTTGGCAAACTGTACAGCAGGAATCGATTGTCATTCTTGAACAAGTTATGCGTACAGCTATCCGGGAAGTTGACCTGGAAGAAGCGCGCCAGCAGCTGCCTTCGCTGGTAAGCCTTTCCCTCTCAGAGGACCAGGTCAATCTGGTTGTTGTCTTGGCCTCCGCATTTGTATCACCAAACAGTGTTTTCAGCGAGGAAGCGACAGAAGCAGCCCGCCAGGTAGCTATTCAGAGTGTTTCGCCGGTGACTCGATCCATTATTGCCGGAGAGACTATCATCCGCCGGGGTGAGATCGTTCATGCGGAGGATATTGAGGCCTTACAGGAAGTAGGATTATTAACCACTTTCTCTGGGTGGCAGAATCAAGCCGGCACACTGGCAGTGGTTGTTTTATGCGCAGTCTTGATCATCTTGTATTTCCTTTCACATGCACATATTCTAAGAAATACGAAAAAATTAATTGTACTGCTGGTCCTATTCCTGATTTTCCTGGGATTATCCCGCTATGTTTCTCCGGGTCATTTGGTGATCCCTTATCTATTCCCCATGGCGGCTTATTCACTGCTGGTCGCTGCCCTGATAGACCGCCGGACAGCGCTGTTCACTACTATCCCCCTGGCAATCCTGGCTGCCTATGGTATGCCTCATGCGTTGGATCTAACCCTGTATTACAGTATGGGCGGCTTGATGGGGTTATTGATCCTCAGGCGTCCGCAGAGATTGTCAGCTTATGTATCTGTGGCTGGCATTATTTCCGTCACGGGTGCGGTGATCCTGGTCGCTTACCGGATCATTGATCCGGCGACCGATGTAATCGGTCTGGCAACTTTGATCGGGGCTTCTGTTTTTTATGGTATTGCTTCAGCCGGATTGACTATCCTGCTGGAATATGCCCTGGCTCCGCTGCTGGATCTGACGACCACCTTACAGCTGGTGGAGTTATCCCGCCCGGATCATCCTTTGCTCCAGCGATTATTGCGTGAGATTCCCGGCACCTATCAGCATACCCTCCAGGTTGCCAATTTGGCTGAACAGGCGGCAGAGCGCATTCAAGCCAACAGCATGCTGGCCAGGGTTGGTGCCCTTTACCATGATATTGGCAAGATGAAAAATCCCCAATTCTATATTGAAAATCAGGGCCCCAATCAATTAAACACCCATGACGATATGGCACCGGAAGACAGCGCTGAGATCATTATTGACCATGTCCATCATGGGCTTGAACTGGCAAAGAAATATCGCTTACCCAGCCGCATCCGCGATTTCATTCCCGAACATCACGGAACTTTGATCACCCGCTACCAATATGGGAAGGCGCTTGAGTTGGCGAATGGGGATGAAAGCCAGATCGATAAATCTAAATACCGCTATCCCGGACCGCGCCCTCAATCTGTTGAAACTGCCCTGGTAATGCTGGCAGATGGATGTGAGGCTTATGTTCGATCTCAGAACCCGGAGACAGATGATGTTTTGCGGGGACTGATAAAGGATATGGTCGACAGGCGTGTTTCCCTGGGTCAGTTGAATAATACCGAACTTACCTTGAGAGATTTAAAAGTGATCATTGATTCCTTCACAGCAACATTAAAAGGTAGTTATCATGCCCGGGTGGATTATCCCGACCAGGAGGAATCGCCAGTCGACGATCAAAAACCATCACCTGATGACCCCACCCTGGTTCAATTACGGGAGTGAAAAAACATCTCAGTGATACTTATCACAGTGCAGGAAAAATTCAGGGAACTTATTGCTGACCAAATTATATACTCGGCCGCAGAGGCAGTACTTCTGGAGGCTGAAGTACCGGATTCCCCCTCCCTGTTGATCAGGATCACGGATGATGAAGAGCTCCAGGACCTGAACTTAGCATACAGGGGTATTGATAAACCCACAGATGTACTTTCTTTTCCGACCGATTTTATGGATCCAGACCTGGAAGGTCGCTACCTGGGTGACGTGGTGATTTCCCTCTCCCGGGCGGAGGAGCAAGCCCAAAGCAGAGGACATAAAGTTGAGGCTGAATTACAGTTATTAACTGTCCACGGTGTGCTCCATTTGCTCGGTTATGATCACGGGGATAAACAAGAGAAAGAGGAAATGTGGTCGCTCCAGTCTCTTATCCTGGAAAGACTTGGTTTAGATATTGAAGTAGAGGAAGATTAATAAATTTGAGTATCAAAGATTTTATCCGTTCCAGGTCCAAAGCCATTAAAATTGCCCTGGAAGGCATCGCGTATGTCCTGAAAACCCAGCTAAACGCTAGGATCCATGCAGCATTTACACTGGCGGTTTTTTTATTGGCGGGAATTCTGAAACTCTCCAGATTGGAATGGATGATCTTGTTATTAACAGTAGGCCTGGTTTGGGCTGCTGAAATATTCAACACAGCGATTGAGGTTGCTGTGGATGTTGCCAGCCCGGATTATGATCCCAAAGCAAAAATAATCAAAGATATCAGCGCGGGAGCAGTATTGGTCAGCGTAATTATCTCCATCCTGGTTGGTCTGCTTTTATTTGGCCCACCTCTCTGGAATTGGATACAGCAGATTTTCTACTAGCCGCGTCATAGCAGGGTGATACGTAGCTTTAGTGTTTGAATCCCAATAAGATTATTTCAAAGAATAGATCAATTTATGGTTAATGTAGACAAAAATTTAATGGCTTTGCATCAATCTATGAAAAAGTGCCGCGCCTGCCTGGAGGAAGGATTTGAGATTTATCCCCCGGCAGTAATTTCTGGATCAGGCTCAGCCAAATTCATGACCATTGGCCAGGCACCCGGTATTACAGAACAGGAAGCGGGGCGCCCCTTTAATGCTGGAAGTGGTAAACGCCTTTTTGATTGGCTGGGACGAGCTGGGATCGAGGAAGACTGGTTCAGATCAACTCAATATATGACCTCAGTAACCAAATGTTATCCCGGCAGACAGCCTTCGGGCAGCGGCGACCGTGTCCCGGGCCGCAGAGAATTGGAATTATGCCGACCTTTTCTGGATCAGGAAATCGAACTTGTGGATCCCCGGGTCATTATCCCGATTGGCCGGTTGGCAATTAACTTGTTTTACCCGAAAAAATTGAAACTGCAGGAAATCATTGGCACCCAACTGGAAGTTTCCGGACATTGGATAATTCCTTTGCCCCATTCCTCCGGCGCCAGCCGCTGGCACCAGATCGAGGAAAATCGGCGGTTAATTGACCAGGCGATCATTTTGATTCGGGAGCACCGGGAACGTGTGTTTCCCCTATAAAAAAAAAGGGCGACCTCATCAGGCCGCCCTTTTGATTATTCTCTTTAATGAACCATCTTATTCCCCGGTTTGCACAAAATTGATCATCACCAGATTTGAATCACAGCTATCGAAAGTCTGGAAATAGATCTTATCTGTCAGAGGTAAATTAGCCTGGTCCAGCAGCTGGATCCAGACAGCATTTTCTGAAGCCAATGGTGTGTCATGGAGGGTGATCTCATAACCTCCCTCACCATAATTTGGTGCCATACCGGAGAGGGTCAGCCCTGAAACATCTATCTCTGCCAATGAACCGCCAGCTTCGATTAATATACCGGGAACTGCAGCGCCATCCCTGTCAAATACCTGACCCGCCACACCCAGCCAGTTGCATCCAGAATCTGGATGATTGGAGTTCACCTCGTAGCTGGGGAAGCCGTCCCCCATTCTGAAAGTGGTTCCACTTTCCAGATCAGCAGTGGGGACAGGTGTATCTGTCGGCGCCGGTGTATCTGTTGGGATTGGTGTCTCTGTTGGCTCCGGTGTGGGTGAGTTGGTGGGGGTCCAGGTGGCAGGAAGTACAGGCCGGGGAGTTGGTGAGGGTGTGTTGGTGTGGACCAGGGCGGGTAATGTTGTTGGCGGAAGCGGATTGATCATCGTTTGGGGATTGATGAAGATGATGGCGAATATCAAGCCAACCACCAATGTGCCCGTCACCAGTATGCCTGATAGCAGGTTCAACAAACACCCGAAGGGTTTGATTTTTTTCCCGCGAGGTTTTAAAGCGGGCTCTTCTACTGGTTCTGGTTCGTCCAGCAGGTCTTCAAATGAATCTTCAAAAGCATCTGACATAAATTTACTCCACAGAGCAACTTATGATGGTAAGGATATCTCTATTGTACTCAGTTTCCAGCGGCGTTCAAGCCAATCATCCAGGGCTTTTTCTTTAAGAAGTTGGCGAATGGCAGGATCAAGAGGTCGGTTGGGGTCTTTATCATGAACTGTGATGATATGATAACCGATTTCTGTTTCTATAATATCACTGGTTTCCCCAATCTCAAGTTCGAAAAGGATTGGATCCAGTTCCGGGAGGACCAAAAAACCTTGAGGAAACCAACCCAGATCTCCCCTGGTTTGGGGATCATGAGCGCTGGCAAGCTCAGAAAAATCCTTTCCTTTATTTAATGTATCCAGTGTGATCTCAGCGGAAGTCAAGTCATAAAAGAGCATCTGCTGGGCATGGATCTGTTCCATTTCCAGAGGCACATCGTTAATGATCTCATCTCTCATCCAGGCAGCTTCAATGGACCGTTTTAGGTAACCCCGGAAACTCTCTTCAGTAAAACCGGTGGCTGCCAACCAATCTGTCAGGGGTTGATCATCAGTATCCAGGCTGCTTATTCGCTCATCCAGCTCCAGGTCAGAGATCTGAAAACCCTCTGAAAATGCCGCCTGCGCCAGGAGTGTCATATTGATCAGGTCATTAATAACAATTATTTGATCTTCCGGTGTCAGTTCGCGGTTAACAGCCGCTTTGTACCTGGCTAATTCCTCCTGGAATTCAGACATGGTGATCAAATCCCCGTTCACGACCGCTGCCGTTGGTATTGGGGTAGGTGAAGGAGGAAATGGTGTCCTGGTAGACAGGACAGGTGTGGCAGATGGAGCGGGAGATCCGCTTCTACCACATCCACTGATCAGGATGATTGAAATTATCAGTAAGATAAAAATCTTGTTGTATTTGTGGTCAACTTTCATATGTGTAGATTATAAACGCTTCCACACCGAGGATTGAAGGAAATCTCAATTTTCATAAAACCGCATTATAATGAGGAAAAGTTGATATTCAACCAATAATTTTTGTCAGCAGGTAGGAAATGCAGAAGGAGTTTTTCCTATGGTGGATCCTCAATTATTACGATCCTTGAAAGAAGAAAATACTGATCTGAAACATGAAAACGAAGATTTGAGAGATCAAAACAGCCGACTCTGGAAGGTCATCCGGTCTTTGAATGACCTGCAGGGCAATCCTCATGCAATTTCGTCCCACTCTGACTTGCTTGATATGGTGATGAATATTCTTGTCATTGCCCTGGATGCTGTGAAGTCGGGAAATGGGTCCATACTGCTGTTGGATGAAGATAATGAAGAATTGGTATTCGTGGCGGTTGTTGGTGATCGGTCAGAAGAACTGACAGATTTTCGAATCCCGGCTGGAGCAGGCATCGCAGGCTGGGTAAATTTGCACAAAAAAGCAGCCCTGGTGAGCGATGTCAAGAAAGATGACCGCTGGATCTCTGCTGTGGATCAATCTATCGGATTTCACACCCAGAGTCTAATGGCTGTCCCCTTAATCCTTGAAGATAAAGTGTTGGGCGTAATGGAAGTGGTGAATTCACGGTCAGAAGATCATTTTAATGACAAAGATCTCGATCTCCTGCAGCTGGTTGCCCGGCTGGCATCATATGTCTTTGGGTCAGCTGATGAGAGTTCTGAAAAAACCGAGAATCAAATCACAGGTACCAGCCTGAACTGAAAACATGATCCTGAAAGGTCTTGACAGATCGGGTTTTTTATTCATAATAAGAAGGTAATTAAGAAAGAAAATTAAATAACAAAATCGCTGACGGAGAAAAGTAAGCTGGAAGCCGCTGACAGGGAATTTGGGGCAGAGACTGAGACCCCATAACAGATCGTCAACCAGGTGAAGTTCACTCCCGAGAGCTCAAGGGAAAGGGAAATCCGAGTAGTTTGAGCCGCAGCCCCGACGTTATCAGGGGAACCAATCGCAGGATCGATTTAAACTGCTGTTGGATCAAGTGAGCCGAGAACCGGCTAAATTGGGTGGTACCACGGGCAAAACCCGTCCCTTTGAGGGGCGGTGTTTTTAATTAAGGGACAGGTAAACCATCCAACGAGCAAGGCTGGCAGTACAGGAGGACATATGCAAGAAAAATTGGAACAAATTAAAGGTGAAGCTCTGGATGCGCTGGAGGGGATCGATGAGATCAGCGCCCTGGAAGCCTGGCAGGTGAAATACCTGGGACGCAGTTCTGCGCTCATGGATGTATTTAAGAGTTTTGGAACATTGTCTAAAGAAGAAAAACCACTGGTCGGTAAAGCCGCCAACCTGGTGAAGGTCGCCCTGGAAAAAGCTTACGGGGAAAAAGAAAATCTGCTAAAACAGCAGAGCATTAACCAATCTCTGGCAGGAGAGAAGATCGATGTTACCCTGCCCGGCAGGCGGACCGTCAGTGGTGGACTGCATCCCACAACCCAGACCTTAAGAGAGATCTACCGTATATTCGGGGATATGGGTTTTCAAATCTATCGCTCCCAGGAAGTGGAAACAGATCAATTTAATTTCCAGCAGCTTAACTTCCCGCCTTACCACCCCGCTCGAGACATGCAGGACACCTTCTTCGTGAAGAGCGCGGAGGATAGGGGAGATGATCCGTTAATGCTGCGGACGCATACCTCTCCGGGTCAGATCCATGCCATGCAGGAACATACCGGCAAATATCCTGCTGATCCTCCCCCCATCAGGATCATTCTGCCCGGTATGTGCTACCGGTATGAGCAGATCACTGCCCGCTCAGAGATCCAGTTCAACCAGGTGGAAGGCCTGGCTGTAGGGAAGGGGATCACTTTTGGTGATTTGAAAGGCACCTTGAGCAATTTTGCCCGCCGGATGTTCGGACAGGACGCCAAAACGCGCTTCCGGGCTTCTCATTTCCCGTTCACGGAACCCAGCGCTGAAATGGATGTGGAATGTTTTCTGTGTAAAGGTGAGGGTTGTTCGGTATGCAAGGGAGCTGGCTGGCTGGAGATCCTTGGCTGCGGTATGGTCCACCCCAATGTTCTGGAAAATGGCGGATTCGATCCGGAAGTCTATTCCGGTTTTGCATTTGGCATGGGACCCGAACGCATTACCATGATGCGCCATCATATTGAGGATATTAGAAATTTCTGGGCCAATGACCTGCGCTTCCTGGATCAATTTTAATGCAGGCCAAGTCATCCAGCAGCAAGAATATTAAAAGGAATTTATTATGAAAGTACCCATATCCTGGTTGAAGGAATACGTAGAGATCTCCCTGCCAATAGAAGAATTGGCATATAAATTAACCCTGGCCGGTCTGGAAGTTGAAGAAATCCGCTATGTCGGCCTGCCGCTGCCGGAAGGCAAAACCCATGAAACGAAAATCAGCGGAAATTCCTGGGGTCAGGAAGAGATTGTTGTTGGAGCGGTCAGTGAAGTACTGCCCCATCCTGATGCTGACAGGCTGGTTTTGTGCAAATTGGATGACGGCAAAGAGCAGCACACTGTATTGACGGGTGCGCCGAACCTGTTTCCGTATAAAGGGAAGGGTCCTCTGGATCCTCCCCTGAAAGTTGTTTATGCCCGGGAAGGCGCCACGATCATTGATGCTTACAATGAAAATGATCCGACCGCGACTACTATACTAAAGCGGAAGAAGATCCGCGGTGTGGAGTCTTATTCCATGGCTTGTTCGGAAAAGGAACTTGGTATTTCAGATGAACATGAAGGGATTATCCTGCTTGATGAGGATGCTCCCACGGGAATGGCTTTGGCGGAATACCTGGGTGACGCTGTTTTGGATATCGCCATCACACCCAATATCGCCCGGGCGGCAAATATCCTGGGTGTGGCCCGGGAAGTTGCAGCCATCACAGGGGCCAAATTAAAATATCCCGAAGTTGAACCCCTCATGGAAGGAGAACCCATCACGGGCAGAGTTTCAATTGAGATCAAAGATCCGGAAGATAACCCCCGCTTTGTTCTGGGGTTGATCGAAAATGTGGAGATCAAGCCCAGTCCTTACTGGGTCCAGCTGCGTCTGAAGCTTTCCGGTGTAAGGCCCATCGATGCCCTTGTTGATGCGACCAACTACACCATGCTGGAGATCGGTGAACCGCTGCACGCCTTTGATTATGATGTCCTGGTCGATCGGGCCAAAGGCAACCCCCCCGTGATCATCACCCGCAGGGCAAAAGAGGGTGAGGTGTTAAAGACCCTCGATGATGTGGAAAGAAAACTGAATGATTTCACCGTCCTGGTTACGGATACTGCTGGTCCTCTTTCTCTGGCAGGTGTGATGGGAGGTGCTGAGTCAGAGGTAACTTCCAAGACAAAAAATATCCTGCTGGAAGGGGCGTCCTGGAATTATGTCAATACGCGCAGAACGGTGTCTGCCCATGGCCTGCCATCCGAGGCTGCTTACCGGTTTGAGCGCGGAGTTCATCCTGAGATTGCCCCTCTCGGTGTCAAACGCTGCCTGGAATGGATGAGGAAATGGACCGGCGGGACAGTGGCCAAAGGCCTGGTGGATGAATATCCCCTGCCGCAGGTGGATACCATTGTCTCCCTGGATCCAGCTGATGTTCAACGCTGGTTGGGTATTTCATTGTCCGCGAAAGAGATCGCTGAACTGCTTTCACGGCTTGAATTTGAGGTCACGATCAAGGGTGAGCAGCTGGAAGTGAAAACACCTCCCCATCGACTGGATATCGGGGTAGGCATGATCGGTAAAGCGGATCTGATGGAAGAGATCGCCCGCATCTACGGGTATGACAAAATCCCGGAATCCAATCTTACAGATGGTTTGCCCCCTCAAGTCGGAAATCGGGATCTGGAACTGGAAGAGAAAATCCGGGATATTCTGGTCGGGTTGGGTATGCAGGAAATCGTGACCTATCGGATCACTTCCCCCGAAGCGGATCGAAAAGGCACTCCGCCAGGGGCCGGCGACGACAGGGAATACCTGGAACTGGCCAATCCCATCAGCGCGGATAGAACAGTGATGCGCCAGGATCTTCTGGCAAGCATGTTTGAAGTTGTTGAGAAAAATTACCGCAGCCGGGATCGAATTGCTTTGTTTGAGATTGGTCCTGAATTTCTCCCGGAAGACCCGGAGCTGAATATCGCTGAAAGCCCCAAGCTGGCTTTATGTATGTATGGTGCCCGCTCTCATCCCTCCTGGCAGGGAAACAAGAAAGAAGTGATGGATTATTATGACCTGAAGGGGATTGTCGAGGAAATGCTGGCTGACCTGCATATCGATGGTGTAAAATTCCTGCCTGAGGCAGTAGCAAGCTTTCATCCTGGAAAATCCGCCCGGATTGACCTGAATGGAAAATCACTCGGCTGTCTTGGTGAAGTACATCCCCAGGTAAAAAGCAACTATAAATTGCCGGGTCAGCCTTTGTCTGCGGCAATTCTGGACATTAAAACGCTGCTTAACGAAGTGGATGATCTATATCAAGTAAAACCGGTCCCGGCTCATCCGCCGGTTCTGGAGGATCTGGCCCTGGTAGTGGATGATGATGTGCCCGCCCAGGACGTGCAGGCCTTAATCCAGCAGACCGGTGGTAATACACTGCGGGATATACGTTTGTTTGATGTTTACCGGGGTGAGCAGCTGGGGGAGGGCAAAAAGAGCCTGGCCTACAGCCTGGTTTATCAGCACCCGGAAAAAACCCTGACTGATAAAGAAGTTCTGGCGATCAGGAATAAGATTGTCAAACGGCTGGAAAAGGAGATCGGCGCCCAGCTGAGAAGCTGGTAAGCGAAAAAAGGGACGAAGTCCTTATCAGGACTTCGTCCCTTTTTTGTTTAATTCCGGAAATCGTAGATCCCATCCACGACGGGATAGGTTTTGCTGCAGGAAGGGCAAACCAGCGCCTCTGCTCCTGGATCAGCATCCGGAAGGGGCGTGTGGCAGGCGGGGCACTGGAAGAATCCACCCTCGACCTGCTTCTGGTCGTGGTTTTTCTGTAAGGCTGCGGGTGAACACACTGGGGGATAACTGCCACCAAGCGCCGGTATATTGAAAAACTGAATCAAGGGCTGCCAAAATCTTGGCCGGGATCAGTTTTTTGAGAAAATTGACCCGGAAATGTGAGACTGTCAGCTGACGCTCCAGTTTAAAACCGGTTTCCGCCAGATATTTCTTAATGCTTTTGGGATGGAAATCAAAGTTCAATTTCTCGAACTCGATCGCTTCCAGGGTGAATGGGCTCCATTCCTGCTTTCCCAGCCAGTAACGCAAGATCGCTTTTAGATTCTGTTTGTTGGCATATTCGAGCAGAAAGGGGGAGCTGTCCTGTAATATCCGGTTGATCTGTCGCAGGGCTGCCAGGGGATCCTGCATGTGGTGCAGAACGCGGATCATGGTGGCGCCGTCAAATAGATTATCGACAAAAGGAAGCCGGTAGACATCCCCGGCCACATAGATATACTTGTCGCTTGTGCCCAGGTAGGCCTGGGCCTGCTGCACCTGGGTCAGCGAATAATCAATTAATACAACTCTTTTATAACCCTTATAGCGGGGTGTGTTGCGGCCTGCGCCAGCCCCGATTTCAATTAATAATTCGCCTTCATCAGGTAATAATCTTTGGAGAGCGATCTGCTCGCAGCGGTCTTCATATTCACGACCACCTTCTTTCCAGAAGCTGGTCTGATAATCAGAACCTTCGTAATCGATCACCGGGGGATGAGTTTTGTTTTTATTTTCCATTACTGCCTGTTAACCACCGTTGTATCCCCGCCCGACACCTCTGTATTTGAAACCATATTCAATCATTTTCTTGGGATCGTAGATATTGCGGCCGTCAAAGAGGTTGGGTGATCTCATGGTTTTTTTGATGCGCTTGAGGTCAAGCTGCCGGAACTCATTCCACTCAGTGGTGACCATCAACAGATCACAACCCTCGGCCAGGGTATAGGCGCTTTCTGCCATCTCAACATCAGGCATTAATTTGGCGGCTTCATCCATGGCGATAGGATCAAAGGCTTTTACGGTGGCACCGGCATTCTTCAATAATCTGGCGATAGTAACTGAAGGAGCATCGCGCATATCATCTGTATTAGGTTTAAAGGAAAGGCCCAGCAAACCGATGACTTTGCCGGTAAGATCTTCAGATTCCAGAAGTGATTTGATCTGTTCCACAGCCATCACCCGCCGGTCATAGTTTATTTCCATTACGGAGTGTAAAAGTTGGGGGTCACGGCCGCTTTGTTCAGCCATGTAGGCCAGGGCTTTTACGTCTTTCGGGAAGCAGGATCCGCCGTAGCCGATACCGGCGTTCAAAAATGCCGGACCGATCCGGGTATCGAACCCCATGCCATTGGAGACTTCCATAATGTCAGCGCCCAGCGCTTCACAGACATTGGCGATCTCATTAATAAAGGAGATCTTGGTTGCCAGGAATGCATTGGAAGCATATTTGATCATTTCAGCAGTCCGCAGATCTGTTACCACGATCGGAGCCCTCAAGGGCAGGTGCAGTTGGGCAACTTTATCTGCGGCTTCTTCGTCAAGAGACCCAACAACGATCCGGTGGGGATTCATGAAATCACTAATTGCTGACCCTTCCCGCAGGAACTCGGGGCAGGAGACCACAGAGAAATTTTCCACATTGGGATTTTGCTCCCGAACGATATCTGAAACCCAATCCCCGGTGCCAACTGGCACGGTGGACTTATTAATAATGATCAATCCTTCCTTGATATGATCTGCAATGGAGCGGGCAGAAGCGGCTACGTACTGTAGATCGGCCTCTCCATCCACGCCGGAAGGTGTGCCAACGGCGATGAATACAAATTCTGCATCCTTTAACCCTTCCTCATAGGAACTGGTGAACTGGATCCGGTCCGCTAAAACATTCCGGTCAACCAGCTCTTTTAAGCCGGATTCGTAAATGGGCATCTTGCCCTCTTTTAATCCGGCAATTTTATTTTCATCGATGTCCAGGGCAACTACATTATTCCCGAGGTCGGCAAAACAAGCTGCTGTGATGATCCCAACATAACCAACGCCGACAACACAGATGTTTTTCATAATTTATCCTTTGATATGTTTTGTGAAATCTTTCATCCATCAGCCCAAATCTTACCATACCAGGCCTGTTTTTGAAGGGTAGCGGAGGATTGAAAGCTCCTTGAAAGCTGCTCATTTGGTGAAGTGGGGAGAGACTGAACCTGTCCGAATCAATCAAGATCCATCCTGGAAACACTTGTTATATAATATGAATGGCGCTGTTAAGCGCATAATTAGTTAAGGAGAGACCCATGTCCGGCCCCCGAGAAGTCCGTGCACCACGCGGAAATACATTAACCTGTAAAAACTGGCAGATCGAAGCTGCCTACCGGATGATCCAGAATAACCTGGATCCTGAGGTAGCAGGCGATCCGGATAATCTGATCGTTTATGGCGGCAGCGGCAGAGCTGCCCGGAGTTGGGATGCCTTTGATGCTATCCTGGATAGTCTAAAGAACCTGGAAGAAGATGAGACTTTACTGGTCCAGTCTGGAAAACCGGTGGCTGTGTTCAAATCACATCCAGATGCGCCAAGAGTGTTGATCGCTAATTCCAACCTGGTCCCTTTCTGGGCAACCCAGGAACATTTTGACAAACTCGTGGCCCAGGGCTTGATGATGTACGGCCAGATGACAGCCGGTTCCTGGATCTATATCGGCACCCAGGGAATATTACAGGGAACCTATGAAACATTGGGATCACTGGCTGAACAGCAGGGTTGGCCTTCCCTGAAGGGAAAATTCGTTCTGACCGGAGGTTTAGGTGAGATGAGCGGCGCTCAGCCGCTGGCGATTACTATGAATGAAGGGGTGGGGTTGATCGTGGAAGTGGATCCGGCTCACGCCCAAAGAAAACTGGAGATCGGTTACGTCGATAAAGTGCTTGAGGACCTGGATCAAGCGCTAGAACTTGTTGAGGAATGTGTAAACAGCGGCAGGGCGCTATCCATAGGGCTGGTTGGCAATACGGCGGAAGTGCTTCCGGAGCTGGTCCGGCGGGGTGTGATCCCGGATGTGGTCACAGATCAGACTTCTGCCCATGACCCGCTTGACTATGTGCCAATGGGATCTGAATATCCTGGAAGCGAAAGAATTACGGGCTTCTGATCCTGACGAATACCGGAAAAGATCGCTTCTTTCCATGGTCGAACATGTCAAAGCCATGCTGGACATGCAAGAACAAGGGGCAGTGGTCTTCGATTATGGCAACAATATTCGCCAGCAGGCCTTTAATCAGGGTTTGAAGAATGCCTTTGATTTTCCTGGTTTTGTGCCGGCATATATTCGTCCCCTTTTCTGCGAGGGAAAAGGACCATTCCGGTGGGTGGCTCTGTCCGGGGACCCTGAGGATATCTATCGCACCGATGAAATGATCCTGGAGATGTTCCCGGAGGACCAGCACCTCAAACGCTGGATCACCATGGCCAAGGATGAGATCCCCTTCCAGGGTTTACCTTCCCGGATCTGCTGGCTCGGATATGGTGAACGGGTTAAAGCTGGTTTGGGATTCAATCAACTTGTAAAGGATGGGATCGTTTCAGCGCCGATTGTGATCGGTCGGGATCACCTTGATTCCGGTTCAGTCGCATCTCCCAACCGTGAAACTGAAGGCATGCGTGACGGAACAGACGCTGTCAGCGATTGGCCGATCCTGAATGCCATGATCAATGCGGTAGGTGGTGCAACCTGGGTTTCCTTCCACCACGGAGGCGGTGTGGGTATTGGCTACAGCCAGCACGCGGGACAGGTGATCGTTGCTGACGGCACCAAAGAGGCAGCCCGCCGGTTGGAAAGAGTGTTAACCACAGATCCGGGATTGGGGATTGCCCGTCATGCCGATGCAGGGTATCCCGAAGCGATTGCAGCCGCAAAAAGACACGGTATTAAGATTCCCATGCTTGATTAATTATGTTTGGATCATTAGCACTATTTTTGATAGAGGGACTACTATATGAATAAAATTGGCATACTGACCAGCGGCGGAGATGCACCGGGCATGAACGCTGCCTTAAGATCGTCAGTCCGAGTTGCACTGGATCTGGGTATTGGAATTTACGGTATTTATGAAGGATACCGGGGCATGGTCGAGGGTGGAGATATGATCCGCGAACTGGACTGGGATTCCGTGGGTGGAATTCTTCAGCGCGGAGGCACAGTTATTGGGACCGCCCGCTGTGATGAGTTCCGGACCAGAGAGGGCAGGAAAAAAGCCGCCAAGAACCTGGTTGAAAACGGGATTGACGGATTGATCGTTATTGGCGGAGATGGCAGTTTAACTGGCGCTTCCATATTCCGGACGGAATGGCCGGAATTGATCGCTGAACTGGTCAAATCAAAAGACCTGCCCAAGGGGAGCGTTGAAAAACACCCCAATTTATTATTTGTCGGATTACCCGGTTCAATCGATAACGACATGATTGGGACGGATATGACCATCGGCGCCGATACGGCATTACACCGCATCACAGAAGCGATCGATATCATCACCAGTACAGCTTCCAGCCACCAGCGGAGCTTCGTGGTGGAGGTGATGGGTAGAAATTGCGGCTACCTGGCCATGATGGGCGCCCTGGCAGCTGGCGCAGATTGGCTGTTCATCCCGGAAGTGCCTCCGGATCCTGATACCTGGCAGGGTGAGATGTGCGCGGCACTTAAGGCTGGCCGACAGGCAGGCAGGCGGGATTCCATCGTGGTCGTGGCTGAAGGTGCCCTTGATAAAAAGGGTAATCGGATCACCAGCCAGAAAATTAAAGAGACACTGGAAGAAAAGATTGGCGAGGATACCAGGATCACAGTCCTGGGCCATTATCAACGGGGAGGATCCCCCACTGCTTTCGACCGCAACCTGGGAACTCTCCTGGGCCATGCGGCGGTTCATAAACTCCAGGAAGCCAAACCAGAGGAGCCGCCCCAGTTGATCGGCATGCGCGGCAACCGGGTAGAAAGCTCTCATTTGATGGAGTGTGTCGACCTCACCAGACAGATCGCTGATTACGCATCTAAAAATCAATATGACAAAGTCCTCGAGCTAAGGGGTAGTGGATTCCAATCCGCCTACAACATCCTGCAAACAATGTTCCAATCAGAACCCAAACCCAGGAATGAAGAGGATAAGAGTTACAGGATCGCAATCATGCACTCGGGCGGCCCAGCCCCGGGAATGAACACGATTCTCCGGGCAGCAGTACGCTGGGGAGCTGACAAGGGACAGACCATGTTGGGTGTCTATAATGGATTCCCCGGCCTGATTAAGGGAGATATCAAGGAACTGAGCTGGATGGATGTAAGGGGGTTAGTCGGCCAGGGTGGAGCAGAGATCGGTACTAACCGGACTGTGCCTGCTGATGGAGATTATTATTCCATTGCCCGGACCATTGAAGAACATAAGATCGATGCCTTGTTGATGATCGGCGGCGAGGCCGGATATGATAGCGTGAATGAGATGTTCACCCATCAGAAGGAATTCCCCAATTTCAGGATCCCGATCGTGTGCCTGCCTGCGACGATCGATAACGATCGCCCTGGGTCAGAACTGAGCATTGGGGCTGACACAGCCCTCAACAGCATCATCCAGGCAGTGGATCAGATCAAACAGTCTGCTGTCGCATCCCGACGCTGTTTTGTTGTAGAGACTATGGGCAACTACTGCGGCTACCTGGCCTTAATGAGCGGCTTGGCCACCGGAGCGGAGCGGGTCTATATCCATGAAGAAGGTATAACTCTCCAGGATCTTCAGGATGATGTCGATCATCTGGTGACCGGATTTAACCAGGGCAAACGCCTGGGGTTGATGATCCGCAATGAGAGCGCCCATCCAGTCTACACAACAGATTTTATGGTGCGCTTGTTTGAGGTTGAAGGGAAAGAACTCTTTGATGTCCGGCAGGCTATTCTGGGCCACCAGCAGCAAGGTGGAAATCCCTCACCCTTTGACCGTATCCAGGGTGTACGCCTGGCTGTCCAGAGTATCGATTTCTTATTAAATGAGATCGGAGAAAAGGATCCCCGCCACGTATTTATCGGATTGGAAGGGGGTAAGATCAAGTTCACAGGCATGGAAGACTACCAGAGGCTGGAGGATTGGGACTATGGCCGGCCAAAAAAGCAGTGGTGGATGGATCTGAGGCCGATCGCTCGTGTGCTGGCTCAGCCCGGCCCCGGGCAGTGGAAATAGGAAGATTATCTTCGTCCGATATTGTTAGGCTAACTATCGCTGAGCGTCCCCATTCGGGGACGCTTTTTATTAACCCAGTTTAATATATGTCATTCTGACCCTGAACTAAAGTGAAGGATAGATCTCACAGAATTCCAGTAGATCTAGCATGAGTAAAAGACTGCTAGTAATGAATAATAAATGAGTGAATAAACTAAATCACCTGCATATCATGGTTAATAATCCTTCGCTCATCAAGGAATGACAGCGTAATAGATATTATCTAGCAATGATCATGCATAATTCTCAAATTTTCTAAGATCCAAGGAGGTGCATTCGGATAATAGATTGGGATTATAGATGGCTAGATTTATGTAATAAAAAACTGATCTTATAATGGATCCTTCGCAACTAATGACAGTCTTCTCAATGCCTCAGAATAATTTTCTACCAGATCTAACCAGGTTGGATCATGGTTTCTATTAGTGATATTGCTCGATACTTCCGTAATAATACTAAACGAGTAACGTTATATTTCATCTTGAGTGAAATACCAAATGTTGGCGTGTTCTTTGTTTATGGGTTAGTACTCGATTAAATATGTTGTTTGTGACACCAGTGTAAAGGGTTCCTCCAAGACTCGACATTATGTAGGTGAAGTACTGTTTCATATAACCCCCTATATCTTTATTATAAATAGTGCAAGAAGTGATATCTATACAATCCTTTATAATTTTGACCTTAAACGAAGTGAAAGGGAAGAATTTATATTCAAATTCATATTTAGGACCTGGCCTGGAAAAGGCGAAGGGAATGTTCTGGGAAGGCCATATGGATCCTTCGCTGGCGCTCAGGATGACAGCAATTAATCATCTGTGTTTTTATTAATAAAATGAATGTCCCTTCCATTTGTCATTCTGACCCTGAACATAGTGAAGGGGAAGAATCCATATTCAGATAGAGAATAGAAGTGAAAATTTTATAAATGTGTGGGATAATAAAACGCCGACCTGGTCGACGTTTTATTTCAGGAGGCACAATTTTAATCGCGGGATGTATCCCTACAACAAATACTTCTCAACCTGCACATTCTCCCGGCCAAGCATGTCCCTGAGCTGGTTGATCAGGTTCTTGCTGATCTTTGTTGAAGCATTGGGGAATTCCAGCAGATGGGCCCGGTCCTTCTCGATGATCTGGAATGCAAACCGGTCGTTTCCGGGATAACTGATCAATGTGCCGTATACCTGGCGCAGCCTGAGTTTATCCCGCATCAGATCTCCCCTGTTCTTCAGAATAATTGTGATCAGGTATGTTGAATCCTCATCGAGAGTGATTGCCCCAACTCGCTCCGGCAGGGGGACAACCGGCTCCGGTTCTTCAATGGC
Source organism: uncultured Chloroflexia bacterium (assembly GCA_963783765.1). Classification (GTDB taxonomy): domain Bacteria; phylum Chloroflexota; class Anaerolineae; order Anaerolineales; family UBA11858; genus B10-G9. Next base: position 164,402 of record CAWAOV010000012.1, on the reverse strand, counting down.
TATCTCTTCCGGAATATCAGCCGATTGACTTTTTGGCTGATCAATTGTGAGGAGCACTCGGTGCTGATTCCCCAAAGTCCGGTGGAGGGAAATCCGGCATGGGCGGGAACTCCGCTTCTGGAACTGGTTCATAGATCATAGTGTCGTCAACTGGAGGCCCTTCTGCCTGTGGTGGCGATTGAGTTTCAATCGGCGCTGATCTGGTTTCTGGGGGTGTTTTGTTGATAACAGGTGCCCGGGTTGGATGTGGTTGTTCAGCAAGGGGTTCGACCTGGGTGATATGGGTCGATACCTGGTCAACCAATACCTTCGTACCACCGCTGTTGGCATCCGCTTTTCCTCTGACATAGATGATCTCGTCAAAACGGATCAGATCACTGTATTTCTGCCAGGTGTTGGGGAAGACCACTAGATCGATCATACCCTGAACGTCCTCAATAGTCGCGAAGGCCATCGCTTTGCCGTTTTTGGTCTGATGCTGCCGGATCTTGGTGACAATGCCAGCGACGCTGACCCTTTCCTGGTCTTTGGCTTCGTTGAGATCCTGGGCAAAGTGAGTCACATGCTGCTCGAGACTGTCCATCACAGTGCTGAGCGGGTGGTCAGAGACATAAAGGCCGATCAACTCTCGTTCCCAATCCAATTGGGCCCGACGATTGATGGCTGTTTTTGCTTCTGGAAGGATAATAGCTTCTGCCAGGCCTGTGCCATCCCCGAACATGGAGATCTGGCCGGCGTCCGCAGCCTGGAAATTGGATGAGCTGATGGCCAGGATCCTGTCCATGGACTCAAGCAGGGCAGGGCGGCCGCCAAGTTCATCCAGTGCGCCCACCTGGATCAAGGATTCCAGGGCTCTTTTTCCAACTTTCCTCAGATCCACCCGCCGCAGGAAATCGTTAATGTCCTTAAATTTTTGCTCGCCCCTGCCGTGAATGATCTCTTCAACCGGACCTTCACCAACGTTCTTAATCGCACCCAACCCAAACCTGATGCAGCTATCATTTGAAGGGCTGTCCTCAATTGTGAAACCCCAGCAGCTGAAATTGACATTGGGAGCAAGTATTTCAATGCCCATATTTCTGGACTCGGAGGCGTAGAGCGTGACCTTGTCAGTATTGTTCTGGTATACGGTCAGCAGGGCAGTCATATACTCAACCGGGTAGTGGGCTTTCAGGTAGCCAGTCTGGACCGAGATCAATCCATAATCTGCGGCATGGGCTTTGTTGAAACCATAGCGGGCAAAATTTTCCCAATCAGTGAAAATATCTTCTGCTGTTCCCTGTTCAACTCCCCGCTCAACGGCGCCGCTGATGAATTTTTTCCTGTGTTTCTTAATGTCCTCAACTTTTTTCTTGGCCACTGCTTTGCGCAGGCTGTCTGATTCTGAGGGTGTATAACCCGCGATGGCCACCGCGCTGAGCATGATCTGTTCCTGGTAAACAGGGATACCAAAGGTTTCTTCGTAGATGGGGATCAAACCCTCATGGCGGTAGCTGATCTCCTGGCGATTGTGCATGCGGTCAATATAGTCGGGAATGAAGTCCATCGGCCCGGGTCGATAAAGTGCCACCATGGCGATCATATGCTCCAGGCGGCTGGGTTTCATCTCTTTTAGATAGCGGCGCATGCCGGAACTTTCAACCTGGAAAAGTCCGATTGTTTCTCCCCGGCCGATCAGCTCATAAGTTTCAGGATCGTCATAGGGAATGTTATTTAATGTCAGCTTCACGCCATGCCGTTCTTCGATCAGTTTACAGGCCTGGGCCATGATGGTCAGGGTAGAAAGACCCAGGAAATCGATCTTTAACAATCCCAGTTTATCAACCACTGACATTTCGTATTGAGTGACTGTATTGATCGGGCTGTCGCCGATATTGCCGGTTGGCCGGTGCAGGGGAGCGTATTCTTCCACCGGCCGGTCAGTGACAACCACGCCAGCGGCATGGGTGCCGGCATTGCGGACTGTCCCTTCCACACCCTTGGCGGTATCGATCAGGGTATGCAGGTAAGGGGCATCTTTATAGAGCTGTTTAAAATCAGGAGAATTATCCAGCGCTTCCTGGATGCTCATGGGCGGCATATTGGGGATGGCTTTGGCGACGCGATCTACTTCCTGGAGGGGGATGTCCATGACCCGTCCAACATCGCGGATAGCAGCCCTGGCTTTCATGGTACCAAAGGTGATGATCTGAGCCACCTTATCATGGCCGTACTTTTCAGCACAGTAGTGCATCATCTCGGCCCGCCGGTCATCAGGGAAATCCAGATCGATATCCGGCATGGAAACCCGATCTGGATTCAGGAATCGTTCGAAGATCAGGTTGTGTTCAAGGGGATTTATGGGCGTGATTTCCAGGCAGTAGGATACGATTGAACCGGCGGCTGAACCCCGGGCGTTGTACCAAATGTCGTTCTTCTTGGCGTATTCGATTAAATCCCAGACGATCAGGAAGTAGGCGTCAAATCCCATTGAATTGATGATACCGAGCTCATAATTCAGACGTTCGACAATTTCTGGGTCACTTGAGTGACTTTGATAGCGTTTATGTAAACCTTTCTCACACAGCTCTCGAAGGTAGCCATCGGCTGTTTTTCCATCCGGGACCGGGAAGTTGGGCAGGTGATATTCCTTGAATCCCAGATCCACGTTGCAGCGTTCAGCTATCAAGAGTGTATTTTCAATGGCACCTGGCACCCCGGCGAATATGGACTGCATCTCCGTGGGTGTTCGCAGGTAATAGGATTCGTCAGTCATGCGCATGCGCTTTGGATCGCTGAGGATCTTTCCGGTTTGGATAGCCAATAGGACATCCTGGAGAACGGAGTCTGCCGGATTGATGTAGTGGACATCATTGGTGGCAATGAACTTTGCGTTGTAGTGCGGACCCATTTCCACCAGGGCCTTATTTATCTTTTCCAGTTCAGGGATATCATGTGACTGGAGTTCCAGGAAGAAGTTATCCGGACCAAAAACGTCGTAATACCAATCCAGCTTGCTCTTGGCGTCATCCAGCCGCCCCTGATTGATGGCTCTGGGGATCTCGCCGGCCATACAGCCCGAGGTGGCTATGAGCCCTTCCGAGTGGGAAGCCAAAAAATCATGGTCAATACGAGGGAAATAATAAAAACCTTCCATCTGGGCTGCAGAGGCTATCTTAAGCAGGTTCTTGTACCCCACTTGATTTTCGGCCAGTAAGAGCAGATGAGAAGAGCGTTTGTCAAATTGGGGGTCGCGGTCTTTCATGCCCCTGGCCGCCATATAACCTTCCAGGCCGATGATGGGTTTGATCCCGACATTTATGGCCGCGTGGTAAAAATCCACCACGCCAAACATTGTTCCGTGATCAGTGATTGCCAGGGCTGGCATATCCAGATTCTTTGGCCCTTTGAACCAGGGCTTTAATGTTGGAAAAACCATCCAGGATAGAATATTCGGTATGAACGTGGAGGTGAGCAAAAGACATAGGCTTTACGTATAAAGTTACCTGCTGTTTGGATAACCCTATTATACGCTTGATTACTCTGATTTCCGCTGCGAGGGGAGAAAATTGGATGGTTTAACCTTAAAAATTTGGTTTGCCCGGCCAAAGTCTTGAGGCTGGCTTCAGCTGGCGATGCTCTGAAGGAATGCTGATTAGATGTCACTCTGAATGGAGTGAAGAATACCTGATCAATTTTAGATTTTGGGGCCTAATCCTTTCAGGCTGAAGAGGGTAGAATGGGGAGTGAATCTGGATCCTTCCCCTTCATTAGAGGCAGGGTCAGGAAAACAATTGGTAGGTCGAGGGGAATTTAAGCTGGAGAACAAAAAAATTACTCCCCCTTAAAATAACGGAGAGCCGGGTGCGCCATACCCGACTCTCTCTAAGGAGGAGAAGAAGAGAAAATTTCCTTTCTCATAGTAGTTTAGCATTTTGGAATCCTCTCTGCTTGACGGTAACCTGACGCTTTCCCTACGCTTACCATACGATTTTTAGCTCTTTTGAGGGTGGTATACTGATTGAGAAATGTTTCTAAGGCCTGGAGGTATTATTATGACCACTCCAATTTATCTGAATGTACTGCATACCAATATGCTGGGCTTAGTCGGGGTGGCTGTGTCCCCGCAGGGATTAAAGCGTCTGCGCATGTTCCAAAAGAATAAAGAAGCTTTTTTATCCTTGAACCAGGCTTATGGCGAAGGAAATTATCAATATTCCGAACCGGAAACAGCGAAATACATCGCTCAGATCAAATCCTATCTTGATGGAGACCTTCAAACCTTCAACCTGCCGATCGACTGGAACGGATATACCGGTTTTCAGAAAGCAGTCTTGATGGAGACACTGGCCATACCCTACGGTGAAACCCGGTCTTATGGGCAGGTTGCGGCTGCCATTGGCCGGCCAAAAGCATCCCGGGCGGTGGGACAGGCGGAGAAACGCAACGATGTACCATTGGTGGTCCCTTGCCACCGGGTGATTGGCTCAGATGGCAGCTTAACCGGTTACGGGGGAAAGGATAATACTGATATCAAAAAACAGCTGCTTGATTTTGAAAGAATGGGATTAGGATAAGGGCCGATCAGTCAATCCAGATGACAGCTTGATTCTCTAAAACCCCCCACGATTTTAAGAATTCTTTGTTATACCGGGTATACGTTTTTGCCCCATCCAGGATTGTGATCTTGTTTTTTGTATAACCAATTACGATCACTGTATGCTCGAATTTTGCCACAATACTGACATCACCTTCTGAGTCAATATACTCTACAGGTGACCCGAGTCCCACATGACCAACAACCCAGATCATGACTGGCCTTCCTGCGGCAATTTCCGATTTTAACTCATCCAGGCTCATATCAAATACATATTTGGCATTTAATCCATATTCCCGGAGCCTTTGAGCGACAGGTTTTGCGTGAACACCATATGGTTTGGGAGGAGTTTGGCCCCAGCTGCCGTAAACGCTGCCAACAAAACCCTTATTCGGATTGTCATGGACAGGGAGACCGTTATGAAATGCATATTCATCAATGGTCTCACCAAAAAACGCTGCCCAGTCAACAGCTGAGCGAGATTCACAGCTGAGCGGCATGGATTGGCGGTGGCCAGAAATGCCGTAAACCCTTGCCTCTTCCGGTAGAGCGAGCGTGGGGGCCGGCGTGCTGGTGGGAACAGGAGTGGCAGTTGGTGTTGAAGTTGGTACCAGGTACAAAAACGGGGTCCTGGAAGGTTCAGGTGTGGGGGTAGTGGTCTTCCTGCTGGTCAGAGCGGAAGAGGTGTGCGGCACGGCGGCCAGTACAGGGATGGGTTCTGGCTGAAAGTTAAGCAGTAAATATGAAATAAATCCACCCAGGATCAAACTATTCAGGCTGATCAAAAAAGGCACACTGAAGAATATCGATCTTATTTTGGGAGAGAGACCTGCATATTTCTCTCCCGGAGGTCCATTAAGAGTGGACGGTGAGCGCATAACTCGTTCCAAGAGGATGATTTGATGAATTGCTTGGATGGAAAAGTATTCTCATTATACTCAAACACCACGCTGAAATAACAGCTAACCAAGGAATATTACAGCCCTGTAAGGTAAATCTTCTTCCCGACCAGGAAAAGCCCTGCTACCAGGGAACTATCTTTTAAAACCGACACCCAGGGAATGTATAATAAAAAGGACAGAGAGGAAATATTTATGATGGCAAATCGGAAACATAGCTATTCCGGAATATTGATATTTGCCCTGCTCCTTTTAACTTCCTGCGGTTCCCCCCTGTTAAAAGCTGAGAACCCTCTCACAAAAGTGAACACTGATAATCCACCTGCTCAAGTACTACCATCGGCCCTGCCTACAGAATTACTTCCAACCGAAACCCTCACAGGAACAGAAGGTGAACAAAAAGCCACGGAAACTCAACAAACCGGGAGTCAGGATATGATCAGAATTACTCTTGTATTTGATAACTATCCATTTAAAGCCGGGATGGAAACAGCCTGGGGTTTTTCTGCTCTGGTTACCTATGGAGATCAGAATCTGCTATTTGATACCGGTGGGGATGGAAATATGCTGCTCAGGAATATGGCTGACCTTGATATCAAGCCTGCCCAGATCCAGAATGTGGTTCTATCCCATGAACATAATGACCATACTGGCGGCCTGCAAGCTTTGGTATCGGCTGGCGCGGATCCGGTAGTTTATCTGCCGCCATCATTCTCCACTTCGTTTAAAGATTATTTCAGCCGTCAGGTAAAGATCGTGGAGGTCTCTCCGGGAATGCAGATCATAAAACGCATCTATACAATTGGAGAGTTGCAGGGTCCACCGCCGGAACAGGCGCTGGTGATAGACACCACAAAAGGGCTTGTTGTGATAACCGGCTGTGCCCACCCCGGTATCGAAAAGATTGTGCTAAAAGCAAAGCAGGAATTTAAGGAAGATATCTACCTGGTTCTGGGTGGTTTTCATCTGGGCAGTACCAGCGACTATCAGGTGAACAAAATCATTCAGGAGTTCAATCGTATCGGTGTAAAATACGCTGCTCCCTGCCACTGTACAGGAGATCCGGCTATCGGCAAGTTCAGAGAAGCTTTTGGAGAGGACTTTATCCAGGTAGGCGTTGGTAAAGTGATTGAAATCGAGAATCAACCCCAATAAGAGCTTTCGCTGTCAGGCGGAACGGGACCACAAGGGGGAGAACCGGAGATCCAGTTCACTGCAGGGCATTCAAGAGATCCGCCAATATCCCATATGCTGTTGTGCGGGGAGAGGGATTCTCTTCGATCAGGGAAAGTTTTCCCAGCACATCACTTGAGATTTCCAGAATAGCAGAAGTGCCATCGACATGATATAAATGAGAATCGGGGGAAATCAACTTGGGTTCTACAGCAGCTTCAACACCGTGAGTGGAGTCTGGGTCAAGTCGAACATCACAGACTAATTTCCATCGTTTTCCGTTGTCCTTTGCTTCCTGGATCAAATCAGGCGTTAAACCACGGATACCGGTGCGCTGAACCTGTTCCGGTAGGAAAGGGATATCCATTAAAACTGTTACCAGTGCGGCAACTTTTACTGCTGCATCCCATCCATCTACATCTCCACTGGGATCGGATTCCGCGATGCCAATCGATTGGGCATAGTTGATGGCTTCTTCCTGGGTCTCTCCCTCTTCCATCCTGGTAAGGATCAAGTTAGTCGTGGAGTTCAAGATTCCCGAAAAACCAGTCACCCTGGCGCCAGGTAAACCGCTGCGGGCAATGCTGAAAACCGGTGCTCCATCCATCACAGCAGATTCAAACAGGAAAGACACCCGATATCTCTTCGCCAGTTTATTTAATTCACGATATCCGTGCACGACGGGCCCTTTATTGGCAGTGATGGCGTGTTTCCCCATCTCCAGGGCCTGGCGCAGATAACTTAGCGCGGGTTCACCGGTTTTATAATTCACCGGTGTGGTTTCGATCAGGGCATCTGCTCCGCATTTTTCTATAAACGAAGCGCTGTCTGAAATGGAGATGGATGAAAATTCATCCAGGGATGTGCCCCCCCGGTAGGCATCCAGCAGATCCTGGAGCGGCAAACCCCGGGGATCGATCGCAAACCCATGGGTTCCGGATCCTATTCCCACCACCCGGAAACTGATCCCGGGTTTATCGATCAGATCATCTTTTTTCTCCAACAGCAGTTCAGCCAGAGCCTGGCCGACGTTGCCAAATCCAAGCAAGGCAATCTTATATTCAGGAAAGGGAGGGGGAGTAGGGGACATAAATATCAGCCTTTTTTGTGGCGGGTTTTAATGGATTGGATCTCTTTTTCAGTCAGTTCAGGAATTTCCTCTGTGGATTTGATATTGAGAGCTTTGCGCTGGGCTTCACGCCAGAGAGATAAACGGTCCTGAATTTCAGGTTCATATCCCTGGGTGGATGGTTTGTAGAAATAAGTACCCAGAAGGGAGTCTGGAAGGTACTGCTGAGGCAAAAAATGGTCCGGGTGGGCATGGGGGTATTTATATCCTTGGCCGTGGCCCAGGGCTTTCCCGTCCCGGCTGGCATCCTTGAGGTGATCAGGCACCCCGGTCCGGCCGGATTTTTCGATCACATCATACGCTTTAAAATATGCTCCAGCTGAGTTGGACTTTGGGGCGGTAGCCAGATACAGGACGGCTTCCACGATGGGATAGATGCCTTCTGGCAGGCCGATATAATCGAATGCCTGGGCGGCAGCGTTGACAACTACCAACCCCATGGGATCAGCCAGGCCGACATCCTCCCCGGCGGAAATGATCAGGCGCCGCAGGATAAAACGCGGATCCTCTCCGGCATAAAGCATCTTGGCCAGCCAATATAATGCGGCGTCAGGATCAGAGCCGCGGATGGCCTTGATGAAAGCAGAGATGGTGTCATAATGCGCGTCGCCATCCTTGTCATATAATACCGCCCGGCGCTGGATCGAATCCTGAGCCACATCGAGGGTGATCTGGATGACCCCTTTTGCATCCGGCTGGGTGGATTCTACCGCCAGCTCCAGGGCATTAAGGGCATTTCGCCCATCACCGCCGGCGACCCGTACCAGGTGAGCTTCCGCGTCTTCTGCCAGGTCGATTTTTAAATTCCCATATCCACGTTCTTTGTCTTTCAGGGCTCTCTGGATCAGGGTCCGGGTATTGTCATCAGTGAGGGCTTTCATCTGGAAGATCCGCGATCTGGATACCAGGGCCCGATTAACTTCAAAGTAGGGATTTTCGGTGGTAGCGCCGATCAGGGTGATGGTGCCGTTTTCAACGTAAGGCAAAAGCCCGTCCTGCTGGGCTTTGTTCCAGCGATGGACCTCATCCACGAACAGGATGGTCTGTTCCTGGTACATTTTTCTCCGGTCACCTGCCTGGGCTATGACCTGGCGCAGGTCGGCTTTGCCGGCCATGACTGCTGAGAGGCTGGTGAAATGGGATTTTGTATGGTTGGCGATCACCATGGCCAGGGTGGTCTTCCCGGTCCCGGGAGGACCCCAGAAGAGCAGTGAAGAAAACAGGCGGTCGGCCATGATTGCCCGGTAGAGCAGTTTTCCCTCACCGACGATCTCTTCCTGGCCGACAAATTCGTCCAGGGTGCGGGGACGCAAGCGGGCAGCCAGAGGGGCTTTTTTCTTAAGGTCCTCATCCATGGCGTGGTCAAATAGGTCCATGGGGCTATTTTATCATGTTGATTGAGCGGTACTTTCTCTAGTAGCAAAGAATTGCTCAAACAAGAAAGTGATTTTTTTCATCTTTATTGCTGATTCTATCTATGTCAAAATATATTTGTAAATTTCCGATTTTCAGGGAGGATTTTTGTTGTTAAGGAGAATGTGAGATTAATGGCAGAAACGACATCTTCATCAGAAAAAACAAAGAAAAAAAAGGTCTGGGTTGTAATTGGGGCTGGCTGCGGCTGCCTGGTACTCGTCGCTATCCTGGTGTTGGGAATAATCCTGTATGCGGGTTGGCAGGATTACAAGCAATCTCCCAAGGTGATTGAGGTGCTTGAATTTGCCCTGCAGCTGGAAGATCCTTATACCCTCAGCCCGGAACAGGAAACGCAGCTCTTCAGTCGCGGGTACCCGGAAGCTTTTACTATCCTGTTCTACGAAGAGGAGACCCTTGATGGCGGGATAGAGTTGGTACGTCTGGAGACCTGGGAATATTATTCCCAGGCAGTAGCACTGACCTTTATCAACGGAAAGCTGATCGCGGAAGATCCGATCGCGATGGACGATCTCGGGACATTGGCGCCTCTACCGTATTACCCGGAGCAGTTTGAGGCTTTTATGAGCCTGGATGAGGTGGTGGCGGCAGCGGGGATCGATTCTTATGTTGAGATCCCACTAGAAAAGGAATTCTTGAAAGATGGTGTGATTTATTATGCCAATGCTCTCAGTTTTGGGTTTGTTAATGATGAACTCAGGTATATCGAAGCCCTGGGGCTTATCAATGAATAGGACCTATTTTCCAGAGGAATCATGCGATGAAGACTAAATCATTTGTTTTGTTGATGGTATTTATCACCAGTTTAATACCGATTTATCCCGGGCAGGCTGAAAATTCTGATGATCGAACCCTGGAAGACGCTGCCGCATTAATGTATCTCAGTGATGCTTTGCTGCTGGAAGAATTGGAGCTGGATTTTGCTGCTTCTCCTGGCGGATTGTTCGCTTTAGACAATAATCGATCTCCTGCGACAGCAGCTGAAAACATCATAAACCGTATGATCCATGCTTCCAAAATGGAGCGTAATGATCTGGACGCCAACTGCCGCCTTCTGGTTTCTCGCTATACCGCGGAGGGTGATGATTGTGAAGTGAAAAAAATCCAGTCACACTGCGAGCAGATGAGGACAAAGCTTACCAACCGCATCTCCCTGTTGCGGAAACTCCGGGGGGACAGGCGTAAACCCCTGACAAAAATGTGGCATTCCATTAAAAGAGGATCTGCCAACTTTTGGCACCGGATAGGTCCTCTTGGCCGCAACTTCTTAAGGCAGGTAGGTCCGGAGACTTTAAAAATTGTTATCAGTGGTGGTTCACTGAGCGGTGGGGTATTTAAGAATCTTGTAAAACAAGTTGCAAAATCTGTAGGACGGCAGCATCTCAAACAGGTGGTGTATCAAGGTGTGGAACGGTTGTTGATGGGACAAATCCAAATTGCCCAAGCTGCCGGTGTGGATCTGTGTGCGGAAGAAATCCAGGAAGAAGTCACGGCTACTCAAGAGGATAAAAAAGAAGAGGACGATTGTTCTGCAGATACTGGCTGGGTGAATGCTTATTGGGATGATGTCGTTTATCCCAGCCTGGTTGAAGAGAATCGGAATTGCCAGGTGGCTGCATCTACAAGATATAAAAGTTGTTTACAAAACCAGGCGATAGCTGGGGTCTGCCTGGAAGATGCCGTGGATGCTTGTGATCAGGAATATCAATCCATCCCCAAAAACGACAGCGGTGGAACTGTTTCTTTATCACCAGCCGTGGGCCATGGGGACGCGGAATCGATTTCAACCTCGTTGACCTATCCAAGCGCTGGGGGAGGGGTGAGCGGCGAGTTCTTTTATATATTGAATGATGATACCCAAATCAATGCAAAATAACGATCAGGAGCACGATCAGCAGCGGCAATTATAATTCAGGTTCCTGTTCAATGAGCGGTACGGCCTCGCTGACCATGATCTATGAAGGCCTTGCCTGCCCGGGGATATGCGGTCCCTCTACGGGAGCCTGCCCAAAAACTCTTCAGGGTAATGTGCCTTGGGAGGCAGACCCTGGAAGATAATGTTCTCAGCGGCGGGATTGGCTGCAATGCCGGTGATCCCGGGTGTATAGGTTTTATATCTGGGCCCTAATAACTATCCCCTAAAAATAAAAAACAATTTCCGCAGGGAGAAAGTGGTTGTATTCAGCGTTAAATCTGTGATTTGTTCATTCTACTGATGATCCAAATCGGGTTTCCAGCTTTGGAAAGATCGTCAATATAACTCCTATAATGACAATTATCCTATCGAATTGTTATTTTCCTCGTCAAGTTAATAGTGTAAAATAACCGAAATCAATTGGAAAAAGTGAAATGTCACTCTGGAGATAACAATGAAACTCTCAAAGAAGCTCTTGCTGATCGTTTTTCTGTTTTTTATCACTGCCTCCTGTATTCTGCCCAGCGGAGTATACGATATGTTTTATCCAATTCTTGCCAATTTTCCCGGGTTTGCAGAAGAAGAGCCGGAAAAAGATGGGGGAGATGAAATCAGACCTCGCAGTACAACCTACACAAGACTGGACCTGTTCAGGATCGGATCTGAGGAGTTACCTGGGAGATAATTGGCAGGCCTATCAGTCCCTTAAACTGGACATGTATTCAGTTGAAAACATGATGAAATTCTCATGAATTTTTATACGGAGAGCAATTTCTTCGTCAAGCGGGATCCAGATTATCGTCCCCCGCCAGGGGCTACGCTGGTCCCGGAAGGTGAATATAAACTCGAGGAACGCTATCTGGGTTTCGGTGAGATTGTATTAACTGATGATCTTTATCTAGGAACCACCAACGTGGACTATACCATCACAACATTCTTTCCAGAACCTGTTGTCAATGAAGGCAAGATTGGTTACCGGGCAGTTGGACATTTTGTATCTGACTCTGTGCTAGAGCTCTGTCTGGATGTCTATGAGGGGGGCTACCAGGATGCGATCAATGCTCCATTTAATCATCTGGCACCGAACTGCCGCTTTCCAGGATATATTTTTTCTTGCACTCCGGAGCCGTAGTTAAATATATTTTCAGTCGTAAAATGAAGTGTCGCCCAAATGTCGTTAACACGACATGGTCATTCTGGCTGGATTTTATAGAATGGGGGAAAATCTAGTTAGAAGGAGCACAACATGAAACAACCAGATCTTGGACAAAAAGTATCAGAATTACGAAATGAGAAAGGATTCACCCAGGAGCAGCTGGCGGAATTCTGCGAGGTAACCCCCCGCACGATCCAGCGCATCGAAAGCGGTGAGGTTGAACCGCGGGCTTTCACCCGCAACAGTTTAAGCAATGTGCTGGAATTCGACCTGGGAAAAAATGACCTGGAAAATGAGCGCATCTGGGTGGCGGCTCTGCACCTGAGCAGCATGTTTTGCATTGTTTTGGTCCCGCTGTTGATGTGGACCTGGCTGAAAAACCGCAGCTATCAGGCCGATACCCATGGCCGCCAGGTGCTGAATTTCCAGATCAGCATCACGCTGGCTCTGTTCACAGGCGTATTATGCCTGGTGGTTGGACTGCCGGCAGCCCTGATCCTGCTTGAGCAGGGAACCGGAAATGTGGCCTTGATGAGCACCCTGGCCCTGGTCAGTGTTTTACCCATGATCCTGATCGGCTTTTTTGTCTTTTATCAAGGAGCTGCCAATACTATCCGCTACCTGAATGATCAGGAAACTCACTATCCGCTCAGTATCAAATTCATCAAGTAAAAACGGATTTCGAACAAAAATATCCTCTCCGTCAGAAAAGGAGGGGATATTTTTTTGCAACTTTTACGAAGTTTTCTCCGTATAGTAATATGGTCAACTTATCGGATTTGCAGTTCATGGGAATATGAACAAAAATAATCCTGGCTCTCCTGGTGTAACTCCCGCTGCACCTGGAATCCCATCCTCCCTATTCTCCATTACAATATCCCTAACAGGTATTGACGCAGCCTGTCAAAAATAAGCCTGACCTGAACTTTTACTAAGAAGGTTCATATAGAAAGGAGAAATACATGTCTATCCTCAAAAATCCTGTCCAGGCCTTCATCAGGAATTTTATCCGCCTGCTGGTGTTGGTTCCGCTGTGGCTGATCTTTGCCCTGGGCTTTTTTGTCCGCGCTGTAAGAGGAGGAAATCCCAGCCAGTTTATCTACGGGGGGATCATCTCTTTGGTATTGCTGTGGCTGGCAAATATCATCGCCGGGATGTTTTACATCCTGCCGCAGTGGGAACGATTGGTGCTTTTGCGCCTGGGTAAATCGGTAGGCACCAAGGGTCCCGGCCTGTTTCATCATCCCGCCCTTTATCTACTCCGTGGCCCGCATCCTGGATGTCCGCATCCAGACCTATGAAGTGAAAGCCACCAAAACCCTGACCAAGGATAATATTCCCATCGACGTCACAGCAGCGATCGAGCTTGAAGTTGAAAATCCTGAAAAAGCTGCTATCGCAGTCCAGGATTACTGGAAGACAACGGAATGGGCCTCGATGGAAGCGCTCAAAAGCACCATCGGCGGCAATGACCTGCGCCCGCTGCTGAGTGAAACTGAGCGGATTGCTACAGATCTGAAAAAGATCATTGATGCGGCCGCCTCTGATTACGGTATTAACGTTCGCGCTGTGCGCATCACTGATGTGGGCACCCCGCCAAGCCTGATAGAAGAGCTGGCCGTGATCGCCCGGGCAGAACGCTCCGCCAAAGCCAAACAGATCCAGGCTAATGCCGAACTTAAAGTCGCCAACTCTCTGGCGCAAGCCTCCAATATATTATCTGGTGAGGAAGGATCCATGCAGCTGCGCCAGCTCCAGGCCCTGCTGGAAATCTCCAAGGAAGAAAGTGCCATGGTGATTGTCTACCCGATGGATAGTGTGATGGGCGGCCAGATCGCTGCTGCTGCGGCAGGATCTCAGACCAAGAAACCCTCCCTGGATATAGCCTAGTTCAGATAGTCAAATAAAAGAAACGGTTTCCTTTTTGGAAACCGTTTCTTGTTTTAAGGATATTAGATGATCTTGTCATCTTTTCCAGCTGCCTGGCGCAGGATCTCGGTTTGGCCCACATGATAGGAATCATGGAAGTATAAAAAGAGCAGCCAGTAGCCGATCTCCCTCTCCGGCCTGTCGCGGTATGGGGCCAGACGCTGGAGGGATTCTTCACTTTCCTTTTCAAGGGCAGCCGCCAGGCGGGTCTGGGACTCTTCCAGGTGCATGAGTAGTTCCTCGAGGGGCAGGACACCTTCACCTTCACCCAGGACAGGATCGGATTCCCTCTCATAATGATCAAGATCAACTTGCGGCCGCAGATCATCTGCGCCCAGCAGGGCCAGGATATTACAGCGGTTGGCCACCAAATGGCCGACCACCCAGTTGAGGCAGTTGCTCCGGAATGGCAGCTGGATCAGGCTTTCCAGGTGGGTCAACCCTTCCGTTTGCATTTTAATGATCTCAAGGTTGCGGGCATAGAAATCTGACAGGTTGTGAATGCTGATCATAGAATATTCCCTAAATAAGTGAGAAGATCAGTTCTTTTTGGCTTTGCGGGCGGAGAGGCCTTTGGTGCGCTCGATAAATTCCTCCATCGAGATGGCTCCAATACTTTCGCCGATCAGATCCAGGGGCAGATCCTCCAGCTTCCGGAAGCGGACGCAGGATTTGCCGACATCGTAGCGTTTGCCGGTTTCCCGGTATTTTTTCTCAAAATCCTGATATAGATTTTCATCCATGTAGATCCCTGTCAGGTAAACAGCCATGTGGTTCTTCTGATTGGCCAGGGCTGCATACATAAGCGGTTTTTTGTTGTAGGTGTCCGGATAAACCGCCAGAGGCACCTGGTAGGTGATCATGCCGTAGTTGATGGCTTCTTCGTACCCTTCAGGCAGGTGTTTTAAGATGGTTTGACGGACTTTTTTGATCGCTTCCCGGCGTTCTTCAGGCATTTCCGCCAGGTACTCCTGGATGGATGTTGTCGGATTTCATGGATTCCTCTCCTACGAATAAAAATAGTTGAAACGGATTTACCGTTTCTACTATTATACATTTTGATGGATCAGATAGGAGTTATGACCTTGGATCAGCAGGTGATATGGAAGAGGCCGATGGTTCGTCCGGGCTTTCATTCCAGGCTTTGACCGCCCTGGGGAGTGGGCAGAATGGTGACCGGGCAGCCTTTTTCCTCAAAAAAAGCCGCCGCTTCCGGGGAAAGCTGCACCCGGCCGAATTGGCCGCCGCCGATCAACAGGCCAGCGGCCCCTTCCTGGTAGATATATTCCGCTTCAGGCAGGGAAAGGTTGTGGGATGTGCCGTAAATATCCTTGGTAAGTTTCTTTTTTCGCTTGCTGACCTCCCCATCCAGGCGGATGAGGATATCATGGCTGATCCTTCTCCATCGACATCGATCCAGCCAAATCCGGTACCATTCAGATTAGGTTTCATCGAGCCACCTCCTCAGGTTATAACCATAGATAGAAGCGTTAGGGTTCAGTTACTAGCGATAATCATCCCGGCAGGGATGAAAAACATCCAATAGTCGGCAGGGGGTGATGGCTTTCCCGCTGTGGGGCACATCCGAAGGGATAACTGCCACCTGGCCTGGCTCGAGGATCCTGCTTTCGCCATCCACAGTCAGCTCAAATTGGCCTTCCAGCACATTGGCGATCTGCTCGTGGGGATGGCTGTGTTCCGGGAGTGCGGCCCCGGGATCGACATCCCAGTAGGCGATGGTCATATTATCTGAATGAAGAAACCTGGCCCGGTAGCCGGGTACGATCTCTCGTTCCTGGATGTCTTTCAGATCTTGAAAACTCATTTTCCCTCCCTGATTTTAATTCCTCATTTATATTTATTGTACCAATATCCATACGGCAGTCAGAAATCTTTCCCCAGAATCAAATGACCTCAGGTATATTTAATGAAAATGAATGTCTGGACAAGATCGTTCTCCACCGTCAATTGAAAGGTATGCGGGGTTTTGTTCTGCTGTGGGCAGGACAATTTGTCTCGATCTTTGCTACCCGGATGACCAATTTTGCCATCACGCTCTGGGCCTGGGATATGACCGGAACAGCAACCGGACTGGTGTTGGTTGGGTGTGATCGGGTTTTTACCCGGTGTTTTGTTGAGTCCGATTGCCGGGACATTGATGGATCGCTGGAATCGCAAATTGGTGTTGGCTCTCTCTGATGCCGGGGCGGCTCTATCGACATTGATCCTGTTGATCCTGTTTTATACGGGTAAAGCAGAGATCTGGCACCTGTACGCGACCAGCGCCCTGGCAGGGGCTTTTGGAGTATTCCAATATCCCGCCTATTCCGCAGTGGTGACAACCATGGTGCCCAAGGAACAGTATGCCCGGGCCAACAGCATGCGCGCTGTGGTTGGTTCCGCTTCCGGGATTGCCGCACCGATGCTGGCTGGGGCACTGCTGGTGGTATTGGATATCCACCAGATCATGTTGATCGACCTGGCCACTTTTGGTCTGGCAATGTTGACTTTGGTGTTGGTTTATATCCCCAACCTGAACGGACCCAGGACTTGAAGAAGAGCGGAGAAGCAGCATCTGGAAAGAAACCCGTCAGGGAATTCAGTATATACTTGATCGGCCCAGTTTGACGGCGATATTCCTGCTTTTTACTGCCTCCAATATCCATGCAGCTTTTGGGTATCCGTTGATGACCCCCATGATCCTGGCTAAAACCGGGGACAACTCCCTGATCCTTGGGCATGACCCGATCTGCAGGTTCGATTGGTTTCCTGGTGGGGGGATTGATCATGAGCACCTGGGGAGGACCAAAAAAACGCATCCATGCTGTGAATTTCAGTTTTATCCTGTGGGGTCTTGTCTGGCGCATTTGTTTTCGGTCCGGCCTGGACCCTGCCTTTCTGGCTGATTGGGTCTTTTACAATGGCAATCTTTAATCCCATCATTAACAGCGCTTATATTGCCATTCTTCAGGAAAAAGTAGCTCCCGATCTCCAGGGAAGGATCTTTGGCCTGGAAGAGGCGATATCCACTGATCTCGTTTCCCCTGGGTCAACTACTGGCGGGACAGCTGGCTGACCGGGTATTTGAACCTGGATTGTTGAATGGCGGCAGGTGGCTGCGATTTTTGGGGCCAGTTTTTGGTACAGGACCAGGAGCCGGCATGGGATTGGTGATTGTGATTGGGGGTGTTGTTGCGATTATAAATGGGACTGCAGGTTATTTGATCAAACTTATCCGAGATATTGAAACCATCCTGCCGAGCCACGAGCAGGATATCCAAGCAGACCAGCCTGATCAGATGAGGTTTTTATTCTTATTTGAGGCTTCTTTCAGGAAAAGGTCAACAACCAGATCCCGCCCAGATAACATAGAATCACCCCACAGTACCTACATACAGAGCCCCAAAAACCGCGCCAGCATGTCCCAGAATAAAGGTTAAGAAAGCTCCCAGAATCCGTAATCTTTTATCCGTGATGCTGATATAGGCGGGGGAGGGCAAGATGATCACCAGCCCGATCCCGATAGCAGCCAGGCCGGCAGTGATGCCCACATGGCCCATCTTTCCCCCGGGATAAGGATCATAATGGAGGGCGCCGATCTGAATTCCCAGGATCAGGTTTAAGATACCACTGAGGGTGATGAAGATTCCGCCTGCGGCGGATATTTTCCGGGGAAGTGTATTTTCCATTCCTACTGCCTATTATTCAAATTTGGGAAAAAGCCGTCCGGTATGTTCCATATAATCTCTATATTCATCCCCGAATCTCTCAAGCATCATCTTTTCTTCTGCCTCGACCCGCAGCAGGTACTGGGGCAAAAGGATCAGTAGATAGGAGAAGCCGGCAATCCAATTATGCAGCAGCAAGGCCTGGGCAACTGCCCAGAGCAGCTGGGCAGCATATATGGGATGGCGGATGTGCTGGAAAATCCCGCTGGTGATCAGTTTGTGGTTCGGCCTGTACGCCAGGCCAGGGATCCAGTGGCGTCCCAGGTCCCGGTGAGATTTCCATAATAACAGGCCGGCCCCGGCAAAGATCAGCGCACCTAACCAGCCGGTCCAGGCGGGAAGGAAATAATCGGCGTAGTCCAGAACTGAGGAAAAGATATAAATAAGAGGCAGCGTCCATCCTATTCCAGCTAGAAAAGCCAGGATCGTATCCGGAACTGTGGAATGGTTCTCAGCTATGGATAATCTGTGATATTTTCGGGTGGAGCGGCTGCGCATGAAACTGATCAGGACCAGTTCAATGAAGTAGACCAGTTTGAAGATTGCCTCAGCCATGGAATTCTCTTTTTGTGCTGTATTGTCCGTTTTATGATCCTGAGAAGATTTTCATCCGATCCAACTCGCCAGACTTCCTGCAGCCGTATATAAAAAATATAAACCCAACCCGGTTAAAAGTAAAGCCGAGATCAGGTTTATTGCCTTTCCTTGTGCTTGGGCCCAGCAGTATTGCCCGGCCCATCAGGTAGATCATCACCATCGAGGTGCTGATCATGGTGATATAAAAAGCCAGCAGCAGTGCCAGAGCCATGCCCGGCCCTTCTGCCCAGGCAGCCAGAACTGCAGGCCCCATTACCAGGCTCCAGCCCAGGTAAGGGTTGGGGTTGAGCAAGTTGATCAGAGCAGCCTGGAGGACGGTCTTGGGTGTTGATCCGGGAGGGGCACTTTCTGGTTCTTCACCCCGGCGCCAGTTCTGAAAAGAACCCCAGGCAAAAAACAAGAGCAGCATGCCACCGGCCAGCTGCAGCAGGTCCCTGAACGCGATCGGCAGTCTATTCAAAAGCAGGATCGATACCAGGGCGATGGGACCATCACTGATCAGGGGTGCAAAAGCAGCTGGCAGGGTCCGGCGCCAGCCGTTTTCCGCTACCTTGGACAGGAAAAAGGCTTGCAGGGGCCCTGGCTGCAGCCCTGCACTGAGGGCGTAGCTGATGCCGATTAGCAGCGTGCCAAACATGTTTTGTAAGTGGTTAACATAGGGATAGGTGGTTGGTTCATTTATCTAATTATTGTATCCGATATTTAGGCCCCGGGATCCGCTGGGGAAATTCAGTAGCAGGAATAGCCAGGACCACGCATCCTTCTTCTGAGCCAGTAACGGATCTTTAGATTAATAAATAGGCGACCCAACGGGTCGCCCCTTATTTAACGATAAATTTTCATCAATGACCTTTATTCGACGTACTACTTACTATTTACTGTTTTTATTCCCTTCGCACAAGCTCCGTTCCCAGCTCCGGTTTCAGCAGCATGCGGATGCTGATGGCAAGGGCAATGATGATCAGGATCCCACCTACCAGCGTCACACCGCCGGTTCCCAGGCTCTGAAGCAAGCTGATCACCAAGGGAGACTGGACGCTGCCGGTAGCAGCGGCTCGCCCGGAGACAACTTCCTGATAGGCCCAGTAACCAGCCAAGGTTGCTCCAACCGCTCCAAAGACCAGGATGGCGGAGGTCAACAGGGTTAACCCGGTCCTGACCGGTTTGATCTGGAGCAAATAATCGGGACCAAGACGCTTGACCAATACATCCAATAAACGTTCAGCCATGGCTGAATTGTCCAATGCCACGCGAATGGAGTGCTCTGACGCCCCGACATGGTATTGGAACTGCAGGGCCGTTTTGAGCAGTTTGATGGACTTGATCTTTGCCAGGGGGATTGTTTTGATCCCGCTTAGATATTGATCCGGGATCAACCCCTTTTTCAGGGCATCACGGACGCGGGGGATCCATTTGGTCTCGGTTTGGGCCTGGATCAAGCGTATATCTCCCAGGATGATCAGATATACAGTAGACCCTTTGGTATAGTGCCAGGTCTTATATTCACCAACCCGTTCTGTTTTCCCGGTGGGCTTTTTACCTGGATAGGGTTTTGGAAGATCCCGGAGCGGCTTGGTTTCTGTGACGGGGGGAGCTGCCTTAAGTTCGTTAAGGGCGTCGCGCGCGAATTGGTTGCTGGGGTTGATGAGCAGAACCTGCTCCAGGCAGGTGGCTCTTTCCGCCCGCTGAACCAGGCCTGACATGATCCACCAGGCCCTTTCACTTTCAGGATTTTCTACCAGGATCTGACGCAGGATCTCAAATCCTGTTTTTGTATCACCGGCTTTAATGGCATTCTCAGCTTGTTTGATGACTTCGGACATGGCTGGCCTCTTTATGATCTGGAGGAACTCGTACCTAATAAGTGACCTGCTCTAATTATATATGGAAATGTGTCCCAATAAAACCGGGAAGAAAGACCCATTTGTACATCTGGGTTGGGAAACGGAAAAAAAACATTCGGTCCCTCGCTGGAATTTATGCTGAAAGCAGCGATGTGCGTAGGACAGGGGTTGCCCCTGTTATTAATTGGCTCTCTTTTTAGATTCTTTTCACAAGCTCAGTTCTCAGTGCTGGCTTAAGAAACATGCGGATGCTGATAATAAAAGCCAGGACGACCAGGATCCCGCCGATGATGGTCACACCGCTGATCCCGAGCAGGTTCATTAAATCTATCATAAAGGGTGACTGGATCCTGCCGGAGATCACTTCCTGGGCAGCCCAATAACCTGCCAAAGTCAATCCAGTCGCTCCGAAGACCAATATGGCTGATAAAGTCAGGCTCAATCCGGTCCGAACCGGTATGGTCTGGAGTATATAATCGGGGCCGAGCCGGCCAACCAGTTCATGGAAAATTCGCTCTGACATGGTTGTGTCGTCCATAACCAGCCGGGCGGAGCGCTCCATTCCTTCGTTCTTGTAATGGAACTGCAGCGCTGTTTTGAGCAATTTGATCTTGGAGATCGTGTCCAGGGGTATGGATTTGATCTCGCTCAGATATTGGGTGGTGACCTCTCCTTTCTCGAGGGCATCGCGTACCCGGGGGATCAATCTTTTCTCGGTTTGAGCCCGGATCAGTTGTCTATTTCCCAGGATGGTCAGGTAGACTGTGGATCCCCTGCTGTAATGCCAGGTTTTGAATTTGCCGATCGGTTCTGTTTTTCCAGTAGGTATTTTACCTGTTGCGGGTTTTGGGATCTCCCGGCGGGGTTTGGTCTCAGTGATGGGAGGTGAGGCCCGTAATTTATTCAAAGCGTCCAGGGCAAATTGATTGCGGGGGTTGATGCGCAGGACCTGTTCCAGGCAGGTTGCCCTTTCATCCCGCTGGACCAGACCAGACATGATCCACCAGGCCTTTTCGCTTTCAGGATCCTCCACCAGCACCTGGCGCAGGATCTCAAACCCAGTTTTGGTATCGCCAGCCTGGATAGCATTTTCGGCTTGTTGGATGTCTTCGGACATGGGCGGCCTCCCTCCCTTGTTACTCAGCGGAAGTTATAGAATGCAATCTGTGCCTGTATTCATTATATATGGAAAATGACCGGGATGGAAAGACTGGACAAAAAAGACCGGGGATAGTTTGTAAGGTGTAAAGTGTAAGGCGATGTTTTACCTCTCCCCGTCTACGATCCTGAGGGAAATTAAGGAGATAAAATCCAAATCATCAATCGGAATGAAGCCCTGAGCGAAGTCGAAGGGCGAAATGCAGACGAGATGCTCTTCGACTGCGGTCCTTCGAGATGGCTCAGGACATCTGCTCAGAGAGCTGTTTTTTATTTTATTCGACCAGCGCATTCTGACAATATTGCAAAAGCCCCAACATGGAGTGGCCTTTGCCGGGGATGGCCTCAAAAGCGATCCGGCTTTCCACTCCGTGCTCCGCGGCAAATTCCCCCATAGATTCAACCCAGTTCTGGCCGATGGCCAAACGGACCCGGCCCTGCTGACCCGGACGCTGGAGCTGGGGCTCGAGGTCATTTAAACCGACGATAACCCGGGTCTGAACCTGGGCTGCAGCCAGCCATTTTTCCGGGTCGGGAATGATCTCCACCTGGGCAGTTGTGCCGTCCTCCCAGACAATCTCCGAAGATAGAGAGCCCATGCCGTAGGGCCAGCTCAGCGCGGGGTCGGGCTGGGGATAGGTGACGGCGGCGCTGATCACAGCTCTGCTCACAAGTTCGGGGTGAGCCACCAGGAAGCGCCCTACATACTGCCCGCCTGCTGAATGGCCATAGATAAAAATGGGCGCTTCCGGCAGATCCAGGGCTTCCCTCCCCAGCCCGAGCAGCCGGATGACCCAATCGTCCGCCGGGATCTGGCGCCCAAACAGGCCCCTGTAGCCGGTCAGGGCATCCGTGATCTCGCCCTTCCGGCTGCTGAAATCCGCCTGGTTAAAGGCGGGAACCAGCAATAACCAGCCCTGATCTTCAGCGAATGGGGCCCAGTTTTCTGCATAGTAGAAGGCGGTTTCCCCCGCGCTGAGGTCCTCCGCGGGTGTGCCGTGGATCACAACCAGGGTTTGGGGCGGATCAGAGAGTTTGGTGGGGCGGTAAAGGAAATATTCGCCGAAGGTATCCTGGAATCCTAAAACCTGTCCGGAAATATCATCCGCGCTGGGTGGAAAGGTGTTGAGAGGAATGGGCAGTTCAGATACGATTGTTGGGGAAGCCGCTACTATTTGGGATTCTTCTGTGGCAGGAGAAGTCCATGTCGGTTCGATTGTGTCTTTAGAGTGTGACCTGTGATATTCAGCAGGACTGCGGCAGCTTATTAGACTGGCCAGAATCAAGGACAGAACCAATTTTCTTATGCTGGAAATTTTGTAAGATTGGTAATTTCCACACTCATCGATATGGATCA
Organism: uncultured Chloroflexia bacterium; assembly: GCA_963783765.1. Lineage (GTDB taxonomy): Bacteria > Chloroflexota > Anaerolineae > Anaerolineales > UBA11858 > B10-G9. The sequence goes on along the minus strand of CAWAOV010000012.1, from coordinate 141,507 downwards.
TACTTTTTTTAGTTATCAGGGCATACGTCTGAATTTTTAGACCTCCACTCTTCGGACGTAATTTATTTATTGTCTGCCATTGTGCCCAGAGACGACAAATTCAGTTTCTGAACAATTTGGATCTTTTTGGCATGTTTTTGTTGCCTCCAATATGGTATCCCTGCGTACTTTTAGTTGGTGGTGCCTCAACTGTACACAATCTTCACCATTGGCCACAGATTCCAGTAAGATGTCATCAGATCGGGAGAAGGCAGCCTGAGCGGCTGCTGCGTTTCCATGGGCAATCCAAACTGCTGCATCTTTTTCCTGCAGGGTCCAATCATGAGGCCGGATTGAGACAGCAGAGGACATTTTAGCAGTATCCAGGTTGACCATAGCTTCATCTGCTAGCTGATCCGCTTTTTCGATATCGCGGATCACATCCAACCCATCGAGTTGGATAAACGGCTCGTCATTGGTGAAATCACGGATAGTATCCTCTGCCACTTTTTGGACCATCGGGATTGGAGAATATTTACCATCTTTAATAGAGTCCGTTATGTTCCGCCCAGGATTCAACAAAAATTTCCAGTATTTCCTCATCTACATCCCAGCATCCACTGAGAAAGAGGGCAGGAAGACAAATCATTAATATAAGTAATAACTTTTGATTTTTCATTCTTGGATTTCCTCCAGCAAGTCTTCGATGCCAAGATATTCCAGGGTGCCCAAAAGATCAAATTCAATCTGGGCAAAAAACTCTTTCTGCGTGATCAGGCCAGCGGCATACTCCTCGACCAGTTCCTGGTCCACGGTGAAAGCGGTGGCAGTTTCTCCAAATTCATCCCGGAAATCCACCGTAACATGGGCCAGACGCAGATTCTCAGTCCGGTTGCGGCGGGTGATATCCTGGAAAATGAGCAGCAGCTTATCATCTTTTTCGTTCAGGGGATCCAAGCCCTGGTAGCCGGCGCTGCCGTCCAGGATGATAAATGCGCCCTGGGTGGGTTCACCCTTGATCGGAATCACATAGACCCGCACACCGGGGATGCCCAATTCGGAAAATGCATCTGTCAAGGATTGGCTGGCCGCCAGATCGGGGGCAGCTTCGTATACTTCTTTGGCTTCCATTCCAAAGATACCCAGCCAGCTTGCGATGGGAGGTCCGAGAAAATACACACTCACCAGGCAGAGAATGCTGACCAGGGGGACGATGATACAGCTAGCGCAGCACCAGCCTCTTTTCTTTTTGGGTGGGGAGGGGTTTTGAGGGGTTTCGCTCATTGGAGGCTCCTTGAAATGAAAACAGGATATTTCGATAATACTCAAGGGATCTGTTAATTATTATAATGGGATTTTTTTGTAATTTCTTATAATTTTACTTTGCTCTTCCTTTGAAAATCCCCAGGATCAACAGACGAAAAGTAAACAGCCTGCTTCAAATAGAACCAGGCTGTTTGAGTAAGAAGTGAGTAGTATTCAGTTAGAATTGATCAGTCTTTGGTCTCCGGTCTTCGGTCGGAGCGAAGCGACAATCGGTCAGCGCAGCGCCGGTCCTTGATTTATTCTTGTTTAATTCCCCACCTCAAAAAGATCGCTGGTATCAGGGCCACGGCGGTGACGGCAGCGGCGATCCAGAAGTTATCGGTGATCACTCTTTCGGCCACCTCGATCCCCACCCGGCCGATATCGGCCATGCTGGCGTCCGGGGGCATAAGCTGGACGCTGAGGATCTGCATCCGCCGTAAACCGATGGTGGTGATGCCGGAGACACCCACGGTCATGCCCACCAGGCGGAAGATGATCACCAGGGCGGAGCTGGTGCCGCGGTGCTTTTCCGGTGAGGCGTTGATCACGGCCGCAGCGATCGGGGCCATGGTCAATCCCAGGCCAATGCCCGTGAAGGCCAGGTGGATGCCCATGGTCAGGTAAGTGACCTCTCTGGTCCAGTTGGTCATGAGGATGAACCCGGCCACAGCCATCATCAAACCCAGCAGGGAGGGGATGCGGTAGCCCCGTTTTTCTGCGATCCAGCCGCCCGGCACAGCTGCCAGAGCCATGGGCACGGTCAAGCCGGATAACATCCAGCCGCTTTCCCAGGCGCCCTGTTCTGCGTTGGACGCGATCAGGGAATTGATAAAGAGCGGCACGTTGGCTATGGCGATAAAAAGCGCCACGCCGATCAGGAAGTTGGCCAGGCTGGCCGGCAGGTAGTTATTTTCCTTAAAGAGGGAAAGCTCGATCAGGGGATCTTTGGCTTTCGCCTGGCGCCAAATGAACAAAAGCAGGAATAGGAAAGCCAGTCCGAGGGCGGGGATCACCGAAGGTGGCAATCCCTGGAGTTCTTCCAGGGTGGACGCGTTGGATGTTTCACCGCCTGCTCCCAATGCGATATTGAGGATCGAGAGGCTGATGGCTATCAGGACGGCGCCGCCCCAATCCATTCTGCCCTGATCCCCGGCAGGTTTGCTTTCCTGCAGTAAAAAGCGGATCATCAACCAGCCGATCAATACAATAGGCAGGTTAATCCAGAAGATGGTCTGCCAGCTCCAGAAGCGGACGATAATGCCCCCGTAGAGGTGTCCCACCACCCAGCCGGCCGTGTCCACAGCAGCGATCACACCCAGGGGGCGGGCCCGTTTGCCTTCAGGATAAAGATCGCCCACCATGGCCATGCCTACCGGGACCATGGTGCCGGCCCCAAAGGCCTGGATCATGCGGGCCCCGATCAGGATGTAAAGGGAAAGGAAATTGATATCGGGACGGCCGCTGGCTACCAGGTAATAGGCTCGTAAAGCCAGGCGGGTGGGCCAGAGATGGGCTACCGCGGCCAGATAGGAGCCAATGCCAAAGATCACCAGGGCGGTCAGATACACCTTGCGCCGGCCGTGAATATCGGATAAACGGCCCATGAAGGTCATCGAGACGCTGTAGGCTAACAGGTAGCCGGTCACGATCCAGGCGGCGTTATCCATCCCGGACTGGAAAGGGATCTCCAGGTCAATTAACACATGGGGGAGAACTGCCGAAACGACGGTCAGGTCCAGGGCGCCGATAAAGATCGGGAAGGCGATTAAGGCGACTTTAAATGCCGCTGAAGAGGTCCATTTTTTCATAATTGGCCTCAGGGAGCGCTGATTTCGATGATTTCGCCGAAGCTCCAGAAGTCAAAGGTCCAGATCGAGGCCTCAGCCCCGTCCCCCGGGGTCTGGTCGGTGAGCACCACCCGGTGGACTTCGTTGCTGGCGGTGTCCAGCCACATATCTGCCGCCATGGATTCGATATCGATCAAACCCTTGCTGATCTCGAAGATGATCTCACCGGGAATGGTGCCGCTGAGGTGAGTGAGGGGCAGGCCGGGCATTTCTTCCAGCTCTTCTTCGCCTACCAGGACCACTTCAAGGGTTCCGCTCCCCAGGCTGGGGAAGAATCCGGAGGTGGGGTCAAGGTACTGGGTTGGTTTAAAGAGGTAGGTATCAGGCAGTTCCTGGAATACGCCGGAGAGGGGATTGCTGGCCCACTGGATATCCGGCAAACTGATCACCGTCACTTCAGTTAACATGCCCAGGGCCGTGATCGTGACCGTAGTCAGGGCCTGGTCGGGCGCGACATAATGGCCCACCGCGCTGCCAAACTGCACCAGCTGGTCGACATCCAGGAAGATGGCCGGTCCTGTCTGGGTGATCGAAAATTCAAAACCAGGCAGGCCTGCCATATGGGCCACGCCGTCGGCCAGGATCATTTCCGGGGTGATGATAACTTCAGGTTCCCCGACGCAGCCGGCGGCCAGGATCGCGATCAGGGATAAGATCAGAATAAAGGGGATCAAGCGCTTCATGGTTCTCTCCTTTGAATGGGTGCTGCTCTATGTAGTATAGCAAAGAAATAAAGCCCCCTTGGGTAATAATTTAAACACAGAATTGGCAGGGGAGGTATGCTAAAAACAGTAAACAGCCTGCTTCTAAAGAAGCAGGCTGTTTGAGTAAGAAGTAAATAGAGGGACGAAGTCCTTTCAAAGGACTTCGTCCCTTTTACAAAAGCTTATTGAACCGGGGTCAAGAAAAAGTAAATCAAACCACCCAGGCTTAAGATCAAAAACACAGCTGCGGCGAGTATGACCCACCTGGAGGTGGAATCGTGTTGGTCTATTTGTTGGGTCCCATTTTCTTCTAACATTTGAACCTCCATTTTATGGTTGAGAGGGACGAAGTCCTTTCAAAGGACTTCGTCCCTTAATTGCTCATTCAGTCGCTGACCAATAAAGCCTTGGCAAATTTGCCGTGAACCTTGCCCACCCAGCGGGCGATGTGCATGGTGTAGTGTGCCAATCCGACACCCAGCAAAGGCAAACCAGCGAAAGCCGGTCAGGTATTCCGGCAGGTGCCAGATCACATCTCCGCGATGAAGGTCCCAAACGGAATCGTTGAATCATCACCTAGGCCAGGATGGGGGAGGCGATCAGAGCCATTGAGACCAGCAGATCAGGGTCACCGACACAGAGAAATAAATGATGCCCAGCGGCAGCATCAGGATCATATAGATGATCGAGAGCCAGGTGGCTTTGCCGGTCAGCAGGATCTTGAGGCGCTCTTTCCAGGGCAGGGAGCTGTCAGTGAAGCTGGCCCGCCGGGGCATACGTTCCCCTAACAGGGCTTCCACCAGCCGGCCTTCCAAAAAGGCGATGCCCCGGAAGGAAAGCAGGAAGATGATCGCGATCGGGATGCCGATGATCAGGATCATGATCCCGATCGAGGTGGAAAGTCCGGTCACGGCCCAGGAGAAGTACAAAGTACCAGTCACCAGCGAGATCAGCATATAGACCAGCCCGCCCCAGGCCCGGGGATCGGCAAAAACCCCGAAAAAGCCGGGATAGGTCTTGGAGGCTGTTTGGCTCTGGACCCGGCGGGCGGCCGGTGTGGATGCCAGGGCAGGGGGTAGATTGACCTCCCAGTTCTTGTAAGCCTGGGCGATCTCATCGGCCTCGCCGTACTCTTTGATGATCGCCTGGGCTGCCTCAGCTTCCGCTTCAGCATCAGCTTCAGCGCTCTCAAGAGCGGTGCGCAGGTGCTCCTCGGCATCAGCCAGTGCGTCCTGCACGGTGGCCCGGTCTGCGCCTTTGAGGGCGTTTTTCAGGTCGGATAAATAGGTTTTAATGAGTGCGTCTGCAGTATTCACTGGTAATCACCTCTCAGTACGTTGTCAACAAAATTTTTGGTTTCGGTCCAGATCCCTGACCAGGTTTCTAAAGCTTCTTTTCCTGTATCCGTGGCCTGGTAGTATTTGCGGGGCGGTCCGGAATCGGACATTTCCCGTTCGCTGCTGAGCAGGCCCTGGCTTTCCAGGGAGCGCAAAACGGGGTAGATGGCGCCCTGCTTGACCATCACACCCTCATCGTCATCCCGCGCCCACCAATTTACCGATCTGGTAGCCGTAAAGCGGCTCTTTGCTTTGGGCCAGGATGCTCAGCAGGGCCAGGCTGACTGTGCCCGAGCTGAGTTCTTTCTGGAATTTCTTGTGGGTTTCCTGTAGTTCTACCAACTTGTGCCTCCTTTTTCAAAATGAGGATGCGTGATCCTCAACTACTGAGTTTTTTTGTTCTGCACTGATATCAATTATTTTTCTGATATCAGGATCACGCATCCTGTTCGTATTACTATCAACTCGAAGATATCTCACACTTAGTACTAGTATGGAGTTAATACTACAATAAAGTTGAGAGTATGTCAAGAGGGAATTTTGAAGGAGGAAAGAAGTCCTTTCAAAGGACTTCGTCCCTTATTATTCGATACTATAATCTATCAATAACTATAATATTTATGGGCTGATGTATTTTTCTAGCGGCATCGTTAGACAAAGGAATATCATGGATCTCGAGATCAAAACCCTGGCACTGGACCCAGGCCGACCCTGCTGAACTGGCCGCTGTTGCCCTGGCTTCCCGCAAAGCCTCCCCCTTCTATATGGTAGGGCAGGACAGGGAAGCTTTTGAGAATTATGTCATCCAGAGCAGCCAACGCTGGCCGGGATCGCAAGTCCTGGCGGCCTATCAGGACGGGATCCTGGTGGGCTGGCTGGGGTTGATCACGGAAGATCCACTCTCATTTGAGATCTGGCGCTGGCATCCATTTATCATCCCGGGGATCGATCCCGGACCCGCTGCTGAGGGGCTGCTTCAGGAAGCGGTCAGAGATCGCCCGCGAAAAAGAGGCCCAGAGTCTGGGTGTGGTCTGCGGCTTTCAAAAATTCCAGCTTACATCTGAGGCCGAGCGTATATTATCAGCGCCAATTGGGCTGGTATCAAAAAGGCCGGATTGAAAAAAGCGGATGAGTTTGTTTATCTGACCTGCCAGGCCAGCGATCTTCAGCTCTCGGAACTCCCGGACCTTCCTGGGCCAGTGCAGATCAGATCCTATCAGCCAGGTGACCAAGCAAGCCCTGCTGTGAACCCTATTACCAGGCCTTTGAAGCCGGGGTGGACCGTTCCTTTTTGGAAAAAACCGCCCAGCAGAGGCAGGCCACCTTTGAGGGCTACTTTACAGAAGAGCTCAACCATCCCGGCTTCGATGGTGTTGGTAGAAGGGGAAAAAGTAAGGGGATTTTCCCTGCTCCAGACCCGCCAGCGGGTAGGGGATCAGCACCTGGCGCTGGTTGTCGTGGCCCCGGATTATCAGCGGAAAGGTTGGGGGCGGGCTTTGTTATCGGCCTCGATCCGGACCGCAGTGGGGCAGGGGCATGATTACTTTTCGATCGGGGTTGACCTGGTGAATGAGATCGCTTTTCAGCTCTATTCCTCCCTGGGTTTTGAGATCCAGACCAAATTGATCAACCATATCTGGAAAAAATAGGGACGAAGTCCTTTCAAAGGACTTCGTCCCCTTTAGGTCGATAGGAAGCGGGATCCTGCCAGGATCCCGCTTCCTTCTTTTAAATTTGACTGCACCCCTCATGGTATTGACACAGGTTATTTCTGTTTTTATAGTGATATTGAGGGGGAAAATCAGAACTTGTCCAGGAAAGAATATCCAACTACCACACCAGATTGGCAGGCAGCAGTCAAACGCCGGACACGTTTTTACTGTGTTAATGGCTGTCCTGTTGGCGATCCTGTTCGGAATCCTGGTATTCCAGTTCTTCTCTAACCAACAGCAGAAAGCTCCCGGGGTTTTAACTTCAGCTCTATTCGCCTCCCGGGATATTAAAGCGGGCTCCCTGCTTACTGAGGAAATGTTAATTGTGCGTGATGTATCTATCAAGGCTGTCCCAGAATCGCATCTGAGCTATAAAGAACAGGCAATAGGGAAAATAGTTCTTTTTCCATTGGTAGAGGGAGAGGTAGTCCTGCTGGAAAAACTGGCTGGGGATCAGGGAAGTGCTCTGGCCCAACGCTGTCCGACTGGTAATTGGTGTGTCAGTATACCGATATCCTGGTTTATTGCCTTTCCCCCTGATCTATCTGAAGGGGATCGGGTTGAGATAGCATCCGCTTTATCTGGCCAAAACCTGGAGGAGACAGGTTTTATCGCTACAAATGTACAGGTAGTAGTGATGCCAGGATTGGATGATTTTCCTGCTTATATATTTGCTCTGGATGATCAGGAGGCATTATCCCTGCTCTATGCTCGTGTTAATGAATTCCAATTATTGGTTTTACTTCGGCCGGCAGGGGAATGAAAAATGGGGACAGTCATCGGGATCTTTTCCATTAAAGGCGGTGTAGGCAAAACACTTTTGGCAACCAATCTTGCAGTTGCGTTTGGTGTAGGCTACCACAGGAAAACTATTCTCATCGATCTGAACAAGGGGAACGGTACGTCAGATTTATTGCTTGATGTAACACCTGATAGATCCTGGGCAGATTTGGTAGCTGTTTTTAAGGAGTTAACTTCTCAGCATATCAATCTCGCTGTCACGGAGTATCGTCCAGGTCTTGATTTATTGGCTTCTCCTCCGGAAATGGTCCTGTCCGAAACAATTAATGCAGAAGATCTCTCTTTACTGCTGGTTTTATTAAAAAAGGAATATGATTTGATTGTTTTAGATACGCCTCCTTGTATTGCTTCCTCAAATATTGGATTTATTTCTCTGGCTGATATCCGGTTATTGCTGCTTACTCCTGATATGCCATCCTTGCGATCAACATCCCGTTTCAGAGCCGCTTTGCTGGATACAGAAATGAAAAACGGATTGGTTATCAATCAATATTCCCCGGGCTCGGCAATTCAGCCCGATGAGATCACAGCTCATTTGGGACTACCAATATTTAGTGTACATCCAATAGATCAAGCTGGGGTCTGGGCCAATATCTGTTATGGTGAACCCTGTGTGCTTCGAAAATCCAGTAAACTGGGAAAGTCCATCCGGGAGTTATCCGCTAAACTTCTTCACATGATCGATAAAGGAGCTATCCCGGGGACCAATGAAAAGCAAATCTGATCAAGTGGAGATTCAAAGTGCGATTGGAGGATAGAGTGGTTCTATATACTTTCGGGATCCTCTTTTATATTGGTCTAATAATCATTGGATGGTCTTTCCGGGTGTTTATATCTGTTTCCATATTCGAATTTGAACCTGCTGTTCTTGGTTTTTTGGCAGGATGTTTCCTCTTTATAGTGATATCACCTGTCGTTGAGATGATGTGGGGAAGAGAGACTCGCCTTGCCTGGCGTAGGCGACTTGAGGACAGAGAAGGTATTCCTACCCGGCCTCGGGCATTGGGGCAAACTATAAAAACTCTTCTGGGGAAATTCAATAATTTACTCTATCCAATTGTACACAAGGGTCCTGGCCGGATTCTTTATTATTGGTGGCAGGATGCGGGATTTGGCTCTCAACCTCTTCCATTATTGGGATTGCTGATCGGGATCGTCAGTATCAGCAGCATAACAGGATACATTGCCATTCGGGAGCAAGTTATTAAGCGGGTATTTTTCTATCTTGCTGCTGGTTGGTTTTTCCACTTTTCTCAATGTTCGCGCAAAAGCACATCGACAATTATTCCAGGATCAATTTCCCGGTGTATTGGACCGCTTGGCAGATTCACTGCAGGCTGGGTTTTCTTTATCGCAGGCAATCGAATTTATGGCTCCGAATCTTTCCGAACCAAGTGCTTCAGAAATGACCCGAATATTTACCCAGGTTCAGATAGGTTTCTCAGTTGACCAGGCACTTCTGGCACTGTATCAACGGCATCCAAATGATGATGTTAAGCTGCTGGTGGAAGGAATAAATCTGCAGCGCCAGACTGGAGGAAACATGATAGTGATGATCAGAGAGATTTCAGGTTTGGTAAGACAGCGGGTTGAGTTAGGTAAAGAAATCCGAACTATGACTTCACAAGGCAGACTCTCCGCAGTTGTAATTGCTCTACTGGTACCGGTTTCGTTAGGCTTGCTGTCCTTGTTTCCGGGGTATACCGAAGTGTTGTTTGAAACTACCATTGGCAATCTTGTTTTGATCAGTGCAGGAATTCTCGAGTTGATCGGTGCGTTAATTGTGATCCGTTTGATCAGGATTGAGGTTTAGGATAGATGACACTATATTTGATCTCTGTTGTTTTTGGATTGACCATCTTTTTATGCTTGATCACTATTATTCTTAAGTAATGATCATAAGGCAAAGGTACATAATAAGGTGAAATATCTTTACGTGGATATCTCTCCAGCAAATGAATGGAAAGAACGATTCCGGGAATTTCTTAAAGTGATCAAAGTTCCGTCCCAAATAAGTCAGCTAGTTGATGAACAGGAAATGATCTGGTCAGGACTCCAGATGACCCATCATCAATATGTTTCATGCTGGTGGTTGTTGATCCTGGCCGGGAGTATTTTGATTTTAGTCCTAATTGGGTTTGGGTTTGGAGGACTTATTAGAGGTGTTTTCCTGACAATTTTGGTCTTGCTTTTTGCTCTTGGCCCCTATCTCTATCTTCGGCATCGGATCCGTTATCGTACGAAAAAATTAGAAAAATCTTTACCTGATTTGTTAGATATGTTAACCCTCATTATCGAAGCCGGTCTAGGTCTTATACCCGCCCTGCGGAGAATTGATGGATGTTTTACTGGTCTTTTAAGAGATGAGCTGAGACAAGTACTGATTCGGATGGATCTTGGTTTTTCAAGGCGAGAAGCTTTACGAGAGATAACAAATCGAGTACCTTCTTCAAATTTAAACCATTTTGTGGAAGCGATTTTATTATCTGAAAGGTTGGGCACATCACTTGCAAAAACAATGAGAGTCCAGGCAAATATGCTTCGGGCACGCCGCAGACAGCAGGCAGAAATTCAAGCTCAAACAGCGCCTATCCGGATCATCCCCGCCCTGGTGTTCTTCTTTTTACCAAGTTTGCTTCTGATCTATCTGGCACCTCCGATCATTAATTTCCTGTTGAGGCGTTGAAATCTAGGGGTTATTTCTTCATAAGGATGAAAAAACGATCTAAATCTATCATCTCTGGACAAACCCTGGTCGAGTTTGCATTTGTTCTGCCGATCTTGTTGTCTTTAATGGTTGCGATCATTGATTTTGGGATCGTTTTTTATTCCCAGATGGCGGTTTCAAATGCGGCTTGGGAAGGTGCTAGGGCTGGCGCGACTATTATCGATCCAATGATGGGTGATCAGGAAATTGCCGGTGCAATTCATAATGCGGCTTACGGCCTGGATATCTCACGACTGGTGATCGATATAAACCCAACCCAAGATGAATCACCCAGAAACCAACCCTTCCCGGCGCCCCGGGGTGAAGCTCTCACGATAACAGTCCAGTATCAGTTACAGCTGACTTTTCCACGGATCACTTTGCCCATTACGGGACGGGGGGTCACACGCATGGAGTATCAGAACCCGTGAGCAAGAAAGAAAAGGGCCAGGTAATTATCATAGTAGCTGTTCTTTTGGTCGTGGTAATGCTCTTCCTGGCGGTTATTATTGATGGGGCCCGCTTGATGGTGGAATCTCAAGAGCTGAATCGGGCTGCTGATGCCGCTGGGAAGACAGGGTTGATCTACATTGGTGATCAAATGGTCACCCAGGTAGTCAGTGCCCAAACCGCAGTACCGCAGTTCACATTAACCGCCACACCCACGGGAAGCACCCCGGGTCCAACTTTGACACCTACACCTCAGCAGGATGATTTTTCCTCCTGGATTAATGAGGATCACAGAAAGACGCTGGTTGCCCCGCCAATGCAAACCCTGGTGGCGACTCATGTCCTTGGCAGCGCAGAAGAAAATGGATTTGGATTATATAACCCGGCGGTGATTGGATTGGAGATATCCTATCCGGACGGATACCATCCCGGGGATCAATCTCTCCAGATCAGCGTCCGAATAGATCGGCGAGTGGTGGTGATGTTTGGAAATCTGTTAAACCTGAATGAAGGAGTCCTAACTGGCAGAACAAAACAGAGCATACCTTAGGGATAAAGAGGCCTTGCTGGTTATATTGGTCCAGGTGGTGCCTTTTCTGGTATTAGGGATGCTGGCTTCTGCTCTCGGATACCAGCTTGGTAATTTGATCCCGCCATCTGCAGGGATCTATATTCAAGTTGCCTTTTTGGCCTTGTTATTAGCCATGGTCATCCTGGACACAGAACCGGGCTGGAATATAGTGCTGTTCCTGGCTTTTGGTGTGGCAGCTGGAATGATGTTACATCGGTCAAGCGCTGAAATATCTCAGATAAAAACTTGGATCATGTTTTCGATCCTGCTGTTAATCTCTTTAACTGGTGGTTTGTTTTTGAAGAGGGATGCTGGACGTGCGGCAGGATTTCTCTTTTTTAGTACATTCCTGTATATGGTTGGTTGGTTTTTATTTATATTAACCTCGCTGCCAGAGATAGCGAGAACGATTTGGATTGTCCTGGGGTTGGTTCTGTTTTCACTGGTCGCTATGGCGGTGATCAGCCAGGGGAAAACAAAAAATATTGAGAATAATTCGCATCCCTTTTCCATCCAGTTCTATGTGGTTTTATTTAATCTATTTTGGTTATCAAGTATGTTGTAGTTGCTTTTTTTGGGATGTATGATATTCCAAGGAGATACCATATACATTATTGACATCACCCCCATCTCATGCTACAAATAAGCTACTTATTTACGTCGGAAAGACAGTTGATCCTGCATCGGGTATCAGGAGGAAAGAGTAAAGCTGCACGTTCACCCGGTCCCGGAAAAACGGTCTGCGAGGTGGGTTTTCTAGAACGACCGAGGTGTATGCGCTGCCCACCAAATCATCACCTCACCACGCTGCCTGGTGTCCCGACGCACCAAAAAGAAACCTGAGACTCTGGTCTCAGGTTTTTTTGTTCTGCCGGGCTGCAGAATTCCTGGTTTGATATTAGTAGTATTGTCCTGTTTTTTCCCGCCTTATATCCACTGAATTTCAGGCCGACCTTGCATTTTTGTTAGGTCTAACATAGAATGATTTTACAGACAATTTCCCATCATCAAATCCAGTTAAGGAGGGCAACAGATAGAGTCCGCAGGTCCATGGGGGTCAGATACCTTTTTCTAACAAAATAAGGTAAAAAAAATCCGAAATCGATCATTTTTTATATTCTGACAAAATTACAGGAGATACCAAAATGACCAGGAATACCCCCATCAGTACCCTTTTTTCATCTTTAATTATATTCAGTCTCTTATTTTCTGTTTTCCCCACCAGCCAAACATTTGCAGCCGATTCCGCGCCCGCGGTTCTGGCTACATTTCCTGCAGACGCAGGGGTTGATGTTGCCCTGGGCGCCAATCTTGAGATCACCTTCAGCGAGCCTGTAGATCTCGGCGCAAATTGGTTTGAGATCTCCTGCGTCAGCAGCGGAGATCATACCGCAGTTGTCAGCGGCGGACCGGAGATCTTTACCCTCGATCCTGAGGCTGATTTCGCTTACAGCGAAAGCTGCACGGTCACTGTCCTGGCTGCCCTGGTGGCGGACCAGGATACCGATGATCCGCCGGATCACATGGACGCGGATTATGGGTTTGGTTTTAGCACCGAAGCTGAAGTGGTTGAGCCGGCTCCCGAACCGGAACCCACTCCTCCGGCTGCTAGAGTTGGCGGAGGTGACGGAGGTGGCGGAGGTTGCTGAAGTAAATACTGATCTGGTGATTAACGAAATTGATTACGACCAGGCTGGTACAGATGCAGCTGAATTTGTGGAACTGAAGAATAATGGGTCAGCTGCCGCAGATCTGGCCGGCTGGACGTTGGAATTGATCAATGGCACTGGCGGCGGCGCAGCTGTTTATCAGACATTCGATCTCTCTGGTTTCACACTGGCAGCAGGAGATTATTTTGTGGTCTGCGCCAACCCTGCGACTGTTGATAACTGTGATCTGGATGTTACACCAGAGACAAACCTCATTCAAAATGGAGCCCCGGATGCAGTGGCGCTCTGGTTTGACGGCACCCTGATCGACGCCGTTAGTTATGAAGGCGATACGGGGGCGCCTTATACGGAAGGATCTGGCGTGGGCCTTGTAGATGATCCTGGTATCGAAGCGGCTGGCATCTCGCGTTATCCAGATGGAATTGATACTGACAGTAATAATCTTGATCTGAGCCCCCGCTGCAGTTCACCTGGGGCAGAGAATGTTCCTGGATCCAGTGATTGTGTGGTTGTTGAACTGAATACAGATTTGGTGATTAACGAGATTGACTATGATCAGGCGAGTACAGATACAGCTGAATTTGTGGAACTGAAGAATAATGGAACTGTTGCCACAGACTTGACCGGTTGGACGTTGGAACTCATCAATGGCACTGGCGGCGGCGCAGCTGTTTACAATACCATTGAACTTGGCGGATTCACACTGGCGGCAGGAGATTATTTTGTGGTCTGTGCCAATGCTGGGACAGTTGAAAACTGTGATCTGGATTCATCCACCGATACCAACTTAATTCAAAACGGTGCACCGGATGCGGTGGCTCTCTGGTTTGATGGAACTCTGATCGACGCGGTGAGCTATGAAGGTGATACGGGAGCTCCCTACACCGAAGGATCTGGCGTGGGTCTTGTAGATGATCCTGGTATAGAAGCGGCTGGTATTTCCCGCTATCCAGACGGAACCGATACAAATGTCAACAATCTTGATCTGAGTCAACGCTGCATTTCACCTGGCGCTGCAAACAGATCTGAATCCGGTGATTGTGGTGTTGTCGAGTTGAATACAGACCTGGTCATCAATGAGATCGACTATGACCAGGCCAGCACAGATACGGCTGAGTTCATTGAATTGAAAAATAACGGCTCTGCCGCCACTGACCTGACAGGCTGGACACTGGAGCTGGTCAATGGCAGCAGCGGAGGCGCACTTGAATATAATACAATAGACCTGTCCGGCTACACGCTGGCAGGGGGGGATTATTTTGTGGTCTGCGCCAATCCTGCGACAGTTGAGAACTGCGACCTGGATTCCTCACCTGATACCAATTTCATTCAAAACGGCGCTCCGGATGCGGTGGCCCTCTGGTTTGACGGCACCCTGATCGACGCCGTGAGTTATGAAGGCGATACGGGGGCTCCCTATACCGAAGGATCTGGCGTGGGACTTGAAGATGACCCGGGTATCGAAGCGGCTGGCATCTCCCGCTATCCTGATGGTACGGATACTGACGTTAATCATGCTGATCTGAGCCTGCGCTGTATTTCACCTGGTGCGGCGAATGTATCTGGATCCGGTGATTGTGTTGTTGTTGAACCGAATATAGACTTGGTCATCAACGAAATAGACTATGATCAACCGGGAACGGACGCAGCAGAGTATATCGAACTAAGGAATAACGGCGACGTTGCCACCGATCTAACTGGATGGACGTTGGCGTTAGTAAATGGGAATGGTGCTGCAGATTACAAGATAATAGACCTTTCCGGCTACACGCTGGCAGCGGGTGATTATTTTGTAGTCTGCGCCGAATCCAGCGACTGTCGAGAATTGCGATCTGGATTCCTCGCCTGATACCAATTTCATTCAAAACGGAGCTCCGGATGCGGTGGCCCTCTGGTTTGATGGCACCCTGATCGACGCTGTGAGTTATGAAGGAGACACGGGTGCTCCTTATACCGAGGGATCAGGTGATGGTCTGGTAGATAGCGGTGATGGAAGTATCTCGCGCTGTCCGGATGGAACTGATACAAATCATGAATAACGTCGATTTCCTGTTCACGGAAACCCTTTCACCCGGTGCTGAAAATATCTGCAAATCAGTACCACCCGCCGAAGCTTGCGGCGATCCCTTTACGCCCATCTACGAGATCCAGGGCAACGGATCTTGCCAGCCTGCTGGACGGCACTGAAGTGTCCACCGAGGGCATCGTGGTAGGTGATTTCCAGGATGGATTAAGAGCGGTTATTACATCCAGGATGCTGCTGGAGATGGAGATGCAGTTCACCTCGGATGGCATCTTTGTCTACGATTCTCGATCCGGATGTCAATGTCGGTGATCATGTCCGGGTGCGCGGTTTTGTGGATGAGTATTATGACCTGACGGAGATCACAGGTGTCAGCCAGGTCTGGGATCTGCGGAACCGGCTACGGTGGCAGCTACAGCTACTCTCTCTGCCGCTGACCGCGATCTGCTGATCTCGAAGCCTTATGAAGGCATGCTGGTCAGTTTTGCCCAGCCGCTCTTCATTACCGAGTACTATAACTTTGGCCAGATACGGCGAGATCGTGCTTGCCACTGATCGCCAGTTCCAGCCCACAGCGACCTTTGAACCGGGTTCCACCGGAAGCTGCTCAGCTACTGGCGGATAATCTGCTGGCCAGGATCAAAATGGACGATGGAAATTCCTCGCAGAACCCCGATCCGGCCCTGCATCCCAACGGAAGCTATCTTTGATCTGGGCAATCTCTTCCGCGGTGGGGATCAGCTGATCAACCTGACCGGCGTGGTGGATTACAATTATGGCGAATATAAAATCCAACCTACCATAGGCGCGATTATGTCGCCTGCGAACCCTCGATCAGAACTGCCCAGCCAGATTATGTTGGCGGATGGCCTGAAAGTTGCCAGCTTTAACGTGCTCAACTACTTCACCACGCTGGATGACGGAACCAATGATATCTGCGGTCCAGCTCATGACATGGAATGTCGCGGCGCAGATACAATCGAAGAGTTTGATCGCCAACGGGCCAAGATTATCGCCGCCCTGGCTGCGATTGACGCAGATGTAGTCGGTTTGATCGAAATTGAAAATAATGAATTTGAAGCTGTTGCAGATCTGGTTGATGGCCTCAACGCTGTTGTTGGAGCCGGAACTTATGGCTATGTTGACACCGGCTACATCGGACTGACGCGATTAAAGTCGCTTTCATCTACAAAACCGCGACAGCTTCCCTGGTGGGTGATTATGCTGTCCTGGATTCCTCAGTTGATCCCACGTTCATCGATACCAAGAACCGGCCCTCCCTGGCCCAAACCTTCATGGATGAGGCCACAGGTGGTGTGTTCACGGTGGTGGTCAATCACTTCAAGTCCAAGGGTTCTCCCTGCGATGATGTTGGTGATCCCGGATCTGGGATGATGGCGCAGGTGAACTGCAACCTGACCCGGACTTGCGGCAGCGGAAGCGCTGGTGGATTGGCTGGCGACCGATCCAACCGGCAGTGGGGATGCTGACTTTATGATCATCGGTGATCTGAACTCCTATGACAAGGAAGATCCCATCGATGCCATCATCGCTGGCGGCTACAGCGATATGGTCTTCCATTATCATCGGAGAAGATGCTTACTCCTATGTCTTCGATGGGCAGTTGGGCTACCTGGATCATGCCCTGGCGATGACCAATAGCGCCATGAGCGGCGAGATCTCCGGCGCCACGGTCTGGCATATCAATGCTGATGAGCCCAGCCTGATCGACTATGATATGAGCTTCAAGACTGACTGCCCAGGATGCTCTCTATGCCCCGGATCCCTACCGCTCCTCTGATCATGATCCTGTGATCATTGGGCTGGATGTTTGTGATGAGATCGCACCCACGCTGGAAATCGAACTGTCAACAAGATACGCTCTGGCCTCCCAATCACAAAATGGTGGAAATCACGGCAACTGTTACAGCAAGTGATAACTTTGACCTCGATCCTGCGGTGACATTGCTGTCTATCGTTGTCCAGTGAAGCGGGTGATGAAGGTTGGAGATGGGAAAACACCCATGATGATATCGTGATCCTGGATGATTTCACCTTCCTGCTGCGGGCGGAACGTTCTGCCACGAACAAGGACCGGGCGTATTTACCTGATCACCTATCAAGTTGAAGATGCTTGTGGAAATACGACAATAGGTTATGCCACAGTGACAGTCCCCTTCAGCCAGAAAAAGAAATAGCCAGGCTCACTGATTTAGATCCGAAGTTTAACCAAAAGACACTTGCTACTGTTAGCAAGTGTCTTTTTTTGTGTCTAAAGTATGGTCAGGAAGCGGGATCCTCCAGGGACCCCGCTTCCTGTTGAAATTATCTAAGATCAGGCGACTTTCTTTTTGGACTTGCTTGCGGGAGCTTTTTCTGGAGTGACCTCTTCGCTCACCCTCATCGGAACACTCAGGGCAGTGGCATCTGTGATGGCGATAATGCCCGGGGTGATAAAATCGTCCGCCGGGACCCCAGCCCATCGGGCCCTGACGATACATCCCCATTCCGCCAAATCCAAAGATCAGCTTGACTAAAAAGAAGAACCCCAGGATGCCAAAGAGCAGATGGAAAAAGCCGGTCGCATAACCGCTCCCTGAATGGTAGCTCATGGGGCTGGTGTATCCAGAATAATGTCCCATTGGGCCGGAAAATCCATGGGAAGGCCTGGCTGTGCCTGGATGGTGGAAGAACATTTCCCCTGATTTCCCATCGAAGTCCTGATAATCACCCTGATGGTGGTAATCCATCATATCGTCATCCCCGGAGAAGGCCATAAAACCAGGAGCCATATTCCCTGCACCTGCAGCAACTCCCCGGTAAAAAGCAGCCCGGGTGACCCAGACCATACCACCGATCAATAACAGTACTAAAACAATCCGGAGGGCAATTCCCCAGCCGGGTTTATTGTGTAAAAACATTAAAACCTCCTGAACCTATAAACCATTAATATTGATCAATTATCTCCCATTAATCTGGAGAAATACTGAAGAACTACTGGAATATATGTAATATATATGCTTTGATTTCTGGGTAGATAGAAGGGTAGGGGACAGATCTTGTCCCCCTGTGCTGCCGCAAGGATTGCTGAAGTTGACAGAAAAGGAAGCGGGATGCTTTAAAAGCATCCCGCTTCCTGGTACTACTTATTTTGGCCGGTATTCAAAAGCCAGCTTCACCAGACTGATGGCGGTCTCTTCCAGGCCGTCGCTCACAAAGGCGCCGATCACCATCTCGTCAGCTGCCAGGGCCTTGATGTTGATCTCGTCGCTGGAATAGACCCCTTTCCAGGCCCCGTCCAGCAGACCGGATACCTCAACGGCCTCGTTCAGGGTCAGTTCTGCAAAACCCCAGTCCCCCAGGGGAAAGTAGGTTACGTAGTACCATTGTCCGTCCTGGTCTACATACTTGCAGCCGACCTCGCCTGCCAGGCTGATCTCAACTTCGGTCTCGTCCTCCCGCAGGGGGCCAACGATATTAACGATCTTCTCCAGCGGGATCAATTCACAAACATTGACCCCTTCCAGGCTGGTGCCGATATAGTAATAATCATCCGCGCCAACTGGTACCGGCACTGCTTCTTCAAGATCGAGGTCGTCAGAACCTGAGATCTGATCCGGGGCCGTCACATCCGGCTCAGCGGCTCCGCCCCCGCAGGCGCTCAATAAAAAGGCCATAATCAGGATCAGGCCTGCTAACTGCTGGATTTTGCTAGATTCTTTTTTCATTGGATTCTCCTTGAATTAGCGTTGTTTATCTCGTTTCAGGGCAGGATCTTCCAGCCCATAAAGCGGTGCACTCTGGGGTTTTCAGGCAGATATTTGATTAAAACCCGGAGCTTTCCATCCTTGATAGCCTGTCTGATCTCCGGAAGTTTGCCCCTGATCGGGCTGCTTCTTTTTTGGCCGCGGTAGGTACTGGCATAATGGTATTCCAGCTGGGGATGAATGGGATGGCCGCCATCGATGCTGATCATCTTCAGTTCAGTCAGGTTATTCTCTTCTACGACCCCCAGGCGTGAGAACTGCCAGGAATCCCACACCCGCCGGCCCGCTACAATGAGCGACCAGCCACCCAGGCCCAGGATCACAAATCCAGGGATAGTACTCCATCCTACTGCGGCTAGAAGCCAGATGATTGCTGTGGCGCTGCTGCCTGCCAGTAGAAGAAAGACCAATCCCACCCGCCACAGGGGAGGGGCCAGGTCCTGGTTTTGTTCCTTCTGATACAGCGTAAATAGGGTATAGATAGTGACTATGAATCCCAACAAACCGGGGATGAGGGCATTTTCAATGGCTTCCACCCGCGTGCTGTACCAGCAAAAACCGCACGGCAGCAGCTAAACCCAGGGCGGCGATCAGGGTTAAAACCCGCCGGAGATTAAACTGTGCTTCCGGATCTGGCTGGACTTCACCTGGATCTTCAAACAGGGGCTCGTTTGGATTCATTCTTCTTTGATGTTGAGGTAGACGGCTTCCGGGAGAGTAATTGCGATCTGGCACACATCGCCTCCGGTCATTACACTTTCCAGGACTTCCACTTCGACTGTCTCATCCAGGATCTTTTCCCAGATGCCTTGATAAAATCCGGCCCCGCAGTAGCAGTAGGTCAGTGGCAGCTGGGGGTCCTCACCTACGGCATCCCGAACTCTTGGACAGTGGCAGTAGAGTTTCCTTTTTTCATATGGGTCCTGGGACCGGAAATAATCCTCCAGGTAGCCGCTTTTAGGGATCTTGGTGGCGATGATCCGCTTGCCTTCCCGGACACCGGCCAATCCCCAGCCCCGTTTGATGATCTCGAAAATGAGTTTTTCATCCAGCTCCAAACCTTCCCGCAGAAATTCCTCGAATTTAGCCTGCAGCAGGTCGATCACCTGATCCACATCGCCAGTTTCCAGGAAAACCCCCCGGGCATCATCCAGATTGGCCCTGGGATAGTGGCAGGCGCAGCTGGTCAGGATCTCCTGGCGGGACCCTTGATCTGCAGCCTCATCCAGGCGTTTGAACATATCGCAGGTCCAGACGACCCTTTCCATTGTTGAGCTTTCCATCGTCAGGTTCTCAGCCCCGGTCAGGATCCGGTCCCGCGCTGCAGGATCCAGATGTTGATCCAGGCCAGAGGCTAGTTTTTCCTGCCAGGATTGCTCAAAATCAAGGGAAGGTGTTGTATTGCTCATAAAATTAATTGTACTTTGCTTTTTGGAGGAACGGGTATAATACCTCAGAATTATTTTAGCGGTTTAGACAGCATTATTCGACGAGTTGAGATGACGCAGGGAGGAATTCCTTATGAGTGATATCAAAACCAACCGCCAGTTCATGAAATCCATTTTCGCTGAATCCGTTCACGAGCAGTCTGACCAGGCCAAAAAAGTGCCTTATCCACCCCTTCAGAAACCCTTGCCGGCCGGTGATGTGATAGTGATCGATCTGCCGGACCCAGATTCTGACCGGCTGATTAAGCCGGGTTTTCACCGGCTCCTGCTGGAGCGTCAGAGCCGACGCAAGTTCACCAAGGAAGCGCTTTCCCTGGCGGAGCTGTCCTATTTATTATGGTCCACCCAGGGCGTGATCGCGGAGCTGGGCCAGGGATATGCCAGCCGGCGCCCGGTGCCTTCGGCCGGCGCCCGCCATCCTTTTGAGACCAACCTGGGGATCAACCGGGTGGAAGATCTTGAACCCGGGATCTACCGCTACCTGCCCTTCAGCCATCAGCTTTATTTCCAGGAAGCTGCCCAAAACCTGCCGGCTTTGTTAACAGAAGCCAACCTGGGCCAGAAGTTTGTAGGTAATGCCGCAGCCTGTTTTGCCTGGAGCTGTATTCCTTACCGGGCAGAGTGGCGTTATATGCATCACGCGCACAAGAATATGCTGCTCGATGCCGGTCATATCTGCCAGAATCTATACCTGGCTGTGGAAGCCCTGGGCCTGGGAACCTGCGCAGTAGGCGCCTACGATCAGGCCGCTATGGATGCTATTTTTGAGCTGGACGGCCAGGATGAATATGTGATCTACCTGGCGCCGGTAGGTAAGATATAGTCACTCATCCCATCTGAAAAGATAGCTGGCAGATCTTATGCCAGAAGTAATTCTATCTGGAGGAGAGTTGATGAGTAAATTTGTTCTGGCACATATTGGATTTGAACAGCCCACGGACGAGATCATGGCCAAGTGGATGAAATGGTTCGAGGATATCAAGGATGTCACGGTTGATAATGTTGGCCTTTCCGCAGGGAAAGAGGTATCCGCTGATGGTATCAAGGACATCCCCTTTGACCGTCAGGTTATGACTGGATTTACGATCATTGAAGTTGAAAGTCTGGATCAGGCTGTGAAGATCGCCCAGGCCTGCCCTTCTATCACAAGTATCAAAGTACAGGAAGTCAGATCCCACTGATCATGATAACACTCCCGGAGCTTATAAAAGCGCCGGGAAATTCCTGAATGAAAAGAGGCTTCTTAGGAGCCTCTTTTTTGTTATTTAAAGGGAAATATCCTAGTACAAGGGAGGAGAATATGAAATTCATCAACAAGATCCGCTTCTGGCATTTAATGGTGGGCACTGGTTTTGCCTTATTGGTCATTGGCCTGGTGATGATCTTTTTACCTCCCGGGGTGGGGGACAGTGAACCTTTTGTGATCGAGTTCTTTGAAGCCAGCATCGAAGGCAGCGAAATGGGATTGGCCTTGATCGTTCTGGGCCTGTCATGTTTCCTGATCGGCCGTAAGGATCTGGCGGATCTGAGGACCACCCGCGGAATCCAGGAAGAGCTGGGGAAAACCAGCACCCTGGCAGCCAGATTGGTGGCGGATAAAGTGGAAAAAACCTTTCTGGATCTTCCGGCCCGGCCCGCGCAGCTGGTTTCCATGCCGGATCTGGACCTTGATCAAACCCGCAGGGAGCTTAAGACGCTCAAGAATGGAGGCGATGGGGAAGGAGGCTCCGCCCGGGCCATCCAGCAGGCCGAACAGGGCCTGGAGATGCTCCAGGCTTTAGAAAAAGAAGGCTATTCGATCTAGTTTCTCCCCGATCCCGGATGCTAAATAACCACCAATTTGAGCGGAACCTTCAGATCGGCAGGTTTTTAATGGGAAGAGACCCAACTTAAGGGTCTTGACAAACAGGAATTTTTGTTGTAGAGTACTCTATATAGCAGAGTAATCTATTGAAAGTAGTACTCTACAGGAGAACAGTATGGACATTTCACCTCATGAAGCGCAGCAGGCTCTGGATGCCATCCAGGCCATGGTTCAAAAAACACGCCGCTCGATTGCCAACAGTGGGGCTTATATCTTCCTGATCATCTGGGGTTTTATCTGGATGGTCGGTTTTTCCGCCAACCACTTTTTCAGCGGCCAAACCGTAGGTATGATCTGGATGGTCCTTGATATCCTCGGCGGAGGCCTCTCGGTCCTGATGGGTATCCGGCTGGGGCGCAAGTTCCGCAGCAACGCCGCCAATAACACTGGAAAACGCATTGGCTGGTTCTGGCTGCTGCTGGCGGTTTACTGTTTGTTGCTGCTGCTGGTTGCCGCTCCGGTTGATATGAAACAGGGCGCCATGATCATTGTCATTTTTGTCATGATTGGCTGGGTGGCGATGGGACTGCTGCTGTCGGTTGCCTCGGTCTGGTGGGGACTGGCCATCACTGCCCTGGCCCTGATCGGGTATTATCTGCTGCCGGATTTCTTCTACCTGTGGATGGCGGTGCTCGGCGGCGGGGGAATGGTGGCCCTGGGTTTTTATATTCGGAGCAGGTGGTGAGCTATGACTGAATTGAATGAAATCATCCACCAGCCGGTCCGCCTTCGTATTATGGCGGCCCTGGTGACCCTCAAAACCGATGACGCAGTGGATTTCACCTACCTGCGGGATTTACTGGATGTGACCGACGGCAACCTGGGCGCCCACCTGCGCAAGCTGGAGGAAGCCGGCTATATCGCCATCAATAAGGAGTTTGTCGATCGCAAACCGCGTTCCTTCATCTCTGCCACTCCGGAGGGGAGGAAGGTCTTCCAGGCGCATGTCAGCGCCCTGGAAGAGATCTTGAAGAAAAAGTGAGGAAAAAATGAAGACAGTGATCAGCGTTAAGGATCTATATAAAACCTACCGCGAGACCAAAGCCGTGAACGGGATATCCTTCCAGGTGCGAGGAAGGGGAGATCTTCGGTATGGTCGGTCCCAACGGGGCAGGCAAGACCACAACCATTGAGTGTGTGGAAGGTCTACGGGAAGGTGACAGGGGAGAGATCCGGATCCTGGATCTGGATCCCATCCGTCAGGAGCGTCAGCTTCGCCCCCTGCTGGGCATCCAGCTGCAGCAGGCCCACCTGCCGGATAACCTTAAGGTCTGGGAAGCCCTGGATATGTATGCCTCCTTTTATGAACATACAGTGGACTGGGAAGAGCTTCTGGAGGAATTGGGCTTGATGGAAAAAAGGAACACCGCTTTCCGCAAGCTTTCAGGAGGTCAAAAACAGCGCCTGTTCATCGCCCTGGCGCTGCTGAACGATCCCAGTTTGATCTTCCTGGATGAGCTGACCACCGGCCTGGATCCGCATGCCCGCCATGCCATCTGGGATCTGGTGCGGTCTGTGCAGCAGCGCGGAAAAACAGTCTTCCTCACGACCCACTACATGGAAGAAGCTGAGAGCCTGTGTGATCGGGTGGCTATCATGGACCGGGGACAGATCGTGGCTCTGGATACCCCGTCCAATTTGATCCGGGACCTCGAAATCAGTGAACGGGTCATTTTTAAGTCCAAAGACAAAGACCCCGCAGCAATATTGGAAGGTTTGCCGGGTATTTTGAAGGTGGAAAACCAGGGGGAGAAGACGATTGTATATGGAATGGCCAACGGCTTGCCAGATTCGTCCTCGATCGTAACCGGGATAGTAAATCGGCTGTCGGAAAAGGGAGTGTTGTTCAGCGATTTGCGCACAGAACTGCCTGACCTCGAGGATGTTTTCCTGACCTTGACCGGCCGCCCGATGGGGGAAGAAAGGAGTGTTTGAGATGCGCGCTTTTTTGAAATATACCTGGACTGAGATCAAATTATACCTGCGGGAGCCGATGGGGGCATTTTTCACCCTGCTATTCCCGCTGATGATGCTTTTCCTGTTCGGCTCAATTTACGGCAACGAGCCTTCGCCCCTGTTTAATGGCTATGGGACAATAGATATCTCCATACCCGCTTATACAGCGATGATCATCGGTACAACCGGGTTGATGGGCCTGAATATCACAATGGCAACCTACCGCGAAAAAGGCATCCTGCGCCGGCTGCGCATCACGCCCCTGCGCCCGCATGTGATCCTGGCTGGCCAGGTGGTAGTGATCTTCCTGATGACAGTAGCCGGCATGCTGCTGCTGATCCTGGCTGGCAATCTGGTCTACAATCTGCGCTTCGACGGCAGGGCCCTGGACGTGATCCTGGCCTTCATCCTGGGCAGCCTGAGTTTTTTCTCTTTGGGATTTGTGCTGGCATCCGTCATGCCTACCGCCAGAACAGCCCAGGTGGTGGGTATGGCGATCTTTTACCCCATGTTATTCCTGTCTGGGGCGGGCATACCGCTGGAGATCCTGCCCGCCGGGGTGCGGAATTTTTCTAAATTCTTGCCCCTGACCCATGTGGTCACCCTATTACGGGGTTTATGGATTGGAGAGATCTGGAGCCAGCACATGACTGAGGTCTGGGTGCTGCTGGGGGTGCTGGCCGCGGGTGTGCTGGTCTCCTCACTAACCTTTCGCTGGGAATAACGGAATCGAATTCCCAGGCATCAACTGGTTTTGAGCCCGGTCAGTTTTTCGCTGATCTCCCATAGCTGGCGAGCCAGAGCTGGATCAGACGAAAGCGAAGAAGATGGGGCGGGTTCAGACTTGATAAAATATTTACCACTGATCCCCGTAACCTCCGGAGAACTGGCAAGGTAGATGCTGTTTTCCGCACCTTCTTCAGGTGTCAGTGAAAAGAATCCCATGATCCGCTTTAACGCTGGCCCTATCAAGCCAAAATTTGTTTTCCAGATATCGGTGGCGATGTGGCCCGGGTGCAGGGCGTTCACTGTCACCCCGGTTCCTTCCAGGCGGCGGGCCAGTTCATAGGTAAAAAGGATGTTGCCCAGTTTGGATCGGGCGTAGGCTTTGATACCGAAATATCCCTTTTTAAAATCCAGATCCTCAAAAATCATTCTGTCCTGGCGGTGGGCCTCAGAGGAAACATTGATGATCCGGGAGGGGGCGCTTTCTTCCAGCGTGTCCAGCAGTAAATTGGTCAGTAAAAATGGAGCCAGGTAGTTGACCAGGAAGGTCATTTCTACACCGTAAGAAGTAAGGGTTCGTTTGTTGAAAAACCCCCCCGCATTATTAAGAAGCAGGTGCAAGTGCTGAAAACGGTCCTGAAAGTTTTTCGCCAGCTCCCGGACCTGATCCAGATCGGAAAAATCAGCCAGCAGATAGCTGATTTGTTGGTTTCCCGTTGCTGCTTTGATTTCCTGAACGGTCTCTTCTGCCTTGGCTTTGCTCCTGCCATGCACCACCAGCTGTGCTCCCTGCTCTGCCAGGGCAGCTGCGGTGATTTTGCCAATTCCGGCTGTGGCTCCGGTTACCAGGCATACTTTTCCTGTCATTGAATTTTCTGGAGTTGGGGTCATTTTCGGTCCTTCTTCCAAACTGGATCATCCTTGAAATTGGCCTGGCTGAAGATCTGTTCGAGATATTGAAGGGCGAATTCCCGTCCCAGACCAGATCCCCCTCCGGTGATGACGATGACCTTGTCCCTGAAATCTTGCATATTGCTGCCTCAAGGCGTAATAATTTTGAGCAGATCCAATGTACCCTGGATGATCAGATCCTGCTGGTCTGCCCTGGAAATGGTGGGCAGGGGATCATTTGAATCATCCTGATAATCCCCGAACTGATGGTGGTTGCCGCCCGCAATGCGAATATAGGTGGTTGAATCCGGCAGCAGGACCTTTTTCTCCTCGATCACGGGATCATTTGATCCGGTATCCAGGCTGCCGTAGATCAGCAGAACCTGGATATCTCCTCCCGTCAGATCTGAATTATCTACCGGATACGAACCCCACATTATCAAGCCCTGGATCTTTTCGGGGTTGTTTGAGGCATATTGAGAGGCCATCGAGCCGCCCAGGGAGTGCCCTCCGATGGCCCAGGTGTCGATTCCGGGATACGCCTCAATGATCTGATCGGCAATATCCGCATTAAGGACTGCCAGGTCAAGAGGCATCTCGGGAAGAACCACCAGGTAGCCATCGGCCGCGATTGCCCTTAATATCACGGCGTAAGCCCGGGCGTCCACCCGGCCGCCGGGGTAAAAGATCAGTCCGGTGGTGGGTTTGCTGGAAGGTGTGAATGTGATCCAGGGGTCGAAAGTGACTTCCACCAGTTCGTCGCTCTCGAGAGCCCGAATGGCTGCTGGAAGCGCCGGCCTGGGGGAGGCCAGCCAGAGGGTTCCAACAACCAGGGCGGCCACGATTATTACCAATCCAATCAGCAGGATCCTGCGTTTTTTATTCATTATCTGTCCTATTTTATTTTTATTGAAACCAGGTAGACATGGAGCGGGTTAAACCCCCCGGGTGATACCTGGTGGGGATTTGTCCTGAGTATACCAAAAACAAGAGCATTGATTTTATGATCTTGATAGAACTGTCCCAGGAATACGCTCGAATCATTGGCATAATAATACCGATTATACTTAAGGTAGATTGATATTCAGCTGATGAATCCCATAATGTTTGCAGGCATCAGATTTTCTTTGTTATAAACTTTTCCAGGCTCTTATTATTGCTGAACCATGAAACGACACTTTAATCCAACCCATATTTATCTTTTCATTGAAATAGCCGCCTCGATCTTCTTTCCGATGATCTTTGTGGCATCTTCTCTTTATCAGATCACTATTGCGGGATTAACACCACTGCAGCTGGTATTGATTGGCACCTCGCTGGAAGTGGCTGCATTTGTTTTTGAAGTTCCCACGGGTATCATCGCCGATGTTTATTCCCGCAGGCTTTCTATCATCATTGGTTATCTGCTGATGGGTTTGGGATTCCTCGTGGAAGGATTTTTCCCTGCTTTTCTTCCCATATTGATCGCCCAGGTTATTTGGGGCTTGGGCTACACCTTTACCAGCGGCGCGAGCGAAGCCTGGATCAGTGACGAGATCGGCGAAGATAAAGCCAATCAGCTTTTTCTGCGGGCGACAAGTGTCGGCCTTTATGCCTCTTTGGCAGGTATGGCTTTGGCTGTCCTGGTTGGCGGAAATAATGTATCTCTCCCCATTCGCTGGGGTGGTTTGGGTATCGTATTAATCGGTATCGTTTTGATCTTTACCATGCCTGAAACCGGTTTTAAACCCACCCCCCGGGAAGACCGCAACACCTGGGAACATATGGTATTTACTTTTAAAGAGGGTATAACCGCGGTGCGGTCCCGCCCGCGTTTGATGACCATCCTTGGCATCGGCCTTTTTTACGGTTTATACAGCGAAGGATTTGACCGGCTGTGGGTCAAACATATCATTGATACCTTTGAACTGCCCGCATTTTTAGGGGGTTCTCAGGTTGCATTTATTGGCGCTCTCAAAGCGGTTGGCACAATCGCTTCGATCATCGTCATGCGTTCGGTCGAAAAACGGCTCGACACCACCCAGCCCGTGGCTATTGGACGGGCCATGCTGTTTGTCACAGGCGCGATCTCGGCGGCCCTGATTGGTTTTGCATTATCACCCTTCCTGGGATTGACCATCAGTATTTACCTGCTGATCATGGTTCTGCGTACGATCGCCACCCCGCTCTACACATCCTGGGTTAATCAGAAACTGGATTCCGGGACGCGCGCTACCGTGATATCCATCTCCAGCCAGGTGGATGCGATCGGACAGATTGCCGGCGGGCCGGGTGTGGGGTTGATCGCAAAACTCGTCTCTGTTGTGGGGGCGATCTTTACCTCGGGTGTCCTTCTCTCTCCCGCCCTGTTCCTGATCGGGCGTGCCAATAAACAATCGGATGACGTTACGAGTAATAATTTGGTAAAGTAAATAATAAAGACAGCGTGAGTTTCAGATATGGAGTGGGATATGGATATATATAAAGAAGTCAGGATCCTGAAACGTGATCGCTTCTTCTCACGAGTTGGATCACCATGCTGGATTTTGTTTATTCTGATCTTGATCACATTGGGTGGCTGCGCTCCCCTGGATCTGTTTGCCGCATCCCCTTCAAACACGCCTGCGCCAACCAGGACCAAGGTCGTTTTTCCTCCTACATGGACTGAGATCCCGCCTACTGCCGCAGCGACATTCAGCATCACACCCTCACCAACCACCAGCCCCACGATCACGCCTACGCATACCGCGACATATACTCCGACCGGATCGATTGAACCCACGTCAGTTTCTCTTGCTGCCAGTCCAACTACCGATTGGAACACAGCCAGCCTTCCGGATTGCAACTTAACCGCCGCTGAAACGGGAGTCAGGATCCACACGGCGCCTTTTATTGATCCTTACCATGTGTTGCCAACCATGGAGCCGGGGAAATCATATCCAGCTGTGATCACCAAACCGACCTATACCTTGCTTCTTAAAGATAATCAGCCCTTGGGTTGGGTGGATTACCGGCATATGGCGCTCACTAGCGAGGGTAACGATTGCCTGACCAAATATGATGAACGTGAGGTGTGGGATTTCCCACTGTGTTTTTTCACCCCTTTGAATGAGATCAACGGGTATGCTGATTTTGAGTTCATGGAAACATTGCTTACCCTGACTCCATCGTCCACCCTTGTCGTCCTCTATCAAAGTGAAAGTGGTTATTTCACTTCCTTTGGTTCCTCCGGGCCCAGTTTTCATGTAAAAAGGGGAGAGGTTTCTACGCACGGGAATTGTGAGGATATCCCTACCGTGGCCAAGGCCACTACAGAAACATCCCTATATAGCGATCTTCCAGACCGAGGTGGAAGTGTAGTCTATACCCTGGCGGTTGACGAATCAGTATATACCCAATCCCAACGCAAGAATGGTGCACCCCCTCCCGGAGCGAGTGGGAGCGGGTATTGGATCCTGGTCAGAAGGCATAGCTGGGCCGAAGATATTAACGGCTGGGTCTGGTCTGGACACATCGAAAATAAATAAATCAAAACCATACATGATTATTAGGTTTTTTGGAATAACAAGGATAGGGAGATCCGGATAGTCAGGCGTTAAAGATGGTCAGGAAAAAAGTACTAGGCAAGTATATGAAAACAAAAAAACCACCTTTTTTAGGTGGTTTTTTTTCTATGAGACGGGGAGAGACTCGAATACTATGTTCTCTAGCGTACTAAAATAGCTGAATAAAAGGTTTAAAAGGCCGCTGTTATTTATTGATTAGATCTAGACTTGATCCCGAAATTAATTACCTTCAGCTGCTTTTTTGGCCTGTTCTGCTTTCCAGAGATTCTGAGAAGCATAGACATATTCGATCAAGAGATTCTTATAGCGCTCCATGAGCTTGCTTAGATTCTGGTAATGTTCAATTCCTCTGGTCGGGAGATCATAGGTGTAGCGGGGAATATCACCGGATGTCATTTCCCAATCATAGTCATTCTCAACCTCTATGAAGCCATATTTGATCAGCAAAGCGCCAACCAGGCCGATTAATTCCCTGATAGCCAGGTTGATATATTTTTTTGATCTCTTTTCCAGGTAGTAGGAATAGGAAAGGTCTGTCAGTTCAAATTGAGGTATCTCTATCCGGTGAAGCCAGATCTGTGGGTCATTAAGCCGCTTATTTGCGGCTTCTGGCAATAATGCGAGAATCCCTTTGAATTCCTTTTTCATATCCTGTGACTTTTGGGGACCAAGATTTTTAATGATCTCCGGTTTGGCTGTCCAATGGGCTTTCATGAGTTCAATGGACCAATCGTTGATGTACAACGCTATGATTTCTTTAAATTCAGGAATGATATTTTCACAATGCTCTTGGATTGAAGCAAGGACTTTATTTTCCTGGGCGATGACCCGATCATAATCCTGTCCGCTCATTTTTTTCCATTTACCAGTCTGTTAGTCTGAGTACAAATGATGTTTCAAAACCTGCTGGCATAAAAAATCAGAGGTTTTGATAGATCATTATATATTATATGCTGATCAAAACTCAAAACACGAAGTTCCAATCCTCAGTGTACATAACATAGCTGGTAGTGTCAAGCAGCCTCCGGTTCCCGCATGCTTCATCTGTTTTTCCCTCAGACCCAAAAAGAAGGAAATGCAGGCCCTGCATGAAAAAACCCCAGCCAGGTGAGGGGTTTTCCCGATCAGTCGGGGAGGGTCGCGAACTAAAAAAATGCTCTTCCGATGGTTTATAGGCCTTGCTTCGACAGGTTTTTGATCGGCGTTCTTTGACTCAATAGCTATCTTTAAGCGGGGCGATTAATTTTCTGCCAAAGGCAAAACAAAGATCGTGATCGTTCCGGGGTCATCCGGTGAATCGTATCTGCCGCTCCCTATCGCAATTGACCTTCCATCAGGTGACCAGCTTACGCTCCAGAGAGCGGAGAAATCAGCCTGGGTTTGACTGATTAACTTGCCTGTTCCTGCATCCCAAATCCGGAGTTGGCCATCATCACCTGTGGAGGCAATCATGCGCCCATCCGGCGACCAGGCTATTCCCCGCACCCAGCCGCCATGGCTCTTTTAATGTTTTAAGCAGGGTGCTGTTCCGGGCATCCCACAAGCGGATCTTGCCGTCTTGATGGGCTGATGCCAGGATGAGTTCCAGGGGCGACCAGGCCAGGCCGTTGACATCACTTCTGGCAGTCGTGCCTTGCAGGGAAGCGAGTTATTTCCTCTGTCTGTAGATCATAGAGATTTATTATCCCGTCCAGCTGCCCTGCGGCAATCATACTGCCGTCAGGGGACCAGTCCAGGCTGATGATCAGTGATTTTCCCTGCCATTTCTGAACCAGATTGCCGGTGGCTGGATCCCAGATTGCGACCCGGGCGCTGGATGTGCCTGATGCCAGCAGCGCCCCATCCGGTGACCAGTTCACACAAAAAGCATCACCCGCTGGAAGCGAAGCCAGTTCCTGGTAAGATTCGCCATCCCAAATGCGCACCTTGCCATCCCGGCCCGCAGAGGCAAATCTACTCCCATCGGGCGCCCAATCAACCCCCCAGACATAAGCCGTGTGATCTTCCAGGGTAATCAGTTCAGTTTTCGTTTGCACATCCCAGAGGATCACCCGTTTATACCCGGTTGAAGCCAACCTGGTTCCATCAGGCGACCAGGCCAGGCTGTAAACCGGTCCTCTGGATACTTCAAGTTCAGCCTCTTTTAGTAGGGGTTCCAGGGTTGGCAGGGGAACCGTAGGAGGGGTGGGGGCAGCCAGGCTTGGTTGAGGGGTATTGAGGGCTGATTCACTCCCCTGACTGGAACCACAAGCCGAGAGCAGGAACAGGATGAGTGTAATCAGGATCACCTGCCAGGCTGGCTGTTCAGGATTCATTTTTAACTCCTGGAGATAGGTTACTTGAAGGAATACCAGAGCGTTTTTGGATTATAAGCCAGGACAATATTCCCGGAAAGGCTCCGCCAGGATTGTTTTCTAAGCAGAACTGAAAGCAGTAAGCTGTGGAATGGCTGTATGGCTGACAAATAGAGTCCGAGAGGGTAGACAAACCTGGAAAAGTCGCAGGTGGAAATGAAACTGCCTATATAATTTTTGAACAAATAAGAGGGATTTTTCACTTCAGATGTTATGAATAGAGTATAGCCTGTCCCGGCCAGGACCTGCTAATTGCTGAAATTGGCATAGAGGTCAGTACCGGAGTGCAATTCAGACTGAAGATCGAGGTGGGTTTCTAAGCGGGGAATGATTTCTCAAAGAGTATAATCAAACCAGCTGCATGGAGGAGACGTCTATGATTCACAATCAGACACCTGGATCCCGTATGATATGGCTGACCTTGATTGTCTTTGGGGCATTACTTGTTAGCTGTAATTCAGCTGGATCTGGGACGATCCCATCTGACCCAACAGTTGAGCCAGAAAGGCAGTTCCTTTTTCTCGAGGAGAGTCCACCAGGATCAGAGCCTGAACCTTTTGGAACTGGCTGGTTCCAGGGAGGTTTCCATTCGGCCCCTGTCTTTGCGCCCGATGGCAAAACTGTCTGGTGGGCCGGGAGATTCGCCGGCCAAAACGTCTATTTCAGCAGTAATATCGAGGGGAGCTGGACAGATCAGGAAGAGGTATCTTTTTCTGATGAGATCCGGTCTTACCGCGACCCCTTTATTTCACCTGATGGATTGAAATTCTACTTTATCTCCACAGCGCCGCTGCCGGGAAATGACACAGGCGGTAAAGAGAATCTGTGGATGATGGAATGGGAATCCGGAGGATGGAGTGAGCCCCAGCCCCTGCCAGAGGCCATTAACTCATTCGACCTGCACTGGACACCGTCTGCAGCATCCAACTACGATCTTTATTTCTCAGCAAATATCGATGGGAATCCAGATATCATGAAATCGGTATATCTGGATGGTACTTATACCGAACCTGTACCTGTGGGGTATCCAGTTAACACCGAGGAAAAGGAGTTCACCCCGAACATCGCGCCCGATCAGAGCTACTTGATCTTCTCCCGGGTCAAGGATTCTACCAGCCCGCCCCATCTCTACATTTCTTATGCCCTGGATGGAGGCTGGTCCGAGGCTTTCAGGATAGAGAACGTGGAAAACGGTATCAGTCCTATTGTTACACCGGATCGAAAATACGTCATCTACCTGACAGGTTCAGATGCCGTCAATTGGCGTGACACCTCGTTCATCGAAGAGCTGAGACCGGAGTAGAACCAGACTTGAATAGAAATACAAAAAAACCACCTGAAAAAGGTGGTTTTTTCTCTGTGAGCGTGGAGGGACTCGAACCCCCAACCAATGGCTTAAAAGGCCACTGCTCTACCATTGAGCTACACGCCCACTTGCGAGTTGGATTTTATCACGCGCCGCGATGCAAGTCAACGGAAAGACAGGGGGTTATACCCGGCGCGACCGAGGACCGATTGTTCGCTGCGCTCACGACGGAGGACGGTCCTTCGACTGCTCCCTCGACTGCGCTCGGGATCCGCTCAGGACGGGGGAAAAGAGACGGGGGTGAGGAGATGGGGGCAGGCTGCGCCTGCGACTGAATTTCCGGAGGACAGTACACCACGATCACTTCAATATACCTGGCCTTTAATCAATTTACTCCTTACTACTTACTCTTTACTCCTTACGCCTTACCTCTTTAACCGATAGTTATGTCCCATCACTGGCGCCTATAAGGTAGAGAACCCATACATACGGGGTATACCCCAAAAAAAACGGCATAGTTCTTGCACCTAGGACGGATACAGGGGTGCTGCATGGACACTCCGCTGCCAACCCGGTCTTATCAAAGAGGTCATGATGAAGAAAAATGAAGAAAATCTGAAATTCTCCTGGTGTCCGGTTTGTATGGTTCATACCTATCACAAAAAAGAGCGCGGCAAATGGCGCTGCACAGATTGGAATCATGAGGATTTCCTGCGCCTAAGGACCGATCACTGGATCGAGGAATACCGCGCATCTCAATCTGCTATCCTGGCGCTGCCTGTCCGGAAAGGGGTTTGAGATGAAGGTCTCTTCTAGTGGAGGATCACGGAAGATCCAGATCCACCTCAGCGATTCCCTCAATCACCGCCTGTCCCGAGCAGCGAAGGAATCCGGTGTCACCAAATCTGCTTTTGTGCGGGTGGCCCTGGAGCGGGAATTTGCCCTCGATCAAAAATTGGCCCTGGAATGCGCCAATCAACCAGCTCCCCGGGTGAAGGAGCTGCGCTGTGATACAAACCAGCTGCGGCTGTTTAAAGTGTAGGACTTGCCTGAAAACAAGCCGGAAAGATCCAAAAGATACTCAGTACGTCATTTAAAAACAAAACTGGCTGATCTTGATCAGCCAGTTTTTGGATCCAGGGAATTCTAATCCCACCCATAATAGGCGCAGTAGAATTCCTCCCCATCGATCAAGGTATATTTAGTGCCCCAATCTGCTTCCATCAATTTGACATCATCCCAGAAGGATTTGTTTTCCTCAAGGGCTTTTTCTGCCCTCAAACGCGGCAGGGTGAAGCTTAACCAGCCCCGTTCTTCCTGGGCATAGGTATCCGCCCGGCAGGCCAGGATAGCCTGGATGACTTGCTTCTCAGAGGGTGATATTTTTTGATCATCGGCCTCAGCGATCAGGGCTGGGATGCCGTCATCTGACAGGGTATTCAGATGATAGGTGTCCAGCGCCGCATCCTCGTCAGACAAACGCTGTATATTTTGTTTGATGATAAATTTGTCGATATTCACGGCATTCATGGTCAGCACAAATCCCGCCACTGATACCAGGGTGACCAGGGTGAAATAGCGGTGTTTTCCCAGGATCTCAAGGATCAGGATGGCCAGGAACAGGATCCCGATCCAGATCACGCACAGGTGGGAGTAGGTCCTTAAGCGGGTGAATCCATAGGCTGCTTCATAAAGCGCCAGCCGCTGCAAAGAAGAGGCCAGGATCACGCCAATGAAGGCTGTCATTAAACCTGTTTGGGCCGAAAATACCACCCGGTCTTTTTTCTCTTTCCTGATGGTGATGCTGCTCAGCACCATAATGAT
Organism: uncultured Chloroflexia bacterium; assembly: GCA_963783765.1. Classification (GTDB taxonomy): domain Bacteria; phylum Chloroflexota; class Anaerolineae; order Anaerolineales; family UBA11858; genus B10-G9. The sequence goes on along the minus strand of CAWAOV010000012.1, from coordinate 106,717 downwards.
AAAGAGTGTAAAAAAGGCCACTGCCAGCAGCTCGCCAAAACCACGCCGGGCGTATTCTGAATAGGTATAACCATCCAGGGAGATGTTCTTCTCACCCCCAAAGAAATACCTGAATTGGATGCTGACAAAAGCCAGGAACAGCAGGTTGACTGCTCCCATAATGATGCTGGTCTCAGTGAATCCCAGGAAGCGGGGCGGCCAGGACTGGTCCAAACCAACCAGCTTTTCCTCCCGGCTTTTATGCAGCGAGTGCAGCATTAACCCGGCCAGCAGGAAAGTCCATAACCCTATCAAGACCAAACGGAAAATGTATTCGGGTAATTTTTCGAGCCGCAGCAGTTCGATCAGATCCCCCAGCCATTGGGAGAAGATCGGATCCGCCTCTGATAAAAGGGCTGCCAGAACAGCGACAACGGGCAGCGCCAAAAGGATGCCCCGCAGGTAGGGTGCGGCTTTTTTCCAACCCGCACCTTTCACCTTTTCACCTTCTTCACCAGCTGCCTTTTCCTCTTTACTTTCAGTGATCAATTTAAAGGGCAGGCCAATGGCACTGGTGAATAAGCGGAAGCCGCCAACGATATAATCACTCAGGTTATATTCCTTCCAACGCCCACCTTGATAGGACAGGATCAATAAGGCCACGAATCCCAGCGAGAGCAGGTGATTTAGAGTGCGGGTAAAGGGTTCAGCACGCAGGAATCCCAGCACGCTGAAAAGCAGCGCCAGTACGATCAGGGGTATGCTTTTGGGCGACAGGACCTTACCTTCTTTTTTAGATAGAAAGATCAAGAGACCCAGCAGCAGCACAACATGGATGGCAAAGGAAATCCCGAGCGGTTTTTTCCAATAGAGGACGTCAAAACCCCAGCCTGCGATCAAGGCGCAGTACCAGAGAGTGGATCTGTTCTTAACCATACCCAGCTCCTTATTTTATATTGTGATGGAGGGAAATCGATCGAGATCTTAGAAGCGGAACCATGGAGAGGATCATAGCAAGGATAATGAAAATTCCGATGATGCTCATGATGACTTTCTGTGTTCGCAGTTGGCGTTTATTTCCTGACATAAGGCTCCTGATATGTTTTTTGATCTCAAGTCTTGCTCATTGTAGCACGAAGATCAATTATTCCAAGTGCTTTTTAATAGATTGAGCGATTTTGAGAGTTATTTTTGGTGTTTGAGAGAGTTCTTCCAGGCTCGCGTCCCGGATATTCTGAATTGTATGGTATTTTTTCAATAATTCCTGCCGTCTGGAAGGTCCTACGCCGGGTATTTTTTCCAGGCTGGATGCCAAACCCTGCTTGGAACGGCGTTTTCGGTGGGCCGTGATAGCAAAACGGTGGGCTTCGTCCCGGGAGCGCTGCAGTAAATGCAGCCCGGGGGAATCTTTATCAAAAGATACCGGATAATTTTCGCCGGGTAGGTAAACTTCCTCATGTTTTTTAGCCAATCCTGCAATGGGAATGGTATCCAATAGATCGAATTCTTCCAGTACCGCTACTGCCCGGTTCAGCTGGCCTTTTCCTCCATCGACCAGGATCAGGTCGGGCAGGGCGCTGAAGGAACGATCGGGTTTTGCACCGGGTTTCTGCCCTTCTTCGCTGGAAAGCACCAGGCGCTGAAAGCGGCGCCTTAACACCTCATCCATGCTGGCATAATCATCCGGTCCCTGGACGGTGCGGATATTAAAATGGCGGTAATGGGAATTCTCCGGGCGCCCATCCAGGAAAACCACCATGCTGCCTACCAAAGCGGTGCCCTGGGTATTGGATATGTCATAACATTCTATTCTCATGGGAGGGGCGCTGAGGTTGAGATGGGATTGCAGATCGGTCAGAGCGCCTTCAGCTCTTTCCCGTTCAGAATCTTCCTGGTTTTTGAGGGCAGATAACATGGAGGCTGCATTTTCCGCTGCCATGGCGACCAGCTTCTTCTTTTCTCCCCGCCGGGGAACGATCAGCTCCACTTTTTTACCGCCCCGCTGGCTTCTTAACCACTGGTGAATGATCTTGGCTTCTTCGATCTCACGGGGCAGCAGGATCTCGGGTGGGATGGATGGCGCCTGATCATAAAACTGCTTGATGACCTCAGTCAGCAGGTCTTTATCGGCCGTTTTATCGATATCCTCCACCAGGAAATATTCCCGTCCGGTCAGTTTTCCACCCCGGATGAAAAATACCTGGATGCAGGCATCATTATCAAGATCAGCCAGGGCAATCACATCGGAATCTGTGAAGCGGGTGGAGATGATGCGCTGTTCCTCCACGATGCGCTGGATGGCGTCCAGGGTATCCCGGAGCTGAGCAGCCCGTTCGTATTTTAAGTCCGTAGAAGCCTGGCGCATCTCCGCTTCCAGGCGGGTGATAATGTTATCGGTTCTGCCATTTAAGAATGCGCCCAGTTCTTTGACCATTTCCCGGTAATCTTCCTGGCTGATCCTGCCAATGCAGGGAGCAGTGCAGAGCTGGATGTCATAGTACAGGCAGGCGCGCTGATCATCGCCTGTAATGGTCCGGTTGCAGGTCAGGTAAGGGAAGATCTTGCGCAGCAGATCCAGGGTCTGGTTGACCGCCCACACATTGATGTAGGGGCCGTAATATCGCGATCCATCTTTTTCAACTTTACGGGTAACGCTGACCTTTGGAAAAGGATCTGCCCAATGGATCTTGATATAAGGATACCGTTTGTCGTCCTTAAGCTGAACATTATAATGGGGCTGGTATTCCTTGATCAGGTTCATTTCCAGGATCAGGGCTTCCAGTTCGGATTTAACGATGATCCATTCGATATCGCGGATATTGGCAACCAGCTGACTGGTGCGGGGGTGTTTTTGGGCGCTGGCGTGGAAATAGGACCGCACCCGATGGCGCAGGTTGATGGCCTTGCCGATATAGATCACCTTGCCGGCCTGATCTTTCATCAGGTAGCAACCGGGTTGATCCGGTACGGAATTGAGAATGTCCTTAATATGATCGGATATTTCCATGATAAAAAAATTTTATCACAGGGGGTCAAGTTCTATTCCCGGGTAACCCGATGGGGGAAGGCCTGGATCCTCCGGCAAGGAAGAATATCCCCCTTGCGGGTGCCTATCGAAACTTGTTTCAAGCCCAGTCTGCCAGTATACTTGCTCTATGTTTTCAATACCGGTTGATCCGGAATTTTCACGCTTCTGGTCGATAACGGAAGTAAATGCCTACCTGAAAGGGCTCCTGGAGGCGGATTCCAACCTGCAGGATCTTTGGGTCGCGGGCGAGATTTCCAATCTCTCCCGGCCTGCCTCGGGTCATTTGTACTTCACGCTGAAAGACCAGACTTCCTCTTTAAGATGTGTGATGTGGAAAAACCGGGCCCTGCAGGTTAAAACGGCTCTCCGGGATGGCCTCGAAATGGAAGCCCATGGTGTGTTGGGTGTCTATGAAAAAAGCGGCCAATATCAGCTGTACGTTGATTTTTTGCGGCCCAGGGGAGAAGGCGCCTTATTCCAGGAATTCCAGCGTTTAAAAACGCAGCTGGAGAGTGAAGGGTTATTTGATCCTGCCCGCAAGCGCCCTCTGCCTGCCTGGCCAATGCGGATCGGCATCGTCACCTCTCCCTCGGGGGCAGCTTTCCAGGATATGAAAGATACTTTAACCCGGCGCTTCCCGCTGGTGAAGATCCTCTTATCACCGACCTCAGTGCAGGGAGACAGCGCTCCTAAAGAGATCTGTGCTGCCCTGGAGCGACTGTACCGCCTGGAACCGGATCTGATCCTGATCGGAAGAGGGGGAGGATCGATTGAAGATCTGTGGGCCTTTAACGATGAAAAAGTTGCCCGGACGCTGGCTGAGTCGCCCGTACCGGTGATCAGCGGGGTGGGGCATGAAACCGATTTTACGATCACGGATTTTGTCGCTGACCTGCGCGCGCCAACACCAACCGCTGCCGCCGAATTAGCGGTCCCGGATCAAGCAGAACTGCGGCTCGGGTTGGGGGAATTCCAGACCCGCTTGGCCCGTTCTGCGCAGAATAAGATCTCGGATCAGCGTTGGAAGATGGAAAGTTTTTCAACCCAGATCGAGCGCCTTTCCCCATTGGCTCAGATCAACAACGGCCGCCAGCGTTTGGATGAATTATCCGGCAGGATAGACAGAAGTTTGGGAATGACCATTAAATCTTCCCGGGATCTGTGCCTCGCCTACCAATCCCGCTTGGCTGCTTTGAATCCGGAGGCGATCCTGAAACGCGGGTATGCCATCGTAACAGCCGAGGATGGCGCGACGGTTTACCAGGTAAGTCAGGCCAGCACAGGGGAACACCTGCAGGTGCGTGTGAGTGATGGGGAATTTGAAGTTATTGTCAGTTAAGGCTTAAAGTTTCATCCGCTGCCCTTCCATTTTTTATACCTTTCATTAATAAATCTCTAATCAATTTCAAAGAGTCGGATTCTATACTTAAAGATGAAATCAACCCCGGGGCGGGTTGTCAGCCTCGTGGGGGAGAAATGTAGAGGTGAAAAATGAATCTAGAGAAATATACATCAAAATCCCAACAAGCCATACTGCGGGCCCAGCGCCTGGCAGAAGACCATAACCATCAGGAAGTTGCACCTGCTCATCTGCTGTATGCTCTGCTTGATGAGAATGAGGGCACTGTTAGCGCAGTTGTCAGGCGTATAGCAGGAAGCATAGATGGGATAAAACAAGAGATCTGGAAGGAACTATCAGACCGCCCCAAGGTTTATGGCGGTAATCTGCAGGTGGGCTTGAATCGGAAAACCGCAGATGTTCTCTCGGCTGCCGAACGCCATGCAAAAGGCATGGGGGATGATTATGTTTCCACAGAACATATTCTGTTGGCTTTAATTGAAGGCGAGGAAGGAAAACGTCTGAAAGGGTTTGGCCTGACCAAAGATGCAGTTCTGGATGCGCTGAAAGAGATCCGTGGAAACCAGAGAGTGTCCAGCCAGGACCCTGAGAGCACCTACCAGGCCATGGAAAAATATGGCCGGGACCTGACCGATCTTGCCCGGCGGGGCAAGCTGGATCCGGTCATCGGTCGTGATGAAGAAACCCGACGGTTGATCCAGATTCTCTCGCGCCGGACGAAAAACAATCCTGCCCTGATCGGTGAACCGGGCACCGGAAAAACAGCCATTGTTGAAGGGTTGGCCCAGCGCATTGTCAACGGGGATGTGCCGGAAGGGTTAAAACGGAAACGCTTGATCCAGCTTGATATGGGCGCCTTGATCGCGGGCGCAAAATACCGGGGCGAATTCGAGGAACGTCTGAAAGCCGTTCTGAAGGAGATCACCTCCGCTGCTGGCGAAATTCTGTTATTTATTGACGAAATGCATACGGTTGTTGGCGCAGGTGCAGCTGAGGGCGCCATGGATGCCGGTAATATGTTGAAACCTATGTTGGCCCGGGAGAGCTGCACCTGATCGGCGCTACAACCCTGGACGAATATCATAAATACATTGAGACAGATGCAGCCCTGGAAAGGCGCTTTCAACCACTGCTGGTAGAAGAACCCAGCGTGGAAGCAACCATCAGTATATTAAGGGGATTAAAAGAACGTTATGAGATCCATCACGGTGTGCGGATCACTGATCCGGCCACTATCGCAGCGGCAACTTTATCCAATCGTTATATTGCTGATCGCCAGCTGCCGGATAAAGCAATTGACCTGATTGATGAAGCGGCTGCCCGCCTCAGGACAGAAATCGATTCCAAACCCAGGGCTCTGGATGAAGTGGATCGCCAAATCATGCAGTTGGAGATCGAACAGCAAGCCCTTAAGAAAGAGACCGATAAAGCCTCACGCAGCCGGCTGGAGACTTTAAAGGAAGAGTTGGCCAACCTGAAGGAAGACCAGCAGGGTCTGCAAAGCCGTTGGATGACAGAAAAAGAGGTCATTGGTGAGGTCCGCGAGGTAAAAAAGGAGATCGATCAGACCCGGGTAGAGATCGAAAAGGCAGAGCGTGAAGCTGATCTGGAACGTGTCGCCAGACTGCAGTACGGCACACTCAGGGATCTGGAAGAGAAACTTAAACAGAAAGAAGACCGCCTTGGTGAGGTCCAGGCTGATGGAGCTATGCTGAAAGAAGAAGTGGATGTAGAGGAAATTGCGGGTGTTATTTCACGCTGGACCGGCATCCCTGTCTCAAGCTTGCTGGAGAGTGAGACCCAAAAATTGATCCAGATGGAAGACCGCCTGCACCAGCGTGTGATTGGTCAGGATGAAGCTATCAAAGCTGTTGCTAACGCTGTGCGCAGGTCTCGGGCTGGTATTCAGGATCCAAACCGGCCGATCGGTTCTTTCATTTTCATCGGTCCAACCGGTGTGGGGAAAACAGAACTTGCCCGCGCCCTGGCAGAATTCATGTTTGACAGCCAGGACGCCATGATCCGAATTGATATGAGTGAATACCAGGAAAAACACACCGTCTCTCGCTTGATCGGCTCACCCCCCGGATATGTCGGATACGGGGAAGGAGGTCAGCTTACCGAAGCGGTCCGCAGGCGTCCATATAGCGTGATTCTATTTGATGAAATTGAAAAAGCCCACCAGGATATCTTTAATACATTACTGCAGCTCTTGGATGATGGCAGATTAACTGATGGACAGGGCAGGACGGTAGATTTTCGCAACACAGTTGTGATCATGACCAGCAATGTGGGCAGCCAGGTTTGGTCGCAGGGTGTGAGTGAGAAAGAGGCTGGGGAGATCACGTTAAAAGCTTTGAAGGAAGTGTTCCGACCCGAATTTCTCAACCGGGTGGATGAGATTGTCTATTTTCATTCTCTCAACCGCGAGCAGATTCTGGAAATTGTCGGCATTCAGCTTAAACGGGTGGAAGCCCTGCTTCAGGCCCGCGGTTATACGCTGGATATCAGCCCCGAAGCCAAACAATATCTGGCCGACGAGGGATATGATCCCGATTATGGAGCCCGGCCCTTAAAACGAACGATCCAGAAGGAAATCCAGGATCCCCTGGCGCTGGCCATTCTATCTGGTGATTTTGAAGCGGGAGATACGATCCAGGTTGATGTTGGAGAGGGTGGTTTGAAATATACAGCTATAAAGGCCAGTGAGGTTGTTTAGTCTGTCTGGTGTAAAAGGGACGATGTCTGATTAACGGATACTATCAGCTCCCGGAGCTGTTCAGGGAATGAGTCCTTTCAAAGGACTCATTCCCTTTATTTGTTCTGATTATCTTTCAGCCATGATAATAATGATCGATGATAAGCAGATCTGCTGTTCTGCTAGCGTAGAAAATATGTCCTCTGAGACCAAATCAAAAATCTTCGATGGATTAATAAAATCTATGGGTCTTCGCCCGATGTATTCTTTCAAGCTTGAATATTCCCATTTTGAAGGATCACAGACAAGATTTCCATTAACAGGGTTGCTGTGGATGTAATGAGATAAATGAATGAGATAGTTTAGATTTTTAACCAGGATTCTCTGGAAGGAGCCTTGAAAAAGATGGCCTTTCCGTTGATATGTCTTATTAAAGGATACGACATATGAGAGAGCCAGCTTATGCATTGAATTAGAAAATTTTCCTTCTCGTATCTTTACTAGAAGGTGATAATGGTTTGGCATTAGACAATAAGACAGAATATCTGAGACAGGCGCCAGATATTTTTTTATCTTGGATAATAAAGAATATATAATTCTTTGTTTCTCTGAAAAGTAAGTTGCCTTCGACGGCTCGATTATAGATGTGAAAATAATATCCCGGGATTAGATCGGTCTCTTTCATTGGCATATATTTCCCCCAATGCCACTATACAACAGGGATTGAGTCCCTTCAAGGGACTCAATCCCTTAAGATTTAATCTATATGCACATGCCCGTGATCAAGTTCCTCTTCTGAGGCAGGACGCAGATCTGCAACGGTGATCTCAAACGTCAGGGTTTTTCCAGCCAGGGGGTGATTGAAGTCCAGCGTAATAGTTTCTTCATCAGCTTCAACGATCTGGGCGCTGAGCACGTTGTCCTCATCGTCACTCAGATCAAGGAATGTGCCAACATCCAGGGGGATCTCTTCACTGAACTCTTCTTTTTGGGCTATCTCGAGGGATTCCGGATCATAGTCACCGTAAGCATCTTCGGGTTCGATGACCACGGTTTTCTTTTCGCCAACTTTCATGTCGTATAAAGCATTTTCCAGGCCGGGGATGATCTGGCCCATACCCTGGATGAACTTGATTTTTTCACCATCTTCTGTGCTTTCCAATATTTCATCTTCCACGATCAAGGTATAGTCCAGGGTCACAACAAGATTATCTTTGATTGTTTTAGTCATTATGTCTCCTATTAAATAGAATTTCCCCCGGGTTTGATATCTCTGATCAAATACCAGCTCAGATCACTGAGTTGAAAGAAAAGATGGTAAGTGTTCTTGCTATAATCCATCACCAGCATATGCCTGCCGTCTTCCGTTTCCCATTGGCGGCCGATATTTAAGATCTGGACGGTTTGATCTTCCAGGGAAAAATCGATTGGGACCAGTGATCCGTCCCGCAGGAAGCGAGTGGTGATATCAATCTGTTCCATTGGTTTTTAAAAACTCGTATAAAAATTCCAGGGCAACTTGAGCGACTTCTTCTTTGTTCTCGATCCGATTCCCACCCGCATTATGCTGTAAGGTCCAGATCCCTTGGGGTGTGCTGATGCCGATCCAGGTATAACCAACCGGTTTTTCAGGTGTTCCCCCCGTTGGGCCTGCGATTCCGCTGACAGAAAGTCCGATATCTGCCGCAAGCGCATGCCGGATACCAAGAGCCATCTCCCGGATGGTTTCTTCGCTTACCGCGCCGAATTTTTCAAGTGTATCCCAGGAAACCCTCAGTAAACGGACTTTTGCCCGGTAGGCATAAGCCGTGATGCTGCCCAGGTAATAAGTAGATGAACCGGAAATGTTGGTGATCCTATGCCCGATCAATCCACCCGTGCAGGATTCAGCAACGGCCAGGCGCCAGCCCCGCTCTCGAAGTTCATTGCCAATTAAAGTTTCGATATTTTTGATCATGGTGTACTGCCTTCTGTTTTTTCTACAACCCAATAATGGGATAACCCCAGGAACCGCAGGGGTGACTTTTCGATCAGATACAGGAACGACCGCAGCCAGCGTCCCAGACGAGGATAACGGCCGATAATATTATCATATCCACCAAAGATCACTTTAGTAGTGATGAATTTGACCGGAAGCCCCTGGAACAGATCCTTTAGATCCTTCTTTGTATAAACTCTAACATGGGGGGCCAGCTTGTTCCGCAGCGGGCGCGGTAAATAATTAACCCCAAATTTATTTCCAAAATAGTATTCACCCCGTTTATAAATACCGTGAGTTTCAAAAGGATACCAGCGATTGGGGCAGAAAATGATCATCCTTCCCCCGGGTACAAGGGTCCGGACCATTTCTTGGATTGCTTTTTGGTCATCAACTACGTGTTCGATCACCTCATTGCTGAGGATCAGGTCAAAACTATTGGCCGGGAAAGGAAGGTTTTCTCCTGCGCCGGCGAGTACATTTTCAGCTACTTTTTTGGCTTGCAAAGCCCGCTGATATTCAAATTCCAGGCCGACTACTTCACAACCCAGAGGGAAAAGGTGCTCCAGATATAAACCAATCCCGCAGCTGTTTTCCAGCAGCCTGCCCTGGATCCTGTCACCTGCAGCGGTTTTGATCATTTCCAATCTGCGCTGCTGTCCAGCTCTCCAGATATAGGAGGGTTCACCCCGTTCAGCCGCCTGGGCAGAAGGTTGAATACCGCTCATTTTTCCCCCCAATGGACGGTGATCATGCCAAAGGCAAATTGATGATAGGCAACTTTTTTGAACCCGACTGCCGCCAGGTACGCGGCCAGTTCCTCTGCCCTTAAAAATCCTTCTGTGGATTTATTCAGGTAGTAATAGGCTTCCTTGTTTCCGGTAAATAAGCCGCCGATGATCGGGATGATATTGGTCATATAGAATCGAATAAAGGGTGAAAGAAAATGATCTGCTGGTTTTGTTGTATCCAGAATTGAAATTCTACCACCGGTTTTCAGGATTCGAAACTGGCTTTTTAGTCCCCCCAGAATATCCCCCAGATTCCTGGTCAGGAAACCAGAGATCACACCGTCAAATATCTCTTCCTGGAAGGGCAAATAACCGGCATCGGCTGCAGTCCAATGGGCCTGGATGGGAAAGCTTTTCTCTCGGCCTACAGACATCATTTCCAGCGTCAGATCCGCCGCAATACAAGTACAGTCAGGATATTGGCGGCCGGCATCATGGACGATCTGACCGTTGCCGCTGCCCAAATCCAGCAGCAGGGCAGAGGGGGGAAGTTCGAGCTGTTTAACAGCAAACCTCCTCCAGCGATTGTCCTGCCAGGCGGTCATCAGGTGGTTTACAAAGTCATACCTGGAGGCGATCCGGCTGAATAGGTCTTGCTGCTGGAGGAGGTGATTATCCTCTTGTTTTGGCATGCAGTTTAAGCTTCCTGGATTGCCAGGGCGTCGGCTTCCTGCGCTACACGAATTCCTTCCTTTTCATCTACACGGGTTAACATCAGGCCACCAGTGATGAAGAAAATGATCAAGGAAATGATCCCCAAACGGCTGTTGCCAAACAGCTGGCTGACCAAACCGAAGACCAGCGGGCCGAAGATCCCGGCGAATTTTCCGCTGACGCTGAAAAAGCTGAAGAATTCAGCAGATTGTGCTTTGGGAACCATCCGCCCATACAGAGAACGGCTTAATGCCTGGGCACCGCCCTGGACCATGGCAACTGCAAATCCCAGGATCAAAAAGTGAGTGGCATTGCTCAAGAAATAGCCGCCAATAGATATCAGGGAATAAACACCCAGGGCGAGGTAAATGGATCTTTTTGTGCCAATTTTCCTGGCCAACCACCCAAATGCAAACGAGAAGGGGATGCCAACAAATTGGACGATCAATAAAACGACAATTAAGGATGTATCCTCAATGCCGATTTCATCACCATAGGTTGTTGCCATCTTGATGATCGTCCCGATGCCATCGTTGTAGAGCCAGAATGCAACCAGGAATTTAAATAGATCCCCATATTTTTGGATCTCTTTGAAGGTTTCAACCAATCTTTTAAAACCTGCCCGGAAGGGATTAGAATCCACCTCGCCCTTGAAGATCTTCCGGGGAGGTTCTGCAATTTGCCTCCAGAGCGGGATGGTGAATACCAGCCACCAGACGGCCACACTTGCCAGTGAGATCCGGGTCATTAATCCGGTCAGATGATCTGGAGCGAACATGATCATTGCCAGGTTTACGGCCAGCAGAATTCCACCGCCCAGGTACCCCATGGCATACCCGCGGGTAGAGATCTGGTCAATATCATCCTTTTTTGCGATATGAGGCAAAAGGGAATCGTAAAATATGTTAGCCCCTGCGAACCCGATATTGCCAAGGATAAAAAGAGTGGAGGCCAGGAACCAATCACCGGTTGTTAAGAAGAACATAAATGCTGTGGCAATAATACCAAGCAGGGCAAATATCGTCAGGTAGCGTTTTTTGTGGCCTCTAAAATCAGCCATCGCACCCAGTATTGGACTGGCGACAGCTATCAAGAGCAGTGCGATTGAGTTTGTATAAGCCCAATAGGACGTGATCTGGTTTCCTGTTAAGGTTGGTTCTGCGATCGCTCGATAATATATTGGCAGAACAGCCGCCATGATCGTTGTCGCAAAAGCCGAATTAGCCCAGTCATACATCGACCAGGCGTTGATGATCTTCTTATAGTTTTTATCTTCCATGGCAGCCTCCGGGGTGAATGCTGATTATTTGTCAATTATACGATAGAACCTACCCCGCCAGAAAAAGTTACAGGCCTTCTATAACTATCTTTTCTGAATTTATAAGCCAATAATAAGAAATTTATAAGGAATTGCGTTTATCTGCTCCGGATGTTGACGTGCTTTCGTCATCATGCTATGATTAGGGTGGAATTATTGATATTATTTATTCTGGCTCTGCCAAACGAATCACCTGGACTTATTTTGCCATTATTATTTTGTTATCTGCCATTATGATGTATTTTTACATTTTCACGATTAAAAAACAGGCAGTCTAACTTTTTTTTGGCATCATATTTTCTTTCTTGAATAGGATTTGTTGGGCGAGCACAGAAACCTTGTGGTCGCTTTTTTATTTCAGGAGGGGAATGATGAGTTTTGATTTTATATCTCGTATTGTTGGTATGATCGTCTTTGGGTTGCTGGGGGGATATTTTGGCGTTGATTTGGCCAATGTAACCACAATCACAATTGAAGAAGGCGCAGTGATATTTGGCCTGGTTGGGGCTTTATTTGGATTGGTAATAACCCCCCTGATAACAACCCGGCCGGTTACCTCTCTCCGAAATTTGTTGAATCAAATGGACTCCAGAACTTTGGGTTCAGGCCTGATCGGCCTGTTTATCGGTTTGGTGATCGCAGCTTTAATGTCTATCCCTTTGTCCCGGCTGCCATCTTTCCTTGGAGAAGTATTCCCGTTTATTGGGGTACTGCTTTTTGGTTATATAGGCGTGGCAGTGTTTGTCTCACGGCGGAATGATATCTTTTCCCTGTTCAGCGGTAAGGTTTTTCCCATATCAGAACGGGGAGGGAATACAACCGAGCCGGAGCGGGTCATCCTGGTGGATACCAGCGTGATCATTGACGGCAGGATCGCCGATATCGCCACCACAGGATTTCTGGTGGGTGAGTTGTTAATCCCCCGTTTTGTATTGGATGAACTGCAGCATATTGCTGATTCCGCAGATGGATTACGGCGCCAGCGCGGCAGACGGGGAATGGAAATCCTGGCAGATCTGCAGGAATCCAAAACCATCCCGGTCCGCATCAGTGATATTGATGTAGAAGGCACCCGGGAAGTGGATAGCAAACTGGTCATTCTGGCCCGTCAATTAAGCTGTCCTATCCTGACCAATGACTATAATCTCAACCGGGTCGCTGAAATCCAGGGAGTCCCTGTGTTGAATATCAATGAGCTGGCCAACTCTGTTAAAGCAGTGTTACTTCCGGGTGAATCAGTTGAAGTAAAGATCATCCAGGAAGGCAAGGAACGCGGCCAGGGAGTGGGCTACCTTTCGGACGGCACCATGGTTGTGGTGGAAGACGGAAAGGACCATATGAATGAAGACATCCGCTCTACTGTCACGAAAGTACTGCAAACAGCGGCAGGCCGGATGATCTTTTCCAAACCGGACGAAGTCTAGCGCCTTTTCAGGGAAACAACATGAATATCCAAATTTACAATACCTTATCCAGGAAAAAAGAACCGTTTAAGACGCTCGAACCGGGCAAAGTGTCTATGTATGTCTGCGGGCCTACTGTGTATGATAAAGCCCATGTTGGACATGCTATGTCTGCCCTGGTTTTTGATATCGTCCGGCGCTATCTGGAATACCGCGGATTTAAGGTAAGGCATGTGACCAACTATACCGATGTGGATGACAAGATCATCCAGCGAGCCATGGTGGAAGGTGTGGATTCCATGGAGGTCGCCCAGCGTTATATTGATGAATTTGATCAGCACTTAAAGGACCTTAATATCCTGCCAGCTTCCGAGTACCCCCGGGCTACTGATGAGATGAACAGCATTATTGAGGGTGTGGCGGATCTGGTGGATAAAGGATTTGCCTATCCCAAAGATGGGGATGTTTATTATCGGGTCAACAAATTCCCTGGTTATGGAAAATTGTCAGGCCGGAAGATCGAGGATATGGAAGCCGGCTTCCGGATCGATGTTGATCAACGCAAGGAACATCCGATGGACTTCGCCCTCTGGAAGGGCGCCAAACCAGGAGAACCAAGCTGGCCCAGCCCCTGGGGCAACGGCCGTCCAGGTTGGCATATTGAATGCTCGGTGATGAGCCATTCTTGCCTTGGAGAACAGATCGATATTCATGGCGGCGGCAATGACCTGATCTTTCCTCACCATGAAAACGAGATCGCCCAGAGTGAGGCTATGTTTGGGAAACAGTTTGCGACCTATTGGATGCACAACGGCATGATGCAGCTCTCAGGCGCAAAAATGTCCAAATCCGTTGGAAACCTGGTTACCATTACCAGCTTCCTGGAGAAATATGAAGCCGCTGTTCTGCGCATGATGGTTCTAAATTCCAGCTATCGCAGCCCGTTGACATTTAACGAAGAGACCATTGAGCACGCCCAGAAGGCGCTCAAACGCCTGCGGTCCGCATTAAAGCCCGCCCTGCCAAAAGATGGATGGAGTGGAGAGCAGTTGGATGAACAAGTCACCAAAGTTCAGGAATTATATCTGGCTGCTATGGATGATGATTTTAATACTGCCAGCGCCATGAGCCATCTGTTTGATCTAGTGAAGATCATTAACCAGACCCGCGACGAGGGCGCTGATCAGGTATCTCTGGAAAAAGCCCAGAAAGTGTTAATAGAACTTACTGGAGTACTCGGATTGGATCTTTCAGAACCAGAAGTTCAGGGTGGTGAAGCAGGAGCTTTTATTGATCTTCTGATCGAGATCCGTATGAAACTCCGGGAAGGAAAACTCTGGGAGCTTTCAGACCTGGTACGCGATCAGCTGGATGAGCTGGGTGTTATCCTGGAAGATACTTCCCAGGGCACAACCTGGCATTGGAAATAACCAGATTTAGCTTGTGGAACTCTGGAATCTATCACCCCGGTACTATAAATGAAAGAATGGATTTGGGGCAGGAACCCGATATACGAAGTATTAAAGGCCCGGAAGCGGAAAGCATACGAGCTGCGGATCGCCAAGGGTATTCAGACTGAAGGCCGGGTGGGGGATATCTTGCGCCTGGCGAAGCAGCAGTCTATCCCGGTCTCTCAAGTAGCCCGCGAGACTTTACAGGGTATAAGCAGCCACAATCAGGGCATTGCCCTTCAGGTTGATGAATACCCCTATACTGATCTGGGATCGATCCTGGAAAAAGCCCGAACTCAAAATGAACCTGCCCTGGTGCTGGTTCTTGATACGTTAAAGGATCCTCAAAACCTGGGCACGCTGATCCGCACCGCAGAATTGGTTGGTGTGCACGGGTTGGTTTTGCCGCTTCGCCGAACAGCTACGGTAACCCCGGCAGTGGTCAATGCCTCTTCCGGAGCGAGTGAACACATGGATATCGTCCAGGCCAATCTATCCCAGGCCTTAGCCGTTTTAAAGGAAAAGGGTATCTGGGTAGTGGGATTGGAAGGGGGAGAGGGAGCTCAACCTCCGGATAAGGTCGATCTCAGTGGTCCGTTGGCCGTGGTGGTAGGCAGTGAGGCGGAAGGTATGCGCCGTCTGGTGAAGGACTCTTGTGATTTTTTACTGCAGCTGCCAATGCGGGGAAAAATCGATTCTCTGAATGCTGCTGTGGCAGGATCGGTTGCGCTGTATCTGGTATGGCAGGCAAGGGGTTTTCAGGGGGCTCAGGACTGATTGGCAGTATTGACGACAGCCCATAAAGCTGATAAGATTTTGCTCTGTTGACGATGCCGGCCTGTGCACTTGCCTCGCTTAATTCCATCTGATATAATGCCTTGGCTGGAAAGAGCAAATGATGGTACATGCGCCGACGTAGCTCAATCGGTAGAGCAGTCGTTTTGTAAGCGACAGGTCATGGGTTCGAGTCCCATCGTCGGCTCCTGTTATTAGGGAAGCTAACTAATAAAAGTAAATAATCTGGGCGGATACCGAAGTGGCCAAACGGGGCTGACTGTAAATCAGCTGGCAAACGCCTACGGAGGTTCGAATCCTTCTCCGCCCACCTAACTATAAGCTGCAGAAATGTTGCATTTCTGGAGCTTGTAGCTGTGTAAGAAACCAGCCCTCGTAGCTCAGGGGTAGAGCGCATTCTTGGTAAGAATGAGGTCATGGGTTCAATTCCCATCGGGGGCTCTGGTACTGACACAAGAATCCTTTTTGAACAGGTATTTTAAGGAGAGGAATTATGGCGAAAGAGAAATTTGAACGAACGAAACCGCACGTGAATGTGGGCACAATGGGCCACATTGACCACGGGAAAACAACCTTAACAGCGGCGATCACCAAAGTGGCGGCGATGCAGGGTTATGGCAGCTTCGTGGCATTTGATCAGATCGATAAAGCGCCGGAAGAAAAAGAGCGCGGCATCACGATCAGCATCTCCCACGTGGAATATGAGACAGAGAAGCGCCACTATGCCCACGTAGACATGCCAGGGCACCGTGACTACATCAAGAACATGATCACCGGCGCGGCGCAGGTAGACGGCGCCATCCTGGTGGTAGCAGCATCGGACGGACCTATGCCGCAGACGCGCGAGCACCTGCTGTTGGCCCGCCAGGTGGAAGTGCCCAGCGTGGTAGTATATCTGAACAAGGTAGACCAGATGGGCGACCCCGAGCTGTTAGAGTTGGTGGAATTGGAACTGCGGGAGCTGCTGACAGAGTACGGCTTCCCCGGCGACGAGACCCCGATCGTGAAGGGCAGCGCCTTGGCAGCCCTGGAGAGCACCAGCGAAGATATTGATGCTCCTGAGTACGAGAGTGTTCGGGAACTGCTGCGAGTGGTAGATGAGTACATACCGGAACCAGAACGCGAAGTCGACAAACCATTCTTTATGGCAGTTGAAGACGTGTTCACGATCAAAGGCCGGGGCACCGTGGTGACCGGCAGGATCGACCGCGGGAAGATCCACACAGGCGACCCGGTAGAGATCATTGGTCTGCAGGATGAGGTCATCAGCACTGTAGTGACCGGCGTGGAAATGTTCCACAAGATCCTTGACGACGGACAGGCAGGAGACAATGTAGGACTGCTCTTGCGTGGAACGAATCGAGAAGATGTTGAACGCGGCATGGTGATAGCAAAACCGAAAAGCATCAAGGGGATCACCAAGTTCAAAGCTGAGGTCGTGGTATTGAAACCGGAAGAAGGTGGACGGCACAAACCGTTCTTCTCCGGATACCGGCCGCAGTTCTATATCAAGACCATCGATGTGACAGGAACAATCACCCTGCCAGAAGGTGTTGAGATGGTTATGCCTGGAGACAACGTGAATATGAATGTGGAACTGATCGTTCCCATCGCGTTGGAGCAGGGCGGAAAGTTCGCTATTCGAGAAGGTGGTCTGACGGTTGCGTCCGGCGTGGTCACCGAGATCCTGGAGTAGTACTTCCCAAATTATTGGATCAGGATTTTACTTATGTCAAGAAAAAAAGGAAACAGACCGGTAATCACCCTGGAATGCACTGAGTGCAATGAACGGAATTACACGACTGAAAAGAATAAAAGAAACGATCCGAATCGGATGGAGCTGAATAAATTCTGCTCCAGATGTCGGAAACAAACACTGCATCGAGAAACGAAGTAAGGATGTACATGGTGATCGCCCAAGTGTTATCACAAAGGCGATCACCTGTTGCCAGACTCTAGGCCAGTAGCTCAATTTGGCAGAGCACCGGTCTCCAAAACCGGGGGTTGTGGGTTCGATTCCTACCTGGCCTGCCTATTTCATTTGCTTGACGCCGTCTCAAAGGGCGGCGTTTTGGACGTAAAAGGAGTTTGATGTGGCTGCACAAAAAAAACAATCACGAGGAATTCGCAAATTCTACCGCGAAACCAGCGCTGAGTTAAAAAAAGTTTCCTGGCCAACCCGATCCGAGGCGATCCATTTGACCAGGGTTGTGCTCATCGTTATTTTTGTGATGGGTGCATTACTTGGTATGCTGGATTATGCTTTCACCCAGTTGTTTGGGTTGATCCTGAGTGCCTAGAAGCTACCTTATCTGCTCCTGGATGAACAGATTATGGATATACACGAAAACGAAGAAGAAATGCAAGAATTAGAGCCGCTATCCAGCGACCCTCAACCGGCATCTGAACCGGAACAGGAACAACCTGAAGAAGAAACCCAGGTTGTTGATCCTGTCATTCCTGATGTGGAACCTGAAGACGACCAGGATTCCGGGGAAGAAGAACTAGACACCGGGGAAGTTGAAGGAGAGGATGCTGCTGGGGATAATCTAGAATCTCCTGTTGTGGAATCAATTCACCAGGAATTTCTGGAGGATTTGCCTGTTCTGGAACCTGAAGCTGAAACTGAGCCGGAAGAAGAGGTCATTGAAGACGCTATTGAACTCGAGATTGAAGAGTCTGTGGAACCTGAGGTTGAAGATTCTGTAGAACCTGAAATTGAGGACACTGTAGAACCTGAGGTTGAGGATTCCGTAGAACTTGAGGTTGAGGATCCCGTCGAGGCTGAAGTTGGGGATTCACTAGAACCTGAAGTTGAGGTTATAAAAGAAAAACCGTTTGAGAATTTCGGGATCGTTGATACACCTTTTCCGGAAGATCAGGAGAATGAACCGAAAACTGAAGTTGTAGATCCTTATGCTTCGGTAACAGTTCATGATGATCCTGTTGAAGTAGATGGACGGGCCTGGTACGTCATTCACTGTTATTCTGGCAACGAGGATAAAGTCCGCCACAATATTCTGCAGCGGATCGAGTCCATGAGTATGGACAACCTGATCTTTGATGTTGTGGTCCCGACGGAAGACGAAGTGAATATCAAAAATGGGGAACGTCAGACAGTTGAAAAGAAAGTTTTCCCGGGATATATACTGGTTTATATGGTCCTGACAGAAGAATCCTGGTATATGGTGCGGAACACACCTGGTGTGACCGGGTTTGTTGGTATGGGTAACGACCCCACAGCACTGCAGCCCGAAGAGGTTGCCCGGATTCTGAAGCGAATGGAATCTGAATCACCGCGCATCAATGTCACTTTCCGAACTGGCGAACGGGTCAGGATCGTGGATGGACCTTTTGAAGATTTTTACGGTAAAGTATCAGAAATAGACATGGAACGGGCAACAGTCCGGGTCATGGTTAATTTCTTCGGCCGGGAAACCCCGGTTGAATTGGACTTCCTCCAAGTTGAGGAAGCCTAGTAAATTTAAATTTGTGGGAGGATAAATATCCGCTAATACCACGAAGGAGATTATTGTGTCGAAAAAAGTAAAAGCAAACGTAAGATTACAGATTGCAGCAGGCAAGGCAAATCCTGCCCCGCCCATTGGTCCTGCTCTGGCAGCACACGGCATCAACTTGATGGCCTTCTGCAAGGAATATAACGCCAGAACTTCAGACCGCATGGGAGATATCATCCCTGCTGACATCACCATTTTCACGGATGGATCCTTTAAGTTCGTTCTGCGGACTTCCCCTGCATCGATCCTGTTGAAAAAAGCAGCTGGTATCGATAAAGGATCAGCAGAGCCCAATCGTGAAATAGTGGCTGAGATCACCCGGGACCAACTTCGGGAAATCGCTCAGACCAAGATGAAAGATCTCAATGCTAATGATATCGAAGGTGCCATGCGTCAGATCGAAGGTACCGCAAAACAGATGGGAATCACGATTAAGAGATAATTTCTGGTGGGAGGATATTAAATTATCCGCTAAAACCACAAGGAGAATTGAATGGCAAAACACGGAAAAAAGTATACAGAAGCATTTGAAAAAGTCGATCGCGATAACAAATACACCCCCCTGGAAGCTGTCACAATGGCAAAGGAACTTTCCTATGCTAAATTTGATGAGACAGTAGAGCTTCATGTGCGTTTGGGTGTTGATCCCCGGCACGCTGACCAGATCGTCCGCGACCTGGTGAACCTGCCCCATGGACTTGGAAAAACAGTTAAAGTTTTGGTTTTTGCCCAGGGCGAAGATGCCCAGGCAGCCCGCGATGCAGGTGCTGATTACATCGCTGACGGCGATGATATGGTCAATAAGATCAAGGGCGGCTGGTTCGATTTTGATGTTGTGATCGCCACCCCGAATATGATGGGAAAAGTCGGTGTGCTTGGCCCGGTCCTGGGACCCAGGGGCATGATGCCGAACCCCAAAGCTGGAACCATGATCCCCGGTGAAGATCTACCGCGGGCGATCGAAGAATCCAAATCCGGCAGGATCGAATACAGGGTTGATAAAACAGCCAATATTCATGTGCCGATTGGAAAGGTATCCTTCACAGCTGAGCAATTACATGATAATATGAGTGCTCTTATGGAGTCGTTGGTGGGCAACCGTCCTCCGTCGACCAAAGGTCAGTATGTCAGGAAAGTAGTTCTGGCAACGAGCATGGGTCCCGGCATCATCGTGGATCCGATACTGGCAGCAGAAATGGAAACTGATTAACTTTTCATTTCTTTAATTTGTAAATAACAAAATACTTGTTTACCAGAGACAGCTGGCGTTTTGATTAAAAACTTAATTTCCAGCCCAGGTAAAGCTAAATAATCTCAGGATTATACAAAGTCTTTATCTGCTGGTTAGATAAAGACTTTTTGTTATCTAAGCAGTACTGAACCCGATTTGAAGGAGGTGAAATACTTTGGCTATTTCAAAGCAGCAAAAGGAAGAACTCGTAGAGCAGTACAAAAAATGGCTTGCCGAGAGTGATGGATTGGTCTTGGCCAACTACCGTAATTTGTCTGTCAAGGATATCAGTGATCTCCGAAAGGAAATTCGCGAATCCGGTGGCGAGTTCCATGTTATCAAAAACACGCTGGCTAAAAGGGCATTCGAAGAAAGCGGCAGGGAATTTAAGGAAGGTATCTTTAACGGACCTACCGCCCTGGGTGTTTCTTATGATAATCCCACTGGTCTTGCCAAGGTCCTGAAGAACTTTGCTAAAGATCAAGAAATGATCGAGATCAAAAGTGGTTATCTGGCAGATCGCCTGATGACCGCGGAAGAGGTTATTGCAATGGCAGATCTACCATCCATGGCAGAAATGCGGGCCATGCTGCTCAGCACCATTGCAGCCCCGGCATCAAAACTCGTCCGCACCCTGGCAGAACCTGGCCGATCGTTGGCCGCAGTGCTCAAAGCACGTTCAGAACAAGAGCCAGTAGCGTAATACTAGAAATAAGAAACACGGATTAATTGCCGTTATAAGGAGAAAAAAATGGCTGATATCAAAAAAATCAAAGAAGAACTGGATAAACTTACTGTTCTTGAAGCAGCAGAATTAGTAAAAATGCTGGAAGAAGAATGGGGCGTTTCCGCTGCTGCCCCGGTAGCTGTTGCTGCCGCAGCCGCAGGTGGTGATGCAGGTGAAGCTGCTGAAGCCAAGAGTGAATTCGACGTTGTCATCAAAGACACCGGTCCAAAGAAAATCGAAGTCATCAAGGCTATTCGCGCAATCACCAGCCTGGGTCTGAAAGATGCCAAAGATATGGCAGAAGCTGCAGATTCCAAGGTGCTCGAAGGTGCTGGCAAAGAAGCCGCAGAAGATGCAAAGAAACAATTGGAGGAAGCTGGCGCAACAGTCGTGCTTGCTTAATCAATCAAACGGGTTCAGAAAGGCTGCCCCGGGATTATTCCCAGGGCAGCCTTTTGCTTTAATATTGAGGAGGATGAGTGATCCTACGATGTAGTTTTTGTCAAATTATTGACTTTATTCTAGATCATGCGTTTGATCAGGATCACGCATCCTTCATGTATTAGCGCTGACTATCTCTCGCCTTCCGGCACAAAGATGCTCCCCCGCTGTTCAGCCATTCCTGCAGCCGTTCGCTGTGATCCAGCCCATTTTGAGCATCCTTATAGATCCTTAATCCCCAATAAACATAACGGATAGTCTCATCTGGCCAGTCTTGTTCGGGAAGGGACGCCCCATAGATACCGCCGTTATATCCGGCCAAAGCCAGGCGGGAATTACCACCAACTTCGCGAGCTTGGCGCAGGTAATTTAATCCTCTCTTAGCATTGATATTGGGCTGGAAGGGGTTTTCGCCTTCCTGGAAATGATAAGGCATCACCTGGAACAGGCCTCTGGCGCCTGCAGAAGACTCGGCCAGTAAATAACCGCAGGATTCGATCTGCATAACGGTAGCCACTAAATTGGGATCCAGCTGGTACTCTTCGCTCCAAACCAGGATCTGTTCCTCCCAGGCCTGAACCTCAGGAGTGAATAAGGGAGCTAGGCCTGCTTTCACTACTACATCTTCCCCAGCAGAAAGCGCAGGGGATTCGGCCTGGACAATATCGATCTTATTTATCCCAAAAACCAGTAATAAACAAACTAACACGACTGCAAAAGGCGGGATAAAAAAACGACGCAGGCAGCCTGAAGAACTGGAATAGGCTGCCTGCGCGTAGGAGGAGTCAGGAGAGGAAAACATGCTTCTATTTAGTGATGTTCTCTACCCTGGGCGGAAAGCGGCTGGTAGGACGGCTCCCGCTGGGGCGTTCTCACAGCTGATTTGGGCGCCGGGCGATAACCGGAATTTGAATTACTTTTGCGGCTGGACACGGGAGCTTTGCGAGCTGAAGGGGCAAAATCCACCCGCAGCTGGTCCCTGCCAAAATAACGTTCACCGGCAATCGAAAACAGGCCGATGATCAGGACCCGCAAAAGCCAGATCATCACCGCCACGAAGATCGGCACAACCTTGAGCAGGGTCTGGCGGGCGATGACCGCATTCCCCAAAGTCTCATGATTGGCTATAGCGATCGAAACACCCCACCAGGTTAATAAAGCGTTCATGGTGGCTGCGATCAACCAGGCGGCAAACAGGTACCAGCTTTCAGTCTGTTCCCCGATCTTTCCTTCTGGTGTGAATAAACGGGCGATACCGGCAAAATCGATCCCGCAAAAAGCGATCGCCAGGATCGTGGCCCAGCGCACACCCCAGAACTTCAGGCCACCGAGCAGGTCGGTGAGCGCAAAATCGGTCGTGCTGTAATTGAAGATCTCAAAAGCGACCAGGGCAGTGATGATCAAGAGACCAAAAATGACCCCTCGTTTGACCTGAACTCGTTCCGGTAAAAAAGCAATGCTGTTAGCTGACATCATGTACCTCCTGAGTAGTAAAAAGAGTAGAACAACCGTTCTGTTGTTCTACTATAGAACATATATTCTAGTTTGTCAAGAGCTGTTCAAAACATTTTCTGCTAAAATAAAATGACCTTGTCCACTGGAAAAGAATTTATGAAAAGACTCTGGTCTCCCTGGCGTATGGAATATATCCAAAACTCTACCCCAAATGATGATTGCCCTTTTTGTAGTGCGTTAACAAGCTCTACACCTTCGGATCATTACCTGGTCCACAAAGGGGAGAGGGCTTTTGTGATCCTGAATCGCTACCCTTATACCACTGGACATTTATTGATCCTGCCCCTCGAACACAGGGAAAATATGGCTGAACTGGAACCAGAGACCAGGGCTGAGATAATGGAAATGATCAATTATGCCCTGGGTGTGCTGGAGAAAATTTATCATCCTGAAGGATTTAATATCGGGTTGAATATGGGGGAAGCAGCCGGCGCCGGGATTCCAAAACACCTGCATTGGCATATTGTTCCCCGCTGGGCAGGGGATACCAATTATATGACTACGGTAGGAGAGGTCCGGGTGATGCCGGAAACTTTGCAAGACACCTATCAAAAGATCAAAACAGCCTGGTAGAGAATAATTTTAGGGAGAGTAGAGAAAATGGAAAAAATCTTTGTAGTCGGCGCAGGTACGATGGGAAATGGGATCGCTCAGACAGCTGCGGTAGCTGGTTTCCAGGTCACAATGATGGACGTGGACGCCACCCAGTTGGAAAAAGCCCAGGCTGTGATTGCCCAATCTGTTGATAAGTTATTCCAAAAAGAAAGGATCTCTGAAGAAGCAAAAGAACATGCCCTGGGTATTCAAACGACCCTGACCTATGAGGGCATTGAAGGCGCTGAGCTGGTCATTGAAGCGGCGACAGAATATTATCCGGTTAAAGAGAAGATCTTTATAGAGATGGACCAAAATGCCCCGCCAGATGCGATCCTGGCTTCAAATACTTCCTCGATCAGCCTGACCAAACTGGCCGCTGCAACCAGCCGGCCCGACAAAGTGATCGGCATGCACTTTATGAACCCGGTGCCCTTGATGAAATTGGTGGAAGTGATCCGCGGCCTGGACACTACAGATCAGACGACCAAATCTGTGATGGATGCAGCCATTAAGATGGGCAAAGTTCCGGTGGAGTCGGCCGATTCTCCGGGTTTTATTTCCAACCGGATTTTATGCCCGATGTTAAACGAAGCAGTATTTGCCCTCCAGGAAGGTGTTGGTACGGCAGAGGCCATCGACGAAGTCATGAAATTGGGCATGAACCATCCCCTGGGACCGCTGGCATTGGCGGATCTGATCGGCCTGGATGTGGTTTTATCAGTTATGGAAGTGCTGCAGGGTGATTTGGGTGAGGATAAATACCGGCCGGCATATTTACTTCGTAAAATGGTGGCTGCCGGACATCTGGGAAGAAAGACCGGGAGGGGTTTTTATTCCTATGAATGATGTTTCCTCCAAGGAGGAGGGGAAATGGGTATTAACATTTACGAAATGAGCATCGCTGATTACCAGCAGATCTACAGCCTGTGGGAGATGAGCGAAAATATCGGGCTCAGCAAAGCCGACTCTCATCACAGCATTGAGGTATTCCTGGAAAGGAATCCGGGCATGAGCTACACGGCCTGGGTAGATGGCAAGATTGTGGGAACAGTTTTATGCGGCCATGACGGCCGGCGGGGTTATATACACCATTTAATGGTGCATCCCGATTACCGCCGCCAGGGTCTGGGCCATTCCCTCGTCAGCCGCTGCATGTTTGCCCTGACAAGAATAGGCATCCAGAAGTGCCACCTCTTTATTTTTGAGGATAATGACGGCGGCCAAAAATTCTGGGAAAGCCTGGGCTGGACCAAACGTGTTGAGCTGACGCTGATGTCCCAGCTGCTCTTGGAGTGATCAAGAGGGATAGAGGCATTGAAAAGGACTTAAGAAGAAGACCTCGGAGGTTGATATAACCTCTGAGGTCTATTTATGTTTACAACTGAGCAGGGGTGGGTTTTTTAGGAGAACAGCTGGAGGATGACCTTGGCGATCTGATCGATCAGGCCGCTGGGCCGAGAATTAGATTCCATTACGGTTCTCACCAGGCGATAGTTCTCAGCCTGTCGTAACATTTCTTCTTTTTTAGTCTGGTAGTCATTTAGGTTTGCAGTATACATGATTTTCTCCGTTTGATCTTTTTAGGCTTGGTTAGCGATTGACTTCAGCGAGGGTCAACAGACCTCGGCCGGAAAGGATCAAAAGCCTGCCAAGGGTATTTTTGATCTGTGAGATCAGGTCACTGTGGGTCTCAACCATTTTTGCCATGCGGTAGTTTTGGGCCTGGCGGATCAACTCTTGGTGCTGGACTTGGTACTCTGCTAAATTTGCTGTAAACATGATTTTCTCCTGTTCTTGATTGATTATTGATTACATTATATCAAAATTATTTAGTTTGTCAAGAGGAAAAATAAGAAAAATCAATATAAATATTAAAAATATTAATATAGGGATAGATTTCCTTCTGTTTTTACGGGAAAATGGGTGAGAAAATGGCTTTTTAGGGTTGGGATGGATGTGGAAAAAGGGATTTTTTATGGTTATATGCTTAAAATGATCACCTACCCTTCCCTGGGATGCATAAAAAACGCCCCCGGATGGGTGTTGGAGCAAAGTTGGTTCATTAAAATGGCAGCTAGATTTTGGTCTTTAAGATAAAAAAACTTCCGAAGTCTTCAGGCGACAGCTTATTTTTTACTGTTCCTGTAAAGACTTCGGAAGTCTGTCAGAGGGACGAAGTCCTCCCAACGGACTTCGTTCCTGTTTACAACGCGTTAAATATATTGATCAGGACCGCAATCCCGCTGAAGGCCAGGAACCCACCGCTGAAGACGCTGGCTGCTATTTTGCCCCGGTTTTTGCGGTTTTTGATCATGCCAAAAATATGCACGATCCCATTACCGATGGCGAGGATAGCAGGCAGGAAGGCCACGTAATAGCCCCAATTATATTTGAGCTGAATGACAAAGAGGGGGAAGTAATATAAAAAGACCAGGAAGGAGGCCACCATCAGATACTTTTCCTGCGATCCGATTTCATTGTAGGCCTCATATTTGATTTCTTCAAAGATATGCAGGGTCTGGAAGAATAACATCACCAGATAAGCAGCCATGAAGGGATCTTTAAACATAAGTTTCTCCTCGTCTTTCCTGAAGGTCAGCTGAGCAGCTTCTGAAGGATCTCCCGTACAGCTTGAGGATCGGCTTTGCCGCCTGATTTGGCCATTACCTGGCCGATCAACCAGCCGATCACGCCGCCCTTGCCGGATTTATACTGCTCTACCTGGTCAGGGTTACCATCTATGATTTCCTGGCAGATGGCTTCTATTGCTCCGCTGTCAGTCAGCTGGGCCAGCCCTTCTTCCTCGACAATGACACCAGGATCTTTCTCAAGTTGCTGAACCTTTTGCACCAGATCCTTGCCGGTGCTGGTATTGATCGCCCCCTTATCCACCAATTTGATGATCTGAGCCAGTTTGTCCGGGGTCAGGTATAACTCGTCGATCGTTAAACCCAGCTCGTTCACCAATCCCAGCAGGTCATTGATCAGCCAATTGGCAGCCGTTTTGGCCTTTCCACCGTATTTATCCAGCAGCTCTTCAAAATAATCGGATAAGGCCCGGTCGCTGGTCAGCAGCTGGGCTTCCTTGATCGATAACTGAAAATCATTCATGAATCGTTTTTCCCGTTCCGGGGGCAGTTCCGGCAGGCTGTTTAACAACTCCTGAATCTTATCCTCGTCCAGCGTGACAGCCAGCAGGTCCGGTTCCTTGAAGTAGCGGTAGTCGGCTTCGGTTTCCTTGGAGCGCATCTTGGAAAGGGTTTTAGTTTCCTCATTCCAATCCAGGGTCCAGGATTCGATCACCCCGCCGGCTTCGACTTCCTTGATCTGACGGCTGACCTCGGCATTGATGGCTTCCCGGCCGTGTTCGATCGAGTTCATGTTTTTGATCTCGGTTTTGGGGTTGAGGATCTCAGCGCCTTTTTCACGAATGGAGACATTGGCATCAAAGCGCATTTTTCCTTTTTCCATGTCAGCGTCCGAGACACCGATCCAGCGGGCCAGCTTTCTCAGGTAGCGGATAAAATCTGCTGCCTCATCGGCTGAGCGCAGGTCGGGGCCGGTGACCATTTCCACCAGGGGAACGCCGCAGCGGTTGAAATCCAACAGCCGGCGGCCAGGTTTGTGAATGGTTTTACCAGCATCTTCTTCAATATGCAGTTTTTCGATCCCCACATGGCGGAGCTCTCCGTCTGCCAGGGGCAGGTCTACATAACCACCCTTGCCGATAGCGATGTCGTATTGAGAGATCTGATAACCCTTGGGCAGATCAGGATAAAAATAGTTTTTGCGGTCAAAATAGGAAACCGGCAGGACTTCCGAATGTAAAGCGCTGGCCAACAGGGCGCCTTTTTCGATCACCGCCTGGTTAGGCACGGGCAAAACGCCTGGCTGACCGGTGCAGACCGGGCAGATATTGGTGTTGGGTGGATCCCCCCAGGAATCAGCCTTGCAGGCGCAAAAGATCTTGCTGTTAGTGTTCAGTTGAATGTGTATCTCTAGTCCGATGACGGTTTCGTATTGGGTCATAATACTTCCTGCTGACATATTTTTCTCATTCCCCTTTTTTACCACAGTTTATATGATTCCCGGGGGCTGTTTTTTCTGGTTCTGTACCTGATATTATACATGGAGTATAATCATGATATGAAGAAATCCACCTTGATCCTGGCTATGGTCAGCCTGGTTGTGGTTGGCGGTTTGGCTTTATCGCTGCCGCTGAGCGCGCCTGTAATGGCGGCGCCTAACCCCCAGATGACTAATTTCCCCACCCCCACACCGGGGTCGGACGGCAGGATCATCTATATTGTGCAGGAAGGGGATACCCTGTGGCGCATTGCCGCGGTAGCGGGTATCGATGTGGCTGATCTGCGCGATTTGAACTTCCTGGATGCGGATGATATCGTTTTTGTGGGCATGCAGCTTTTCCTGGGGTTAGGAGGACCGGCTGGAGAACAGCCTACTCCGGCGCCAGTGGCAACAGAATTTGCAGCAGAACCCACTGTCACACCTATACCAGGCAACGGCACCTTATGCGTTTTGCTTTTTGAGGACCTGAACGGAGATTCCATGCGCCAGGAAGAAGAGATCAGCCTGGCGGGCGGCGCGATCAATATCAGCAACCGCGATGGCTCGATTTCGTTCACTGAAGATACACCAGCCCATGACCCGGAATCTGAGACACTGGACTATTTCTGCCAAGAAACACTGATGGAAGGGGATTACAACGTCAGTGTGGCCATCCCGGAAGGATATAACCCAACCACCTCACTGAATTATCCAATTACCCTGGAGCAGGGCGACATCACCTACCTGACCTTCGGGGCTCAAGCCGGCTCAGTGGTGATCAATGAAAATGATCCCCTGCCTGAGAGCACCGGCAGCACTCCGCTGCTGGGAATTATGGGTGCTCTACTGCTGCTGGGCGGGATCGGACTGGGCGTATATTCGGTTTGGTTCAGGAGGAAGTAATAATCGGGACGCGTCCTGTTAAGGACTTCGTCCCTCTGACAGGAGGTCGCTGCGCTCCCGACGGAAGACGGAAAACCGAATTAACACAAACTCCCGGATTTTTCAGAATTCCGGGAGTCTTTTTTAAGAAGGCAAATTGTCATTAAGAGGAGGCGGAGCAACCGAAACAATCTGAGTAAACTCAAGGTTGTTGTTATATTAATCTGCTGATTTTGTATGAAATGGTTTGTTATGTCACCGCTAATTTGATTGAATCTAAGAAAATTCCAGATTGATTATGTCCAGATTGTTTTGTCGCCCTCACTTTGTTCGAGCTCCTCGCAATGACAGTGGAATTTTACAACTCCCGTATCCGGACGGGCGCATTACGTCCGTCCTTAAAAAACTTCCGAAGTCTTCAAGGGAGTGTTATGTCGAACGCACTCCATCAAGACTTCGGAAGTTTAATTCAAAATCAACTTGCTTCTTATTCTGTCAGGTTCCAGCCTGAAGGATCCCCGGGGTGTTTTTCTTGGGTTGGTCCGGGTTCAGGAGAGTACTTCCTTTCCAACAGGAAATCAACGATGCCTAAATTGATACCCAGGTCATCGGCGGTCTGCCACAGATCCTCCGGGGTAGTTCCCTTTTCTTCGCAGTACGTCTGCACTGCCTGGCGTTCCACCGGGATCGGCATGCTGAAAGCGCTCTGAAGCCAGTATGAGATCCCTTCCCTGAGTTCGGATTCCGGGAGGAAGCTGCCCGAAAAAGCCTTAACCAACTCGTCCCGGATGACTTCCCCATAGTGACGGAAGATCCTGTGGACCTTGCCGTCATAAGAATCCTTGATCACGCTCGCGACCTGGGCAAGCAAACTGGACGCCCGGATTGTGTCTCCCTCTGTAAAGCCCGCCCCGAGCAGAACCTGGGAGAACGACTTAAGATTATCCGGGGATTCTCCTTCCATAGCCGCCAGCTGCTCCAGATCCAGGAGGCCAATATCGCGCAAGATAGTCACAGCTGAGCGGGCTTTCTCTGGATCCTTGCCAGAAAGCTGCCGTAAAAGGCAGAAGACCAGGTGTTCCCAGCGGTCCGTTTCATACACCCAGGTCCGGGCGGGCAGTTCCAGGGCATATACATTGACAAGTTTTTTTAGATCGGTTTCTATTCCCATACTTCTGCTCCACAATATTCAGGTATTATCCAATAAATAACTGGCTAAAATTGATATTTTAATTCTACACAAAAGCATTCCAGTCGTTGATTACAATATTGAAATGTTGGGAGGGATGAAGGGACTGATGTCCTGAGAGGGGTTTTTAGGAGCTTGTCATTGCGAGGATGCAGAGCATCCGAAGCAATCTGTATTAATCTCAAAATGGGAAAGAAAATTGACAATCAAAAGGATAAACGGGCAATTATTCTAAGTACTGATTATCTGATTCGCAAATATGATGATTGCCAGAAGGTTTTAGTTCAGATTGCTTCGCTTCGCCTTCGACTCGGTCAGGCTGTCGGTCGCCTCGCAATGACAGCGGAATTTTAATC
The DNA here is from genome assembly GCA_963783765.1 of uncultured Chloroflexia bacterium. Lineage (GTDB taxonomy): Bacteria > Chloroflexota > Anaerolineae > Anaerolineales > UBA11858 > B10-G9. Next base: position 76,738 of record CAWAOV010000012.1, on the reverse strand, counting down.
CCCCGTCCCCCGTCCACCGTCAGGTTCTTCGTGCTTCTCCCCCGTCCTCCGTCCTCGGTCGGGCGCGACGCGCCCATCCCGTCAGGCGCTTCAGCGCCTATTCATACCCATTCGGATGACTCTGATGCCAAACCCAGGCTGACTCGATAATATCCGCCAGCGCCGGCACCTTCGGCTCCCAGCCCAATTCCTTCTTGATCTTCTCCGAGGATGCCACCAGCCGGGGGCTGTCGCCCGGCCTGCGGGGTGTCTCTTCGGCCGGGATGGGGTGGCCGGTGACCTGACGGGCGGTCTCGATCACTTCCCGGACCGAGTAGCCTTTCCCGTTGCCCAGGTTGTAGACCAGCTTCTCTTCCTTATCCAGAGCGTCCAGGGCCAGGAGGTGAGCGGATACCAGGTCGGTGATATGGATGTAATCCCGGATGCAGGTGCCGTCCGGGGTGGGGTAGTCCGCCCCGTAGATCTTGATCTTGTCACGCTGTCCGAGCGGGACCTGGAGCACGAGCGGGATCAAATGCGATTCCGGTTGGTGGGCCTCACCCTGGTCCGGCAGGGCGCCGGCGGCGTTAAAAGTAGCGCAGAGCCGCGTAATGTAGACCGAATATCTCGCGGTAGAACTCCAGGACCTCTTCGATCATCAATTTGGTGTGGCCGTAAACGTTCACCGGCCCCAGGGGGGATTTTTCACTGAGCGGCTCGTCGCTGGATTGATAGACCGCAGCCGTGGAGGATAATACGAATCTCTTCACCCCGGCCTTGGTGGCAGCGTCGATCAGGTTGACCGAGTTCATCAGGTTGTTTTGATAGAATTTGGGGGGATTTTTCATGCTTTCCCCGGCCTCGATGAAAGCCGCGAAGTGCATCACGGCATCGAACTGATCGGTAGCCAGGGCCGCGGATATATCCTTGGGGTTTCCCAGGTCCCCCTGGATGAAAGTTGCATCTTCCGGGACCGCTTTTTTATAGCCCGTCACCAGCGAATCGTAGACCGTCACCCGGTGGCCAGCTTCTAAAAGTTTGCGCACCGCCATCGATCCAATATAGCCTGCCCCGCCTGTAAGAAAGATTTTCATGAGATATTCCTTATTGGTTGGTTTTCACCCCTAGTCTATCATGTTTTGGGGGGATTAATGGTCGTGGCTGTGTTGTCCGTCGGTACCGGATGTTGCCGGTCCCAGCAGCTGCCATAACTCGCCACCAGCGGCAGACTTTGTGGCAACCAGGCAGGCCAGGTAGGTGGTGAGGGGAACGGCCGCGATCAGGCCCAGCGAGCCTACCATGGTCCGCACCACTTCTTCGGCGATATATTCCAGGTTGAGTAGGTAGCTGATCTGGGCCCCGGAGATCGAGAAGAGCAGGAACATCGGCAGCGCTGCCCCGGCGTAGGCCAGCACCAGGGTGTTGACCGTGGCTGCGACGTGGTCCTGGCCGACCCGCATTGCCCGCCGGTACAGGTCGCGGACCGACAGCTCCGGGTTGAGGCCAAATAGTTCAAATACCACTGAGGACTGGGTGATGACCAGGTCATCCAGCACGCCCAGGGCGCCGATCAACATCCCACCCAGCACGATGCCCTGCATGTTGATCTGGCCGGCGGACTGCTGCATCAGGAACAGGGCATCCTCATTCCCGTATCCGGTCAGCCGGGTCAGGTTCACAAAGTAGCCTGGCCAGCAGGGCGGTCAGGATCAGGGAAAGCAGTGTGCCCAGAACGGCGGAGTGGGTTTTCAGGGTCCAGCCGTACACCAGATAGAGAGTTGCCGTCAGCAGGAAAAAAGCCCCGCTGACGCTGATCAGGATCGGGTCTTTGCCGCCCAGGATTTGGGGGATGATGTAGAAGAGGATGACGGCGATGCTGATTGCCATGCCGATCAACCCCCGGACCCCTTTCCAACCGCTGATCAGGACGCTGAAAGTGACAAAGGTGGCAAACAAGACCAGCAGTGGGCCCGTGCGCCGGAAATCCTGGAACTGGGTTTGGAGGGTATTGTCAACCCCGCGGCCTATGGTGAGGAAGATCCGGTCACCCGGTTTAAGCGCCAAACCTGCTGGACGGAGCTGGCTTTTCCCGTAGTCCACCTTCAGCTTCAATCCCTGGTATTCACCCTCCAGGATCTCGACCCGCAGGGTCTGGTACCCCTGGGTGACCTCTCCCAGTTCGATCTGCCCTTCCTCTAATATCTCCAGCACTTCGGCTTCGGCTGTCTGGCTGTCAAAACCGATCAGTGGGGCTGGGTCCTGAGCTTGCCGGGGGCTGCGCAGGCTGGAGGTCAGGTAAAAGACTGCCCCGGCGAAGGCCAAAACGGCGGCTATGGCGGCGATCAGGAAGGGGATGCGGTTGGATTTCATAGGGGATCCGTCCTTTCCGGTCCGTGGTATGGGGGTAATGACCTAATTAAACCATAGAAAGGCAGGAGCAGTAAACGCCCTCTGCCCAGCCGGCGGACCAGGGTTCGAGGAAGAAAACCTTGAGGATGGCAGGTTCAAAGTCAACCAGTTTGAAGGGTATTTAATAGTAATGGGGGAATTGACAGGTGAGGCTGCAGGAGCCCGGGGGGTTGCGCGGAAATGCTTCCTTTCCCGAGATTTCTATTGCTGGTATCAATTAAATAATGACCCTCTCAAGGAGACATGCCGGGTTATGATTGACTCCGGGTTGATCGAAAGCTCTAACCTGCAAGATGGATATTAATCCATGGATGAGATATATCTAGTTATCAAACACTAGTGGATTCATCAGAATTTGAGACCCGGTTATCTATCATATATCAATTGGGAGGATGGAAGAGTTCAACTAATTACGTATGATCAAAGTATTATTGAGGGATAAAAAAAGAGGATAGTCTTACCCTGTACTGGTAAGACTATCCAAGTTTACTATTTATTACTCATTAACGATTCGAGGAATCAACCAAAAACCGTTAGCGTCCTCTGGAAAGTTATTAGAAACAGTGGTGCGCAGAATGAATTGAACTTGCTGACCTGCCAGGGGGGAGAGGTCAATATTGATCTTGGTAATTCCTCCGCCGTATAGCTCTTTCCACTTTCCAAGGGATATATTGGGTCCTGTACCGGTGTTGTAAAGCAATTTAAAAGTCACATTACAATTTGTATTTCCGTTAATACACCCTACTTGAGCCCTGAAACGATCTCCTTCCTGAACAAGATAAGAGGGGTATTTCCCGGAAATAACTCCTTCGATCTTTAGATAAGGGTGTACCCAAAGTCCGGGCAGATCTGAAACACCCGTTTCTATGGAGGGGTTCGGATCCAGAAGAACAAAACCATTTGTCCGGCTTGGTGTTGCCTGGCAGGGGATTGTTTCTCCCTCGCTGTTCCACCAGGTGGCATCGCAGTAGTTCAATAAAAAGTCGTAAGGAATGCCTTTGGTGATATTCAGGACTGTCGCTTTGGATAGTAGCGGTTGATCCGCCGCCGGGCCAATGCCGAAAGTCTGGCCAGATTTGTTTTGCAGCATCCAGGCGCCCTGGTAAACTCCGGGGATTTGAGGAGCTGTCTGGCTGAGTTCAACCGTTATTGTTTTACCGGGACTAACAGGATTTGGAATTGGGATAGTCACCTGAGTAGTCATCGCCGTTCCACTGACGTATACCAGGGTGTAATCCTTATTCCAGGTTGTGGTCCCTATGTTTTGTATGATCCAAATCTTTGTAAACAGTTTTTTAGGAGCAAAATAACCACCATTTACCGGTACTACATTTTTAATCAGTTTCGCTTGATCTGCAGGCCTGATTGTAGCTTCCGGTGTTGCCTGAACTGTCGGGGTTTGTGTTTCTACAGTTGCCTGTGTCTCGGTTGGCAGCCCGGTCTCGGTTGGTAGGGTTGTTTCCGTTTCCGACGGCATGATTTCCAATGTCGGAGTCAGTGAAACCTGAGCGGTTTCACTGGTCTCAGTAGCTGGTGGGGAGGTTATAGTACTGGACGGAGGATGTATTTCGCCATTAGGGGTTCCTTGTTGGTCTTGACCAGGCCATGAAAAACCAATATAAAATGCCCCCAGGGCAATCACAGAAACGAGTACAATCCCGATGATGAATACGCCGTTGCTGATAGTCAATTCCTGCTTGAAAATGTTATTCGGTTTCATCAGTTTGGTTCCTTTTCACTACTACTACTAATTTTACTTGTTTGACGTTTCTAGTCGACCTTTTTGTCCTGCAATGAAATTGGTTTTCCCAGGGATCTAGAAATCCATGTTAATTGGATAATTCCTGATCCGGATCTTTCTGGACAGCAATCGTAATAGAAGAACAATTGCTTCAGCTCCCAGAAGGGCAGTCATTATTGAATGTAAGATAAGCCTCGGTCTAACCATTATTTCCTTCCCTTTTAGTGCTTTCTTTAAAGTGGTAGCGCTGAACCATTAATCATTCAAGGGATATTATCGCTGATAGGTGTTCAAATATTGTCCTAGAAGGCATTCAATGAGGTTCAAATGATATACTATCTGTATAAAATTCTACACATATGGCCTTGGGCTGCCAGGCAGGTATAATCGCTATCCTGAACTGCAGCAGCAATGTTGAACGAAATAAAGCCTGCCAACACCGCGGCTCATACCTTCCAGGCAATAAAGGTTATTCATTCATGGTAAGCTGATTGCCCTCAGCATTATTTGGTTGTAATTCGTCCATTAACTCTGGATGAGAATATTTTTCCACCTAGATCAACCAATCTTAAAAATGGCGCTAAAGTCTAGAACGTGTTCGAATTTACACCAAGTCAAGGAAAATTAGACCGATTTAATAGCTAAATATTACCGGTCTTGAACAATCATTTTTTACAATTGTTATATCTTGTTCTGTATTTTTTAACCAAGGTATATACAATGACTGAATTGTGTCCTGTTTGTAAATCTAGATTGGATTTAGAAAATCCATTGAGAATCAATCAATCGATAATCTGCTCCAATTGCGGTTTAGAGTTAGAAGTAATTTGGCTCTATCCTCTTGAACTTGCTAAAGTGCTGAGTTACAACCCTGATCCATCGAGGCAGAAAGAAGAATTCAAGACAGGATCTGCAAAAAAGTAATCCAGCTCCTGGTCCACACCATAAAATAAAGACCTTTGCAGGTTTTTTTTGGTGTGTTTATAGGTTTGTTTGTCAACTATGTTTAGAAGGGAAAACACAAAATGAAAAAACGACTCCTGACAATCTTTGGTTTGATCCTGATCAGCAGTATCGGGATAACCGCATGTTCATTCAAAACAGAAAGTTCTACACCAACGTTAAAGTATGGAAGAAGTGCAAACGCAAGCTGTAGCTACATTCGCTTCCGATTTAACGCAGACGGCCTTGGCATTACCGACCAGTACTCAGACGCCAACAAATACCAGCACTCCCACGGAAACCAATACACCTGTCCCGACCCAGGCAACGGCCACAAGCGTTCTTCCCACTAATTCATGTTTCTCCCTTGCTTTCCTCTCTGATGTGACCATCCCGGATAACACTGAGATGGCACCTGGAGAGAAATTCACAAAAACCTGGCAGGTTAGAAATAACGGGTCGTGTGTTTGGGAAGCCGGGTTTAAACTAACATTCTCAGGCGGAAATTCACTGGGAGGAGCGAGCCTGATCCTCACCAAGGCAGTCGGTCCAAATACAACAACAAATTTGTCTATTTTTATGACAGCCCCAAGTACGGCTGGAAGTTACCAGAGCAACTGGAGAATGTCAGATTCCTCTGGAGCATTCTTCGGTGATGAAATGTATGCAGTCATTAAAGTCACTGGTAGTTCTGTAACCCCAACCAAATCTTCCTCATCATCTACTCCAACAGCCACAGTGGCAGCAACACTTGAGGTAACCCCTACAGAAACACCTGCTCCCTAACTGAATTGGTGGTTATTTCCTCCCCACGGGTTATTACTATCGAGATAGAAGATCTTTTAGTGAGGCACAAGATTTTGTTTTAATGTGCCTCACAGAAGATCCGGTATTCAACAGTAGACATGGAATTAGGAATTGCGGGAAAAGATCATGGCACTAAAACCCAAAGATAGTACGGCTCAAACTAATTTTGACCGCTTGCTGACAATCGATAAAAAAGTGGTTCTTTACATTGTAATTTTAGTTGGAATCTATTGGCTAACGAGTCTTTATCGAGCAGTTATCAGTTCCCTGGTTTTGGGTATTTTATTGGCTTACCTTCTGCAGCCCATCGTCAAATTCCTGACAAAGAAGATCCATCTCAATTCCAAATTATCTGTCTGGATTGTGTTTTTAAGTTTTATCTCCCTGATAATCTTGGTCACCCGTTTAGGTGCTCCTATCCTTTTTAAGCAAATAGGTATTCTTACAAGTGATTTCCAGGTGATATCGGATGAGTTGATCGCCTTACAGCCTAAATTGGATGTGTTATTTGATTTTGATTTACCCCTGGAAGAGATTATTCCTGAATTGGAGAATGAGATCCGCCAATTTTTAGTTCCTACCAGACTTTTTCGGATGCTGCTCTCGGCCACTGATAATATTGTCTGGATTATGGTCACGCTTATGACCTGTTTCTATTTATTATTGGACCATTCGAAATTAATCAAGTGGATCTATCAAATAACACCTGAAACTGCTAGAAATAATGTCGAGCATCTTCTTGAAGAAATCGATTTGGTTTGGAAAACCTATCTGCGCGGACAATTCTCTATGATGCTATTAATAGGCTTTTTATCCGGGTTGGGTGGTGTCGCCGTGGGTCTAAAAAACGCCCTTATTATTGGCTTGATAGCAGGGATATTGGAACTGATACCATCACTTGGGCCGACAATTGCCACATTTATTGCCGGAATGAGCGCCTGGACCCAAGGATCATTAACTCTCAATATTTCTAATTTTTGGTTTGCGATCATCGTTTGTGCAATTTTTATATTCATTCAAATTCTTGAAAATACAATCCTCATCCCCAGGGTGATGAGTAAACGCATGAGTATTCATCCAGCCCTTATTTTTATTGCTGTTGTTAGCACCTTATCATTATTCGGTGTACTTGCAGGATTAATCGTAATCCCAGTTATCGGATCCATAGTTGTGATTATCAACTATTCTTTTGAGCAGCTCAATAAAAATGCTGGGGAATGAATTCATTTCTACCCATCACAAGAACGAATTCCTGAATAACACCACTGGCCTTTCGGTTGAGAGTGACAGCAGCCTTGTTATTTCCAATTGAGATGTATTTCTGGATGTAAAAGCGGGGATGGATATTAGGTTCCTTTCTGATCTTTAGTTATAAATTCCATCAAATATTGTGTATAAAAAAATGAACAAAGTATGTGATTTAACTACAATTTTAAACTTTAGAAAACACACACCTATCACATTGGAAATATATAATTAATTCAAATGAGCAATTTCCTCGGAGGTAGAGATGGAGTACGGGATCTGCCCAAATTGTGAAAAAAAAGTGATCTTCGAAAAAGATCCAGAATTTGGGCTCCATGTTCTTTGTGAAACGTGTCAGACCGAATCAGTGATAACCTGGCTGAATCCTATCGAACTGGAACTTATTGATAATGAAGAATTCCAGACAGATGAGGAGTTCGAGGAGTTCGAGGAGTTTGAGGATTACGAAAATAATGAGCAGTATGGGAAATTCGCGGATGAGGAAGAAGTCGAAACATTTCAAAAAATAAAAAAAAGGAATAAAGGAGGTTATTATGGCAGCCGGCAAACCCAAGAAGACTAATAAAAAAAGCACCAGTACAGTTGGAAAAAAGAAAAAGAAATAACCATATAACCAGGACTTCTCTGGTAGTATAAAGTGTCTTATAGAGCGACCAAAAATAAAATTTTGGTCGCTCTATAGTTTAAAAGAAGTTCAATTTTGATTATTGACAATCTGCTCAAATCTATAATAAACATACTTCCTGGAATATAATGAGGCTAGTTGTTATACTCGCAGCATTAAAGTAAGTATTAATCGGGAGGATGTTTAAATGCAAGCCTTATTATTCGCATTTCACCCAGAAGAATCCGCCATTCTGGCTGTTCTCTTAAAACAGGCAGGATTTGAAGTGCATATGGCTAAACAACTTAAACCATTTGTTGACAATTGGCCTGAACAGCCGCTTGATTTAATTTGCCTGGTTCTGGATCAGGACTACGAAAAGGAGATCAGCGCCATCAAGCAGCTGCGGGGACATACTGTCGTCCCGATGGTTTTGATCTTGGAGCCAATTTCGGAAGATGGCGAAATCGCCTTGATCGAGGCAGGTGTAGATTTAATCGTCACCCGACCATTCGGACTGAGATTGTTGATAACCAGGATCAAAGCATTGCTCAGACGGACGTCCGGTGTGCCTTTCCACAGCCTTCCGGCTATGACCAAAGGAGCATTGTTATTAGATCCAGGTAATCGAACGGTAAAGGTTGGGGAATCGGAACCGAAAAAATTAACCCAGTTAGAATTCAGACTTTTGTATGTGCTCATAACCCATGCAGGGCAGATCATTCCTACTGATAACATAGTTGAACATGTGTGGGGATATAGTGGAGAAGAAAATCGCGAATTGGTGCGGGGATTGGTACAAAGACTACGATCCAAAGTGGAAATTGATAAAAGCAACCCTGCCTATATATTAACGGAAAGAGGTATTGGGTATTATTTTAGCGCGGAAGAGTAGCAGTATAAAAACCAGAATTTCTTACCAGTTGCAGATCATCAATTGATTACTGGGCAAGTATAAAAAACCGGCTCATCACCCAAAAATGATTTCTCCCTCTGCAATTCCGGTGAGACTCTGCCTGTCGACGGGGGAGGGGGAAGACTCGGTGTTCTGACCGATGACTGGAGATGGAAGCCCGGGTTCAAACTAAAGGAGTAAAGCTCCAGGACAGGAAGATTTTTAGATACCTTCAAAGAGATTTCCGGTTGTTCGAAAACCTACTCGACTTACTACTTACGCCTTACAAATCCAGCATGTTACAATCCCCTTAAATGACGACCATTCCCTGTAGTACCTAAATTCATAATTAAAATTAATACCCAGGAGAAATCATGCCCCTCGACCCTCAAGCCATTCGCGGTCACTTTCCCGCATTAAAACGCCAGGCGATCTTCCTGGATAACCCGGCCGGGACCCAGATCGTTCAAAAATCCCTCGACCGGATCACCGATTACCTGGTCAATACCAACGCCAATCATGAAGGGGTCTTTGCCACCAGCCGTGAATCGGATGCCGTGATCGAAGAGGCCCGCCAGGCCGCGGCGGATTTCCTCAACGCCCCCCGGCCGGAAGAGATCACCTTCGGCCCCAATATGACCAGCCTGACGCTCAATCTCAGCCGTTCCCTGGCCAGGACCCTGGAAGCGGGCGACACCATTGCCGTCACCCGCCTGGACCATGACGCTAATATCACCCCCTGGACCCTGATCGCGGCTGATAGAGGCTGCCAGGTGGCCTGGGTTGATTTTGATGTCGAAGACGGACGGCTCCAGATGGACTCGTATGAAGAAGCCCTCGCTCAAAAACCGAAGCTGGTGGCCCTGGGATATGCCTCCAATGCCCTGGGCACGATCAATCCGGTCAAGGAAATGACCCAGATGGCCCATCGGCCGGGGCCCTGGTCTATGTTGATGCGGTCCAGTACGCGCCCCACGGACCGATCGATGTTCAGGACCTGGATGTGGATTTCCTGGTCTGTTCGGCTTATAAGTTCTACGGACCCCATATCGGGATCCTCTACGGCCGCTACGATCTATTGGACGAATTGATGGCCTACAAGGTGCGCCCGGCCTCCGATCAGCTGCCCTGGAAGTTCGAGACCGGCACACCCAATTTTGAAGGCATCGCCGGTGTTTTAGGCGCGCTGGAATATTTTGCCTGGATCGGAACCGTGTACGGCGGGGAATATAAAACCCGTTTTGAGGGAGATTTCACAGGGCAGGCTCTCCATCTTAAACAGGGGTTGGCTTTGGTCCAGGACTATGAATATCAGCTCTCCCATAAACTGCTCGAAACCCTGGGGAGTGTTCCTGGCCTGCGGATCTACGGCCTGGATGATCCAGCGGATGTGAAGGAGCGAGTGCCCACTTTTGCGGTGAACCTGGAAGGTTACCATCCCCAGCAGCTTGCCAAACTTCTGGATGAGAGAGATATCTATGTCTGGGACGGCAACTACTATGCCATTTGCGCCACGGAGCGGCTGGGCGTGGAAGATACAGGCGGTATGGTGCGCATCGGCGCCGCCCATTACAACACCCTGGAGGAGATCGACCGCCTGGGAGAAGCTCTGCTGGAGATCAGTAAAACAGAATAGAACCAATTGAGGAGAAAGATGGATAAAAAATCAACCAGCTTATTTTTTGTCATTTCGCCTGTCCTGATCCTGATCATCACCCAGGCCACTGCAATAATCTTTGGAAAAGTTCTGGATACCCTGGTATATATTCCCATTATCCTGATCTACTGGGCTGCCCTTGCTTTTATCCTGTATAAATACGGCACTGATAATATCAAAACCTGGCTTCAGAAACCGCAAGGACATTGGATCTGGATCGTCATCGCAATTTTGGTCGGTTTTTCATCCCTGCCTTTATTCCTGCAGCATTACCAGGTGCTCAGGAACCTTTCGATATTAATACCTACAGTGATCTTCTTTTTGATCAATCCCTGGCTGGAAGAATTTTACTGGCGGGGTTTGTTGATCGATGTCACCACAAAATGGCCTGGATGGATTTCCATTCTGTATTCCACAATTCTGTTCACTATCTGGCATTCTGCCTTTGCCTGGTACTCCGATGGAGCCAGAAGTGTGACATTTTACATTGCTGTTCTGATCCTGGGATTGATGATGGCCCTGATCTATAAAAATACCAAAAGCGTCTGGCTGGCGGTGATCTCGCATATGATGATCAATATCCTCAACCTGAGCATCCCCACCTTATTGAATATGATTGAGTTCTAGGAACGCTCCGCGTTCCGATAGAAGGTAGATGCCAGAAGACCGGGATTATTGAATCCCGATCCACTTACTATTTACTACTTACTTTTCCTTAGTATCCATCAAAAAGAGCGGCGAAAGCCGCTCTTTTTGTCTTAGGACAGGCCCATTTCAGACAATAGATTATATTTCAGGGGTAAGTACAATAATCAGGTCCGCCGGCTGACATCAGTCTACCCACTTACACAAAGCCGCTTCGCAGGACCCTTGGTTTGTATAGGAACTTGGATTTTTACACCTGGGAGGGGCAGGACAATCACCCAGGTTATATGTCAGAATCTCACAGGATTCAACATCAGAAGTGGGATGGATCCAGGTAGGTGCAGGTTGCATAACTCTGTCCTTGTTGATAGTCCTGCCCCACAAGATCAACATTTCCATACCCGGGAGGACATACCAGATAGGCATTGGATGAATCTGGCCTGGTCCGGGCTGGGGTCTGCAAAGCTGGCGACGCAGCAATCTGTATCGGGATCATATTCATATCCATCTGGGCATTCCTCGCTGTCTGCATCACGATCTTGACACAAATATCATTGACCGGATCATAGACATACCCGGCCGGGCAGGTCCCACCCGGGGCTGGTTGGCTGCCCGCGTAGACACAGGATGGGAGGATTTGTGTCTGCCAGGCTGTAGCAACAATCACAACTGAATTGAGCTCCAATCCAGCCTGATTGGCAGGTGTGCAGGAAGCACAAATTTCAAGATGTGACCGCAGCGCTCTCAGGGCCAAAACATCCGGATGGTCATTGCCGTTATCTATACAGGCAACTCGCTCTGGTTGGAGGTCCGTAGGATTTTAGATAAACATCACTGCCATTGCAATCCCGATAATATTACATCAAGGCCGCCATGCTGGAGGGATTGATTCGCACAGTAATAGTGACGGATCAAGGTCCTTTTCAGGTGATGCATGTCCATCTCTTCGAAAATCCGGGAGCTCATTTTCGCCTGTATGGTGGTCCCGGCTCCCAGGGAGCTTTATCGCCAGGAAGGAAGGCGGTCTGGATACACGGGTTTGCAAACGCTTTTGGTTCTGCCCCCTGGAGGACACAGCGAAAACCCAGGTCGGTGCGGATAACTCTCCGGCTCCAGGTAATACAACAGCGCTGAAGGGATCAATTCCTCGCCGCTTTCGTAATCTGCTGCCGCGTACCGAACGTTCTGTTCCGTCCGGCGGGCCGGCCGGAGGTTCATCAGGCAGCTGGGCTATGATATCGTCCTCATACAGATCGTATGCCCATTCGATAAATATTGCCTGCCAGGTCAAAAGCTTGATAGAAGCTTCTGCCTTCCGGGTATTCATAGACCATGGTGATAGCCGGGTCTTCACATTCCCCATAATTGAGCAGATCACAGGTAGGATCATCCTCACCCCAGGGGTAGGTGTTCGATTGGGGTCCGCGGGCGGCTTTTTCCCATTCGGCTTTGCTGGGCAGCCTGCCGTTCATCCATTCGCAGTAGGTATTGGCTTGTTCCCAGGTTACTCCCGGTCACAGGTTTGTCTTTGATTTCCAGGTCATTAAGATCTGGATAGGGTTCTTCGTCGGCCGGAGGTGTGCAGGCTCCGGTTGCCACACACTGGCGGTACTGTCCGTTGGTGACATTAAACATGTAGATCCAGTAGTCATCTACGAAGACCTCGTGGACAGGGTTGTTCTCATATTGGTTATCTCCCAGGGTGACTTCCCCCGCGGGTACAAAGACAATGTAGCCGTCATCGTACCATTTCATGGCAGTGCCCGCTTGCAGCAGATCCTCGATGCCCGCTTCAACGGGTTCAGAGGCTTCCTCAGGAGGGTCCGTGGGTTGGGGCTCAATGGCTGGTATCGCGGTAGGATCATCTGGAGGCAGTGTTATGACTGCATCTTGTCCGCAAGCAGAGAGCAAAAACAGGACGATGATAAGAAGATAGATCAGGTTGAATCGGCTTTTTTTCATGATGTCTGTTACCTCCCAATTGACCCCTTTTAGATAAACCATACTCTTTTCATTATACAAATTTAGAATGCAATTGCAAGTTTTTAGGACTGGAACGCTCTGCGTTCCGACCGAAGACCGGCGACGGAAGACCGGGTTATGCAGGCTTTGCCTGCGACCGAAGACGGAGGACGGAGGACGAAGGATCGGGTTATGAAGGCTTTGGCAGTAACCGGGGACGGAAGATGGAGGACCGGGTACAAATTACAAATGTAAAGAAATAAGCGACTGAGTTTCAGTATAAGAAGGCTCTAGTTGATCACCCCCAGGGAGTTCCTTGTCGGCTGACCATCTAATCGCCTTACATCTTACACCATACACCTCACACCTCACACCTTACTCCTTACTCCTTACTCCTTACTCCTTACACCTTACTACCTTACATTACCATCGTGTTACAATCCCATTAAATGAACACAAAATACATCCAAACGCTGATTCTTACCATAATAATGACAGCTGCGCTGACAAGCTGCAATCTGCCCTTTGGCACAGCGCCGCTAGAACCTCCACTGCCAGCCACTCAGGACCTCAACAATTTGGCGACCCTGACGCAGCAGGCTGTCGAACACGCCATCCAGGAGACGTTGACGGCACCGACCATCACTTCTTCCCCCACGATCACGCTAACTCAACTCCCACCCGAGACAATCAGTCCGACAAATACACCTCTCTTCGCCTCTCCTGCGGAGATCAAGTTCAAATCCGGCGGCACGATCGCTTACCAAAAAGGGGCCATGCGAGCTGGGGAACAGATCAGTTTCACCCTCGAGGCCGGTCAGGGTCAGACCCTGATCGCAGTGCTCTCTTCAACGGAGAACCTGGCCTATTTTGAGATCAAGGAGCTCGAAGGAGGGGATGTTCTGGTGCCATTCTCTGACCAGGCCTCATCAGTCCAAACTAAACTGCCCTGGACCGGGGAATATCAGATCACCCTCACCAGCCCAGTGGACCTGGAGTACTTCTTTTCCGTGGAGGTGCCCGCCAATCTGGTGGTCTCACCCGGCATGGGAGCGTCTGTGGTCAATGGAAATATTGATGTACTGGATGCCTTTCATCCTGAGGTCTTCACCCGGGTCCGCTACCTGATGGGGCTCCAGGCTGGCAGCCTTTTAAACGTTCAGCTCAGTTCACCGAACTTGTCGGGATTGTCCCTGGCACTGATCGGGGCGGATGACGGCCAGCCTTTCCTGCGCCATGAGGTGCAGTCGAATGTGATCAATGACTTTTCCATCCCTGTTTCGCAGGGCTATTATCTTGATGTGTATTCGGTTTCCGGGGATTCGGGGGCGTTTTCGCTCACAATTCGTGTTGAGTAGGGGGCGGAGCCTGAGACAGGGGACGGGGGACAGAAGACCGGCCCTTCGACTACCTCCTCGGTGGAGCTCGGAGTCCGCTCAGGACAGGAATAAAGAGACGGGGAGATCAGACGGTATCAGGAACAGACTTCCGAAGTCTTGGAGAGGGTAGTATGAAGAACTGCTTGCCAAAAGACTTCGGAAGTTTTGAATCGCCTTACGCCTTACCATTTACTTATTTCCGGCATCGAATATGCAGGAAATAGGCCACAACCTGTGAGTCCTGGACATGCGGAAAACGTTTCACGATCTCATCGCTCGGGTGGGGCTCATTCATTTTCTCCAGGGTGAATCCCGCATCCACGATGGCATTGACCCATTGGCTCAGGGTGCGGTTGAATTGGGGAATATGGATTGATGGGAACCCCAATGCAGCACCTTTTGAACCTGGTTTGTTAAGTTCCACTAAATCCTCGTAGAGCACATTGAAATAATCCCCGATCTCGTAGGCTTTTGTTGTGCCATCGAGGTTGTAATGTTTAACCCGATGGGGGGTATCAAAACAGGGATGTGTAATCGAAAACTGCAGGAATCCACCCGGCTTTATAACCCGGAAGGCCTCCTTGAGGACCAATTCAATCTCCGGGATATCCATAAAGCTCATAAAACCTGCTGCAAAATCAAATTGACCAGTTTTGAAGGGCAGCTCCACCGCGCTGGCATTGCTGTAGTCGATCTCTCTCCCCTCTGGCTGGATCTCATTGGCATATTGCAGGAAGACTCCCGAGATGTCGATCGCCGCCATACTTGCACCGGCCTCAACCAGCAGTCGGGTGTTGTGCCCTTCCCCGCAGCCGATATCCAGCCCTTTTAATCCCTTTACATCAGGCAGCATCTCCAGGAAAGCCGGTGTGTTGAAAG
The DNA here is from genome assembly GCA_963783765.1 of uncultured Chloroflexia bacterium. Lineage (GTDB taxonomy): Bacteria > Chloroflexota > Anaerolineae > Anaerolineales > UBA11858 > B10-G9. Next base: position 61,573 of record CAWAOV010000012.1, on the reverse strand, counting down.
AATCCCGGTAATGATCGTATCCCCCCCGACCCAGTGCTGTCCAGGTGGGGGCAATCCCATCCCAGTGGCGTCCGACATCGCGGTGGTCCATAACCTTATCCTTTTCTTTCATTATACATAAATGGAATGACTTTCTTTTGGAAGATAAAGAGACCTGTAGATGGAACAGACTTCCGAAGTCTTGGAGAGGGTAGCATGAAGAATTGCTTGCCAAAAGACTTCGGAAGTTTGAATCGACTTACTTCTTACTATTTACTTCTTACGCCTTACTCATTAAGCGCACCGCCACCAATCCTGCCCTTCGATGAGTTCGAGTTCATCCAGCTGAGCCTGGATCAACGGTGCCGCGGAACGAGCCCTGACCGCAGTCAGCAGGATAGGATTTTCCCACTGATTCCAAAGGCCCGGCAAATCTTCCACCCCGATGATCGGCTTTCCGCGCCGGGTATTGCCGATCTTTTTCTGATCCACTTCGACGAAGGCAGCCAGCGGCAGCCCTTCGCGGACCAGATGTTTGCTGATCCGCCTGCCAGTCATGCCCGCACCCCAGACAAATACAGCGTCCCGGCCTTTTGCGGGACCCCTGGCAATATAATGAGCCTTGGCCCTCAAGAAGTTCTCTACCGAATACCGTGAATCTGTATGTGTTAATCGGTCTGGATGTTCGCGCCATTCCAGCAGCACCTCGGGGACTTTCGCAAACCGGGCCCCGGCGAGGTAAAAACGCAGCCACAGGTCGTAGTCCTCAGGCCAGCCGTTATCCTGGTAGCCGCCCAGTTTATTGATCCATTCTCTGCGGAAGGCGGCACAAGGGTTGGCGATCGGGCTTTCAACAAAGATCTCGCGGGTGATGTCCTCGTGTGTGAGCAGGGAATTCAGCCAGTCATAATAGAGTTGAAAACCTTCCCCAACCTGGTCCTCAGGAAATCCTTTGACCAAAGATCCAACTACGGCGACTTCGGGATTCTCTATCAAATAGTCACGCTGAAGTTCGATCCGCCGGGGGTGGCACAGATCGTCAGCGTCCATCCGGACGATGATCTGCCCCCGGCAGGAAGCCAGACCAAGGTTGGCAGTCTCGATCACGCCGCTGTGCTCCTGGGGGAGATAGATAAAACGGGGATCGTCCCGGCTCCAGTTTTTCAGTATGTCAGCTGTATCATCGGTGGAGCCGTCATCAACACAGATGACTTCGAAATCTTGATAGGTTTGGTTTTGGAGGGAAATTAAAGTATGCTTCAGGGTTTTGGAGGCGTTATAACAGGGCAGCAAAACAGAAACGTCAGGCATGCCTCACTCGTCTGAATGCAGGATCTGACCTGCCAGCTGGTTGAGGGCTTTTTGGTCTTCTTCCGGCGTCTGGCTGCTTTCCCAGTACTGCGCCAGCAGCTCTTCCGGGGTCAATGAGCCGATAGCCCGGTCCTTGGGGAGCCGGATGCGAGGTTCGTATTGAGGCTGTTTCAGGAAATGGAATTCAAAACTTTCCTTGACCAGCTCCCGGATGGCTTTTTCATCGATCAGGGGGTCCCAGGCCCGGGGGTATTCCAAAACCAGGCGGGTCACAGAACCTTCCAGTTTTTTCTCTGAGGGCAGGGCTTTTTTTACCTGATCGGTGATATCGTCGCTGGAATGGAGCTTCAAAAATACGTCAATAAAGGGACGGATATTTTCCAGCTGGCGCCAGTCCAGTTCTGTTTTTCCTTTATTTACATCGGCGATCAAGAAATATTTATCATCGGCCGCCTCACCAAAATTCACTCTTTCGATCGATCCGGGATAGATCACAGGGGGGTGGTTTTTATCGTTGAGGTTTTGGTTTTTATGGATATGACCCAGGGCGGTGTAATCCAGCCGGGGATCGCAGGTAATGGATTTGGGAAGGATAAAGTCTTTCCCAAGGCTGACAGATCGTTCAGCGCCGTAGGTGGCGCCTTCCACAGAAGCATGGGCGGCGAGCATCGTTGGTAACTCCGGGTCCGCCTTTTCCAGCCAGCTATCGATATCCTTGGAGATCTTCTCTTCCATGGCCTGGTAGAGCTGTTCCGTATCTCTGGTTTTCAGGTCCAGCTCTGCTGCCATGCTGGAGCGGGAGATCCAGGGCAGGGCGATCAACTGTAAATCCAGGGTTTTGCCTTCCGGACAGAGTTTATTAAGATCCTCAGCGGAGTAGAACCCCGGCTGGTCGATGATCAGGACATGCGGCACCTGCAGGGTGTTAAACTCGGTCAGGGCATGCGCCCGGCCGGCTGCTGGGGAGATATCATGATTGCCTACCAGTAAAATGGTGGGGATGCCGGCTTCACTCAGCCGCATGATCCGCTGGCCCCATTCCCTCTGGAAAGTCGGGGCTGGATTCTGGTCCTTATATGCATCTCCGGCAAATAATACACCATCCACTTTTTCAGAGATGGCGGTTTCGATGATCTCATCCAGCGACTTCAGGAAATCCAGGATGCGTAAAGGCAGACCGCTGGCCGGATCCCTGCGTCCGTAATTGGCGATATCGATATGGGCGTCGGCAAAGTGGAGGATTCTGGGCATATCCTACTCGAAGATTAAATTATTGATCTGGTACACTCCGGCGTCAAAATTGGGATTAAGCCAGACGGATTGGTAGAGATCCTGTTTGGCCTGGGCTTTGTTTCCCAGGGCGTAATGAGCCAACCCCCGCCAGTACAGGCTTTCTTCCAGAGTATCATCGTCGATGGTCTCAAACGTGAAGTTGGCCAGGTTGATCACATCCTGATAGCGGCCGCTGAAATAATAGGCTTGATAGGGAGAGGTCTGGTACCAGGTGATGCGGTAGGGCCGGGTGGTATCGTCATCGTTCAGATCGCCGTAGATCTGGTAAGCCTGGTCAAATGCCTCACCGGCGTCCAGGTACTGTTCCATTTTCACCAGGCTGGTGCCTTTGTTGAACCAGGCGAAGAACAGGTCCACGCCGCTCAGGGTTTGGATCTCTTGCTCGGCGATCTCGAGGGCGTTTTGGTATGACCAGGAGGGGTCTGCCCAGGGACCTAACAGGTTAAAAACCTCTTCCTGGCGGTCGGGCGGGTAGATAACCATGAAGATGTAATCGAAACTGCGCCAACCCTCCAGGTAGGTTTGGTAGTCTACCCGTATATTATTCCCGGGTTTCAAGTAGGCATCCTGAACGACAAATTCTCCGGTTCCTTCATCGTAGCCTGTGGTGAATAAATAGTGGCCCAACCAGGCGGTCTTTCCAGTGTAATCTTCTTCGTAATAACCCTTTTCTACCAATACCGGGTAGCCGTTAGCGATTAGCTTCTTTAACAGCTCCATATCCCCGCCGTAGCGGGCCACAATATGGAATGCTGTCTCTTCAGCTACAAAGTCGATCATTTCTGAAGGCATGACGTTTTTATCGTGCCTGCCTTGCTGAATGAAATCCAGATCCGGGTCGTTGATACCGGGTTTTACAACCCGGGCGATATCATCCCGGTCCCCGGGCCAGCCCCAGAAATTGAGTGCCATGGCCAGGTTGGCGGGTCCGCAGTAATTCCAGCGTTCATGCTGATCGACGTAGACCACGCCATCCAGGATCGCCTGTTCGGGCAGGGGGGTGGAGGTTTGGTCAGCGGTTTCGTCAGTAGGTGGAGCGGTTGGGATTTCGATAGTGGGTTCTTCCGTGGCCGGCACCACTATGATGTCGGGTGTCGCCAGGGGGGTTTCTCCCAAGGGGACAAATACGGCTTCGTCCGGAGGATTGAAAGTATAAGACAGGCGTGTTTTTAGATTCTGGATCCGCGGAGACAGTCGATCTTTCACAAAAGGGATTTGATAGATCAGCGCTGCCAGCAGGATCAGGAGGGGGATCAGGAGTAAAAAACGAGCCCTGGAAGGTTTTTTCATGATGAGGAGATTATAACATTTCCTGCAGAAGGGATTCTTGAAACATACTTCCGAAGTCTTCAAGGGAGCGCTACATCAGACGGACTCTGAAAAGACTTCGGAAGTTTGAGCTCTGTTTCTCCCGTCACCCGTCCCCCCGTCGGGAGCGCAGCGACCTCCGGTCGAAGGACGTCAGTCCTTATTTAATGGATCCTCTGGATTATGATCCAAAACCTGGCGGGCCTGGGGTCCGTCCTGGGCGGGGCCGATAATTCCTTCGGCGGCCATGGTATCGATCAGGCGGGCTGCCCGGGTGTAGCCGATCCGCAGACGGCGCTGGAGCATGGAGATTGAGGCACGATCCTCGGCCCGGACGATCTGAACCGCTTCGTCGTAGATAGGATCGAATTCTGTTTCCTCTGACATATCCTCCCACATTTCTTTCTGTTTGAGGGGGATGGCGGGCATCTTGGCGTCCGGTTCTCCGGCGGCGCTGGTGCCGCCGATAGGTCCTTTGATCTGGGCGCCCAGGAAGCGCCAGTATTTCACTAATTTATCAATTTCGGCATCCGATACAAATACACCTTGCAAGCGGACAGGCGCCGCGGCGTCAGGGGCCTGGAATAGCATGTCGCCCCGCCCTAACAGGGTCTCGGCACCAGGTTGGTCGAGGATCACGCGGCTGTCAACGCCGGAGGCGGTGGCAAAGGCGATCCGGGCCGGGAAGTTGGCTTTAATGAGGCCAGTCACCACATTGGTGGAGGGGCGCTGGGTTGAGATGATCAAATGGATGCCTGTGGCCCGCGCCAGCTGGGCCAGCCGGGTGATGGCTTTTTCGGTTTCGGCGGGCGCCAGCATCATCAGGTCAGCCAGCTCGTCAATGATCACTACCAGGTAGGGCAGTTTGGTGCCGCCTGCCTTGATGGTTTTTTGATTGAAGTCAATGATATGCCGGGCGCCGGCTTCTGAGAATTTATGATAACGTTGGTCCATTTCGCGTGATACCCACTGCAATACACCTACCACACGTTCAAGGTCTACAACAACAGGCGCCAGCAGATGCGGGATGCCGTCATATCCGGAGAGTTCTACCCGTTTGGGGTCAACCATGATCATGCGCAGGTCATCGGGTGTGTTGTGGAGCAGGAAACAGGAGATCAGGGAGTTGACACAAACTGATTTACCAGAGCCGGTTGTCCCGGCCACCAGAAGGTGGGGCATGTCAGCCAGGTCCGCAGCAATGGCTTTGCCGGATACATCCCGTCCCAGTGCAAAACGAAGAGGACTTTTTTTCTTTTTAAAATTCGGACTTTGAATGGCGTCCCGCAGCGCTACCAGGGAGATCTCTTCGTTGGGAACTTCAATGCCAATATAACCTTTGCCGGGAACTGGTGCTTCCATGCGAATGCGTTTGGCAGCCATGGCGAGAGCCAGGTCGTCAGCCAGGCTGGTGATCTTGCTGACCCGGACACGCCGTTTTTGACCCCGGACTTCTACAAAATCCGGTTCCACGCCAAATTGGGTGATGGTGGGTCCGCGATTGATCTCTATGACATGCCCGGGGGATCCAAAGGAATCCAGGGTTTCCTCGATGACCTTGGCCCGGTGTTTGTCAAATGCCTCATCAGGTTCGATATCCACACCCACATTGAGAATATCAGGCACATGGGGTAAGACCCAGTTTAGGTTCGGGATCGGATCATTGAATAATGATTGGGCCTCAGTTGTTTTGTCAGTCATTTTTTGAGGAGATGGTGTTTTTAGATCCGGGACAGCGATCCGCTGAGGGGGAGGTGTGTATTTCGGAGCCGGTTTTTCACGGGGTGGGAATAATTTCAGATAAAGGTTCTTGATCGCTTTTAATAATCCCGGCACCCAAGAAAAAAGTTCCAAGACCGGGATGTTCAGTGTCAGGGAGAGGCTGATCAGAATCCAGGCAAAAAGGGCGATGGCCGTACCGGCAATGCCGAAGGTGGACTGCATGGGCGCCAGGATGTAGACCCCGATGAAGCCGCCTCCGATACCGATGGAGGCAATATATTTAGAGGCCAGAAAATCCAGGGGGAAGGTGAAGAACTGCATCGTTGTCAGTCCGGCCAGATATAACAAACTGATGCCGGCAATTTGTTCAGGGGATAATTTTGGCGCACCTTCCAATTTTCGAAGCAGGATCAGGATCCCTCCTCCCAACAGCAGGATAGGAAGAAAATAGGATCCCCAACCAAAACCCTTCCGGACCAGGGTATAAAGATCGGTCAGCAATTGGGAGCTGCGGCTGGAGAACAGGATAATCGCAGATAATAAACCTGCTGCGGACATCATCAGCCCGGTCAGGTTCAGGTTGCGCTCCGGGGAGGGATTCGCCACTGTTTTTGGCTTGGGTTTTGATTTGGATTTCGATTTTGGAGTGGTTTTTTTGCGTGCCTGGGCCATATATTTTGCCATCCTGGGGTGCTTTTGGAATTATAGCATGATTGTCCAGCAACAGCTCCCGCAGGAGCGATAGCTCATGCGGGCCCGGTATAATGAGAGCTGAAGCTCTGCCTCGAGCTACTGAAAATAAACCCCGTCCCCCGTCATCGGTCCCCCGTCTTATCCTTCATGCGGTAAAATTAGGGTCAGTTATTTATTAAAGTTGAGGAAAAATTGTTTGAAATTGTATTCCTGGGCACATCAGCCTCCGCTCCCTCGATGAACCGGGGACTAACATCACAGGTGGTTTTAAAGGGAGAACACCGCTTTTTGATCGATGCTGGAGAAGGAACGCAGCGTCAGATCCTGCAATCCGGGCTTGGTTTTAAGCGCCTGGACCGCATCCTGATCACGCACGGGCACCTGGACCATATTCTGGGCCTGGGGGGGTTGATTTCCACTTTCGTGCGCTGGGAAGCAATGGACCAGATCCTGGTCGCTGCCGGAAAATCCGCTTTGGGACGAATTAAAGACCTGATCTTTGGTGTGGTGTTGAAAGGTAATTATCCCCCGGTAGAGATCACGCTCCAGGCCCTGGAAACCGGATTATTATTTGATGAGGGTGATTTTACAGTTCACACCTTCCCTGTTTATCACCGCACCCCGGATTGTTTTGGGTTTCTCTTTGAAGAGATCTCCCGGCGGCCGTTTTTACCCGAAAAAGCAGATATTTTGAAGATCCCGCCCGGACCATGGCGGGGCCAGCTGGTCAGCGGGCAGGAAGTTACCCTGCCGGATGGACGGCTGATCAGCCCTGAGATGGTACTGGGAGAGGTGCAGCCTGGCACAAAGCTGGTCCATGTTGGTGATTCCGGCCGAACGGATAACCTGTTAGAGGTTGCCCGGGATGCCGATGCCCTGGTGATTGAAGCCACTTACCTGGAATCTGAACGGGACCTGGCTGAACAGTTTGGCCATTTGACCGCCAAACAGAGCGCGAGAACTGGCTCGTTGAGGCCGGCGTGGGTGCTTTGATCCTGACCCATATCTCCCGCCGTTATCGGGCTGAGCAAGTTCTCGAAGAAGCTCGGGCTGTGTTTCCGAATGTCTATGTCGCCCGGGATTTTGACCGTTTTCAGATCAAGCGGGGAGAGGTTGAAAAAGTTTAAGTAGGGAATTTTGGTTTATTGTGAAGCCAGGATAAAACTCACGATCAATTCTGCCTGGGCTTCTTTCCCTTCATTATTAAAATGGAATCCATCTTCTCTATAATATTCTGGATGTTCCAGCATTCCTTGATAGAGATCATTGATCAAAATATCATTCTTTCCGAATATTTCTAACGCGGCTTGATTTCTGAGAGTGACTTCCTGGTTCAATTTACCGAGATAATCCAGGTTTTCTTCATTTCTCACCGGTGTGGTCAGACACCAGATAAATAATGATTCTGGAGCATGTTCATTCAAAAGTCCATCTAAGGATTTAAGGCCATTTTGATACTCATTAATGGAATAATCCCATCCATGAAGGCCATTATTGACTTGAATGATCTCAAAATTATAGCGTTTAAGGATAGTTGTTAATTCAGTCTGAAAATCTGGATTGTTGATAAACTTGGATGTAACATAATAAGCCAGATAATACTCATCTGATAGGCTTTCCTTCACCAGGTTGTAATACCCATCCGTGATCGAGTCGCCTACAAAGAGTATTCTTGGTTTTTCCGTTTGATTGGCATTTTCAATCCAGATCTTACTCCAATCATTTCTTTCCAATTTCACCTCTGTTATATTGACTTCTCCTCGGTAGGCGCGTACTGTTTGGGTAGCTTGTGTTTCTGAACAGCTACTGCAGAGTATGATGGGAATGATCAGCAGAATACTTAATCTTGATAGTTTATTCATTGATATCCTGAAATTTGTCCTGGTTTGTGAATTGATTATCCGTTTCATTCCGGATGTATTCTGGAATGATTATACATGGAATTTGATGAGCGCTTGAGGCTTCTTAAAATGACTGAATAGCCAGGTGAATGAGGTCGCTGGGAGGGATAGGCCACCTCCGCAGTTTGATATCTTCTATTTTATTTCGATCGATTCCACCAGCGTCAGAAAAGTTTCCAGGTTAGCCTGATCAACACGGGCATAATCATTCTTCCAATTCTCCGGATCTGTGATGTCAACCAGATTGGGGAAACCAGTGATCCTCAACCAGTTCAGATCCTCATCAAAGGCCATGATCTCCCGGGCATAAAACCGTTCTGTTTGGGCGGTGTCTGACAGCGTGGCGATATATTCCAGACCCTGGAAGTTCCCCAGGCTTACATCAGCTACACGGATAGTGAGCGACCTTGGAGTTGTGACAGTTGCGCCGTTCTCTTTGTCGAGAAGATCAAGGTAGGCGTCGATCCAGCCGCTGTTGATGTAATCCTGCCAGGTTTTTCCATCGGTATTCTCAAAATACTGGATAATTATGAAATAGGAATCAGGAATTGTGCTGACTTGGTCTACCCTGTCGGTACCATATGGATAAACCTGATCCGATCCTACCTGCAGTCGCAGAGATCGATCGACCTCATGAACATCCGGTCCGTACCAGGCAGCAGGGTAAAGGAACCGGAAACCGATGTTTTCGTTCTGATATTCCATCCAATCGCCATATGGGTTTTGGGTTGCTTCTGGTGTTGGCGTGGGATCTGTCTCTTTTTCGATTGTTGCTGTTAAGGGTGGTGGACTTTCATCTGTAATGACCGGAGCGGCTGCTGAACAGGCGCCCATAAACAAGCTGATGATCAAAGTTGTGATTAGCAGCCATAAATATGAGGGCAATTTGAGTATTCGCTTGTTAGACATCATTACCTCCAAACCTGAGATAGGAAACCAGCAACCCGTATCATAACATAACGACCCTTGTTACAGAAGGACACCGCAGGAGGGTTTTCCAGTCGTGAAATACATTCTAGAAGGGATTTTTATACTTAAACGAGGAACCTGTTTCCTCCGAGGAAACAGGTTCCTGTTCATAAAAATCTGATGATTATTCCTTCTTTAGGAACCAAAAATAGGCATAGCCTGCTGCCATTAGCCAGTAGAAGAAGACACCTAACCAGGCCAGAGCGCTCATAACGCCTGTTATTGCGGCATATGCTAATACCAAACCGCCAAGAAAATGAGTCAGGCAGAATCCGATCACGATAGCTTTTTGGGCGATAGAATCCTGGGAATCACGTGCAAAAAAGGCAACTACTCCATAATTAAATAGTGCTGCTCCAAGAGCCCGGGCAGTAATCGCCGTGGCAGCATTGATGTCTGCCATGCCATACATGCCAAGCCATAATACAGGCATTAATAGTGCACCGAGACCATTAGCTGTTGACATAAACACTTGAACGATAAACCAGTGTTTGAGTTTCATGGCTTTCCTCCTTTTTTTAGCGATCTGACCGTAAACTTATTTCTTAAACGCAAATGTCCCATACCAGATCAAAAAACCTGCATGCATCACAATCGTAGCCCAACCCATGACGTTGAATATTCCCGCCAACTGGGCCAGCACCAAAAAGACCGTAGAAGCCAGCCAATACAGGAAGAGGCTGCGCACAGTAGCTGTTTGTAGATCGGTGCTTTTACTATTGCGGGCATACCATAACAGGGTGCAGAAAGCTAGCAGGGCAGAGCCAAACATCCGGGCCAGGGATATGGCGAAGGGGCTGGGCTCAACCCCAAAAGTGCCAAACAGTGTCCCGGGAGCGATGATAAATCCCAGGGCAAAGATCAGCTCCACGACAAAAGTGACGGTGAACAAGGTTTGCATAATAAACTCCTTTGAATGAATGGTTAACAGGACCTTCTGAACAAAGGCGATTTATTTTTTTATTGAAACGATCAAGGGGATACCATTAAGAAAATGAGGTGTGCTGCCTTGATGGTGTTGATATATTTCCCCCTGGGTTGAAGAAGATATTGATCTCAATAAATTCAGTATAGCATAACTTTTTCAGGTAGATTACTCAGGATGAATTGTAAATACCGTTGGGAATTTTATTTTTTAATTTTGTGCTGTAGTTCTAGCTATTAAAAATTACATCCAGTTGGCAGAGGTGATTCTTTCTCAACACCTGGAGCGAAATCGGGGGGTAGTTCCGCAGATGTAAAACCTGTGTTGGGGGTTCCTTTCAGGCTCACTCCTCCATATCCAGCCTCGTTCATATGAGCTCTGACGATCACAATAGTGTCCGCTCCGATCTTTACTGGACCTCCAGAACGGGTAAATGGTTGGTCGTTTACATGGCTGTGCAAAAGGATCCGGCGGTAGATCAAATTTCCGCTCTCATCCAGGATCTCCCACCAGTCTGCATACTGCTCACAGCCTGTATCTGGACTTAAAACCCCCACAGAGAACTGATATTGATTTGGGCTGCCATCGACATCCACGGAAACAACATCTGCCGCGATTTTTTCACCATCAATCACTATATCCTGCTCTTCAACCTCTCCTATCACCTCTGCTGTCGTTTGCAGCTCGCTTTTTTCATCTTCAGCTGTTCCTTCTGGCAAAGGGGATATGATCGGTAGGGTTGGGATTGGGATGTCTGTGTTTGGGATAGTGGTGTCCTTCCCTGAGCAGCTGACCAGGAACAGCAGAGCAGTCAGGGGGAAAATGAGCATTGTTGATCGGTTCTTAACCATGAGTGTGGTCCTTGTCCAGTCAGGGAACTTTTTTCACTTATTTATTAGGCAGGGTTATGGTTATGACTGAACGATCGGGGGGTTTCTTACTTTTCCCTCATGCCTAAGGCAGGTGGATTCTCCCAGTCGATCGGACCTTCTTCAAAACTGTATTTCAGGCGCGGTAAAACGATTTCACCCCAGGCGCGGATGAAATAATCGAAGGCCTGGTCCCATTCACCACCTTCTCCCCAGCCGTCATGTGTCAGGTGGACCAAAGTTTCTTGTGGAGATTTTTCTTCCAGGCAGATAACTACATGGGTCATTTGACCCCGGATTTCGGGCAGGCTGGGTGGGGCATTCCAGGTGAAAGAAAGCATAGTTTCGGGTTGGACGGCCAGGAAGATCATGCCTTCACTGCCCTGTTCCCCGGGAGCAGCGTCCTGGTTAAAGTACATTTCATAGGCGCCGCCTGGTTTCAGCTGGATCTTACCTGCTGGGGCGAAGAATGTCCTGGTTCCCTTTTCTGTGGTCCAGGCCCCCCATACTTCACTCACAGATGCGGGTACAGAGAGTTGGAAAGAAATTTGTTTGTTCATGTTTTTAGCCTTTTTCGTGGGATTGGTATCAGTATAGCATAGGGGGAGGAGGTAATCAGTGCTCAGCAGTCAATGATGTGTTTGATTAGAGAAGGACTTTTTTATTGGTTTAATAAGGGGGAAATTGAGGATGGCGTCTTCTGAACAATTAGCATCCAGTTGTGTGCTCGCTTCCGTGTCTTCCCTGTCCGTGCTCTCGCCTGGAACGGCTGTTGGTTGGGGCGGACTCGCTAGCCTACGGATATTCTCGGTTAATCCTAATTCCTAAGAATTCTATAAGTCAGTGATTATCGATGAGTTTTTCAAGTTGATCTCTATTGATGAATTCTATCTCTGTTCGGCTGACTTTTAAGTATCCTTGATCAGCAAACTGGGAAAGGATTTTGCAGACCATTACTGGTGTGGTTCCAATCATGGTAGCCATTTCATCCAGCGTCAAGTCACGGTCCACATGATTGGCGCCGCTCTGTTGGTGTTGTTTCAGCAGCAGACGGGCTACCCGGTTGGCAACTGGTTGAAATGCCAGGTCTTCCACTATATCACTGGCTTGGCGCATGCGTTTCACAAGCAATGAGGATAGCTCCCATAAAGCCAGATTATTTTTCTGCAGATATGGAAGAATAATATCCCCATGCCATAAATAAAGGCTGCAGTCGCTATCAGCTTCCAGCGTTGCAGGCAGTGCCTCTCCATCGAGCAGGGTTGGACTGCAGAACAGAGCCCCGCTTTGCAGCCGGAGCGCTCCCAGGGATCTGCCCTGTGGGGAGACTTTATGGGTTTTTAATACACCATTTTCGATCAACACAAAATAAGGCCAGATCTGGCCTTGCATGGCTAAAAATTCTCCCGGGGAGATTTTTTTAGGGTTGGCGTGACGGGCAAGATCCTCAAGGGCTTGTTCCGAGAAATGTCTGAATATGGGAGAGCTTTTTAGCAGCGTCGATGAGCAGGATGTCATTTTTTTCCTTTGATACTTACCTTAAGGAAAAGACGGGGGAATTTTGGGCAACTAAAATAAGATCAGTAATCAAATTATAGCAGTATAAAGGAGAAGACATAATGGATTCACAGGATTTCGCTCCCAAGACAAGGCTTTATTTGGCCATTTTAATGGCTGTCTTTGGCCTCTTCGTGGTCATTGCTGGAACTTTTCTGGTCCAGGGTTCGATGGATGCCATTCTGGCCCGTGTAGTGCCTAAGATTCCCAAGGAACCAACTTTTGCGATGACGGCCAAAGTGCTGCCAACATTTTTTATTATCATGCGGGGCATTAACTTTGTCGCAGGTATCACCCTGATCGTAACTGCATATTTCTTCAACAAAGGGGAAAAGTGGTCCTGGCCAGTTGCCTTGCTGGCTTCTGCTCTTCCGACTATTTTTGGTGTGCTGCATAACCTTCCCCACATTGTTCAGTATAACCGTCCTCCTGCTGCAATATCAGTTCTTGTCTTCGGCCTGGTCACATACCTGTTAGTGCTTTTGTTAAAACCGGGGACTAAAGTCCAGAAATGGGCTCGATTCCTCGTGTTTACTCTTCTGGGCGTGACCGCTGGGCATATTAATGTGCTGGTGATGCATAGCCTGAAGAACATTATCACCCGGCCAGATGCACCCTATTTCTCAGATATTATGTACACCGTGTATACCTTTGAAGGGCCGGTAAATTTTATTGCCTTTGTTTTTTGTATATTGGCGATCCCCTTCTTGGCTTCTGAGAATAAAAAATTCACCGGATGGATGTTGGCTTTGATTGCTGGTCTGTCTGTCGCTTTGGCAAATTACCCGACCCATTTCATCCGTCTGCAGACTTCAGACTTCTTTGTTGGCGGCTCCCTGGGCTTGGCCCTGGCCATCTGCTGCCTGATACCGGCATTTCGAAAGTCACTACTGGATTAAGAATAACAACAGGACCTCCAATGAATACATCCCCGCCCTGCGGCAGAAGGGTGGGGATGTACACCTATCAGGAAATTTCGTATGAAAACAAAATTTACAACTCTACTCATTCTCGCAGGATTGTTACTGGCAGGTTGCATCAGCTCTAGCTGTCCGCCAGACTCGGTGACATATCTGAACCCTCCTTATCCAACAGAGGTTACCAATGAATCTCCCCAATCACAGATTATTGAGATCAAGGGTGATCAGGTGATGGTGGATCAGGTTATCCGGGGAGATGTATGCAATGACACTTGGCGTGGTGTGGTCTATGTAACCTGCGACATCCAGGTCCCGGCCTGGGAAAAGGACCCTTTTTTCTTTCAGGATTGTGATCTGGAAATAGATGAGGGAGCTGTGGTATATGTAGAGGCTCACAAAGATGAGTCATATGATGATGGCTGTAGCAGCTGCCATGAATGAGCCTTGGCAAAGAAATATTAAGGAAATTACTTGAATTACTGATTAATAAAATGCGTATTCAAGGAAAAATTCTACTGGGATCTAGTATTTCGTATTAGAACAGCAACAGATCCAGATCGATATCAATTGCTCTCTAATGTAGACTTTCCCGCCTGAGGTTTGGGACCATTTGGACCATAACCGATATGAGAACGCTGCTACCCAAATGTATAGGGTTGCCCTTAGCAGACGCTGCCAGACCCCAACAATGGGGGTTCCCACAGACATGCCAAAAATACCAAACAGGATGAAAGCTGCGATGCCGGTTAACAGCGTATAGACCCAGAAAGTAGTCCAGTTATCCTGTTTTCGGAACCTGAAAGCCCAAAAAAAGGTTGCCAGAATAATCAGGATAAAAGCCAGCGGTCCGACCATATTGTGGATCGATTCTGCCATTGTTGGGCTGGTTGCGTTGCATCCCGGATCGCAGGAGAAGATCCCGCTTAATATCTGAGCTAAACCTTCGATCATGATGAATATTCCACCCAGAAGGCCTTTCCAATCTTTCTGGAAAGCCTGAATGGTTGAGAAACCAAAAAGGACGATCAAAATTCCTGTAACTATAAATCCAATATTCATAATCAACGCGCTGGGTTGGCCTACTGCTCCCAGATTGCTGATGTATTCAGAGAAATCATTTGCCCACTCAAAATCCGTTAATTTCAATTTTTTGTGTCATTATAATGTCCTGCTGGTATGATTTGATTTTTTTATATACGAACTAATGGATAAACTTTGCGAAGTGTGCTGGAAAGGCAATGGACTAATGCTGCTCATGTTACCTGTCCTTCTATTTTCATCGTTAACCTTCACCCATGCAACTTTTTATCCGATATTGGCATGTCTTTCGCTCATATCCTGGAAGCTCTGACCGCTGATCTCAAGCAATTCAGCGACCACCGCGTCCAATGTGATCAACAAGGCCATTTCAAACAAGGTTCCATTTAATACTTTGCTTTGTTGGGGAGGGGAGGGAATGATCAGTTTATCCACAATTAAATCTCCCAGGCACGATTCTTTTTTCTGGGTCACCGCATAAGTAACTGCCCCGATCTCCAGGGCAAACCTGGCTGCATCCAGGACCTCCGCTGTTTCCCCGCTGCCGGAGACCAGCACCAGAAGATCACGCATTGGTCAGGGCTGGCGTGGTAGGCTGGGATACGATGTGAACCGGCAGTCCCAGTTGGGCCAATCGCATGCCAAATGCTTTCACGATCAGGCCGGTTCGCCCTCGGCCCATTATGAAGGTCTGTTTGGCGTTCAAGATCCGTTTTGCAAATCCTGAAATCTCCTGAAGATTTATCGTTTGGGTTGTGCTGTTGATCCCTTTATTAACCAGGTCCATCCAGGTTTGATGTTTCATTTTTTATATTTTCCTTCCTGTGCAAATAATCAAAACAAACTTGATCCCTTCTTTATTCATATCTCTCTGGTCGAGAATAGAAAAGCAAGAACTCTCAAGTTTTGTTTTGAGTTCAGCGATTCTTTTTTTGGCTTCTGGGACATCCAGATCCTTGACCACCACGAAGGTACCGTTGGGTTTGAGGACTCGGTGGACTTCGGACAATCCGCGTTTGAGATCAGTCCAATGATCAACTAGAATCAAACGCAAATACAAAATCAGCCATATTATTTTTGAGGGGGATATCCTCAGCTGATCCTTCATGAAAAGTGATCCGCGCTGCACGCAGGATGGCTATGTGTTTTTTCTTTTGCGATTTCCATCATTCTGGGAACTGGATCGATTCCGATCAAGCTGCCATGGATGACTTTTTCAGCAGCATGGCGGAGTGCTGATCCTGTGCCGCATCCGATATCCAGGATGGTCGCGTCCGGTTGGAGATCAAGCGTGTCCACAGCAAGTCGATTAGTGGGGTATTCTCCAAATTTTTCTGCGTACCATTCTGCTGTTTCAGTATTCCATTCAGTCATGGGTTTCTCGTGATATAAAAAAACCGCCATTCGTATGAAGAGCGGTTTGAGAAGTGGGCGCGAATGGACTCGAACCATCGACCTCACGGATGTGAACCGTGCGCTCTAACCAACTGAGCTACGCGCCCGTTTGTAGGCGAAATTATAGCACCCGGCTTATTCTTTGAAAAGACCCGGAAGGAATAAAAAGACTCCCGGAGCTTTTGGAAGCTCCCGGAGTTTATGCTAGTTTAGGGGGTTTTATCAAGCAGATTGATCATCTCATCCAGCAGCTCTGGATTCTTTTGGTTTTCTTCCCCCATCTCCGTCAGACACAGGGCAGCGTAATCTTTGAAGAAAGTCCGGCTGGTGGATTTAACGGCCGAGGATACCGCGGAAAGCTGCTGCATGATCTCCCGGCAGTCACGCTCCTCATCCAGCATGGCCTGCAGGCCCCGTACCTGGCCTTCAATCCGGCGCAAGCGTTTGATGAGCTGTTCTTTGGTTTCCCGGTTCTCGATTTTCATTTTTTGATCCAGCGCACGGCTGGTATTAACAACTCGCTCAGGTGAAGGGACTGCTTGTCGGTCGGCTAACTGCCGCCGAGTTTCCTCCTGAGGACCCGCCGATCACAGCTCCGGCAGTAATCTGCTTCCGGGTTTCCTTTTCACCGCAGTGCGGGCAGACAGGCACCTGGTCTGCTTCTGAAAAGCGCATCAATTTATCAAAGATTTGCCCACAGCTGGGGCACTGGTATTCATAAATGGGCATCAGCTCTACCTCGTGATTATATACTCCCCCCCAGTATACCATATTTAACGAGAAAGGAAACGGTTTCCTCCGAGGAAACCGTTTCCTGCAGATCACGCATCCTGATTTAATCTATTTAAGCAGGTGTTCATCAAAGAAATTCACCAGGGCGTCTTGATATTCCTCCGGGTAATAATCTTCAAAATTAACATGCCCGGCATTATCAAACCAGACCAATTCCTTGGGTTCTGCTGCGGCTTCAAATAGTTTTCTGCCAACCTCGGCGCCGATCTTGTCATCCTTACCGCCGTGGATGATCAATACCGGGACCGGGCTGATATCGGCGATGATCGATTCAGTATCCAGTTCTTCCGCCTTAAAATCGGCTTCGTTTTCAGCCCAAAAGACAATGAATTTTGCCAGCAGGGGGATTAACGCAGGCGGGATATCAGTTTCGAATTCGATGAACTTCTCAACCACTTCCTGGGTGAGAGCAAAGGCGCTTCCAGTGGCAACCGCCTGAACCCCGCGATCCCCGGCGGCATAGAGGATGCTCGTTCCGCCGCCCATGGATTCACCAAATAATCCGATCCTGCTCGGATCTATATCCTCCCGGTTGATAAGATATATATGCCAGGCCCGAAGATCGCGCTGCTCAAAATATCCAAAACTGATCAGTTCACCATCACATTCATCATGGGCCCGGAAACTGCCCAACAACACGGAATACCCTGCCTTGTTTAAAAGCCGGGCTTCATAGAGGCCGTCCTGCCTGCCCCCCGGTGAGCCGTGCTGGATCATGATCGTGGCGCCATTTTCCCCCGGTATGAACCAGCCAAACAGTTTCAGACCGTCTTCTGTTGTAGTGCTGACCAGTTCGAATGTCATTCCAAAATCAGCAGGGGATTTTTCCATTTCCGGGCGTTCAGATAGAGGATGCTTCACAATATCAAGTGCGATACCCCTGGTCATCACTGCTAAAACAACAAATATGACGATTGCCAGGACAAGCAATATAAGCAGGGAGATTCTTAATCCTTTATTCATTTTTCCTCCAGGTTTGTCTGCGTCAATTCGGGAATTGACAAATAAAAAGGCCTAAATCCCTGGTTGGAAGTTGGATGGTAGTAGATTGTGTGTAATGGAGGTTTATGGGGGATCCTGATCAGCCGTTAACGTATAACCCGGCTGCTCAGTGGGTTAAATTGGATACTTGTGTTTATTGTATACGATATGTCAAGAGATTTTGTTAAAAGAAAGGAAACGGTTTCCTTGGAAGGAAGCCGTTTCCTTATTAGATATTTTTATTATCCTCTCTTTTACTCGGCTTCTTTACCTCGTATACGTCCCCATCAGCTCGACATATCCCAGGATATGGCCTTCAATGGCCGCTTCCAGAACGCCTTTGGCGGTTCCGGCTGGTAGATCCAACATAATATCGACAGCGTAGAGTTTAAAGAAATAGCGGTGTGTACCTGACGGAGGGCAGGGTCCACCATAACCGGTTCGATTCCAACTGTTATTACCATCAGTTCCTGCTGTACCGCCTTGTGCCAGGCCTGACAGATCTGCGGGTATATCAAATAGAATCCAGTGATCCCAGGTGCCAACCGGCGCATCAGGGTCATCCATGATCAGAACCAGGCTGGCCGTTCCAGCGGGGATTCCTCCCCAGGCCAGTTCCGGTGAAAGGTCGTCGCCATCACAGCTGAATTGAAGCGGAATGGCTTCCCCTTCGGCAAATGCCGGGCTGGTCAGGGTCATTTCAACCATGGCGGGTTCCTCCTCCGTTTCGGGCTCTTCTGTGGGGGGCAGGGGTGTATCGGCAGGGATCATTTCTTCAGCTGCTTTTTCCTCCATTACTGGAGCTGGATCTTCAGCCGGTTCGGGGGCGGGTGCACAGCCTGCCAGGACCACAGCCAGGCAGCAGATCAGGATCAAAATGGAGATCTTTTTTGTCATCCAATCCTCCTTTGAGTTATTTTTATTATATATGAAATCAACTTCAGGCTGAACTTCATTCGGGAGTCATTCTTTTTGCAGCAGGACTCTGGCTGGAGCGCCGTCCGAACCCTTGATCTTCAAGGGAAGGCACATCAATGTATACTCTCCCGCTTTGATCCCGGAGAGATTCAAGCCTTCAATGATCAGAACGCCAGCCTCAAGCAGAATCTTATGTGTGGGCGCTGAATCGGCATACGGAGCGACAGACAGGTAATCAACTCCAACAACCCTAACTCCCCGGTTAACGAGGTAGGCTGCTGCATCAGCCTGCAGGGCGATGAAATCCTCTTTGAACTCCTTCCAATCCTGAGCCCAGAGTAGAGAGTTGGCGGTTTTGATCAACAGCCGGGTTGTTCCTTCCGGGATAGCTGCGGTTTGCAGATCTGCGGCAGAGATCTGGCCTTCAACGGGGATTTCCACCACGGTGGCCTCACCGACCAGCAGTTCAACCGGTAGATTTTCCACAGTTTGGCCATTGCCCAGGAAGTGGTCAGGGGCGTCAACGTGAGTTCCGATATGTACGCCGGCTGACAGGTGGGTCACATTGGCCATTTCTCCATCTTTGATCTGGCTGATCTTTGTAAGTTCGATCTTTGGATCACCCGGCCAGACTGGC
The DNA here is from genome assembly GCA_963783765.1 of uncultured Chloroflexia bacterium. GTDB lineage: Bacteria > Chloroflexota > Anaerolineae > Anaerolineales > UBA11858 > B10-G9. The sequence goes on along the minus strand of CAWAOV010000012.1, from coordinate 42,365 downwards.
AGGTCTTCTGAAATGGTCAGAGAGATATCGTACAAAGTCATGCGATTTCCTTTTACTTCATTGGCCGTAGATATTCAATCCTTTTCGAAAAATGGCTTGGCAGCAGATTAAATACGTGCGGAACAGTATTGAGGGAGCAGGTGCGGTTGGTGGCCAGGTAATCCAGCCAGAATATATTTGTGGGAATGTTCAGGTTAAGGTAATCAGCAAAAACGGTTGCCGCACGTATCAGGGGAGTGCTGAGTGTTACTGGGTAACGCTGCAGCTTCATAACGTCCAGCATGGTGATGATTATGTCCTTGAAACTCAGCTGCTCCGGTCCTCCTATCTCGAATATCTCCCGTTTTGTTTTAGGATTGTCAAGGGACCAGGTCAGGATATTGGCCAGATCTTCGATCCAAAGTGGTTGAAGCAGGCTGTCGCCTTTATCAGGGAGGGGAAAAACCAGGGGTATAGCCCGGAGCATGGCAGCCAGTGGGGTGGTGAATCGGTCATTTGGTCCGTAAACGATCCCGGTGCGCAGAATGGTGTAATCCAGGTCGCTTTTCCGGATATGGTCCTCGGCAATTGCTTTGGCAGTCATCACCGGGTAGGCCGATGCTCGGTCCGCGCCCAAATGGCTCAGATAAAAGAACCGTTTTACTCCTGATTCCTGAGCGGCTTCAACCAGGTTCTTGGTGCCCTGGATATCGATCTCAAGCAAATTGCCTTTGGCCCCCAGGGCTTCCTGGCTGGCCAGGTGATAGATGATATCCACATCCACCAGGGCTGCTCTCAGTCCCCGGGGATCATTTAATCCAGACACCGCTGCTTCCACCGGGATTCCCCTGGGAAGATCAGGGGATGAGCGGGTGGGCTGGATCAGAACCCGGATCTGGTAATCGGTTTCAAAGAAATGGCGGGTTAGGGCTTTTCCGATAAATCCGGTAGCGCCCGTGAGAAGGATTTTCTTCATCTCCCGCATTATAGCATCCCCTGAAATAATCCGGAAATCCCTGTATTCATTTCAGGGTCTGCTGGCATAAACCTTGCATCTTTAGTGATACATGTAAAATCAGAAAGAGATAAAAATATGGATAAAGTTGGTTTTCACTATCGTTCCGACAGCGAGCACTATTCCGGAAAGGATCTGGGGCAGTGGCTGCCGCGGCTTAAACAGCTGGACGCCTCCTGGATCATATTAAATGCTCCCACAATAAGGGCTATTCCGGAGGAATTCATCGCTACCCTGAAAATGGAAGGCATTGAACCGGTATTGCATTTTCAGATCACCCCCCGCGACCTTCCATCCGTGGATGAGATGCTGCTGCTCTTTGAGAATTACAAACGCTGGGGCGTAAAATATGTCATTCTTTTTGATAAAGCCAATCTCCAGGAAAGCTGGGGCTCACAAGCCTGGGCTCAATCTGATCTTACTGAACGTTTCCTGGATGGTTTTTTACCTCTGGCTGAAGCTGCTGTGGCTGTGGGCTTAGCACCGGTTTTTGGCCCACTTGAGCCGGGTGGGGATTATTGGGATACGATTTTCCTGCGCGGTGCCCTGGATGGGATCAAACGCCGGGCATCTAAACCTCTTTTATCACGCCTGATGCTTTCGGCCTATGCCCGGATCAACACTAAACCCCTTTCCTGGGGTGCCGGCGGACCGCAGAACTGGCCGGAAGCACAGCCTTATTTCACGCCTGAAGATTCCCAGGATCAGATGGGGTTCCGGATCGCTGAATGGTACCTGACCATGTCAGAGACTATCTTAGAAAAGCGCCTGCCGATCCTGCTGCTTGGTGTGCAGGGACCTGCGCCCGAAGGTGAGGACCTGAATGAGTTCTTGATCAATGCCGCTCGCCTGATCGCCCGCCAGCAAATAGAGGGAATCAACCCGCTTCCGGAAGAGGTGATAGGGGGCGCATTCCAGACCTTATCAGGAATTGATGAATCCAGCTGGTTCAGCCCGGAAGGATCACCAAAACCTGTGGTGGTGGCTTTTACCAGGGAGGCTGAAACCCAATCCAAACCCAAATCCAATACTATCAGAGATTTTCAGATCGCTCATTATCTGCTGCTGCCCAGCTTTGAGTGGGGGGTAGCCGACTGGCATTTGAATATCACTCGTCCATTTATCAAACGCCATCGTCCTACGGTGGGATTTTCCCTTGAGGAAGCTTTTCAGGCCAAGGAAGTGACTGTGGTGGGCGGAAAAGAGCATTTTTCAGAATCTGAACTCACTCAATTACGCAACCAGGGCTGCCTGGTCCGGCGAGTTGAGGGAGATGGTACAAAAATTGCATCATCATTAGCATCAATCTAAAGTATATATTTGCCCTTTAGTGGGTTTAATGCAAGGAGAGATGATTATGTTTAACGAGCATCTTTTAGATCAGAGACTAAGAGACTGGGGAGAAGATCTCCCTTATATGCCCGTCATTAAGGTGATGGGATTGGGTGGAGGCGGCAGCAATGCCATTGACCGCATGATCCATTTTGGATTATCCGGGGTCGATTTTATCATTGCCAATACCGACCGCCAGGCCATGGCCTTCAGCCAGGCGCCCGTTAAACTTCAGCTGGGCCCGGAACTGACTCGGGGTCTGGGTGCCGGTGGAGACCCCAGTGTGGGAGAAGCCGCAGCTCTCGAAAGCAGGGGTGACATCGCCATGGCACTGGAAGGAGCCGATATGGTTTTCCTGACCGCTGGTATGGGCGGCGGCACCGGCACCGGGTCGATCCCGGTAGCAGCTCAGGTTGCCAAGGAAATGGGCATCATCACTATTGCAGTGGTTACGAAACCATTTGGTTTTGAAGTTGGCGGCCGGCAGAAGAACGCAGCTGAAGGTCTTTCTAAACTTCAGCCCCATGTCAATACCTTAATCACCATTCCTAATGAGCGTTTATTACAAACGGTATCAAAGAAAGCCACTTTATCCGAGGCTTTCCATCTGGCAGATGATGTTTTGCGCCAGGCAGTGCAGAGTATTACTGAACTGATCACCCAGCCCGGCGTCATCAATGTGGACTTCGCTCATATCGAGCGAGTCATGAAGCTGGGTGGGGGAGCTCTGATGAGCATCGGCCAGGCCTCAGGCCAGGATAAGGCTCTCAACGCAGTCAAACAAGCACTGTATCACCCGCTGTTGGAGGATATTTCCCTCACCAATGCCTCGGGATTGATCGTGAACTTCACCTCAGGAACAGACCTGACCCTGATGGATATCAGCCAGGCCTTGACTTATCTGCAGGACCAGATACCTCCCGACGCCGAGTTGATCTTTGGCACCACCCAGAACAGCCACTCAGAAGGCCAGGTGCAGGTCAACCTGATCATCACCGGCCTGGGCGCTACCACCTTTGAGGATGTGTTTACTTCCTTTACAAGGCCGGATCGAGAGATCCCGGCGCCGATCCAGCGCAAAGTGGTCAAACAGGAAAAAGATGGGGAAGAGGAACTGGAAGAACGATTTGATATGGGCCGTGATCCCCTTGATGTGCCGGCCTTTATGCGCCGCCGGGCTTATGCCAATATCTCATTTGGAGAATAATCCCGAAAGGAGCGAAAGCTGTGAAAGCAAAAATGATTGACCATATTTCTGAAGAAGTTTACAGGAAACACCCGGATCTGAAGGGCGTCAAACCTGAGATCACACCCCGGAAAGGGGATAACTCCCCGGATACTTTGCTGGTTTATTCCAAATCAGTCTCTGGACCGGGCGGGAAGAAGATCAACCGCATTGTGCGGGCGGTTGCGGATGAAAACGGGAAGATCAAAAAGATCTCCACCTCAAAATAAACGGAGAATGATCATGAAAGCAATTCTGGAACGTATTGAATACAACTGGTGGAATTTTCACATCCGGATTATTGATGAATCCCAGTGGGTCCGCGATGTCATGCCTAAGGTTCAAATGATTTGGGAAAAGCGTGAAGAGGCCATGCCTTACCTGGTCCTATCAATTTTAGGTTTCCCTCTGGGTGTGCTGCTGGGTTTGATCAAGTCGTTTATGTAAGTGATGCATTGGTCAAGACTAGCGTATGTTGGTATTAATCAATAAAAACCGCCCGTTTTACACAGGCGGTGTTTTTGTTTTTCAGTTTGGGTCAACTAATTTTCAACTTCATAGACTGCCAGCACAAATACGCCGGTTTCTTCAGTGGTGATCTGGAAGTAGTATCCGTCCTCTGAGTACTCACCGCCTAGATCCACCCATTCTGCTCCGTCCCACCATAGAATGCTCAGCTCCTCAAACGAATCCAGCCACTTTGGTACCCGGAAGCGAACGGTTAGTCCAGATTCCTCAGGCAGGGGATCAAGCAGTTCTCCTTCATCCAGCACCGCGGTGAAGAAAGCGGATGCGTAGGAAAACCCGTCGGGCAGCATAAAGGGCAGTTCATCCAGCACCTGGGCTATGACGCCGGGCATGCCGTATTCGGTGACAGGCTCCAGACCAGGGATCTCTTCCAGCATTTTGTCCTGCAGGCTGGAGATGTAATCATCACCGCCGCCCGGGATGGTCTCGGGGTAAGCCCAAGAGCTTGGATCAAAGACCCCGGCCTCGTAGCCGCACAGGTTATCGAACTCGATCATATCGCCATAGGTATCATAAAGGGCGACTTTGATCTCACCCGGCAGGCAGATGAGTTTGGTCCAGAGACTTTTCTCTCCGCTGGAAGGTTTCTGCTTTGCGCTGCAGTCGATCTGTTTTTCCGTGACCGTTGTCACACCGGGATCGTAGTTTATATCATCAATGCCGTTCCCAGTGGCAGTAAAGCTCAGCAGCTGGGCTGTGGGGGCATCAACAATATCCAGGCCGTAGCCGAGGTTATCGGTGGACTGGCTGCATTTGATATAGAAATTGTGATCCATTTGAATGAAGATTCCATCTCCATCGTTTCCAGATGCATTCACGCAGGAGAGGACCAGGCTGCCATCGACGTTAAAGACCTCAATTCCATTCTGGTCGTTGTCTGCCGCAGTGACAGAACTCAATGTCAGGTTTCCATCTGTGTTATGAACACTGATTCCGTCTCCCAGGACACTTTCGTTGACTGTGGTATTCAAGACGGCCACATCACCGCGGGTATTGTCGATCGCGATGCCATCAAAATCGTTTTGATTTGCGGAAACACTTTTTACCGTCAGATTTCCGCCGACATCGGAGATCTCGAAACCATAACTTCCGTTGTTGGAGGCTGTTGAGTCTTTGATTTTGACATCTGCATCAGGAACCAATCCAGTGTCCAGTGTGATTCCATCATTGTTATTGTTATCCGCTGTGACATTTGTGATCAATACATCGCCAGCCGATGTTACTACCAGACCATCCTCATCGTTATTTGTGAACTCACTATCAGTGATGGTGATATCCCCGGTGCCAGTGCAGCCAGGGCCGCCATCCAGGCAGTTATCCAGGGATGCGCCAGGGCCAAGCGTGTTGTTGTCAACCGATACATTGTTGAGAGATATATCACCTTCAGTCTCCACGACCAGGGAACCATTGGTTCCGTCTGCGGTCTGGAAATCCAGATTGAGGATTGATACCGCTCCTGTCCAATTGTTAAAGATCAGTGAATCATCCAGCAGGGATGGGTTAGTGGGGTCGAGGCTGGTGCTGCCGCTGGTGCCATTCCATCCACCCAGTACTGATACATTGGACAGATTGGCCAGGTTGCCGCTGGTACCATCAAAAACGATGGCAGCGTTGTCTTCATTAGCATCATAGCTGGATTCGACCCAGATCACACCATCACCGCTGTAAGTACCACCCGTCAGATCGACGATCAGGTCATCAAAACCTGCGTGGCTCGCTGTGCAGCCATTGGCTCCAGGTGTGGGCACTTGCCCTTCCGGGCACCAGACCGGGTCGCCTTCGACCAGGATCTCGGCCGCTTCCAGGCTCGCCAGGGGTTCTGCTTCCCCTTCATCATTGACGATCACCAGCTCAGTTCCTTCCGGAACCTGCTCCAAGACCTCGGGTACAGTATTTGCTTGCTCTTCAGGAGGCTCTTCAGATTCAGGCGGGCTTTCATCTTGGAATTCAGTGGGAGGTTCTTCTGCTTCGTTTGTCTCAGGCGGTTCGGCCGGAGGTTCCGTTACGGCTGGATCCTCATCTGTTCCACCTTCTGCATAGACGGTGGTTGTTCCCATGATGCTCATCAGTAATACGGCAGAGATGGTCAGGATATATAAAGTTGATCTGAATAATTTCTTCATCGTTCTCTCCTCGGATTAAATTGGTTGAGTGTACAACCTATAGGCGTGATTTGATAACCCTGATTTCCTTGCTAGCAGGTTATCTTTCATTATAGAGGATAAATTTTGGCCAATAGCCGAGCTAAAGAATTTGTAAGTATGGAAATTTGTTTAAGTCATGAAGGCAGTTTTGATAAGGAAAGGTCTATCCATTTGGTGGGATCATTGCTGCGTTTGAGCTCCTGAAACTGGGCTAGATCGATGTTTTCATTTGCTTTTTCGCCGCTTGCATAAACTTTCCGGCTGCCCTTATCATTGACCTCGATCTTAATCGATCCGGTTTTATGGGTTAAGGCTACGATCGGATCGGAACTCTTTTTATGGTAGCGCAGCATTGTGGTACATCCAATCAGGTCGGGCAGATGATCCTTGCCGTCGGGATCAGAAGAGACGATCACCACCCTGGGATTCAGCCGGTCAATCCTCTCAAATTGGGTGCCATTGGCGCTTCCATGGTGGGCTGACCTTAAGACAGTGCAGGTTTCTTCCAGCATTTTTTCCCTGTCAAAATGAGCCCAATTCTCCATTTGGGCATCTCCCGCAACAACCATTCTGAACTTTCCCCAAACCAGGCGGGCAATGATCGAATAGTGGTTGATTTCCAGGGTGTCAGAATTATGGAGATCTTCAATAAATTGGTTTGACGGCCCTAATAATTCCAGGCGGACGGTTTTTGGGTCCAGGAAGGGAGATTCATCTGGATGTGATTGGTTATAACCCGACAGAAAATTCATCGGGATCTTCTTTTCTGCTGCCGTATTAATAATCCCTACATAACCGGGGATGTTTTTTGTATAACGTCGCAGAGAGCTGAATGTGATCTCGTTGGTTTTATATTTGTTAATCAGGGGTCCTACGGCTCGGTAATGGTCCGTGTGGGGGTGGGAGATAATTATATGATCGATATTTTGTTGATCATCAAAACCAATTTCTTCAAGGAATTTTATAACCTTTTTAGCTTTGACCGCGTCAATGATGATTACCCGGTTTTTGGGCGTGATGACGATGGTTGTATCTCCCTGGCCGACGTTCAAACAATAAATGATCAATTTTCCATTCGAATTAACTGCCATTGTATTCCTCCAGGGAGATTATTCAGGCGATTCCAATTGTCCGGAGAGTTTCTGGAAAGCTTCACCCGGATCTTCTTCTCCTCTGCTCTTTGGTGCCTCTAATATTTTCTTAAAGATCGGGTTCTTTTTGATTTCATCCAGAGAAATTTCCTGATTGGAAAATTTCTTTACTAATTCCTGGATGTTTGGATCATCTTTTTTATCAACGTAGTCTTGAAGCCTTTTGATATCAACAAAATTGATTTCTGTGATGATCCCGGAATCGCTTAACCTTGTATAAGCCGCCCGCAGTTCGTTGAGATCCAGGGGGAATATTATGCCAAACTCATCAAATCCTTCCTGGCTGAACTCGGTTTCGATCCCGCTCGGGTAATACTCCTGTAGTTCAGATAAAGTATCAGGGTCCCCGCCCGATACATCTATGAAATTTCCGGGTGGGATCCAGCACAGGAGGTAGTCCGGCTTGCTGTCTCTTTGAGGATAGATGACAATCCGATCTGGTTGTTTTAACATGAAAATTCTCCTTATCTGCCGGGGACCTAATCCAGGCAGTGTAAATCTCTTTTAAACTATAACGTCCGGATCGTGTCTGAGGTGCACTTTTATTGTAGCAAATCCATGGATGGATATCAAACAGCTCTGCCTGACCAGAGATTACCATGATGTGCATCAAGCCGTTCTTTTTGTTCTGCTGTTGTGGACTGAATCAGAAGGTCAAGTTGCAGGAGTGGTTTTTTTGATTCTTGCCAGGTTAGGTATGGATCCTAAGCCACCTTGCTTTTCTCAAGCTTTTTTTCACTGACAAAAGTCACTTTTTGAACCAGAGCGTATTGACAATCACACTTTATCTGAATATGATTTAGATATAGTTGTAATTACAGGATAACAACATATCCGTTAATCATGTTTTTGCCTGTTTTTTGAGTATCTCCCGGTACTTTATTATTCTTGAGATTTGATCTCTTCCCAAATTTTGTGATGAAATCGATCTGTACCATGTTTCTGTGGGTATCAGGACAGTATCTGAAAAGGCCAATTTAACTGGGTCAGCCCAGGCTGTGAGGAATTTTCCAGAATAATCCTGTCAAATACGACTGAAGTCATTTATTCATATTTCCATCAAGTTGAATTACAAAGGAGCGAGATATGGCGGATGTAAAAGAATTAGGAGTGGGAATGTTGGGCTATGCCTTTATGGGCAAGGCTCATACCAATGCTTTCAAAAAACTTCCCTATATGTATTATCCTCCCCCAGCAATTCCTGTGTTAAAAGGCATCTGCGGCCGGAATGAAAGTGCAGTAATGGAAAGCGCCCAGCGCTTTGGTTATGAGTATGGGACCACTGACTGGAAAAAGCTCATTGAAGATCCCGAGATCCAACTTTTTGATAATAATGGACCGAATAACGTGCACGCTGAACCCTGCATTGCTGCTTTGGAAGCCGGCAAACACACGATAGTGGAAAAACCGCTTGCCCTTAATCTGGATGAAGCCAAACAGATGGCCGCAGCCGCCAACAAAGCTGCCAAGAAGGGGGTTAAGAGCATGGTTTCTTTCAGCAACCGTTTTTCCCCCGCAGTATTATTGGCAAAAAGGCTTATCGAACAGGGCAAGATCGGTGAGGTTTATCATTTCAGGGCTGCTTTTTTACAGGACTGGCTGATCAGCCCGGATTTTCCGCTGGCCTGGAGGATGGACAAAAGTGTGGCTGGCTCCGGTGTGCTGGGAGATCTAAATGCCCACAGTCTGGACATGGCCCGTTTCCTGACCGGGTTGGAGATCACAGAAGTCACCGGCGTGACCGAAACCTTTATCAAAGAGCGCCCCATACCCCTGGAGGCATCTGGCCTTTCAGGCAAGGGCGGCGAGAAAAAAGGTTCCGTGACGGTGGATGATGCCTCGCTGGGCATGTTCCGCTTCAATAACGGTGGGTTGGGATCCATTGAAGCCACCCGTTTTGCCACGGGCCGGAAATCTCTCTGGCAAATAGAAGTCTACGGCAGCCGGGGAGCTGTGCAGTTCGAATTGACCCAGAACAACCTGCTGCAGTATTTTTCCCTGGATGATCCCCTGGAAACCCAGGGATTCCGCACGATCATTGTCACAGAAGCTGAAGTGCATGACTGGATCAAAAATTGGTGGCCCCCGGGTCATATGCTGGGCTGGGAACATCACCACTGCAATACAATATTCCACTTTGTGAATTCTATTGCCAATAATCTTGATGTAGCCCCCTGGGGCGCAACATTTGATGACGGTCTGGAAGTACAGCGCTTGTTAACAGCGCTGCAGCTGTCCAATCAAGAGAAATGCTGGATCCCCATGGACCAGATTTAATCTACCTATCTTTTTGAAACTGGAGATCACTATGAAAATAGGAATGTTTACAGCCAATTACATGGACACAGATCTGGAAAAGGTCTTTAAAATGATGGCCGAGTATGGCTATGAAATGGCTGAATTGCCGGTGTTTTATGGGAACCCCCACTGCGATATTGAAGAAGTAATTAAGGATGGCGGAAAGAAAATCAAAGAGCTGTCAAAGAAATATGATATTCCCATTTCAGCTCTCAGCAACCATACCGACAGTCAGCTTATCCTCGGCCCCCATACAGTGGATACCGATGGACTTTATGAGGGAACACCAGAAGAGAAGATCAAATTTGGCATCGAGAGAATGAAAAGGACTGCTGAGGCAGCCAATGCCCTGGAAGTCCCCGTGGTATGTGGTTTTATCGGTTGTGAGCGCTTCTCCCGCTGGTTTCCCTTCCCTTATCCCCAGGGTTGGGATGAAATGGCGAAGGATTTTGTGGAGCGCTGGGGTGAAGTACTGGATGTCTTCGAAAAGCAGGGTGTGAAATTCGCCCACGAGCCCCATCCCAATGAATATGTATATAACATTGAAACAGCCCACAAGAGCATTGAGCTGCTCGATGGCCATAAAGCCTGGGGATTCAACTTTGACCCCGCCAATATCATCCTGCAGGGCATTGATCCGGTGATCTTTGTTCAGGAGCTGGGTGACCGCATCTTCCATGTGCACGCCAAAGATGGTGAGATCGTGGAACACAATGTCAAACGCTCCGGCCTCCAGCCTACCGGTCCCTGGGATCGGATTGACCGCGGCTTCCGCTTCAGGATCCCCGGTTGGGGTTCTGTGCCCTGGAAGAGAGTAATGACCGAACTGGCCCTGGTTGGTTATGATTATGTGGTCAGCTATGAACACGAAGACGTTGTTATGAGCCGGGAAGACGGCATTGAAAAGACCATTGAATACCTCAGGCCCCTGATCATCAAGGGCAGATACGAAGGCCGCGGCGATAAGCTGTTTGATTAGTGGTAAATAACCTTCCCCTCTGGAGATATGTTCTGCATTGGGGAAGGGCCATTTTATTCAGTTGAGTGAGACTTCAACCCCAGGAGGGGAATTATGACTGTAGATACATTATTCCAGGAATTTAAAATCGGCTCCAGGACATCTGTCAACCGCATTGCCCTGAATGCCATGGAATGCAACGACGCCGATCATGAAGGAAATCCCACTGACCTTACCTATGAAAGGTATAAAAAGGCTTTTCGTGGTGGCGCTGGCGTGATCTTTATGGAAGCTATCAGTGTTGTTGATGAATCCAAAGGCCGCATCAACCAGCTGATCGGCACGCGCGATAACCAGGAACCCCTTTCTAAATTGATCAAGACCCTCAAAGAAGAGAATGATGAGACCCTGCTCTTTGTTCAGCTGACCCATAATGGGGAGCTCGGGAATGCCGAATTTTCCCGCAAAGTCTGTGTCAAACCCCTGCCGGGTTTTGGCGGAGATCTGCTGACCGAAGATGAAGTGGAAGATATCATAGAAAAATTCGTCACCTCCGCCAAGGTTGCCCACGACGCAGGCGCGGATGGGGTGGATGTTAAACTCTGCCACGGATATCTGGGTTCACAATTCTGCCGGCCATATAATGATCGTGATTGGAAATATGGCGGCGCATTTGAAGATCGCATGCGTTTTGCCTATGAGATCTACGAGCGTCTTGATAAAGAAATCAACGATCCTGATTTTATCGTTGGCTCTAAGATCTCGGTTTGGGAAGGTTTCCCGGGTGGTATGGGTACAGCCGGACCAAATACGCCGGTGATCGATTTCTCTGAGATCCAGAAGATGGTCCAGGGTTTGGAAGCACGGGGAGGAAAATATATTCTTCAATCGGCTGGAAGCCCAAGCATCACCCTGGCTTTGACCCAGCCTGACAAGGCCATGCCGGATTATGGCTACCTGCACTTCACATTCCAGAAAGTAATTCAGGATGCCCTCAAACCAGAAACTGCTGTAATTGGCTCCGCCTATTCGATCTATGCTGATGGCAGGCTCAAATATCATGCTGTTAAACCGGAAGAGACCACTTTTGTGCATTGGGCCACTAAAAACATCGAAGATGGTTACGTGGACATGGTTGCCATCGGCCGCCAATCTCTGGCAGACAGCGAACTTCCCATCAAACTCAAGGAAGGCCGGGAGGATGAGATCAGATGGTGCAATGTCTGTGATAACTGTGTAGAGCTGCTGATCCGGCAGATGCCAGTTGCCTGCGCTACCTATGAAAAACCTTATGCAAAAGCGCTCTCGGAAGCCCGCAAGAGAGAAGGAAAGTTAAAGGAAAAAAGAACCTAGTTTGTTATTGCTGGAACAATCAAACCCCAAACCCCCCAATCGGGGGGTTTGTGAGATTATCTATTCAATCTAGACTCTCCATTTGGATTTTTATGTTAATTAGATTAGAAGACTTCAGGAAGAGAATCGAATTCAGCCTCTGTCAACAGTTTGCATCAGAAGAGGATGTCAAGGATTTTGTTGAGAAAGCCAAAACAACTGGTGTAGGTGTGGTTTGTGTTAATCCACCAAATGTTGCGCTGACTGCCAGTTTGTTGGATGGTGTGGATATGGATATCAGCGGAAACGTTGGTTTTCCATTTGGAAGCCATCCGGCTCAGTCCAAGGCTCTGGAAACGGAGTATTGTATTCAGGCCGGGGCAACACAAATTGATATGGTCATGGATATCGGTGGATTAAGATCAAATAAGAACGATCAGGTCCAGGCAGATATTGAAGCTGTGGTGCAAAAAGCCGCTGGCAGGATCGTGAAAGTCATCATTGAAGCCTGGGTGCTGACTGATGAGGAAAAGGTCCGGGCCAGTAAATTGGTTGAGAAAGCTGGCGCTCAGATGGTGAAAACATCCACTGGTGTCCGCACTCAGTATTTGGATCTGGTCAATCCGGATCCACGCGGTGCAACCCTGGAGGATGTTGCCCTGATCAGAACTGCGGTCAGTGCTGCTATGAAAGTCAAAGCTTCGGGTGGGATCTATACGCTGGACGACGCGATAGCATTTCTTAAAACAGGAGCTGACCAACTGGGGGTTAGCAAAGGGGCAGAGCTGATCAGGGAATTTGCTGCGCGGTATCCAGAAGGGATCGAGATCTGATGTAGATTGATTTTTTTTGTCGTTCAAAACGCAAAGGTTGAAAAGGGATTGTCCATGAGTAAAAAGATTATCGCCTATGATCTGGGTACCGGCGGGAATAAAGCTTCATTATATGATAAAGATGGTCTGTGCCTTGCCAGCACTTTTCAGTCTTATGAGACTCTTTATCCCGAAGCAGGCTGGCATGAGCAGCGGCCGTCTGACTGGTGGGATTCTATTATAAACAGCACCAGGCAGCTGCTGAATGAGACAGGTGTTGATAAAAACGAAATCGAGTGCCTGTCCTTATCAGGGCACAGCCTTGGTGTGGTGCCGATCGACAAAAACGGCAGACTGCTGCGGGAATCGACCCCGATCTGGTCTGATTCCAGAGCAGGAGTCCAGGCGGATACCTTTTTTGAGAAATTTGATGAAACGGCCTGGTATATGACCACTGGTAATGGATTTCCCGCCAAGTTATATTCTGTGTTTAAAATCCTGTGGTATCAGGACAATGAGCCGGACGTTTTTAAGAAGATTTTAAAGTTATTGGTACCAAAGATTATGTCAACTATAAATTGACCGGTGAGATCAGCACTGATTTTTCCTACGCCTCTGGCTGTGGTGTGTATGACCTGAAAGGTTGGGGATATTCAGAGGATCTGATCCAGGCCAGCGGTCTTGATCTGGATATCTTTCCGGAGATCGTACCTTCGACAGAGATCATTGGAGAGTTAACCAGGGAAGCAGGGGAGTTGTTGGGTTTATCCCAAAAGACCAAAGTGGTTGCAGGGGGAGTTGATAATTCTTGTATGGCGCTGGGAGCCCGGAATATTGCTCCCGGTCGGGTATACCTCTCACTTGGATCTTCCGCCTGGATAGCGGTTTCAGCCGAGACCCCGGTCCTGGATCCAGCAAGCAGGCCGTTTGTGTTCACCCATGTTATGCCAGGAATGTTCACATCGGCCGTTAGTATTTTTTCAGCTGGCAATTCTTTCCGCTGGCTGCGGGATAATATCTGCCCCGACCTGATTGAAAAAGCTTCCCGGACTGGTGAGGATGTATATGAGTTGATGACAGCACTGGCAGATCAGGCGCCAGTTGGCGCGAATAAACTATTATTCAACCCGAGTTTGGCTGGAGGATCCTCCCAGGAACCAAATGCGGACATTCGGGGCGCTTTCTCGGGTATTGACCTTGGTCATACCCGGGGCGACATGATCCGGGCTGGTATGGAAGGCATTGCCCTGAACCTGGGATCGGTTTTGGGTGTGCTGAAAGAATTCACAACGCTGAGCAACGAAATGGTGATCGTCGGAGGGGGATCGAAGGGTGCATCCTGGCGGCAGATTTTTGCTGATGTTTTTGAAATGAAGATTGTCAAAACCAATATCGGCGAAGATGCCGGTTCTCTAGGAGCTGCAGCGCTGGGGGCCGTTGGTTCCGGTTTATGGAAAGACTTTTCAAAACTGGATCAAATTCACAAAGTGGAAAATATCCGGGAACCGATTCCTGAAAATACAGCAGTTTACCGGAAATTGGCTCCTGTCTTCGAGAAACTGAGGATCTCCCAGGCTGATATTGGACAATCTTTAAGTCAGACTACCCTTTAGGGTAGATCGCCATGTAGGAAAACGATAACCCTGACCCCCTGTCAGAGAAAGCTGGATATCGACCTGGTTATCAATCAATTCAGCCTGGTCTCATTATATAAATTTTGAGCAATCTGCTTAACTGATTTGTTATCCCCTGGAAAAGATGTTTCTCTTCTATCTGGTGGTATGATTCAAATCAGAGAGCGATACTATTTTTCAACTGGCAAAAAAGGGGTTTTCTGCCGGGTTTTTCGCTTATAAATTGTTATTTATGAAATCAAAACTGCTGCTGGTGATCTTTTTTGTGTGTTTCAGCCTCTTCCTCTTCCTGGGGATCAGGGCCAGCCAGGCTGTCTTTGATGAGGATCAGCCTTCTGCCAGGGATATTCAAACGACCAGCGGTCCGGTACTGCTCCAGGAGCAGGCGGCGGAACCCGCCCCGCTGGACCCTTTCACGCTCATCATCCTGGTGGATAATCTGGAATCCCTTAATCCGCTGCTGGAGGGAGTCTGGCTCCACCGGGCTACTGACGGCGGGGCAGGAGCGATGTTTTTCCCGATCTTCCCTTCTCAGGCTGATGATGGCTTGGAAAGGGATCTGAACCTGCGGGGAGCTTTCTGGTTCGAGGAACCTAACCAGCCCTCCCAACAGTTTCGCACTATTCTTTCCGATAGGAATTTAAACTGGCACCAGACCTTAATGCTCGACCATAAAGCATTAAATGAGATCGGTTCGATCGTGGCTGAATTGGATCCAAGCTATCAGCCCCTGAACTCAGTAGGTTTGGCCGGTCTGGCTTTCAGTGTTGAAAATCGCCTGAACGTACAGTCAAACCAGGGTCTATTTATCCATGATCTCTGCCAGGTTTTCCCTCTTCCATCCCATAATGAACTTTTGCAGCGGTTCCTGGAAGGTTTTGCTGGACATTTGCAGCTCAGCGGTACATCAGCGCTGGACTTTACCCGGTCCTGGAGGGCAGTGTCATACTGCCTTTTTCCGACTATATCCCTGCCGATCCAATAACTTGAAAGGTTTTGAGTGAATCATGATTTCAACCGCATCAGCTGCCGCCCATCCCAACATTGCCTTCATTAAATATTGGGGCAACAAGGATCATGACTTAAGAATCCCTGCCAATGGTTCTATATCGATGAACCTGGCGCCCCTCGAAACCCGGACTACAGTCAGTTTTGATACTGATCTGAAGGAAGATCAGCTGGTCCTCAATGGTGAATCAGCCACTGCAGCCGCCTTGCAG
This sequence comes from uncultured Chloroflexia bacterium, assembly GCA_963783765.1. Taxonomy (GTDB): domain Bacteria; phylum Chloroflexota; class Anaerolineae; order Anaerolineales; family UBA11858; genus B10-G9. The sequence continues at coordinate 26,737 of CAWAOV010000012.1, read as the reverse complement.
CGTGTCAGCACCCTGCTCGATCGGGTGCGCGGCATGGCGGAGGTAAAAACCTTTGCCCGGGTGGTCAGCGAAAACAACTTTCCGACCGGAGCTGGAATTGCGTCTTCAGCTTCGGCATTTGCTGCATTAACCCTGGCAGCTGTGACTTCATTAGGCCTGGAACTTCCCGAACAGCAGCTCTCTGCACTGGCCCGCACCGGATCAGGTTCCGCCAGCCGTTCTATCCCGGGCGGATTTGTGGAATGGATCCCGGACCAGGAATCTTCCCATGCTTTTTCAATTGCCGGCCCTGAACACTGGGCGCTTGTGGATTTTGTGGTTTTGATCAACCGGGAACATAAAGCTGTTGTGTCTTCCGAGGGGCATAAACTGGCTGACACAAGTCCTCTGCAGGAAGGCAGAGTCTTAGATGCTGGGCGGCGCCTGGAGATCTGCCGTAAAGCCCTGCTTGAGAAAGATTTCCAGACTTTTGCGGAAATTGTGGAGTTGGATTCCACGCTGATGCACAGTGTGATGATGACTTCCACACCGCCCCTGTATTACTGGGATCCGGGCACACTGGAGATCATGAAGGCTGTCCGATCCTGGCGGGCGTCTGGTTTGCAGGTTTGTTTTACGATCGACGCCGGCCCCAATGTGCACTTGATCTGTCCTGAATCAGCCTCAGATGCAGTTAAAAGAAAACTTACTGCCCTGGTAAATGTAAAATCCCTATTAATATGCACTCCGGGCGGTGCTGCTTGGCTTCGCGAACCGGAAATCACTGGTGTATAATCTCATACTTCAGAATATTAATACTTGATTGGTTTTTAGGAAACTACTGGAAAATACTATGATTGTTACCATAATTCAGTTTATTGTAGTCCTGGGTTCGATGATAGTTCTCCACGAACTGGGACATTTTGCCGCTTGTAAGTTATTTGGTGTACCTGTGGAGGAATTTGGAATTGGTTTTCCTCCCCGCATCACTAAATTATTCACGTATCGGGGAACGGAATATACCCTGAACTGGATTCCCCTGGGTGGATTTGTGAAACCGCTCGGTGAGTCGCAGCCCGAAGTAGAAGGCGGGCTGGCGGCCTCCAAACCCCTGGTACGGATCGGCGTATATATTGCAGGACCACTGATGAACTATATTGGCTGCAATAGCCATCTACGCGGTGATCATCAGCCAGCTCGGCATTCCAGATGGCAGTGTAGTGCAGATTGGCGATGTTGTTGAAAATTCTCCTGCTTCGGAAGCAGGTTTGATAGTTGGTGATACGGTGTTAAGCATTAACGGTGTTGAAGCTGACAGCTATGATGCCTTGAGGGGTGAGATCTATGAAAACCTCGGGGAGGAAATCTCGATTTTTATCGATCGCAATGGCGAGACCTCCGAGGTCTTCCTGACTCCCCGTGAGAACCCGCCCGAGAATGAGGGTGCTATTGGCATCATGATGTCAAGCCCTGTTCTGGAGATAAACTGGTTCCAGGCATTACCGATGGCGACAGCTGCCACAGGGCAGCACAGTCTGGCGGTGATGAAACTTCCCGGACAGCTTATCCGCGGTTCTGCGGATGCAGCTGGCCGCCCGGTTGGCTATAAAGGTATGTATGATATCTTTGCCGGTGCTAAGGAAGGCACCTTGCTGCCAAGCACCCCGGCTTATATCAACGTTCTGTTATTTGTGGTTTCTATCACTGTTTCCCTGGGTGTTTTGAATTTGCTGCCTATCCCCGCTTTGGATGGCGGCCGGATATTATTTGTACTGCCGGAATTGATCACCGGACGGCGCATCTCCCAAAAAATCCAGAATGTTGTTAACATGGTGGGATTTTTTGCAGTGATACTTTTGTTAATTTATTTTAATATTCTAGATTTCACTTCACCGGTACAATTACCTTAATGGAAGAACATTTATTTACCTCCCCGGAAGAGCAGCCCTTTAGCGAGGTGCTGACAGCCCTGCTAGATGCGGACCAGGTTCTTGATCCTCTGAACCTGTATCGGCTATCTGATATTACTCAGGACAACCTGGCGGATTTGCAGAAGATCTGGACTGAAATCCATCTTGAAAGGCGGCGGGCCTTGATTGAGGATCTGGATACCTTATCTGAGAGCAATACCCTGCTTTCTTTTGAGCTGGTTTACAGGTTGGCCCTGAAAGACGAGGATGAACAGGTACGTTTTTTTGCTACCCAGGCGATCGAGATCTTTGATACCGATGATCTGATCCCTTTTTTCCTTTCCGTAATGAAGGAGGAAAAATCTACCAATCTACGGGCAGTGACGGCCTCTGTTCTGGGAAAATATGTTTACCGGGGTGAGTTAGAAAAGATCAGTAAAAAACTGCAAAAAAAGATCGAAGATCAGCTGCTAAACATCCTGGAAAATGATCATGCTCTGGAAATCCAACTCAGGTCCCTGGAGGCTATCAGTTATTCCTCCCGGGAAGAGGTTAAGGATCACATTCTCAAGGCATATAAAAGTGAACTCGATGATTGGGTGGCCAGTGCATTATTTGCCATGGGCCGCTCCTATGATCACGAGTACAGTGACCTGGTATTCAAAAAACTGCAGGATACTTCACCAAAAATCCGCTTAGAAGCGGTGCGGGCCAGTGGGGAGCTGGGTTTGGAGGATGCCGTTCCGATCATCATAGATCATTTGAACGATCTTCCGGAGATCCGTGCTGCTGCAATCTGGTCCTTATCTCAAATCGGGGGAGAGGATGCTGGGCCTGCTATCCAGGAATTGTTGGATGACGAGGTCAGCAGTGATGAAGAGGAGTTGATCCAGCAGGCTTTGGAGAAGTTAGATTTCCTGGAAGACGGGGTTAACGTGCCTTTATTTGACCTTCCTTATACTGACGATGAGATCATCGCGGATGATTATGATTATCAGCAGGATGAATATGATGATGTCTACGATGAGGATGATATCGGCCTGGAGGATTTTGATTTTGATGATGATTTATGGCTGGAGTAATTTCTGATTTCCCATTCATTTTCCAATCTTGATAGAAGAATTATGAAAAAAATATTTCCGTTATTGTTAATACTGGTTATTTTTTGCCTCACACCGCTCTTGGATACTGCCAGGGCAGAAGGTGTGGTTGAGGTAGTTGATCATTCTGTTGAATACATATTTGGTGATGAGGTAAGCTTCCAGATCGAATATGAAAGTAATCTGCCTATAGAGAGCATTACGCTCTCTATCCATGCTCCGGGACTGCCGACTTTTGTGGGTGCTGTTTCCATACCTGCTGATGGGCAGGGGAATTTTGTCTATGTAGTATCGGAACGACCGCTGCCGGCATTTGTTAATATCAGCTATGATTATCAATTTATGCTCGAGAACGGGGAGATCGTGGCATCGCCGGATTACGAATTCACATACCTCGATAATCGCTACAACTGGCAGGAATTGATCCAGGGGCAATTTAAGATCTACTGGTATGAAGGGGAGATCACCTTGGCCCAGGAAGTTCTTGACGCCGCCATACATGGTCAGACCAGAACGCTGGAAATGCTCATGCAGCCGCCCGATTCCCAACCGATTGTGATCTTTATCTACGGCTCGGACGAGGAACTGCAATCCTCCCTGGCGCTGATTGGTCAAAACTGGATCAGTGGTTATGCCGACCCCGCCAGGGGATCAGTAGTGGTCGCTTTACCGCTGGCTGTGGAACAACCCCTTGAGATCCAGCGTCTGATCCCCCATGAAGTCTCCCACATTTTGCTTTACCGTTTTATGGGTGCTGAATTTTCGTATTTACCAGCCTGGCTGAATGAGGGATTTGCCTCCCAGGTAGAGATCTACAGCCTTCCGGAATATGATCTGACCTTAGAGCGCGCTTATGAGAGGAGGGACCTGATTCCTTTCCTGCATCTCTGCCAGGCCTTCCCGGTTGACCCTGAGCTGGCTCTGCTGGCATATGCTCAGTCGGATGCACTGGTGGAATATATCCAGCGCGAGTACGGACTTCCGGGTTTGCAGTCCTTGATTAATGCCTACGACCAGGGTGTCAGCTGTGATCGCGGCGTGGAAATGGCTTTAGGGATCACTTTAAATACACTCGAAAATGAATGGCTGCGGGACACTTTTGGACAGGCAACCCTGTTGCTCTATATTTACCTGCTGGCAGGATTATTAGCTCCTTCTTTTACTGGGATTGGGTGGATTTATCATCTATAAAACGAGGCAAAATCCGTCCGAAGGAGATTGGGACGAAAATGAATCCCTCTGATATTCAGCGACTTCATGCTCGGGTTTATGGCCGGGTTCAGGGCGTTGGTTTCCGCTACTTCGTCTTGAATTCTGCAGTCGAACTGGGATTGGTGGGCTGGGCCCGCAACCGGAGGGATGGTACTGTAGAAGTTATTGCTGAAGGAGAATTGGACCTCCTTAAGAAACTGGTAGGCGTTCTACAGCGCGGCCCTAGATCTTCAGCTGTGTCCAAAATCCAAACCAACCTGCAGGCTGCCAGCGGTGAGTTTGCATCCTTTTACATCCGCCCTTCACTTTAATCCTCTGAAAAACCTAATCCTCTCCTGTTGAGAGAAATAAAACGGCCCTGGCCGATGATCAAATGGTCCAGCACCTGGATATCCAGCAGCTTGCCGGCGCTGATAATGGCTTTTGTGATGGCTACATCGTCCGGACTGGGAGAAGGGTCTCCGCTGGGGTGATTGTGAATGATGATGATTGCTGCTGCGTTTTCCCGGATCGCGGGTCGAAAAAGTTCACCTACCCTCACCTGGGAAGAGTTCAGGGATCCCTGGTAGATTGTTTTCACTCCCAGGACATGGTTGCGGGTATTGAGTGTGATCACCCGCAGCTGTTCTTGTTCGAGGGCGCTCATCTCATATTGGACCAGATCGGCAGCGTCCTCCGGGCTGTGGATGATCGGCCTGTCCTCCACTGTCTGGGAAGCCAGGCGCCGGCCCAGGTCAATAGCAGCTTTCAGGACGGCTGCTTTGGCTTCCCCGATGCCGTGTTGGCCTTTGATTTCGGAAAACGACGCCCTTTGTAAACCAGCCAGTCCATTAAAATCACCTAAAAGGCGCTGTCCAACCTGGATTGCGTTTTCACCTTCCACACCTACCCTGATAAGGATAGCCAACAGCTCAGCTGTGCTCAGCACTCCCGCGCCCATTTTCGCCAATCTTTCCCGGGGCCTTTCGGTTATTTCCAGGTCCTTGATCCCATATTTTGAGTTACTCCCTTCTTTTACCATTTTTTCCCCCTGTCTTCCCGGCCGATTTACAGCGCAGCCGGTTTTCTGTCCCCGGCCGGGAGCAGGGCTCCCTCCGGTCTTGTTTGCACATTTCCGTTATATATGAAAGGGTTCCATAGAACAAGAGGTTGGCGAATTTTCCGGGTTTAGAAAAAAGGGTATAATCGAACGAGGAGGCGGTTTATGAGTTTTGACCCATCATCCCTGAATAACTTTTTGTTAATCGCAGCTGCTTTAGGCGGCGCTTTCTTGGCTGCCTTATGGTTGAGTTTGATGGTCTGGACCTACCGGGACATAAAAAACCGTGTCAAGGACCCGCTGGTGCGTATCCTGGCGGTTCTGGTTGTGGCGGTTTTGTTTTTACCTGGCATTGTTGTTTACTTGATACTGCGTCCTCCCAGGACGATGGAGGATGAATACCAGCATATGCTTGAGGAAGAAGCCCTGTTGCAAGCTATTGAGGAGCGCTCTGCCTGTCCGGGCTGCGGCCGGCATACACAAGATGATTGGATCGTTTGTCCAAACTGTTATACAAAACTTATGAAATCCTGCCACTCCTGCGGGCGATTGATGAAATTGCCCTGGAGTCTTTGCCCGTACTGCGGAACACCCGAACCCGGCAAACGCATCGAGGATCTGACTGTCACTGAAGCCGCTCGCACGGTGGATATCCAGGATGTGGAAGAAGATTGGGAAAGTGATCTGGTGGATGAACCGACCATCCCGCTGGAAGAGATGTCAGACGAGGATTTGATCGACCGGCTGTAAAATTAAATGAGGAAAAAGGATGCGGGATCCTGATATTTCAGTGATCCCGCATTTTATTTAAAAAGGGACGAAGTCCCTCATTAACTGCAAAGGACCTGATCCTTTTAAAGGATCAGGTCCTTATTTTACGGTAGGGACTTCGTCCCTTAACCATTCCTTAAACGGTTTCCATCCAGCATATTCTGCCATATCACCCAGGCTCTCTTCGATGCGCAGGAGCTGATTGTATTTAGCTACGCGGTCCGAGCGGGCGGGAGCGCCAGTTTTGATCTGGCCCGTGTTGAGGGCTACAGCCAAATCGGCGATGGTGCTGTCCTCGGTTTCGCCGGAGCGATGGGAGGTGACAGCGGTCCAGCCGGCTCGATGGCAGGCTTCCACGGATTCGATGGTTTCAGTCAGGCTTCCGATCTGATTGACTTTTACCAGCAGGGAATTGGCTGCTTTTTCCTGAATGCCTTTGCGAACCCGTTCGGGGTTGGTGACCAAAAGGTCATCACCAACGATCTGGATCTTGTCACCCATCTCTTCGACCATCATCTTCCAGCCGTCCCAGTCGTCCTGGGCCAGACCGTCTTCAATGGATACGATGGGGTATTTAGCGACCCAGTCTTTCCAGAAGGCAACCATCTCAGCACTGGTTAGTTTTTTACCTTCCGTGCGCAGGTTGTACAATCCTGTTTCCTCTTCATAGAATTCGGATGCTGCCGGATCAAGGGCAATACAAATATCCTCACCGGGTTTGTAGCCCGCCTTTTCAACAGCTTCAAGGATGATCTCAACTGCTTCAGCGTTGGATCCCAGGGCAGGGGCGTAACCGCCCTCGTCTCCCACTAATGTGGCATAGCCGTGTGATTTCAGCACTGTTTTTAGCATATGGTAAATTTCGGTTCCCCAGCGCAGGCCTTCGGAATAGGTCTCAGCACCCAGGGGCATGATCATGAATTCCTGAGCGTCAGTGGACTGCCAGTCGGTATGCGCGCCGCCGTTGAGGATGTTCATCATCGGGGAAGGCAGGATGTGGGCGTAAATGCCTCCGATATATTGGTAGAGGGGAAGTTCCAGGGAGATTGCTGCCGCTTTGGCAACTGCCAGGCTGGTGCCCAGAATAGCATTGGCACCCAGCTTGGATTTATTGTGAGTCCCGTCCAATTCCAGCAGGATGCTGTCGATCGATATCTGCCTGGTGGCGTCTTCGCCTAGCAGGGCGTCAAAGATCTTGCCGTTGACATTATTGACTGCCTGGTAAACGCTTTTTCCCATGTATTTCTTCTTGTCGCCGTCACGTAACTCCAGGGCTTCGTGAATGCCGGTGGATGCGCCTGAGGGAACAATTGCCCGGCCCAGGCTGCCGTCGATCAGCATCACATCCACTTCCACTGTGGGGTTGCCGCGGGAATCCAGGACCTGGCGTCCGATAATCTTTTCGATTTGTGTATACATTTTTTCTCCAATGCATTAAGGTTAATACCGCGCCTATTGTAGCCTATCAGGCCCGATTAATAAATACCTAAACTGGTGTAATTGTCAGTTTTTTGTGTTTTCCAGAGCCGCTTTGATAAAAGCTGCAAAAAGTGGATGAGCCCGGTAAGGACGGGACAGGAATTCTGGATGGAATTGGGTCCCAAGCATAAAGGGATGGTCCGCCATTTCGGCAATCTCCACCAACCTTTGATCGGGGGATAATCCTGAGAAGACCAGGCCTGCTTTTCCCAATTCTTCCCGGTAAGCGTTGCTGAACTCAAAACGATGGCGGTGGCGTTCCTGGACTAACTCCTGTCCGTAAGCTTCAGCAGCCTTTGAACCGGGCTGTAAATGGCAGGGGTAAAGTCCCAGGCGCATCGTGCCGCCCTTGTCAACGATATCACGCTGATCGGGCATCAAGTCGATCACCGGGTGGGGCGTAACTGGATTGAACTCGGTCGAGTTGGGACTGTTCTCCCCCAAATGGTGGCGGGCCAGTTCAACGACCATCAACTGCATACCCAGACACAGTCCCAGATAGGGAACCTTGTTCTCCCGGGCGAATTTAATTGCCCGGATTTTGCCCTCAATCCCTCTTTCACCAAAACCGCCCGGCACCAGGATGCCGTCAAAACCTTCCAGGAGTTTTATGTCAGCTTCCCCTTCCAGGCTGGTGGAGTGGATCCAGGTGATATCCACATCTACATCGTTGGCCAGACCTGCGTGCCAGAGAGCCTCGCGGACGCTCATATAGGCGTCCAGCAGCTCAATATATTTTCCAACCACGGCAATCTTGATCTTTTCTTTTTCACAGCGGATCTTGGTGACCATCTTCTCCCAGGCGGACCAATCCGGAGTCTGGCGGTCCTTGAGTTTGATCCTGCTTGAAATATAGTTTCCTACACCAGCATGCTCCAGCATCAGGGGAATATTGTAAAGCGTGTCGGTGGTTTCCATTGGCACCACTGCCTCTTTAACCACGTCGCAGAATAAAGCAATCTTATCCCGCAGCTCATCAGGGACGGGATGGTCCGAACGAGCCATGATCATATCTGGTGCAATGCCGATCGAGCGCAGTTCCCTGACCGAATGCTGCGTGGGTTTGGTCTTAAGCTCGTCAGTGGCGCCGATATGGGGCAGCCAGGTGACATGAATATAAAAGCTGTTTTTGCGGCCGATATCACCTCTCATCTGGCGCAGGGCTTCCAGGAACGGCAGGGACTCGATATCTCCCACCGTACCGCCAACTTCGCAAAGCACGATCTCCGCCCCGGTAGTTTCCGGAACCTGGAGAATACGTTCTTTAATAACATTGGTGATATGAGGGATGACCTGGATCGTGCCGCCCAGGTAATCGCCCCGCCTTTCACGGCTGATAACCTCTTCGTAGACCTGTCCGGTGGTGACATTGCAGACTCGGTTGAGGCTGGTATCGATGAAACGTTCGTAATGACCCAGGTCGAGGTCGGTTTCGGCGCCGTCGTCCAGCACAAAAACCTCACCATGCTGGTAGGGGCTCATTGTTCCCGGATCAACGTTGATGTAGGGATCCAGTTTCTGGATAGCTACCCTGTAGCCCCGTTCTTTGAGCAGCCGGCCCAGTGCAGCGGCAGTAACCCCTTTTCCCACTGAGCTGAGAACTCCGCCGGTTATGAAGATGTATTTTGTTTTCATGATTGACCCCGTTTGACCAAAAGTACTCTTAATTAAGTGGAGAGGGGAGGACCTTGTCTTTAAGTCCTCCCCGCGAAGTTTCTAGGTATTTGGTGTGTTGTTCATCAGCTTATAAATTTACTGAGGTCGTCCGCGGCGCGGCGCATTTCCAGGAATACTAGCCCCAGTTTGGCTTTTTCCTTGGCCAGGGCAGTTAACACAGCTTCGGTTCCGATGGCGGAGAGGATCACATACCCATCAGCCCCATGGATATAGACCTGATCCAGTGCGCCCCGGCTTAGTTCGGTAGCGATGCGTTCTCCCAGGCTGAGCATGGCGGCCGACATGGCCGAGACCCGGTCCTCCTCGACGTCGCTGGGCAGCGCTGACGCGATTGTCAGCCCGTCTACAGATACGACGGCCGAAGCCTCGATCTCCGGGGTGGCGTTCTGCATCTCCCGCAGTCGCTTGACCATTTCCTCCGCACGTGATGTAGCCATAAAAGGTTCTCCTTCGGAATCTCTCCCTTGAAGTTTACCATAATTTTTTACCCTAAAAACCACCTATATTGACTTTACAGCTTCGTCAAGAGGGAACAAACAAAAATAGATCCCTTCCCGGGCTCGAAACAGGCATGATAGTTTTCGCATGCTATAATGAATATTATTGTTGCATGATTGGGAGAAAATTGGGCCTGGAGAACAGGTTCCTGGATATCCCGATGTTCATTGAGGCTGACAGGATAAAGCTGCCTGGTACAGGAGCGGCGGAACGCTCCGGGCTGGTTCCGGAGGCTCATTTCCAGCAGAATAAGGTTCATGGAGGCAGTACAATCAGTGGGACAACTGTTTTTCCGATGTTGAGAGCGGATTTCGAATAAGTGGAGAATTGCGGAAAAAATTCGAAGATCAGCACAGCCCTGAAATCGTGAGCTCTTATACCCTCTGAACGCACCGCCGAGCCGCGGTGTGTGTTATTTAAGGCAGATCATCGATCTAGCTCCGGCAGCAGTCCTCCAGCAGGGTGGAAAACCATCTCATGGATGCCTTGCCAGCTGGTGACGATTCCCTACAATGGAGTCGTTAATAGTCTCTGCCCGCAAGGCAGATAGTCTTATTTTGATTGGTGGGAGGTATTAGATGGGATGTGAGATCATTCCCTCAGAAGACGGAAAATATATCATCCAGGTTGTCACCGGGGATCTGACTGCTGAATTGGCCCTGGAGTACAACCTCAAGACCCATGCCCTGGGCCGGGAGCTGGGCATTAACCGCTACCTGGTAGATGTGACCAAATCTCGAAATGTGGCCCTTGCCCCTGAAAATTACAACTTTGCCCATTCTAAAATGAAGACTACGCTAGGCATCGATCCAACAGCCCGGGTGGCCACCCTGGTCTCTCCGGGGGACCGGAGCCACAATTTCATTGAAACAGTCTCCCGCCAGAGCGGCCTGGATGTATCCATATTCACTGACCGTTTTAAAGCTATTGAACATCTGACCAAAGATTAAGGGATGTTTGTTTAAGGCCGGGAATCTTGGACCTCCCTGATTGGTAGATATTTGGCCCTCATCCCGCGTGAAAACGGGGATGTGATTTTCCTGGCTTCCTTTTCCTTGCCAATCAATGCTTAAGGATCGTTCTGGGCTCAAGGCAGCGGCAGGGTACTGATACCTATCTTGGGGTTATTCGATCCAGCCGGGTGCTCCTGGCCGGGCCTGAGGCAGGACTTCCTTCCATAAATTGTCCCCTGGAATAAATGCTGGGGCAATCCACCTTTATAAGTATCATTTTTATATATAATACAGAAGGTTGTTGGAACTTTCCGATAGGGCAGCAGATAAGAAGGCCAGAGTTAGCATGAATAATTCTGTTACACGGACCAAGATCGTTCATCCCCGCCGACAGCGGGATTTTTTAACGCGTCCCCGCTTAAACCAGATTCTGGATGACCTGCTGGATTACAGGTTGACATTGATCGCTGCTCCGGCTGGATATGGAAAGACATCACTGCTTGTAGACCTGGCTTCCCAGGTAGAATATCCCGTCTGCTGGTTGTCCCTTGATCCGCTTGATCATGATTTTTTCCGCTTTATTCAATATTTTGTGGCAGCGATCGAGCAGGTTTTCCCGGAATTTGGGGGAGCCAGCTGGTCTTTGATCAACAATCAGGCGGAAAGCGGCCTGGATGGGCAGCGGGTGCTGCGGACAATTATCAACGATCTTTATGAGCATGTGGAAGAACACTTTGCTCTTGTGCTGGATGACTTCCACCTGATCGACAGCAGCCCTGATGTCAACCAATTCATCAATCATTTTGTCCAGGAAATGGACGAGAACTGCCATTTGGTGATCTTGTCGCGCTCCTTGCTCAGCCTGCCGGATCTTCCGCTGATGGTGGGACGCACGCAGGTCCAGGGATTGAGTTTCGAAGAGCTGGCTTTCCACCCCGAAGAGGTCAAAGATCTCTACAGGATCAAATATCAGCAGGATATGAGCGATCGGGAAGCTGAAAAAGCTGTCAAAGACAGCGAGGGCTGGATCACAGGTCTGCTGCTCTCCGCAGAGACCATCGGACAGGGGTTCATAGACCACGGCCGGGCAGCCAGGGCGGCCGGGATCGACCTGTATGATTATCTGGCCCGGCAGGTGCTGGACCAACAATCTGAAGAATTGCAGGATTTTATGCTGCGAACCTCTCTGATGGAGGAGTTTAACGAATCTCTCTGCCAGCGAGCGCTGGGTGAACCTCAGGGAGAGCTGAGTTGGGGGGAGCTGATCCAGCAGCTTCTTCATAAAAACCTCTTTATCCAGCCGGTTGAAAGTGATGGGACCTGGCTGCGCTACCATCATCTATTTAGTGACTTTTTACAACAGCAGTACCGGAAACATTACCCGGGGCAGGCAGAGGACCTGCTGCTCAAACTGATAGAGGTGTACCGGGATCAGCATTGGTATGAAAAGGCCTATGCCGTCTGCATCCAGTTAGATGATGATCTGGTATTGGCAAATTATATAGAGTCTGTCAGTCCGGACCTGGTCCACACCGGGCAGGTGTCATTATTGACCTCCTGGTTTGACGAGCTTACGGTCCCTGAGATTGAAAATAATCCAGCATTATTAAGCATCAAAGCTGCGCTTGCCAGTATGACCGGGGATCCTGAGTCAGGACTGAGAATGCTGGATAAGGCTTTGGATTTAATATCAGAGAAGGATGATCCTGTTCTGTATATCCGGACGCTGATCCGCCGGGCAGTTTGCCATCGTCTGCTGGACAGCTTCCAGTCGGGTTTGGATGATGCTCTTCGGGCACGTGCCCTGACGGCTGAAGCAGGCGGCGGAATATTACTTGAAGCAGAGGCGGAAAGGGAAATTGGTATTATCCAGTACCGACTGGGGCTTAATCAAGAGGCTAAAGAGCATTTTGAGCGTTCATTGAGTTATTATCTTGATCAAGGTGACCAGAGAAATGCCGCCTATGTTGAGATGGATCTGGGTTTTTTAGAAATGAACGGGGGCAGCTATCCTGCCGCAAGGTCCCTCTACCAGCAGGCTTATCAAGTTTGGGAAGAGTCCGGAAACCTCAGCGAACTGTCCGGATTGTACAATAACCTGGGTGTACTGGACCATCTGACTGGAGATTACCTGGAGGCTTATGAGTGGTTTAGCAGGGCGCTGGATTTTGCCCGGCAGACCAGCAACTTAAGGGCAAAGGCTTTTAATCTGGCCAGCCTGGGGGATCTGGCTCTGGACCTGGGGGCCCTTTCCAGGGCGGAGATCTATGTCAATGAATCGAAGATCATCGCTGATGAGATCGGGGATAATTTCCTGCAGATCTATCTGCTACTTACAATGGCTTCCATGGCTAGAAGAAGGGGAGAATTAAAACCCGCCGCTCAGCACCTGGATGCCGTCCAATATAGGATCAAGGACTATAAAAGTAGTACTGAAATGGGCCGATACCACCTGGAACGCGGCTTGCTGCTGCTGGCAGAGGATCAGCCAATCCGGGCTCAAACTGAGATCCAGGCTGCCCTGGAAGTCTTTTATATGAATGACCTGCCAATGGAGATCTGCCTGGCCCAGATCTATCTGGCCTGGATAGACTGTTTAAGAGGATCCCCGTCAGATGGGCAGGTGCGTCTGATAACTGTGCAGGCGATCGTTCAATCCATGGGCACGATCCATCCCCTGGTCCCGACTTTGTCCGCCCGGGAAGACCTGTTTTCCAACCTGGTGGATCAGCTGCCGGAGGATCCATTAATCAGGGATCTTGTCCCGGCCGTGAGGGATTTTCAGTCCCGGCTGCCTGATCTGCTGGAAAGGTTGGGGTTCAACAAACTCCCCGGGGATACCTCCCAGCAGCCCTATCTGGACATTTCCATCCTGGGCCGGGTCCGGGTCTTGCGCAAGGGGGAGATCATTTCTGTCCCGGAATGGACCAAGCAGAAAACAGTCCGGGAGCTGTTCTTCTACCTTTTAAATCAGCAGGAAGGCGCCAGCCGGGAGGAGATCTGCCTCATATTCTGGCCGGACAGCCATCCTGAGCAGCTCAAGAAGCAGTTTAAGAACGCTCTCTACCGCTTGAGAAGGGCAGTTGGCAAGGATGCCATCCTCTATCATCAACCCACCAGGCTGTACCATTTTAACCGCCATCTTGATTACTGTTATGATGTCGAGGAATTTAAAAAAGCCCTCAGCCAGGCGAAAGATGAAAATGACCTGGATCTCAAGATCAAGGCCCTTCAGCGTGCAGCTGACCTTTACCAGCACCCCTTTGCCCCCAAGCTGGAAGGGATCTGGTTGGAACCGGTCCGCTACCGGCTTTACCTTGAATATGAATCGTCTATGCTCGAACTTGCTGAACTGCAGCTTTCCCGGGATCAGTCTGATGCTTCTCTGGAGACGATCGAGAAGCTGCTGCTGGCAGTTCCCAGCCAGGAAAAAGCCTGGAGGATGGCCATGCGTTCCTACGCAGCCAATGGGGACCGGTCGGGGATCGAGCGGACTTTTCAGCGCTGCCGCGAGGCCCTGGCGCTGGACCTGGATGTGGATCCAGCTCCGGAAACGATCGCACTTTATCACGATTTGATGGCCTGATCTGTTTACAAAACGCTCAAAGTGTTCAACCTTTCATTTTTGTTGATTGAATATTTCCAAAAAGAGACCCTTGGGGAGACCCTGGGGTCTGATAATTGACGCATCCTATTCACGAATGAAATAAAAGGCGGTCCCAATGAAGAAAATGATCCAGAAATTCTCCTTAACAGCCGGCAAAGTCGATCGTCGCCATGTTCAGATCTTTATGGCCCTCGTAGTCCTCAGCATGTTGGTTCTCGGCGCAGGAGCACCCGGTATGAATGGTGGTCCAGGCGGCTGGTAGATGATCCTGGTCCTGGGCATTGCCGCTGGCTGGATTGGCGGCCTGATCCGCTCCTGGATCTCAGGTCAGCCATTCCGTGTGCCAGAATTTTCCAGGACTTGGCTGGTAGTGGCTGCGGTTCTTCCCCAGCTGCTGATCTTTCAGATTCCTGCAACTGCAGGGTGGTTTTCTGACACCTGGGCTGCGGGAGTACTGGTAGCTTCCCAGCTGGTATTGCTGGTGTTCATCTGGCTCAATCGGGATAAAACCGGCATTTTGATCCTCGGTCTCGGACTGGCCCTTAACCTGCTGGTGATCCTTCTTAACGGGGGATTGATGCCCATCGCGCCGGCAACGGCCAGCGCACTTTATCCTGATGTTCCCCTCTCAGCCTGGCAAATCGGATCCCGCCCGGGAATGAGCAAAAATATCCTGCTCCTGGCGGCCGATACCCGCCTGGCCTGGCTGTCCGATTCGATCCTGCTTCCCAAATGGTTCCCCCGGAACGCGGCATTAAGCCTTGGGGACCTGTTTATCGCCCTGGGAGCGTTCTGGCTGTTTGCGGTCGAAAGGCCAAGTATGCCAGCCCTGCCAGAAAAACCAGCCCCGGATCACAAATTGACCATTTAAGATTTCATCAAAAAAGGACGTATTTATGCTTACCGGATATCCAACCCCTCCAACTTATCATTCGAAGGTTTGGGCCACAACCCCTAAACCTCCCAGCGTCTTCAGCCGCCTGTTGGCTGCCGCTGTGATCAATCAGGGTTTTTGCGACCTCCTGCTTGCAGATCCTGTTCAAGCCCTGGCCCAGGGATTTCAGGGTGAAGTATTTCCGCTTGATTTTAATGAAAAGAACTTCTTAAGTTCGATTCGGGCGGAGAGCCTGAGCGATTTTGCCAGGCAGATCAATACTTACCTGGAAAAACCAACAGAAGTACATATTGGGCAGTGGATACCTGTCAATCAACCCGCAGTTGTTCTTAATGCGGGATAAATAACAACCTAAAGTATCAACTTATGGGTCCAAAAACGCCTACGATGCAAAATATTTTGTCCAAAGGTCCAGTCCTGGCTGAATCCCTGGCTCAGGATGCTGCTCCGATTCTGATCTGGAGCATCGACCGGGAGGGAATATTTCAGATGATCGAGGGGGACATGTCGATCAGCACGGATCAGCCTGCCGACGAGTTGATCGGTCAGTCGATCTTTAAGGTATTCGAGGACTATCCGGCCGTCTTAAACAGTATCCGTTCCTCCCTTGCTGGAGATCAGGACAGGGCAGTGATCGAGTCCGGCTCCCAGCTCTGGGAATGCCGGTTCTATCCGCTCCAGGAAAAGGGGAAAGTCCCTCATGGTGTGATCGGTGTAGCGTACGATCTGTCATTCCAGCAGGAGCTGTGGCACCAGGAAGCCTTGACGGATGCCGCTGCCGCGCTCCGTAAAGCCCGTACATTTGAAGAGATGCCGCCGCTGATCGTGGGCAATTTGCGCCAGCTGCTGGCTGTTGGCCAGGCGGCCCTGGTTTTGGGATCTCCTCCCGAGCAGCCCTTTGAGCTGAATTTCTCCTGGGGGGGTATAGAGCAGGATGCCGAGTCTGACCAGGGGCTTGTGAAAATCCTGACCGATCCCCGGGTGGTTAAAAATCTGATCGGCAGCAGCCGGATGAATGAAGAAAAGTACCCCGACGAGCTTAAATCCGCCGGGCTGTACGGTTTTCCGTTGATCGTGCACGAGGAGCTGATGGGAGCCCTGTGGGTAGGGCGCCAGAAGCCGTTCAGAGACCAGGAGATGAGGCTGATCAGGGGCATAGCCGATATGTCGGCCAGCGCCTTTCAGCGGGCCAAGGAACATGAACTCACACAGCGCCGGCTGGCGCGCCTGGCAGCCCTGCACTCGATCGATCAGGCCATTTCAGGCAGTTTTAACCTCGATCTGACCCTGCATATTATATTGGAACAGGTGGTATCCCAGCTGGATGTGGATGCCGCCGATATATTCCTGGTAGATCCTGATACCCTGGAAACAACCTACGCGGAAGGAAAAGGATTTCAGCGCTACCATCCCCATTCAGGCATCTCCCAGGCCAGGGAGGATCTGGTGTGGCGGGTGCTGCAGAACCGGGAATTGGTGGCCATTCCGGACCTGTATAAAGAATCCCCCACCTTATTAAGGGGCAGGATGTTCGCCCTGGAGGGATTCCGATCCTATTACGGCATTCCCCTGATCGCCAAGGGCAAGATCCTGGGTGTCCTGGAAGTCTTTCACAGGAAGCCCCTTCAGGTGGATGAAGAGTGGTTTGATTTTCTGCGGGGGTTGGGGACCCAGACAGCGATCGCCATGGATAATGCCGCCCTGGTAGAGAATTTACGGCGCACGAATCTGGAGCTGGACCTGGCTTATAATTCCACTCTGGAAGGCTGGGTGCGGGCTCTGGACCTGCGCGATAAAACCACCGGAGACCACACCCACCGGGTTGTTGAGCGCACCCTGATGCTGGCCCAGGCGGTCGGCATCCCCGAGGGGCAGCTGATCCATATCCGGCGCGGGGCATTGCTGCATGATATCGGCAAGCTGGTCATTTCTGACAGCATCCTGAATAAAACCGGCCCATTAAACGATGATGAATGGCATTTGATGAGAAAACATCCCCAGTTCGCGCGCGAGATCCTGGAGCCGATCGAGTTTTTGCGGCCGGCCCTGCCCATTCCCTTTGGGCACCATGAGAAGTGGGACGGCAGCGGCTATCCCAACGGGATCAGCGGCCATACGATCCCGATCGCGGCCCGGGTCTTTGCCCTGATCGATGTCTGGGACGCCCTGAGCTCACCGCGCCCGTACCGGGACGCCTGGCCGGATAAGAAGATCTACAAATTCATCCTGGAGCAGTCCGGAAGCCACTTTGACCCCCAGGTAGTGGAAGTGTGGCAGAAAGTGTTCCAGATCGTAGTGTAGGTAGTAAAGGTTGCAGTAGAAAGAGTTTGGTTTGTTCCAGGGGGAATTTAACGGTTGGCGTAGTGGTTGAGCTTGGGAAATCGTCCTATCAAGTTCAGGAGCTGGCCGGGTGGTATGAAGAGTTATGAAATTCAATTTCCAATTAAGAGAAATCAGACAAGAATCTATTCTGCTTTGCAGGGCAGGCCGCCTGGGTTTTGTCTTTGGCTGCTCTTGGCGCAAGGCGGCTGTGGTGCAAAGACTGGCTGCGCAGAATTGTGATTGTAATGGGCGATAACGGGATAGGGCTTATTGAACGTTTGAAAGATAATTAACGTTAGCTGAATTTGATTTCATTAGATTGAGAACAATTTTGGAAACAAATATAGATCAAAAAGTAAAACGACCAATAGGAGTATGGATCTTAACAATTTGGATCTTGGTCATGGCTGGATTAGTGCCCCTCATAGCGTTAGTAATTTTTTTAATTAATGGCAGTGGTTTTAGTGATGTCTATCAATTGATATTTTCTGTTTTAGTAGCAATCGGTGTAATCATCAGCGCGATTAGTGCATGGGCAGGGAATAAACGAGCTAAAATTTTTCTTGTAGTGTTTAGCTTGGTCCATTATTTGTTACTTGCTTACCAGAACGGCTTGATTGCATATAAAGAGATGGTACCTACTGGCAGATGGCTCTTACATGGGGACGTTCTATACGCTCCACTATTTATTCGGTAATAATCATTTGGTATTTCTACATTAGTAAGAAAACTGATAAATTCTATGAACAGAAACGAATCAGCTAACCCACGCTCCACCCGACCCTGGTGAGGCGGCGGCGCAAGTATAATCAAATTATCTTTGGCGGGTGAGCTCATCCGTTAGCCTTATTTCAAGGTAATAATTAATTGAAGAACCATTTCCTGTTTCTGCTTCTTCTAATATATACTTCCACTCTCTTAGGCTGCACACCGGAAATCGCTTATCCAATCCCTACAATGAATCAAACATCAACCCAAACTAGAACTATAGTTCCTCTCCCATACCATCTAACACTGCCACCCAGAGCAATTATCCCCGATACAGTAACTCCGTCACCTTCCCCGATATTAACTGTTGCTTCATCACCTAAAACCACTCAATACGCTCCAACCCCTCAACAATTGTAATCCAGGTGAACTCGACACTTATATTAGTGTATGGGATCCCACCATTACTCAATTGATCCTTTTGGCCCGTGAGATTGGCCAGCTTGAAGAATTACAAAAAAACAGGGCTGAAGAGATTATCACTGAAACCGCTATTATAAATAGAGCCTTAGATGAAATGAGTGTGCCTGTTTGCCTGGATTACACTCATGAGCGGTCATATCAATGCAATCGTTTTACTGAATAGTAGTATCAGTTTATTACTTGAAGAGAACTTTGAAGAAGCAAAAAGATATCTAGAAGAGTCATTTGAGGAAATTGTCCGAGCAGGGATATTTGTAAGCTACTTAATGATGGAAGAAACGGGAACTAACACACCATATCAATAGACAGGCTAACCCACGCTCCACCCGACAGCCGGTAGGGTTCGCTTCGCGAACGACCGGGAAAAAGAGACCGGGGTCGAGAGACGGGAAAAAGAGACGGGGGAGGGGTGGGAGCTGCGCTCCCGACGGAGGACGGAAGGAGGGAACGGAGGATTGTGAAATTGCTGCAAGAGGTGAGTGAGATCTTGTGATAGCGTACTATATTGGATAATGGCCGATTGGGATAAATACCAATTTCCGCTAGTTACAGTACCGTTTATTTGTATAATAAACAATAGGTGCTTGAGATAAATGTTGTTTATCAAAACAATAAGAAAGATAAAAGACTAAAATTATAGACTGAAAAATCTAATAGAGGAAAAACTTTCAAATATAAAACCTTATGATCTTCTGAACATCAAATAGCTATCTCCCCTCTGCTCCAATCAGCTTTGTAGATATTCAATTTAAGTAAATCTAATGACAAAAAGAGATTTACTAGAATAAGCAAAACTCTAGAAGGAGGAAGAAATGAAGAGGACAACTTACTTCAAGCCATCTATTCATGGTTGGCCGTTCGGTAATAGTTGGGATTGGACCATTGATTTTCTATTTCCAAGCTTTGATATAACCCTTAATTCCGTTGGCTTCTGTGGCGGCATGTGTTGGACAGCTCTTGATAGATTCTACAATGGCGTATGCACGCCCAAGAGACATCCCTGCCCCATCATACGGCGACCCCTTATACGGCGAGGTGGAGCTAGTACAAATTGCATCCGTTAATGATGCTGGCAAGTTATTCAAGATGTATGAGTGGCAGATGAGTCCGAAACTAAGTGGCCATGGGGGAAATCCACATACCAGCCTGGGCCGCAGAACGCTTACGGAATGGAAAAATATCAAAAAGCGTTTTGCGAGCTCCTCTCCAAACAACAACAAGCCGGTTACACTCACACTGATCAGGACATCCAACGACTATGATCCCACCCACCTGGTTAAGCATCACCGTGTCGTCGCTTATGGCTACGAAGAGCGAGCGCTTTACGATGGTGAGTACGTCCACGGGCGGACCAATACGAAGATCAAGCATGTAAGACTATACATCTACGATCCGAATCATCCATACATCTACGATCCGGATCACATGAATGATGACGATGTGTATCTGTCATTTTACACAAACTGCGATGACGATTGGATTAGTCTAAAGCACAGTAAAGGTGACAAGGCTGCTGGATTCTTTATGGACGATATACCGAGAGCGTATTCTTCGGACGAGCTCCCGGATTTGCAAATTCAAAAGATTGAACTGACTGAAATAACCTCGGAATCTCGTGCGCAGTTTGATCTGCAATTCCGCTGGGAGTGCCGCGTCATACCCTACTTCTCCATTCAAATCGACGGGATTGACTGGCAGGATAACGAAGGGGTCATGGAAAACTACTTACCTGAGGGTGACATCAAACAATGTCCCACGAAATCAGGAGACATGACCGTCAACCTCGATTTGCCCCGGGAGACTTCAACGGTTTCTGTGCGATTTTTGGATGATGAATCCTATACGGCATGGGAAAATGTTTCCGTCGGAGAACCAACGTTCCGTTGCTCACCCTATTATTGGGGTCAGAACGAACCGATAAAAGAGCAAGATTTTTACTTCAAGGATAAAGATCCATCAGCATCCGCATTGAATCAACTGAGTAATCCCGATTTCGCGCATCATCCCTGTACGTTTTCCAGCGGCATGGGCGTGCTCTGAAGTTGCCTTTCCGTGGGCTGACATGATGGTAGACGGTCACCTTAATTCAGATTATTACAACGCTCACGTTCTCGGCGAGCTTGGTCTTCCAGTAAAGAAGTATCTTGGCAACATTAAAAAAGGCAGCTTTATGCGAACTTCAGTGTGAAGAATTTTGCTTTGCCAACAGAGATCTCGGCAACCATTACGACTACCAAGAATGGTCAAACGGCGTCAATAAACAGCTTGTCGTCACTCTCTAATGAAGGTGCCTTTTTATTAGCTGGATTTAGCGATGCAGATTATGACCATGATATAAGAAGTGAAAATCACATTTTGAAGTGCACAGAATCGATTTGGTCTAGTTTTGGAGGATGAGATATTGGTACACGGAAAATCGATCCTGGAATTTTCCCAACATCACTTATATCCAGAGCTACCACCACGCACTACTATCGACCCACGCGATCCGAAATCGCTCCAAGATTATTGTGAAATACGAGGCAGCTGCGTTGAAGTTAGTAGAAATGGGTGTGTTGGACCTTAAAGCCAAAGCTTCAACGATCAATCGAGTTCGTGATGACCTGAGACCACCTGACCTTCGGTCAGGTGGTAGGGATCCTGATTTGCTTCGAAAGGCGCTCCGTTCAAATCAGAGTTTCCAGAGGATGATCGATAAATCAGCTAGCGTAGTGTGGCATGATCGTAGATTATGGTCTACATGCTTGAAGAAAAATTCAGAAGCATTGAGCCATGAATACCAAATCGGGGTTGTATTACACCATTCCCACGATAAGGTCGACGAAATGGCGGTTTTGAAAGAACATGAGTTAGAGGACCAGCTACAGTCTGACGCTGTTATCATAAGTGCATTTTCGAAAAAAATAATCCGGGTTTTACGCAAAGATCCGGATTTCAACCGTGCGCTGAAATTACTTTAGAAAAGCAGGGCTAATCATTGGTATATTAAAATGTCCATTGATTGCAAATCGCCGGTGGATCAGCGCTTTTTCTGGCGGACAAGATATTGATGCAGGATTGCCCCTCGAGCTAGGGCGATGGATAACCGGATGCCACCCTCGCTCTAACTCCTGCCGGACCCAGGAGACGGGAGGGAGCAAAGCTCCCGACCGGGATAAAGAGACCGAAGACGGGGGACGGGAGGGAGCTGCGCTCCCGACGGAGGACGGAGGGAGGGAACGGAGGATTGTGAAATTGCTGCAAGAGGCGGGTGAGATTTTTTCGTGAGCGGATCATAATTGATTAATAGCTGAATAGATTTTATACCCTTTCCTACCAGGTAAAGTACAATTTATTTGTAGTTTGACGAATTGGTGCTTGAGATAAGGGAGTTATCAAAAAACCTGGAGAATGAATCCTTAATATATTTTCTCTGCTCGAATCTTGAAGAGAGTTGTTGAGCGTATAGGATTATGCTATAGTGAGTTTATACGCGTCTTCTAAATAGAATTACTACCTTCCTATACATATCCATTAATGCGATCACAGAACACCGCCCTTGCTTCTTCCGGTGTTATTTTGAGGTATACCTGATCAAATCCAATTAAGGAGCAGAAATGGAATTAAAAAAAATCAATCTCATTTCATTTTTAATCATTTTATTGCTTCTTCCTTCGGGTGCCTGTATGAACAATCCTATCGAAGCAGTAGCTGCCACGCAAACACCACAAAAAGAAATTACATCAATCGTGGAGTCAACGCCAACTTCTGCTCCAACGATAACTCCTACAAACTACCCCTTTCGGATTGAAACAAGTAGTATTGAGTTTGAGGGCCAAGAAAGAGAGCACCTGGTTTTTATCCCTGATGACTACTCTGATACCAAGATTTATCCTTTGGTAATATTTCTTCACGGTTATGGAGATACGCCACTAGGGGCAATGGAATATACCCAGTTTAACCAGGTAGGAAATACTTACAATTTTATGATCGTATATCCCAGTGGTATACCAAACTGGAATAGCGGGGTCGGGGATAATTCCGTCAATCCGACACCCGATGTAAATGATGTTGGATATATCGAGGCTCTAATTGACAACCTTAGTAATAGTTATCGGGTTGATTTATCGAAGATCTATGCCACCGGTTTTTCCAATGGTGGCTTTATGGCATATAAACTGGCTTGTCAACTCAGTCATCGGATTGCAGCTGTTGCGTCTGTCAGCGGTGTTATGTCAACCAGCACACTGGAAAATTGCAATCCAAGTCGACCAATCCCGGTTCTCCAGATCCATGGCACAAAAGATATCTGGGTAAACATTGACGGAATTTTTGAGTGGCGTTCTGTGGAAGAGACCTTAAGATATTGGACAAATTTCAATAACTGCGAAAATTCTGACATGGTCGTAGTACCAGATATAGATCAGACAGATAACTGTACTATTGAAAAATATAGTTATACAAATTGTACAGATGATAGTAAAGTTGTCTACTACAAAATTATTGATGGGGGACACACTTGGCCAGGTTTTGGTCCCACAGCGTATCAAAACGCGAACTTAGATATTAACGCCAGTATAGAAATCTGGAATTTCTTTAAAGATTATCAACTCAGACCAACATCCGATAATTGAGAATTTATGAATATGTAGGAGGTATACCTTGACGAGCATCCTGACTGAGCTATTAACGGCCTACGATCCTGAAACCCCCAACTTTCGGCCCACGGAGATCTACAACGAAAGCTGGCTGGTTAAGCTGGTCATAGCCCAGGCCTCTTCGATATCAGCCGACGACAGCCCACTCAGTTTCCTGCCGGGGGGCAGCTGGTACTCCGAAGCCCTGCTGCCGACAGCCTTTAAAGCCCGACAGCAAGGGGATTCCCTGGCTGAAGCCAGGACCAATGCTGACATCGTGATCGGCCATTTCCGGATCGGCCACAAAGCCAAAGCGGATTTTGAGCTGCTGGAAAATACCACACAATTCACAGTAGTGGAGGCCAAGGTTGGTGCTCCTTTATCAAAAGGAACCGCCAATGCTCCCTATTTTGACCAGGCTGCCCGCAACGTGGCCTGCATGGCTGAATGCCTGGCCCGGGCCGACCTGGACCCGGCAGCACGCCAGCGCCTGGATTTTATTGTTTTGGCGCCGGAAAAATCAATTGAAAAAGGTACCTTTGCCAAAAAGATGACTAAAAGTTCCATTCAATCCAAAACCGAAAAGCGGGTGGCTGCTTACGCGGGCGATCTGGATGGCTGGTATCAGGAAAGATTCCTGCCAACCCTGGAACGAATCCGGCTCCACTCTCTCAGCTGGGAGGAGGCCATCGATTGGATCAAGACCCACAACCCGGGGCCGGAGCCCAGCTGGATGATTTTTATCAGCTGTGTTTGAAATATAACTAGGATGAGGAGGGAGCTGCGCTCCCGACGGAAGATTGAAGACTGGGTAGGCTATGCCTGCGAACGGTAGGTCTACAAACTGGATACTGATCTAATTGCTGTTTAATACTTGCTTTCCTGGACTTACCTCTTTCATCTTAACTATTATCATTATTACCAATGCTCTTTATGGTACGCTCAACAGGCAAAAGCCTTTTTAGCCATGGGTTTATATTTACTTGATCTATCGAATTTTTTATCAGATCAAATAACCGAGGAGACTCTTAGGGAGACCTTGTGTGGATATAATGGAATCTAAATCACAATAGGCAATAGAATTTCCTCAACATTGTTGCTGCTTGGAACACCGCTATTGATATTCATGGCGGTGTTTTTTTGTTGATTTCTATTTATTAAAAAAGGAGGCATATCTTGGATTAACTTCAATGACAAGTAATGATTAGATGATAATAAAGGAGGAGTATCATGAGCTGGATGGTTCATACAGGATGCAGATACCATACGCAAGACACAGGATATTATTGCGGTGCTGCTTCAGCGATGATGATATTGGCAGAAATTGGAGTGAATTATAATAATCTTGACCAGGATGATTTGTATACTTCAAACCACAATAATAATGCTCTGAGTTCGGGTTGGGCCACTGATCCATATGGTTTGCGTTTTACATTAGTTGATCGTAAACCCGCATCCTTTAGCAATACATTTGTTGTCCATAAACCTAACAGTGAAGCAGCTGGATCACGTAATATTGTCTACACATTACATAAATATGAAGTATCCCCTGGAGTTCTTGTTTTTGGATGCGCGCATTGGATTGTTGTACCAGGAGTTCAAACGGATGTTGAACCAATATCTGGTACCACATACACGATAGAAGGATTTTGGATAAATAACCCGGTACACGAAGACAATGAACCACATAATGGAACCGATGATTGTGGATCGGGTGGCACCCATGGAAGCGCTAATGAATTTGTTACTTATGCAGATTGGCAAACAACATACTTTACAGGATGTAACTATGATGACCCGTCGGGAAACGATCAGTTCATTAGTGTTTGTGATCCTGATGTGAGAGACATTGAACTCCCCAACAGAAGGGAAAAAAAATATTTTTCGGATGGACATACCATCATACAAAAAAAGGAGGCTCTTGAGTTTGTACAACGTGGATTAAGGAGTATGAATTATTTGAACACAAATCAGTAATAAAAGCTGTTGAAGGATCGAAGCCAGTCGAACCCATCCTTGTTATGAGGCTTGACCAACCGAATAATTATTACTATCTGATCCCCTGGCAACAGAAAGAAAGTGTGACTGCTATTGCCCGGGTTGATGCTCGCTTTGGGACATTTTCAGGAATTCGATTGTTAAATAATCCGATTAAGGCAGAGATGTTAACCAGAGAAAAAGTGATGAAACAAGTATCTGGATTGCGGATTGATCTTCCTGAAATGCGTGGACGACTCCGTTTCTTCCCCGAAACAGCATGCCTATCCCCAGTCCTTGTTTGGCGACCATGTTGGGAATCCTGGTCTCCAAATCTCCCTTTTTATCAGTATACTATTGGTGAGAATGTATTCTATATCCGTTTGGATGGCAAAACCTTCACCAATCTAACAACGACAGGGCGAGGAACATAAACTTTTCAGATGTGCTAATTATGAATAGATATGATCAGGAGAATCGTTTGATTAACCAGGCGGCCGCAATAAAGGCAGCAAAAAAAGGAATTGTCACCAACAAGCTTGCTATGACAAAAGAAATTTCCTCAGCTTTGGTTAATGGAAAACCAAAATCAGCATTTTTGGTTTGGCACTTGGACGATCCAAATCTTTCATACGATTTAATCCCATGGGAGGGCGAAGATGGTGTAGGTCTTGTTGCGCGGGTTGATGCTGCAACTGCAGAGTTTCTTGGAGTAGCAACCTTCACTAGTCCTACACCTTCCCATTTATAACAGCTGAATATGCCCTGAATGTTGTAAATCAGGAAAATTGTGAAAGAATCGCTGGTGATCCAACACTAGTATGGAAACCTTGCAGAGAGAGCACAAGTCCACAGCGTCCATTTTATCAGATCCCCTATTCTGACAGTTATATCTATGTGGATATGAATGGTAAAATTTTTTCAGAGCTTACATCTCTCGGTCGTGGTGGATAATTTCCAATTTTTTTAATTTAACTCCTACCTTGTTTTTGTATAAAGCTATTTGAATTGGTATTCTCGGTGTCTGAGTTTTAATGTATATCCAACAATACAATATGCGCATTTGTCATTTCTTTCACCATGCGCTAACGTTAATAAACTGAAGAGATGGTATTGATCGTTCGACTTATTTCATATAACTTCAGCAGACCTAAGTAAGAATTATATATCGTAGATAAGTTCATTTTGTTAGCTGCCAGTGATAAAACTGTTTATCCCCCAAGATGCAAGTTCGAATTCCACTAGCCCCACTATCCCACAAATATATATCTTATAATAAAATAATCTCCGACCCTCCCATTTGCGTTTGGTCTGCGACCAAACCAGTATGAGGAGACTGCAGAAGGTGAGGATGCTGCGCCACCGACCGGGGACCGGAGACGGAGACCGGGGGATGCTGGATCACCGACCAAGGACCGGGGAATAGTTAAAGACATCGCGGAGGAATCTGCGCGGGGCAGTTTGACAGGCCCGGGAGAAGGCCCCCCCATCAGCTCTGAAAATCTGGAAGG
>CAWAOV010000011.1:0-102379 GCA_963783765.1 uncultured Chloroflexia bacterium | reverse complement strand
CATCCCCGAACTTGGTCTTTTTCATTCCTTCTTTCTTCTTCATCAACTCAGCATAATGATCGTCTTCCACGAAAGCCACACAGCGGCCGATGCTGGCTTCGCCGTCCACAAAACGCCACGGGAAAAAGCCGATCTGGACCCGCTGGTTTAGCAGCAGGTCGATATCTCCGCCTATACATTCCGCATGGATGATGCCGTGCGGGAACAGATCGATATGCATCAGCTGGTATTTGCTGTCGTCGTAGAACTCTGCCAGGGATTTTCCATACGTCTTCTGGAAAACAGTTTCGGCTTCCCTGGCCTGGCGGGGCATCCAGTCCCGGATAATGGTGTTCATGGGATGGTCGGCGCTTCCGCAGTCCACTCCCAGCCAGCGCAGTTTTTTCTTTTTGGCCCAATCCGCAAACTCCTGGTCTGGTCCGGGATGTTTCACCATGTAGCGAATCTCATCCGCCGTGGGCTGGTCCCACCCAAAGTGGTGGTATCCGGTATGGATGATCAAAATGTCGCCTTCCTTAACCTCAACCCGATCTTCCACCATCTTGCTTGTATAAACCTGGTAATCACCAACAGCGTCGCTCAGATCAACGATCACGCCGTCATTGACCAGGAAATCCAGTTCCAGCTGGGCGATATCCTTGCCGGGGGTATAAAAATGGATCTCCCCGTCCAGGTGGGTGCCAACATGGTTGGAATGGGTGACTACCATGCCATTGGCGCCATTAGGCGCCAGGCGTTTAAAATATTTTACTTCCAGGGGAATATAGGTGGGCCAGGGCGGTGTTCCCACACCAAGGGGTATTGTCAGATCGATTAATTTCATGAGTTTCTCCTTATCATAATAAGGATTGAGTCCTTTATAAAGGACTCAATCCTTGAAAATATTAAAAAGCGCCGGAAAGCAGCATCAATACAACGCCGCCAGCCACCACACTGCCCAGCTGGCCAGCTGTATTGGCTCCCATGGCATGCATCAAAAGGAAATTATCCAGGTCATACTCCTGACCAACCTTCTGTACAATGCGGGCTGACATCGGGAAGGCGCTGATACCGGCAGCCCCGATCAGGGGATTGAATTTCTTTCCAGACAGGATATACATCAATTTACCGACCAGGACACCACCCATGGTATCAAGCACAAATGCCAGCAAGCCCATGGCCAGGATCAAGAGTGTATCACTCTGAATAAAGGTCTCCCCTGCCATCGTGCTGCCGATCGTTAATCCCAGGAAAATGGTGGTGACGTTGGCGATTTCATTCTGAGCCGACTTGCTCAAACGATCCACCACGCCAGATTCCCTCATCAGGTTGCCAAACATCAGGGTGGCGATCAAAGGGGAAGCCTTGGGTGAAAGCAGGGAAATCACCACCGTGACCAGGACAGGAAAGAGGACCTTCACAGTTTTGGATACTGGCTTCTCTGTATAAGGCATTTTCACTTTGCGCTCTTTCTCCGTGGTTAATAAACGCATCACAGGGGGCTGAATGATCGGCACCAGTGACATATAACTGTAAGCAGTCACCGCGATCGGCCCCAGCAGGTGCGGCGCCAATCGGCTGGAGACGTAGATAGCAGTAGGCCCATCAATGGCGCCTATGATGCCGATCGAGGCTGCTTCATTGAGGTCAAATCCAATATTGAGGGCCAATAATAATGTACCAAAGATGCCCACCTGTCCGGCTGCTCCTAATAAAGCCATTTTAGGATTTTCAAGCAGTGGACCAAAATCTGTCATGGCCCCGATGCCAATGAATATCAGCAGTGGGAATAATTCAGTTTTAATACCCGCCTGATATAACACCCCCAGAAAACCGCCCTCCGCAGCATTGGTGATCCCGGTCAGCGGCAAATTCGCCAGAATTGCGCCAAAACCGATTGGCAGCAGCAATACCGGCTCGTATTCCTTCTTAACTGCCAGGAAGATCAAGACTCCCCCAACCAGAATCATGATCAGATTCTTGAGGGAGAAAAGGGTCAAAGCTTCAAATATTGCTGTTATATCCGTAGACATAGGGTTTATCCAAATTTGAACAAAATCACACCATACTCAACCGAATCCCCTTCAATGACACAAATCTCAGCAATCGTTCCCGACTGGGGAGCATGGATGGTATTTTTCATCTTCATGGCATCCAGGACACAGAGAGGGTCACCCGGCTTGACCACCTGACCGGCCTTAACCTGAATGGAGACAATATCCCCGGGCATTGGCGCTGTAACATCACACGCGGTTCCAGCAGGAATCGAATGAACCTCCGCCCCGGGTTGATGGATATCAAGATTTGGATTGTCAGAATTATCGACCTG
This sequence comes from uncultured Chloroflexia bacterium, assembly GCA_963783765.1. GTDB lineage: Bacteria > Chloroflexota > Anaerolineae > Anaerolineales > UBA11858 > B10-G9. Next base: position 100,071 of record CAWAOV010000011.1, on the reverse strand, counting down.
GTCAATGTCGATCTCAAAACGTTGGCCTTCTACATAGGCAACAACAGGCCGCTGGTTCAGATCTTCCACCTCAACCTGAAATTTTTCGCCACCTGCTGTCACCCAGACTTTGTGAGCGCGTTGGCTCATAATCACTCCTTGCCGTGGATCCGGTCCAGACCACGCTGCCACCATTTACTAACAGGTTTTTCCAATTCACTTCCCAGGCTGCCCGGATTGGAAGATGACCTTATCCCCAACAAAACAGCCACTCCTGCCCCGGCAGCTTTTTTACGAAGATCTTCCCTGGCAGGATCTATACCGGATTTCTGGTCTTGATTCGGCAGGGAGGTTAATGAATCAACTTCTTTCACCGGGAAGAGGGTTTTCAAAACCATGATCAACAGGATCAGAATCCCTAAAGCGGAAAACGTGATCAAAATGCCAATCCCGCTTAATGTTAAACCCTGTCCAATTTCAGTCACAATAATTCTCCGTTTTTCTCATACCGGCATATTGCCGTGTTTTTTCGGTCGGGTGCTGCCCTGTTTGTTCTTCAATAGCTCCAGTGCTGCGATCAGTTTCGGACGGGTCTCCGAGGGGATCAAAACCTCATCCACATGGCCGCTGGCCGCTGCCGGGTAGGGTTTTGAGAATTTATCTTTATAAGCAGCCACATATTCCTCTCTGGCTTGATCTGGATCCTCTGCTGCCATGATCTGCTTACCATATAACACATCCACTGCGCCATCTGCGCCCATCACCGCAATTTCAGCTGTGGGCCAGGCATAAACCAGGTCCGTTCGGATGTATTTACTGCTTAACACAATATAGGCTCCACCATATGCTTTCCGCACAATTACCGCAATCTTGGGCACCGTGGCTTCAGAATAAGCGTAAACGATCTTGGCACCATGGCGAATGATGCCGCCGTGTTCCTGATTGACTCCGGGCAAAAATCCAGGGGTGTCAACAAATGTGATCAATGGATAGTTATAAGCATCGCAAAAACGGATAAAACGGGCGATCTTGTCAGAAGAATCAATGTCCAATACACCTGCCAGCGCATTGGGCTGATTAGCGATCACCCCTATTGCCTGGCCGTGCATCCGAGCAAACCCCACCAGCGCATTGGGCGCAAAGTCCAGGTGCACAGGGAAAAAACTGCCCTGATCAACAACCCGCTCGATCACCTGGCGCATATCATAGGCTTCTTCTGTATCCGTCGGGACTAGATTATTTAAAGCCTGGTCCTGGCGGTAGGGATCATCTTCGGGAGAGATATAGGGCGGTGGTTCAGCATTATTGGCAGGCAGATAACTGAGCAGCTGCCTGGTAACCTTCAAGGCGTCTTCTTCGGAATCAGCGGCAAAATGAGCCACACCGCTCTTGGTGCTATGGACACCAGCTCCACCCAGGGATTCAAAATCCACATCTTCATGAGTGACCGATTTGATCACTTTGGGACCGGTGATAAACATATGGCTCGTGCCGCGAGTCATGATCACAAAATCCGTTAATCCCGGAGAATAAACCGATCCACCGGCGCAGGGGCCAAGCATGACGCTGATCTGGGGAATCACTCCACTGGCCTGGGTATTGCGCCAGAATAACTCAGAATAGGCTGCCAGACTGTAAACCCCTTCCTGAATGCGTGCTCCCACTGAATCCATCAATCCGATCATCGGTACACCGGCATCCAGAGCCAGATCCAGGATCTTGGCCACTTTTTGGCCCTGAACTTCTGAAAACGAGCCCCCCATCACGGTGAAATCCTGGGAAAAGACAGCCACCATCCGTCCATCTACTTTGCCAAATCCAACCACTACGCTGTCGCCGGGAATTCGTTTTTTATCCAGCCCGAATTCTTGGTGGCGGTGGGCCATCAAGGCATCAACTTCCTGAAACGATCCTTCATCCACTAAGGCCAGGATCCGCTCCCGGGCAGTCATTTTTCCTTTATCATGTTGGGCCTGGATCTTGTTCTCTCCACCGCCGCTGGCTGCCTGTTCGCGGATGGCTTTTAATTCCGAGATCAGATCCTTTCCTGTTGGTTTTTTAGGGTTCGCGCCCATAATAGTGCCTGCCTTCCTAAAATATCCGACCTAATCTTTCTGGGCTAGTTCTTTTTCTTCTAACGCCAGGTAGATCTTGTCCGCTGAAAGCGGCAGATCTGAAAAACGAATGCCAACCGCATCATATAACGCGTTGGCAATGGCTGGCGCGGTTTGTACCATTACGTGTTCTCCCACTCCCCTTGCACCCCAGGGACCATCCTCGATTGGCGTTTCCACGTAATCTCCATGGATCTTGCGGGGAATATCTGCGATGGTTGCGATCCTGTAATCCACAAAGCTGGGATTGATCACAACCCCATCCTGATTGAATTTCATGGCCTCATAAGCTGAGCTCATACCGTGAACGGCGCCGCCTTCGATCTGGGTCATGATCAGATCCGGGTTGATAGCCTTGCCAACATCATAAACGCTGGCGATATTGAGTACCTCCAGCTGACCAGTTTCCAGGTCCACTTCCAGGTCCACTGCCTGGGCACCGACCGTGTAATGGACCACTGCCCGGGTGCCCTGTCCGGTTTCTGGGTCCAGATTGGTAACGTAAGTGGGCATAAAATGACCCCGTCCCACAACCGGGCCTCCCTTCCAGCCTTCATAATTATCATTGGGCATGCCGTAAATAACCATCTTATCCAGGGGTTGTTCACGCTCAGATTTAAATGAGATCACGATGCCATCTTTAATATCCAGGTCCTCGATATCCTCATCCCAGGCATCCGCCACGGTTTCCAGGATCTGGAAACGGGCATCCTCTGCGGCGGCTTTAACAGCGTTGCCCATCGACCAGGTCAGCCGGCTGGCAACAGTCTGCCATTCATAGGGGCTGTACTTGGTATCCAGGGGTGTGGAGACAGTTACATTTTCATAGGGAACACCCAGCACATCAGCAGCGATCTGGGCGGCCACTGTAAAGGCCCCCTGGCCGATCTCCTGTCCGCCAACTTCCACCTGGAGTGTGGCATCTTCATTAAAACGAACCACCGCGGCACTGCCTGGATTGGGCGGCATGGCCGGCGCTTTCCACATGATAGCTATGCCTTTGCCGCGTTTTTTATTGGGTCCAGTCGGCTGTTCTTTTTTACCCCATTTAATGGCTTTTTTAGCTTTTTCGATGCAGGCTTCCAGATCAATGGGGGTCATTTTCATCCCGGAGACGATCTCATCGTCTGTCCGAACGCAGTTTAAAGTCCGGAACTCTGCCGGATCCATTCCCACTTCTTCAGCCAGGCGATCCATGATCTGTTCCAGGCCCCAGTGGATCTCAGGCATGCCAAATCCCCGCATAGCGCTGCCGACAGGGTAGTTGGTATATACACAGAGGGAATCAGCTTTTACATTGGGCACATCATAGGGACCTGTGCAGGAATAACCAGCCGCCCGGGCGATATTCACACCATAATCGTTATATGCCCCGCCGCCGAAATAGTAGGTCAGCTCCATGGCCTGCAGGACCCCATCCTTGTCGCAGCCAACTTTGATATCTGAAACCAGGGACTGGCGGACAGAAGTGCCCACAAATTCCTCTTCCCGGGTCAGGCGCAGTTTAACCGGCCGGCCTTCCACTGCCTGGGCCATGACCACCGCGCAGGCTTCCATGGTGACACCAGCCTTTCCTCCAAATCCTCCACCCACCAGGGGGGCGATCACCCGCAGTTTGTTATGGGGAATATCCAATCCCTGGGCGATCATATCCCGCATGGCAAAGGGAGACTGGGAACTGGCCCAGAGTGTAACCTGGCCGGTCTTTTCCCATAAGGCGACCGAGGTATGGGTTTCTATCGGCACATGTTCGATAGGTGGAAGGCGGAATCGACCTTCGGCGATCGCTGCGCAATCAGCAAAAGCTGCTTCAGCATCACCTTTGCGGATTTTAAAGTTTTCAGAAATATTCGTTCCCGGTTCAGGGAAAATGAAATTGGCTACAGAATAATCTCCCAGGTCCGGGTGGATCAGCGGCGCATCAGGCTGGGCGGCCTCGACCGGGTCATAGATGGCCGGCAGCACCTCATACTCTACCTCAACCAATTTGACAGCTTGAATTGCAATTTCCTCACTTGTCGCTACAACGCCGGCAACAGGTTCCCCGTAAACACGAACTCTGTCAGAGGCAAATATGGGGCGGTCGATCAAATACAGACCCATTTTTGCTGTAAGATCCTTTCCCGTGACTACCGCCCGGACCCCGGGCAGCGCTTGTGCTTTTTCTGTATTGATACTTTTTATCAGGGCGTGTGAATAGGGGCTGCGAACCAGGCGGCTGTGCAGCAGGTTGGGGCCAAATTGAATATCATCCACAAATACAGCGCAGCCGGTGACTTTATCCATCACATCAGTGCGGCGAACACTCGTACCAACCAATCCAGATCCGGAATTCTTCATTGGGCACCTCCATTGCGGGAAGCTTCCATAATTGCATCAATGATCCGCTGGTAGCCAGTGCAGCGGCACAGATTGCCTACCAGGGCTTTTTGGATATCCTCTGCAGTCGGTGTTGGATTACGCCTGAGCAGAGCTGTTGCCGCCATTAACACACCCGGGGTGCAATAGCCGCATTGAACTGCATTCAAATCCGCAAAAGCTTGTTGTAAAGGTGTAATTTTTTCGCCGCTGGCCAACCCTTCAATAGTGGTAATTTCCCGGCCATCCAATTCCACAGCCAGGGTCATACAAGAATTGACCGGCTCGCCATCTACCAAAACGGTACAGGCTCCACATTCTCCTGCTTCACATCCATTTTTAGTGCCAGTCAGGGCCAGCTGCTCCCTCAAGGCATGCAGCAGGGTCGTATTGGAGTTAATGAGAAGTTCTTCTTTTTGTCCGTTGACAATTAAAGTTACGGTATGTTTTGCCATGATTTTCCCTTCAGATCGAAGATAGATTTATTTCAAATTCTTCCAAACTTCTTTTAAACCTTTATAGACCAGGTTGCGAACCATTTTCTTTTGATAAGCAGCTGTTGCCCTTTGATCTTCAATTGGGGCTGAGATCTGCATCGCGTCTTCTCCGGCTTGATATAAGATCTCATCAGTAAGGGGATTTTGAGTTAGAAATTCTTCCACGGATGGGACCCGATAGGCTGTTGGCGCTGTAGAGTTGATCCCGATCCTGAACTGGATCCCCGCTGGTACTGAATCATCCAGATAGGCTAAAACAGCAACCCCCACTATCGCCAGATCACCCATCTTGGTCCGGCCCAGCTTGAGATAATGCCCTGTCGTCTTTCCTGGTGGAACTGGGAAAAGGATCGCTTTTAGAAATTCATCAGCCTGCAGGTCAGTTCTTCCCGGACCGAGCCAAAAATCCTCCAGGGGTATTTCTCTTTCACCCCGGGGACTTTCAAGAAGTACTTTTCCTTCATAGACGAGAGCTGCAGGCGACATATCTGCACTTGGTGATGCATTGCAAATATTTCCGCCCAGCGTGGCGCGGTTGCGAAGCTGGTAGTTACCAATTGTGTCAGCTGCCTCGCATAACACTTGATAGTGTTTTTGCACATCCGGATGGCTGGATAGCGAATTAAGAGTTACAGCCGCACCAATCTTTAATCCCCCTGTTTTGTCATATGTAATTTCCTGCATACCGGGCAGGGTTTTTACATCCAGCAGAAACCCCGGTCCTTCTCCCCTGTCCCGCATCTGGACGAACAAATCTGTACCGCCCATCAGCAATTTAAGGTCCTCACCCTTAGCACTCATCCATTCAAAAACATCCTGGGAGGATTCCGCTTTAAGATATTCAAATTCTGGTAATCCGGGACGAGCCAACATATGAATTCCTCCTGCCAGTCCTACGATGATCAATTTATTTGAACCAAAATAATAACTATCTTCTTGATCCCGGGCAAATATTGGTTTAGGGGGAAACTCAGCTTTTTAAACCAAAAACGGGCTCAAAAAGGTAGATTTTGATTATACACCTCACTGTAGAGGTACGGGGGGTTACTAACTTCCTGTTCTCGATGGTCCGTTGTCAAAAAAAAATGGGCATCCGCCTGGGAGGGGACGCCCATCTATCAATTTAAGGTTCTAGACTAAAGTTCTGATGCTTCCGGAGCCGGGAAGATCAAGAATATCGCATTGATCAAAATACCCAGAACGGCAGCGGTAGCGATCGCCGGTAAACCATTGGGGAAAACACCCTGGAAGATGGGGATGGGGAGGAATCCGCCAGCGTAGCCGATATTCCCACCAATTCCCACAACCATGATCACCGCGCCAACAGCCAGGTTTTTAGCGCTGAAGAGGCTCACATTATTCTCAACCATCAGCGCAATACCCTGCATGCCAATCACACCAAAGAGGTAGATCGCCAATCCGCCGCTGACTGCCAGGGGAACAGTGGCAACCAGCGCTTCCAGCTTGCCAATAAAACCAAGCAGCATGGAAATAGCGCCGGCCATGATCAATACTGGTCCGGAGTAGTTGAGGGTGATAGCCATCAAAGAGTTATTCTCGCCGTAGTTGGTCCCGGCCGTGGAGCCAAACAAACCATTGATGAAGTCCCCGATACCATCCAGGATCAGGTTGAATCCGATGTACTGATCGAGATTATAGGGTTCTTCGCCAACTGATTCAGCATAGCGATCAACATAAAGACTGATCTGGTACAGGTGAGCTGTGGATTCCGGGATAGTGGCTATAGCCATGATGCTGATACTGAAAATCGCCGTAACGACCATGGCACCAGTGAAGGTCGGGAAGGTGAAGTGCGGTACAACAAACCAGCTGGCTCCTGCAACACCGGAAAAGTCAACCTGGCCCAGGGCCAGGGAGACCAGATATCCAGCAATTGCGCCCAGAAGGATGGGGATCATACCTATGAATCCCTTTCCGCGCAAATAAACAGACAGCAGGATGGTGACAACCAGGCTGATAATTGCAACCAGCCAGTTAGCGGCAGCCATATCCAGGGCAGCGAACCCGAGGCCAAAACCGATGATGCAGGCAACGGATCCAGTGACGACTGGAGGTAAAACTTTATCAATAGCATCTTTACCAACAGCTTTGATGATAAAGCCGATGATGATATTGATGACACCAGTTACGAGAATGCCGGCCTGCATCAAGCTGATCAATTCGTCGCTTGCTGGAACGCCCCACTGGGCGCCAGTAATGGCCAGATAGGCAGTCAGATAACTGAAGCTTGATCCATAAAACAGGGGGATGAATTTTCCAATCCGCCATTTTGCCAGGACTAAGGCCACGATGGTCGCCATTCCTGCCACAAATAGGACTGTTGAGAGGTGGAACCCGGTCAATAAGGCACAAAATGCGGTTGCCGGGAACATGGTCAGCACATGCTGAAAACCTAAGACTATCATCCTCCCAATTGGGGGAACCTCATTGGGAAGATAACCTGGTATTTTTCGGTCCTCAATTGCCATTTATTCTCTCCTTTGGATTATATTTTGACCCATATATCAAGATAAAAACTGGTAGAGACTAAAGCAGAATATCCAGCCACCTCCTTTTCCCAGGCTTATTTTTCGATCATTTTCACTTAATACCATTAACGCAGGTTTATTTGATAAGGTATGTGATTAATAATACTCAACCACTAATCCCCCCACCTATAAAAAAAGCGCCACAGCAGTGGCCCTTACCCCTTAGCAATAAAAAAATGCCCGAAAGAGCGAAATCGCTCTTGGGCATTTTGAAAAATTTGATTGTCTTGTCTTGTTTTTCATTGCACACTTCATTCTAACTAAACCTAATAATTTGTCAATATCTGACATTGAAAAATGGCAGGTGATCATCATTAAAATATCAGTTGGGAGGATTTCAACCTCCTTGCTGATCAGGATTCCTCACTGCCCGAACGCTTCAGGACATTCTTAATTACATCTTTTGCAACAGATGCGGCATAATCACCCTGAGAACTTTGTTGATAATCCGCCTCCCTGCCTTCCGCTTCAGCATTGACCCGCTCTACCAGAGATTTATCCAGAGTTTCAAAAGCCTGGCTGATAATGCTTTTCGCAACTGTGTCGATCAGCCGCTGCCCCACGGCAGCCAGTCTTCCACCGATCTGAACCTCTCCCGTGTATTCCATCAGGGTTTGATTCTCACCCGGATCCTTGAGGATGACATCTCCAACCCCTTTCAAAAAGCCTGGTTTTCCCTGCCCGTCAACAGTCATGGTATAGCTGTTGGGGTGATCCTCATTTGAGATCACCAGCTGACCGGAAAACTCTCCAGCAACCGGTCCTACCCGGACGTTCATGACCGCTTCATAGGTATTCTCTCCCACCAATTCCATTTTTTTGGTACCGGGCAGCGCCGCAGCCATCACTTCCGTATCACGAAAAAGGTCCCAGACTTGCTGTCTGGTCCCATTAAACAGATGTTCTCCTTCAACTTTCATCTCATTTCTCCTTCTTGTGAAGCAGCTCAAAAAGCCGATTGGGGCTGAGCGGCGTTTCAGTGATTTCCAGATCATACTCCGGCAGGGCATTTTCCAGCGCTTGTGCAAAAGCAGCTGGTACCGGGATCGTCCCGGCTTCTCCAACACCTTTTGTACCCAATTTGTTATTCGGAGCAGGGGTGTTCATATGGTAAACCTCCATTCGAGGCATTTCTGCCGCTGTGGGGATCAGGTAATCCGCCAGGCTGGCATTCAATAACTGACCGTTATCATCGTAATGGAGTTTCTCATAATAGGCATTGCCGATGCCCATCGATACTCCGCCGTGAATCTGACCTTCAACCACCATCGGATTGAGCATGGTCCCACAGTCTTCGACAGTGACATATTTGTGGATTTTAATCATCATTGTTTCCGGATCCACTTCCAGGATCATTCCATGCACACCAAAAGCAGTGGCGCCGTAGGCAGGACCAAAGTATTTAGTGGATTCCAGGCCGGGTTCGGTTCCCGGCTCCACAGCACCCCGGAAAGGATTGGCAAGCACAGCCAATTCCCCCAGGCTGATGGATTGTTCTGGAATATCCGCTACCCGGACAAGACCACCATCCAGTTCCAGTTCATCCTCCGGGGTTTCAAGTATTTTACTGGCTAACTTAAGAACCTTTTTACGCACATCACTGGCTGCGGCCAGAACAGCATTTCCGGCTACCACTGCACCCCTGCTGGCAAAGGTCCCGGTCCCCCAATGGATCTCTGCGGTATCACCGGATACCAGGCTGACATCTTCGACTTCAACACTCAGCTCTTCGGCGATGATCTGGGCAAAAGATGTCATATGACTTTGCCCCTGTGTGCCAACACCTGTAGCAGCGCTGATCTTGCCGCTGGGTTCAATAGCCACCCGGGCACCCTCATAAGGCCCTACACCAGTCGTTTCAATGAAAGGCACAATACCTATGCCAATATGTTTCCCTTCGGCTCGGAGGCGGGGCTGTTCTTCCTGGATGAATTTTTCATATTCAATCTTTTCAAGAGCTTTTTCATAGGCGGGCAGGTAATTACCAGAATCCAGAACAAGCTCCGTAAAAGCCTGATCGATTATCTTATGGTTGTATGGGAATGCGTCCGCTGGAATGAAGTTCAAGCGCCGGACCTCACGCAGATCCAGGTCCAGTTCCTTGCAGGCGATATCCAGCATTCTTTCCACAATATAGATCCCCTGAGGGCGGCCGGCTCCCCGCACAGGTGTCACAATAGTCTTATTAGTGAAGACCACAAAACATTCGCTATTATAATTCTGCACATCATATGGGCCCATGGAATGGGATTGAGTATTCAACGGCGTGGTCAGGCCATAGGGATTAAACGCCCCGGTATCATGAATGATCTTTTGTTTAATGCCCAGGATGCGTCCCTCCTTGGAGAGAGCCATTTCCACTTCCTGGACCTGCTCACGTTCCTGGGTTGTGGCGTAAAAGTTTTCCTTGCGGTCCTCGATCCATTTCACTGGCCGGTTCAATTTCATCGTCAACCAGGGAAGGACCATCTCCTCAGCGTAGAACATCATGATTTTAGGACCAAATCCGCCACCAACAAACGGCGCCACCACCCGCACCTGGTGTGTTCTTAACCCCAGACGGGAAGCCATGCCATTGCGAATCGGAATTGGGGACTGTGTGGCATCCCAAACCATCAAATGCTGATTCTTTTGATCCCAGTCCACTACGATCCCGCGGTTTTCCATGGCGGCCGCGGCACCGCGGTCCAATTTGAATTTCCTCTTCAATACCAGGTCCGCATCTTTTTTAGCTGCCTCATAATCCCCTTTATTCTGTACCAGATGGGCAGCCAGATTGGTATCCAGGTCATCATGGACCAGTGTATGTCCCGGGTCAAGGCATTTTTCCAGATCTGTCACAGCCGGAAGCGGTTCATAATCAACATTGATCTCTTCCACCGCATCCTCAGCGATATATCTGCTTTCAGCTACGACAACAGCGATGATCTCACCAGCATGTTTTACCTTGTCCTTCACCAGGGGGACCTGCCTGCGGGAATTAAAGATCACACCTTCCAGGGTAGGTGGCGGCGATACCAGGGGTGGACCAGGTTCCCAATCAGCCCCCATGTCTTCCGCCGTATAAACACCTACCACTCCCGGTATCTCTTTTGCCTGGCTGACATCTATGCTTTTGATCCTTGCATGAGCGTAATCACTACGGAAAAAAGCCGCATGCAGCATGTTGGGTAAATTCACATCACCCACAAATAAAGCTCCTCCGGTCAGCAGCCGGGGATCTTCAACCCGTTTCACTCGTTTGCCAATTACTTTATAAGTCACAGCAGCACCTCGTCTGGATATCTGTTCAGGCTGACAGGGAAATACCGTCCCCTTTTTCTCAGTTCATCTTTTCAGCGGCCAGTTTAACAGCGTCGATAATATGTTGATAACCGGTGCAGCGGCACAGATTGCCAGATACAGCTTCCCGGATTTGCTCTTCGGTTGGATTGGGATTTTCTTCCAACCAGGGCACCAGTGTGATCAAGAATCCCGGCGTGCAAAAACCGCACTGCAGGCCGTGGGCTTCCCGGAAAGCTTCCTGAAGGGGATGCATATCATCCACTGTGCCCAGCCCTTCTACGGTGACAATCTCCTGGTTATGTACCTGGGGTGCGAAGATCAGGCAGGACCGTACTGGATCCCCGTTCAACATTACTGTACAAGCGCCGCATACCCCATGTTCACAGCCTACATGGGTTCCGGTCAATCCCAGGTCATTCCTGAGAAAATCACTTAATAAGGTCCGGGGATCAATAACTTCCTGATAGGATTTGCCATTTACGGTGACGGAAAGTTCAAATGTATTTTCCATGATTGTCTCCTTTTCCGCCTTTGGCTCGTTGAAGCGCTTCTTCCAGGGCTCTGCGGGTGAGCACATTGGCCAGATGGCGCCGGAAATCAGCCGTAGCATGAATATCGCTGCCGGGATCGATCTCATCTGCGGATGCTTTTTCCGCAGCGGCCGTGATCAATTCTGGGGTGATTTCCTCACTAATCAACATCCCCGCTGCTTCCGGTGCTGAAATCGGGCCATCACCTGCACTGAGATATACCAGCCGCGCTTCTGAGCAGCTGCCTTTTTTATCCAGGGCCAGGACTGCAGCCACACCCACCAGGGCAAAGTCATGAGGCCGGCGGGCTACTTCCTTGAGTGACCACCCGCTGCGGTCTGGCATAGGAGGGATCTGGATCTCAACCAGCAGATCATCAGGTTCCATGCATGTCATTAACAGACCAATAAAAAATTCACTGGCAGGAATCACCCGATCACCTTTTTGATTTTGGATCTTGAAATTTGCTTCCAGGGCTGTGGATACCACCACCAGTTCCGCTGAAGGATCCGCATGAGCTAAACTGCCGCCGATAGTACCCCGGTTCCTGATCTGTGTGGTGGCAATTTGGGGCATGCTTTCATATATCAGGGGCGCAATTTCTTTGACAAGAATGTCTTTCTCGGCCTGGCTGTGACGGACCATAGCGCCAATCCGGATGCCTTTTTCATGGGTATCAATATCGGATAGCTCCGGGATATTATTAATATCCACCAGGACAGCAGGCTGTACCAACCGGAAGTTCATCATCGGGACAAGGCTTTGTCCTCCGGCCAATACTTTGGCATCATAACCATGTTCTGTAAGGAGTTCCAGGACTTCAGGAACTGATTGGGGGGCGTAATACTTAAAGGGTGCTGGTTTCATAGTTACCTCTCCATTAACAATGCACACCTGTTTCTTTTCCATTATAGTTGATCTTCTCATCAGACCAGACTCAGGCCTGAGATCTCCCTCTGGAGACATTTTTCAAGGGTAGTTGGCTGGCGGCCTAAAAGCCAGGTTAACATGATCGGGCTGCCGCAGAAGCCGTGAGTCTGGTAATGCAAGAACATTTTCACCAGGGTAGAGATCTGATAGGATCCCAGCCCGGTTTTTGTTACCTGCTCCTTCCAGTCTTCGAGCGAGATCTGCTCCGCATTGATCTCCTCTCCCAACAGCTTACTGAGCAGGGCCGCAACTTCTACTTGAGATGTTAACCCTGTCCCAACCAGTTGGTAGACAGCCCCATCATGAGTTTTATCTGCCAGCACTACAGCAGCCACCCGGGCAACATCCACCAGATCCACCAGGCAGATATTTGTTTCAACAGGGTAAGGGACCTGATAAATTCCCCTTTCTTTGATCTTCTCCAGTTGGGAGCTGATGTTCTGCATATAAGCTGTTGGCTGCAGGATCGTGAATGATAAACCGGACCCGATCAATCGTTCTTCCACTCTTAACTTCAACCAGTGGTGGGGCATGGCTTCAATCTGGGGATGAAGCACTGAATGATAGACAAAATGCTCGATTCCCACTTCCAGTGCTGATGAGATTACTATATCGCCAATTTCCACCTCCCTGGGGTGCACATTGGGAGGAATATGGTATACGGACCTGGCGCCTTTCATGGCCCGCTTGATGTCATCCTTTTTTAGCAGGTCGCCATGCAGGATCTCATCCGCACCAGCTGCCAGGACCAGATCACTATAGGAATCTTGATGGATCAATCCCCGCACAGCAGCGCCGTTTTCCTTAAGCCCCTTGATGACAGCCAGACCAGTTTTTCCCGCAGCTCCGGTAACCAGGATCATTTCTTCCTCTTCTTTATTCAGGTTCCTTGAAGGCCACAAAACGGGCCCAACACGAAGCCAGCTCCATCCCCTTTTGAATGAAACAGCCAATATAATAACGGCCGCTTTCCATCTCTGCCAGCTGACCCCCAAGATTCTCTGCGTGAATAATACCCTTGGGGAACAGGTTCAAATGCATGTCCTGATAATACTTGTCAAAGGGATAGATCTCATCCCAACCCGCACCGTATTGTTCAATCAGTTTCTGGTTGGCTTCCTCAAATGTCTTCGGATGCCAAAGGCGCTGGATTGTATTCATGGGATGTTCCATGGCTACACAGTCTACCGCCAGCCATTTGATATCCATCTCAATGCACCAATCACCAAAATCAGGAGACGGGCCTGGATGGCGAATCATATAGCGGAACTCATCAGAGTCGGGGCTGTTCCAGCCATAATTCAGATAACCCGTTTTGATCACCAGGATGTCGCCTTTTTTCACATCAACAACTTTTTTGACCATGTCCGGGGTGTAGACACTGGTATCTGAGACAAATTCAGAGATATCCGCCACAACACCTGGACCAAACCATTTTTCAAAAGGTGTTTCTCCAATCGTGGATCCAGCCGCATGGAAATGTTTTTGACCATCCATATGGGTTGCCAGGTGGAAGCTTGCCTTGCAGTGAGCATTATTACGCCCTAACCCAAAATATTGTCCCCCAACCCTTTTTGTGTAATTCACTGTCAGGGGCACATAATTGGCCCATTGGGGGGTTTGCACGCTAAATGGCAGGGTCATATCCAGCATCTGTATCTCCCCCATCAGCTTGAAAAATTCACCCTCATCCATATTTTTGGGCGGTCTTAAAGCCACCACTCTGCTCCAGGATGATTCCACTTCCATGAAGGGGATGGGGAAGACCATGATCCAGGCTCGCTGGTTGCTGAGCTGATCGATCTCTCCACCCAAAGATTCCGCCAGCAGCAGACCACTTTTTGGCATGGTAATGTGCGTTAGTTTATGGTATTCCTCAGGGGGGAAAAGCTCATCCCATTTTTTCCCATGGGTCTTTTGCAGCGCGGCTTGTGCTTTTTCAAATTCACGGGAGTGCATATAACGCAAATTTGTATTCATGGGGTGTTCAGCACAGCCGCAATCCACACCAATCAGCTTCAGTTTTAAGTCCAGGGCCCACTGGAAGAATTCCGGTGAGGGTCCGGGATGGCGAAGGTAATACCCAAATTCCTTGTTTTCGATCCCGCCCTGGGCGTTCTCGTTGGCTACATCGGGTTGATCCCAGCCATATTTATGATATCCAGTGTTGATGATCAGGATATCCCCTTCTTTGAGATCAACTTTGGCGGTGATCATCTCCGGAGTGTAAAGCCCATAATCCGACACATCTTCAGAGATATCCACAACCACACCTTCTCCTGCCAGGTCAGTTAACGGAATATCGGCGATCGAGCGAGTTCCTGAATGGAATGCCCGCGGACCAACCAGGTGGGTTCCAGTGTTATTGCTCCATTCGATCAGCTGTCCATTGGCGCCCTGCCCACCCCCATATGAGCCGGTCAAACGTTTAAAGAAATGCACTTGAAGCGGCATTTCTTCCGGAAATGGCGGAGTGAATACACTCAAAGCCTGGTTAAGATCGAACATCTTAGCCTGGTCCAGCATCTTTATTACCTGTTCTCTGTCCATAAACTTCCTCCCTGGTTGAAAGCTGTGGTCCCGCTCTTTGTTACCCGATCTTGTAGTGCTCCGCAAAAGCCATCAGGGCTTCCTGGAAAAGGCTGATAGGTGGACGAACCAGACCAGCACCTATCTGTCCAATGCCAGCCTCTTTATGAGCAATACCGGTATTAATGCGTGGGGTAATATTCTTTTCTACGATCTTCCGCAAATCCATCCCTGTGGGAGTTCCCCTGAAATCCAGAGGAGGAATGGTGAAGTATTTATGTTCTGTATAGGTGATCTCATACATTTCCATCGTAGTATTGATCGCATCTTTGGGGGTGCCGCTGACGAAGTTCACGATTGCCGGAGCGCTTGCCATCGCAAAACCACCAATTCCAGCTGATTCGGTAATAGTGCTGTCCCCGATATCTCCGCTGGCGTCCTCTTCGGTAAATCCGGGGAAGTACAGCCCCTTGGGTGTTGGTACTGGAGCAGTGAACCAGCGGTCTCCGAGACCACTGATGCGAATACCAAAATCTGTGCCGTTGCGGGCCATCACGCTGACGATCGTGCTGCCTTCGATGCCGTGGCTGGCATCGGACATGGCTTTGCAGGCTGCCATGACCGGGTTCAAGACACTGAGCGCATTTTCACCCAGGAATGACAGCACTTCAGAAGCCGCTTTATTGTCCTTGGCCACGGCGGTGATCAAGGGGGCAAGTTTGGCAGTGAACAGGATCGAGCCGGCCTTGTTGCGGTTATGGCCTTCATCACCCATATGCAGGGATTCCGCCAATAAAGCCCGGATATCAATGCCAGCGCTGGATTCTATGGCCTCTTTCAGTAAAGGAGCCATGACATCTTCCATCCAGCGCAGTTTGGCGATCACCTCTTCGCTGTAGGCGCCGTAGCGCAGTACTTTACCGTAACCTTCATTCAAATTTGAAAAGGATTTATTTCCATGGGTTGTATTTTCCAGGATATAGACCGACATCGAGGGGCAGGTCACTCCTGCCATCGGTCCCACAGCCTGATGATGGTGGCAGGGTTCCAGCTCGATCTTTCCCGATTCCACCAACTTTTGCGCCTCTTCCATATCCTTGGCTTTACCCTCAAAGATCAAAGCTCCAGTGATGGCGCCTCGCATTGGTCCGGATGCCCTTTCCCAGGTAATGGGCGGACCGGCATGTAAAAGCAGGTTTTCCTTCATACCAGGAATAACATCGATGGCTTTGCCCAATCCAACCAGCACCGGGCGGGCCTCCATCATGCGTTCAACCGCTTCTTGATTTGCTTTTTCAATATCCATTCCCAGCTCCTTTTCAACCAGGTTCAAGTGAGTAATAAGATCAGGAATCCGTTTTGGTGTAGCGTTTTCCCGGTTCGAATTTCGACTTGGCTTCTTTCAGGATCTCTTCATAGAGGGCCAGGTTGCGGTCCTCGAGGTGATCAAATGGCTGGAGGCTTTTACTGCCCCAGGTGATGTAGCGCAGGGGATCAGGGTCCAGCTTGGCGGCAATGATCTCTTCTCCGCCACGGGCCTGGGCCAAGCGCCAGGCGATTGGATTAACGATCATACTGTGGCCAAAATAATAGTTACTGGCAGCGTCTGGACCTACCATATTAGTACTGACCATATAGACGTGATTGTCATACGCCCTGGCACAGTTGGTAATGTACCAGATATCATAGGAACGCAGCAGGGCGGAGGGACGAACGATGATCTCGGCTCCTTTTACAGCCAGCAGGCGAGATAATTCCGGAAAATCGCCATCATAACAAATGATCATGCCAATATTGCCAAGCTCGGTCTCATAGACTTCGGCCTTAGTTCCCACTTCGGTCCATCCACCCATATCACGCCGTTCCCCGGGGAAAGGGTGTGTTTTGTCATAAATTCCAATGATTTCGCCATCGGGGCCAATCAAAATCGAAGCATTTAAAATCCTGCCTTCCTGCTCTGCCCGACGATACGTGGGCCAAACCACATGAACCCCTAATTCCTTGGCTGCCGCTTGAATATCTTCGGTTAACTTTCCAGGCACAACATCCACCAATTCCCAGAGCTCTTCAAGTGACAGCCCGGTATCAAACCCTGTGGTAACTGTTTCCGGAAAGACAACCAGGTCCGCTTCATTTTCCGTGACTGCCTTCTTTAACCACTTCAGGCATTTTTTGATATTCTGCTGAGGTTGGTTGGGTGTTATCGCAATCTGGGCACAGGCTGCTGTAAATTCTTTCATAGGAGCATTCTCCTTTAGGCTTTCATCTTCTCCAACAGGGCTGCAAGGTCGGCATTCCCACCAGCTGCAGGTTTCCAATCAACCTGGATCACGCCAGCATCCTGCTCTTTGAGGCTTTCCGTGAAAGATTCCAATCCCACGTTGATAGCCGCAAAATCGGCCTTCAAGGAAGCCAGATCCACGGGTTTGAAGCTGGCTGGGGGGTTCGATTCAGATAATTTGTTCAATTGGCTGATCAGGCGTCCGGCATAACGTACTGCGGTGTCACTGCTCAGGAAGACCAGCGCCCCAGCTTTTTCAAAAGCGGTCTGTTGGGCTGTCATATCCTGGGGATCAAGATCGGTGCCTGACAGCGTGACGATAATATCCAATCTCCGATTGGCTTTCTGAGCTACTTCTTTTGCCGCTGCAACAGCCGGCGCCATCTCTGCTGCAGGGTCAGGGTGTGAGCCGTGGCCCAAAACAATATCCAGCAGTATCAAAGCCACTTCCGGGTCTTTGGCCTCGGTTTCCAATCGGTTCAGACGCAGTTCATGGTCCATCATGGGATGTAAACGGCCAACTGTAAACTCATCTTCGCCCAGGTCCACAATGCAGTGTTCCTGGCTGATCAGGGAATTTTCCAGTTTCAACTCTTTATTGATCGGCACATTGGAATATACACCCGGCAGATAATGGTCCAGGATCAAGAGAGCCTCATAGGCCAGCGTCCCGCCAGAATACAAACCCCGTAAATAACGCTGACCGGAAGCAAAACCTTCCAGCTTAATTTCATTGATCTCTTTAAGGGTATCCGGGCCTTCAGACAGAGCAACGGCCGCGGCTGCAGTCTCATCAAAAGTGGATACAAATTGCAGGTTATCAATTTTCTGAAGGGTGGTCTGAAAACCAATGAAGTTTAACCACCACCGGCTTTGAAAGCCCTCTGGCGTAGTCAAGTATGGCTTCAGCGGCTTCTTTATCGGGAGGTTTGGAAACCAGAACGATCACGCTGGTTTCCGGATCACGATCCAATAGATCAAGGGCCATTCGGGCTGTCAGTCCGCCAACCCTGGAAGACAAGTCTCTCCCGCCTGTGCCCAATGCATGGGTCAGGCCTCCTCCCATGTGGTGAATTCTGACCGACACTTGCTGCAAGCCGGTGCCTGAAGCAGCTACCATGCCGATCGTTCCCCTGCGGGTTTGATTGGCAAATCCCAACCCGATCCCGTTAATGATGGCTGTCCCGCAGTCTGGCCCCATCACAAGCAGGCCTTTTTCCGCGCCTGTTTTCTTAAGATCGATCTCTTCATCCACAGTGACGTTATCACTATACAGGAAAACATGTTTTCCAAGGCGCAAAGCTTCACGGGATACACCTGCCGCGTAGCGGCCGGGAACTGAGATCAGGACCCAATTTGTTCCCGGCAGGGTTTTATCAGCTGATTCCAGGCTTCTGGGAAGGAAATCTTCCCCGGCGCCTTCCCGGCTGCGGCGGGCTGCCACAAGTTCATCTACCTGGGCCAACGCTTCCTGGGCAGTTTTGGCGTCTTTAGCCTTAACAACCAGAACAAGATCGTCTGCTTTAGCAGCTTTGATCTCATCCACCAGTAAACCAGTCTGCCTCAATAAATCCAGGTTAGCATCCGTACCCATCACAACACCTGCATCATCCACACCGGGTAATTCCGCCAGTGAACGCTGCAGCTGCATCAGGATCACAGAATCAAAATATGCCCCGGATCTGATCTCTGTTTTGATAATAGCCATAATCTCTTCCTAAAAATATCAAATAATGAAATTAAATAATGCCCTTCTCCCCCATCTCATTCATCTCTGCCAGACTGTATCCCAGCAGATCAACGAGGATCTCCTGATTATGTTCACCCAAGCGGGGCGGCGCCTGATGGATCTCAGCCGGAGTGCGGGATAATTTATAAGGAAAGCCTGTCAGGGATACCATGCCGGCAGAACTGTGCTCTACTTCCTGGACCAGACCGCGGGCTTCTCGCTGTGGGTGTTTGAAAACTTCCGGCACTGTATTAATAGGTCCACACGGCAATCCTGCTCCCTGGATCTGATCCAGCCATTCCTGGGCATTTTTCTCTATAAATACCCCATTCAGAGTTTGAAGTAATTCAGCCCGGTTTTTAACCCGATCCTGATTGGTCTGGAACCTGGGATCGGTTTTCAAATCGGGCCTTTGAATAGTGTCACATAGTTTTTCCCACTGGCGCTGATTAGCCGCTCCCAGCACAAAACCCTTATCCTTAGCCTGGAAAGGTTCATAAGGTGCGATGTTGGGATGGGCGTTTCCTACTCGTTTGGGCGGCTCACCGCTGACCAGGTAATTAGATGCCACATTGGCCAAGAGCGCTGCCTGCGTATCGAGCAGGGAAATGTCAATATACTGTCCCTGGCCGGATTCCTGACGCTCATAAAGAGCAGCCAGGATGGCCGATGCGGCAAACATGCCAGAAGTGATATCAATGATAGGGATGCCTACCCGGGAGGGAGGACCATCTTTAGGGCCGGTGATCGACATCAGGCCCCCTTCAGCCTGGACAATGGCATCATAACCAGGACGTTCCTTATACGGGCCAGTCCGTCCATAACCGCTGACGGAACAGTAGATCAAACCGGGATTGTCCTGGTTCAAGGCATCATATCCCAATCCCATTTTATCCAAAACGCCGGTCCGGAAATTTTCGATAAAAACATCAGAAACCTTGACCAGCTTACGAATGATCTCGATTCCGGATGGGTCTTTAAAATTGACTGTTATGCTGCGTTTGTTGCGGTTGGCAGAGAGGAAATAGGCTGACTCGCCAGGATAAGGACCGTAGGCTTCCCCGACAAAGGGAGGTCCCCAGCCGCGGCTTTCGTCGCCTGATCCGGGACGTTCCACCTTAATGACATCCGCTCCAAAATCCCCCAACATCATGGTGCAGTAGGGACCGGCCATTGCCCGGGTAATGTCCACGATCCTGATATCTTTTAGGGCAGCCACGAATATCTCCTCAGGATAGATATTATTCTATATTTCCCCGCTTGATAATGGCAGATAAAATAGATAATTTAACGCCGGAAATTCCAATTGCGGGTATGTGTAGTATACCTTAATTGGGATTCTGGACGACCCCAAGATCACCTCAGAACATCCCATTCTCACTATCTCCCTGATAGACCAATTTCCGGAAATGTTAACCTCTTTCCTGCAGGCAGTCTTCATCCTTATGCCCCAAATCCATACTATAATCCAGCTAGGTGGACCGAAGTCTTTTTATCACGCCTGCCATTGATTTTCTATACTAAGGTGGATTGTGTCAAACATTGTGATTGCATAAAAAAAGCCGCATGCCCTGCGTTTGGTTAGTTCAATGAGATTTGGATCTTAAATTGGGATCGGAATATGAATAATGGATTTAATATTGCCCGCGCCTGGCTGGTGCATTTCTACACAGCAACAGGACTGATCGCCGCATTTTTAGCGTTCCGGGCCTTGCTGGACGGAAATGCCCGCACCGTTTTCCTCTGGCTTGGTTTTGCGCTCTTCATCGATGCCACAGATGGCCCGTTAGCACGACGGTGGGAGGTTAGACGCTGGATCCCCACATTCAACGGACGCAAACTTGATGATATAGTCGACTATATCAACTACACACTCATCCCCATGATTTTTGCTTACCAATTTGGGATAGTAACAGGTCTGGGAATGGTCGTTCTGGTGGTGGTGCTGATGGTTTCAGCGTACGGATTTTCCCGGGAAGAAGCAAAAACAGACGACGGGTACTTTACAGGATTTCCATCCTATTGGAATTTATTGATCTTCTACCTTTACCTGCTCAATTTAGCGCCCTGGGTTTCTGCAGTGGTGCTGGGCGCCTTTGCAGTTCTCGTCTTTATACCCGTCAAGTATCTCACCTGGAAATCGCCAGTCCTGCCCCGGCTTACAATGTTATTGAGTCTGATTTGGTTTGGGTTCCTGGCAGGTTTAATGTTGTGGTTTGAGGCTGTACCGCAGTGGGCAATTTGGTTATCCCTGCTGTACCCGGTATATCATTTTGGGGTTTCGTTTTATTTGTATCTGCACCGCATATCCAAAAAGAGGATTCTACTCAAAAATACGGAACATAAGTAGAATATTGCACAGGACCGGACTTTAGATTTCAGCTCTGCTGAACCTGACCGGGTGTTTGGCATAGATCTTCACTCAGATACACGGATAGAATCTCCAGGCAGAAAGGTCAGGGGTTGATGGTGAACACTAAGGCCAAATAGATCATCAAGATAAAGAAGTCAGCCGATCCTGTTTTCAATCCCTCCCACTTCAGGGAGGCAGGTTGGCACTGCCCGAAGGTGATAGAACCAAAGTTATAAAGGAAGAAATCATGATCTCAAAAGCTTTGCGTGAATTCATGCGTCTGGAATCGGCTGGCGGCATCTTGTTGATTATTGCCACTTTCCTGGCAATGGTCGTGGTTAACTCACCTGCCAAAATATTCTACGATTCATTTCTTGAAATCCCAGTCGAAGTTCGCCTGGGACAACTGGAACTGGCCAAACCCCTACTGCTATGGATCAATGATGGTCTTATGGCCATCTTCTTTTTCCTCATTGGACTGGAAATAAAACGTGAGGTCCTGGAGGGAGAACTTACTGAGCCGTCCCGAATAATACTTCCAGCTATCGCTGCAGTTGGTGGAATGGCTATTCCTGCTCTTATTTATGTTTTTATCAATCGCGGTGATCCAATCGCCTTGAGCGGTTGGGCAATCCCCGCTGCCACAGACATTGCGTTTGCCCTGGGAGTTCTGGCCCTGCTCGGTCCCCGCGTCCCGACTTCCTTAAAATTATTTCTGCTAACCCTGGCAATTATTGATGATCTTGGAGCCATAATTATCATTGCCATATTTTATACCGGGGACCTTTCGGTTGCATCCTTGTTTGTTGCAGCCGGGGCTTTAATTGATCCTTCTCATATTAAATCGGCGGGGAAATAAGCAAATAGCGCCTTTTGTGTTGATAGGAGTGGTGCTCTGGGTAGCCCTGCTGAAATCGGGTGTTCATGCAACCCTCGCCGGAGTGCTCCTGGCTTTCTTCATTCCCCTTCGTGGGCAGAATGAGGAGGAAAAATCTACCCTGCATATATTAGAGCACGATCTCCACCCGACTGTTGTGTACGGGATCCTGCCATTATTTGCATTTGCAAATACCGGGATATCCTTCCAGGGTATATCCGTATCGTCCATTTTAAATCCCGTTCCTCTGGGTATTGCGGCAGGGCTGTTTTTTGGTAAGCAGATCGGAATTTTCGGTTTTTCCTGGCTGGCGATCAAACTCCGGCTGGCTAAACTCCCGGATCAAGCCAACTGGTTGGGATTATTTGGCATTGCAGCGCTCTGCGGAATAGGATTCACAATGAGCCTGTTTATCAGCTCATTGGCTTTTGAACAAATCGGGACGGGTCTTGCGATAGATGATCGAATAGGTATCCTGGCAGGATCATTATTAGCTGGTCTTACAGGATACGCTATTCTCCATTTTGCATTTCCCAAAGAAGAGACTTAAAAAAAACGAACCCGCGGAGAGACCTGCGTTCCGACGAAGTTCTAGAATGGAAAAACACAGCCAGGTCTTAAAGTATAAATCTTGCGAGGCAGGTGCGTTCAGGGCACAACCATCGAAAAGCAGCAGATATAGATGGAACAAGGTAGATATGATGACATTTAATGATAGATTGAACCAGCTTATTAATGACAGCAGCCGCGATGAGGAATTTTCAGGCGTTGTTTGGATTCAGCGGAATAATGATGTCCTGTTTGATGCTGTTCATGGATTTGCGAATCGGACCTGGAAAGTGAAGAATCGCCTGGATACACGTTTTCGGATTGCTTCTATCTCCAAGATATTTACTGCAGTTGCTATCCTGCAACTGATCGATGAGGGAAAAATCAGCCTCGATACCAGCGTCATTGGACGTCTGGAATTGGGAGATACCAAGATCCCGAAGGAAGCAAACGTCTATCACATGCTGACGATGACATCTGGAATTGCGGATTGGTTTGATGAATCTGGCAATTGGGAAGAAGATTGGGCAGAATTATGCCAAAAACATCCCATTTATCTATTCAGGCGCAATGAGGACTATCTGCCGCTTTTTGTTCATGAAGAGCCTGTAGCTCCTGTTGGTGAAAAGCATCAGTACAATGGAGCCGGCTACATCCTTTTGGGACTACTCATTGAGCACATAACAGGGAATCCTTTCTTCGATCATATTCGGCGTCAGGTCTTTGAAAGGGCCCGGATGCTCCGGTCTGATTTTGTAGCCCTTGATGATGTCTATGACGATGTGGCCGAAGGTTATATCCCGATCACTGATGAGGACAAGAACATCACTGGCTGGAAGAAAAATATATTCTCAACTACACCGGAAGCCGCTGCAGACGGAGGAGCCACTTCGACCGCCGCTGATCTGGTCAAGTTCTCCCAGGCGCTCAGAAAAGGGGAGCTACTTTCTAGTGAGATGACCCGGGAGATGTTGGCACCCAAAGTCCTGGCCAATGAGGAGCAGTTCAGAGGGTATATCTGGAAATACGGGTACGGCTGCTTTTTCCTCCTGGACCAGGAAGAAAAGACTGTGCGCTGGGGGCTGACCGGCGAAGAAGACGGGGTCAGCTGCCGTTTGTATTATTACCCCAAGGAAAATCTGGATGTGGTCATCCTTGGCAATCAAAGCTGGTGTTCGGGCAGTTTAGGGTGGAAGATCCACGACCTGATACTGGAAACAGCACACTGATGCGCCGGTAACACTGATAGCCTACTACATAAAAGCGCTGAGTCAAAAGTGGCCCATTCCATCCAGGACCTGGTAGGCGGCAGGGTTGACAAAACCCCTCTCCCCATATAGACTAGGAGAAAGTTTAAGGAAGGAATCCAACGTGTATTCTCAAGTTCTGATTGTTTTTCTGGCTGTGATGATGATGGCCATGTGCATGGGCCAAATGAGCCCATCCTCCACCCTGGCAGCCGTGCGCTTGAGAAAGGAACGTTGATTACACTAAAATAATCAATCCCGGGCTGTCCAAAGCGGACAGCTTTTTTTGTTAAGTTATTTATCGGAGTCTATTATGAGTAGAAATATCCTGGTTGCTGTTGCCTGGCCTTATGCCAGCGCTGACATCCATGTTGGCAATATGACCGGTTCCTACCTCCCGGCTGATATCTACGCCCGCTTCCATCGGTTGCAGGGAAATAAAGTGCTGATGGTTTCCGGATCAGACTCGCACGGAACCCCGATCACCGTCAGGGCGGATCAAGAAAATAAAACGCCGGAAGAAGTATACAAGGAATACCACGCCAAATTCCTGGATCTATTCCAGAAATCCGGCTTAAGTTATGACCTTTTCACCAGCACCCACACCCAGAACCATTTCCGGGTTTCTCAAACTATGTTCAGTGCTCTCAAAGAACAGGGATACCTTTACGCCGAAACCCAGAAGCAGTGGTATTCCACATCTCAGGAACGTTTTTTGCCAGACCGCTATGTGGAGGGCACCTGCTATATCTGTGGTTTTGAGAATGCCCGCGGCGATCAATGTGACCAATGCGGCAGCCTGCTGGAATCCAATCGATTGATCGATCCTCGCTCTAAAATGGATGGTTCAACCCCGGAACTGCGGGAAACCGAACATTTTTATCTTGATCTGGGCGCACTTCAACCGCAAATCGTGGAATTCCTGAAACAACGGGAAGATTACTGGCGGCCGAATGTACTTCGCCAGTCCCTGGGACAGATCCTGGCCCAGGACCTGCACGGTCGGGCCATCACCCGCGATCTAAAATGGGGCATACCTGTTCCAGTGCCTGGATGGGAAGAAAAACGCCTGTATGTCTGGTTTGAAGCTGTGATCGGTTATCTATCCGCTGCTATTGAATGGGCGGCGATTACAGGGGACGAGAATAAATGGAAGGACTGGTGGTATAACAAAGACAGCCGGGCCTATTATTTTATCGGAAAAGACAACATCCCCTTCCATGCCGTGATCTGGCCTGCAGAGCTGGCTGGTGTGGGCAATAAATTTGGGGCTCTCTTTGACGAGGATGACGAGCATGAATTGGTACTGCCCTATGATGTTCCAGCAAACGAGTTCCTGAATATGGAAGGCAAGAAGATCTCCGGCAGCCGCAACTGGGTTGTGGATGGCCTGGACTTCCTCTCTCGCTATGATCCCGATCCACTGCGGTATTACCTTACTGCCAACATGCCCGAAACCAGGGATGCGGACTGGGAATGGAGTGAATTTGTCGCCCGCAATAATAACGAGCTGGTCGCCACCTGGGGTAATCTGGTCAACCGTGTTTTAGCTTTTGCTCATAAAAATTGGGATGGTATTGTTCCAGATCCCGGTGAATCACGGCCCGAGGATAAAGCCATCTTGAAGGTCATCGAGGATGGATTCGAAAAGGTTGGCGATCTTTATGACCGGGTTAAATTACGGGTAGCGCTGACAGAAACCATGCGCCTGGCCGGGGATGTGAATAAGTACCTGGACGATAAAGCGCCCTGGTTTGAGATCAAGCAAGATAAAGAAATTGCCGGGAAGACAATCTATACAGCCATCCGGGCGATCGATTCTTTAAAAGTCCTCTTCTCGCCTGTTCTGCCCTTCACATGCGAACAGCTGCACCAAACCCTGGGTTATGAAAAACCACTCTTCGGGGAGCAGTATACGGAAGAGATTAATGATAACCTGGGCACGCATACTGTGCTGCGTTATCGGGAAGGAGAAGTCTGCTGCAATTGGCAGCCTAGCGATATCCAAGCCGGCCATCTGTTTAATAAGCCCAAACCGCTCTTTAAGAAGCTTGAGCCGGAAGTTGCGGAAGAAGAGCTGAACAGATTAGGTTAAATTATTCATAAAAGAAGCGGGATCCTTTGAGGATCCCGCTTCCTTGTTAAGATAATGCCAGTTAATTTTCTCCATCGTCCGGTATAAAAATATCCTCGATCGAACACTCGAATAACTGTGCCATTTTAAAAGCCAGGGGCAAACTTGGATCATATTTCCCTGTTTCAATTGCATTTATTGTTTGCCGGGAAACACGCAACGCTTCCGCAAGCTGAGCCTGAGACCAATCAAGTTCTGCTCTTAGGACCTTTAGTCTGCTTTTCACCGGTATCTCCACAGGGTCCACAATTTTCCTGCCAGCCAGAATACTGACATGGCGAACAACACCAGCCCTATATTTACCTCTGGAAGTCCCGCGAATTGGAAAAGTGCGTAACCTCCAACAAAGATGGCTGTTCCCGCAAAACCAATCGCTATCGCTTCAGTTTGGATCCGGCGCTGCAGTTCATCCAGGGTCGCGATCGCCGAACCTATACTGACAATTAATAATGTCCATCCAAGCAAGGGAAGGGCTGCTACCCAGTACTGCTGGACCTGGTTTAGATTTTGATCAAGCAAGTAGCTGTAACCAAAACTGGTTAACAGCAGGAAGGTCGCCGCCATCATAATCCGACGGAAAATAGCCATGGGGTATTCCATCCTGGGTGGTCTTTTACTGATCCGGAAACCGATCGCAACGCCGAACAGGGCCCCGATCAATACACCAAGGACAAGATTAAATTCAAAACCATAACCATATAAAAGCCCAAATGCTCCGCCAGTAATGGCTGTCATAACGATTGTCCTGATCTCATCATTTCCAAGGGATCTTTTATCTTCAGTGTTCATAATCCACAATCTCCTTATGTAAAGCGTACTTGACACTGACATTCTACAATACTTCTTATACTATGTCAAGTGTACTTTACATTTTGTAAAGGATTAGCGACTAAGAATTTTTCGCGATTCTGAAAAGGAAAATCGTTGAAACAAAAGGAGGAAGCGGGACAGAGAAGGGATCCCGCTTCCCTAGATAAGATAATTAAGGTTCCACTACCCGGCCCATAAACAGAATTGAGTTGGTCTGGTGATCCCTGATCAGGAACAGGAACGGACGATCCACAACCAGGCGGAGGGGATCCGCGGGGGCGGAGGTCAGGGTCATTACTACCGCAGTTGCAGCGGCTGCCTCAGTGCCTTCCTCATCCACGCTGACAAATGCTTTATGAAAAACATCAGAAATGAACAGGTCTTTTTGTCCAGTCATACCCGAAAAATCAGCCCCATCAGTAAAAGCGCTGGGCATGCCCATCTCAGCTAAAGTCTGCGCTAAACTAATTTCTGATTCGAATTCAAATTTGGGGAAATTCAAATACATTGGTCTGTAGGCCAAACCAGCAACAATTTGATCCAGCACAGCCGTATCTAAACCCGTCTCGAAATTATTGAAATTTCCCTGATCCGGCACCAGCACCAGCATGGATACCTGGCCTCCCAGATATGGTAAATCAACCACCTGGAAACCATCACCCTGATAGTAGGGGAAACTCACATCCGAACCCAGGCTCATCATGGGGGTGTTGATCTCCTGACCCTCAAGGTCGTGGAAAATCCCATCCTCAGTTAAAGATTCCTCAAAAGGTTCCAACCAGGTGGCTTTGAAGTATATGGCGTTGCTCAATACCAGCCGCGTATCGCTGTCGATCGCTCCCTGCGGAATCAAGTCCTGGATCCTTTCCCTTGTCTGATCGCTGACCCAGTCATTGATAATCACTCTGGATTCTTCAGGAGACTGAACATAATCTAGCAGGCGTAATCCTGCGCCGTAATTGGCCGCCAGTGTATCCAGGAACTCACTTTCAAAATGAAAATCTTTTTGGCCCCAAATAGCATTGGCGATATTCAGTTGAAATGCTTCGCCCGCATCATCCGGAATTTCCTGTTTTGCGAGGCTTTCCAGATATTGATCCAGGGCATTAAATGCCGGGTGCAGTCTGTTTCCTTCCATCAAAAAATGGAACACCGCTGCCATTTCTTCGGCTGTTTGACCTTCCGCACCAGCATAGGTCATTGCCAGGGCGGAGGAAATACTGTAGGGCGAATAAAACAGATTGCCTTCTCTGGCTTCCAATCGGTGATACAGATCCAGTGCAAAAGCCCTGTTACCTGCGGCCAATTGCTCTAGATCTTCTAGCACCGCATCCTTGACCTCAGTGCGAGGCATTGTCGATTCCAATACCTGAGAACCCGAGCCCCCAGGAACTACAGCAGTAATTACTGAACAGCCGGCGAGAAGCAGGAATGGGAATCCTAATAACAAGGGCAAAAAGAAATTTAGACGTTTATGGTTTTTCATAACTCACTCCATCAAGAATAATATTGATCTATGTGCTTATGACGGATTATATAGGGGATTTGTTCCCGATTAAATAGGAAGCGGGATCCTTATAGGATCCCGCTTCCTAAGTTGTTTTTAGAAATTATCTACTTGCAGTCATCCCCATTCTCAAATACAGGATTTCCAAAACCCCGGGAAGCCACCCAATCGGCTTCTTCCTGGGAAAGCAGACCAAGATCAACACCTTCAACCAGGGCGTCGGCCCGAACTTCAGCCATCAACACGCTGAATGAAGCCGCATCAAAACCCAAACTGATAGCAATATCATAGATGGATTCACCGGCGGCTATTCGCTCAGCTAAAACCTCAGGTGAAATTCCCAATTCGCTGGCCAGATTATCATGGATGATGTCATCCAATAAACCATCCATGGCAATTTCCTGATTGATGGAAAGATTTTGGTTAACTGGAATACCAGTTCCTGTACCGAGCTCTCCCAAATATGCGTTACGTCTGAGTCCCAATGCTTCAGGATCACCGTTTCTGGGGCCACCTTTGAGTGACTCGGATGCCATTGCAGGACTTGCGACACTTAAGGCCAGTACTGCAACTGTAAGAAGTGAAACTACCAATAACATTTTTTTCATGATCGAACTCCTTGTATGTGAATTCTACTAATACACACAAGTATACGGTTGGGTTGTTAAATCATTGTTAAGGGATTGTGAGAATATTATGAAGGAAGCTGTTACCTCTGAGGAAACAGCTTCTTAATTACTGATCTATTCCTGGAAACTCACCACCGTGACCCCATCTCCCCCTTCTCCTTCTTTGCCAGGATCAAAATTATTCACCTGGGGATGATTCTTGAGAATTTCACGAACGGCTTTCCGGAGTTTGCCAGTACCCATGCCGTGAATGATCCTGGCCCAGGGCAAACCGGCCAGAAAGGCCTTGTCCAGGAAATATCCCAGGTTCTCCAGAGCCTCATCCACCCGCTGGCCGCGAAGATCCAATTCCATGCCCGGTGATGCTACCTCGGTGGGAGTCCGGACCACAGCATCATACCCCGCTGCCACTTCTGGACTTTCCTCCTGAGCCGTATGCTCAAGGTCTGACTTTTGAGCGCGAACCCGCAAAATTCCAACCTGTATTTCTACTGCATCCCCATTCACAGATAACACATTCCCTTTTTTCCCCAGGGACCTTAAATACACTTTATCGCCCTTTTGAATGGGTCCGCTGGGTATTGGCAGATCAAGTTTGGTTTTCCTGGCCGGAAGCGGTTGAGAGATCTCCTGTTCGATCTGTTCTGTTTTCTCTTCCAATTCTTCGATCTTTTCTTCCGGAACCTGATCCTTTTTGATCTCCGCCTTGATGATTTTGAGCTCATCCTTTAAAGACTGCAGTTTTATACGGGAATCCTGACGGACTTTTTCCAGATTCTCCTGGCGTTCTTCCTCAATATTCACGATCCGGTCTGCCAATTGAACGCGTAATTTTTCCACTTCCTGATGGGCTTTTTCAGCTGATAGCCGGCTGTCCTCCGCCATTTTCCGCTGCCTGTGGATCTCATCCAGCAGATCATCGGCCTTGAGATCGGCAGGGTCGAGTGTCCCTCTGGCAGTTTGGATGATCTCATCCGGAAGACCCAACCTGCTTGCAATAGCCAGGGCGTTAGAACGTCCCGGCAGGCCAATAGTGAGATGATATGTCGGCCTTAAACTTTTCAGGTCAAACTCAACAGAAGCGTTAATCACACCAGGGGTAGTGTGAGCATAAGCCTTCAGATCCGGATGATGGGTTGTGACCAGGGTCGTAATTCCTCGATCAAGAAGATTGGACATCAATGAGCGGGCCAATGCAGCGCCTTCCTGGGGGTCAGTGCCCGCTCCCAATTCATCCAGGATTACCAGCGAATGGCGATCTGCTTTTTTCAGGATCTTGATGATATTGGTGATATGGCCTGAAAAAGTGGAGAGGGACTGTTCAATAGATTGTTCATCTCCAATATCGGCGTAGATATTTGAAAACAGGCTGATCTCAGATGATGCAGATGCCGGAATATGCATACCTGTTTGGGCCATCAAGACCAATAATCCCGCGGTTTTTAAGGTGACAGTCTTACCCCCGGTGTTAGGTCCGGTGATGATCATGGCGTAGGTCATTTTATCCAGGGCAATATCGACCGCAACTACCTGATGGGGGTCCAAAAGGGGATGCCTGGCGGCGAACAGCCGCAAAACAACCCCCGGATGTCCCTGACCTTGTTTTTTAGGAAATGAGTGAATAATAGGCGGGAAAGCGTTTAATTCTAGTGCGTATCTTCCCCGGGCAAACGCCAGGTCCAATCGGGTCAAGACCTCAACCATTTCCAAAAGAACTGGCCCATGTTCAGCCACTTTGGCGGTCAATTCTGCCAGGATACGCTGGATCTCATCTCTTTCATCTAATTCCAGCTTGCGGAATTTGTTATTAGCCTCCACCATTGCCTGGGGTTCAACGTAGATCGTTGCCCCGGAGGTGGACTGGTCATGCACGATGCCGGGCACACTGGTACGGGCATCCGCTTTGAGCGGCAGGACATAACGGCCGTTGCGCTGCGTGATGATCGATTCCTGGAGGTGTTTAGCCACTTCAGGCTTCTTTAACATCTGGTTCATGCGGTTTTTAAGCCTGGTGTACTGAGTTTTTAATTCCCTGCGAATATGTCCCAGCTTCTCTGAAGCAGTATCCAGGACCTCATCCTTGTCTGAGATAACTTTACTAATTAAAGTCACAAGACCTAAAGAGTCCGGCAGCTGCTCGGAAATACCCTCCAGGGTGGGAAATTCTCCCTGAAACTTTTGGAATAACCTCTTTAGGCTTCGGGCAGACACCAGCGAATCTTTAACTTGCAGCAGCCGGGTAGGCTCCAACACAATGCCCCGCAGAGCATCCTCCACAATTGGCCGTAAATCCCTGGCGCCCCCGATAGTGGTGCCGGGCTGAATGGTCAGGAGGGCTACCGCGTCAGCTGTCTCTTTCTGTAGAACCCAGACTTCATCCAGGTCCGCGGAAGGTTTAAGTTTGAGAGCCATTTCCCGAGCGGGATTAAAGTGGCAATGGACTGCCAGGGCAGCCAGAATTCGGGGGTATTCCAGGGTGTTTAAGGTTTTTTGATCCATCGCTGTCAGTGTACCATAATCATTAAACTGCGGATGTGTTTTATGATTATGGAGTAAGTGATAAATAGCAAGACGATTTACTGTTTACCACATACTATTTACTACCTTTGGATAAAAAGGAGGAAATCTCAGATATAATTTACCCATAATTTATACAAGGCACTTTAATCAAAAAATGAGTACTCCCGTCTGGTTCGTAAACTTCCTCAAATTCATTTACCCCACTCGCCATTCATTGGCAAAATTAACCCGTGTGCCACTGATCGGCAACCTGGTTGACCACTTGCTCTTCCGGGGTGACGAGATATACGTGCTGCCTAAAGATCAGACAATAAAGATCAACGAACCACTCGACAGGCCGGAAAGCCTGATCATTCCCTCTCAGGTTGTGGAGCATTATATTAATAAATCCACCTATCACTGGATCATGGATTTCTGCATCTGCCGTGATGGAGAAGGCTGCCAGGATTATCCCCGCGATCTGGGCTGTCTCTTCCTGGGAAAACCAGTTTTACAGATCAACTCCAAGCTGGGAAGGCGTGTAACAAAAGAAGAAGCCCTGGAACATGCCAAACGCTGCCGGGAAGCCGGGTTGGTGCACACAATTGGCAGCAATCGACTGGATTCAGTCTGGCTGGGTATTTATCCAACCGAAGAACTTATGACCATTTGCAACTGCTGCCCCTGCTGCTGTCTTTGGGGAGTGGTCACAGATCTGACACCCAAGATCAGCAACAAGATCACCAGCATGCCAGGAGTTGAAGTTTATATCACTGATGACTGCTCAGGCTGCGGACTTTGTGAAGATGGAGTTTGTTTTGCAGAGGCGATTCAGGTTATCGACGGAAAAGCACAGATCAGCCCGGATTGCCGGGGCTGCGGCAGCTGCGTTGAAATTTGCCCCGAAAAAGCAATTATTCTGACGATCGAGGGCGAAGAAAACATCCAGGACATACTGCAGCGCCTGGATGATCTGGTGGATTTGGAGTAACTTCCGAAGGTGTGGCGGTACACTTCCGAAGTCTTTATGCATTACACTCCTCATTCTGACATTTTCTGACTTCGGAAGTCTGAACCGAGCTGATCAGGGACAAACTTCCGAAGTCAAAAAAATCTATTCAGGTCACAGACCTTGCCTGAAGACTTCGGAAGTAAATTGCTCGAGGTATTTGAGATATTGGTCTCTTAAGATATATATAAAATAAGAGTTAATTAAGGGCCGACTCAATAAAAAATCATCTTGAAAAACTAATGGGGGAAATAATGGTAAAGAGGCATATAACCTTCGATATTGGAAATTTTTACCATTTATATAATAGGGGGGTTAATCGAGAAAAGATCTTCTTTGATGATGATAACTATGTGTTTTTCCTTAAAAACGTAAAACAATACCTGGTTCCAGTAATGGATATCATTGCTTATTGTTTAATGCCAACCCATTATCATATTCTGATGTGCGTTGCAATTGTTGAAAAAAACAAAACATCAACTATAACCGATGATCGAATTCAAAATAGCTGTCCTGTTGAGCGATCAATGCAGCGGTTTTCCATTTCATACACAAAAGCTATCAATAAACGATATGACCGAGTCGGTGCCCTTTTTCAGGGAGCTTAT
The DNA here is from genome assembly GCA_963783765.1 of uncultured Chloroflexia bacterium. Classification (GTDB taxonomy): domain Bacteria; phylum Chloroflexota; class Anaerolineae; order Anaerolineales; family UBA11858; genus B10-G9. The sequence continues at coordinate 67,068 of CAWAOV010000011.1, read as the reverse complement.
AAAGCAAAACACATAAATAGACATGATCACTCAAAGAGAATAATTCCTTACATTCATCAGAACCCAGTATCCGCAGGATTAGTACAAAATGCGATTGACTGGAAATATTCCAGCGCCAGGGTTTATGAAGGAATTGAAGAACCCGGTTTTATATCAGCCTTGGTTTAGTTTTAACATATGAAGCGGGGGATGACTTCCGAAGGTAAGGTGGTACACTTCCGAAGTCTTAATGCAGTACACAACTCCCTCTAACATTTCCTGACTTCGGAAGTCTGAACCTAGACAGTCAAAGAAAAACTTCGGAAGGTATGGCGGTACACTTCCGAAGTCTTTATGCAGTACACAACTCCCTCTGACATTTCCTGACTTCGGAAGTCTGAACCGAGCTGATCAGAGACAAACTTCCGAAGTCAAAAAAATCTATTCAGATCACAGACCTTGCCTGAAGACTTCGGAAGTGGTTAACTCACATCAAACGAATCTTCCGGCACCCAGGCCGGAGCACAGAACGCCATAAAAACAAGCTCAGTATCTCCCTGATTTTGAATTTGGTGAATTTCCCCGGTTTCAATCCAGCAGGCCTGCCCGGGTAAGAGCGAAAAGTGTTTATCATTCACCTGCATCTTTCCTTCTCCCTTAAGGACAAAATAGGTTTCCTGTGAGATCTTGTGATAATGCAGCGAACTGGATTTTCCCGGAAGAATGATGATCCTCGCCAGACTGTGATTGCTGTCATCTCCAACAGCTTTCCCGATCATTTCAGCAATGATCTCCCCGCTGGGAGTCACCAAGGGGTCTACAACTAAACTAGGGTCGGCTATTTTCATTTAAATTCCTTGTTGGCGTTAAATAATAATGTTCTTTATTTCTAGATCAATTTAATCCCCTGAACCAACTGGCTTCCCGTTGGTTTGTCGATTAGCAAAAAAAAACCTTCCATACTTGAAACGAATTACTTGGCCCGTTCAAGGAATAATTTTTCTGTCCTCGCTGCCATAATAAAATCATTCTCGTGCAGTTTCTTAAAAACAAATGTCCACCAGCTCACAGTACAACGTCCCCAGCTGATCAGGATATCAGGGTGGTGGTGAGCTTCCTCAGCGATTTCAGCGACTTTGTTTGCGAATTGGATCGCCTCCATAAAATCGTCAAAAGCATAATTCTTTTCAAGGCGTGGAATGCCATCCCTCTCGATGATCTGCCAATCGGGCAGCACTTTTAAATATTCCTCAGCTTGAACTTCCTCAATGGGTGAATCATATTTGGTATAACTCAAGATTGACTGCTTGGCTAAATTCTCCATCTTATTCCTCCAGGACTGATTTTTCTAGTTGGTAAAATTTTAATATCCACCAGTTCACGCAAAAAACTTCCCTGTATTACAAATCCTAGCTTCAGAAACGTTTTTAGTGAACGCTGGTTAAAGCTGGCGATCGTAGCACGAAATACTTCTGGGTTATAAGTGGCCTGTCCATAATCCAGAATAACACTGACAAAAATTGTACCCATCCCCTTGCCGGTCAGTTCCGGCTTTAACCCCACACCGATATCCAGAACAATGGGTTCATTCTGCCGGTAATCTCCTCCAGGCACCTGAGCGTCCATTCCAAAACAGCAATAACCAATCAGGGTTCCATCCAGGTCCATTACCTGATGATAACGATAGTCAGGATTCAAAAAACCGACCAAATCCTTCGGCCCAAGATCATACAGATCATACGGCGGATCATACAACCAGGTTGTGATTTCCCGGGCGTTTTCTTCAGTGAGAGGGGAAATGGTATAGTCAGCCACCAGAGTTCAAATCCAGGAGTCTTATTCTGCTTTGAGAATATGGGTAATGATTGTAGCTCCACTGCCGCCAATATTCTGGGCCATACCAACCCGTGCCCCATCGATCTGGGCCGGACCGGCTTCCCCTCGCAGCTGCTGTACGGTTTCTACAATCTGGTACATCCCTGTTGCGCCAACTGGATGTCCACGGGCCTTTAGTCCACCCATGGTGGACAGAGGAAGTTTACCATCCGGAGTGATTTCACCATCCAAAGCCAGCCGTGGTCCCTGGCCTCTTTCCGCAAAACCGCAGGCTTCCAGGGAAAGGGCGGCCATGATCGAAAAAGCATCATGAATTTCAAAAAAGTCGATCCCTTCCGGTTCAACTCCCGCCTGGCGGTATGCTTCTGCAGCGGATTTTTCCGCCGCCGAGAGCCAGAGAGGATCATGCCGGTCATGGACAGCCAGGCTGTCTGTTGCCACTGCTGAACCAGCGATCTTAATGATCGGTTTTCCTTTTTGACCTTTGATCAGGTCTGCCGGAACCACGATTGCGGCCGCTGCACCATCACCGATGGGAGAGGCGTCCATCAAGTTGATCGGGTCCGCTATCATGGTTGCATTTTTATATATTTCTTCAGTTATAGGAGATTGAAAACGAGCATTGGGATTTTTGGCTCCGTTTGCATGGGCATTGATCGAAAATGGAGCAAAATCCTCATGTTTCCAGCCGTATTCATACATATATCGGCGCATGATCAAGGCATTCAAACCCACAAATGTCACTCCGTGGATAGCTTCCCAATCCGCGCTGGCAGCTGTAGCCAGAGCTGCAGTTGTTTCCCGGGGTGAAGTATCAGTCATCTTTTCAACCCCAACAGCCAGGGCACTGGACACCAATCCTGATCCAACAGCCACCATAGCAGTTCTTAATGCCAGGGCGCCAGAGGCGCAGGCAGCTTCCACGGTCATGGCTTCAATGCCGCGGAAACCAATCCAATCAGCGATCATGGCTCCCAGGTGGCTTTGTTTATCCAGTTGGCCGGCCATCATATTTCCTACATAGAGCGCTTCAACCCGTTTAAGTTCAGCGTCTTCCAAAGCAGCAAACACCGCATCCCCGGCTAATTCAACCAGGCGTTTACCCCAATGTTCTCCAACCGGCACCTGTCCAATACCTAAAATGGCGACTTCCCGCATAAATCACAATCCTTCTAGTAGAGATCCAACAATTTCCATTATAACTGGTGACATTACCAATTATGGTCTTCTACTCTCTCAAATACTATCAGGATGGAAATTGTCGTAGTTTGGCGTACGATGTCGAAGTTGGTTTTTTGTTTGCAAGTTACAAGATCAGTATATGCCAGGGAGGATCCTGGCAGTCCCCTCGATATAACTCTTATAATCAGAAAACCTGACCAGAAGCATTTTTTCTTCAAATCCCATCTTCAAGAGCAAATTTACAAGCAGCATGATCCAGATTCCCAGGCGGACGAAGGAAAAATCAGCAATTACCAGAGGAATTGTGGTTACCAGTAAAGCCAGGTACATCGGATGGCGAATCAGCTGATAAGGACCTCTCGCTACAAATTTGCTCCATGTTAATGGCTCAGGAGCGATATTGAAATTACCGACTCGCATGGCTGCCACTGCCCAGAAACCCAGACCCAAACCCAGAAGCTCAATTCCTAACAGCAGGGTGGAATCGGGAAATAATGGTCCGGTCAGGCCAATAAAAAACAAGCAGAAAAACTGGATAAAGACAAATATTAGGGATTGCCAGCTGGTTTTAAATGATGAGATCATATCTACGTTTTTCCTGATAACAGAATTAATTCGCGGGAAATAAAATGATTTCCCGCGTAGCTGGTCCTTAGATGAAGCCATCAAGTTGTTAATTACCTGGGATCCTAGAAAAACATACTGGCCAGATTGGCAAGAATCACTAAACTCAGCAGCACTGCCATCCCTACCTGAGAGTCCGCTTCAGCTGCCGGGAATAATAAAAGAGCTGGCACTATCAATAACAAGAAAATCACCAGATACAGTAGAGCTGGATTAGATTTCAATAAGAGCGTGATCTTTTTCATAACAGGTAGACCGCCAGTGCTGTGATCAAGCTGATGGCCAGCAGCAAAATTCCAATAATCGGCAGTAATTTACGCAGGATTTCTCCCTCTTTTCCTTCCAATCCAGCCGTGCTCGCTCCCACGATCACTTTTGTCGGCGCAGCCACTGAGCCAAGCGCTCCACCTGTGGTCTGGGCTGCCAGGATGATCGCCGCCGGAAGCACCAAGAATCTCAGCCGTTCTAAGCTGCAAGGCTGAAAAGACAAGGTTGGAATTGGCATTACTGCCGGTCATCACTGCCCCTAAAGCGCCCAACCAGGGCGCAACGACTGGATAGAACAAACCAATAGTTTTTGAAAATCCCTGCGCCAGGGTATCTGTCATACCCGCGTGCTGCATAATCACCGCCATCATAACGATTGATGTAATGCCAACACTGGAACCGATCACACGGGAACCCGTGCTGTTAATGATCCTCCCCAGCGCCCCCTGTTTATACCAGCCTGCTTTCTTGAAGATCAAATAAGCAGACAGAGAAGAGATCAGCAAGATCATACCCGCATGGCGGAAAATGTATAACTGTCTGCCGGGTCCTGCCGGAACCACAAATCCGGCCGTTGTGGTAGTTTCCGGAAAAACAAAACCCAATTTCACCTGGCTGAGAAATTCCTTCACAGGCGGGACCAATTGAATGATCAGCGTTAGAAAGACCAGCACACCATAACCTGCGAGAGAGATCAACAGCTCACGCCAGTTGATCTTTCCAATAGAGCTGGCTTTTCCTCGGTAGAACCAGGCCAGGGGTATGCCAATGATCAAACCTGCCGTGCCGCCCATCAATCCCCCAATATTCCACAGTCCCAGAGTCACTGTTATATATTGGGCTGTGGACATACCCAGAGCGATGATCAAAAGAGGCAGCCATAAGCGGCGGAGCGTTCCCCAACCACCGACCACCCAGGCAACAGCGATTCCCACCAGCAAGCCGGTTATACCCAGAAAGATCCCCGCAGCTGGAGCCAGGGCTTCCCAGCCCAAGCCAGTTGCAGCCATCATGGCGTTAAAGGAAGCACCCAAAGAGCCAAAGGTGACCGCCCAGGTATGTCCCAGGGAGGGGATCACCACCGCGTTCAACGGTGAAAAACCCAGCCCCACCAGGATTGGGGCAATCACTGCTGTTGGTACGCCAAAGCCGCCCACACCCTGCAAAAAGGAAGCAAAAATCCAGCCTATCAACAACGCTTGCATGCCTTTATCTGATGTCAAATGTGGGAGAGTCTCGCTCAGAATCTCGATCCCACCTGCTTCTGCGACAACCCGATACAACAAGAAGGCAGTCCAGATGATCAATAACACATCCATGATCAGGAAAACCGCTTTGGCATGGGCATAGGCCAGGGTATCAAGATTTATTCCAAACCAGATCCATGATATCAGCAGCGCTGTCAGGTAGCCCAAACCACCGGCCCGGGAGGCTTTCCATCGAAAACCAACCATAAGGATCAAAATTACCAGGATCGGGGAAATAGCGAGAATAAACATAGGCAATCGATTATCCTAAAATTAACATCCTAATTGTAGCATCAATCACCCTCCTCATTGCAAGGCAGGAGCGAAACAACAAACCAAGCATTCAGGAAGCGGTTTCCTTCTGAGGAAACCGCTTCCTATCTCTAACATTAGCTATTCCTGTTCAAAAAATCTAAAACCACTTGTGCTGTTTTTTGGGGCTGTTCCAAGGGGACAAGATGGCCTCCGCCTGCCATCGTACAGGCTTCCCCTTTGGGCAATTTTTTTATCATCTGCTCAAATACCCTGTCAAAGAGAGAATAGGTAAATTCACCCCGGATGACAAGAACAGGGCACTGTACTTGATTGAGATTCCGCCAGACAACCCAGTCCGCGATCCCGCCGGTTTCATAAATACGCGCTTCCCAGGCTGGGCTGTATTTCAGTCCGACTCCCCCTTCCGGAAGATCAACAGCCAATCCACCTACATAATCACCCAGTACCTGATCAGATAATCCAGAGAAGACTGGTTTAACCCGATAGTTCTGGTACATGGTTTCCCGGGAATCAAACCGCGTTTTCCTCCTCAAGGTTCCCCGGATTAACGGATGGAATCGGTTAAGTACTTTAATAGGCGCCAGCAGGCGCATTGTTATACCTCTTAAGCGTGGAAACAGGACCGGTTCTATCAACACCAGCAGTTGGAACAGGGAAGGGTCCTGAATAGCTGCCATAAGAGTAGTCATTGCTCCCAATGAATGGCCCACCCCTATCAGCTGACCGGTTGAGCGCTCCTGTCCTCCAAATTTCTCAATTATCGATTTTACTTCGGGAATATAGTCATCTCTGAATGTCCGCCAATCCCGCATTTCATTTGGGTTTGTGCCGGGCCAGAATGATCTTAAATAGAGGGAGAATACCTGGTGATCCTCAAGGATCGGTTCCAGGAAGGTCCGATACGCTTCAGGTGGATAACCATTGGCGTGTGCAAATATCAACAGAGGACCATTTTCGCTCAGGCGGCGGGGAGGGATCCTATTCATCCTCCACATCCTTCTCCCGGCGGTGCCTGCGGTTTTTTCTTTTCTGGCGGTCTCTCCTGGAATGAGAAGCCCTCCTTAATAACAAACCGAAAGATGTACATCCTATTCCCCCTAACAGGAACCAGGCATCTTCAAACAAAAAAGCAGAGGAGGTGAAAAAGATAACCAAACAGATCAAACCTGCCAAAACAAAAAAGTTGCCCAAGCGCTTAATCATCAAGCCATCCCATAAATTGACATTCCCCCATCTACCTCAGTCGACATAATCTTCCAATTTATAGGATACATTGGGGCTGCGCAGTTTGCGCAAAGCTGTGGCCTCGATCTGGCGGATACGTTCACGGGTGACATCAAAATACGCCCCCACTTCTTCCAGGGTATGGACCTTACCGTCCATCAGACCAAATCTCAATTCCAGGACCTGACGCTCACGGACAGAGAGATTATCAAGCGCTTTATCAAGCTGCTCTCTCATCATCTCCATTGCAGTGGCTTCTATCGGGGAGGCAGCATCCTCATCCTGGATAAAATCTTCCAGCTGATTATCTTCCTCGTCTCCCACAGGGCGATCCAATGACATGGGATCTTCCGCTGCCCGCAGGTAGCGGTGAACTTTGCCGGTGGCTTCACGCCAGATCCGGAGCAAGTCCGGGGGCAAAGTATCTTTATCGCGAAGGATATCCTTAATGGCTTTTTTATCCGCGGCGCTCATATAGTCCGTTTCCAGGGCAATCTCTTTTAAGGTTGGTTCGTGCTCCAATTCCTGGGTCAGCCGGCGGCGGATACGCAGCAGTTGAGTGACTGTTTCAAAAACATGGACAGGGATTCGGATGGTTCGGGCCTGGTCAGCAATCGAGCGGCTTACTGATTGGCGAATCCACCAGGTTGCATACGTGCTGAATTTAAAACCACGGGTCGGGTCAAATTTGGACACCGCCCGTAAAAGCCCAACATTGCCTTCCTGGATCAGATCAAGGAAGGAGTTACCTCTCCCAATGTAGTGTTTAGCTACACTGACAACAAGTTTCAGGTTGCGGCGGATGAGGGCGTTATAAGCTTCGTAATAGCGGCTCCAGAGATCTTCAGTCTCAATTTGCAGCTCCTCGTCCGATGGCAGTTTAGCCTGGAATTTTTTTACGGTAGGCAGGTTGTTCTTTTCTGCCAGATGATCCATCAGCCAGCTGGCAACCTGGTCCGGGAAAGAATAGAATGCCACAAAAAAGTGGAAGATATTGCGAGCAACACTGCCCCATTCTTCATTTTCCCCCCACAGGCCATTATCAAGATATTCCCGAGTGTAGGATGGCGGATCCAGGAACCAGGAAGTCCGCAGTGCCCGGGCTTCATTAATGATTAAGAACCAATCGGGACATTCCATCTTTAAGCGTTTAACATCCTCTTTGATCCTGCGAAAATTCACCCGGAGGTCATCATAAATAGCAGTATATAGATCACTTTCTTTGGGGTTATCAGTTTCGACCTGGGGGTGTTCCCTTCTCAGGCGGTCCATTCTCCTGGTAGAAAGCAAACGGGCGCCCAACCAGAACTCCTGATGCACATCCAAAAGATCAATAGTCCCGATGTCGTTCAGGTACATCTGAACAGGATCATCACGCACAGCAGCACTGTGATTAGCGCCTTCAGCTTCCGGGATCGTATGTTCCTGCTGCATTGGCCTTCTCCCTAAATTAGGTCAGGATTGGCAAGCTGTTAAACATACTGGTAATGGGCTTTCGACTCGTCAGGAATCGAAAGTTGCGGTCCGACTGGTATAACGTTGCATCGCTTTATCTATTTTATGCTTTTCTTGTAAATTTTGGGAGATATTTTTCTGATATTCCGAAGCAATAAAATCTCCATTTTCATGGTTATTTTCCTGCAGATACCTGTAATGGTCGTTCTGTTTGATGATTTGCCACTTGCGCAGGTTCAAAAAAGCTCTCATCAGATCATCCAGGACCCTATCAGACTTGGCATCCAGGTCTTTGGTAAAGTCCAGCAGCTCATCAACTATCTCAATGAAGTCCTCGGGGAGTTTGTTGATGAGATAATCACATGGCTCTTCATCTGCCTGCTTGATAGCTTCCCTGATATATTTCACCAGGATCTGGAAATCCGTATTCTGGAAATCCTTTTCATCAAAACGGATCAATCCATCTCTGCTTAATGCCCGATCGACCTTGTAGATCAATTCAGGTTCTCGCAGCAGGATACCCACACAGTGTTTTTCGTAGGCTTGCCCTTCCCGGCGGCCTACTTTCCTGATTGATGGGTCTTTTGGAGGGAGATTTTCCTGGCGCACCCTAGCTGCTGGGCGGCGCCTTTTCCTTTCCGGACGAAAACTAACCAGTGTATTCTCGTTGATCTCCAGCATGCGGGATAAACGCTGAAAATACGCATCCCGTTCAATCGGATTGAGCAGATCATCTATCAGCGGCAAAACCTGGGTAGCTATATCACTTTTTACTTTGGGATCATTTAGATCCTGGTCCTGGGCCAGGGCTGCCATCACATGGGCAACCACCGGTTTGGCTTCGTTGATCAGCTGCTGGAACTGGTCTGGATCCTGGTGAGTCACGTCATCCGGATCCATACCGGGAGGCAAACTCAGCACCCGGATATCAGCTTTTAACCGGCCCTCCTGGTGAATCAATCCGCGGGCATCAAAGACGATCTCCGGTGTGCGATCCAGTGCTTCCCGGGCGATATTCAAACCCCGTAGGGTGGCCTTCTGGCCAGCAGTATCGCTATCCAGAGCGAGAATGAATTTTCCAGTGTACTTTTTCAGGATTCCCAGTTGATATTCTGTTAAAGCAGTTCCCATCTGGGCCACAATATTACGAAATCCATGCTGATAGGGGCCTATTACGCCCATATAGCCTTCCACAATCACCACTTGATCCATTTCACGGATGTTCTTGCGGGCAGTATCCAATCCAAATAATAAGCGGCTTTTATCAAAGACCGGCGTCTGGGGGGAATTGAGATATTTAGGCACATCGTCCGGATCCAACACCCGGGCACCAAAACCGGCCATTTTCCCATTCCTGTTGCGGATGGGGATCATCAGCCGATAGCGGAAGCGATCGTATAAGCCGCCATCATCTTTTTCCGTGACCAGGCCAGCGTCCCGGATCTCTGTGTTGCTGTAACCTTTGGCCTGGAAGTGCTGCAAAGCCGCCTCCCAAGTTTTAGGAGCAAATCCCAATCCAAAAGCTTCAATGGTTTCCGCTTTGATTCCACGCTGATCCAGATATGCCAGGGCGATTTTTCCAGCCTCTGTATTCAGAAGATTATGGCGATAGAAAGCCACCGCCTCTTCCAGCAGAGTCCTCAACCGCTCCCCTTCTTCCTGCTCTTCTTTGGCTTCCGGGGTGAGAGGTTTAAGTTCTATGCCAGCTCGGTCAGCCAGATTGCGAAGGGCTTCGGCGAACTCCCAGCCTTCCTTTTTCATCACGTAGTTAAATACATCACCGCCTTCGTCACATTCGCCAAAACATTTCCAGGTTTGGGTATCAGGAAAAACAACAAAAGAAGGAGTATTCACGTTATGGTGAAAGGGACAGAAGCCGGTAAAATTCCGGCCCGCACGACGCATTTCTACACTCTCGGACACTAAGTCCACGATATCAATCCGATCTTTGATTTCGTCTGTTACGCTCATAGATTTCACCACGATGAGAAGGGTTAGACACGATTATACCAAGCTCAATGATACTTCTATATTAAAAATCCACCCTCTTTTCGTCCGCCTGGACAGAGGGTGGATACTGAGGTTCATTTATTTCAGTTTTTTTCTAAAAACCTTCCAGGCGGGTCAGGTCAAGGATGCCATCAGCAAAACCGGAAATGATCTGCAGCAGCCCCAGGCGATTTTCCCGCAGGGTTTGATCCTCATCCATCACTAACACATTATCAAAGAAATCTGTGATCAAGGGGATCAAGGGATCGAATAATTCAAAAAATCCCCCCAGATCCCCGGGGGCCAAATCCACCCTGGCAGCTTGTTCGACCATTTTATTTAAGTTTATTTCTGCGTCTTCCTTAAAGAGTTTGCCATCAACTGCATATACCTTTTCCAGATCGCGAGTGATACGCACGCAGCGGGCAAATGAATCCAGGGTCAGTTCCCAATCCTTGGTTTTGATCCGTTCCGACAGAATTTTCACTGCCCGGAATGCACCGGCGGGGTTGTGCCCCTGGGCGGTCACTACAGCATCCACAACATCATGGGCATATCCCTGGTCGCGGAGGTAATTATGCAAACGGTCGCTGATGAACAACAGGCAGGCTTCCCGCGTTTCGACTTCCATCTTAATGGGTAGTTCCTGGATGGCTTTGTCCAGGGCCTGCTTTAAATCGAGGTCCTGGTTCCAACTGATCAAGTTGCCCACAAGGCCCAGCGCAGCCCTTCGCTGGGCGAAGGGATCCTTGCTGCCGGTTGGCGCAAGTCCTGCGGCAAATAAACCTGCCAGCGAATCCAGCTTGTCTGCCAGTCCTACTACCAGTCCGGCCTTGGTCCTGGGTGCCGGATCACCTGCAGATGCAGGGTGATAATGTTCCCGGATGGCAGCAGCGGTGGCGTCGTCCTCACCGGAATTCTTGGCATAATAGTAGCCCATCACTCCCTGCAGAGAGGTCATTTCCACAACCATCTGGGTTGCCAGGTCTGCCTTGCAAAGTTCAGCTGCCCGGCGGGTGGTATTGAGATCGTCCCCGGAAAGATCCAGCAGAGGAGCCAGCTCATCAACCAGCTTCCGGATCCTTTTGGTTTTGTCTCCCATAGAACCCAGGTCAACCTGGAAGGTCAGCAGATCCAATGCCGGTATATATTCGGCCAGTTTCTTTTCCAGATCTGCCTTTACAAAATATTTGGCATCCGCAAAACGAGCCAGGATCACATCAGCGTTACCTTCAGTGATCAGAGGCATCTCAGGGTATTCATTTTCTTTGGATGGTTTGTTAGCAATAGTGATGAAATACGGCAGGAGTTTATCATCCTTTTCAACCGGGAAATAACGCTGATGTTTTTTCATGACCGAGATCAGCACCTCACGCGGCAAATCCAGAAAAGCTGAATCGAATTCACCAAGTAAAGCAGTTGGCGCCTCAACCAGGTGAGTCACCTCAGTTAATAAGGCCTCATCCTCACTCACCACACCGCCGACTTTAGCAGCCAGGGCATCCAGATCACCTTTAATTCGCTGGCGGCGCTGGTTCTGATCCAGCAAGATCCCTTGTTTTATTAAGATGGATTTATAACTTTTGACTGAGTCAACAGCAATTTCTTTTCCTCCATCAATAAACCTCAGACCCCGGGTAAAGGGTTTGGCCGTCAACCCCGCATAGGAGAACTCAACAGGCGCTTCACCGTGAAGAGCCAACAGCCAGCGGATCGGCCGGGAAAATGCCAGCACAGGATCGTTCCAGCGCATGGATTGTCCGAATCGAACCGATCGGATGATCTCGGGCAGGGCGCCGGAAAGGACTTCATGAGCCGGCAATCCGGTTTTCTGCTCTACAGCCACAACATATTTTCCACCGTCGATCTCTTGAATTTCCAGGTCCTCTACAGAAACACCTTTGGAAGCCGCAAATCCTTCTGCTGCCCGGGTGGGTTTTCCATTTTCATCATAGGCCCGTTCTTGAGGAGGACCTTTAACGATCTGTTCCAGATCTTCCTGCCTGTCAGCCAGTTTATCGATCTGGATAACCAGGCGCCGGGGAGTGGCCAGCACTTCCAATCCATCAAATTCGAGCCTTAAATCTTTCAGAACAGCAGGCAGCTTCTCTGTCAGCTGCTCCAGGGCATCTTCAACATCATCAGAAGGCAGTTCTTCGGTGCCAATCTCCAAAACAAAGGGAGCTGGCGTGGAAGGATATGTGCCACTGGAGGCCTTCTTATCCCCAGCACTTTCTGCAGGGGCTGTGTCCAGCCAGGGGAATTCCATTTGCTGGCGTTCTTCCAGGTAGGCATCCGCCACCTTGCGGGAAAGGTCCCGCATGCGGTGGAAATAACCCGCTCTTTCCGTAACCCCTATCGCTCCCCGGGTATCAAGCAGGTTAAAGATATGGGAACATTTCAGGACATAGTCATGGGCAGGAAGTACCTGGCTCTCTTTAAGGCATCGATCTGCTTCTTCCTCGTAGAGGCGGTACATTTCCCGCATATTTTCCACATTCGCAAGCTCAAAAGCATATTTACTAAACTGCTGTTCGCTTTGCAGCTGGACATCCCCATAGGTATAGGTATCATTCCAGCGAATATTCTTAAAATCACGCACACCCTGCAAAGCCATGGCAATCCGCTCCAACCCATAGGTCAGCTCAACAGACACCGGGTCCAGGGCTTGTCCGCCAGACTGCTGGAAGTAGGTGAACTGCGTAATTTCCAACCCGTTTAACCACACTTCCCAGCCCAAACCCCAGGCACCCAGGGCTGGTGATTTCCAGTTATCCTCCACAAATCGTATGTCCTGCACCGCTGGATCGATACCCAGCGCTTCCAGGGATTTCAGATACAGCTCCTGGGGGTTGCCCGGATCAGGTTTTAAGATCACCTGGTATTGAGTATGCTGATAAAAGCGGTTGGGGTTCTCTCCATAGCGGCCATCATCCGGCCGGATGGAGGGTTCCACATAACCGACATTCCAGGGTTCAGGACCTAAAACCCGCAAAGATGTGGCCGGGTTCATCGTCCCCGCGCCTACCTCAGTGTGGTAGGGCTGCCAGATCAAACAACCATTATCAGCCCAGAATTTTTCCAGGGCCATGATCAGGGATTGGAAATCTAAAGCTTCAGTCATAATAACTCCTGCAGTCCTGTTAGATCAGGATCAATAATTACCTCAAAATCAACCCAAAAAATGATTGAAAACTATCCGAAAATTATAACATGCGGGGGATGGCTCTTAGACCGCGGCAAAAATATATTTGCGCATATTAACCTAAATTGTCATTCCGAGTGAAACGAGAAATCCATTATGAAATATCAAGCTCAAGGAATGAGTATCAGCTCTTGCACCTCACGCCTTCGCTCGGGAGCATGGCTCCCACACATCCGGGTGGTCTACACCCGGTCCTTAAGAACCTTTTTTTGGACACTCGGCGGTTGATGATGTATAATCGCTAAACCTAAGAAAAAATTTCATTAAACAACCCATATTTTTAGTAAAGTGAGATACCCATGACAGCAGCTTACAAACAGGATCGGTGGAGTTTAGATGCCCTTTTTCCAGGCCATGAGGCCCCGGAATTCAAGGATGCCATGAATGGACTCGAAGAATCCATCACGGCATTCGAGAAACTGCGGCCTGAACTGGACGTTGAAATTGACGAAGGTGACTTTCTTAAGATCGTTACTGACCTGGAAGGGATTACAAAACTGAGCAGCCGCCTGTATGGTTTTGCTGGTTTATGGTTCGCCTCCGATACTCAGGATCAGGACGCCCAGGCTCTTCAAGCCCGAATCGAGCAGTTCCTGGTCGGCCTCCAGAACAAGACCCTTTTCTTCAGCCTGTGGTGGAAAGAACTTGACCAGATGACTGCAGATCGGCTGATGGCAGCATCCGGCGATTTGAAATACTGGCTGGAAGAAATGCGCCACTTTACCCCACATACCCTGACTGAATCGGAAGAAAAGATCCTTAACATCAAAAACGTGACCGGTTTCAGCGCCCTGATCACCCTGTATGACTCGATCACCAATCGCTATACTTTTAAAGTAGAAGTGGATGGAGAAAAGAAGGACATGACCCGGGGTGAATTGATGGTTTATGCCCGCCATCACGATCCGGACCTGCGAGCAGCTATTTACCAGGAACTCTATCAAGTTTATGGCGATGATGGCCCCATCCTGGGGCAAATCTATCAGACCGTTGTGCGCGATTGGGCCAATGAGAATATCGACCTGCGGAAATATCCCAGTCCGATCTCCGTTCGCAACCTGCGCAACGATGTTCCCGATGTAGCCGTAGACGCGCTTCTGGATGTTTGCGTCAAAAACGCGCCGGTATTTCAGCGTTTCTTCGACCTGAAAAAGAACTGGCTTAAAACTGACCAGTTCCGGCGGTATGACATCTACGCACCCGTAGCCCAGGCTGACAAGACCTATACCTACCAGGAAGCTGTGGATATGGTTCTGGATTCCTTCCAGACCTTCGATCCCCGGGTTGCTGACCTGGCAGAAAAGATCATCGCCGACGGCCATGTAGACTCCGAAGTTCGCAAAGGTAAACGCGGCGGCGCCTTCTGCTGGTCTGTGGACAAAGACCTCTCTCCCTGGGTATTATTAAACTATCAGGGCACCGCAGACTCTGTAGCCACTATGGCCCACGAACTCGGCCACGGCATCCACGCCCTGCTGGCAGCGGACCACAGCGCCTTTACCTATCATTCCTCCCTGCCCCTGGCTGAAAACGCCTCTACTTTTGGAGAGATGTTGTTAATCGATAAACTGCTCTCCCAGGAAGAGGACCCGGCTGTGCGGCGGGATATACTCTTCAAACAGGTAGACGATGCCTATGCAACCATTATGCGGCAGTCATTCTTTGCCCTCTTTGAACGCGAAGCTCACAAAATGATCCAGGACGGAGCCATTATCGATGATCTGTCCGAGATGTATATGAATAACCTCAAAACCCAGTTTGGGAATGCGGTTTCGATCAGTGATGAATTCCGCTGGGAATGGGTCTCTATCCCACACTTCTATCACACACCGTTTTATGTCTATGCCTACGCATTTGGCCAGCTTCTGGTCCTGTCGCTTTATCAGCGCTATAAAAAAGAAGGCGACAGCTTTAAACCAGGCTACATCAAGATCCTGGAAGCCGGCGGATCCAAAGCCCCGGCAGCCATCCTGGCTGAATCCGGGATCGATATTGCCAGCCAGGATTTCTGGCAGGGTGGATTTGATGTGATCGATGGGATGGTGAAAGAACTGGAGGATCTGCCGATCGAGTAAACCTACTTCTGGTCCTGAACAATTACATATCGCAAGACAAGTATCGCCAGCAGGTTTACGATTGCGGCAGCCAGGGAATTCATCCAGAATCCCCCCAGAAAAATAGGCGCTGCGATCAATGAACCAAGGCCTCTTCCGAGGTTTGCGCTGGCGATATTTAATGCCATCACAGTCCCCCGCGCTTCCGGCAGCACCCCCGTCATCATGGGAATCAGGCTGACGATCGCAAATTCAAAAGTTAGATAAAAAAGGAATAGACCGATATAGGCGCCCACGCTTGTGCCGCCAATCAGGGGAAGGACCGCACAGGCAAGGACACTGGCGATCAAACCATAAAAGACCGCTTTTCGGGTGCCGATCCGGTCTGCAAAAGCGCTGACTCCGCCTTCTCCAACCAGCTCGGCGATACCGATCAGAGCAGATGCGCCTCCCAAAGCAGCGATCTGGAGTCCAAATGATTGGTTCAACCACACACCAAAGACAACATTTACCAATTGATTGGCTGTGCAGATCAACAGCATCACTGTCAACCCTGCCATCGCAGTACCGGATCTCAAAACCAGTCCCGAAATTCTCCAGGATGCCCTGGTCAGATTTTGCGAAGGAATATCCGCGGGTATAAAAATCAAAATCGCCAGGAAGGACAAAACACCTAACACGGTCAAAAACAGGAAGGGCGATAGCAAGCCCAATCTACTCATCAGGAATACCTCAGCTGGAACACCCAGGAAAAAGGATAAAGACCAGCTGGTTTCTGTGATGCCCAGTACAAATCCACGACGTTCAAAGGGAATCGTATCCCCAAAGAAAGCCTGCAGGGAAGGATCAAAGATCGCTTTGCCTAACATGGAAAGGATCAGGAAGAATAAAAAACCCAGGCTGGTAGGAATGATACTGACCAATAATGTGCCCAGGCAAAACAGGATCAAACCTGCCAGCATACCGGTTCTGCGGCCCCGGGTATCCGCCAGGGATGCCAAAAACGGGGCTGATGATTCCCACCAGGGATTGGCCTGCGTACATGCGGGTGATGGTCACCAAGCTGATTCCCAAACCCTTCCATTAACATAGGCTGGAAGGGAAATACCATCCGGAACCCGGTATTCGTGACCGTTCTGATCAGGGTTGTAGTTGATATTTGGATCCAGGTTTTTCGTGAGAGTTTCATGATCACTACATCATATCATGGATGTCTTTCATTACGAGACTGGGCAAGCAGATGTGACACAATCGCAGTGAATCCAACAACCAGGAACGAAAAAGCGCAGCTGACCCTGGTAAATCCAGTTCTTAGCAGGAGATTGCTTCGTCCCCCTCGACGGAATTTATGCAGAGCAGAGCGAAGTACTCGGGGTCCTCTTAATGACAATTCAGTATGTTCTTCCGTCTTCTGTCCCACATCCTCGGTCAGCATGCGCAGCATCCCCTAAATCTGCAGCTCCACCACATCCTCATCCTCCAGGACATGGTCCCGGCTGACCATCTGGCCCGGGAAGTCCGCACTGGTCCCCCAGATCTTGGCTGACTTGAGATTTTCCTGGAAATCCTTGTGCACCTTACCCGCAAAATCATCCAGCCGGATGCCATTCTCCACCACAAAGGGCGCTGATCTGTCGACTTCTTTGCCGGGCGCTTTGGAATAAACCCGGATCACGCCCAGCTTTTCAAAGATCGTATTTTTGAGTGTATCAATATTATGCCCGGTCTTGACAGAGACCGGCACCATGGGATAGTCCTGGCCCAGCAGCTCTTTGAAGATCTGATAATGTTCCTCATATTCCTCATCATCGAATTTATTCACTACCACCAGCGTAGGCACATGCAGCAAAAATCCCTCAACTTCGATCTGTCCTTCCAAATATTTGGGAGCGATGCGGTTTTCCTGCAATTTTTGATAGACAAACTCCAGCTGCTGAACCGGGTCGGCATGCAGATCGATCATGATCAACAACAGATCTACCCTGCGGATCAAATTCAGAAACTCGGGATCAATATATTCTTCACTGATAGGTGGTGTATCGATCACCTGGACCTGAATATTATCGATCATCATCATGCCTGGCATAGGGGTCCAGGTAGTAAATGGTACGTGGGATACTTCAGGATCGGCGTTTGTCTGGTTGGCCACCAGGCTGGATTTACCCACGTTGGTAGTGCCAATGATGATGATCTGCCCTGCTCCTTCTTTGTTGATATGGTAGGGTGAAACCTGTTTTTTTGAGGTCTTTTTTGAGGTGGCAGCAGATTTCAGTTTGGATAGTTTTTTACGCAGATCAGCCCTGAGATGGTCAGTCCCCTTGTGTTTGGGGATAGTACCCATCATCTCTTCCAGATATTTGATCTTGTCTTCCGTCGTGGTGGCAGACCGGAAGCGCTCCTCAGCATTAAAGTAGTCGGCAGGTAAATTAGTTGGCATAGGTTATCTATCTTGTTAGTATTAAACCAATTTTACCTCAAGCCAGCTCCTTACATTCACTTAACCTAACGTTTTTCTTAAGCACCAGATTTTTTTATCAACTAAAATCAGGGTAATTAGGACGGAAAACTATATGATTAAATTATTACTGGCGACCAATAATCAAGGGAAGCTGGCTGAGTTGCGGTCGCTGTTAAGTGTCCTTAATCTTGACTTGCTTTCACCCACAGACCTCGATCTGGAGCTAGATGTCCAGGAAAGAGGACTGAACTACCTGGAGAATGCGGTTCTCAAGGCAGCTATCTTTGCGGATGCTGCCAAGATATGGACCTTGGCGGACGATACAGGGCTGGAAGTTGAAGCCCTGGGTGGTGCACCCGGATTATTTTCTGCCCGTTATGCACCTCAACCAGATGCTACTGACAAAGATCGGCGGCAATATCTGATCCAGAATCTGGAGGGAACTCCCCAGCCCTGGAAAGCGTCCTTTGTATGTACAGTTGCCCTGGTGGGTCCAGAAGGATCACCGATCGTCACCACGGGGTCCTGCCCGGGTACTATCATCCCGGAAGGACGCGGTCACGGCGGTTTTGGATATGACAGGATCTTCCGCCTGGAGCATACCGGGCTGACCATGGCCGAACTGACCACGGAGCAGAAGAACGGATTGAGCCACCGGGCCATGGCGGTCAATAAATTGATCCCGATCCTGGAAAATCTGTTTGCCGAAGAAGTAGCAGCTGAGAAGTTTATGAATAACCTGCCTTAATATGTTAGTTTGACATGGTGATAAGTTGCCTGTTTTGAGTTATGATATATGGGATTCACCTAAAAGGTCCCTGAGCTAAATATGGTATCAGTACAAGAATTCTGGATCATCCTCGGATTGACAGCAGTGATCGCCCTGCTTTTGGGAGCAAGCGCGGCGTATTTTTTGCTTCCCAAACAGGAAACGAGCGATGATCCACTCCCAAAACCCAAAAAGAAAGACGATAAAAAAGGTGATGAACGGATCCGGCGCATGTTTGCGCTGATCACGGACCTTACCGTAACCCTGAATTATTCCCGGGTATTGGAAAAAAGCCTTGATGCCGCTTTCCTGGCTCTGCGGATCTCTAATTTAAACACTGATAGATTGATCAGCGCAGTCTTACTCTTTTCAGAAGAAGAAGTAACCGTTCCCGATCTTCAGGTCGCTTACGGCCGGGGTTTGCCCCGTCCGGATATGGCCACCAGTGTCCCGGGCATTGAAGGCATGCTGGAGCGGATCATCGAAACCGGCGATCCACAGTTGACCGAGAACCTGGGTGCTGATCCGGAACTTAGATCTTTCATTTCTTTCCGGGCCTGCAAATCCGGTTATGGCATTCCCCTCCGGGCAGGGCTGGATACCTTCGGCGTGATGTTGTTTGGCCATCCGGACGAAGGTTATTTCACCAATGCAGCCCAGGATATTATCAACACAGTAGGGCACCAAGCCCAGATCGCCATGCAAAACGCCCATCTCTTCTCTGAGCTGAAAGCAGAACGCGATCAGATCATCAAGATCCAATCCGAAGCCCAGCGCCGCCTGGCCAGGGCTTTACATGACGGCCCCACCCAAACTGTGGCAGCCATTCCCATGCAGATCAGCCGGGCAAGGCACCTGCTCAACCGCGATGTCAAAGCCGCCGGTGAAGCCCTTTATCAAACGGAAGAACTTGCTCGCCAGACTTCGAAGCAGCTGCGCCATATGCTTTTCACCCTGCGGCCTCTGGTATTGGAATCCGAGGGTTTGATTGCAGCTCTGAATTCAATGGCCGAAAAGACCAAGGAAACCTTTGGACAGAATGTGATCATAGAAACTGACAAGGCGCTGGTGGATGAGCTGGACATGAATACCCAGACCGTGATCTTCACCATCTCCGAAGAGGCAGTCAACAACGCTCGGAAACACGCCAAAGCAGAACACATTTGGGTCAAAGTTCAGCGTCTTCAATCCGACCTGGCTTTCCTGGAAATTGAAGATGACGGCGCGGGTTTCCTGGTGGATGACGTGATGGGCAACTATGACGACCGCGGAAGTTTGGGCATGTTGAACATGCGCGAACGGGCGGAATTGGTCCAGGGTGTTTTCCACATCAAATCCATTCCCGGTGAAGGGACCCAGATCCAGGTAGTCCTGCCCCTGACACCAGATGCTTCTGACCGTTTAAGATTGATCTAATTTTTTGTATTATCTAAAAAGTGATCCAGGGGCGGCCCGACGGGTCGCCCTTTGCCATATAATATATCTACTATGCCTTATCTTGCTGATCTTTATTTTCAGGCCTATCAAGCCGAAGACCCTGACCGAAAAACCCTGATCCTGATCCACGGCGCGGGAGGAGACCACCTTTCCTGGCCCACACAGCTGCGGCGTTTAAGCGGCTATCGGGTTTATGTACCGGACCTGCCCGGTCACGGAAAATCCAAAGGACGGGGACTGCAGCGCATCTCCGACTACGGGGAAGTTGTCCTGGAATGGATGCGGAAACTGGGCCTACCCAAAGTGATCCTGGGCGGCCACTCGATGGGCGGTGCGATTGCCTTATGGATAGCCATCAATCACCCCGAGCTGCTGCACGGAATGATACTGATGAGCACGGGGGCAATCCTGCCGGTGAATCTGTCGCTGATCGAGGAGCTGGCCACCCAGGTTGGATTTCCAACAGCTGTGGATAAGATAATGCACTGGTCATTCAGTTCCAGGATCGAGCCAGCTCTTGTTGAAAATGTAAAAAAGCAGATGTTAAAACTGAGGCCGTCCGTGCTGGCAGGCGATTTCAGGGCCTGCGATCTGGTAGACCAAAGTGGGCAATTGGATCAGGTCCAGGTACCCACCAAGATCATGGTGGGTGATGAGGATAAAATGACACCAATCCGGTTTTCTGAGGACCTTACCAAAGGGATTAAAAGCGCGGAGATGGAAGTGATCAAGGGAGCCGGACACATGCTTCCTCTGGAACAGCCGGATGTGGTTGCTGAAAATGTCAGGGGATTTATAGATAGGGTACTTGGGCTCTGAAAGCATTGCCTAATCAGGGGTGAAGTTGTATAATATTTTCTCGATGGGCGGTTAGCTCAGCTGGTTAGAGCGTTGCGTTGACATCGCAAAGGTCGTTGGTTCGAGTCCAATACCGCCCACTAACCGGACGGTTTCTCAAATTGAGAAACCGTTCTTGGTTATAAGGGGTAAATCATCTAAACAACTGCTGCGTAGAGAATTCATATCCAATATGCTATTATTAGACTAGTCCACACCCGGTTCAAAAAAATCAGACCACTAATATAGAGATTAAACAATGCTATTGGTCCAGGCATTGTTTTTTTTGGTTCCCTCGTTTCTGGGTAGTAGAGATTGACTAAACGTTCGTTCATTATAAGGAGGAAGACCCCATGAATACCTCCAAGGCGAGTTGTCCCATATCTTATCTTCTACTGTTATTCGTCGTCTTTTCGCTTTCATCCTGTAAATACCCAACCCCGACTCCCATCGATATACCGGATGGAACGTGCACATTGGAGGACGATTTTTTGCTGCGCTTGATCGAGCCGGAAGACGGCGCTTCCGTCTACGCCATCGAATCCCTTGCCGGCAGACCCCCGAATTTGGGCTGGTTTTTTGCTGGCGACTGCACGCCGGATGGTTTCCGCGTTCTGGTGGGAACCGATCAAGAACTCAGCGCAGTGGTGATCTCTGAAGAGGTCGATTCTGACGTGCGCCAGTTTCAGATCGATACTGATTTGGAAATTGAAAGGGAATATTACTGGACAGTCGAATTACTTGCTGGTGATCTACTTATTGAGAATCCACCGCCGTTTATGTTCCAAACGCTTCCCATCCCGGAGGATCAGCCGGGGGTGATTGCCGGGCGTGTGTGGCAGGATAAATGCGATTTTCCAGGAGGTCTTATTGACCCCGATAATCTGCCGGAAGGCTGTGTCGTTGTGGAGGGAGGCGTCCTGGCTGACGGCATACTGGACGAGGAGGAACGTGGCATTCCCGGCGTAGAAGTGTATATCGCCCAGGGCGAATGTCCCTGGTCTGGGCCCGGAATGCCGGCATCATCCGGCCCGACTGACAAAGATGGCAATTACTATTTCTTTGGTTCCGTGGGAACGTACTGTGTCACCGTCATTCCGGAGGATCCTGGCAACGATGTCATCCTGCTCCCAGGCACGTTTTCATATCCATTATATGAGTACCTGCCCCTGGGGACGGCGTATACCGAGGTGACGATTGAAAACAACGGTCAAATCATTGAAGGCATCAACTTCGGCTGGGATTACGGCGAGCATGATAGCCGTGCCAGAGAAGGCTCTGATACCACAGCACTTGATTTCCTGTTCAGCTGCATCAGCTACGCCGAAGATGCCTGTGAAAATCATTATGGGGATGTAAGTCAGGGATGTGCGGAAATTGATGAAAAATCTCTGGATAAGTGTCCCCAAAGTTACCAGGGTTACCAGGCTGTAGGAGTCTGCGGTGTCGATCTGGGTCCCGACATATATGTGGAATGGGTTCCGTATGTGGTTCCCCCAGCGATCGATCCCGTAGGGGAATGTGAAAACCTGCTTAAAGGCACCTGGTCGGATTTGTATACACCATAAATGGGGCAGCTGGAGAAAATGAATTTCTAGTTTCAGATCTTACAACGCTCCAGCTCTACCTGTTTTGGCTGGTAAAACAAGGAATTACTGGGGGTAAAATTAAGATAAGTGAGCAGGATAGCCGGTTTGAGATCTCCAATCCCCCTGGATTGGAGTCGCGAGATGGCGTATTGGATACTCCCATTCTTGTAGATCTCCCCTACCATTCCCACCTAAAATCCATCTATAAAGGTGGATTTTTCTTATGCTATACTAAAATTCTGGTTTAAATCTGAGCATTTTCTAAGAAATGAAGGGAGATCCCCCATGAAACCTCGTTGGCTGTTTTGTATTCTCATTCTTCTGATGGCATCTTGTGTTAACACTGGCGAAAGGGATCTTCCGGTAATTCAGACTGAGACTGTCCCAACCGAAGCAGTTCCAACTGTGGTTGAGGTAACACAGGAGCTAATACCATCTGCAACTGTTCCCTCTCCTTCCCCCACAATGGCGGAGACCTCAACCCCTGCCCCTACCGAAACACAAACCTTAATTTCCATACCTGCCCCGATCATTGCCAGAGCAGCAGGGGGGCCAAATTCGTTTTTATTGGTTGGCGGCAGTCAAAACGGAAGCTGGGTGAGCCCGGCAGATGTGGCGGACGATCTGGTTATCAACTCAGTGTATCAACTCTATACCGCTTTTGATTTCCAGGGTTCGATTCCAGGACAAGAAGTAGCTTATGAGCCGATCTGTGACCAGCACTACATAACCCTTAATCCATTTTCAGGCAGTGAAAGTGCTGTCGGGGTTTCAGGTGACTGGCCTGTTCTGCCGCGGATTCCTATGGAATTATCAACGGATCTTGAAGTTTATCTTCGGGCTATTACAGCCTGGCAGATTGAACAGGCCCCTTCCATGCCCATCCCGGTAATCGATAAGATCTGGAAGGTTGACGTTGAAGGGAATGGTACGGATGAAGTCTTCATCAATGGGACGCGATTTGCTGAACCTACCGGGCATAATGTTGAACCGCGTGATTATTCAGTAGTTTTAATGCGGACAGTGATTGGATCAGATGTGGTCACCGTTCAGCTGGTGGGTGATTATTATTCTGAGACAATTGAGAATCAATTTCCCTGGACATATAACCTTGAATTCATTGGGGATCTTAATGCTGATGGCAAAATGGAAGTTGTGGTAGGCCTGTCCCGCTGGGAAGGCACAGGAGTGATGGTTTTTGAGATCGACGGAGAAGAAGTCCAGCTTGTGCTTTCGGTCATGTGTTCACAATAGGAAGAAGTCAATTCCGCCCCCGCGCAAAATAAAACCGCTATCCTATTGAATAGCGGTTTTTTTATGGCTTAGGGGGCTGCCACTCGCCTAAAACATAAACGGCTCGTTTAGATGTTGCTGACGAGGTTGCTGAAGATATTGCCGATGGCGGGGCCGAGCAAAGAAAGAATAACAATCACTACAACTGCAACTAAAACAAGAATTAGAGCGTACTCGACGAGACCTTGGCCTTTTTCTTTTGGAGCGAATAACATGGTATTTACCTCCTGTATTTGATTTTCCATCAAGCTAATAACATTCAGGAATACCCTAATCATAAGGTCCAAACGGACTAAGATGCAAGCCTGTTTGATATACAGTTCTGCAAACAGCACCAGTACTAAGACCAGTTTAGTCGATAATAAGTCGTATTTCAGTGAAAAAAACGATCTTTCATCTGTGCCAGCAGTATCCGCACTTAAACAAAAACCACTCTTCAGTAAAAAGAGTGGTTTTAGATAATAATCAAAGCGATAAACTTCCTAATTAGTAATTGTCACGGCTTTGCCGATCAATTCTTTTTGCTCCAGTTCTTTGATGATCAGATCCGCTACATCAGCCCGGTTTATGGTGGAATTTTTGGCCCGGATCAACTCCCCATAATCATAGACACCGGTCCGCGGTCCATCCTGCAAACCACTGGGGCGGACGATGGTCCAATCCAACCCGCTTTCCTTGATGGCAGACTCCTGGGCTTCATGGTCATCCCGGGCACTTTTTAAAACAGTAGCAAAGAAAACCTTGTTCATTCGGGAAAGGGTATCCCAGCTTTCTCCTGCACCCATCACCGTTACAGCCAGCAGCCGATTAACCTTGTGTTTAACCATTCCGCTGATGATGTTGATTGTGCCAATAGCTCGCACTGAGGTTTTCTTAAGGTCAGCTCCGCCGCCCAGGGCGCAGATGACTGCATCCTGCCCTTTGACAGCCTGATCCACGCTGGCGGGATCAAGGACATCACCAACCACAATGGATAATTTTTTATCCTCAACCGGCAGCCGGGCAGGATCTCTCACAAAAGCTGTGACCGCATACCCTTTCTCAAGGCCTTGTTTTACTAGTTCTATTCCAGTTCTGCCTGTCGCGCCAAAGATTGCAATTTTCATTGAATGAATACTCCTGATAAGGTAAATTTACTCGCGCAATCATACCATAGGACCCATATCGTCCATGTTATAACTATATTTGAATCTTATTTACTGGAAAAACCTGCGCCAGCCAGCAGATCGGATTGGAAAATCCAAACACAGCAGCTGCTATAGGCCAGAAAAAGGCCTTCAAAATACAAGGCAGTTGCTGCCTGACATATGCCACGAGACCAACACAAAACATCCCCCGGTATATTTATCCTGAGCGTCTTTCTTTCCGCATTCCTGTTATTTCAAATTCAGCCCATCATGGGGAAAGTCCTTCTGCCCTGGTTTGGCGGGACCTCCGGGGTATGGTCTACGATCCTGTTATTCTTCCAAACCCTGCTGACGGGGGGGTATGCCTACGCCTATTGGTTGATCGGGCTCCAACCAAACTCAAAACAATGGAAAATCCCACCTGGGTTTGTTAATCATTATCCCTGCTGGTAGTGGCCTCAATTTCATTCAAAGGACAACCTCCGATCGTGCCGGATAGTACTTCCAGGCTGATCAACTCAGGGCAGCCGATCCGGGAAATAATTAAATTATTGATCCTGTACACCGGGCTTCCGGTATTTGTGATTAGCTGCCAACAGCACCCTGATCCAATCCTGGTTTAATCTCCGCCACCCCACAAAAATCCCCTTATTGGTTATATGCCCTCTCAAATGCAGGATCATCTGATCGCCCTGGTCAGCTACCCTTTTTTATTCGAACCCAATTTCTCTCTCCAGACCCAGGCCTGGATTTGGGTCTGTGGTTACCTGTTATTTATCCTCAGCACAGCCCTCTTGATCATCCCGCCTGATGCGCTCAAAAGACATTAACAAAGACCTTCCAGCCCCCCGGGGCCTGGATCAGGAGGAAGAAAACATCCCCCGGGCACACCCAGTGCTCTGGGTTGGTTTAAGCGCTGCGGCGTCAATCCTGCTGTTATCAACCACCAGCCATCTAACCCAGGAAGTCGCTCCGATCCCTTTATTATGGGTCTTACCGCTGGGGATCTACCTTTTATCATTTGTCCTGAGTTTTTCAGGAGAAGGTTTTTACAGCCGGCCATTATTCACACTTCTGCTGACCATCAGCTCTGCCGGGGTTATTTATGACCTGATGGGTTCCCGGCTGCATTTCCTTCTGCAGATCATGATCTACTCGATTCTTCCTGTTTTCAGCCTGCATGGTCGCCCAGGGAGAACTCTTCAGCCTTCGGCCGAAATCCAGCCCGATTATCAAAATTCTATCTCTCTCATTTCTATCGGTGGAGCCCTGGGCGGATTATTCGTAAACCTGATTGCCCCCCTGATCTTTAACGGCTACTGGGAGTTTTATCTTGGCTGGGTTTTGATCTATCTCTTGCTCGATGGTGGTGAGCTTTCTTCAACCCTACCCTGGAAATCAAAGCGCCCTGGCGGAAAGGTTTATGATCGGGCGGTTGTTCTCCTGACAATGACCTTCCTGGTCTTTTCTCTATATAGAATTATTAACCCCTCCGCAAATCTCCTCTACCAGGACAGGAATTTTTACGGGGTATCGAAGGTGGTTTATTCCGAATATCGGGACGCCTATCAGTATATTAATGGCAAAACCATGCACGGTTTTCAATAGCCTGGCACCGGATAAACGGGATCTGCCTACGGCCTATTTCTGGCGGGGAAGCGGAATTGCCATCATGATCCGCAACCATCCCCAACACGACAGCCCCCTGAAGGTGGGTGTGCTTGGTTTGGGGATCGGCACTTTAGCCGCCCATGGCCCAGGAGGGAGATAGCTATCGTTTTTATGAGATCAATCCCCTGGTGATGGATTTGGCGCTTGGGCCAGGATGGATATTTCAGCTACCTGGAGCACAGTGCAGCGGAGATCACCATCGTGCCCGGTGATGCCCGGCTGTCGCTGGAACGAGGAATACCGATCGAGGGCCAAATCCAGGCATTTGATCTTCTGGTGATGGATGCCTTCAGCAGTGATTCCGTACCGACCCATCTGATCACACGTCGAAGCCATTCGAACTCTATCTGGAACATCTGGCGCCGGGCGGCGTGATCGCGGTCAACATCTCCAACAACTACCTTGACCTCAAACCGGTGATCTGGAAGCTCAGCCAGGAGCTGGGTTTAACCCCCGTTCTGATCGCTCCCCCTGTCCAGTCTTACCATCCGATAGGTGTGCCCTCCCTGTGGATGTTCCTGGCCCGGGACCCGGCTGTATTTGATAGCCCGGAGATCCACGCCAATCACAGAATCTCTGGACAACTATCATCCAGAGATTCGTTTATGGACCGATCAGTACAGCAATTTGTTCCAAATTATTAGGTAATAAATAATCTCCCTAATTATTTGTTTCAATTTGACTTACAGGTAACTCCATCATAAAAGCAGCCACCAGCCTTGTTCACAGTCATCTTTAGTTAATACACTGCATTTGTCACATTGATTCGCGCTGCTGTTCCACCCACAGCCAGCTTCGATGCCACAGCTATTCATGTCAAGACCAGTGCACTTATTGGAACCCCCGCCGCTTGAGGGAGCTGTCGCGCAAACCGGGACAGTCATGCCTAGCGAGGTGCAGGTCTGGGGGCCAAACAGCGAACCGGCGTCCATGTACAAGCTGATCTGACACTTGGCTCCTCCTGGTAGGGATCCACTTTTAGGTTCAGACCAGTCGTCATCACCTGGCTCAGAACCTGCATCAACTGGAGGTCCAAAGACGTAGTCTAGAATAGCAAAATGTAACTGCCTCTACTGGCGGCTCCGAAGCTGTGGCAGGTTCGATCACATCTGGAGAGGTGCGGGTGATGGAAGCAACCCTGCCTTCTTCAAATTCTATCGTGAAGAAGTCCTCTCCATCAGAATCTCCACTGCTACAGGCTGACAAAAACCCTGGCCAGATCGGAAGGTTTTATCCGCGCTCAGGATCAGGCAGCTTAAGATCCCTTCCGGGCTCTGGATGGTTTTGGTGCCGAGGTTATAAGAGGACGCACCAGCGCAAGCCTCTTGCAGCTGGGGTGTATCCTCATCTAAAGTATCCACTGTTTCAAGGTCCCCAAGATCACAATCACCGCCAGCGCGTCCCCCTCCCAGACCAGATGGAGGATCAGCACAGTATCCAGTGGAAGCATCAAAAACCTTATCGCCAACGCAGGTTGCCGGGTCAGGTGGATTGGGCGGGCATGATCCTGAAGTAGGTTCAAAATCCCTGCCGTCTGGACAATCCCCGGGTATATCCGGAATGCATAATCCAAACAGATTTGACCCAGTTCCTGGAGGGCAATCCCCGCCCATCAGCAGCAGGCAGCTGTCACTTCCTTCATCATAAAAGTGGCTGGTTGGGCAACCGCCACTTTCAGCGAAGGGGAGTATACCCGGAAATGCGGCATCGATTATTTCGGCACCGAGCGGATACTCAACACCTTCCACACCAGGGCCAGGGGCACAGCAGCCTGTTGTGCTGGAAAATACATATCCTTCCCCGCAGGGGCTTTCCGGGCCGCTGATCGGCCGGCAGGTTTTGGTTTTAGGATCGAGGTAATAACCCAGGGCGCAGCCATCCCGGGTCTCGATGCAGCGTCCCAGGCCGGGGTCAAGATAAGCGCCTTCCTGGCAGCCCTCTGAACTTTCCAGTGGGCGGCCATAATCATCACGACTCACCGGATTATCTTCCTCATTACCAACATTGCAGCGTCCGCCGATCATATTTGTAGTATCACGGGGAATGCATAATCCCTTATCATTCAATTCCTGGCAGGGGCCGCAGCCATCCCAGCCAACCGCCAGGCACTGTTTAGTTCCCGCATCAAAGTACTCGTTTGGGCCGCAGTCATAGTTTGTCTCAACCAGGGGTGTGCAGCAGCTGGTTTCTGCGCTGTAGCCATACCCTGGCGGGCACATGCCGCTGCCGTCGCTGATCGAGAATAATTCCCACTGGTCGCCTTCCGGCAGATCTGCTTCTGCGATCCCTTCCACCGTGGCAGCAGCCAATCCCAATGTGCCATAGTTAGGGACCGGCAGACCCGGACCGCTGGGGCAGGCTGAACCTCCGGCACCGGCTGCTTCCTCCCACCAGGCTGAAGATCAGAGGTGTAGCGCTATCCACATGGGAGCATACGCCGGATTGAAGATCAAAGCTTGATCCGGGTTGGCAGAAATCATCGATCGGGATCAGGGTTTCCTGCCCGGATTTACAGATCTCAACCTCAGTCATTAGTCCAGCGCCGGGGGAAGGGCAGCTGCAGTATAGTTTGCCGGGATAGTCTTTGTATTCCTGACAATCACAATCTTTGCTACCAGCTTTTACTTCTACTCCCTCGCCTGATGGAAGTTCATGGGAAATTGTAAGGGCATATGTGCTGCCCTGGGGGCAGTTGGCGCCAACGATGTTGAAGTTGGGATCCACGCCATTATCCACCGTCAGTTGGGCTGAAATGGTTTCCAGCTCTTCAGCGGGCAGGCTGCATGAGGGGGCTGTTTCGGTTTTGCACATAGGGGCGTAGCTCAGGGGCGCGCCCCCGGTCACACAGCGGAATCCAACCAGTGGATTAAACTGATCGGGCAGCATGCCCAATCGCGGAAAGTATGCACCCTGATTCGGGGATGCTTTATCCATGTCCACATTCTCATTCCCGATGAAAAACTTCCCGTCTTCGAATTTGATAACTAGTTGCCCATCATATTTGGCAAAGGCTTTCAATTCTTCGATCTTGGGATAAAAAGCTTCATCATACTTGGCGAAGGAAGAATCATCTTCATCATATTTAGCGAAAGAAGAATCGTCTTCATCATATTTGGCAAAGGAAGAATCGTCTTCATCATATTTGGCGAAGGAAGAATCAACTTCGTAATACTTGGTCTTGCCATAGATTTCGGCATTGTCATAGACACCAAAATATTTCCAAATCACATCGCTGATGGATGACAGATCCAGACCCATGGCGACCTTAAGATCTCCATACAGAGGACCAAAGGGATTGCTTACCAGAGAGCCGTTGTAATAATCGGGATCATCCCAGTCATAGACCCATTCCCCGAAACCTTCCTGTTCGACCAGGCTTCCGCCGGTCTCCGGGCAGTCTTCACTCCCGCCGCTGGCCCGGGTCAGTTCTGCTTCTGTGGGCAGGCGTCCGCCCAGATAGGAGCAGTAAGACTGGGCCTGGTACCAGGACACGCCCGCAGGGGTATAGGCGTGAAGAATCTCAGCGGCAGGCTCACAGGCACCAGCTTCGACACATTCCTGGTATTCCTCGGAGTTGACCAGTCGGGACTGGATCTGGAAGTCGAAGACCAGCACCGGGTGTTCCACCCCGGAGCCATCCGGCAGGGCCATTAAACCCCCTGGAACCTCAACCTGGCTCTGCTCTTCTGCTACTGGGAGTTCGCCCGGGATGACAGGTGTAGCGGTAGCACAGCTGGAAAGGAAAAAGGTAAAGATGAGAACAGCACCGATAAGAGAAAATACCTTCAGATCCTGATGGTTCCTCATGATACTCCTCCAGTTTCCCCGATGATTTGACTTAATTCTTGAGGGCTATTTTTATTATACATAAGTTTTATCCATTTTTAGCGAAGGCGAAGTTCTCTTTTTTATATCCAAAGCTGACAATGTATAATCAATTTATTAGCTTTTCAGCGGTACAATTTGGCCCATCAAAGCACCATTGCATTTATTAGCTGATGGCCTGAAAAATGGATTTTCTATGGATGAGAAAAAACAAAACCCGGATAAAAAGCGCCTAGGGCTGCTCCTATTTTGCCTGATCCTGATCGCGATCGGCTTTTTATTCACTCAATTCAGGACCAATGGACGGATCAGATCCAGCGGGCAAACCCGCAAATTTCTTGTCTATGTCCCGGATACCTTTAATCCCAACCAGCCAGCTCCCCTGGTGATCAGCATCCATGGTTTTGTGCAGTGGCCCAACCACCAGAGATCCATGACCGGCTGGAATGACCTGGCAGACGAAAAAGGCTTCCTGGTCGTTTACCCCCGGGGCACCGGATTCCCGCTGCGCTGGAACTCCCGGCCAATTGATGGCGATCCGGAATTGATGAACGTGGAGCTGCTGTTCTTTTCCGATCTGATCGATGATCTCGAAAACACCTATAACATTGACAAAAGCCGCATCTATGTCAACGGCATGTCCAACGGGGGCGGCATGTCCGATCTGCTGGCCTGTGAATTCTCCGACCGGATCGCAGCTATCGGTGGAGTGGCCGGGGCTTACCTTTATCCCCGGGAGGACTGCCATCCTGCCCGGCCGGTTCCAGTGATCGCTTTTCACGGCAAGGATGATAAGATCGTCCCTTACCTGGGAGGTCCCAGCGCTCGCGATGATCAATTTACCTTTCCGTTTGTTGAGGATTGGGCCCAAAACTGGGCTGAGTATAATTCCTGCGCCAGCACGCCTGAGAAAACTCACCTAACGGGTGAGATCACCAGAACATCCTATGCGGACTGCGCGGAAAATGCCCGGGTGATCTTCTACGGTATTGAGGGTGCCGGTCATACCTGGCCGGGCGGAGAAAAACTGCCGGTCTGGATCGCGGGATTTACTACTCAGGATATTAACGCCACGGCTTTAATGTGGGCGTTTTTCAGCAATTATTCTTTAGATCCGGAATAAATCGATCTCTATCTCTGAAACAGCCCTTGAAGCACGCTGCCTGATCCCACCGGCAGCAAAAAAAATCCAGCGATCTCATCTTTTGATCTTCCAACAACTCCCCCCAGGGACAGGAACTGGATCGAATCAGTTCCAGATATAGGATTTTTCAGGAATCTTTAACATTAAATACAGATATATGATTTTTCTTTATTATTTCTTGATTTTTTACCCTTGCATTATTCAATATTTTACATATAATGTTAATAATATTATAAAAAGTGCAGATTATTCTGATAATCTAGACAGTTTTCAGCCAGGAAGGTTAATCTATGGAAGAGACCTCGAATCAAACACCATTTCAGACAATAAAACGCCTGCTGCCCTATCTCAAAGGAAACAGGTTCTGGCTCAGGTTAATCTGGTTCATCGGCCTGATTGCCGGAATCATGGAATTT
The DNA here is from genome assembly GCA_963783765.1 of uncultured Chloroflexia bacterium. Taxonomy (GTDB): domain Bacteria; phylum Chloroflexota; class Anaerolineae; order Anaerolineales; family UBA11858; genus B10-G9. The sequence continues at coordinate 35,164 of CAWAOV010000011.1, read as the reverse complement.
ATCAATACCTACCTGCTGAAAACGCTGACCGACAGCGCCCTTGCCCAGCAAAATGATCTTTTTCGGCGATTGGTGATTGTAGCCCTGGTGGCAATGGGAATTGATATAGCTCAGAAATATTTCAGCCGCATCGTATCAAGCCGCTATCAGAACTACACTATCCGGGATCTGCGGAACAGGGTCACCGCCCATATCCAGCGGCTGCCGCTCTCCTTTACTGAGACTCTGCATTCCGGCGACCTTGTCTCGCGGTTGAATAACGACATCGACAAAATTGCCATTATCCCCCAGCGTATCCAGGAGCTGGTTACACAGCCAGTAATTTTTATGCTGGGATTCAGTTATATGTTGATGCTCAGCTGGAAGCTGCTGCTGGCTTCCTGCATTCTTATACCCCTTTCAGCAATTCTCCATGACAAGGTTGTCCGGCCGATGCAAGCCCATTCCCAAAAAGAAATGGAGCATTTGGCCCGGGCGAATGCTGTCACCCAGGACGCGATCCGTGGAATATATATCATCAAGGCCTTCAACCTCCAAAATTTACTGACCGAAAAATATCAGCACATTGCCAATGATGTTCGCCTGGAAGGTTTGTCGATCGACAAACGGGCCGGGATTCAATCTGCCGTTTTCCTGATGCTTCGTTATCTCCCCCAGCTGATCGTGCCCCTGTTCGGAGGTTATCTGGCCTATACAGGTGAGATCAGCGTTGGAACCCTGATCGCCAGCAGCTACCTGATCTGGATGGTTTTTATTCCTGTGGAAACGGTCCTGGGCTGGATCCGCCAGCTGCGCGAGATAGCCCCGGCAGTCGAGCGTCTTTATGAGATCCTTGACCACCCCATCGAAACAGGACCTCAGTATGACTATCAAATCAGGCCCGGAGTACCAGCACTGTCATTTCAATCAGTTGATTTCCAATACAGTGAAGACAACAGCGTTCTGCATGATTTCACATTCACACTGGATCAGGGAAAAGTCGCTGCCCTGGTAGGATCCAGCGGCTGCGGGAAAAGCACAGTCCTGAAACTGCTATGCGGTTTTTACCAGCCCCAACAGGGAGAAGTACAAATTTTCGGGAATGACATCTACCAATCCGATCTGAAACATGCCCGTCAATTAGTCTCACTGGTCTCGCAGGAAACCTATCTCTTCCCGACCACCATCGCCGAAAATATTGCCTACGGGCGTTTTGGGGCTGAACAGAATGAGATCATCGCCGCAGCCAAAAAAGCCAACGCCCATGATTTCATTATGGCGCAGCCCGATGGTTATGAGACCCAGGCCGGTGAATGGGGCAAAAAACTTTCCGGAGGGGAGCGGCAGCGCATCGGGCTGGCCCGGGCCATTCTCAAGGATGCGCCCATCCTGCTGCTGGACGAGCCCACTTCCGCCCTCGACGCCCAATCTGAAAAAATTGTCCAGGATGCCCTGGAACGCTTCATGGTTGGACGCACTGTATTAGTCGTTGCCCACCGCCTGTCAACGATCAGGCATGTTGATGAGATCCTGGTTCTGGATCAGGGCCATTTAATAGAAAGGGGAACCCATGACCAGCTAATGGGATCGGAGACCCTTTATAAACGCCTTTACCTGCGGCAGTCTGAAGAGGAGGTCCCCCATGTCTAAGTCTTTTCGCGATCGGGAACTGATCAAAACCCTATCCCTTTTAGGTCCTAAAAGCTGGATCTACTTCATCGCGGTTCTGGTAAACGCCGCTGTTCTGGGATTCTCATTTAATCTGGTCCTGGCATTTCTCAAAATGGATGTCACCGAGGCTGCGGTCAGCGGGCAGCAAAGTTTGCTGATGCGGGCTTTGATCATGGCCGCTGTCACCTTCATCACCGGAGTCCCTCTATTGATCGGCTCCCGTTATGTGATCGCCCTTTTTGAGAAAAAAGCCCTCACCAAAGCCAGGGTGCAGGCCTTCCGGCAAATTGTCGATCTGCCGATCAGTAATTTTGACCAGCAGCACAGTGGTGATCTGGTCTCACGCTCTACAAATGACATGCAAACCCTGGGCCAGATCTACACTAATTTGGTTCCAGGATTAATGTTTGGATTGGTCCTTGGTTTGGTTGGAATAGTCTCGATCTTTATTCTCAGTTGGCAGCTGGGGATCTTTGCCCTGGTGGTGGGATTGATCACTACCTTATACAGCAGTATGATGGCAAAACCTCTTCGTGAAAAAAGCAACCTCATTCAGGAATCCTTAAGCACACTTACCCAGCGGTTAAGTGATCTTCTGCAAAGCCTTTCAGTGACAAAGATGTTCCACCTGGAAGAGATCACTCACGATCACTATGCCGAGGTCAACCAGCAGACCACTGCTGCAGCGATCGATCATGCCGGTACACAGGCTGCCTATGAAGCCGTGGATACCTTCATCAACTGGATGCGCTCGATCGGGACCCTTGTTTTAGGCCTCTCCCTATTAAACAACGGAAATGTTGGCATGGGCGCCGTTGTAGCAGCCATCCATCTGCAAAGCAATGCCAGTTTTATGTTCACTAATTTTGGCGAATTTGTGACCAGGATCCAAAAATCACTCGCCGGTTCGGCCAGGGTATTTGAACTTTTTTCATGGCCAATAGAACATTCGCTTCCTGAGGGAAGTACCTTCTCTGAAGCAGAAGAATCCCTGGCAAAGACAATGATCCAGATGCAAGACTTAAATTTCGGCTACAGCTCAACCGGAGAAGAGTTCCCCGGGAAGACGCCAGAACTTCTTTTGGATCAGATCAATATCTCTGTCCAGGAAGGGCAGTTCGCTGCCCTGGTTGGTCCCAGCGGTGGAGGAAAGAGCACGATCATTAAAATCCTGCTGGGCCTGTATCCTGCTTCAGGTGGGAATATTTTTGTCAACAATAAACCCATTTCTTCTTATCCCCTGGAAGAACTGCGTGATCTGATGGCCTACGTGCCGCAAGATGCCTATCTGTTTGATGGGACGATCGAAGAGAATATTCACTACGGCAGGCCGGAGGCCAGCCCGGAGCAAGTCACCGCGGCAGCAAAATCAGCCCATGCCCATGAATTTATCCTGGAGCAGCCTGATGGGTATCAAACCCTGGTGGGAGAGAGGGGAGCCAGATTATCCGGCGGGCAGCGCCAGCGCATTGCCATCGCGCGCGCCCTGCTTAAAGATGCGCCGATCCTGCTGCTGGATGAAGCAACCTCTGCCCTGGATTCCGAGTCCGAGGCTATCGTGCAGAAAGCCCTGGAAGTACTAATGGCAGGGCGCACCACCATCGCCATCGCCCACCGCCTTTCTACTATTCAGGACGCCGATGTGATTTTTGTGATGGAAAGTGGTAAAGTTATCGAACAGGGCAGCCATGAATCACTGCTGGCATCAGGTGGTGTTTATCAGGAACTATTTACGCTTCAGGGAGCAGCCCAAACTTCAACTTCAGAATAAAAAATGCTATCTACCTATTGGAGATGTAAATGACAAACACCCATCCCCTGGAGATCTTTTTTAAACACAACCTGTGGGCCAATCTGCGCCTTTTGGATGCCTGTGAAAAATTATCCAAAAAACAGCTGGATCACACAAACAATGGCACCTATGGATCGATCCTGGATACCCTGAAACATATCGTGGGCGCCGAAGAACGGTATATCTTCCACATCACAGCTGGAAAACAAAACTTGAGTCCCCGGGATCCAGAGACCTTCCAATCAGTAGCTGACTTACAGAAAAGGGCGGCCGCCAGCGGGCAAACCATCCTGGATCTGGCGACTTCGGTCGATGGCCAGGAGCTGGTCTGGGTTGGATCTGGCGAAGAAGCTTTCCAGATCTCGATCGAGGCCTTGCTGCTGCAGGCCCTGCATCACGCTTCGGAACACCGCACCCAGGTGGAAACCATCCTCGGTCAAATGGGGTTGGAGACGCCCGGATTAAGCGGCTGGCGTTATTATGATGAAGAAATCGTGGCATAATCCGTAAAATAACCCCGGGGTAAAACGCTTTTAAGGAGTCTCAAATGGCTGTGCTCGCAGAGCTTTACGATGATCTCAAATTCATCTTTTCCTACCGGAGCAAACTGATGAAAGAACAGCTGGCCCTGAATAAACTGGCTCCCAGGGCCGGTGATCTGGCCCCGGATTTTACGCTATCGGATACTTCAGGAACAGAATCAGTTACCCTGTCCGATTTCCGCGGGAAGAAGCCGGTTGCCCTGGTATTCGGGAGCTTTACCTGACCGCCCTACGTCAAGGGTACCGTGGGTATCCAGGAAATCTATCAGCAGTACCACAAAGATATTCAATTCCTCAGCATTTACATTCGCGAGGCCCATCCTATCGACGGCTGGTGGCTGGGACGGCGTTTAACAAAAAAGATCATGTTAAAGTTTGCTCCCAAAGTCTCCATGGAGCATTATGATCCCAAAACCATCGAAGAACGCCGGTCCTTGGCCGGTGAGTGTGAGGCAGCCCTGCAGTACGGGGTCCGAACCTATATCGATGAGATGGATGACAGGGTGAATGATACCTATGCCGCCTGGCCAACCCGGCTGTATCTGATCGGCCTGGATGGCAAGGTTGTTTATGCAGGCGGGTTGGGACCGTATGATTTTAGGCCAGCCAAACTGAAGAAGGCCATTGAAAGATATTTGGCGGGTAGATGACAGCTGCCAACCATCAACTACTGAATGGGGATCAACCTTCATTTATCCGATTCATGATCCTTATTCTGCCCAAATTGATCCTGGTAGTTACCCAGGGACTACGTTTCTCTCCTGCTCTGGCCTCTCTATTGGCTTGGTAAGATGATTATGGGGCCATCCGCCCAATGTGCCTTATTCAAGCCAGGTTAGGCGCTATCTTGCAACACACCTGGACTGTCTACGCCTGAAAATCCAGCGCTTGCCTGGTTTTGCCCGCTTCATGGATCACCCTGTCCATTTTGCAGAAGACCATCCTGATCCCGGTCCCGGGATTGGCCTGGTTTCTGGATGAGCTCCTGTACGGTTCAGTTTTAAACGATGTGACCATCAAAGCAACCGCTGTTTGTGATCAGCGCGGCCCGCAGCGGAAGCACCCAGATCACACGCTACCTGGAGGATGACCCGCAGCTGGCGGCGCCCAATATTTTACAGGCCATGTTTCCATATCTGTGGCTCTGGAAATTAGTACCAAAAACCCTTGGCAGGTTTTTGAGATAAAGATCGTGTTCGGGGGTTCTTCCAGCGTGTTATGCCGCCTGAATTGTGGGAAAGGCACGAGTCTGACCCTTTCCGGGCAGATACCTTTGACGGCTCGTTCTACAGTTTCCATATGAACCGGATTTCCTTAACTCTGGGACCAGGGATTGCCAGGCAGGATTTCAATTTTGCTGCTATCGCACCCCATGATCAACATCTTAAGCAGGTTGAGTTTTTCAACCTTGTGGATCGCTTGGCTCGAAAGACGCTGCTGGTCACTGGTCCAGATCCAGACGGAAAACCCAGACGTTTCCTGTTAAAAGGTCATTTCCTTTACGCAGCTCCCAGCCCTTGCAGAAAAGTATCCCGATGCCTGCTTCCTGACAGTCATCCGCGAGCCCCTAGCGCGTTTGCAAAGCGGGATCAACTACCTGCGGGTAAATCCCCCTGATCCCGTGCTGGGACCCACTCCCTGGTCCTGGCTGAAAGAAACCTTGGTTGATACAGAAGCACAGTACTGTGAAGTTGAAAAGAACTGGTTTAACCTTGAGGACGAAGTCCGGCGCACCGTGATCAGGTTTAGTGATTTTGTAAACGATCTTCAGCTGGCCATGAGACAGGTTTATAGCACTTGTTTCGATTCTGCTGATCTGCCGCCCCACATTCCGCAGGATCATCCTGATCGTAATCGGAAAAACTACACCGTGAACTACAGCCTGGCGGAGCTGGGGATTGATCAAGGAGAACTCAGGGAGCGATTACGGGACTATATTCTTTGGTGCCAATCAGAGGTAATTCGAGAATGATCCATTGATTTCCAAAATCGTCATCCACAAAATACTATTTAAGGTTCTGCGCTGATAAGCCGATTAAAACCAAATGAGATATTCATCGATTCCGGGGCGGCGGCCCGCAAGCTGGCAGCCGTGATCGAATTCTGGATCTGCTCCGCCCGGCGTCCGGTAAGCTCTACTCTGACCACGGCCTCGGGACTGAGCAGGGAGAGCCGCCCATGGATCTGGGCCAAAACCTGATCAGGGGGATCATCCTCAACCGGGACGGATACTTTCAACATCGGCCGGGCCGGCAGGGGGTGGGTTTCCAGCTCCTGGATCATTTTCCCTTGATCTGAAATAATTTTAATCAGCCTGAAGGATTTATCTTCAAATCGTTCTGCGATCGACGTGCGTTCGATTGAGCCGGGATAGATCACCGGCACAACCCGCTGATCTCCATCCAAAGTGTGATCGAGCTGCTGCGCCCTGTGGATATGACCGGAAAGTACAGCCCCAAAATCTTCCGGGACCCATTCGGGCGGTATGTTGTCCGGCCCATCCCGGAAGGTGTAATCGACCGGGCCTACTTTGGCTCCCTCGAAGGTCTGGTGGGCGCACAGAAAACGCCAATCCGCTTCCTGGTCCTGATACCCGGTTTGGCGCAGCAGGTCGGGGAAATTCTCCCTGACCTTGCGGGTGAAGGGAAAGCCGGATAGAGAGATCGTTTTATCCCCTATTTGCTGAGTATAGGTGGCGGGACTGTCAAAGATCCGGATATTCTCATGGCTTAAGTAGAGGTGTTCGGGCAGATGGGAGCGTTCGTGGTTGCCCGGCACCAGATAGACAGGGATCCCGGCACAGGCGATTTCATACAGAGGTCGATAAGCTCTTTCAATGACAGCCGGGCTGACCCTGGGGTGATCGAAGAGGTCCCCCCCATGAACCACCAGATCAACTTTCTTGTGGCGGGCGAATTGGAGAACCTGCAGATAATTCTTAAATAGATCCTCACCCCGCCGCCGCCTTTCAATCCGGGGTCTGCGGGGCAGGTCATATCCAAGATGAGAATCTGCAAAAAACAAGATCTTGATTTCAGTCATATTTTGAAGTGCCCGGATAAAACCCAGGCTTACCCTTAGCTTAATAATAGCACAAATGTTCTACTTTTGCGAGGGGAAAACCGGGGTCTTGACAAATTCTATTCTAATGTTAGAATAGAATTATTCTAAGGCTAGAATATGACTATAAATGACTTCTCAGACAGTGAATTATTGATCCTGGGCTTAATTGCTGAAATGCCCCGCCACGGCTACGAGCTGGAGAGCCTCATCGAAGAGCGGGCAATGCGGGAATGGACCCAGATCGGGTTTTCCTCGATCTATTATGTGCTTGGAAAGTTAGAGAAACAAGGGCTGATCCTGGGCCAGATCCCCGAGACCGCCAGATCCAGGAAGCGTTATGAATTGACGGAAAACGGCAGGCAGGTCCTGATAGATCAGACCCTGGCTGCGCTGAAAACCGTCCAGCCCACCTACCCTTCCCTGCTGCTGGGCATGATCCACATGGCCGCCCTTTCCCGGGAGCAAGCCCTGGACGCCATGCGGATACGCCAGGCTGCACTGGCAGAAGAAATGATCAGGTTGAAGGATATCCATTTTGGTCAGCAGCCGCTGCCAGATTTTGTGGACCTGGTTTTTGAATATTCCATCGATCAGCTCGAGACCGAGGCGAACTGGATCGGAAAAACCCTCGCTTATCTGGAAACCAAGACCTGGCTTGAATAAAATATTTGGGAGAGAGTGATATGGACGTAGAAAAATTTCACAGCCGTTTGAAGGAATTGTACCTGCCGCCAGAAAATGAATTCACCCTGATCGATGTCCCGCAAATTCGCTACGCCATGATCGATGGGTCCGGGAATCCAGAAGGGCTCTGATGTCAAAGCTGCCGCGAAATGGCTTTACTCAATGGTTCATAACATTAAACCCTATATGAAGGAGCGCATGGGAAAGAATTTCGCCGAACCGCCCCTGGAGTATCTATTCTGGGCCGATGATCCGGAGGATTTTATTCAAGGAAATAAGGACGTCTGGTATTGGCGGGTGATGGTTGTCTTCACAGATTGGATCAGCCAGGAAAGATTCAATAAAACAGTTGCCGAAGTTGAAAAGAAGCTGGGTCCCGCTCCCGAGACACTCAGGTTGGACGACCTGCATGAAGGCCAGTCTGTCCAGATCCAGCATATTGGTGATTATGACCAGGTCAGGGTGATCTGTGAAGAACTGTATTCAGTTTACCTTCCTGAGCATAACCTCACACCCTCCGGGGCCTACCACGAGATCTACCTGAACGATCCCGGGCGAACAGCACCCGAGAAGCGCAGGGTCGTCATCCGCCAGCCGGTTGTTTAGTCTTTCAAAAATAATGGCCGGCCTGGTTTCACAATATCCAGGCCGGCCATGGTTTTTTTATTAAAGGAAGCGGTTTCCACGAAAGAAACCGCTTCCCATTAACCAACTAACAACTATCCGCTAATTTTACCTTCCAGCAATTCAATCAAGGCATTGATCAAAGGTACAATGAACCGGGAACTCTGCCTGTTAAATCCACCTTCCGCTTCCATCTCTGCCCGGCGGGCTTCCATGGTGGCTATCGTTTCGGGGTCCATACCTTCCACGCTGCCTGGACCCTGTCCCCCGCCTGGCCCGGTTCCCGACGGCATACCATCAGGCCGTCCTGGACGGGTGCCGGTCCCATCACCAGCACCTCCCTCAGGCAGCAGATCTTCCATAATTCCCGACTCATTAATAAAAACCATCAGATCATCCTGAGTCAGCTCCAATCCGGCAATGTAATTGACCTGGTCAACATCCATCACTTCCTGGATCTCAGCAATCAGCGCTTCCAGTTCTTCAGGTGCGGTAGTATCACTTTCCAGGAGATTTAAATAAAGTTTCCAATAAGGGAGCAGATAAGGCGCTAACTCCCCATCGATTGCGAGATCTGTATCCTCTACCATCAATGTACCCAATACAAGCTGTGAGGCTGGTGGCAGGGCATTCTCCGCAAAATCAAATCTCAGCTCCTCCCGGGTTTGCACTTGCCCGGTCACATTTTCAGTTGATGTGTTATCACCTTCCAAAGCAGCATCAGGGGCTTCGCCGCCTCCACAGGCAGTTAATAGTAGAACAACAATCAATAAAACAAATATCTTATTTTTTTTCATTTTTCCTTCCCTTTATTAATATTCTCCAATCAATACCAGATCGCCAACGGATAATCCGCTCAATACTTCTATATACAGTACATCCCTTAATCCAAGTTCAATTTCCTTCAACAAATACGCGCCGTCTTTGTACACCAATACAGTTCCAACATCCCCCCTATCAGATTGCAGCCCTTCGATGGGCAGCAAAACCACATTATCCGATTCTCCTCCAATGACTTCTATACTTGCTCCAGATAAGAGGGGAAGATCCGTCCAGCCAGTCATTGACAGTTCCAACTCCACCAGGGCTGAGACAGTTGTTGTGTTCTGGCGTGTCTGTAAAGTAGGATCCACAAAAATGACCGTACCCAGGTAGGTCCTTTCCGGTAAAACATCGAAGATCACTTCCACCGGAGAGCCTTCTTTTACCAGGGCCCAATCTCCCTCATCAAATGAAACTTCCAGGGTGGGAGGATCCAGCCGGGCGATTGTTATCGTCTTTTTTGAACCAACCGTTTCCTTTTCAGTGAAATTAATTTCCAATACAACACCATCTAAGGGAGCGATTAATCTCGAGGCATCCAGCTTTTCCTGGGCATCCGCTACTTTTTCTGCGGTTTTTTCCAGGGCGGTGATTTTTGATCCAAATGCTTCTTCAGAAATGGATCCTCCCACAAGGACAGCTTGATAGATTTCAGCTTCCTCCAATCTGGCCTGCGCTGCGGACAATTCTGCCCAGGCTAAGGCCACTTCAGTGTCAGAGGGTGGATCGTAGTAATCATGCCAGAATCCAAACTGGTCCCGCCAGGGAAAATTGAAGAAATCCGGCACATACTCTTCATAGTAGGTCTCCCAGTTCAGTGCCTGGCTCAGGGCGGCCTGATCCACAATTTCCTGGGCATCAACCACACTTTGATCTGCCTCAGCGGATGGGTTCAAAACCGCATTCTGCTCCGCCTGGTTGAGGACCCTCTCTGCCTCCCTCAAACGGATCTCCCCTTTGAAGACATAGGGACTGAGATAAAAACGCAGGGTGGATTCAGCTGTTAACACAGCTTTCTGCGCTTCAGCTAACTCGAGGGCAGCAGCCGCTTCCGACGCATCCGAGCTCAGTTCCCGGAACTCGGCCTGTTCCCTTATTAGTGTTTCCTGGAGATCATCATTTTCCAGGACAGCCAGCAGGTCACCTTGTTCTACAATGTCACCAACCTCTACCAGGATCTCAGCCACCACTCCGCCATACTCAAAACCCAATTCATTTTCTTCCGCTGAAATAAGCGTACCGCTGCCAATACCACTGATCCGGATATCACCCCTGCCAATGGTCGCTGTGGTCTGTTGAATCTCCTTATCCATATCTGGCGCAGATCTCAGGATCTGATAAGACCCAAAACCCATCACCAACACCAAAACCAAATAAACTGGCCAGTATTTCATATTATTCGCTAATTTTTTTTCTTTAATATCCATGCTGTTTTCCATACTTCATACTTACCAACGAAAATTATTCATACCGCAGAGCTTCAATCGGATCCAGCTGAGCAGCTTGATTGGCCGGATAAAAACCAAAGAACACACCCACTGTTGCAGCTGAGCCAAAGGCTAACAAAACCGAACTGGCTACGATCACCGTTCTCATCCCGCTGGCCTGGCCAAATACCCAGGCGCCGATGATGCCCGCAGCCACGCCAATCAATCCACCGATCAAACTGAGCAGCAAGGCTTCAGTCAAGAACTGCCAGCGGATATCATTGGGTGTCGCACCCACGGATTGGCGAATGCCAATCTCACGAGTGCGCTCGGTGACACTCACCAGCATGATATTCATGATGCCTATGCCACCCACGATCAGGGATACACCAGCAACCCAGGCCAGCAGAGACCGGAATGCGGCCGTGGTGGATTCCTGGGTGGTGATAATATCTTGCTGAGTTGTGATCGAAAAATCAGGTTCTTCCAGGGTGACATCATGTCTTTTGGCCAGCAGGAGCTCTATCTGGTAGATCACATCATCCAGGGTTCTTTCACCTTCTGCCCCGACGGTTTCATCTACTTCGACATAAATTAACCTGACCCGATCCCCCATAAAACGGGCAAATTGGTTATCGGTCAATTTTTCCAGCACGATAGTGATCGGCGTATAGAGGCGGGAGTCATAATCTACATCTCCTACCATACCCTTTTCCTCAAAAACTCCCACCACCGTCAGCCGGACATTGGTGCCCACGGTAATTGTCTGGCCGTAGGGATCCTGGTCACCAAAAAGCTCCTCTGCCAGATCTCTGCCCAGTACCGCGATATTTGTAGTCCTGTCGATCTCATCCTGGGTGAAATAACGCCCACTGCTAATTTCCATATCCCTCACTGAGGGAAAATCAGCTGTCGTTCCCATGATGGTGATGCTGTCAAGGGAAATATCTCCTGCTTTTATAGTTTGGCTGGAAGTCTGTTCTACAACAACGCCCGCAACACCGTTGATCTGGTCAGCGATCGCAAAGGCGTCATCATAAACCAATCCACCTCCACTTTGCTCCTGGCCGGGACCCATGCGGCCAAAACTTCCCTGGACGTAGATCAAATTGGATCCCAAACCCGTGATTTGCTCCTGAATGTTGCTTCCGTTCCTGCGCTGATACCTATCATAATAATCACAGCTGCAACACCGATAATGATGCCCAACATGGTCAGCAAAGCACGAATTTTATTTTTCATCACCGCCAGCCAGGCGATCTTGATAACTTTTAATGGCTTCATCTCAGTTGTGCTCCTTGCCGTTTTTCACTTCACGATCCACTTTGCCATCCAGCAAATGAATGGTCCGGTCTGTATAAGCCGCAATTTCCGGATCATGGGTCACCATGACTATCGTGGTGCCTTTTTTGTGCAGATCCACCAACAGATCCATGATCTCGGCCCCGGATTTGCTGTCCAGGTTGCCTGTTGGTTCATCAGCCAATACCATCACTGGGTCATTAACCAGCGCCCGGGCGATCGAGACCCGCTGCTGCTGCCCGCCTGAAAGTTCCTGGGGTTCATGGTAAATTCGATCAGTCAATCCCACCGCTTCCAGCATCTGGACTGCTTTGTCCTGCTGTTCCTCATCTGTCATGGGTGAAGTCCGGTTATAAAAGAGAGGAAGGATCACATTTTCCAGTGCCGGCGTTCTGGCCAGCAGGTTGTAGCTCTGGAAGATAAATCCCAGTTTCTGGTTCCTGATCTGTGCCAGCTCGACCTTGTCCATATCGCTGACATCCTCTCCATCCAGGAAATACTCCCCCTCAGTTGGGCTCATCAGGCAGCCCAGCACATTCATCAGGGTGGATTTTCCTGACCCGGAAGGTCCCATAATGGCTACAAATTCCCCTTTATCAACCTTAATAGAAGCACCATCCAGAGCCCTGACCGCGATTTCCCCCATCTGGTAAACCTTTACCAGATTTCGCCCTTCAATAATTTTTTTATTCTTTTTCATTGGGCTGTCTCCACCTGTCCAGTTGTCACCACATCACCCTGGCTCAAGCCGGAGATAATTTCAGCATAGATCAGATCCTGCAGGCCTACTTCGACCAACTTCAGGCGCGGTTCCCCGTCCACCATCACAAAGACTGCGTATTCACCATCTGAGATCTCCCGGAGGGCGTCAACAGGCACAAGAACAGCGTTTTCAGCTTTTCCGCCGATCACATCTACACCTGCGGCAGAACCCACAGGGAGGTCATCCCATCCGGTTGAGGTTGTATCCAATTCCACAATCGCATAAACTACAGTTGTATTCTGCTGGGAGACCAGGCCCGGATCAACATGCACAACTTCACCTACATAAACGTTATCAGGCAGGGCATCAAAGACCACTTCCACTGGGAATCCTTCCTGGATATTCCTCCAATCGGATTCGTCAAAAAAGACATCCAACGTGGGTGGAGTGAGATCCGAAATCACCAGCACAACTTCATCGCCTACCATTTCAGAGACATCGAAATTGAGTTCTGTAATTGTGCCGGAGATAGGCGCGACCAAATTAGTGGCTTCCAGATCTTCCAGAGCATCTTCCACCGCCTGCCGCGCTTTCCGGATGGCAGACACTTTAGAGCCGGTCGCTTGCTTCTGGAAGTTCCTGGTTATTATTCAAGGCCTCCAGAAGCACTTCCATTTCAATGATGGTGGCTCTTGCCAGGCTGATCTCCGCCCGGGTTGAAGCTATTTCAGCATCGGTCGGACCTTCGGTGAACCAGATTTTCTCGTTGCCATCCCAATAATAATTTTCAAAATTTTCCGGGACATATTCATTTTCATAATACTGCCACTGGACCTGTAAATTGGATTCAGCCCATTTCAGGTTTTGCTCAGCTGATTTTAATAACGCTTCATTCGTTTCAGAGGAGTCTTTCTCGAATACTTCCTGCGCATCAGCCAGGATGATCGTATAGTCTTCCACATAACCTTCCGCCTTATAGACCGCCGGGCTGATCAGACCAACCAAATTATCAATATCGTCTTCCAGGCCAATCATGGTTTTTGCCAGATCCATTTCGATCTCGGCTATCGCCGAGGCAGAAGTGAGCTCTCGTAGATCCCTCTGGGCTTCGATCAGAATCTCCTGACGGTCACTGTCATCCAAACGGGCCAGGATATCCCCCACCTCTACCACATCACCAACCCCAACCAACAGCTCGACCAGTTCTTCCTGGACACCGCTGCTGATATCAAAGCTGACAGACACTTCTTCGGATGGGATTAACTCACCGGCGCCAGCCGCATAGAGAATGATATCTCCCCTGCGGGCGGTGGCTGTCTGGAGGGTGGACTCTTCTCCCAGCACCTCATTCGACGGCAGGTACCAGAGTCGGTACCCCGCGTAACCGCCAGCTGCCAGCAGCAGGACTACCAGCCCAATAATCCAATAGATCCGTTTGATTTTTTTAAGGCTCTCCATACAAAAATACTCCTTATAAAATACAAAAATTCCTTTTCTCCGTTTAGTGTATAAAAAGGTTATTAAGGAAATATTTAGATTATGTGTAGATATAGTGAGAGATAAACAAGAGTGGCAAAGTCAACAGCTGTGTTTGCCAGGAACCATTTAGAACAAATTCCTTCCATAAATGATCAGGACCGATCCCCCGAGGATTAACATGATCCCGATCATCAGTTTGGGTGTGATCTGTTCCTGTTCCGCTTTTTTCTGGATCACCGGACCCAGGAGCAAGTGATGATGATCTGCAATTGAACCAGTCCGATCACGATCGCTACCCGCGTGGTTTCCAGGGCAATATTCCGAGATAAGATCCCCAGGCCGCCAGCCAGGCCAGCCGCCACCTGCCAGAGAATATATTTATTATTCATCCGGAGAAAATCCCGGCCTTTCTTCTGCCATATAAAATAAACCAGATAGATCAGGGTTGCAATTGATAATCCAATAACTGTGGCCCAGATCGAGGAAGGGATGCCTTCCAGCCCCTTGGCAATGAAGATCGGGCTGGTCGCCCAGCACATTGCGGTCAATATGCCATAAATATATCCCTGGACCTGTTTATTTTTCATCATTTTCCCCCAGGCTGATTACCAGGATTCCGATCACGATCAATATGATCCCCCCCAGGACATACAAATTAACCACCTGGTTCAGCAGGATAAATGCCATGATGGCTGCAAATAACGGGGTTGATCCGGTCATTGCGCTCAACCGGGTGGGGCCAATCCGACTGGCGCTGGCATTTTGAAATCCCCATCCACCCAGGAAATGGATCACACCGCCCAGAGCAAAAAACATCAAACCGGAAATGTTAATCGGGCTGAGAACTTCCACGCCTTCAATGATGCAGCGCGATCAGCAGGGTTGAAACGGTTCCCGGCCAGCAGCATGATAAGCGTGCCAGAAGAAACTCCCAGTTTTGTGACTCCCTTTCTGACAGTGATGTGGCTGAGGGAGAAAAATAGCGCTGCCAATAATGAAAAGACGATACCCATTGAAATCCTGGTTGAATTATTTATTCAAGTAATGAATATATCGTACCAGCTATGGCAGACAAAGACTTCCTGCCTTTATCTCTGGAGCGAATATCCAGGTATATGGCTTGTTATTAAGTCAATCGAAAAATCTAATATCGGGACATGTTATACTCTTCTTTGTTAAGAATGAAGTACCTCAACTGGAGCAAGCCTATGACGAATGTGATCGAAACCCGAGATCTGACCGTTTATTACGGCAAACACCGCGGCATCAAAGATGTCAATTTGACCATCGAAAAAGGCGAGGTGTTTGGCTTCCTGGGCCCCAATGGCGCAGGAAAAACAACCACCCAGCGTGTTTTATTGGATGTTTTCCCCCCCACTGCCGGACAGGCCAGCGTTTTTGGCATGGACTGCCAGAAAGAGGGAGTGGAATTACGGAAGCGGATCGGATATTTGCCTGGCGAACTGGCACTCTATGCCAATCTGAAAGCCAGTGAATTTTTCAAAATGTACGGTTATCTGCGGGGAAAAAACGGCTCGAAAGATTACTGGAAGGAACTGGCTGAACGCCTTGACCTGGATACCAGCCGCAAGATCAGCCAATTCTCCCGCGGCAACAAACAGAAAGTTGGTGTGGTTGCAGCCTTAATGAGCAAACCCGACCTGCTGATCCTGGACGAACCCACCGGGGGATTGGATCCCCTGGTGCAAAAGACCGTTTTGGAGATGGTTCGGGAAGCAAAGGCTGAAGGCCGGACTGTGTTCTTCTCCTCCCACATCCTCTCCGAGGTCCAGGCGGTCTGCGACCGGGTAGGCATTATCCGCGACGGCCAATTGGTGGCAACCCAGCGGGTGGAGGACCTCTTTGCCCAGCGCATGAACCGCATGACCCTGATCTTCGACGGCCCTCCTCCGGGGGGAATCTTCAAATTCGGCGGGGTGACTGAGCTGGAACAGAGCCACCACAGCATCACCCTGGAAGTCAAAGAGAATCTGCCGGCAGTTCTCAAAGCCGCCGCTGAAAATAATGTAAAAGATATCGAGACCCACAACATCAGCCTGGAGGAGATCTTCCTGGCCTATTACAGCAAGGACGAGGGAGGCAGCCATGTTTAGACTATTGATCCAGGAGTTGAAATTCCGGCGCAACGCCATCATTTCCTGGGGGCTGGGTTTGTGTTTCTTTCCCCTGGTATATGTTGGCATCTACCCCTCAGTGGCTGAAGAAATGGCCGGCCTGGCCGACCTGGATATTTATGCAAGGCCATGGGCATGAGCCTGGGCACATTTGGAGATTGGATCGGATCCATCCTGATCATCCTTTTACCTCTGGTGATTTCGATCTTTGTGATAGGCAACGGGACCGGCACTTTGGCCGGGGAGGAAGAGGACGGACGTCTGGAAATGCTGGTGACCCTGCCCATCCCCCGCTGGCAGATTGTGACAGCCAAAGCCCTGGCATTGACAATTTCCGCTGGCCTGATCTACTTGATCGTATCTGGAGCTTCCTGGGGCGTTTTTGAAGCCATCAAGGGCCAGATCGAAACCGACCTGACTGGCCGGGAAGTATTTTTGGCTGTTTTATCCCCCTTTCCATTTGTGTTTGCGATGGGCATGATCTCCCTGTTCCTGGCAGCTTTTACATCCAGCCGCCGTTTTGCCACCATGATCGCCACCACCATTCTGGTGGTCAGTTATTTTGGCAGCAACCTGGCAGCCTCAACGCCGCTGCTGGAGCCCTTTGAGCCTTTCTTTTTATACACGTATCTGGACGGGACCGGGCAGGCAATTAAAAATGGCCAGCAAACCAGCGATATTCTGATATTGCTGGGCGTTGGATTGGCCGCTTTTATCCTGGCCCTGATCTTCTTCCAGATCCGCAGACTGACCGTCGGCGCCTGGCCCTGGCAGCGGGGACGGGTGGAGGGATAGAGATAATCTTTCAGCATTGGGAATAAGTACAAATAAACAAAAAACCCTACCGTGATGGCAGGGTTTTTTTGTTTATAACTGAATGGTTCGTTTAGATGTTGCCAACGATATTGCTGAAAATATTGCCAATGGCTGGTCCGAGTAAAGAAAGAATGACAATCACTACAACTGCAACTAAAACAAGAATTAGAGCGTACTCAACGAGACCTTGGCCTTTTTCTTTCGGTGCGAATAACATGGTATTTACCTCCTTTTTATAGATTTTCCTTTCAGGCAAATAATTACCTTCAGGTAAGACTAATTATATAGAATAATCAGTCGCTGAGAATACCATATAAATTACAATTATGTTAGGTAACTCCCTTCTCGGGGTTATTTATCCCGATTCCAAAATAAATCAAACCGGGTCCGTTTCAGGCAAAATCTGTTTTTTTCGCCATATTCCAGGCCACTTATCCAGCCCCTGCACTATTGCCTTCTGGAGTAGCAGGTTTAAACAGCTCAAGTTTCCCCAACCAGAGGTGCAGCAGATAAAATCCCCCGATCGCCACAGCCGAGATCCCGGCCGCCACGTACCACAGCAAAAATGGATTGAAATTATCCAAAATCAAACCAGCGGCGCTGGGACCGATGATGGAAGGCAATCCCCAGGATACGCCAAACACCGCCATATAACGGCCCCGTTTATCTTCCGGGGCAAAGTTAGCTGCCAAAGCGCTGGAGATTGGCATAATGATCATTTCCCCGATGGTGATGATCACCAGGGCTAAAGCAAAAAGCCAGGTGACAGCCACAAAACCAAACATACCAAAGCCGATCATATAAAAGAAGGTGCCCAGGGCCATCATCAAAAAAGGTGGTCTGGTTTTGACGAGCTGCGTAGTTGAGAACTGGAACAGGATCACCACAATCGGGCTGGCGATCATCAGCAAGCCAAATACCTGGGTAGGCATACCATGAGTGTCTCGCAGGAAGACCGAAAGGGAATTGTACATCTGCTGGTAGACGAGCAGCATCAACATTGAAACCACTAAAAAAGCCACAAAGGGCAGGTCCTTGAATACAGAGCCGTAACCAGTAAAGGTCTTGAACATACTCTCCGGTTCCTGTCCTGTATCCGGTTTGGTTTCCGGGATGACGATAAAAAACAAGAATGCCACCAGGCAGCTGATAACAGCGTCGATCACAAAGAGTGCGAAATAACTCCGGCTGGCAATCAAGCCGCCGATGACAGGACCGATGACCCAGGTCATATTGCCAACCACGCGCATGATGCCAAAACCCTCCTGGCGTTTCTCTTTCGGGAGAATATCGGCCACCATTGCATTGTGGGCCGGTCCTGAGATCCTTGATAATAAGCCAATGCCCACTGCCAGTGGAATTAACATCGAAAATTCTTTCGCCAATCCCAGGGACAAAGTACTCAGCGCGCTGAAGATCAGGCCAACCAGGATAATGCTCTTGCGCCCGAATTTATCGGTCAATCCCCCGCCGATCATATTCCCGATCAAACCAAATGCGGAGAAGGTGCCCAGCACCAGGCCGGCCTGGGTCATGCCCACATCAAATTTCTGGGTGATATAGAGCGTAAAAAAAGGCCACAGGATATTATGTCCCAGCCGATCGATGAACATAACCAGGACAACTAACCAGAATCTTTGTGGGAACTCATGATAGATCTGCCGAATTCTTGAGAACATAAAAACTCCAATCTATCCTGAAGGCAGGAGCAAACTACATTAACTCTATAATGATCCGGAGGCAGCTATATAGCAAACAACCCGGGGAGATCCCGGGTTGTGTTTTGGTTTTGATATCTGGGTCTCTTTACCCGGGTATGCTCATAGCAATGATCTCAAGGGCCTTATTGATGGCCTCTTGTGGTGTGTCTAACATACCCCTGAAGCGGATCGAATGGTCGCCGGATTTCATAGCTAGCAAACCATTATCGAACATACTGTTTAGCATAATATCGCGTTTGGACTGGTCAGGCAGGTCAAAAGCAACCATTAAGCCCCTGCCGCGCACATTGCTGACCACCTCTTTTGATTCTTCAGCGATATTTTCCAGACCATCCAGCATACTATCCCCAACCTGGGCTGTATGCTCAATCAGGTTCTCTTCTTCTATGATCTCCAGGATCCGGGTGCAGCGCACCATATCCACCAGGCTGCCGCCAAAGGTGCTGTTGATCCTGCTGGATTCATTGAAGACATTATTTTCAACCTCATCAACCCGTTTGCCGGCGATGATCCCGCAAACATGGGTCTTTTTACCAAAAGCGATGATATCCGGTTCCACACCATAATGTTCACTTGCCCACATCTTGCCTGTAATGCCAAGTCCACTCTGGATCTCATCGAAGATCAACAGAAATTCGTGTTCATCAGCCAACTGACGGAGAGTCTGGATGAACTCAGGCCGGAAGTGATTGTCGCCGCCTTCTCCCTGGATCGGCTCCAGGATCAAGGCTGCGATATCTCCCGGATACTGCTGCAGGGCCGATTTTATCTGGGCGATGGCAATCTCTTCGATTTTCTTCACATCCTTGATTACCTGGTCCGTGGTTGGAAAACGCAGCTTGGGATTTACGATCCTGGGCCAGTCAAATTTCGGGAAGTACATATGTTTGCGTGGGTCGCTGGTATTGGTCAGAGAGAGCGTGTAGCCTGAGCGGCCGTGGAAAGCTTCTTTGAAATGGATCACTTTTGATCCCAAACCATGAATAAGTCCCACATCCTTTGGAGGTGTGTTTCCCAGCCGACTCAAGTTTTTGCGAACCTTCCAGTCGAAGGCCGTTTTCAACGCGTTTTCCACCGCCAGGGCGCCCCCGCTTACCAAAAACAGATGGGGCATAGAGTCGGTCATGACGACCTGGTTGAATTTTTCAACAAATTCTGCCATCAGGGTAGTGTAAATATCACTATTGGATGGTTTATGAATCGCAGAAAGGGTCAATTTCTCTAAAAAGGCAGGATCTTTCAGTCTGGGATGGTTATATCCAACGGCGTTGCTCGCAAAAAAAGTGAAAAAATCCAGATATTCCTTTCCCGTGATCTCATCCACAAAATAGGTATCATGGGATCTTTCCAGATCAAAAAGAATGGAATATCCATCAGCAAGCATGTTTTTGGAAATAGTCTTATAGACATCTGCGCTCTTCATTACTTCATTCTCCTTGGAGTGAATCACATTCGCGAGTTTGCATTTTACAGCCTTGATATTATAGTATAAAAACCGGGGATTTATCCCTAATCCTCCCCTTTGTGAGGATGGTTTATTCCTAAACCAGCCTGATAGAAGAGAATCTTCACAAACTATTTATTCTCACGGATTACAATATCTATACCAGTCAAATTCAATCTAAGGTAGGTATCCATGCCGGTTAATGAACTTCGTGTTGCTTTGACAGTTGATGATTTTGACCAGGTAACCCGTTTCTATCGGGACGGACTGGGATTGGATCCCGGAGATCTATGGACCCATGATACAGCCCGGGGGCAAATGTTCCTGGCAGGTCGAGCCACCCTGGAGATCTTTGAGCCCGGTTATGCAGAACATGTGGATGATTTGGAAGTTGGCCGCCCGGTCAGCGGTCAGATCCGTTTCGCCTTTGAAGTCCCGGATATAAAACATGCCTTGATAAAGGCTCTGGAATTCGGCGCTGCACTGGTTGCAGAACCAAAATTAACTCCCTGGGGCGATCTCAACGCCCGGGTTTTATCCCCGGAGGGACTGCAGATCACCCTTTATCAGCTGAATCCAGATCTGGATGAACCCGATTCCATATCATAATCTGCCTGTGTTCAGGATCTGATGCAGAAATTTCTTTTCATAACGGGGGTATTTAAAGGCGGATCACATCCCCACAGTATTCACAGCTGATGTTTTCCATTCCTCTTAAGATCACCTGGTTGATCGCGCCGTTGCAGGAAGGGCATTTGGTGGGCGCATTCTTTACTCTATCAGCCACTTCCTGATCGATGGGGATGGCCCGGTTATCATCAAATTCCCTGGCTTTGGCACGCTGGATCAGCGCTTGCCATTCGTCCCCCCGCTGCCAGATATGTAAATGGGCCACATCAAAAGGAGCGCCGCTGCGGAAGCGCAGCTCGATGTAATCATCTTTATTCAGGAATCCTTCTTTACGGGGTTTGACTTCTTCAACCAATACAACCGGGACCTGCCAGAGGGTCTCCTGGACCAGCTTCTTTTCCGTGGCCACAAAAAGCACCTTTTTGGTAGCGACTTTTTCTTTCTGCTCAAAGATGATGCGCTGGTCGGTCAGAATACAATACTCCTTCAGGATCTTCTTTGTTTTGTTTGCCCTTCCTGGCCCAAACCGCCTTAACAGCCATGATGCCTGACTCGGTTGCCAGCAGTTTAAAGCTGGCTTCACTGAGTTCGGTCATCATCCATTCCAGTTTATAAAGCTGGCTTTTTAACTGCTCCACACCACTGCTGAACTGATCGAAACCACCCCGGATATTCTCCTCAACTGCCTCGATTTTGCCTTCCAGGGATTCTACCTGGGATTTCAGCCGTTTTACACGCGAACTGAGAGTTTTAGGCATACCCCGATCACCCGCCAGCAAACTCAGCTGGGATTCAAGAGGCTTTAAGGCTTCTATCAGGTTATTGGCTTCCTTATCAATCTCCCTTTCCAGTCCCGGGGCAATTTGCTTCCACTCTTTTACGAGATCCTTCGCCTGCCCTTCCAATTCCTTTTCAAAGGCATACCCGCCTTGCCTTAAGGATTCGATCCTCCGATCCAGGCCCGACACTGTGGACCCCAGATCCTCTACCCGATCGCGGATATCAGTCAACCGGACAGAAGAATGAAGATCTCCCAGGGTGGATTGCAGGCTCTGAATTTCATTTTGTACTTGTTCCGCAAGGCTCTGGTCTGCCATGAAAACTCCTTACACGCGTGTATTAGTGGTATGATTTTAGCTTATTTTAACCTTTCTCGAATGGCGGATCATCCTCTAGTGTACATATAAAAGAGGAAATTGATATTTGCACATCTGATAAGGTGACAACTATTTACAAAGAATCGTGTTAACTGTACTGATGTCTGCAATCCGGGTTATTACTATCTGGAAATTATAAGTGGTGGTTGTTATGTTTCAAAACAAACTGAGACCCATCTATGGATTCATAAATAATAAATTTTCCATCCAGGTCTCTGGTCTGGAAAAGATCGACCCCAATCAAAACTACATCTTCGCCATGAACCATCAGAGCGTGATGGATATTCCAATAGCTTATACCATTCTGGCGCCTCGAACCAAGATCAAGATCAATCTCTTTCTGAGCCATATCTTTTACAATATCTTCTTTCCCCTGACAGTTCCCCTGGATGCGATCTCGATCAATATGAATAAGGGCAAAAATGCCAGGATCAAAAGTTTCAACCAGTCCCAGCTGGAAATTGGTGTGGAAAAACTCAAAGCAGGGAATTCCGTCCTGATCTACCCTGAGGGTGGAATGGATGGCGCCAGAACGAGCGAGATTGTCCGGGGTGAGACCGGACCAGTACGCCTGGCGATCCGGACCGGTATCCCGATCCTACCCATCGGAATCAAAGGGACCAACCATGCCTATCCCTTTACCGTTAGTTCTCTCAATCCCTTTCAACACGAATCAGAGATACCCGTTGAGATCACAGTCGGCGATGAGATCTGTTATCAAAAGTACACTCACCTGGATCTGGGAAATTACTCCCGGGACATCCGCTCCACATTACGGGGCTTAACAGAAGATTTAATGGTTAAGCTTTCCCACTTAAGCGGCCTGCCTCATATGGCTACGGTTTAAATACAGTTCAGGTCATAACATTACCCCCAGTCTCTTCATCATCACACCGGCCAAAGAATTAAAAATTTATTGTGTGTTTCCGAAAGCTCATAAATATGTATCTGGAAATCGATCCATCCTGTTTAGAGGAGATCCTGGAATGTTAAGACGATTAAAATATCAACAGCTCATCCATGCCTCACAGAATGAAGTCTGGGAGTATTTTGCCACACCTCAAAATTTGAATGATTTAACCCCGCCAGATATGAAGTTCCAGATCGTTCATGGAGGGGAGGAAGCTATGTACCAGGGGCAATTAATTGAGTACAGGATCCAATTTATGCCTTTCTTCAAATCCCGCTGGCTGACAGAAATAACCCGGGTCAACAAACCGGCCTATTTCATTGATGAACAGCGGATTGGACCCTATCTGATCTGGCACCACGAACATCATTTTTTGAAGACCCCTTCCGGCGTTGAAATGACTGATCTGCTCACCTACCAAATGCCTTTCGGGCCCCTGGGTGATCTGCTTCACATTCTCTGGATAGGCCCCCGCCTTAGATCTATTTTTAATTTCCGCGCCTCACAAATAGAAAAGATCTTTTCCTCCTGACTGCAAGAAACCGAAATCCCGATCAATAAATAATCCAGCGCATCCAACAGATCATCCAAAACACTTCCCCCGAAGCTTGTTTATGATAAATTTACCCTGTACAATCAATCAGGACGTCTTAATTTGCCGGGAGTTATAGGAGATAGCCTGTGTCCGCTGTGGAAAAATCCTGGGAGAAAGAAGGGAACATCATCGATCTCGTGGGCGAATTCATCAGCACCCTGCCATATTCAGATTAAATATTTCAAAAAAGATGCTGAAAAACTTACCTATCTCCCCGACCATCATGATCTTGACCGCCGCCCTCGTGGGTTGCAGTCTGATCCCTGCCATCACGCCGGACTATCAGAATCCCGCTTACCACTGGACGGCTGACCTTTCGCAGCCCGGGCAGGACCTTCTGGTACGGGGACATAAGATTGATCAAATCAGGGATAACCTGGATCAGCTGATCTACGCCCTGAACGGCTCAGACCTCGACCCGGTGAGCTTCCGCACTCCTGAGGACCAGGAACCCCCGGGCCTTCCCAAATTGATGTTGATTAAAGTGCAGGGAAATCAGGCTGTGGTGGAAATCATCAATGCCCGTTACCTTACCCAGCGCATGGGCAGCACCGGAGCAGATGCATTCCTGGCTGAAGCCACCTTCACTATCACCGAACACCCCCGCATCGATTCGGTCTACTTCCACTTTGAGGAAGGTGACCACGCCAGGCCCGGGCTCTATACCCGGGAAGACTTCAACGACCGCTGGATTCCCCAGGATAATTGATCAAAGTCTCTGGCTAGCGCCGGGAAACAAACCCTGCTTCTTCATCCAAATTCATGATAATAACAATTATTGACATCTGGTAATACCAGTGTTATTATTTTTTTATATAACTGGTATTACCAGTCCGGGTTTTAAGAAGGAGACTAAAATGAGCGATCACCATGAAGAGCGGGCCACGGATTGGGCCGAACGACATTTAATCGAAGGTATTGTCAGCGGAAAATTCCCGCCCAACACCGACCTGCCCGGCGAACGCACCCTCAGCAAGGAATTGGATATCGCCCGCCCTGCCCTGCGGGAGGCCATGCAGCGCCTCAGCCGCGACGGCTGGCTGGATATCCAGCAGGGAAAACCCACCCGCATCAAAGATTATCTCAAGGACGGCAATCTGAACATCCTGGCCGGCCTGCTTAAGGCAGATCCAGATCTTATTCCCAACCTCGTGCCTGATCTGCTGGAAATGTGGCAGCTTCTGGCGCCCCAATATACCGCTTCTTCCGTGCGCAGGGCCCCGGGCCTGATCCTGGATCTATTGGAGAGCTTCGCTAAAATTCCCGATGAGCCGGAAGCCTACGCACAAGACATGTGGGAACTGCATCATATGTTGATCGCCTACTGCGACAACCTGGTCTACGGTTTGATCTTTAACACCTTCCGTGATTTTTATTACCAGCTGGCATCTTATTATTACCGCACGCCCAATCACCGCGAACAGGCCCGCAAACTCTGGATCGAACTGGGCCCCAAAGTTGAAGCCCTGGATACTACCCGGGCTTCCGAAATGGTGAGGGGTTTTATCGCCGACACCGCTGAGTTTTGGAAAGATATCACCTTCGAACAGTATCAGAAGGAAGTGCTCGAGGATCCAAAAAAAGCAGAAAAAGATCCTAAAGAGAAAAAAGAAAAGAAAAAGAAAACCAAATAAAAACCGGTTCTGTTTCCAGTGATCTGAACATGACCGATTCTAGGCTGCAGGTATATTTTTTATGAACTCGCTCGAATTGAATTCAAAATCCCGCTTCAAACGGGTCCTCGGTGAAGTACTTTCCCAATTATTAAACGTGCCACTGCTATCCGGAGCCCTGGTGACGATCATATTCTTTAAGCTGCCCACGGATATCCCCAACCGCATGGCGGGGTTTGGCTGGGCATTGGTTTTCATCAGCCTGATCCCCCTGGCCAGTTTGTTTTTCTACATTCCCGGCAAAGTGAAAGACTGGGCCAGGATCATTAAGAGGCAGCGCACTGCCAGTTTTGTATTGATGATCATCAGCTACCCGATCGGATTTATCGTCCTGAAATTGATCAATGCACCCCGGATCTTCGAAGCAATCGCGGTCAACTACACCCTCATCACCCTGGGTTTGATCATTTTTAACTTGATCTTGAGGTATAAGGCCAGCGGACATGCGGCAGGTGTGGCGGGGCCGGTGGCAGCGATGTTCTATTTCTTCGGCTTGGCGGCAGCTCCCCTGGCAGCCCTGATTCCACTGACAATATTCGCCCGCATTGCAGCCAAGGGGCATGATGTCTGGCAGCAGGTGACTGGAGCGGTGATGTCTATTTCTATTACCATTTTAGTGCTGCTATTTTATGGTTTTGATCTGCTTGGACAATTGCAATAAACCATGACCATCAATGGATTGATTTGAAGATTTCAAGAGATATATCACGATTACAGGAGTTTATTATGGCTTATAAAACAGATACCAGCTTGGCCAAAAACAGCAAAGGCGAGATCATTGCCAACAGCATCACCCACGGGATTGGGGTTGCCCTGAGCATTGCCGGCCTGGTGTTATTGATTATCAGGGCGGTAAAACGCGGCACAGGTTGGCATCTGGCAGGTTTCCTGGTATTTGGAATCTCTTTGCTGCTGCTCTATTTGGCCTCCACGGTTTACCACTCTTTTGCCAACAAACCCTGGAAAGGGATCTTCCAGAGGCTGGACCACGCCATGATCTATTTCCTGATCGCTGGCACCTATACCCCGTTCCTGCTGACTCAGAGCAGAACAAAACTGGGATGGATTGTATTTGGTGTCGTCTGGGGTTTGTCGATCGTGGGATTAATTCTCAAACTTGGGTTCAGCGATAAATTCGAAAAACCAACTGTCTGGCTGTATTTGTTAATGGGTTGGGCCGGCATGGTTGTGTTTTTTCAACCCGGACTTCAGCTAGGCACTCTGGCAGTTGTGTTCCTGGTGATTGGCGGTGCCTTTTATTCTTTGGGGATCATTTTTTATCGCTGGAAAAAACTGCCCTACGGCCATGCCATCTGGCACCTTTTTGTGCTCGGCGGCTCCGTTTTCCATTACTTTTCAGTGATGCAGCTGGTGTAAATCAAAGAGTTAGCTTATCGCTGGGAAGTTTCACTCGCAAGGAATAATAATAGGGACGAAGTCCTTTTGAAGGACTTCGTCCCTTATGTTTAGAAGGATGGGGGGTCCTATTACTGAGGATCCCGCATCCTATTTAATATCTTACCGAAGAACATCAGGAGGGTTTTCCATCGGGATCTCAGAACTGATTTTCTTGTCCTAATTTTTTCTAAAGCAATCAGAATCTTAGCTAGCCTATACTTTGTGATATATGTCACTTTATTGGAGTATTCCTTGGTTTTATACTTCACAAGAATTAAAAATATCGTCGAAAAACTTTCCGATTTAACACTGAGGTTCCCATGACTAACTCTTCGGAAAAACCCATTTCTGTATCTCCCCATACTGCTTTAGCACTGCTCAGCCGATTGATATTTTCCTTGATCATTGTGGCAGGATATTTTTTTATATCGCCCCTCTGGGAAAAGAGCCCTGTTTTTGGCCAGGAGGAAGAACCTGATATTTGGGTTTTTGGCGGCCATCCTGCAGAGCTGCCTGCAGATAACACAAGTGAAACCCTGCTGGAAATAAATCTAAATAACTGTACCTGGGGTGGATATCCAATTGACAGTAAAGGTTTATTCAATCTTCAATCATCTACAACCCTGGGAAGTATCTCCAATGGACAAACACTCGAAAGTCCACTCATATTAAAAGCTGGATCAGTTCCCGGAGACGCAGTAATCACGGTCGAGATTTCCTATTGCCCTCCAGATGGAGTGATGTTACTGGGAGTTTGTTCAGATCCAACCGCCGAGAGAGCTAAATGTACCCTAAGCACAACTTACACTTTTTATGAAGTGGCTGGCAGTGAAGAAAACCAGGACCAGCCCAGTAGCCCTCTACCCGAATCCGGCCAGCGGCCTGAATCCTCAAGCGGTGAGGAAGCTGAACAGTCCCAAGGAGATTCCCTGGCCGAGCTCTATGACGAGCTGGAAGAGTTTCTGGCGGGAGAGGGGATCACAGCACCGACACCGAATCAAATAGGTGCCAGCGGCACTGCTTTAGTCACTTTATTAGTAGGCTGGTTGGTATTGAACCGACGGTCCGGTATCGACCCAGAAAAATCCCTGGATGTGATCCAGGCCTGGAAAGACAGTGAACGGCCGCCGATCAGGGCTGAGGCCAAACTTCCAGTTGATTTCGGGGATGGGGATGTTGGCGCCGAAGGGGACCTTCCAGGATGCACCCAACCCAGATCCCGGACGAATCACTGATGAACAAACTCCAGCCGGCAGACCTTGTCCAGGAAGGGGGCGAAGACCGCCTGCTGCGGGGCATAAAGGATGCTCAGGATTATGGATGATGCCCTGAAAAAGACCAACAAGGATATTGAGGCTTTTGAAGGTAAGATTCCCGATCAATTAAAAAACTCGGAGGCCTGGAAAAAACATGTCGGCCCCAAACTCAAACAAGCCACGGATCTGCTTAAAAAAGGAGAGCTGGACAAAGCCCGCACCTGGCTGGATCGGGCGGAAAAAATACTAGAGGTGCGCAAGGATGCTAACCGTGAACTGGATCATCTCCCGGAAGAGCAGCGGGAAGGTGTTATCCGCCTTGTCCAGGCCCTGAAAGTTGGAGGGCATGTGTTATCTGACGGATTTAATGCCTCGGTGATCGAACCTGCCAAGGCATACGGAAGCAAATTCCTGCCTGCAGAGCAGGCTCAACGATGGGAAAAAGCCATGGACGAAACTGGCCAGGCAATCTCAGAAGTCGGCCAGGGAATTCCCAAAGCTGTACAGAAGGTTTCCAGGGATATTACCCATGGAGAAATTATGGAACAGGCTGAGCAAATGAGCCAGGATTCCTCACCCGAGATCCGCAAAGAGGGGCAGGAGATGAAAGATCTCTTAAGCGGGATAATGTGGATCATTTTGATCCCTGGGGTAAAGGAACCAAAAAAGCCAGAGAATTGTGGAACCATACCATGCGCGCCCTTTTCCACGACCGTTGAGACAGGCAACACAACCGGAGTTGACATGCAAGAAGAAACCAGTAACAAGAAAAAGAGGGAATTCCTTCCAGCGCTTGAACCAGCCTATTCAATCCTGGAAAAGATATCGGACCAGCTGGAATCAGCAGGAGAGGATCAGCAGAAATTACAGGCCTCCCTTGAGATCTCACTGACTGATTATGATCAGGCAAAAGTAATTTTCCTGGCAGAAAACCAGCCCTGGCAGGCTGCCTGGGTCGACCTCCAAAAATCAATTCTGCACTGCAAGCTGGCAGAAGACGCAAACTACATGGGTCGAGGAGTGCAAGCTCATACAGCGTTGGAGTTGGTCAAAGGCGTCCTTGACGATCTCCCTGCGTTTCCACCCAACCTTGATTTGACAGCCAAACTCTATCTCACTTTGATCGAGGTCCTTTTTCAGATCCGCTCCCTATTTAAAAAGAGGATCAGCTGGACGCTCTGGATGCCTTGATCCGCGGTGTAGCCGAAAACCTGGGAGAATCGATGGCGCTGGATCTATCCTTGCGGGCAGAAGCCAATGATCTGAAATGTACAGCCGGGATATTGGAAGCGCTGGCAGATCTGGAGGAGGATCCACAAGTCAAAAAGGACATTCTGGAAACCAGCCAGGATCTTATCCAGACAGGCCGCCGGCAACCTGGCGATCAGCAGCCCGCTGGATCTATCTGGCTATGAAATCTCCCGGGAGGAGAAATGAATACGATCTTTATCATCCTGGGTACGCTTGGCAGCGTTTTTGCGGTTGTGATGACCGTATTATCCATGATCAACTATAAAAAACCCAGAAAAATCACCGCCGTATCCACGTTTTTATCTGGTTTGATATCCCTTTTGAGTCTGGCAGCTTTGACCATCCTGGGGGGAATGTCGTTAAACTTCGACCTGGGTTTTCTTTTATTCATGGCTGGTCTCTTTCTGGGATATTTAAGGGGCACGGCTGTTAAACTGATTTGGGAAAATGGCCAGGTGATCGGCCGCAACTCAATCCTATTTTTAATCCTGTGGGGTTTATCCCTGGCACTCAGTCAGCTGCTGGGCTTGTTCGGTTCTCCGCTGCTAGCCAGCCTGGGATTGATCCCGGTTGTTTTCACAACCGGCCTGCAGGCTGGTTATTACGGGAACCTGTTCCTGCGGCGGTTGATCATGGGCCGGAAAGGGAAAGACAGGAAAGGATTACAGAGGGTCATCAGCGTCGGTGGGGGTATAGCTCTACTGCTGATGATGATGTTCTCATTCGCATTGGCAGCACCAGAGATCGTGGACGCGCTGGACAGAATCTTCCTGGCTACCGGGACTCAGCCTGAAACGGCCAATTACTCATCCAATCCAGGCCCATCAAACACCGGGGCTGAATCCTCCAATACTCCAGCTGGTGAACCACCAGGCCAAGGATTGTTGCCAGCAAGTGGGTCATTGGTAATTAATTGCGATCGTGCAGTTCAGAAAGTAATTGATCGGGATGTGAATTTACGGCATGAAAATGGAGAGGAAGGAACTTTCGATGAATTGTATGAGAGTTATGATATCTGGATAAACATGGAAGTTGACCTCTCGAAGAGTTCCTTTGCATTGCACTATGAAAAACACTCTGATGAAATTTTCTCGCTCTATGATGGAACCACTGGAGAAGAAGTCTGGCACCATGATCTAAGAGACGTTGTCCGCACTTCTGAAGGCATTGTTATGGACGATGGCTGGATCACTGGAACTTCCATAATCGATGATATTGAAACAAATATTGTCTTTCCGTTTGAAACTCAGGGCAGTAATGATTTCTATGGATTCATCAGCGATGACCTGAATACTATAGTTCATTGTCCCCTGCCTGTTACCAACGGATTTATTAATCAAGAAGATTATAAAGTTGATTTTGAAGATTTGCATGCTGCAGGAAAAGACAAGTTGGTTTCTGAGTGGTGGAATCCCGATTGGTGTTATATCTGCATAATCGAAACAGTGGAACCCTGAATTTACTGTAACTCTGTCTGATTTTAATAGGAAGAAAAATGTACTGTAAATATTGTGGAAAACCCCTGGAAAAAGACGCTCAATTTTGCACCCACTGCGGCAAGGCTCTCGCTGAGAGCACGCCTGAGCATTCCAGCCAGCCAGTACCAAAACCAGCCAGGTCTGAAGGAATATCCCGCAAGCAAATCATTATCGGGATCATTGCCGGGCTGGTTTTGACTGTCGTATGCTCTCCATTGGTCTTAATCGGCCGGAGTCAAGCCCTGAAAAGTTTGCTCAATCCCGAAAACCGTCCAGGTGCCGTCGAAAATACCCGGGATAACCTGCCTGCAACTAACCTATCTTCAACTGATGAGAACAGCCAGGAAACTACCCCGGCGACCGATCCCGCTCCAACCGAAGCCAGCGCTGAATTGAATTACCCTGACAGCCCCATGGTTTTTGCTTCTGATCGGGATGATCCCAATTTCGATGAATGCTCTCAGACGGATTCGTGTTTGACCCAGGTCTTTTACACCCCCTCCTTATTAACCGGAACTCCGATCAACCTAACCATGCCTTTGGGATTTGGCTCTGCATCGTATCCTGCACTATCCCCGGATGGGACCAAGGTAGCTTTTACAGGATTTATGCCTGGAGACTCTGCAAACCATATCTATGTGATCAATATAGACGGATCTGGCCTGAAAAAAGTATCTCAAGATTCTTACACTCATCTGTACCCATCCTGGGCTCCGGATAATTCTCGGGTGATCTATATGTCCAAACCCGATACGGGCACATTCTATAACCTTTTTATTGCAGATATAAACAGCTCACAAATCCGCCAGCTTTCATCGGGAGATTTTATGGATCGCTTCCCAAGATGGTCTCCAGATGGCAAATATATAGCGTTCCATACCAACAGAGAGGATCCAAACCCTGCAACCTGCTGGCCTAATTGCCTCTTAGTGATCTATATTATCAATGCAGAGACCAGTGAGGGAGGTCCAGCCCAAGATGACGGAAACCTGATCAGCGGAGGCGCTGTTGACTGGTCTCCAGATGGCAGGCGGCTGGCATTTCACTCCAATCGTGACGGGAATTGGAATATCTATCTCATGCAGCAGGATGGATCGGTCACTCAATTTACATTCGATCCAGGAGATGAGTTATTTCCCCGCTGGTCTCCAGACGGAAACTTCATCTCCTACACAAGCCAAACCGCAAACGGCATAGATATTGCTGTCACCCCCGTAGATATTTTTGAGCCTGAGTATTACACTTCTGGTCCCTCTCGGAACCTCGAATCAGATTGGTAATAACAATCCCACTCCGCAAGAGTGAGTTTGTTATTCTTAATAGATCTACTCAGTAAATCTCATTTTGATCTTCTGATAGGGCTGAATATTAAAGGGGCAGACCTTCACACACACCGAACAGCCGTGGTACTTGTTGAAATAGGGAAAACAGAGTTCATTCTTAACATAGGTCACCCGGCCGTCATCATGTTCCACAGGATCATCATAAAAAGCACCCGGGGGACATTTTTTGTGGCAGATCCGGCAGCTCTCGCAGAAATCCCTCACCCAGCCATGTTGATTGGGTTCAGGTTCCGGCAGGTTCTGAATGCTGGTGAAGACTGCCGCCAGCCGCACACGGGGGCCAAATTCCGGAGTGATGATCAGACCATTTAACCCCATCCAGCCCAGTCCTGCCAGTTGGGCCAGGGGTGGATAAAGCGCCAACCCGTTCAGGGGATGGCCGGCGTGAGCGCCAAACCCCCGGTCACGCAAGAATAACGCCAATCTATTATTGATGCGGCCCAGGTCCCGGTAGGTTTCCATCACTGTTCGCATGCAGGTGACGCTGGGAGCGCTGTTGATGCCGTCTTTATCCATTTCCATGGATACCACAATCGCATTGTCATAGAGGACAGCTTTGTCCTTAAAAACCCAGCGGCGCGGCAGTTTTGTGTAACCGATGCTGGCGGCACCCAGGGCGAAGGCTTCTTTTTCAAGAGCGTCAATAAACGCCGGGGTGGCTTCGGTCTTTGGTTCAGCCGGGTTCTCATCCAGAGTCCGCAGGGATTCTTTAATACCCGCCAGGCACTGCAGCATGGTCGGCAGCAGCCTGACAGGCGGGCCGCCCTCACTGCTTTCCAATCTGCCTTTCAGGATATCAAACCGGGTTGGAGAACCCCCAGTTGGCTGAATTACATCCAACCTGGCAGCCAGGTCATTTTCCAGCTGGTCTACTTCTGTGAACATCCTGGTTTTGCTCAACACTTTGGATATGTTCATAAACTCCCTCGATCAATACTATTTATTTTCCTGCACCATACAGGGCTTTATAGGCGCTTTCCAATCCTACCAGGGCAGCGCCCACAGCACCCACCAGGGTGATCTCATAGATCATCTCATCCGAATATCCCGAATTAGTGAGGTCTTCAATATCTTCATCGATAATCTGGTAGGCATGCAGTGATAACTTTTTCAGATAGGTTTCCAGTTCAGATGGCAGGTTAGGGGCCTCCATTCGATCTATACCCCACTGGGCAACAACAAAGGCCTCAACAGCTCGCCTTAAGCCAGAATCAGTTACACCATTGATCTTCAGGAGATGATTTCTGCCCTTTTCTACCTCTGGCGGTCTGAGGACGCCATCCTCTCCTTCAACCGACGATTCCTCAGCCCGGGAACCTTTCAGAAGTTTTCCTGTAAAATCAAGCATCTTGGCCAGACGCTGCTTCTGGACACCCTGCGGGATGGGGAAGTCAAAGGCATCTGCCACACGATCGATCAGATTATAGTGAAAACCCACATTGGCTGCCTCCTGGATGGCCAGGGTATCCAGACCGGAACCACGCAGCTCATCGATCAGCTCCCGATCGATGTCCC
Source organism: uncultured Chloroflexia bacterium (assembly GCA_963783765.1). Taxonomy (GTDB): domain Bacteria; phylum Chloroflexota; class Anaerolineae; order Anaerolineales; family UBA11858; genus B10-G9. Next base: position 1,754 of record CAWAOV010000011.1, on the reverse strand, counting down.
CGGGGTGGATAGTCATATATTCAAGCAGCTTCAGGGCAGCCCGGATCTTGTCGGGTATATCCGCTGTGGTCCAATCCTTCAACACAGCGTCCAGGATCTCCTGGGGAAGGTGAATAGCCGCGACCGCGGCATGAGCTTCCAGTCAAAATTCACATTGGTTAAGTTTGGAGACAAAACTGGCGAATAACTCCGCCTCTCCCTTATGTCCAGCCCCCGGATCCCGCCATAGCCCTGACGATATAGGAGATAAACTCCCGCTGGAAAAATTTGGGTTTATATGAAATCGTCAATGGTGGACCGGGCAGCGCCCCAACCCTCCACTGCGCAAAACGCAAGCCTAAACTCATATACCAGGGCCTGTATTCACTATCAAGCAGATCTACTCTCATTATTCTCTCTCCCCAGCCAGGGCTGGAGTGGAATTCTAACCACAGTCAGCTCTTATTATTGGATACTTATTGTACACCTGTACTATAATTGAAATAGCCCTAACTTCCATACCAAATTGAAGTCCCTGTACACAAAGAAGGGGAAAACCATGACCCAAACACCAACTCGTGATCCCCGGGCCGTTCGAACCCGGGCCTCGCTTCAGAATGCCTTTAAAGATCTGCTGCGGGTCAAATCCTATCAGAAGATCACTATCACAGATATCACAGGTAAAGCAGGAATAGCCAGGCACACCTTTTATAATCATTATCAAACCAAGCAGGACTTGCTTGATAATATAATCGATTCCGTTCTGGATCAATTCTTCCTGAACCTGGACAAATGGAACCTGTTTCTGGCTGATCCAGCCGAAGAACTGGCCATGTTAACAGCTTTTTTTAAGACCTGGAAAGATCATGCTGATATCGTTGAGCTGTTAAAATCAATCGATATCGAATTTGTGATCATGGAAAGGCTCAAGGTGTATTTCACCCGATTTTTTTATGAGAAAGTCAGCCGCGAGATGCCCTCTGTCGATCTGGAACTGGCCAGGTATGTTATAAGTTTTAACGCCTACAGCTTGTTGGGGCTCTTGATCCCCTGGTTTGAATCCGGCATGAATCAAAACCCGGAAGACCTGGCGGGGTTTTATAATCAGCTGGCGGGGTCTGGTCAGCGCAGGAAGGCGGTTGAGAATTATCAGGATATCTTCAGATAATATATCCCAAACAAAAAACAGCCTGGTCAACCGGGGGACTGGCAACCCTCAAGGGGTTTTTCCTGGCCGAATAGTTTAGCAGAAGCAGCAATTATTCTTCCATAATCGCTGCCTGAAGGAATGAATTCATGGAACCAAAATCAAAAGCCTATCTGGATACTTTTTTAGCTTCACTGCCTCCTGATGTTCAGGCAAACTATACACAATTTGACGCCTACTACTTCTGCGCCGACGAGCAAAGCGCCAATCATTGTGCTGACCTGGTTTTAGAGGGCGAAAAAAGAGCCACGGCAGGGTTATTATGGAGCTACGAAGCTGAAAATGAGGACCTGCCAGTAATCGGGGGGCTATCTGTGATTACGAACTGGGATGGGGAACCGCAGTGCATTATTGAGACCACCTCAGTGGAGATCCAGCCCTATAACCAGGTCTCAGCTGCGTTTGCTTTCGAAGAAGGGGAAGGTGATAAATCACTCGATTTTTGGCGGGCGGTTCACTGGGAATTCTTCAGCCGGGAATGTGCGGATATTGGCAGAGAACCCACTGAAGAGATGCTGGTTGTTTTGGAAAAGTTCAAAGTGATCTATAAACAATGATGGAAGCGGAC
>CAWAOV010000010.1:0-26271 GCA_963783765.1 uncultured Chloroflexia bacterium | reverse complement strand
CCTCCGCCGATCGAAAGGAAAACCGATTCTCCCGGAAATTGAAGTTGGTAATTTTAAAGTTGCTGCCAGGTAAACGCCAGGTCTGGGTTGGGGAGGAACATAAGATAATTTCACTAACCCATCTGGAGAACCGCCTGCTTGAATATCTGATGATCAATTCCGGTCTGGTGCTGACAATCGATATGATCATAGATAATGTCTGGGGACCATCCGCGGCTGACCGGGATATGCTCCGCCAGCTTATCCATCGGTTGCGGGTAAGATCGAGCCGGATCCGGCTGATCCTATTTATATTCAGACGGTCCCCGGATTAGGGTATGGCTTAATGACGCAGGAATAATAGCGGCGCTATTTATAACAGGGGGAAACATGTCACAGCTTTATCATGGGGGTATCACAGGTTTTATCATTCAAATTTGATATATTTAGGCCAATAGTATATCCCAATGTCCACCTGATCACTGGCAGCTATTTGGGATTGGGACTAATACCAACCTTTTGGAATGAAAGGTCATTCTAATCAGGAGAGCGGGTAAAGCCCAGATAGAAAAAAAGATATTTCATTTCTGCACTGTTTTTTTTCTAATCTTACGAGAAGCACAGAATTTTATGCTATATCCAATCAAAGGATGACCAAAAAGGAGGAAAGCCATGCAGCCTTTTCCATATTTGAGAATGGATCGTATCCTTCCTGATACAGACCGTGATGCGATTACTTCCACGAGAGATTGCTTACCGGTTCCACGCGCTGCCAATCGCAAAAGATGGAAATAAAATCACCGTTGCTCTGGCATCACCGGAGAACCAGTCTGCTGTAGATGCTGTTCAAGAGGGTTTTTGGATCTAACCTGTTTGTCATCATTCGGGCAGATCTGAGAGGAATTGATCACCTCCTGGATGAGCTCTGGCCCAAAACACCGAATCAGGAAAGATATCTTGGTTCTCTCCTCTAAAGGAGAATCCTCGACTTATATAGCTGCGGCCAAATCTTTTGCTGAGGTAGTAGATGCAAATTTGGAGCATATACATCTCTCCCGGAACATGAAAATTGACGGTTGAATTCCAAAGTGTTTGATCGATCCGATACCTGATCTCGTGATTTTTCAAGCAGTCCATCCCTCCCGAATTTATGTAGGCATATCTTTCCGGATCAGTCATATTAAAGAACAGCTCAAATTGATTCCATCAAAATTGATATTTCCTCCAAATCCCTGCTGGCCTCTCCAGAAAATTCTTCTGATACTTCCTGATAACAGAACCGGGGGTGATTTGGCTATTCATTGGGTTGTCAAACTTGCGAAAAATTCCGAGACCGATGTGACAGTACTCCCGATTTTGCCACCAGATCCCATTATGTTACGGATCTATTCTTCAATCATAATCTGAACTCCCTTATGGAAGGAAATCATCCCCTGGGATTAATCTGCGATCAATCACTGAACAATTTTCTCGAGAGAATATTCAAGGAAGATATAAACTGCGCAATGGTGATCCCCTGACGCAGATCAGGGACGAGATCACCTTTATTGATCCCGATCTGATCGTAATACCATCATTCCAGGGACGAGGACCAGCCCGGTGGTTTTCATCAGACTTGGTCGAACAATTATTAATGTCAATTACAACGCCGATTTTATTCACGAAATAGACTAGAGAGAGATAATCATGCTGAATCTGGAAATGATCCCAATTATGCTGTTAGCGTTCATCTGTGAACTTGTGGATTCAAGCCTGGGTATGGGATACGGCACCACGCTAACTCCTATTATGTTAGCCCTGGGCTTTGAACCCATGGAAATAGTTCCTGCTGTTTTGTGTTCTGAAGCGATTACCGGTGTCCTTGCGGGTGTCTTTCATCAAGAGTTTGGCAATGTTGATTTTAAACGAGGCAGCCCTGATCTAAAGATCGCTATGGTATTGACGGGATTCAGTGTGGTGGGAGTCTTGCTGGCTACGATTGTTGCCATCAACGTGCCAAGCTGGGTCATCAAAGTGTATATCGGTGTTCTGGTTTTAGCTCTTGGACTGGTAATTCTACTAAACAAGAAGAAGGAATATGTCTTTTCCTGGAAGCGGATTTCAGGAATAGGATTTCTGGCCGCCTTTAATAAAGGCATCAGCGGCGGTGGGTACGGTCCCGTTGTGACAGCAGGGCAGGTTTTATCTGGTGTGCGCGGACGCAAAGCAGTGGGTATCACCTCTTTGGCTGAAGGTATTACCAGCATCGTTGGTTTTGGAATTTATTTCTTTAGCGGTGTTTCCCTGAACAGCACTCTGCTAATCTCCTTGATCCTTGGTGCTGTCATCTCTGTCCCCATTTCTGCCTATATTGTCAGCCGACTGCCAGCAGGAAAATTGACCTATATTATCGGTGGTATTTCCACAGCCCTGGACGGCTATAAGCTGGTAAGGTTGTTTTTATAAGTTAAGGGTAAGGGACTAAGTCCTTGTAAAAGGACTTAATCCCCGGGTGATAAAAAAAGCTCCCGGAGTATTTACCTCCGGGAGCTTTTATCTTTCTAGCGAAAAAAGGAATTTAAACTAGGCTGTTTCCTCTTCCAGGCTGTAATCCATCTGGGCCATTTGTTCGTACAGTGACCAGCGCTGTTCAACTCCTTTCTGGGCAGCTTTCATCAGCATCTCTGCCCTTTCCTCATTGCTTTTCAGCAGGGAGCGGTAGCGCAGCTCATTATAGGCGAAGTCTTTGACCTGAATACTGGGCGCCTTTGAGTCGAGCTGGAGAGGATTTTTACCCTCATCTGCCCGGTCAGGGTTGAAGCGGTACAGGGGCCAGACGCCGGATTTCACTGCCAGGTCCTGCTGGTCTAAGCCTTTGGCCATGTCAATGCCGTGTTCGATGCAGGGGCTGTACGCCAGGATCAGCGACGGACCATCAAAAGCTTCCGCCTCGCGGAAAGCTTTCAATGTCTGGGTGTCGCTGGAACCCATGGCAACCTGGGCGACGTATACATAACCATAGTTCATGGCCATCATGCCCAGATCCTTGCGGGGCATTCCTTTGCCGCTTTCTGCAAAGCGAGCAACTGCGCCCAAAGGAGTGGCTTTGGAGGATTGGCCTCCGGTGTTGGAGTATACCTGGGTGTCCAGGACCAGCACGTTGACATTGCGTCCGGAAGCCAGGACATGGTCCAGGCCGCCGTAGCCGATGTCATAGGCCCATCCGTCACCACCGACGATCCAGACATCCTTGCGGGCCAGTTTATCAGCGATGCTGAGCAGATCTTTGGCTTTGCGGCCTTCCTGTCCTTTCATCTTTTCCCGCAGAGTGTCAATTCGCTCTCTTTGTTGGTTGATGCCTTCTTCTGTAGTCTGATCGGCATTGATGATCTCATCGATCAAGTCCTGTCCGATAACATCTTTGAACTGGGCCAGAAGTTCGATTGCATATTCGCGCTGTTTGTCAACCGTCAGGCGCATGCCCAGGCCAAATTCGGCGTTGTCCTCAAAGAGGGAGTTGCTCCAGCTTGGTCCCCGACCATCCGCATTGACTTTCCAGGGTGTGGTGGGCAGGTTGCCGCCGTAAATGGAGGAACAACCTGTTGCATTGGCGATCAGGCTGCGGTCGCCGTAAAGCTGGCTGAGTAATTTCACATAAGGAGTTTCCCCACAACCGGCACAGGCACCGGAGAACTCGAACAGGGGCTCGAGGAACTGAGAGTCCTTGGGCCGGGTAAGTTTGAGGGAGGTGCGATCGGGATTGGGGATGTTCATGAAGAAGTCCCAGTTTACCGATTCGGTTTCACGAAGCGGCGCCTGGTCGACCATCTTCAGGGCGGGATTCTCAATATCAGTTTTCGGACAAGCATTCACACATAGGGTGCATCCAGTGCAATCTTCCGGAGCCACCTGGATCGTGAATTTCATGTCTTTGAATTCCCGACCAGTGGCGTCAATCGACTTGAAGGTTTCTGGTGCATCCTTCAATAATTCAGCATCGTAAACCTTGGGGCGGATGACTGCATGGGGGCACACAAACGCGCACTTATTACATTGGATGCAGGTATCCGGATTCCACTCTGGAATCTCAAGGGCGATGTTTCGTTTTTCGTACTGGGTTGTACCTACCGGGAATGTGCCGTCTTCAGAGAAAACACTGACAGGTAAATCATTGCCCTCGCCCTTAATTATGGTCCCAATCACGTTCTTGACAAAATCCGGAGAATCCTCAGGAACGGGGGGTTTCATTTTTAAGGTGCTGTCAGCCTTGGCAGGCAGCTCAACTTTAAACATATTCTCGAGCGCTTTGTCTACGGCGGCGTTGTTCATTTTGACAACATCCTCACCTTTTTTGCCGTAGCTCTTTTTAATCATGACTTTGATCTCTTTGATCGCCCGGTCTTTGGGGAGCACACCGCTGATGGCAAAGAAACAGGTTTGCATGACGGTGTTGATCCGGGTGCCGAGACCAACTTCTTCTGCTACTTTGTAGGCATCCACGATATAGAAATCTGCTTCTTTTGCGAGGATACTTTCCTGGAAAGCTTGCGGAAGTTTATCCCAGACCTCGTCCGGTCCAAACATGCTGTTCAGCAGGAATGTTCCGCCAGATTTGACGTATTTCAACATGTCGATCTGTTCGAGGAAGCTGAATTGGTGGCAGGCTACAAAATCAGCCTGGCCAACTTCTATGATATAGGGGGCTTTGATAGGTTCTGGGCCAAATCGCAAGTGTGAAATAGTTTTTGCGCCGGCTTTCTTGGAATCGTATACAAAGTAACCCTGGGCGTAATTCTCAGTTTGGGTACCGATGATCTTGATGGAGTTTTTATTTCCTCCCACAGTTCCGTCCGAACCAAGTCCGAAAAAGACACTGCGGATGACATCGTCACTTTCGATCAAGAAACACTCGTCAAAATCTAAACTGGTATTGGTAACGTCGTCATTGATGCCGATCGTAAAGTGGGTCTTGGGCTTGTCCTTGGACATTTCGTCAAAGATGCCTTTGACCATACCGGGGGTGAATTCCTTGGAGGAAAGGCCATACCGTCCGCCAATAACCTTGGGAGCAGTTTTGAAAGGAGCGATACCCTGATCAATGCCTTCTGCAATCGCAGAGACAACATCCTGATAGAGTGGTTCCCCAGCTGATCCTGGCTCCTTTGTTCGGTCCAGCGCAGCGACCACTTTGGTCGTGGCGGGAAACGCCTCCAGGAAATGTTTCACAGAGAATGGGCGGTACAGGCGAACCCGAACAACACCCAGTTTCTGGTCATCAACATTGTTCAGGAATTTTGCTGTTTCCGCAGCAACTTCACCACCGGAACCGATGATCACGATCACTCGCTCTGCATCCTCGGCGCCTTCATAATCAAAAAGTTTGTATTCCCGGCCGGTAAGCTTCTTGAACCTGTCCATCACTTCCTGGACGATCCCGGGTGCCTTTTCATAATAGGGATTAACGGTTTCGCGGGCCTGGAAGAATACATCAGGATTTTGGGCAGTACCTCTAATCACAGGTTTTTCGGGATTTAATGCCCGATTTCGGTGAGCCATTACCGCATCTTCTGAGAGCATATCCGCCAGGACCTCATCGGACAGCATTTCCACCTTGGTGATCTCGTGGGAAATTCGGAATCCTTCAAAGAAATGCAGGAAGGGGATCCGGGATTCAAGGCTGGCTGCCTGTGAAATGGCTGCAAAGTCATGGGCTTCCTGGACGGATCCAGAACCGAGCATCCCAAAACCGGTGGCGCGGGCTGCCATGACATCAGAATGGTCTCCGAAAATAGACAGGGCCTGGGCAGCAATGGATCGGGCTGCAATATGGAAAACCGTCGGTGTCAGTTCGCCGGCGATTTTGTACATATTGGGCAGCATTAACAACAAACCCTGAGAAGCTGTGAAAGTGGTTGTTAATGCGCCAGCCTGCAGTGCGCCATGCACTGCGCCTGCCGCGCCGCCTTCAGCCTGCATTTCCATCACGTCCGGGATAGTCCCCCAAATATTCTTTTCTCCGCGGGCGGACCAGGCATCTGCATGTTCACCCATAGGGGAGGATGGTGTGATCGGATAGATAGCGATCACTTCGTTGATCTTATGGGCAACAGCCGCTACTGCCTCGTTGCCGTCAATCATTTTGATAGTTTTAGCCATATAGGTAACTCCGTTTAGTAGGATAGTAAACACGTTAAATCGCGGGTTAATGTACTGGTAACCCAAGGGTCAATTATACTAGATAGTTAGCATGCTTGTGAACCGTATAATTATTACTTCTTTATCCCCCTGGATATGACATTCTCCCCAAATTTTCCTTTTATGTCCTTTAGTGTTTCATGTAATTTGATATCTTTTTGATAATTTGTATCCCATAATCCCAATTGGTGGGCGTTAGTATCTAAATTATGGACTCCTACTCCTACGAGGCGCACCTTGCGGCCTTCCTGCCATACCTGATCTAGTAGTTCTTCGGCATTCTTTTGGATAACCTGGAAATCATTGGTTGCTTGCGTAAGGGTGATCTGCCGGGTGAGGGTGGTGAAATCCGACCAGCGCAGCTTGATCTGGACTGTTTTTCCACGCAGATTCTTTTTAATCAGACGTTTCGATACCTGCTCGGCCAATCTGTTGATGTATTTCAGAACTTCACTCTTACGGCCCAGATCTTCCGCAAAGGTACGTTCATTGCTGACTGATTTAACTCCCCGCTCCGTGACGATACCGCGATTGTCAATTCCCTTGGCCCGCCGGGACAGGTCAAATCCGTGTTTACCAAATTTATTGGCCAATTCCACTTCCGGAAAGTCTGCCAGATCCCCGATGGTGCGAATATTGTATCTTTCCAATCTTTCCCGTGTTTTGGGACCTACTCCCCAGAGCATGTCCACCGGGAGAGGAGCCATGAAGGAACTTTCTTTTCCAGCTGGGACAATAGTGATGGCATTTGGAGGTCCTTCCCCCTGGTAGGCGATTTTGCCTACATCGTTAGCGATTTTAGCCACCAGTTTATTGCTGGCGATTCCGACTGAATTGGGCAGGCCGAGCTCTTCCAGAATGGCTTTTTGAAGCTGAACTCCGATAGCCCTGGGAGATGATCCAAGATCAGTGATATCCAGGAAAGCTTCGTCTATGGAGATCTGCTCGACCTGGTCTGTTAAGAGGGCCAGGCGTTCCATGACCAGTTTTGAATACTTTCCATAATCCCGGTGATTTCTGGAAACTAGAATGAGATTTGGGCAAAGTTGGAGAGCTTTGGCAGCGGGCATGGCTGACCGGACGCCCATTTTCCGGGCCGGGTAAGAACAAGAAGTGACTACGCCTCTTCCGCTTGGTGAACCCCCGACCGCAAAAGCTTTCCCGCGCAATCCAGGATCCTTGATCTCTTCAACAGCACAGAAGAAAGCATCCAGGTCCAGGTGGAGGATTACGCGGGGCGATTCCATAGAGGTGTTCTATTTCTCCACAGTGTAAGGTTTACGCAGCTGGACAGGTTTGGTCTTGGCCCGTACCTGAAGGTTGATGGCCTCTACAAAAACAGAGAAACCCATCGCGAAATAGATATATCCTTTGGGGATATGGATTCCCAATCCGTCCGAGATCAGTGAAAAACCGATCAGCAAGAGGAAGCTGAGAGCGAGAATTTTTAAAGTAGGACGGTCGTTGACAAAACTGCTGATTGGACCAGAGGCAAATAACATGATCCCAACCGCGATGACCACAGCAGAGACCATGATGGCGATTTCGTTAACCATGCCTACTGCGGTGATGACCGAGTCCAATGAAAAGACGATGTCCAGCAGCATGATTTGAAAGATCACACCAGTCAATGATACGGCGACTTTCTGGGATGAATGCCCATCTTCGCCTTCCAGCCGCTCGTGAATTTCAAATGTGCTCTTGCCCAGCAGGAATAAACCCCCGACGATCAGGATCAAATCACGGCCAGAGATGTCATGCGAAAATACTGTGAAGAAGGGTGTGGTCAGGCGGGTTAACCAGGCAATCGAGAACAGAAGCAGGATCCTGGTGACCATAGCCATCAGCAGACCAACCTGCCGTCCAATTTTCTGCTGGTCTTCGGGAAGTTTGCCGGCAATGATGGAGATAAAGATAATGTTGTCGATGCCCAAAACGATCTCAAGCGCTGTTAGCGTTAAGAGGGCTATCCAACTTTCTGGGGAGGAAATCCATTCCATTTTATTATTCCTTTTTTAAGTCATTCCTAACTAGATGCTTTGCGATATAGATTACGGAAAACCTTCAAATAAGTTTCAAGCCAGGGCCTCTGCGAAAACCTCAAGAGGGTGTATGGCCTCCCGTTGGGTTGTATGGGTGATCTGTTCGCGGCAGGATGTTCCTGAGGCGCAGATGATCGTTTCAGTGCCAGTTTTCCGGATCCGGGGTGCTAAGCCCAGTTCCGCAATTTCGATAGATAACTGGTAATGTTCTTTTTCATAACCAAATGCGCCTGCCATTCCGCAGCAGCCAGCTTCAATTTCTTCCACAATGCTGCCTGGTATGGATCTGAGAAGATCCATTGTGCTTTCCGTGCCGAAATTGGCTTTCTGCTGGCAGTGGCCGTGATACAGGATCTGGCGGGCTTTGTCGTCAAATTTGAATGTCACCCGGCCGGCAGACACTTCCTGGAGCAGGAAATCTTCTGCTAAGATGGCCAGGTCAGCGATCCTGTCAGCAGCTGGGCCGGGTACCAGGTCGCGGTATTCCTTTTTGAGCATAACCATTACGCTGGGTTCGCAGCCAATAATAGGAATTCCCTGTTCCGCGTAGGGGGTTAATAGATCGATATTTTTCCGGGCCAATGTCCGGGCTTTTTTCAAGACACCCTTTGAATACGCTGGCCGGCCAGAGTCCACTTTTCCAGTTAATACAATAAGTTCGAGCCCGGCTTTCTGGCAGATCTTTACCAGGGCCTTTCCTATATGGGGATAGTTATATTCCAGATAAGTGTCATAAAAGAACACAGCTTGCTGTCCCGGATGCTCTTTTTTCGGGATCTGTTCTTTTCCATACCAACGTGTGAAGGTCTGTTTGGCAAAGGCTGGCATCTCTCTGTCCGGGTGAATACCGATCAGGGAAAGCATTTTTGCCAGAGGAGATTCAAGGATCAGATTGACCAGGGGTGAGAAGGGTTGGGCCAATTGGCTAACTTCAGCAATATTCGCAAAAAACCAACTTCGGAAAGGCAGGCCGTGTTCTTGATAGTATCCATGCAGGAACTCTGCCTTTAATTTGCTCATGTCCACTGTTGACGGACATTCATTAACACAAGCCTGACAGGAAAGACATAGATCCAGGGCTTGGTAAAGCTCCCGGGAAGTCATTCCTTTAGGACCAAGTTTCCCGGTTATGGCAGCCCGGAGCAGATTGGACCTGCCCCTGGTGCTGTGCTCTTCATCGTGGGTAGCCTGGAAGGAGGGGCACATCACGCCCCCCTCCAGCTGGCGGCAAACGCCGGCTCCATTGCACATTTCAACTGCCCTGTCGAAACCAAGTTCTTCCTCAAAACTTAACAGGGTTGTGGCTGGTTTTTGATCGGCTTTGTACTTCACTCCATAACGCAACAGATCGTCCCGATCCATCGCCGGGGGATTGATGATCTTTCCGGGATTCAAGCGATACGCTGGATCAAAGATCTCTTTTACTTCCTGGAAGGCTGCCATCAATCTAGGGCCGTAGAGCTTTTTTGTGAATTCGCCCCGGGCAAATCCTTCCCCGTGTTCACCACTGATCGTGCCGCCATATTGTTGAACCAGGGAGAGAGATTTTTCGGCTAATAAGCGCATTTGTTTTAAGCCAGCCCCGCTTTTTAAATTCACCTGGGGACGGATATGTAAACAGCCTGCGCTGGCGTGGGCGTAAAGAGCAATTGCCCCAATTCCGATCTCGTTGGCAAACTCTTTGATGCCCACAGCATAGGATGCCAGGTGTTCAACCGGAACGGCTGCATCTTCAATAAAAGCTGTTGGTTTGGCGTCACCTCTCGTGCTTTGCAGAATGCCCATCCCGACTTTGCGTGCTTTCCAGATCCTGGCCTGGCTTTCTGGATCCAGCAGGGGAACGACCGTTCCAAATCGTGAAAGAACGGTTTCCCGGTCGGATATCGAGTTGAGGTCATCAGCCTGGTATTCAACTGCCAGAACCGCTTCAGGATCCCCCTCAATAGACTCCAGCAGAGGGCGGTATGCTGGATTTGTCCTGGCCAGCTGGATCAACATGAGGTCGATCAATTCCACAGCACTGGGTTGGGTTTTAAGTATCTCAGGCACAACGGATAGGGCTTCAGCGAGATCCTGGAAATGGATCAGATAGAGGGTTCTGTGAACAGGTAAGGGAACCAGGTTAAGTTTGGCGGAGGTAATGATCCCCAATGTACCTTCTGAACCAACCAGCAGGACACTTGGGTTGATGACCACCTGTCTGGATAGAATATTCAGGTTGTACCCAGACACGTTTCGGAATGTTTTTGGGTAATCAGTCCTGATCTCATCCCGATAGCGGGTGAGGATCTTTGGCAGCTCCCGGTAAATTGAGGCCTCCAACGAGTTTTGTTGAAGAATGGCTGGAAGGGATCCGTTTTTATGTTCTTTTAATATAGCTTGGGTTCCATCCGATAGAACCGTTTCGGCTTCCAGGAGATGGTCGTGAGCCATACCATAAAGTATAGAATGAGCTCCAGTGGCGTTGTTGCCAAGCACGCCTCCGATTGTAGCCCGGTCCGCGCTGGCGGGATCAGGGCCAAATGTCAGCTGGTGAGCTGCCAGTTGGCGGTTGAGTGATCCCAGGACTACGCCCGGCTGGGCAATCACGGTTTTTTCCTCGGGGTTGAGATCCAGAATCTGATCCATATACCGGGAAAAATCAAGGATGAGCGCTTCACCAATTGCCTGGCCGGCCAGACTGCTGCCGCCTCCCCGGGGAAGGACAGGGATTCCGTGTTTTTGGGCAATTTCTACCACTGCGGATACTTCGCTGCTTTGCCGGGGCCAAACCACCCCCAGGGGCAAAACCTGATATATACTGGCATCGGTGGAGTATAAAAGGCGTGTGACCTGGTCTGCTTTATAGCTCAACCCCGCTTGATCCAAGTCCAGCTGAAGCTCTTTGGAGATACTCTCAACCGGTTTTGTTTTTTGCATGTGGGTAAGTATACCAAAGAACGTATTGATGATGCTGAACCCCTCCAATCTTTAATCCCATGAACAAATTGAACTTAACAATCAGTGCTATAATTTTTAGGTATTAGATCGATCGAGAATTGAGGAGGCTGCATGCCTGATAAGCAGGAAATGGAAGATCTCCAACACAGGCTCAAACACTGGGAAGAAGAGACCCTTCAGCCAACCCTGGATCGGTTTCCAGAACGCCGCGACCAGTTCATCACCACATCATCGGAATTGATCAATCGTCTTTATACTCCTGCTGACCTGGCTGACAGCGATTTCGAGCAAAATATTGGTTATCCCGGCCAATTTCCCTTTACGCGAGGTGTACATCCAACCATGTATCGCTCCCGGCAGTGGACCATGCGTATGTTCGCGGGTTTTGGGGCTGCCGAGGAGACCAACAGTCGTTTTAAATACTTGTTGGAACAGGGCCAAACAGGTCTTTCTGTTGCTTTTGATATGCCAACGTTGATGGGATATGATACTGATGCTCCGGAAGCTGAGGGAGAATTTGGCCGCTGTGGGGTAGCGATCTCAACCTTGGGGGATATGGAGATCTTGCTGGATGGCCTGCCCCTGGATAAGATCTCAACCAGCATGACAATAAATTCTCCGGCCGCGGTGATCTGGGCCATGTATATTGCTGCCGCTGAAAAGAAGGGCATATCCAAGGATCAACTGCGGGGTACCATCCAGAATGACATTCTGAAGGAGTATATTGCTCAAAAGGAATATATCTTCCCACCAGAGCCCTCCATGAGATTGGTGACTGATACGATTGAATATGGCACTGAACAGGTTCCACTCTGGAATACGATCAGTATTTCTGGGTACCATATCCGTGAAGCCGGCGCGACAGCGGTCCAGGAACTGGCATTTACCCTGGCAGACGGACTTGAATATGTCCGCTGGGCTTTGGAGCGAGGACTGGCAATCGATGATTTTGCTCCCCGATTGTCATATTTCTTTAATGCTCATAATGATTTTTTTGAGGAGATCGCCAAGTACCGGGCTGCCAGGAGGATCTGGGCCCGGGAAATGCGGGAGACATTCGGCGCTCAGAATCCCCGCTCCTGGCTGATGCGTTTCCATTCCCAGACTGCTGGCGTTTCATTAACGGCTCAACAGCCAGAAATCAATATCGTCCGGGTAGCCATCCAGGCCCTGGCAGCCGTATTGGGAGGCACGCAATCACTCCATACTAATAGTATGGACGAAGCCCTGGCGCTTCCTTCTGAGCACGCGGCAACCGTTGCTCTGCGCACACAGCAGATCATTGCTGAAGAGTCGGGAGTGGTAAATAGTGTTGACCCACTGGGGGGTTCATATTTCCTGGAAGCTTTGACTAATAAAATGGAAAGCCAGACCTATGAATATTTTGATAGAATAGAGGGGCTGGGTGGTTTGCTGCCTGCAATCGAACGCGGTTTTTTCCAGGGAGAAATATCGGATTCTGCCTATCGATATCAACGGGAAATTGACCAGCAGATCAGAAAGGTAATTGGTGTAAATGCCCACAAGAATCAAAAAGAACCAGCGATCCCGATCCTGAAAATGGATCCTGATGGGTATCAGAAACAGGTGGATCGCATTCAGCAGCTGAAAATGGACAGAGATCAGGGGAGGGTCGGGCAGACATTGGATCGGCTGCGGATTGCCTGTCAGGGTACTGAGAATACTATGCCCTATATACTGGAAGCAGTCCATGCCTATGCAACACTGGGCGAGATCACAGACGTGATGAGAAATGTATTTGGAATTTACCGGGAAGAGAATTGGATCTAAAGGATGATATCGTGAGCGATCTAAAATTTAAACCCCTGGAAGACTTATCTTATGAGGAAGCTCTCCAAGAATTGGAAGAGCTGGTCCAGACCCTGGAAAGCGGGGAAACCGATCTGAAAAAAACCCTGCTTTGTTTTGAGCGCGGCCAGGCCCTGGCTTCCTACTGTATTTCCCTGCTGGATGAGGCAGAATTAAAGGTTGAAGAGGTGATTAAAAGTGAAGATGAGTCTTAAGGAAGTCTTATTGTTTAATCCGGTTCTGTTATCAGCCATGGCGGGTTGGTTTATCGCCCAGGTGCTGAAAGTATTAGTCGACCTCATCATCTCAAAAAAATGGAATTGGGCTTTGTTTTTCCAGGCCGGGGGAATGCCCAGCTCACATTCTGCTATGGTCAGCGGAGCAGCATTATCCATTGGTATGGTGGTTGGTTTCGATCAGGCTATTTTTGCTCTTTCTGCTGTGTTGGCGATCATTGTCATTTACGATGCAACAGGCGTGCGGCGGCAGACAGGCGAGCAGGCCATCTTGATAAACTCGATTATTGAAGAACTCTCAAAAGGCAAGATCCCTCCTCAAGAAAAGCTGAAAGAAGTCCTGGGACATACTCCAGGAGAAGCCTTCCTGGGCACCCTGCTGGGACTGAGT
This sequence comes from uncultured Chloroflexia bacterium, assembly GCA_963783765.1. Lineage (GTDB taxonomy): Bacteria > Chloroflexota > Anaerolineae > Anaerolineales > UBA11858 > B10-G9. Next base: position 12,700 of record CAWAOV010000010.1, on the reverse strand, counting down.
ATTGCTTTTGTGGTCAGTTTCTTCTGGACTTAATACTGATCCTGCGTTAACCTCGCCCCCCATTTTCAAGAAAAATACGATCAGGTCCTGCCTGATCAATATCCCAGGGATAGATAATATACGCGTCTGTAATGGCGCCGTAATAATCAGGCTGGTATTTCAGGAGGTTTCTGTAAGGGTTGTAGTGCAGAACACAGGTGCTTGGTATGCCTCCCGCGCCTTCTACCTGTTTATAAACAGCCCAGGTCGTTCGGCCAGAACCCCAGGCGTTGTTCATTACCAGGACTTTTTTACCGTCCAGGGGAGCATCTGCAGGGAATTGGGCAACTTTGGGCCATGTGAAGAGTTTGGCTTCTTCCAGATCGGCTTCCGAAGGAAATTGGACCTGAGCCAGATAGATCTCGTCGATCCCAGCCGCCGCGGCCATCATACCAGTGGGTATGATACCGCCGGGTGAAATCATGATAATGGCGTTGTACTCAGTCACAAATTGGGGCAGGATTAGAGTGATTAATTTGCTGACTTCACGCCAGCTAATGATTTCTTTTCGGGGCAATTCCATCTGCGGCGCTCCTGCTGAAATACTTCATCCATTATAGCAATTAAAATGACAGGGAGTGAAGTGAGTTTCTTCCGGGCTTTTTTACTCCGGTATTTCACCAGCGGCACTTTCCAGGATAAAAAAACCCAACTCCAGCAATTGGGAAAACAGCTGCTCAACATCAGTTTCTCCTCGGGAGAAGGCTTTTGCTAATGAGGCCCGGATGCCGCTGGCTTGATGGGCCCAGGGAGAATCGGCTGAGATCCTTTCCAGACGGTCAAGAAGTATTTTTGCTATCAGTACAGGGTCGGAAGAAGTTGGATTTACCATGCTGTACTAATTGTATCCTGATCCATTCAGCGGATTGATTTTGCGATTGCGGCAAGTTTTAGAATTTCTGTTAAAGATGTTTCCGGTGTATTTTGGGGAATTATGGGATTATATTTATAATAGAGATACTTGTAGACATATTAAGGAGGAGCTATGTTTGACGGAGTTGTTGGTATTAGTTTTTGTTTTGGGGTCATTCTCCTTTTCGCCTTCGGGATCGCAATTCGGGGAATTCGCCTGCTTGTACGAATACGAACGGGGAGTTGTGTTCACGTTGGGAAAATATACCGGCATGCGTGGACCTGGCATCACAGTCGTTATCCCTGTTTTCCAAACCATGCAAAAAGTTGACATGCGCATCAAGACCGCTGAAATTCCCCGCCAGGAAGTGATGACCAGGGATAATATCCCCATGCTGGTTAATGCAGTGGTCTATTTTAAAGTCATTAAACCTGAAGATGCCATCATTAAAATTGAAGACTATGCCTTTGCCATTCGCCAGTATACACAGGCAGCGCTGCGGGACGTGATCGGCAACAGCGAAATGGACTTTGTCCTCACAGAGCGGGAATCCATTGCTCAGGACATCAAGGAAATTGTGGATGCTGAAACTGATGGCTGGGGTATTGATGTGGAATCGATCAAGATCCAGGAAGTTGAGCTGCCAGCAGAGATGAAACGCGCTATGGCCCAGCAAGCAGAAGCCGAGCGTGAGCGCCGGGCGGTGGTGATCAATTCCATGGGTGAACTGGAAGCATCCAGTAACCTGCAGAAAGCCGCCCAGGCTTTGTCGGAATCTCCCAGGAGCGATGCATTTACGGACGCTGCAGACCATCCGTGCCATTGCGGCAGATCCATCAGAGAAGATTGTGTTGTTTATCCCCTCCAACTTTGATGGCATTGCCAAAACCCTGCTGGACGGGGATAAGGGGTAAATCCCATGACTGGAAAGCTGGATTTAAAAACCCGCTATCTGCAGATCGCATTTAATTATGATGCCCGGTTGGTGAAACAGGTCCTTCCAACCATAATCCAAAGCGATCGGATCATGATCGAAGCTGGCACACCCTATCATTAAAAGGGAAGGAATGAACGGCATTCGTTTGATCCGCCGCTTTTGGCAGGGCTCATGTGGTGGCTGATCTGAAAACGGTGGATGGTGCTGTGAATGAAGTGGCACTGGTCCAGGCAGCTGGTGCTTCTGCTGCCACTGTGCTGGGAAATTCACCTACGGAAACGCTGGATCTATTCATCGAGCGCTGTTCCAGGCTGGGTTTGATCTCAATGATCGATATGCTGGGGGTTAAGGATCCCCTCAAGGTGATGATGCGGCTCAAGGAACCCCCTGATGTTATGGTTCTGCATAAAGGCCGGGATGAAGAAAATACCCGGGGAAAATTGATCCAATACCGGCATGTGAAACGGGTCAAGAGTAAATTTGATGTGCTGATCTCCGCTGCAGGCGGTGTAGGGATCGATGAAGCCCGCAGTGCCATTTTTAACGGCGCAAATATTGTAGTAGCCAATCTGGTTTACCCGCATGACCCCTGGGTTGGCATCTCTCTGGATGGGGATGTGGCTGCTATGGCGCAGGAATTCCTGGCGACGATAGACTGACTGATTTCTCATCCTAATAAAAGAAGCCTGTTGCTCTCAACAGGCTTCTTTTGTTTTTTATTCTGGGAGAATGTCCTTTAAATAACTTCCTCTCAAAAAGATGTTGTGATCAGTAGATTGGCAAACTTGGGTCAACATTAATAGCCCAGGCATTGATGCCGCCTTTCAGGTTCTTGACTTTCTTAAACCCGGCGCTAACAAGAATTTCAAGGGCTCTGGTTGAGCGCGTGCCAGCTTTACAGAAGATTACCAATTCCTCCGCACTGTCCAGTTCATTCAGACGGGCGGCGAATTGACCCAGCGGGATCAATTCTGATCCCTTCAGGTTGGAGATTTCCTGTTCATGAGGTTCCCTGACGTCGATCAGGCGCAGGTCGGGATTTTCTTTCAAACGTGATGATAATTCGGCGGGGGTGATATCCCATTCGTCTCCCGCTGAGCCCTGCTTCGTTATCATGGGCCGGCATACCGCAAAATTCTTCGTAATCGATCAGCCCGGTTATTTCCGGGTGGTCTCCGCAGACTTTACATTCCGGGTTCTTCTGAAGTTTGACCGTCTGGAATGAAAGATCGAGGGCGTCATATAAAAGAAGTTTGCCAATTAACGGTTCCCCGATTCCGAGGATGAGCTTAAGGGTTTCTGTTGCCTGGATGCTGCCGATAGTTCCTGGCAGCACACCCAGCACCCCGCCTTCCGCGCAGGATGGTACCAGGCCGGGAGGAGGTGGTTCAGGGAACAGGCACCGGTAACAGGGACCCTTTTCGGCATCAAATACACTGGCCTGGCCGTCGAACCGGAAAATAGAACCATAGACGTTTATTTTCCCGGTTAAGACACACAGGTCATTCACCAGGTAGCGTGTGGGAAAATTATCGGTTCCGTCAATAATGATGTCATAAGGTTCAGCGATCCGGAAAGCGTTTTCTGAATTTATGAATTCGTTGTATACGTCAACCTGGATTTCCGGGTTGAGATCCTGCATTCGGTCCCGGGCGGATTCAACTTTTAAATCTCCCAGCCGGGATTCGCCGTGGATGATCTGGCGCTGTAAATTAGAGAAATCTACCACATCATAATCAACCAGCCCGATCCGGCCTACGCCAGCAGCTGCCAGGTAAAGAGCAACAGGTGATCCCAGGCCGCCCGTTCCGATCACTAAAACCGAGGCAGCCTTTAATTTTCGCTGCCCTTCCAGTCCAACATCAGGGATCAATAGATGTCTGGAATAACGATGGATTTCCTCATGTGAGAGCTGTGGGAGCATAATTTCTCCAGTGGGTTGGATTATCCTCCAGCGATGGAGGGAATGATTAACACGGTGTCACTTGCTGATAAGGGGGTTTTGAGTCCTTCCAGCTGATTGACATTGTCTTCATCCAGGAATAGATTCACGTACGGTCTTAACTGCCCCGAATCATTAAAAGGTGTTTCTTTAACATCGGATGAGCCTGCACGGCTGCATCAAGAACATCTTCCACGATCTCTCCAGGAAGAGAGAGAGAGCTTTCTCCGCCTGCGTAAGGCCGTAAAGGTGTGGGTATTTTCAAAATAGGCATATTTCCTCAACTGATAATTATTATAAACTGTGCTTATTACTATTGGTCTGGTAGACATTCACGACCAGACCAGAATCCTTGTATGTTATTCTGTTGTACTTAAGATGGTTTCTTCAGAAAAACTCTCCCGGTTATCTTCCAGTCTCCAACAGCGACTTCCAGCTGCTTTCCCATTATTTACACTGGTAATCAGGTAGGAATACCAGGGAATGGCGAATTCACGGTCGTACTCCGATGGAAGGTTTGGATGATCCGGGTGGGAGTGGAATATTCCCAGGATTGATGAATTCAACCGGGCAGCTTCTTGTTCACCCCGCAGCATGTCTTCTGCAGTGATCAGGTAGCGATTGTGCTGGTTGGCTTCATCCCGGGCGTTTTCCAAGAACAGCAAGCTGCTAACGATCCGGTCACCTTCTTCCTTTCCTAACATCAACCCGGCGCCTTCATAAGGATAGGCGCTTTCGCCGTGGGCCTTGATCTGATCTAAAATGTGGGTTGGGATGTGGATTTTCATGAATCCCTCCATAAGGCTTCATCGCTCAGATATTTAAACCCCGCGTCAGGAAAGAGTGTAACTACCACACCCTGGTCCAGCTCTCTGGCAACCTGGCGGGCAGCCACGGCTGCTGCTCCGGAAGAAATACCGATGAAATATCCCTCTTCTCGGGCCAGGCAGCGGACCATATCATAAGCATCTTCGGTTTTGACCGAGACGATTCGATCAGCTGCCTCGGGATCATAAATACCCGGTTGTATGGCAGAAGACAGGTGTTTTAATCCTTCCAGCCCATTAAAAGGTGAATCCGGCTGAATGCCAATCACCTCTACATTTGGGTACTGTTCTTTCAGGTAATATGAAACACCGGTCAGGGTCCCGGTAGTTCCCATTCCGAGGACAACATGAGTAACCCTGGCATTTGTCTGTTCGATGATCTCTGGACCAGTGCTGCGGTAATGGGATTGCCAGTTGGCTGGATTGTCATACTGGTTGGCATAATAGTAACGTTCAGGATGATCCTCGGCCATCTGCTGGGCAACGCGGATAGCGCCGTCGGAACCCTCCAGCGGATCTGTCAATACCAGCTCAGCTCCCAGGGCACCCATGATCTTTACCCTTTCGGGGCTGGCATTGGATGGCATAGCGAGGGTGATGGGGATACCCAGGGCGGCACCGAAGGTTGCATAAGCAATACCCATATTGCCAGAGGTGGAGTCCAGTAAATGCATTCCCGGCAAGATCAATCCCTGGTGGAGTGCGTTTTGAATAATACCCCAGGCCGGCCGATCTTTTACGGATCCGCTGGGGTTAAACCACTCAGCTTTGGCAAATACCTGAACCTTACTGACTGTACTATCAGACAAGGTCAAAAGGGGCAGCAGGGGAGTGTTGCCCACCAGGGAAGGCATGCCTTCGTCAAGCGATATTCTTTTTACGTACGGAATAAAATCCTGCATACGACTTCCTTATTAAAAGTAAAAACTGATCATCATGGCCTAAAAAGCCCTGAATTTTCGGAGGCTTGCGGAAATCGTGCTGCCACCCGAATTGATTGATCAGTTGAGTTCGGAAGCAGTTTTACGATCCCCGCTGTATACAGGAGCAATTGAAAATCATAATCCAACTCATTTTATATGAATACTATAATATAAATTATAATATGTAAAACCTTCTTGTCAATCCTGCCTGCAGACCAGCAATGATTGATACTCTCTTTTGATGGTTCAGCTGGATGGATTCTTACCTGACATTCCGGGCTGGTTTCAATGGCCAGTGCAGATTGAGGTAAGGTATTGCCTGCAGAGTGAATCTAAGGGTGAGTACTTTATAGGAAGAATTTGTAATGGGAGACCAGTGCTTATTCTTTTTGAGCAGTAAATTTTTTTATCGGAGTAAGAAATAGTATGGCTTGGTTACAACAAACTTTTCTAAACATTGCTGGCAGCAACCCCATTTGGCAGGGGGTTGTAGGCGGCCTTTTTATAACGTTGATGAATACCCTGGGTGCTTTAGCGGTGTTAATCTGGAGAAAACCTTCTCAAAAAGTCCTGGACAGCGCACTTGGTTTTGCAGCAGGCGTGATGCTGGCAGCCAGCTTCACCAGCCTGATCCTTCCCGGCGTTGAATACGGCGGCATTATCCCGGTGTTGATCGGTATGGCATTTGGCGTATTAATTCTGATCTCGGGAGACCGTTTTGTTCCCCATTTTCATCCAGGCCGGGGACATGAAGGTCCGGAAACTAAACGACTCCGGGCAGTCTGGCTGTTCATCCTGGCAATCACTCTCCACAACATGCCGGAAGGACTGGCGGTGGGTGTTGCTTTTGGATCAGGAAATCTAGCGGATGCGCTTCCCTTAATGCTGGCAATAGGTATTCAAAATATCCCTGAAGGGTTGGCAGTTGCAGTAGCTGCTCTCAACGCAGGTATGGGGACTTATTTTTATGCCGGTTTGGTCGGAATTCGGGCGGGATTGATCGAGATACCTCTGACAATATTAGGTGTCATAGCAGTCCAATTTATGCGGCCGCTTTTACCTTATGCAATGGGTTTTGCGGCAGGTGCCATGCTTTATGTGATCAGTGACGAAATCATCCCGGAAACCCACGGCACCGGCAATGAACGCTTGGCCACGATTGGGACGATGGTGGGTGTGATGGTGATGTTATACCTGGATATCTCCCTGGGATAAAAAAACCCACCTCATAAGGTCCATATTCAGACGCTGATAGTTAAATAAAATCCTTTATTTCCTATCCCTTTAAATCTATCTTGATGGGATTTTTTTTGCTTAAACTAACTTGCTGCGATTCAATGACAAACACCAGGAGTCGTGTTTTGTTTATTCCACATCCAGTCAATCTACAACAGTTGTATATGTCTGGCCGGTTGTCACCCCGGGTGCTTAACCGGGCTGTGGGTAATTGGCGTAACTTCTCGGCTGGCGAAGAATTATTTAAAAAATCAATTACAATAAATGGTCAGAAAAAAACATATTGATATAAACCTTGTTGAGATAAAAGAGACATACTATGAGCTATGCAAAAAGAACCCAATCTCTGTCAGCTGAAGGCGCCTATCAGGTCCTGGCCAAAGCCCAGGCCCTGGAAAAAACAGGTCGGGATATCATTCACCTTGAAATTGGTCAGCCGGATTTTAAAACCTTTCCAAATGTGAGCCAGGCGGGCATCCAGGCCATCCAGGATGGATATACCCGCTACACACCACCTCCCGGGATGCCAGCATTACGTGAAGTGATCGCCGAGAGTGCAGGCAAACAGCGCGGATTGGTTTTTCAACCGGACCAGGTTGTGGTCAGCCCCGGCGCTAAACCTAATTTGTTCTTCCCGACCCTGGCCCTGGTAGAAGAAGGGGATGAGGTGATCTATCCCAATCCCGGATTTCCGAGTTATGAAGCCATGATCAGGGTGGCAGGAGGGACGCCGGTCCCCGTGCCTCTATTAGAAGATAATCAATTTTCATTTGATCTGTCAGTTTTTGATGAACTGGTTTCAGAAAAAACACGAATGATCATTCTCAACTCCCCGGGAAATCCCACAGGAGGGATCATTCCCAGAGCTGACCTGGAGCATATCGCCCGGGCTGCCATCAAACACGACAGCTGGGTGCTTTCGGATGAGATCTATACCCGGATCGTTTATGATGACACGCAAGTGGATTCCATTATGGGATTGCCCGGCATGGCGGAGCGAACCATTATCATGGATGGCTTTTCGAAAACCTATGCTATGACAGGCTGGCGGTTGGGATACGGTATTATGCCCCGGGAACTGGCTGTTAAAGTTGGTTTACTGCTGATGCACTCCGTAGGATCTACAGCCCAGTTCACCCAGTTTGCCGGGATTGAAGCGCTGACAGGAGACCAGGAGCAGGTTGAGGAAGTTGTGGCTGAGTATAAAAAACGCAGAGATCTGATCGTAGCTGGATTGAATCAACTGCCGGGGATCAGCTGCCAGAACCCCCAGGGCGCTTTTTATGCTTTTCCCAACATCAAGGAGCTTGGGAAAACTTCCCAACAGACAGCAGATTGGATCCTGGACGAGGCTGGCGTCGCGCTGCTGCCAGGGTCTGCATTCGGGAAGTTCGGGGAAGGATATTTACGACTCTCCTATGCCAATTCTCTTGAGAATATTCAGAGAGCGTTGGATAAATTGGGGGAGATCCTTTAATAATCGGTGATTTTAGAGTTTTGATCTCTTCAACGACACAAGCACAACTCCCAGGATGATCAGAGCTGCGCCAAGGATCTGCCAGATCCCCAGACGTTCTCCCAGGAAAATTGCGGAAAGGATTGCTGCAGATAGGATCTCGGCTGTGGATACTATAACAGCCACACTGGCAGGCAGCAGGGATAGGGCTTTGGTATAAAGCGCAAAACCTACCATGGTTGACATAAGCACAAAACCCAGCATCCAGGGCAGTATTCCGCTCCCGGTTGGCCAGGGATCGGGACGGCCGCCCTGGAACAGGAAAATGGTTAATGTCCCGATCGCAAAGATATAAAAAGTGATCGTCCAAAAATTGTAATCCCCGCTGAGCTTTTTCCCGAATAATGATAACGATGCATAGGTGACCGCCGCGCCGAGACCGACCCAGATCCCCATTGAACTGATCTTCAAATCCTGATTACCAATTATCCCGGCAGCCAGGACTGTTCCAGCAACTGCGGCGATGATCGCCAGTATCTTCCTGGTAGATAACTCTTCTTTGAATAACATCCTGGCCATTAAGGTCACAATGATTGGTGCATTGGATTGAAGTACAGTGGCCAGGGATGCGCCCACCTCCAGCACAGCGATATTCCAGAAAATGTGGAATATACCAATACTGATCACACCCATGCCGATCAGCCAGGGTAGATCCGTCTTTTTAACACGCAGCAGTTTTGGATCGACAGCCAGCAAACCAGCCAGCAGGATCAGGGAGGAGATCAGGTCTCGCCAGAAAGCCAAACCCACAGGGCTTAATCCGCCCTTTTCAATGATGTTAAAGATGAATATGCCAGATGAGCCCCAGCCGATGGAGGCGATGATAACCAGGATTATCCCGGTCATTCTTGGATTACTGGGAGCAGAGTTTTTATCCACGGATAGTTTGGATCCTTTTAAGGAGCGAGTTTCATCCCCTCAATGTAGAAGTCATAAAAATGAGCATCCTGGTCCAAATCCACCTGGGTTGCCTCGCGGGCCAGCTTTTCCCCCAGAGCAAACCCTTCTTCGGTAAGAAAAATAGCAGCGCCAAAGCCTGCTCCATTCGCAATAGTTTCCACAACCGCTTTTTTCACCGGAGGTATCATGCCCAGATCGAGGATGGCATCAATATCCACTTCTCCGCCAAAGGATCCGGTCAGGATCACACGTTCGAGATCAGCTGGCTGCAGATCCAATTGATCCATCAAAATATCCATCGCTGCCCGGATAGCCCCCTTGGCTTTTTGCAGCTCACGAATATCCTTTTGACTTAAATAGATATTCTCTTCCTTTGAAATCATGATCCTGTAAACGCTTTTATCAGGCAGAACGAGATCTGAATTCTCTGCCAAAGATGGGTCAATTCTCCCACTTTCATCAATGATCCCGGCTTTTCTGAATTCCCCGATGGCGGATAATAAACCGGAACCGGTCAATCCTACAGGAGCAGCGTCTGCAATGGTTGTCAGATGCAAAACCCCATCTTTCAGTTTGACCTTTGTGACCGCACCATCCACGGCCCGGGATCCACAGGATATGTTGACTCCCTCAAAAGCTGGACCTGCCGCGGTTGAGGCGGTCAGGATCCGGCTGCCATCGGTGACCATCACCTCGCCGTTGGTGCCCAGGTCAATGGCCGCCATCGGTCCGGGTGGATCATCAAATCCGAAATACGCCAGGCAGGCCAGGGCATCAGAACCGACAAAACCACCGATCAGCGGGGGAAGTGAGACCTTGATGCCTTCCGGGAATATACCTTCCATGATCGCCGCAGCGTCCGGTATGGATTTTGTATCATGGGGTTGGAAGGGAATAAAAGCCAGATTTTCGAGGGGGAGCCCGGTTAACAAGTGGTGCATGGCGCAGTTGCCAACAATGGTCACTTGTTTGACCCTTTTCCAGGTCGAGGGAGAAAGGTTCAGGGAATCAACGGCCTGGTTAATGGATGCCAGCGCCAAACGGTGCAAACGTTCTTTGTTTTCCGGGTTTTCAAGGGCAGCAGCCAGCCTGGAGATCACATCTGATCCATATACCGTTTGTTGATTCAACCCCCCGCTGCCTGCGGCCACCTCACCGTTATCGAGGGTTGTTAAAAAGGCAGCGACAGTTGTGGAGCCGAGGTCAATAGCCAATCCCAGGGGCAGGTCTTTCTCTTTTTTATAGCGGGAACTTCCCTTGAAGATCTTGTTGGAATAAACCAGGATGGGGGACAGGACCAGGCGGGTTTCTCCCTGAACGCGGGCCCGACAGGCCAAGCGGTTATTAAGGGCGATCTCGCCCGGTGTGAGATTCTTCAGTTCAATTTCATCCGGGTCGGCAACCCCCACTTCCACCAGGATTTTGCATTTCCCACAGGTTCCTCTGCCAGCGCAAGGTTGTTCCAGGGGCAGCCCTGAAGCCGCAATGACGTCTCCAACCAGGGCGCCTTCTTCTGCCTGGACGATCTTAGTTTCTGGGCCGTAAATAAGGGTGACTTCTGGCATAAATATGTTCCAGAACTGGAAACCAATAAAATGAGAATCCCAGCCTCAATAACATTCTGGACCGGGATTTTTTATATTTGAAATAACTACTCGATTTTTGAAAGCGCTTCAGCCATGGCTTTGATATGCTCCGGTGTGCTGCCGCAGCAGCCGCCGATCAACCGGGCGCCTTCATTCCAAACCTTTACCGCATAGTCTGCCATCACTTCTGGCGACCCATTGTAGACCACTTCTGTACCTACAACTTCTGGAATCCCGGCATTGGCCTTGGCAATCAAAGGGAGTTCGGGTTTAGTTGATTGGAAAGCTTGAATGGCCTTGATCAATTCGTCTGAGCCGGTACCACAATTTGCTCCAATCAACTGGACTTCCTCCAGGTGAAGAACACTCGCGGCTTGCTCTGGTTTAACACCCATCATGGTGCGCCCATGGGAATCAAAGGACATGGTTGCCGCAATGGGCAGATCACTCACTGACCGGACGCCAGCGATGGCTGCTTTGACCTCATCCAGATCGCTCATGGTTTCGATCCAGAACATGTCCACGCCGCCAGCAGCCAATCCTGAAGCCTGAGCCGCAAAAGACTGGAGGGCAGCATCTTTCGTTAATGTTCCCAGCGGCTCGAGCAGCTGGCCAGTTGGGCCGATCGATCCAGCCACAACCACAATCCGCTCAACGGAGTCAGCTTCTGCCCGAGCATTTTTTGCGGCAGCCTCATTGAGCTCAACTACCCGCTCAGCCAACCCATGGGACTCCAGCCGGACTGACGAACCACCAAAGGTATTGGTCAGAATGATCTGCGATCCAGCTTCAATATAAGCGCGGTGGATTGCCCGCACTTTATCGGGATGGAGAACATTCCATTCTTCAGGGGATTCCCCTGATTGTAAGCCGGCAGCGAATAACATCGTGCCCATGGCGCCATCTAATAGGATGGGTTTTCCAGATTGAAGTAAAACGGAGAGATTGCTCATAAGATCTCCTGGTAATAGTCCGATTTGTGTAGTATACCGTTTTTTCCCCAGGCCAGCTTATAAGCCGCATTCTGTCTGGTGTATTTCTGGTTTACACCCCGAAGGGCTTCCTCCCTTTAATACACTGAGGTGATCATCTGTCTGGGGAGTACTTCTCAGCACTCCTCGGTGCAGCCTACCTGGAATTCAAGGGAGACGAGCAGCCTCCCCTCCCGAAGGAGTTCATTCCTGTTTGGCCTTGCTCCTGATGGGGGTTACCCGGCTGCAGGCATTACTGCCTGCACCGGTGGTCTCTTACACCACCATTTCACCCTTACTCCCGAAGGAGCGGTTTGTTTCTGTGGCCCGATCCGGCAGATCTCTCCGCCCCGGACGTTATCCGGCATCGTGCTCGATGGAGTGCGGACTTTCCTCACCCCCCGAAGGGGGCGCAACCACCTGGCTGACCTGGGGAATCCATCATAACATGTTTGGGAATTTTCTTGAAGGGATGGTAGTTTAGAAGGAATTCTATAACAAGATTATTTCGTATTCTTTCCCATCTCTCTCAGCGCAGAGATGTTTTGCTTGATATCCTTTCCCCGGAAAGCAGACCGCCCCACTACCACCGTATCTGCCCCAGCCTGGACCACTTCCTGGATGTTCTCTGGGCCCACTCCTCCATCCACTACCCATTCCAGGCCTGCCAGGTAAGGATTTTCTTTTCCTTTCCGGACCTTATCAAGAACTGCGGGCAGATAGGGACAATCAGGACCCTCGGGCTCGGTTGTGAGAATTACCAAAAATGACAAATAAGGCACTAAATATTCCAGGTCGGGAAGGGGTGTAACGGGGTTAAATGCCAGTCCCGCTGCAGCGCCTCCACCAACGATCTGGCGTAAAACCCGCCGTGGATAAGGGCAGGCCTCAAAATGGACAGAGATCCGGTTCGCGCCCCTTTCTCTATCAGTTAGGGATAAGCCATTCAGGGTTGTGCATCATCAAGTGC
>CAWAOV010000009.1:0-17190 GCA_963783765.1 uncultured Chloroflexia bacterium | reverse complement strand
TTGGGCCAGATGCCGCTGGAAATCTCGTTATATGATGCCAAAGACCGGTTAATTGACCAGAAGAGGACCTGATCTTCTGATGCAAATTCTGATTTATGGTTATGGAAATCCCGGCAGGCAGGACGATGGATTGGGCGTAGAACTTGTAAGAAGATTGGAAGAGTGGGCAATTAAGATGGAGTTGGTGGATATAGAATTTGAAAATAACTACCAGCTCAATATCGAAGACGCAGAAGCCATCTCCAATAAAGATCTTGTGATCTTCGCCGATGCATCCCGGGAAGAAATTGAAGATTTTTGCCTGAGCAGGGTTGATGGAAATACAAAAGTCTCTTTTACTTCCCACGCTGCCTCCCCCGGATATGTCGTGGAACTATGTAAAGAGCTCTTTCAAAAAGAACCCCACGTGATGCTGCTGCATATTAAGGGGTATGAGTGGGATATCAAGGAAGGAATTTCAGACAGGGCACTGGACAATCTGGAAAAAGCCCTTTCCTATATGAAAATTGTTCTGGAAAAACCAGATCTAGTCCTGAAAATAAATAACAAATTAAAAACATGTTAAGACAAAAGAGGATTCAAATATGGACCTTTCTACAACCTACATGGGATTAAAGCTTAACAACCCTATCATCGTCAGCAGTTCGCGGCTTACCAGCTCGATCAATTATGTTTTGGATTGTGCGGCGTCAGGCGCAGGAGCGATTGTTCTAAAATCTCTTTATGAGGAACAACTGCTGGTTGATAAGGAAAATCTGATGGACCAGGATGATAAATATTTCTGGTATCCGGAAGCTGTTGAATTTATCAATGACCACTCCAAGGAAATGGGCGTTGCTGAATATATTACCCTGATCAAGGAAGCCAAGGAAAAAACCTCGATCCCTATCCTGGCAAGTGTTAATTGCATTACTCCTGCAGAGTGGCCAAAATTCGCGGCCAAATTGGAAGAGGCCGGCATTGATGGTCTGGAGCTCAACATTGCCATTATGCCTTTTGATCCTAAAATCAGCAGCCAGGATATTGAAGACACCTATGTGGAAATTGTCACTGAAGTAAAGAAGTATGTTACGGTGCCAATCGCTGTTAAAATCGGTCCTTTTTTCACTAACCCAATAAGTATTGTGAATAGACTGGAAGCTGCGGGAGCAGATGCGGTTGTTCTGTTTAACCGCTTTTACAGCCCGGATATCGATATTGAAAATGAAAAAGTGGTCAGGGATATAGAACTCAGCGCACCGGAAGAAATCACCCAGGCATTACGGTGGGTCTCATTATTATCAGGCAATGTTGACTGTGATATAGCAGGTAATACGGGAATCCACGATGCGAACGGTGTGATTAAACACCTTCTGGTTGGCGCGGCAGCCGCCCAGGTCTGTTCAACGCTTTATATAAACGGGATTGGATATATTGACACCATGCTGGAAGGCCTTGAAAAATGGATGGCAAAGAAGAACTATTCCTCTTTGGATCAGTTTAAAGGCAAATTGAGCAGGGATGAAAAGAATGCTGCTGCGTTTGAGCGAGTCCAGTTTATGAGGAAGACCCTGACTGGAAAAATAGACTAGATTTGTTTAGGCGAGGGCTGCAGATTTATCATATTCGCGGTTGTACTCGTCTGCTATCAATCCATTGTCCCCAATTCTGTATCCTTTGGAATTAAAACCGGTGAGGCGGACGTTTTTGCCTTCACAGGCGCTGATCCCAATCCATTTACAGTTTTGGCAATGCTGAAGTCCATTGATCTGGACTCCCCAACACTCATCGTGGGATAGATAGGAAGTATTTACTTTCTTCATATTGCCGCACCTTTGAATAGAACCTCATAAGATAATAATCGATCTGGCGATTCCAATCAGCCCGGAATGTCTGTTGACGTATTTTCTCCAAGAATTCACATCCTGGGAAAGTGTCCCATAAAGTTTACTCCTGTCTTAGGAAAGGTGCAAGGCACCACCCGCTCAGTCAGCCCATTTGGCTGATTTTTGGGTTCGAATGTCATGTTTTTTGTCAGTTGAATCAGCATCTTGTCTATGGTTAAATCATTTATGGATCCTGATCCCATTTGTGGTTCAGGAATTTTTATCTTTCAGGATGATATTGGCGCAAGCTAAAGCTGAGGTAGCCATGGCAAATAAAGAATTTGATGATTACCTGTTCCGCCAGGATATCGAAGAGATAACACCCTTTGTTTCTGATCTGATACGTTGGGAAGATGAACGCCAGGCCAGGAAATTGATCTTCATACCCTCTCAATCCTATGTGCCAAAAGCTGTTCGGGATGCCCTGGGCACGCGCTTCCAGAACCTTTACGCTGAGGGTTATCCGCCCTCAAAAATGACCCTGGAGAACGAAGAGGGACTGAAGGACATCGCCTGGCATCTGGCCAACTACCGGCGTTATGCGGACCGGCGCTTTTATAAAGGTAAGGAGTATGCCAATATCCTGGAATGCCTGGCTCAGCGCAGAGCTGCCCAGCTATTTGCTCATGGTGATATAACAGCGGACCAAATCTTTGTGAACGTCCAGGCTTTATCCGGTACGCCGGCCAACCTGGGTGTCTACTGGTCCCTGATGGACCCCGGAGATACCTTCATGGGACTGGATCTCTATCAGGGCGGCCATCTCTCGCATGGATCCGAGTTTAATATTTCCGGCCAGCGTTACAACGTGGTCTCATATGGTGTTGATCCATCGACAGAGCGGTTGGATTATGATGCCATTCGGGACCTCGCCCTGGAACATCATCCCAAGATTATCGTTGCCGGATACACATCTTATCCCTGGGCGCCGGACTGGGGAAAGTTCCGGGAGATCGCAGATGCCTGCGGTGCATATCTAATGGCGGATATCTCCCACGTGGCTGGAATGGCCGCTGTTGGTGAATATCCCAATCCGATCGGTTTTGCCGATGTGGTGACCTTTACTACTCATAAAACCCTGATGGGCCCGCGCGGCGCAGTGGTGATGACCACCGATGAGGAATTGGCCGGAAAGATTGATCTGGCTGTTTTTCCAGGGGAACAGGGCGGCCCCCATGTTAATAAATTTGCTGCCATGGCTGTAGCTTTTGAGATCGCCCAAACTGAGCAGTTTAAGAATTTACAGCGCCAGATTGTGCTTAATGCCAGGGCTCTTGGTGAAGGATTGACCAAACGAGGGTTAAGATTGGCTTATGGCGGCACCGACACCCATCTGCTGCTGCTGGATCTGAAATCCATCCCTGTTCCAGCCGCTCAACCAACCGGGTCGGAATACCCGGTCTGGGGAGAACCGGCGGTGAGAATTCTTGACCTGGCGGGTATGGTAGCCAATAAAAATACCATTCCTGGTGACCTGGAAACATCCCTGGCCACTGGCATTCGGCTGGGTACACCCTGGCTAACGCAGCGCGGTCTGGTGGAAAAAGATATGGATGCACTGGCAGGATTGATGTTCAGATTGCTGTCCAATTTAAAACCATATGCATACCATGGGTTAACGGGGGTTTTGCCCAGGGCAAAGGTTGATCTGGATGTGTTGGAGGAAGTCCGCTCTGGTGTATCTAAAATCGCAGGCAGAGCCGGAATTGACCTGGAAGTGGAAGGATTTGGATATCCTCATTACCAGGATCTTGAGGAAATTGATCCAGATGATCTAATCCAGATCAAAGTCACTGGTTTCAGGGCCAGGCAATTCCTGGATCAGCTGGTCCCTACAAACCTGATGGAATTTGAGGTTGGCGAGAAAACGATTTCCTATATGGTTGATCCACAGGGAATGCTTCTATCTGAAATTGAGATCACCCGGATGGAAGTCGATTTGCGGGGACGGGATGTTTTTTTGATTTCATCTCCCGTTGCTAATGCCGGTAAACTGCTTTCCTGGATGCGCGGTATCAGCGATGGTTATGTGTCCTTTGATTATCAGGATATTTACCGGAAAGTGGAAGGTCCGGTGGTGGTAGAGCTTGTGAAGGGGACAGGGAAACCCTACCTGGCAGAAAGTCAACCTGGATTATTAATCAATGACCTTTACAAGGCGCATCCCGAGTATTTCGATGTTAGCAAACCCTATTTTGTCGGACAAGCTGAACTGAAAGACGATCCGCCAGCTGCCACACAGAGAGTCTGGGCCTGGGAAGAGAGTGAGTCCCCCTTAAAGAAAACCGAACTATTTCATGTCCACGAGAAATTGGGCGCGAAATTGGTGCCCTTTGCTGGTTGGGAAATGCCAGTTCGTTATACATCCGTCAAGGAAGAGCACCAGGCGGTTCGTAATGGTGCTGGATTATTTGATGTGGCCCACATGGGTGTTTTTGAGATCTCTGGTCCCAATGCGACAAGCTTCCTGGACCTGGTCTTTTCCAATTACGCCGCCTGGCTGGATGATGGACAGTCCCTGTATGGCTACTTCCTTGAACCGGATGGCAGCGTGATTGATGACGGTATTATCTACCGGGTCAACGCGGATCATTATTACCTGGTGATCAATGCCTCTAACGAAGAGAAGGACTGGGATTGGTTAAACGGGGTTAATGATGGCAAAGTCCTACTAGATCAGGACCGTCCCTGGATCAAGGTGGAAGGGCCGGCTCAGATCCGTAATCTGAAAGATCCGGCCAGCGGGAAAGATCAGAAACGGGATCTTGCCCTGCAGGGCCCGGCTTCATTAAGAATTCTTCAGGCTTTAACAGATGATCCAATGATAAAACGCGCCCTTTCCCGGATGCGGCGGACAGAGTTGATCTCCATAGAACTGGCTGGTATTTCCCTTATAGTTGCCCGCACAGGATATACAGGGGAGAACTGGGGTTTTGAGATCCTGGTCAACCCGGAAGGTATGGAAAAACTCTGGAATAAGATCCTGGAAGTAGGAGAACCCTTAGGTGTGAAACCTGCCGGCCTGGCTTGCCGGGATTCAACCCGCATTGAAGCAGGCCTTCCTTTATACGGGCACGAGCTGGCTGGAGAATTGGAGATCACACCGATCGAAGCCGGATTCCCCGGGTACGTGAAATACCACAAGCCATTTTTTGTGGGCAGAGATGCTCTTTTGGCCAGGGAAAAAGGACGCCAGCGGGAGATCGTGCGTTTCCGATGTGATCAAAAACGGACCCGCAGGCCTAAGGAGCTGGACCTGGTGATCAATAAGGATAACCAGATAGTAGGCCAGGTTACCAGCTGTTCCATGGATGTGGAGGGCAACCTGGTGGGCCTGGCTTTGGTTGACAGCCATCTGACCGTACCTGGCACAGAACTCACTGTTTGTACAGCGGCTGGCGGATCACGCGGGGATTGTTTAGAAATCGATGGTAAATCTGTTTTGCCAATCGAAATTTCTGTCTTAACCAGGTTCCCGGAAAAGGACGGCCTGAAACCCGCCTGGATGGCTGGAGAAGATTGAAATTCCAGGATAAAAATCAAATTCTATTTCAACCGCGATATCTGATTATGGTAAGATTATCGCGGTTGTTTTGGTCAATATGAATAGAGGGACACAGTCCCTCAAAGGGACTGAGTCCCTACTTGTTGTCAGGAGGAAAATATGAATCCAATTATCTTCACTATCCCCGGCACTAACTTCTCTCTGCATTGGTATGGGGTGATCATGGCTGTTGGTATTATTCTGGCTGGAATGGTGGCCGAGTGGGGCGTCAAACAAAGAGGGGAGGATGGAGAACATATCTGGGAGTTGCTGATCTGGGGCGTACCTTTTGGTATTGTTGGCGCCAGGCTCTGGTATGTCCTGAATGATATTGCAGGCGGCGGCCGCTATTATCTTGATAATCCCATTCAGATCATCAACCTGCCGCAGGGCGGTTTGCACTTTTACGGTGCGGTTTTGTTTGGGGCGCTGGGTGCATTGATCTTTGTGAAAAGAAACAAACTGGATTTCCGGATCTTCCTGGACGCTGCTGCCCCGGCCTTATTGATCGGGCAGGCCCTTGTCCGTCCGGCGAATTTCATCAACCAGGAACTTTATGGTCAGCCTACCGCACTTCCCTGGGGGATCAAAATTGATGAGTTGCATCGCATTGCCCCCTGGAAGAATATGTATAATTTCCCCTTTGAGACCACTCGTTTCCATCCAGCCTTTGCATATGAGATGTTATGGAATTTCCTGGCAGCGGGTGTCCTGCTCTGGCTGGCCCTGGAATTTAAAAAGAAGATCAAACCTGCCACCATCTTTGCTGGATGGTTGGTTCTGGAAGGTCTGGGACGAGAGATCATCGAATTCTTCCGCCCCGATCAGCCCCGTATCCCAGGAACGGATATCAGCTATTCCCGAATAGCGGCCGGCATTATGATCCTGGTGGGCGTCTTCTGGCTTTTGATCAAGTATGAGATCATCAAAATCCCAGGTTTGACATCTGGTCCGGAGGAATATCAACTCTCTTCTGGAGCCAGGAAAAAAGCTAAATAAACAATAAAAGGAAACGGTTTCCTTCTAGGAAACCGTTTCCTGAGTTTATATCAAAAGGAGCAGTCCAGCCGGGACTGCTCCTTTTTTGATTTTTCAGTTTATCTGCCTGGCATATCAGGGACATTGACAGTGATTTGCCCTCGTCCAGACCCCGCCTGCTTTCAGGCAGTTGGGCTCGTCCATTTTTGGTGAGCAGGTCACAGGCGGTGGCGTTGGTGTGGGTGTCGGTATAAGGAGCGGTGTCCATCTGATATCCAGTTTTTTGGGATCGATTTCCGTGCATTCTAGAACGGCCTCAGACACCCAGCCATGGTCCCCTTTTTCGCTCTTCCCAAACAGCCACAGCGGCTTTTCAAATTCCGATTTTGCGAAGACCTCAAAGGTTTCACCTTCGAGTAAGGACGCAGTTCCGAGGAAATCAGTTCCGGGTCCCCGGCGGATATTGGCATTCATAATCGCTGTGCAGATATACGAGTATGGGACCAGAGGTTCGGGCAGGAACTGGTAATCCCAACCGAAATTGACATCCACCACATCCTCACTTGAGCCCACTGTAATAGTAGCCATTGCTGGTGAAGCATTTCGGATTGGATAAGTCCAATTTCCTGGGATGAGGAGAGTGTCATTGGGTGTTAGATGTTGATCTACGCTCAGGCAATATGTGCCCGGGGGTAAAACCGGGATGGTGTATTCCCCATTGGCATCGGTATAAACTTCTGCTGCTGTGAACAATGCACCAAAAGCACAGCTTCCGCTTTGAACCACTATCTTGACCCCTGGGATGCCGGGTTCCCCTGGATCGAAGTTCCCATCTGCGCCATATCCTCCTCCAAGAAATGCGATACATCCGGGAGGTGTGGAGGTGGGGATTCCGTAAGGTACAGCACATTCATCATGCCAGACTACCCCGTTGATCGAGGAATCACCCAGGGGGGTGAGTAGATAGCGGAAGTTGACGTCTTCCAATACATCACCCGCTGCGAAGCTGACATCGATGTATTCAGGATCCATAGTTTGCTGCGTGGGAGAAGTATCGATGCAGTAATCACCCGGCTCGATATCAAAGATGCGGTAATTACCACCTGGATTGGAGAGGGTTGTGGCTGCAATGGCTCCTCCCGGGCAGGGGCCTTCCTTCAGCTCCATGATCACACCGTTTACAGATCCATCTGATGGATCACGAATATCGTTGCGGTTGGCATCGATATAGGTCCAGCCCCGCAGGATGCCTTTATCATATAAATTTTCAAACGCGCCCCGATCGCACCAGGCCCCTTGAGGCCTTGGGGTGTGATTTTGATCATTAGAGATACACAGATCGGGCACACCGCTGTCCAGAGCCGGGCTGCCATAAGTTAGCGGGTGGCTTGGCGCGATACCGCCGTGAAATCCCAGTGGTTCAATCAGGGTAGTTACGTTAAGGATGTCATGCCCTCCGATCAAGGCGCAGGTACTATCACTGGTCAGGTTGTAATCCAAGGAATCAGGCGTGATCCCGGCGCAATCGCCACCGGTATTATTTGATAAGATCGAACTTCGAAGTTTGATCTCGTTCCCAGCATCGATCCGGATGCCTTCTGGGTTGTTGTCAGCCACGGTTATGAAACTAAGATCAAAATTGCCGCTGTTATAGATCCCTGCACCAGCACCTGCGGTGTTGCCGCTGATGGTGACGTTAGACATCAATAAACCGCCCGTGGGATACGATGGGTTAGTGTCGACATTATTGACGGCTCCACCATTTCCAAACGCGTGATTTGCAGTCAGTCCACTTTCGTAAAAATGGACCATGCCGTGATCGTTATAGATTCCGCCACCCAGGCTGGCCGTGTTTCCGGTTACCCAGACATTGTAGAAAACTGCGAAGCTTTCCCAGATATAGATCCCGCCGCCACCGCTGCCAGCTTCGCTGCCTTCGATGACCAATCCATCTCCGTTCAACGATCCGTGAGACCATAACGCCCCGCCGTTGGTTGCGGCAATATTTTGATCGAATGTACTGTCAGTAACCATCATATCGGATCCGTTGCCGTTCCACAGCGCACCCCCATTGGATGCCGCCAGATTAGATGTGAATGTACTACCATCAATGCTCACGGTAGCGCCGTCATTATTATAGACAGCCCCACCATACATGGCTGAATTTTCCAGGAAATTACCGTTGCTTATGGCCAGGTCACCTGTATTAAAGATACATCCTCCCATGGCATTTCCTATGGTTGAGGGAGGCATGGCAACGCCGTTATAGTTGCAGGTGAAATTGTTCAGGGTCAGGTTGCCCTCGTTGACGAGACCACCGCCGTAAATGGCGTCTCCATCCATCAACCAGATCCCATCGAAGGTGGCGGTAACACCGGAGTGAATATAAAATGAGCGCTCGATATTTCCGTTGATCGAGGGAGCGCCGGTACCGATGATGATCAGGTCATCTAGCACATCCAGGTCGCCTGTTTTGTTCAGATTCTCATCATCTCCATCGATGGTCAGTGAGTAGCCGCCGGCGGGCAGGTTGATAGTCCGCACCCCCGAACAGGAATTAGCGTTGTCCACTGCTTCTCTGAGGGAACAATCTCCCGGAGAGCAGACCCCGTCATCGGTGTCGTCCGTCTTTGTAACATCATAAATCGGGACACAGTAAGGGGTGGGGGTGCAGGCTGTAAATAAAAACAATCCAATGCTGAAGGTTAAAAGTAATGCCCCATTTTGCTCGAGTTTTCATCGCTTAGACTCCTTTGGCTGACAATGTCACTAAAAAAATCCGACGGTCCTGAGAAACTTTTATTCAGTTTTTACGTATAAATTGGTGAGAAAGAAGATTTCCTGCAACTTGATTCTACCAAATTACCCGGTCTGAATAGGTTGTTTCTTTCCCAGGTTGGCTGTAAAACCAGCCTGTTATTATTAAAACGAGGTTAGAACTCATTTTGTTACATAAAGAGAGAAAGAACGATAGAATTAAACGAACCAATTTTGTTCGCCCGCCGGACAGATCATACTCCGGGTTGCAGGTACGAATATCAGCTGTTCTTGCGTTGAAACTGGAGTGATGGTCATTGTTGTCATCATTTGGCTGCGGATCAAGTAAAAGATCATTAAGTTCCCCTTTCTGAAAGCAGGGCCAGAGAAGTACTAACTTTCGAGAAACGCTGACCATGAAAATTATCTATCTTGATATAAAGGAGCAGCCAGTTGGCTGCTCCTTTTTTTACATTTCAGATGGATGTATTAGGATTAAGGAGCAGGGCAGATGCAGCTCTCCTTCCAGCTTCCTCCAGCTTTGATGCACTGCTGTTGATCCAAATTACTTGAACATGTTATCGGTTTGGATGGCTCTAACACTGGAGTTGGGGTGATGATCCGGAGAGGGGTCTCCGCGATCAACAGCTTTGCCGGATCCAGGTCCTCACAATCCAGGACTGCTTCTGACATCCAACCGTAATTGTTCTTTCCAATCTTTCCAAACAGCCACAGTGGTTCTTCAATCTCTGATTTGGCTAAAACCTCAAATAGATCACCTTCAGGAGATGTGGCAATAGCCAGGAAATCTTTTCCGGGTCCACGCCGCATGAATGCATTCACGCTAACTATGCAGGAAGAGGAGTAAGAAAGGAGAGGTTTTGGGAGGTAGTCGTAATCCCAGCCAAAATTGACATCCACCAAATGCTCATTGGTGCCCAGAACGACCTCGGCTTCTGCTGGAGAGGCATTACGGACTGGGTAGGTCCAGTTGCCAGGGGGAAGGATGCTATCGTTTGGTGAGGTGTTGGCATCAATATACACACACCAGCTGCCACTCCCAAGTTCGGGGATGATGTAATCACCGTTGGCATCTGTGTATACCTCTGCGGAATAAGCGTCGTCACTCGCCGGGCATCCCCCAGAGAAGAGTTGAACTTTTAACTCCTTCAATACCGGGTTCCGAAGGATCGTATATGCCATCCGCTCCATATCCTCCACCTGGAAGAGCCATGCAGCCGGGAGGTAATGATATGGATGTGCTGTAGGGCAACGCGCACTCATCATGCCAGACTATCCCGCTGATCGAGGATTCTCCAAATCCAGTATATCAGATAGCGGAAGTTAACATTTTCAGCTATCATCTCCCGCGAGCGAAACTCAGGTCTAATGGTTGTTGGAATCATAGTATTGCACCAGGATTTGGGAGGTAAAGTGAGAAATACAGTAATCTCCAGGTTCGATATCGTAAATCTGGTATCTTCCATCCGGATTGGAGATAGCTGTTTCTACGATATCTCCTCCAGGGCATGAGCCTTCCTTCATCTTCACCGTTATACCTGGCACTGGTCCTTCAGATGGATCGCGAATATCATTCCGGTTGATATCAAAATAGGTCCAGCCGCGAAGGATTCCTTTTTCGTACAAATTCTCATAAGCGCCCCGGTCGCACCCGAGCCCTTGGGGCCTCGAGGTGTAATTTTGATCGTGGGTAAATACAAAAGTCCAGGTGTCTGCGCTGTCCAGCGCCGGGCTGCCATCCATAAGTGGATGACTGGGCGCTGTTGCGCCGTGGAATCCCAGCGGCTCGATCAAGGCAGGCTACGTTCAGGATATCGTGAACCCCGAGCAATGCGCAGGTGATGTCACTGGTGAGGTTGTAATCCATTGATTCAGGTGCTATCCCGGCGCAATCACCGCCATAATTATTTGACAGGATCGAATTGCTAAGTTTGATCTATACCTCCAGTGATCGATCCGGATGCCTCCCGGGTTGTTATCAGCCACGGTGATAAAACGAAAGTCAAAATTCCCAGTGTTGTAGATTCCGGCTCCACCCACCCCGCCCAGGGCAGTATTGTTGCTAATTGATCACGTTTCTAAGCAGCAACATTTGTTCCGCCAACTATCCCAGGACCTTTATTATAGATCCCCCCTCCTACTGGGCCTGTTGCGATATTATTTGTAATTGCACCTTGATAGAAACGAACATTACCATTGTTGTTAAATAATCCCGCCTCCTGCATGTGCGGAATTTCCTGTAAGCAAGCTGTTGGAGAAATTGGTCTCATGTTGGACTCATCTCGGTATATATCCCTCCACCTCCGTCGACAGCCTGATTGTTTTGAATTATCACCCCTGACCCACCAAATTCTCCTTGGGTCCAAATCGCTCCCCCGTCTTCGCCCGCTTGGTTCGCCTCGAGTGTGCTGTAAGTTTAAGGTAAACAAGGCATTGACTCCGTTCCAAATAGCGCCACCGTTGTAAAGGGCTTCATTTTGAAGAAAGCTGCTGTTGACAATAAGAGCAGAAGCGTTATCCAGGTTGTAGATTGCGCCGCCGAAAGCAGCTGTAGTTAGTCAGAAACTGGCCATTATTGATGTTAAGGTTATCAGTGTTATATATACAGCCACCTTTTGAAAAATTCATACCTGCGGGAATAAAAATACTATTATTACTGCATTTGAAATCGGTTCAAGGTCAAGTCGCCTTCATTGATCAATCCACCGCCCAAGTTGGCATTTCCATTCATAAGCCGAGATGCCTTCCATCACAACTGTGACTCCGGAGTGGATATGGAATGACCTTTCAATATTACCGTCGATTGAAAGCTCGCCGGTGCCAAGGATGGTCAGATCGTCTGTGACATCCAGATCTCCAGTGGCACCCAGTTCTTCATCATCACCGTCCAGTGTCAGGATGTAGTCATCAGCCGGGAGGTTAATGGTTTGGAGACCAGGGCATGAATTAGCTTCATTAACGGCTTCGCGCAGAGAACAATCTCCTGGTGAGCAGTCACCATCATTCGTGTCATCAGCTTTGGTTACATCAAAAGTTGAGATACAGGGAGCCGGTGTACAGGCACTGAAAAAAAACAACAGGCAGCCGCAGATCAGCAGGATTAGGCACTTGGTTGGAGATTTCATTGTTGACCCTCCTCTGAATGTTTAAGAATAAATTCTAAATTCAGAATCCTGAGCAACTTTTAATTGAATTTAAACGTATAAATTGGTGAGAAAGAAGATATACTACAACTTAATTCTACCAAATTACCCGGTCTGAATAGGTTATTTCTTTCCCAGGTTGGCAGTAAAACCAGCCTGTTATTATTAAAACGAGGTTAGAACTTATTTTGTTACACAAGGAGAGTTACGATGGATAAGGGAAAACGAACAAGTATTGTTGGCGGTGCAATTTTGATCCTGGTCGGAGGGCTTTTATTTGCTGCTCAGATCATGCCTGAACTTCTGCCCGATTTTTGGCAGATCTTCTCCTGGCCCTGGATCATCATCGGTATTGGATTGGTCTTATTTGTCCTGGGCGCAGCCCTGGGTGAACCCGGCATGGCTGTTCCAGCTACCATCGTGAGCGGCCTGGGCGGGATCCTGGCTTATCAGTGGTACACCGGTGACTGGCAGAGCTGGTCCTATATCTGGACCCTGATACCGGGATTTGTGGGCCTCGGCATTGTTTTGATGAGCTTGTTGGGCGGCGATGCCTCTGTAAAAGATGGCGGCACGTTAGTCTTCATCAGCTTCATCATGACGGCAGTTTTTGGCTCATTTTTTGGCGCCATCGGCATGGCCGGAAGATATTGGCCTGTGTTGTTGATCTTGCTGGGTGTGGTCCTGATGGTCCGGTCGTTCTTTAACAAGAAATAAGTCCCCCCGGAGAACCGGGTGGGCAGGAGAGTATTAAATGCGTTCAAATAGAATGTTCTGGGCTGTTATGCTGGTGGGATTTGGTTTTATCCTGCTCTTTAATAACCTGGGAATTATAACTGTAAATGTCTGGCGTTTGTTCTGGCCGGCCTTCCTGATCGTTCTGGGTGTCTGGTTCCTGATCGGCACCGCTATGGGAAAAAGCGAAGTGGAAATGGTGGATGGATCTGTAGACCTGGAAGACGCTGAAAGCGCATCGATCGTTGTCAAACACGGCGCTGGCAGAATGGAACTGAGCGGAATCGCTGAACCCGGCAAACTGGTCTCGGGGTCTTTTGCCACAGGCCTGGATCCCCGGGTCGTCAAAAAAGGGAACAAACTTGATGTAGTCCTGCAGGCTCAACACCTGGCATTCCCGGATATGTTCTACCCCGGGAACTGGGTTGGAGGAAAGGGAATGCTGTGGGAATTCGGGCTAACCGATGAAATCCCCCTGGATCTGGTCTTTGAAGTTGGGGCTGTGGATGCCCATCTCGATATGACGGCTTTAAATGTCAAGAATATTGTCATGAAGACCGGAGCCAGCTCTACCAACTTAAAACTGCCGGCTGCGGCAGGACAGACCTATCTCAAAATTGAAGCCGGCGCAGCGTCGATTGATATCACGGTGCCGGAAGGTGTGGCAGCCAGGGTTGAAGCTGAACATGGGTTGGCTTCTGTGGACGTGGATCAAACCAGATTCCCGAAAACGGGCGGCGTGTATCAGTCCGCTGATTATGAAAAAGCATCAAATAAAGTTGATATCCGGATCGAAACCGGCGTGTCATCGATCGATATTCACTAATTCAGAAATGGTTGGATCCGGGAGCTCAGCGAATGCATGATATAGAGGGAAAAATGGCTACTAAAACAAGTCAGTATATTGAACTCCAGACTGGAGAACAGATGGCTTCTGACATTGCTGAGAAAAAATACAAACCTGAAACCCGGACAGTACAACTGTCCGGGAGAGGCCGGAGAAGGATCATGGATCGCCCGGGAGGGATTCCGATCCTGGAAAGCGGCCGCCAGCAGCGGACCCCGATCCTGGATCTAAAACATCTCCTGAAGGGGCTTTTATACGGGTTGAGTTCTGTCCTGGCCCTGACAGGATTGGTTATAATAATAGGAAAGAACCGAGGAGAACTCAATGGTGGAAATGCTTGAAGAACCCAAGTGCGCAAATTGTCCCATGCGTCTGAAAGCTGAAGAAAAACCCAATTCCCTGCTGGCCCGTTTCTGGCGCTGGCACACAGGCTGGTGCCCGGGCTGGAAGGCGTATCAGGAGTATTTGGAGCAGAAAGGGTAAGGGTAGGGCTGAAATAAAACTTCCGAAGTCTTTAGACAATAGCCTAATCAACCTGTTATCTTCAAGACTTCGGAAGTATGAAAAAAGGGCGACGCGCCTGTCCCGAATTGATCGAAGGGCTGCCTCGCCCTATTTTGAAACCTCCCTTCAGGGAGGTTTGTCTTTAATCAGCCCCGGCGATTAATGCCGGGCTGATTCACGGTCTAATAATTGCACTTTAGAGAGTGATCAGGGGAAAAACTCCCTCGCTCAAATAATGGATGATTCATACATTTATCTAATGTCATCTTGTTATAATCATTTGTGATAAATGGCTGGATAATTTATCCTTAGAATACGAATAACCCATTGAAGGATGGTGTTTATATGATGCGATTTGACCGTTTTACGGAACGGGCCCAGGAAGCTGCCCAGAGAGCTGCGGAGATCATTCAGCGCTATGGACACAACCAGATTGATACGGAACACATCCTGCTGGCGTTAATTGAACAGCCAGAGGGTGCGATTTCCCAGATCCTGGACAGCCTCAATATCCAGGGCCTTGATCTGAGCGACCGCCTGGATTACATTCTCAAAAATACCCAAAAAGCAAGCATCTTCGGCAGCCGCGGGGCGGGACAGGTATTTATCACCCCCCGGGTGAAACGTATCGTTGATGTTGCCAATCAGGAAGCTAACCGCCTCAAGGACGAGTTCATTTCCACCGAACATCTCTTTTTAGCGATCCTGGATGAAAAGAATACCCCGGCTTCCCGCTTACTGGAAACCGAAGGCATCACCAAGGAACGTGTTTACAGCGCCGTGGACCAGATCAGGGGCGGACAGCGAGTGACGGATCCCAAAGCGGAGAGCCGCTATAAAGCCCTGGAAAAATATTCCCGGGATATGACCAAGCTGGCCAGGGAAGGTAAATTGGACCCCGTGATCGGCCGCGACGCCGAGATCCTGCGGGTGATCCAGATCCTTTCCCGCCGCACCAAAAACAACCCGGTTATGATCGGTGAGGCCGGTGTGGGCAAAACCGCCATTGTGGAAGGTTTGGCCCAGAAGATCGCCTCCAACGATGTGCCCGAAATCCTGGGCGGCAAACGGGTTGTGTCCCTCGATATAGGCGCCATGATCGCCGGTTCGCGGTTCAGGGGTGAGTTTGAAGAGCGCCTCAAAGCGGCCATTGACGATGTTAAAGCCGCCGATGGTGAAGTGATCCTCTTTATCGACGAGCTGCATACCGTGGTTGGCGCAGGTGCGGCCCAGGGAGCGATGGACGCTTCCAATATGCTTAAACCAGCCCTTGCGCGCGGAGAGCTGCAGTGTGTCGGCGCTACCACCCTGGATGAATATCACAAGTACATTGAAAAGGACAGCGCTCTGGAACGCCGTTTTGCGCCCGTTTTTATTGAAGAGCCGTCTGTTGAGGAAACGATCCAGATGCTGGAGGGCCTGAGAGACCGCTACGAGGCCCATCACAAGGTCCGTTTTTCGGATGAGGCTCTGGTGGCAGCTGCCACCCTGGCGGATCGTTATGTGACCGACCGGTTTATGCCGGATAAAGCCATCGACCTGATGGATGAAGCCGCAGCCAAGCTGCGGGTAGCCTTGTATTCTCTGCCCCCCGAACTGCGTAAAAAACAGACTGAGATCGAACACCTCAAAAACGAAGAGGAAGTGGCTGGCCAGGAACGGGATTATGAACGGGCTGCAGTGATGCAAACTCAGCGTGTACGCCTGGAAGAGGAATTCCATCAAGCGCGCGACGCCTGGGAAGCGGAACATCAACTGGATGAAGTTGTCGATGAACATGATGTCGCCGAAGTGGTCTCACAGTGGACCGGCATCCCCATGACCCAGATGTTAGAAGCCGAAGCCGAAAAATTACTGCGCATGGAAGAACGGCTGCATGATCGCATCATCGGGCAGGACGAAGCCATCACAGTCATTTCTGATGCTATCCGCCGGGCCCGCTCTGGTCTGAAAGATCCCACCAAACCGATCGGCTCCTTTATTTTTATTGGACCTTCCGGCGTAGGTAAAACCGAACTGGCCAAAGCCCTGGCAGAATTCATGTTTGATGATGAAGATGCTCTGCTGCGGCTGGATATGAGTGAATACCGCGAGCAGCACACAGCCTCAAGGTTGTTTGGTGCTCCTCCCGGATACGTAGGATATGAAGAAGGCGGACAGCTGACAGAAGCCGTTCGCCGGCGCCCTTACCGGGTGATCCTTTTTGACGAGATCGAAAAAGCCCATCCCGAAGTCTGGAATACTT
Source organism: uncultured Chloroflexia bacterium (assembly GCA_963783765.1). Classification (GTDB taxonomy): domain Bacteria; phylum Chloroflexota; class Anaerolineae; order Anaerolineales; family UBA11858; genus B10-G9. The sequence continues at coordinate 551 of CAWAOV010000009.1, read as the reverse complement.
TATTACAGATCCTGGACAACGGCCGCCTGACCGATGGTCAGGGCCGCCAGGTCGATTTCCGCAACACAGTTCTGATCATGACCAGCAACCTGGGCACAGAATATGTCAGCCGCTCCGGCAGCCTGGGATTCCTGGACAGCACGGCCACAGCGCAGGATATCGAAGCCAGGGACAAGATCAACAAAGCCCTGAAAGATGCTTTCCGGCCCGAGTTCCTGAACCGGATCGATGAGATCATCACCTTCTCGCCCCTGAGCGAAAAAGATATGGTCAAGATCGTCAACCTGCAGCTGAAAGACGTCTCTCAGCGCCTGGAAGACAACGGCTTAAAAGTCACCCTGACTAAAAAAGCCCACCTGTGGCTGGCCAAAAACGGCTACACCGCCGACTTCGGCGCCAGGCCGCTGACCCGGGCCCTGCAGAAATTCATCGAAAGCCCGCTTTCCAAGAAGCTCCTGGAAGGGGAATTCAAAGATGGGGATGTGATCATGGTCGATCTGGACCCGGAAACTGAGGATCAACTGGTTTTTAAAAAGAAATAGAATTACTTC
>CAWAOV010000008.1:0-220885 GCA_963783765.1 uncultured Chloroflexia bacterium | reverse complement strand
AAAGAAGATTTCCTGCAACTTGATTCTACCAAATTACCCGGTCTGAATAGGTTGTTTCTTTCCCAGGTTGGCTGTAAAACCAGCCTCTTATTATTAAACGAAGTTAGAACTCATTTTGTTACACAAGGAGAGTTACGATGGATAAGGGAAAACGAACAAGTATTGTTGGCGGTGCAATTTTGATCCTGGTCGGAGGGCTTTTATTTGCTGCTCAGATCATGCCTGAACTTCTGCCCGATTTTTGGCAGATCTTCTCCTGGCCCTGGATCATCATCGGTATTGGATTGGTCTTATTTGTCCTGGGCGCAGCCCTGGGTGAACCCGGCATGGCTGTTCCAGCTACCATCGTGAGCGGCCTGGGCGGAATCCTGGCTTATCAGTGGTATACCGGTGACTGGCAGAGCTGGTCCTATATCTGGACCTTGATACCGGGATTTGTGGGCCTCGGCATTGTTTTGATGAGCTTGTTGGGCGGCGATGCCTCTGTAAAAGACGGCGGCACGTTAGTCTTCATCAGCTTCATCATGACGGCAGTTTTTGGCTCATTTTTTGGCGCCATCGGCATGGCCGGAAGATATTGGCCTGTGTTGTTGATCTTGCTGGGTGTGGTTCTGATGGTCAGGTCGTTCTTTAACAAGAAATAAGTCCCCCCGGAGAACCGGGTGGACAGGAGAGTAATAAATGCGTTCAAATAGAATGTTCTGGGCTGTTATCCTGGTGGGATTTGGTTTTATCCTGCTCTTTAATAACCTGGGAATTATAACTGTAAATGTCTGGCGTTTGTTCTGGCCGGCCTTCCTGATCGTTCTGGGTGTCTGGTTCCTGATCGGCACCGCTATGGGAAAAAGCGAAGTGGAAATGGTGGATGGATCTGTAGACCTGGAAGACGCTGAAAGCGCATCGATCGTTGTCAAACACGGCGCTGGCAGAATGGAACTGACCGGAATCGCTGAACCTGGCAAACTGGTCTCGGGGTCTTTTGCCACAGGCCTGGATCCCCGGGTTGTCAAAAAAGGGAACAAACTTGATGTAGTCCTGCAGGCTCAACACCTGGCGTTCCCGGATATGTTCTACCCCGGGAACTGGGTTGGAGGAAAGGGAATGCTGTGGGAATTCGGGCTAACCGATGAAATTCCCCTGGATCTGGTCTTTGAAGTTGGTGCTGTGGACGCCCATCTCGATATGACGGCTTTAAATGTCAAGAATATTGTCATGAAGACCGGAGCCAGCTCAACCAACTTAAAACTGCCGGCTGCGGCAGGACAGACCTATCTCAAAATTGAAGCCGGCGCAGCGTCGATTGATATCACGGTGCCGGAAGGTGTGGCAGCCAGGGTTGAAGCTGAACATGGGTTGGCTTCTGTGGACGTGGATCAAACCAGGTTCCCGAAAACGGGCGGCGTGTATCAGTCCGCTGATTATGAAAAAGCATCAAATAAAGTTGATATCCGGATCGAAACCGGCGTGTCATCGATCGATATTCACTAATTCAGAAATGGTTGGATCCGGGAGCTCAGCGAATGCATGATATAGAGGGAAAAATGGCTACTAAAACAAGTCAGTATATTGAACTCCAGACTGGAGAACAGATGGCTGCTGACATTGCTGAGAAAAAATACAAACCTGAAACCCGGACAGTACAACTGTCCGGGAAAGGCCGGAGAAGGATCATGGATCGCCGGGCAGGGATTCCGATCCTGGAAAGCGGCCGCCAGCAGCGGACTCCGATCCTGGATCTAAAACATCTCCTGAAGGGGCTGTTATTCGGGTTGAGTTCTATCCTGGCCCTGACAGGATTGGTTAGGATAATAGGAAAGAATCGAGGAGAACTCAATGGTGGAAATGTTTGAAGAACCCAAGTGCGCAAATTGTCCCATGCGTCTGAAAGCTGAAGAAAAACCCAATTCCCTGCTGGCCCGTTTCTGGCGCTGGCACACAGGTTGGTGCCCGGGCTGGAAGGCGTATCAGGAGTATTTGGAGCAGAAAGGGGAAGGGTAGGGGGAAGATGCGCTTCCCGAACGGAGACGGAAGACGGGGGACGGTATCATCAAGCTCCCGGAGCTTATTGAAGCTCCGGGAGCCTTTTATTTTATGGATCAGGGTAAAAAAATAGCCCAATCATCAGGTGGACCCCGCCACCGAACGTAAATAAGGTGAAGGTGGAAGTCGAGATGCCCTTTAACTGCGTCAGCGCTTTAGGTGCTTATCTCAATTCACGGTCTAATAATTGCACTTTAGAGAGTGATCAGGAGAAAAACTCCCTCGCTCAAATAATGGATGATTTATACATTTATCTAATGTCATCTTGTTATAATCATTTGTGATAAATGGCTGGATAATTTATCCTTAGAATACGAATAACCCATTGAAGGATGGTGTTTATATGATGCGATTTGACCGTTTTACGGAACGGGCCCAGGAAGCTGCCCAGAGAGCTGCGGAGATCATTCAGCGCTATGGACACAACCAGATTGATACGGAACACATCCTGCTGGCGTTAATTGAACAGCCAGAGGGTGCGATTTCCCAGATCCTGGACAGCCTCAATATCCAGGGCCTTGATCTGAGCGACCGCCTGGATTACATTCTCAAAAATACCCAAAAAGCAAGCATCTTCGGCAGCCGCGGGGCGGGACAGGTATTTATCACCCCCCGGGTGAAACGTATCGTTGATGTTGCCAATCAGGAAGCTAACCGCCTCAAGGACGAGTTCATTTCCACCGAACATCTCTTTTTAGCGATCCTGGATGAAAAAAATACCCCGGCTTCCCGCTTACTGGAAACCGAAGGCATCACCAAGGAACGTGTTTACAGCGCCGTGGACCAGATCAGGGGCGGACAGCGAGTGACGGATCCCAAAGCGGAGAGCCGCTATAAAGCCCTGGAAAAATATTCCCGGGATATGACCAAGCTGGCCAGGGAAGGTAAATTGGACCCCGTGATCGGCCGCGACGCCGAGATCCTGCGGGTGATCCAGATCCTTTCCCGCCGCACCAAAAACAACCCGGTTATGATCGGTGAGGCCGGTGTGGGCAAAACCGCCATTGTGGAAGGTTTGGCCCAGAAGATCGCCTCCAACGATGTGCCCGAAATCCTGGGCGGCAAACGGGTTGTGTCCCTCGATATAGGCGCCATGATCGCCGGTTCGCGGTTCAGGGGTGAGTTTGAAGAGCGCCTCAAAGCGGCCATTGACGATGTTAAAGCCGCCGATGGTGAAGTGATCCTCTTTATCGACGAGCTGCATACCGTGGTTGGCGCAGGTGCGGCCCAGGGAGCGATGGATGCTTCCAATATGCTTAAACCAGCCCTGGCGCGCGGAGAGCTGCAGTGTGTCGGCGCTACCACCCTGGATGAATATCACAAGTACATTGAAAAGGACAGCGCTCTGGAACGCCGTTTTGCGCCCGTTTTTATTGAAGAGCCGTCTGTTGAGGAAACGATCCAGATGCTGGAGGGACTGCGAGACCGCTATGAGGCCCATCACAAGGTCCGTTTTTCGGATGAGGCTCTGGTGGCAGCTGCCACCCTGGCGGATCGTTATGTGACCGATCGGTTTATGCCGGATAAAGCCATCGACCTGATGGATGAAGCCGCAGCCAAGCTGCGGGTAGCCTTGTATTCTCTGCCCCCCGAACTGCGGAAAAAACAGACTGAGATCGAACACCTCAAAAACGAAGAGGAAGTGGCTGGCCAGGAACGGGATTATGAACGGGCTGCAGTGATGCAAACTCAGCGTGTACGCCTGGAAGAGGAATTCCACCAAGCTCGCGACGCCTGGGAAGCGGAACATCAACTGGATGAAGTTGTCGATGAACATGATGTCGCCGAAGTGGTCTCCCAATGGACCGGCATCCCCATGACCCAGATGTTAGAAGCCGAAGCCGAAAAATTGCTGCGCATGGAAGAACGGCTGCATGACCGCATCATCGGCCAGGACGAAGCCATCACAGTCATTTCTGATGCTATCCGCCGGGCCCGCTCTGGTCTGAAAGATCCCACCAAACCGATCGGCTCTTTTATTTTCATTGGACCTTCCGGCGTTGGTAAAACCGAACTGGCCAAAGCCCTGGCGGAATTCATGTTTGATGATGAAGATGCTTTGCTGCGGCTGGATATGAGTGAATACCGCGAGCAGCACACAGCCTCAAGGTTGTTTGGTGCTCCTCCCGGATACGTAGGATATGAAGAAGGCGGGCAGCTGACAGAAGCCGTTCGCCGGCGCCCTTACCGGGTGATCCTTTTTGACGAGATCGAAAAAGCCCATCCCGAAGTCTGGAATACTTTATTACAGATCCTGGACAACGGCCGTCTGACTGATGGTCAGGGCCGCCAGGTGGACTTCCGCAACACAGTGTTGATCATGACCAGTAACCTGGGCACAGAATATGTCAGCCGCTCCGGCAGCCTGGGATTCCTGGACAGCACAGCTACAGCGCAGGATATCGAAGCCAGGGACAAGATCAACAAAGCCCTGAAAGATGCTTTCCGGCCTGAGTTCCTGAACCGGATCGATGAGATCATCACCTTCTCGCCCCTGAGCGAAAAAGATATGGTCAAGATCGTCAACCTGCAGCTGAAAGACGTCTCTCAGCGCCTGGAAGACAACGGCTTAAAAGTCACCCTGACTAAAAAAGCCCACCTGTGGCTGGCTAAAAACGGCTACACCGCCGACTTCGGCGCCAGGCCGCTGACCCGGGCCCTGCAGAAATTCATCGAAAGCCCGCTTTCTAAGAAGCTCCTGGAAGGGGAATTCAAAGATGGGGATGTGATCATGGTCGATCTGGACCCGGAAACTGAGGATCAACTGGTTTTTAAAAAGAAATAGAATTACTTCTTAAGATATAACGAGACCCGATCATAACAATAGATCGGGTCTTTTTGATATTAAGAGTACTTAGTCCGGTCTTCCGTCCCCCCTTCTGGGCGGAGTGAAGACTGAGACTATGAGCTCAGGTCATTTATATCTTTTCCAGCTGTTTCATCATTTTTATTCCATCCAGAGGTCCGTTCACTGCACCAACAGCTTTTTCCCACCCCAGGGCTTCGTAAAAGGGAATTGCAGTCAGGCTGGCTTCCAGCCAAAGATCTGGCACCTGGAGGTTTCTGGCATCTTCATAAACGTGCTGCATCAGCCGGGTGGCAATACCCTGTCGGGCGAATGTGGGTTCAACGCATATCGAACAAAGCATTTTTTCATCCGCAAGCCAGCGAACGAAACCAACCATTTTCCCTTCGATCTCTGAGATATAGATCCGCTGTCTTTCCAGGCGCCAGATGTATTTTTCAAGGGGGCTTTTACTGACCCAGTCGATCAATTGTTCCAGGGTGTAGTCATCTTTACACAACTCCATCACTGCTCTGTCATGGAGCTCTTTCATCTTCTGAGCGTCATCAATCTTTGCAGGCCGGATATTCATAGTTGATCATAGGATATTGGAAAGAGCAAGGGACCAGAGATTATTATAAGTTTACAATAATACGTAATCAGTTTTAATTCCCCCAGTCTGCGGTCCTCTGTCCCTTGCACAGCATCACAGGACCCAGATACTGAGGATAGGTTCAAGCTTCTAAAAAATTATGTTTAGCAGTACAAGAGATCTGGGACGAATGGCAGAAGGATCAGGTTGAATAGGTATCTTTACTCGAGGATTCCTTGTCTTTCTTTTCTCTTCTTTTTTCTTTGATCGTCAGCTTGGCTTTCTTTTTTGTTTCCCGGTTGCCTTTGTCTCTTTTGCCTTTTTCACTCATATTCACCTTCCTTATATAATTTAATTATATCCGCAAAATAGCTCTTCCCCGCAATGAATAAATAGGGGCAATATTTGTTTATTTATCCCGTCTTTCCATCCCCCGTATTCCGTCGCAGGCGCAGCCTGCCTCAACCAATGGCTTAAAAGGCCATCTCACAACGTTCCCCTCTGCTTCGCCCTGGGCAGAGCAGGACAAACCCCACATTTATGGATATCTCCGTTCTTTGCTGCCCCTTTGTCTCATCCTTTAACTCTTACGCCTTACGCCTCACGCCTCACAACTCACGTTGTCAACCTGCTTCTTTTTTGCTACCCCTTCGACTTCTCCCTCGTCTTTGCTCGGGATCCGCTCAGGGGGGACACTCACCCACGTTGATAATCTACAGCTTTTACGCTACACTTCTACTAGAAATTTTCCCTTTCCTCCAGCACCCAGGATAAACCATGTTATTCAAAGAATCCCTCTTCATCGGCATTGACCCGCCCTCGGGGATGAGCTCCCTGACCTACGCGGCCCTGGACAAGGATCTGAACCTGATCGCCCTCGGCAAGGAGGATCTCACGGGTGTGATTGCTTTTGTGGGCGGCCAGAAGGCGGCCCATGTGGGAGTCAACGCGCCCCGCCGCCTGAACCAGGGTTTGATGAAAAAGGATTCCATCCGCGATCAACTCAACCCCCAGCCTAAACCGGGGCGCTTCACGGGCTACCGGGTAGCGGAATATGAGCTCATTCAAAAGAATATCCGGGTCCCCAAAACACCGGACAAGGTCAGCTTGTGCCCGGGCTGGATGAAAAATGGCTTCCTGCTTTACAAACGCCTGGAAGAGCTGGGTTTTAAGGAGTTCCCGGACGGGGACCACAAAATGCAAATGCTGGAAGTTTATCCCCACGCGGCCTATACCACGTTATTAAAGAAGATCCCTTTCCTTAAAAAGACCCTCGAAGGCAGGCTGCAGCGCCAATTACTGCTGCATTCCCTCTCGATTGACGTACCGGACCCGATGCGGCTCTTTGAGGAGATCACGCGCTACAAGATCATGCAGGGAGATCTCTCGCTGGACGACCTCTTTTCGGTTGAAGAACTGGAGGCTATCATTGCCGCGTATCTGGCCTGGAAGGCAGCCAAAGATCCTGAGGAAATTACTATGATAGGGAAACGAAATGAGGGGGAAATTGTTATACCTGTTAAGGAACTGAAGCCAAAATACTACTAAAAATCATTCATCATAAGGGCAGGTATTTTTTTTTGGATCAATTTGCCTGGAATAGACAATTGAGAGGATATTTTTATGGAAAACAGGAAAACCCTTTTTATCATCAACCCTAACGCCAACATGGGCCAGGCCTGGCGGCAGGCGGCCGACTTGCGGCCGATCATGGAAGAATACGGCGGCGCCGATTGGGCGGGTTCGGTCTACCCGACCCATGCCATCGAGCTGGCCAAAAAGGCTGTTGAGGATGGCTACGAGCTGGTCATCGCCGGCGGCGGAGACGGCACGGTCCATGAAGTGGTGAATGCCATCATGGAATTCCCCAAGGAAAAAAGGCCCGCCCTGGGCGTTTTGCCCCTGGGTTCCGGCAATGACTTTTCCTATTCGGCGGGCATGGACCCTGACCCTGCCAAGGCCTTGCGCCAGATCTTCACCGGCACGGAATCCTGGGTTGATATTGGCAAAGTTGAGGACGACCGCGGCAGAACGGAATATTTTGATAACACGGTCGGGATCGGCTTTGACGCCATCGTCACCATCCATTCTCACAAGATGCCCTGGGTGAGGGGATTGACGATGTATGTCCTGGCAGTCCTGAAAACCATATTCCTAAATCACCATCCCCTGGGTGTGGATATCACCATGGATGGGGATAAAAAGTTCCAGGAAAAACTGATCATGTTCACCCTCTGCAACGGCGGTCGGGAGGGCGGCGGTTTCCATCTGTACCCGGACGCCAAAACTGGGGACGGGATCTTCCATTACATCACGGTTCCCAACGTCAGCCGGGGCATGATGTTACGTTTTATCCCTATGTTCATGAACGGCTCCCATCTTAAACATCCCAAAGTCAAATTTGGTGATTTTAAAGATATGGAAGTGGAATCGGATTCAGCCATGTTCATCCATATTGACGGCGAGGTCTTCTCTGGTTTTACATCCAACTTGAGAAAGATCAAAGTGACTATGGAACATCAGGCTATAAGGGTGGTATCCTGATTAATTAGTATGACTGATCTGCGCCAAAGCCTCATCAAATCTGAATTCAGCTACTTAAAAGCAGTGGCTGAAAAATGGGAGCTGCCCTTTACTGCGCCCGATGCCCGCCAGGGTCTGGACCAGCTGGTGCAGTCTTTGCTTGTTTCAAATAAGCTGGCCGATCTGGATCATATCCTTACTGCAAAAGAAAAAGAAGCCCTGATCTGGCTCGATGACCGGGAGGGGCGGGAAGTCTGGGATCATTTCCGGCGTCAATTTGGGGAGATCCGCGAAATGGGCGCCGGCCGCCTGGATCGGGAGCGCCCTGACCTGGCTCCTATCTCTCCCGTGGAAGGGCTCTGGTATCGGGCTTTGATCGCCCGGGGCTTTTTTGAATCTGATACTGGGCTGCAGGAATATGCCTTTATCCCGGAGGATCTCAGAGAACTGGCCCTGCCAAATTTAAACCCGGATCGTAAAGTAATTCTAAATCCACCCTTTTTGTGCCGGGTAGCCGGACCTAAGGAAGCTGTAGAACGGGTGTCGGCTACAACTGCGGTCCTGGACCACCTTTGCACCCTTCTGGCTGGTTTAAGAATGGGTCAGGATCCTGCAAACCATCTGCCGCATGTCACAGAAGCACAAAAAGACTTCTTTTTACAGCTCCTGGTCATGGCGGGTTTGGTGGATGAAAAGCTGGTTACCCTGCCAGAAAATACCCGGCGTTATTATGAATTGGCAGAACCGGGTGCACTCCAGTTTTTGTGGGACGCCTGGCTGAAAAATACCCGGCACCAGGATCTGAAGATGGTCCGGGGGATTGAAATTGAAGGGGTGCCGGAGTTGGACCCCATTCCTATCCGCCAGCGTTTGATCGCCCCCTTGAAGGACCTTAACCCTCAGGAATGGTGGAGCCTGGCGTCTTTTATCTCCCAGATCAAGGAGCGCGATCCGGACCTTTTACGCAGCGCGGGTGAATATGAGGCTATGTTCATTAAAGATACAGAGAGCGGGGAGTTCTTGACTGGATTTTCCAGCTGGGAAAAAGTAGAGGGGGAATTGATCCGCTACCTGCTAACCGGTCCGCTTTATTGGCTGGGCCTGATCGATCTGGCTGCTTCAGCGGAAGAAACCCCGCCGCTGGCTTTCCGGGTTGGGGGCCTCTTTAAAGATTTCACCAGCGGAGGACTGCCTTCTCTGCAGCAGCAAAAAGCTGATCCGATCCAGATTCGCTCCAAAGGGGAGATCAGGGTCACAGTGGATGTAGCCCATAAGATCCGCTACCAGATCGCCAGATTTTGTGAATGGGGCCCATACAAAGCCGATGCCTATATTTATTCCATCACCCCGGCGTCCCTGGCCCGGGCGGAAAAACAGGGCTTAAAAGTATCTCATTTGTTATATTTGCTTAAAAACCATACCGAAGCGATTCCGCCCAATATCATGACTGCTTTACAGCGCTGGCATAAAGGCGGCATTGAGATCTCGATCTCTCAAAAAACGATCATGCGCCTGGGGTCACCTGCGGTATTAAAAGCGCTTAAAAAATCCCCCGCTGCCAGGTATATCCTGGAGCAGCTTGGCCCCACGGTCGTGATCATCAAACCGGGCAGCGAAGAAAAAGTTGCCCAGGCCCTGGTTGAATTAGGATTTTTTGCAGGTATTGAAGATCAGACCGGTTCCCAGACCTGATACAGGCCCAGATTTCCCCCTTCACCGTCCGAGTCAAAAGTATCAATAACTTTGAATCCGCTTATTTCAGCCAGGTAGTTTAATTCCGCGGGGTTGAAGAGATGTACGTAGCGAATTCCGGAACCACCCCGCTGCCAATCCAGCAGATAATCCCCTGGGTCAACCTGGTCTTCTGACAGGCTGACAGTCTGCCAGGGCAGGATCTTCTTTTTAAGGCGCTCGCTTCGAATGAACTGCCAGGCGGAGATTGTTAATGTCCCCGGATTATTGATGTACCTGCGAATATTCTGGCACAGGGTTATTCGCATCTCCAGGCTGGGTATATGATGTAAGGTGGCAAAACAGAAAACCGTATCAAACAGGGCAGGGGGCAGAAGACCTTCCCAACTGGGGGCGGTCAGATCCATTTCCAGGAAATCAGCTTTGAATGCAGCTGGTTTGTCAGCTGTGGCCCAATTTAATAATCCCAGGCTGAAATCAGCGCCCAGGTACGTACCCCTAAAACCATTCTCCGCCAGCTGCAGGGCGACCTTGCCGTTGCCGCATCCCAGGTCCAGAACAGATCCCTCTGTGTTTACCTTTTCCAGGACCTTTAACACACCCATTTGCAGCCGACCGCGGGTTTCAGAAAAGTCATCCGCGAAGCTTTGGTAAAATTGGTGATTGAGGGCTACCAGCTTTTGGGCAATTACAGGTTCCATGTCCCAATTATAAGCGATGTGTTTGATTGAAAACTCTTCCTGTGGAAACAGGGTATGATTGGGTAAATAATGGCAAAAACAAATCCTGAGGCGTACAACCACAATACCAGGACCTATACTGACCAGGAATTAGGCCTGGCAGCCCTGGCCCTGGAAGAGATCGAGGCCGGGTTGGATGTATTTAAAGCCATCCGCCATTTTCCCCTGCCTGGTGGCGCTGGTTTCCTGAGCAAACATACCCTGATCACTGTTTATCGCAATCAGGTCAAGGACGGCACCCGCCAGGAGGACGCCGCCTTATTTAGAAAGATCCGCCTCAAACCGATGCGGACCGAATCTGGCGTGACCACGGTCACCGTGCTCACAAAACCGTTCCCTTGTCCTGGCAACTGCATCTTCTGCCCCGATTATGAAGAGATGCCGGTCAGTTACCTGCCGGATGAACCCGGCGCCATGCGGGCCCTGTTCCATGCCTATGATCCCTATACCCAGGTGGCTTCCCGAATCGAAGCTTTATACGAGATCGGCCATCCCACTGACAAGATTGAACTCTTGATACTGGGTGGCTCCTGGACGGCCTATGATCCTGATTATCAAACCTGGTTCATCAAACGCTGTTTTGATGCCATGAACGGCCAGGAAGCAGGGACCCTGGCAGAAGCCCATCAGCTGAACCAGGATGCCCAGCATAAGAATGTCGGTTTGGTCCTGGAAACAAGGCCTGATCTGATCACACCCGAGGAACTGGCCCGCATGCGGGCATTTGGTGTTACCAAGGTCCAGCTTGGCATCCAGAGCATGGATGATGAAATCCTGAAAATGAACCGCCGGGGACATACGGTGGCGCAGGCCCGGAAAGGTGTTGCCCTGTTAAGGGCGGCTGGATTTAAGATCGTGTTGCACTGGATGCCCAATCTGCTGGGTGCAACCTTAGATTCAGATCGAGAGGATTTCAAAAAGCTCTGGCGTGATCTATGCCCGGATGAAATAAAGATCTACCCCACCCAGTTATTGGAGAATACGGGTTTATTTGAGGTCTGGAAAAGGGGCGACTATGATCCCTATTCCACAGAAGAGCTGATCCAGCTCATTGCCGATATAAAAACCACTATCCCGCGCTACTGCCGGGTCAACCGCATCATCCGGGATATCCCTTCCAATAACGTAGTGGCTGGCAATACACGGACCAGCCTCAGGCAGGATATCCATCAGGAACTTTCCAACAGGGGAGAGGCCTGTTCCTGCATCCGCTGCCGCGAGGTTAAGGGGCAGGATATCGAGGTCGACTTATTAACCCTGGACGACCTGGTATATGAGATTAATGGCTGTGAGGAACATTTTATATCCTATAACACGCCTGATGACAGGTTGGCGGGATTTTTGCGGCTCAGTTTGCCGGGTCCCGAAATGCCGGATCCTGGCATACATGAACTGAAAGATGGGGCCTTGATCAGGGAGGTCCATATTTACGGGGAGTCGCTGCCGGTGGGCCTGGAAAGGGACGGGGCGGCCCAACATGCCGGCCTGGGTACGAAGTTGCTTACTGAAGCGGAGCGGATTGCCAGGGAAAATGGTTTTCCCAAACTGGCCGTGATCTCGGCTGTAGGAACCCGGGCTTATTACCACGATCGGGGGTATACACGTGGAGAACTGTATCTGATCAAGGATCTCTAAGGCCAGATCTGAACTGAAGATTTCCCGCTTTAATCAAATTTGTCATCCTGACCCGTACCCTGAGCTGGTCGAAGGGTAGGGGAAGAATCATCTTCAGAACGCCTTTCTAATTCCATAATTCGTTGGTTTTGTTCGTTTAACGAATTCTTCCACTTCCCCCTCGATTCTTCTCGGGGTCAGGGTCAGAATGACAGGTCAAATGGAATCCTAAGAGGATTATTCTTTTAGATTTAGATGGGCAATCCTATAGATATCCTGGGAGCAGATCAGTATGCGATCTCGCTCATCGGGTTTAATTTTTCAAAATTATGTTTGGCGGTGATCCAGCGTACTGTGCCGGTTTTGCCGCGGATCACCAGGCTCTGGGTTTCAGCTCCCTGGCCGGTGTAGCGTACACCAGATAGAAGTTCTCCGTCGGTGATGCCGGTGGCTGCGAAAAAGACATCATTCGAGGAAACAAGGTCATCCATAGTGATAACTCTGTCCAGGTCATACCCCATCTCCAGACCTAATTTCCTTTCTTCTTCGTTGCGGATGAATAATTTGCCCTGGATCTCACCGCCCATGGCCCGCAGGGCGCAGGCGGCCAGCACACCTTCGGGTGTGCCGCCAATGCCGAGCAGGGCATCGATACCGGATTCCGGCAGACAGGTCATCAGGGCGGCGGCCACGTCGCCGTCGGGAATTAAACGGATCCTGGCACCGATCTCTCTCACCTCTCTGATCAATTCATCATGGCGCGGACGCTGAAGGATGATCACCGTGACATCTTTGAGGTGTTTCCCTTCCGATTTGGCGATCTTCTCCAGGTTATCTCTTAAAGGAGCTTCAATGTCGATCTTTCCTTTGGCCAGTGGACCAACCGCAATTTTGTCCATATAAACAAATGGGCCGGGATCATACATCGTACCCCGGGGGGCGATCGATACAGTGGCGATCGAATTCAGGAAACCGTTTGCCAGGGGTCGGGTGCCGTCGATGGGATCAACCGCCAGGTCAACCAGGGGAGGTTTGCCCGTTCCGACAACTTCACCGTTAAATAGCATTGGGGCTTCATCTTTTTCACCTTCACCGATCACCACCAGCGCTTCCATATCGATCGAATTTAGAACCAGGCGCATGGCATCAACAGCAGCCTTGTCTGCCAGTTCTTTTTCTCCCCTCCCCATGAAACGGCCTGCTGATAAGGCGGCCGCTTCTGTAACCCGCACCAATTCCATTGCCAGGTTTCGAGAAGGTTTTTGTGTATTCATGTACACCTCATTGTATGAATAGATGGAGAACCAGATAATAACCGATAGGTGCGGCCCAGAAGAGGGAATCAAGGCGGTCAAAAAAGCCGCCGTGGCCGGGCATGATCTTGCCTGAATCTTTTTCTCCGGCTGGGCGTTTGATCATGCTTTCCGTCAGATCCCCCAGGGGAATGAAGGCGGATATGGCCAACCCTAACAGAGCTCCCTGGAGGGGGGAGATCGCCAATCCGGCATTAAAGACACGTTCGAATAAGATCACTAATCCCAGGCTGCCCGCAGATCCGAAGATCAAACTGCCTAAATACCCTTCCCAGGTTTTGTTGGGGCTGGTTTTTGGAGCCAGTTTGTTTTTTCCGATTGTTGTGCCAAGAAGGTAGGCCCCGCTGTCCGCGATCCAGACCGTGGGCAGGATCAGGTAGGACCACCACATACCATTAGGTAGATCCCTCAAGGAGATCAAATAGGATCCCAGGAATCCGACATAGATCAGGATGCTGATCGACCCACCAAAATCGACTCCCGGATTGGAAGCTCCTTTTTCATGATCAAGGATATGCCAGGCTGACAACCCGAATAGGAAAAGAACCAGAAGGGCTGAGGAAAGATCAAATTGGGCTAAAGAGCGCACCAAACCCAGGGTTATCACGCCGATGATTATCACGGGCAGCGCAGGCTGCAGATTTACCTTTCTTAACAGGTTGTCATATTCCCAGGCAGCAAGGCATAAAAGCAGGATAATAACAGCCTGGAAGATAAATCCCCCGTAATAGATCACCAATAAAGCAAGCGGAACAATGATTAAAGTGACAATTAATCTGCGACCTAGATCAGGCAATGTAGTCTTCCTTTCTATTTGTTGACCCCACCATAACGGCGATCGCGCTGATTATAGGCTGTTATTGCCTCTAGAAGATCGTCTTTACCAAAATCTGGCCAGTAGGTGGGTGTGAAATACCACTCAGAATAAGCTCCCTGCCAGATCATAAAATTACTGATCCTGAATTCTCCTGATGTCCTGATGATCAGGTCCGGATCCGGGCTGTCTGATGAATAGAGGTATTTTTCAAAGGTATCCTCATCCAGGTCTTCTGCCTTAATGCCGTCTTGAATGAGTTGTTTGACAGCCCGCAGGATCTCATCTCTGCCCCCATAGTTGAAAGCAATGTTCAAGATTAAGGTGGAATTATCCTTGGTAAGTTCTATCGCTTCCGCGACTTTTTTCTGGAGGGCATCGTCGATCCTGTCA
Source organism: uncultured Chloroflexia bacterium (assembly GCA_963783765.1). Taxonomy (GTDB): domain Bacteria; phylum Chloroflexota; class Anaerolineae; order Anaerolineales; family UBA11858; genus B10-G9. The sequence continues at coordinate 206,379 of CAWAOV010000008.1, read as the reverse complement.
AGACAACCAAGATGGCGGAGCTGAACGCCATTTTCATGCAGGCTCATCAACTCCCGGTCCAGCATCGTCCTGAATATTTTCATCAATCCCTGGATCTCATCTGATGGTCGGGTCCAGTTTTCCGTTGAAAACGCAAAAATAGTGAGATATTGAATGCCAAACTCAACGGCGGCTTCGATCACCTCACGCAGGTTTTCAGTGCCTGCCCGGTGCCCTGATACCCGCGGCAGCCCTTTTTGCTGGGCCCAGCGTCCATTCCCATCCATGATGATTGCCAGGTGGGTAGGAATTTTCTTAAGGTTGTTAAGGTTTTGTTTGGCCATGTGTGGTTTATTGGATTCCAATAACCAGATCAAACTTCCATGATCTCTTTTTCTTTTCTTTCACTGACCTCATCGATCTTTTTGGCGTACTCATCGGTGATCTCCTGGACCTGTTCCTCACCGCGGTGCAGGTCATCTTCCGTGATCATTTTTTCTTCTTCAAACTCTCGAAGATCTTTGATGCTGTCCCGACGGATATTACGAATGGAGATCCGGCACTCTTCAGCCTTTGCGCCAACCACTTTGACCAGCTCAAGTCTGCGGTCTTCTGTGGGGGTAGGCAGAATCAGGCGGATATTTTCGCCATCGTTGTTGGGGGTCAACCCCAGGTCGGACTTCAGAATGGCTTTTTCGATATTCTTCAATGAAGAAGGATCGTAAGGCCGGATTAAAAGGGAACGTACTTCTGGTACACTGATCCCGGCCAGCTCTTGAAGCGGGGTTTGAGTTCCATAATATTCAATTGGAAGCAGTTCGATCAGGGATGGATTGGCGCGCCCGGTTCGGATCCCATTTAATTCCTGACCTAAAGCGGCCATGGCCTTTTCCATTCGAGCTCTTGTTTCTTGATAGACATCCGCAAGCATAGTGACCCTCCAGAATGAATCTCTGTATCTCAATCGTATTCCTTAATACTATACTCGATTAACCCTACTTGATAAAGATGTAAATTAACCTGTCCGGAGTGGATTTAACATAAATGGGCGGCTATTTTGGCCGCCCATTCTTGATGGTCAATTACCCGAAAAATCTAACGGGTGGCGCCGGAAACCAGGGTGCCGACCTTTTCACCCATTAAACCCCTTTCCAGGGCGTCTTTGTCCCACATATTCAGTACCAGGATGGGCAATTTATTATCCATACAGAGGGATAATGCTGTGGAATCCATCACTTCCAGGCGCAAATTGATGGCTTCGATATATGGCAGCGTCTCAAATAATGTAGCATCAGGGTTCTTCTGGGGATCTTTGTCGTACACACCATCTACTTTAGTGGCTTTGATAAGCACATCAGCGTCAATTTCCATGGCCCGCAGGGCAGCTGCGGTGTCTGTGGAGAAGTAAGGGTTGCCCGTCCCCGCTCCAAAGATCACCAGACGTTTTTTCTCCAGGTGGCGGATTGCCCGCCGGCGGATATAAGGTTCAGCTACTGCTCTCATTTCTATAGCGGATTGGACCCGGGTGATAATGCCCCTGCGTTCGCAGGCATCCATCAAGGCCATGGCATTCATAACTGTGCCCAGCATGCCCATATAATCTGCGGTAGCCCGATCCATTCCACGATCGATTCCCTGCCGGCCGCGCCACAGGTTGCCAGCGCCGATGACGACAGCGATCTCAACACCAAGTTCGCTGACAGCCTCCAGGTGTTCCGCCAGGTTCTCTGCCCGTAATGGATCGATACCAAATCCCTCTGGTCCTGCCAGAGCTTCTCCGCTGATTTTCAGCAGGATGCGATCATAAACTGGTTTTTTTGTCATGAATTTCCCTCGGATGATTATTTATGCCCCAATTTATTATATAAGAAAAAAGCCAACCTGCAGGTTGGCTTTTTTTATTCAGTCTAGGCTTTCTCCTCGCTCCCACCTCTCAAAACGGCGGATAACGATATTTTCGCCAATCGAGGCGATCTTCTCATGCAAGAGCCCCTGGATAGTGAGATCCTCATTGCGGATATAGGCCTGGGAGAGCAAGCAGTTTTCTGCTTTGAATTTCACAACCATGCCTTCCAGGATCTTGTCGATGATATTATCAGGTTTGCCTTCTTCCTTATAACGGGTGCGGGCGATCTCTTTTTCACGTTCGATCACTTCGTCAGGCACCTGTTCTTCCTTCACCCATTTGGGAGCGGCGGCTGCGATTTGCAGAGCGACTTCATGGGCAAATTCCCTGAAGGCGTCCGATCTGGCAACAAAATCTGATTCGCAGTTGATTTCCACCATAACGCCAACCCGGCCGTCACCGTGGGAGTAGAGTTCAATTATGCCCTCAGAGGCATCCCGGTCAGAGCGTTTGGCTGCTTTGGCAAGGCCTTTCTGACGCAGAAAATCGACTGCTTTTTCAAAGTCGCCTTCGGAATTTTGGAGGGCTTCCTTTACATCCAGGATGCCGGATCCCGTGGCGTCACGTAGTTTTTTGATCAATTCTACAGAGATATCCATTATTACTCGCCCTTCTCAGTTTCTTCTTCTTTAACTTCGGCTTCAGCTTCAGCTCTCAACTTCAGCTTCAACTTCAACTTCAGCTTCAACTTCAACTTCAACTTCAACTTCAACTTCTTCTTCAGCTTCCGGGGCTTGTTCCACTTCCTCTTCTTTCATCTTGGCCAGGGTGGAGGCGCCCAGAAGATCTTCGTCGCTCAATTCATCCCGCAGTTCTTGCGGCAGCTGCGCTTCTGCTTCGGCAGCTTCCATATCAGCTTCGTGGTCTTTGCGCATGTTCTTGCCATCGTCGACTGCCTGAGCAATCAGTGAAACGATCAGCTGAATGCCGCGAATGGCGTCATCGTTTGAGGGGATGACATAGTCGATGTTTTTCGGACTGCAGTTTGTGTCAACCATAGCAATAACCGGGATATTCAGCAGGTTGGCTTCGTGGACCGGGATTTCTTCCCGGGAGACGTCCACCACAAATAACAGAGTGGGAATACCGGCCATTTCACGGATACCGCCCAATCGGCCTTCCAGACGTTCAATTTGCCGGGTCATACCCAGCGCTTCTTTTTTAGTGAAGACTTCAAACTCACCACGATCGCGCATACCTTCCAAGCGTTCCAGCTCGGTGATGCGTTCACGGATGGTCTTCCAGTTGGTCAGGGTTCCACCCAGCCAGCGTCCGATCACGTAGGGCATGCCTACTTTTTCGGCATTGGTTTTGATGATGTCCTGAGCCTGTCGTTTGGTTCCTACAAAAAGGATCGAACCGCCAGCCGCAATGTTGTCACGGATGACTTGGTAGGCTTCTTCCAGGGCAATAACAGTCTTCTGCAGGTCGATAATGTGAATATCGTTCCTGGCGGCATAGATATACTCTCCCATATAGGGATTCCATTTCTGGGTTCGGTGACCAAAATGGACGCCGCTTTCTAAAAGGTCTTTCATCGATACAATAGGCATAGTACACTCCTCGCGTTTAGCCTCCGTTTCTGTCTTTCCTTCCGGGACCGGAGAGTATTCTCCGGCACGCTCCGTCGGGTCGAGAAACGTGTGGGATACAAAATTTGCCCCGCACGATTGCGGGACCGAGAGCAGTATATCACGCGGGGGTTGATTCGTCTAGATTTAAGGGGTTAGAAAAGAGACCATTCACCTGTCATTGCGAGTATGCAAAACATGCGATGGAATCTGTATTAAATCACGCCAGCTGCAAAGATAATCAGCAGTGGATCAACAAGCAAGGATCAGGAAAAACTTCCGAAGTCTTCAAGCGGCTGCCTGATCTAACTGCTCGCCTCAAGACTTCGGAAGTCTATGTCCAACACCTTCCAAGATGCTCCCGCAGGAGCGCCACTCGTTAGTCCGAGGATCAGGAAAACTTCCGAACCCTTCAAGCGGCTGCCTGATCTAAATTTATCATCAAGACTTTGGAAGTCTGCCCCCAAACATAATCTTATTTTCCTCTTAGATTCAATCTTTCTGATTATGGTATACTGATTTGCAACTAAATAATAACCTTCGGGGTAGGGTGAGCAGTAGCAAGTCCCAATCGGCGGTACAGCCCGCGAGCGCCTGAAATGGCGCAGGATCCGGTGAAATTCCGGGGCCGACGGTATAGTCCGGATAGGAGAAGGTAATCCAGGTTCATATGAACCTGCCTGTGTTTCTGATAACCCCGAAAGCGAGTTTGCTTTCGGGATTTTTTTTCAGAACCCGGCTTCTTGTGTCCGCCCCGTCCCGACAGGCGGATTTTTTATTTTGGAGTACCTTTTATGAAGGATTTTGGAGCAAGTGTCAGGAAGATCGGTTTTCTGGTTCTTTCGGTGGTAGTTGGGCTGTCCCTGTGGCAGTTATTTACTGCCTATAGCAAAGTCCCTTCATTTATTTTTCCAACCCCGTTTGAGGTCTGGGAGCGATTAGGAACGGTTTTGAAGGATGGATCTTTGTTAAAGCATTCTCTGATCACTCTCCAGGAAGTCCTATTTGGACTGGCTCTGGGTTTGAGCACCGCAATTACTATTGGCTATTTCCTGGCCAAATCCCGAACTGTTGAACGCTTTCTGGCGCCCTATATCGTGGCCAGCCAATCCATACCCATTGTGGCCATCGCGCCGCTGCTGGTGATCTGGCTTGGACCGGGTATTCTGTCGAAGGTCCTGACCAGCGCCTTGATCGTCTTTTTTCCTGTCCTTGTGAATACTATTGTAGGTTTGAGATCAGTTCCCCGCGAGTTATATGATTTGATGAGAATACTGCAAGCAAGTCCCTGGCAGCGTATCTTTAAACTGGAGATCCCGGCTGCCATGCCTGTCTTCCTCGGAGGCCTGCGCATCGGCGCAACCCTGGCCGTGATCGGCGCGGTGGTGGGAGAATTTGTGGGTGCTGACAAAGGATTGGGATTCCTGGTCAATGTCGGGCGCGGTTTATATGATACCTCCCTGGTTTTTGTGGCTGTGTTTACGATAGTGTTTCTGTCCCTGGGGATTTATGGATCGGTAGTGTTTTTGGAAAACCGCTTATTATCCTGGCAAAAGAGGAATGGAGAATAATCTTGAGAGGAGAGTATTCCATGAAGAGTAAAGCAATCCTGATTTTGGTTTTGGTAGTGATCCTGGCAGGCTCCTGCGCCAGCCAGCCGTCCGGAGAACCTGAAGGTTTAACTCATATCCGGCTGCCAATGGGTTATATCCCCAATGTCCAGTATGCTCCTTTTTACGCAGCTGTGGAAAATGGCTATTTTGCTGAGGCGGGACTGGAAATCGAATTTGACTATTCCTATGAAACGGATGGTGTTGCCCTGGTGGGCGCCAATGAGCTTAAGTTCTCCGTGGTGTCCGGGGAGCAGGTTCCCATCGCCAGGGCGGAAGGATTACCCATTGTATATGTAATGGCCTGGTATGAAAAATACCCCATCGCCGTGATTGCTAAAACTGAACAAGGCGTCACTGTTCCCCAGGATCTGGCAGGTAAACGTGTTGCTCTTCCCGGGTTATTCGGAGCAAATTATGTCGGCTTGAGGGCTTTGTTAGGAGAGGTTGGCCTGCAGGAAAGTGACCTGATCCTGGAATCGGTCGGTTTTACCCAGGTGGAAGTCCTGGCTGCTGATGCCTCTGAAGTAATTGTCGGTTACTCTGCCAATGAACCGGTCCAGCTGAAAGCCCTTGGGTATGATCTGGATGTGATCCTGGTATCAGACTACCTGAATCTGGTTTCCAATGGTTTGATCACCAACGAGATCACGCTGGCTGAAGATCCTGACCTGGTGAAGAGAATGGTATCGGCAGCCTTGAAGGGAATCCAGTTTGCTGTTGAAAACCCCGATGAGGCCTTCCAGATCTGTTTTAAATATGTAGAGGGATTGGAAGAAGCTGATCAGGCTGTCCAGTTTGAAGTGATGAAAGCCTCGCTGGAACTGTATCAGACCGATCCTTATGGCTACAGTTCTCCTGAAGCCTGGGAGAATATGCAGGATGTTCTGCTGCAGATGGGATTAATGAAAAAAGAAATTGACCTGGAAAGCGCATATACCAATGAATTCAGCCAATAATAATCCTCTGCTGGAAGTAAAGAACCTTGGGGTTACTTTTACTGATGAAAAAGGGTCTCTCAAGGCTCTGAATGAGATCAACTTCTCCGTTAACAGGGAGCAGTTTATCTGTGTGGTAGGTCCTTCCGGCAGTGGTAAAAGCACCCTGGTCCGGGTTTTGGCAGGTTTATTGGCTCCTACAACCGGAGAGGTCTTCCTGGATGGAACGCCGATCATCGATCCCCGGCATGGGGTTGGCATAGTATTTCAAAAAGCCAACTTAATGCCCTGGAGGTCGGTTACCCGCAATATCACCCTGCCCCTGGAAATTGAACATGTACCGCCGGAAGAAGCCCATCAGAGAGCTGCAGAGCTGATCGATCTGGTCGGATTAACCGGGTTTGAGGACTGGCTGCCCCATGATCTTTCGGGCGGGATGCTGCAGCGGGTAGCCATTGCCAGAAGTTTGATCCAGGATCCAGACCTGCTGCTGCTGGATGAACCCTTTGGCGCTTTGGACGCGCTGACCCGTGAGAAAATGGGAGTGGAACTGCTTCGGGTCTGGCGGGCACGAAAAAAGACTGTCATTATGATCACTCACGATATCTCTGAAGCGGTTTATCTGGCGGACCGGGTTCTGGCGATCAGTCCTCAGCCGGGCCACTTGAAACTAGACCTGAAAATCGATCTCAAAAGACCGAGGAATGAAGATGATCGCTTCACCCCGGAATTTGTCAGCCTGACCCACCAACTTCGGCAGGCTATATCCTGATCAGGTCTTGTCCTGTTAAGAGGACAAGAAATATTATGAAGTTTTAATAATTTCATGTTAAGATAGGTGACATATTTTATTAGTTTTGGAGATGAAAATGGAAGATATTCAAGCAAATCAAGGGACTACCCGTCCCCGGACACCTTTAAAATTTATCATCGGCGGCATTGTCATTGTAGCTGCCATAATCTATCTGATCGTTTCCTCATTATCTGCCAACTCCCAGTATTTCCTCACGGTGGACGAAGTGGTTGCAAAAAACCAGGCGGGTGAGCTGGATGGAAGGAATATTCGTGTTTCTGGCGCTGTTTTGGGAGATACGATCGCTTATGATATTGACACGCTTGAGCTGAGCTTTACCATTGCTCATGTGGAAGCGGATAATCAGCTTGTGGCCGATGAGGGCGGTTTAGCCCAGGCTTTGCACAACGCTGTTTTGGATCCTGGCCGGTCCCGAATGGAAATTGTCTATTTCGGACCTATCCCAGATCTGCTCCAGAATGAAGCCCAGGCTATTCTTACCGGAGAAATGCTTCCCAGTGGCGTTTTTCAAGCGGACGAGATCTTGTTGAAATGTCCCACGAAATACGAGGGTTCCGTTCCAGACCAGATAGACGTTCAACCCTAATTAAATACTTATCCGTATAGAAGAGGATTTATGGCAGCAGAAATAGGATTTGGTGCTTTATTTATCACATTGATCATCTCGTTTTATGGCATCGGAGCAGCGATCTACGGCGCTCAGAACAAAAACCAGGCCTGGATTTCCAGCGCGAAGAATGCGATGCAGCTGGTTTTTCCCCTGCTGACAATTTCGGTTGTCTCGTTGTTATACCTGCTGGTAAATGGTCACTTTGAAGTAGTCTACGTAGAAAGTGTCACCAGCACTGCCATGCCAACTTATTTAAAGCTGACAGCCTTGTGGGGAGGTCAGGCAGGATCCCTGTTATTCTGGTCATGGCTGCTGGCAGCCTTTACATCCGCAGTCACTTTACGAAAATGGGATCGTGATCAGGATCTGCTGCCCTGGGTGATCGTTGTCAACCTGGTTACACTGGCTTTTTTCCTGATCCTTAACATCTTCTATGAAAATCCCTTCAACCGTTACTGGCAGGATGCCAGCGGAATCCTGGTTGCCTTTAATCAACCCTCCGGAGCGCTGGCGATTTTTCCACGTGATGGATCCGGTTTGAATCCCCTGCTCAGGCATCCAGGCATGATCATCCACCCACCTATGCAGTACCTTGGTTTTGTGGGCTTTATCATTCCCTTTTCTTTCGCTATGGCCACCTTGATCACCCGCAGAACAGATGACCGTTGGATCCAGCTTTCAAGACGTTGGACTTTGTGGGCCTGGTTGTTCCTGTCATTGGGTTTGATCCTGGGCGCCCGCTGGGCCTATGATGTTTTGGGATGGGGTGGATACTGGGGCTGGGACCCCGTGGAGAACTCAGCATTCATGCCCTGGCTCTCCGGAACAGCCTACCTGCACGCGGTTTTGATCATGGAAAAGCGCGGTATGTTCAAGCAGTTGACCATGGTCTTATCAATTTTGACCTACCTGCTGGTTATCTTTGGCACGTTTATTACTCGCTCCGGGTTATTGTCCTCAGTGCATTCCTTTGCGCAGAGTAAGATCGGCCCGGTATTCCTGATTTTTATAATCCTGACCATAATAATTTCGGTCTGGCTGATGATCTCACGCTGGAGTAATCTGAGATCAAAACAAGTTATCCGATCCTTTTTCTCGAAAGAAGGCTTGATCATCGTCAGCGTAGTCCTGTTTTTGGGAATGCTGGCTACAGTTTTCTGGGGAGTATTGTTCCCGATCATCTCTGAAATGGTGATTGGACAAAAAGTCACTGTAGGACCGCCTTTTTATGAACGAGTAGCCGCCCCGATCTTTGGTGGGCTGCTGATGCTCATGGTCCTCGGCCCATTGGTGATCTGGACCTACGTGTCTTTCAAAAACCTGGGTCGATTATTATGGAAGCCTTTTATCATCTCCCTGGCAGGAATCGCATTGCCACTATATGGAGGGTTGACTCAATGGTCAGCTTTGATTGCCTTTTGGCTGGTGGCTTTTGTGTTGGCAGTTAATGCCTTTGAGATCAGCAAACGCATTCGCCTCAGGAGAAAGTCGGAGTCTGAAAACTGGTGGCAATCCTTTATCCGTGTGCTTCAGCGCAACCGCCGCTCCTTAAGTGCGATGACCATCCATATTGCCATGGTATTAATGGCGTTGGGCATCATCGGCATCGAGTTCTTCCAGACTGAGACCCAAGGGACTTTGGCCCAGGGAGAAGGGCTGGATCTGGCTTCCTATTCCATGGTTTACCAGGAGCTGGATGAATTTAGTGATTCTGGCGGCAGGATAGTTGCCAGAGCTGTTGTTGAGGTGAGAAAGGACGGGAAAGTGATCGATGAGCTTTATCCGCGGCGGGATTATTATATAGATTCTCGTCAGCCGGTGACCATCCCGGGTGTTCGAAGCACATTGCTGGATGATTTTTATGTCATCCTCGTGGATTGGAAAGAAGTGACATCAGAGGGTGCGACTTTTAAGGTTTATCACAACCCGCTGGTCAAGTGGCTTTGGATCGGCACCTATGTATTCATGGCTGGAGTTGTCTTTGCCACCTGGCCGGATAAAAAAGAAAAAGTCGCTTAGATTTGGTGCTGAGGAAATTATGAATTGAATATCTAATAAATGGTTCTGGATTAGCCTGATCGTCATCCTGGCAGGGCTTATGATTCCAATCGTTGTCTCAGCCCAGGGATCGGATCCCACAGATGACGATGTAAATGCTGTCGCCAAACAGCTTTACTGTCCCGTATGTGAAAATATCCCCCTGGATGCCTGTGGAACGGCTGCTTGTGAACAGTGGAGAGGTATCATCCGTGATAAACTGCGGGATGGCTGGTCCGAGGATCAGATCAAGGAATATTTTGTGGCTCAGTATGGGGACAGAGTATTGGCGGAACCTCCCCGGCAGGGATTTAATTGGTTGGTTTATCTGGTTCCTATAGCTGTATTTGCGGGGGGCGGATATTTGTTATACCGCGGCTTTAATCAATGGAAGAGCGGGGCAGATCCAGCTAAAGTTGAAAGGATTAAGGTTCAACAGCCGGAAATTGATGAAAAATATCTCAAGAGAATTGAGGATGAATTGAAAAAAAGGTCCGGGAGCTCAAAATGAAAAAAATATTACTCTGGGGTGGTTTGTTGGTTTTATTCGTTATTCTGGGTGCGGGTTTATTTCGTTCCCAGCAGGGGCAGGTGAATGTTGGTGAACCAGCTCCAGATTTTGAATTGAACTCTTTTAACGGCGAAATATACCGTTTATCTGAACTAAAAGGCAGCGTGGTTGTGATTAATTTCTGGGCATCGTGGTGTGAGTCCTGTAAACCCGAAGCTAAAGACCTGGAAGATGCCTTTCAATATTATTCATCCAGGGGTGATGTGGTCTTCCTTGGTGTTGACTATGTCGATACTGAGCCGGAAGCGCTGGCTTACCTGGAGGAATTTGGCGTCACTTACCCCAATGGTCCGGATCTGCGCACGAAGATCTCCCAGGCATATCGAATCCGGGGAGTGCCCGAAACTTTTATTGTTGATCAAGACGGGATCATCTCTCACTTGCAAATCGGTCCCTTCCGGTCCCTGGCAGAAATCCAATCCCAAATTGATCCGCTGTTGGCTCAATGAATATCAGGTGAAATATGACATTTACTTCTTTAATCATCATCTTTTTTATCTTTATCATGGCCGGGTTGATCGTCCTGCGGCCTTTTCTGGACCAGGTGGGCGGCAAGATCACCCTGGGTGGGGGGGTCTATGATGGCTTACTGGCAGAACGTGAACGTTTGTTATCTTCCATTGAGGAGCTGGATCTGGATCTCGAATTGAAAAAGATCTCCTCATCGGAACATGCCCTGGATCGCAACCTGTTATTATCCCAGGCGGCCGATGTGCTTAAGGAGCTTGATCGATACTCCAAGCCAAAAGGTGCTCAAAAGGGGAAATCGAAAAAAACCAAGGGCGATGACCTGGAAAAAATGATCCAGGAACGCCGGAAAAAACTGGCCGAGGAAAATACTGTTTATTGTTCCAGCTGCGGGAAAACGATTGTGGCTGGCGCTCAGTTTTGCAGTCATTGTGGAGAAAAGCAGTGAGAAGGTATCAGAATTCATTTCTGGTTCGAATTATTATTTTTATTATGCTGGTCAGCTTGGCTTTAACCGGATGTATCTCCCTGGCGGATGATATCACCCCACCACCGGATAATGCGGGCGCTGAACCGCTGCCCCCGACTGCTCTGCCAACCCTGGAGCCAACCCGGGAAGTACCTGCCACAGTTGAATCCCAGTCAGAAGAGAACTCCCAGGGCGGGATTGTGAATGTCTATATCCTGGATAATACTGAGGGACTGCTGCTGGAGGAAAGTCCAGACGTCCAGCTCGAAGGTTATGATCAATTTGAACAGGTTTTTGTAGAATCTCATCCCATTTCTCCTGAAGGTGTAGTCCAGTTTAGTGGAATTCCTTTCCCGGAAGGCAGGGTTTATTTTGCATCTATACTCTACGGCGGCGCTGTTTACCGCTCCCAGATAGTACTGATCGAAACAGAACAGACTTCACTCGATCTGCAGGTGGAAATATTTAACACCACTACAGATCAGGCAGGTTTGATCATTGATCGTGTTCACGTGCTGGTTGATTTTACTCAACCGGATATTGCTGAGATCGTCGAGATCTATATCCTGTCTAATCTTGGTGATGCTACTATTGTTCCGGAAGCTCCAGGTGAGATCAGTGTTGAATTTCCCCTTCCAGCTGGTGCTGTCGGGATCGGTTTTGAAGATGGGAACCTGGGAGAACGTTATTTGAAAACAGATGCCGGATTTGGTGATACTGTCAGCATTCCGCCTGGATCCGGCATTTACCCGGTCTCAGTTTATTACTCACTGCCTTATGAGAAAAACCGGCTCGATTTTGAACAGAGATTCAATTATCCGGTAGGCGCTGTGGTTGTAATGCTGCCAGCAGGAGATGTCATCGTACAGGGATCAACCCTGGAGGATATGGGTGTGCAATCCATTCCCAGTGGTGAAGTCCAAATCTATTCCGGACAAGCTGTGGCCAGGGATGATGTATTTGCAGTTCCGTTTATCCGGGAAACCGGCCCTGGATACTCCTCAAGGGGAAATACCAATAAGTTCATCTCCCCAATTCGATTTTGAGTCGTTGATCATTTACGGCGGGGGCGGATTGGGCTTGATGTTGCTGATTGTTGGAATTTGGCTTTTTCTCCGCAACCGGGGGCAGGAAAACGTAACTGCGGATGGTATTGAGGTATCTGAGAAATCTCAGGATGAGATCCTGGATTCGATCATTGCCCTGGATGACCTCTTCGCGAAGGGAGAGATTCCTGAAAAAGTTTATAACCGGAAGCGGACGCAGCTTAAGGATGAATTAAAATCAATTTCAGGATTTAGTGATTAAACGATGATCCAGGTAAAAAAGTTGGTAAAGAGGTATGGTCCATTAACAGTTCTCCGTGAATTGGATTTTAATGTCGATCCAGGAGAATTTGTGGCCTTGCTGGGACCCAACGGCGCCGGTAAAACTACCTTGCTCCGAATTTTATCTTCCCTGGTCCGTCCAACATCTGGTTCGGTCAGGGTTGCATCATTTAATTTGCCATCCCAGGGAGCATCTCTGCGAGCCAAGCTGGGCGTGGTATCGCATCAACCCCTGCTTTATGGTGATCTGACGGCCGCGGAAAATCTGCAATTTTTCAGCAAATTATATTCAGTTGGACCAGATCGGATCCAAGAGATCCTGGAACTGGTGGGGCTGCTGCCTCGCAAGGATGATCTGGTGAGGACTTTCTCCCGGGGTATGCAGCAGAGACTGGCTATCGGCCGGGCGATCTTGCACAATCCAGCTATCTTGCTGCTGGATGAACCGCATACTGGACTGGACCAGGCTGCAGGAGAGATCCTGGATAAAATATTAAAAGATGTTGCGCTGGAAGGACGAACAGTGGTGATGACGTCTCATGATCTGCTCAGGGCATCTGAGTTGGCTTCGAGGCTGGTACTGCTGTCAAAAGGTAAAATTGCTCGAAGTGTTTCAACCGCTGACCTGGATCCGGCCCAACTGGTCGATTTTTATAAAACTGGATTACAGGGAGGGGGTTCATGAAGGCCTTTCTGAAATCCGTTGGCGCGATCATCTGGAAAGATCTCAAAACCGAATGGAGAACCCGTGAAAATCTATCTGCCATGCTGGTATTTTCCCTGCTGGTGATCCTGATCTTCAATTTTTCCCTTGAGCTGGATTTGCAAGCCCGGGATTCTTTGGCAGGAGGTGTCTTGTGGGCGACCTTTATCTTCGCCGGTACTATTGGCCTGAATCGATCCATGGCAGTGGAAAAGGACCGCGGCTGCCTTGACGGTTTATTATTGGCACCGGTAGACCGGAGTGCGATCTTTATTGGGAAAGCGGTTGGAAATTTGTTCTTTATGCTGCTGGTGGAGGCGATTGTTCTGCCGGTGTACAGCTTTTTATACGGCGTTCTGGTATTTCAACCGGGTTTCCTGGGGGTTGTATTGCTGGGATCGATCGGGTATGTAGCGGTAGGAACCCTGCTGGCAACCATGGTAGTTCAGACCAGAACCAGGGATATCCTGCTTCCGATCCTGCTTTTCCCCTTGACGCTGCCAGTGGTGATTGCTGCTGTAAAAGCAAGCCAGGGATTTATCCAGGCACTGCCGCTGGAAGATTTCTCTTCCTGGATCAATATCCTGGTTGCTTACGACATGATCTTTTTAGCGGTAGCTATTATGGTATTTGACTATATTTTGGAGGAATGATCCATGCAAAAGAAACCTCGTTTATTAACCGCCTTAGATATTCTTGCCGCCTTAATGATCCTGATTGCGGCTGGTTTGGTTTTCTTTTATGCCCCTGTGGAAGAGATGATGGGCCAGGTTCAAAAAGTATTTTATTTTCATGTTGGGACTGCCTGGGTTGGTATGCTGGGTTTCCTGGTTGCGGCTGTAGCAGGTTTTTTCTATCTCAGAAATGAAAAGGAAATTTGGGATATAGTTGGTCTGGGTGCTGTGGAAATCAGTCTGGTGTTCTTTTTGGTGGCCATTATTATGGGATCGATCTGGGCCAGGCCAGTTTGGAATACCTGGTGGACCTGGGATCCCCGTTTAACCACTGCTGCGATCGTAGAGTTGATCTATGCAGCATATATGCTGCTGCGCTCCGGCGTGGATGATCCAGGAAAGAGGGCTCGCTTCTCAGCGATATATGCCATCTTTGGTTCTGTCAGTGTGCCCCTGACCTTTATCTCGATTCGCCTTTTGCGAACCATCCATCCAGTTGTGATCGGCGGCGCTGAAGCGGCCAGTCAGGGAGGATTTAATATGGATGCACCCATGAAAACGGCATTCTTTTTCAGTCTGGCAGCTTTTTCAGTTTTATTTGCTGATTTGCTCTGGCACCGGATCCGATTGGGAAAACTGCAGTCCAGTGTTACTGAATTGAGAATAAAATCCTACGAGAAGGAGAGCTGAAGAATGTTAAGTAGATTATTTGTGCCCGATACTTTTGATTATATGATCGCTGGTTATGTTGTTCTAACCGCTGTACTGGGAATTTATATCAGCAGCATTATTTTGCGCTGGAAAAAAGCGGCTGTTGAATTCTCTTCCTTTCAGGAGGAATAACAAGGCGAAAATAACTAAAACCTGACCAGTGAGTATTTCTTTTTGACAACTTACTTGAACTTTCTTAGATAAAAACGTTTGTTTTGGTAATCTGAAGGAAATAGATCACCATCTGCTACCATTTGATCGACGATTCTTTGATCTCCTCCAGCCCGGATTAAGTACTCTTCTATCGCATCCTCTCTCATTGGATGAACTGAGGTTATGCTCAGAAGATCATTTTTGATATCTCCCGTAAAAGCAAAATCATTGCCTTCGTATCCTATTAAATATTCCACATTCAAGCCAGCTTGTTGAAATATCTGAAAGGCGATATTTACACTCTTTTCATCGGGCATGGAGACCCATTCTTCCGCAGGGGGCCTGGTAGGTATGCTGATATATGAACGATCAGGATTCACTCCTGCCAGGTATTTGGCAGTCTCCTGGATGGTGTCTGGATGATCGTTGATGTCTCTTACCAGCATTGTTTCTGTGATACATTCTCCCTTAAATCCTTCAACGAATGTCAGTATGCCCTGGAGGATCTTCTCCAGCTCCAGTTTTCCATACGGCCTGTCAATCTTCTTCCAGATAGCTTCATTTACTGTGTCAACTTTGACTGATACCAGGTCAGCTTGTTGGAGGTCATTTCGTACCTGAGCATCGAAGATCAGAGATGAATTAGTGATCACGGCGATTTTGATGCCAAAAGGTTTAAGTTGTTTTATCAATCTGCCCAGGTTGATATCCAGGGTTGGTTCGCCGTCAGGCACAATGGTCAGGTAGTCAATCTGGTCCTGCTGGTCTTTTAGATTTTCGAGGTGTTTTGCAACATCGTCCTTTAACTCAACTGGATCATAAAATTCCTTCCTGGAAATGGTCATATCCAATGATCTTCCCAATTGACAGTAAATACACGAGTAAGTACATATCTTGGGGGGTATGTTATTGATTCCGAGGCTTTTTCCCAACCGGCGGGAAGGAACCGGGCCAAAGATCCTGGTATCAGGCATACTTTTCCCGGATATCAGCATCACACATTATCGCTGGTAAATACTCTTCGATTGGTTTTTTGTTGAATGTACCCAGATGGGTGTGCATTTCCAGGTAGCTCGGGGGGATGGGATGTGTGCCGACAACAACTTTAACTGGATATCTTTTTTCCAGAAATGCGACAAAAGTGTCAATATAAGGGCAGGGCGGGTATCCCACCACAAGTCCGGTGGCCAGGTGGATGATTTCCGCCCCGTTTTTCACCATTTCTTCCCCGGCGTATTCAATGTTTCCTCCAGGGCACCCATCACAGGTTGTATACCCAACCAGTTCCAGCTTGGTATCTTTGTAGATGCTGAATGCGCCTTCTTTTTCTCTTAACGACCGGAGGCACTTTCCTCCTGCGCAGCGGCTGTAGCGATCGCATATGATAATGCCAATCTTTGTTACTTCTTCCATTACTCCTCCGGCAAAAATAAGTGATACCTGTACCATATAAATTATACTCCCCCAAATCAATACCGGAGGAGTATTTAGAAGATAAACATTCTACGTTCAGCTGCTTGGAGGACTGTGAGAGGGGATTGGCTAGTGATTTTGCTCGAAATCCAGGAGCCATTTTTTACGGTGTAAACCACCCCCGTATCCGACCAGTTTTCCATCAGAACCAATCACCCGGTGGCAGGGAATGATGATTGCAACCCTGTTGTGTCCATTGGCCGAAGCAACTGCCCGGACTGCATTGGGTTTGCCAAGATTAATGGCTTGTTCTTTATAAGAGCGGGTCTGGCCGTAAGGTATTTTCTTTAAACCCTGCCAAACTGACTGCTGGAATTCAGTTCCCGGCGTGTGCAGGGGAACACTGAATTCTTTTCTTTTTCCCTGGAAATATTCCTCGAGTTCTCTTTCAACTTGTTACAAGGTGGGGATTCTCACCAGGCAGGATCACAGCGTTGAGCCTTTTCCGGAGATCCCTGAACTCGGTCTCCAGCATCCTTCTGTCAGTGAATTCCAGCAAGCAAATACCCTGGCTGCTGGCACCGGCAAACATGGGGCCGATCTCCGTTGAAAAACGCGTGATATGGATCAGGTCCTTTTTACCCGGGCTGGTGGGCGGCTCGCCGAATATCCCCCGATAGCTTTCGTTAAATCCGCTGAGGGAGTCGTAGCCGCTTTCCAGGGCAGAATCGAGCACTGATTTGCCGCTTTCGATCTTTTGATAGGCCAAATTAATGCGCAGCATTCGCTGATAGGCCTGGAAAGTCATTTGATGGTGGGTTTTGAACCAGCGCCTGATATGATTGGGTTCCAATCCTCGTTCCACCAGATCGCTGTCCTTGATGCGGCTGTAGGGGTTTTTATGCAGCTCGCCAATCAGGGACTGGATATAATCAGGCGTCTCAGCAAGTTGTTCCATGGGCTTGCAGATTTTGCAGGGGCGAAAGCCATGCTGCAGGGCGCTTTTAGCAGAGTCAAAAAAGACCACATTTTCTATATTGGGTTTCCTGGCACGGCAGGACGGCCGGCAGAATATACCGGTGGTTTTTACAGCGGTGATAAAGAGCCCTTCATAAGAAGGATCCTGGGTACCGATTACGTCGTATTTTTCCTGGAATGTTAGTGTGACCATAAATTTAAATCCTTGTAGAAATTAATAAATCTTCTGTACAAGAATTTATCAGTTTCCGTGAATCCAAGCTACCGAAAATTTGACAAGTAATCCCTTTTAAACTTCGGAAGTCTTCAGGCTGACATACAAAACTTCGGATGTCTTGAAAATGACCCCTGCTTGATGATTTTCCCCCTGAAGACTTCCGAAGATTTTTAATCAAGAATTCTTCCAGTTTTTCCAGTGCTTCCGGCATATTTTTTCGTCCGAACCCGATCCGGAAATGATTCCCGGGATGGTCATATACCGTACCGGGCAGTAACATCACACTCTGGACCCTAACCAGCTGCTCACAAAACTCGGCTACATCCTGTCCGATCAATCTCGGAAAGGCGATTGGCCCTGCAATGGGTTTCACCCAGCTGAATCGGTCTTCGTATCTGGCAAAAAAACTTTCCAGCAGGACCAGATTCCCGCTGATGATCCCCAGGTTCCTGGCCGCAAGTTTTTCTCTATGCCTTAAGGCCAATTCGGCTAGAAATTCGCTGGGCGCGCTGTTGCAAATGGTCGTGTAGGCCTTGATTTTTTCTATTTTCCGGTAAAGATGCTGATTTTTCGTGGCAATCCAGCCGATCCTTAACCCTGCCAGTCCGTAGGTTTTTGACATCACTCCCAGGGACACACCAAGATCCCCCAGGTCGCATGCCGCGGGCAGCCGGTTGGTCTGGTCATACTCCGATTCCCGGTAGACCTCATCGCAGAAAAAGAGCATTCCGTGTGATTGAGCGAATGCCCAGGTATCCTGGTAGGTCTTTTTGGACATTTGATATCCAGTTGGATTGTGAGGAGTGTTGATCACAATCATCTTGGTGTTGGGCTGGACCAATTTATCCAGTTCATCTGGATCCAAAGCCCAACCATTCTCCTCCCTGGTTTCCCAGTGGGAGATCTGGCAGCCCATACTGGACGCAATCTCAAATAAGGATTGGTAACAAGGCCAATGGACGATCAGATGATCTCCTGGTTCCAGGGCTGCCTGCATTAAGGTAAAAATGGCTTCTTCTGCCCCGGTGTGGACCAGCACCTGATCCGGAGATATGGTTTCATAAATATGGCTGATTTCTTCCCTTAATGAAGGACTGCCCTGGGATTCTGTATATCCCAGCCATTGCCCCTGGAACTTGTCTGAAGCTCCATCTTCCAGATCCAGCAGATCTTTGACCGAGAACGATTCACAATCGGAACTGCCCAGCAGGTATTTGGTGTTAAATTCATATTTTTCAAAGTATTGTTCCAATTTAAAGGGATTAATCTTCATCCGTGTTTCCTTGATTGTCTGAGGTTATTTCCAATACACTCTGACGCTCCCGATTGACCACCAGGCGGGTTACATCCGGACGACTGTAATGGCCGGTTGGGTCGAAATTCTGCCTTTCTTCCCTAACTTTCTGATGGGATATCACGGCAGTAGTAAGGGTTTCTTGCCCGACCACAGGCTCTATGATCCATTCCCCGTCTGGCCCGGCCAGGCAGGACCCTCCGTCTGCCAGGGTGTCCTCGCTGTTATCCAATATCAATTGGCTGTGGGGCAGGTCAGGGTGGATATCTGTTTTCCGCATCAAGCCCGAAACAGAGATCACATAGGATCGGGATTCCTTGGCGATGAATTTGGTGATATCAAAGGTGTTGCGCTGGCTTCCGGGCCAGACCGCCACGTGCAGGTCCTCTCCCATGGCGTACAGGGCTGTGCGGGATAAGGGCATCCAGTTCTCCCAGCAGTTAAGTCCGCCAACGTTAAAGGAGCCCAGGGGGTGGGTTTGCAGTCCATGCCCATCCCCTGTGGACCAGACCAGGCGCTCTTCATAGGTGGGCATCATCTTTCGATGAACTGAGCCAATTTCTCCCGCAGGATCAATGTACACCAGGGAGCAATACAGGCTGTGCCCCCCCCGATCCGAGGGGCGCTCAATAGTGCCGATATAAATTGCCAGATGATTTGTACGGGCGGCCTCTTTTAGAGAATCCAGGTGTCCGGCTTCGATCTGCACCGCTTGATCCTGGTAATGTGCAAAGAGCTCTTTCTGGACCTTATTATTAAACTGGGCGCCATCCGTGCGCTCTACCCAGAAAGGGTAGCCCGGGATCAGCGCTTCGCCAAATACCACCAGATCGCAGTCCTGTTTCCCGGCTTGTAGGACATAATCTTCAATTTTGTTCAGTGTCTTTTCACGGTTCAACCAGATAGGCGCCATCTGAGCCAGGCCAACTTTGATCGTATCATCACTTTTTGAGGTAATTGTTGACATACAGGGCTCCTATTCGGGCTGTTAACAAGTTTAGATTTTTTTATTGTAGGATATTTGTTATGAAGTTTTCTACAGCTTCGATGGATTGGGCGCTGCTTTTGATCTGATTGTGGCTGGCTCCCTCGATCAAGAGCAAATCCACAATACCACCTTTTTCTTTGATCAGAGCGGCAAAATCCACTGATTGCTGGGGAGAGATGCTTTGGTCATCTTCTCCATGAATGAGTAGAAATGGCGGCTCATTTCCATCCACCCAGTTTACAGCAGAGGCTTCTTCCCAGATCAGAGGTATTTCTTCCATTGTTCCACCCAATAGGTCGATAGCATACTCTTCAAGAGCAGGGGATTCTTGGGCGGCAGTTTTATAGTCAAAGATCCCTGTGAAAGGGATCACGCCTTTAACCCAATCACTTCCTGGCAGTGTGTGCGGACAATCTTTTAAAAAAGGAGCGGGGTCGTTTATGGTTCCCAGCAGCGCGGCAAGTGTTCCTCCGGCTGAATGTCCCATAACAAAAACCGCATCTGGATCGAAGTTATAAGCTTCCTGGTTGGCAGTAATCCAGGCCAGGGAGCAGAAGGCATCTTCCACATGATCAGGATAGCTGTAGTCCGGCCACTGCCGGTGATCGATACTCACTGCAGCGAATCCCTTCCGGGCGAATGTCTGACCCAAGACTACTAGATCTTCCTTTTTTCCACTCCCGCCGTGGATCATTAACAGAGGTTGGGAAGGGACCTTCTTTCCCGGCAGGAAGATAGAGGTCCAGCAAGTGAAATTCTGAGCCATCTGGGTAGTAGGGGAGATCCTTGATCAGTTCCACTTCTTTTGGTTTGGGGGTCAGGGTAGGCGCCTGAGTTTCCTGGGCACCACATCCTGACATTAAAAGAACACAGAACAGACATCCAGCAAAAGCCCATTTGAGCCGTGAAAAATTGGAGAGTTCTTTTGGGGCGGAACTGTTTGCCATTTATTCTCCTTGTCAGGGGATTGTGACCGTGTGGTCCCTGGAATCTGGTCTGGTTATCCAGTGGTATTAGGCGTCCTTAATTGAGATGAATTCTCTTAGATCTGATTTCAAGATCCTTTTTAATTCTATTTCATTTTCAGTTCTGGTTTCAGTGAACAAAAAACCAAAAACAGGGTATTCTTTAAAATCGAATTTGCGAAGTTCCAGGGGGTTTTCAAATCCGGAGAGCAGTTTTTGATAATCGAAATGATCGATCTTGGCTGGATCAAGCCCAGTGGAATTGTCCAGGATGATTATGCTGTAGAGTTTGCCGGCCTTGTTCTTGAGCAGCTCATCCCAGTCCGGTTTTAATTTTGAAAAATAATACACATATGGGTTGAATCCGTATGCGAGATAAGTCAGATCCGCTGTGGTGCACCAGCCGCCGAATCTCAAAGGGTTGATCTCGATCGGAATTAAGGTGCCGTTGGGATTCCTTCTAAGTTCGATGTGGGCCGGGAAATTCTTGACCCCGGCCAATTTAGCAATTTTTGAAGCAAATTCAGTGAACTCAAGCAGGTTCTTTTCGATGATCTCTTTGGAACTGGTATAGATCCTGTCACCCACGTCAGCGGCTGAAGAGAAGGTATGGCTCAAGATATTCAGGATCACAGCCTCACCTGCGTCGTCAAAATAGGCATCCAGTGCAAATTCCTCACCCTTGATACACTGCTCGATGATCAGGGAACTTGAATCGACAACTTCTGGTGGATAGAGGTCTCTTGATTTTTCCCTTTCCGCCAGGATCCTGTTTTTGGTCTCTTCCCACTCTCCTTCATTTTGCACTTTATATACACCTTCACTCATAAATCCTGTTGTGGGTTTGATGATCAGAGGAAAATCTTTCCTGGGGTGGGGAAGATCGATAAGATCCTCAAAACAGACTTCCTGAAAGAAGAAATCAGGAACCATGCTTTTGGTTAATTCTCTGAAAGCAACTTTATTCTTAAATAGTTCAATCTTTTCCACCAGGTCACTGAAGGCCAGGTTCTGAATGATCCAGCCCAGGGCATTCTCGGAAGTAGTGTAGAGCAGATCCGCGCAGCCATCCCGAACAGATTGGATTGCTTCATCTTCTGAAATGATCTTTGTGCCGGGCAACAGACCCATCTTGCGGGATATCTCTGTACCCACAACCGGGATGTTATGATCGCGAATAGTCTCTTTGAAAAAATCTGACACGAATGGTTTATCCACAAAAAACAAAATAACCTCCAGCTTGTCATCCTTTAAATACTAATTTTATGAAAGTGAATACCGGGAGAATCCAGTAGAAATACAGGAAAATCGGATTCCAGGTGTAAAAATAACCTTGTTCATCAAAAATGAGAGAGATTTTCACATACACCATGAAGAATATCATCCCCAGGATGGTTTTTAGATTTGATTGGATAAAACCCTTCTTTTTTTTCTCATTTTTTTGATCGTCTTCTGTGCTTTCACTGCCGAGATGAGCGTTCAGTCCCTGTAGAAAGCTAAATATCTCTTTATTACCCCGCCATTTAAAATCGATGATCGAAATCATCTCTTGATCAATCAACCTGATCTTGATGCTGTTTAATAATAATTCATCATAAAACCGGAAAGATTGAATGTCATTCCAGGAGTATGCCCTGGTTAGCGTAAGATTATTTATCCTTAATCCTTGTTGATCAAGATCCAGTACGACTGATCTTGCCGCAGCAAAACTGGAAAAGATGAAATCTGCTGCCAGCCAAATGGTCAGCAGAACGTATTGGATCCAATTTGGGATATCCAGAATCCCCTGGAATATAAACAGAATCCCGGCGCCCAAGATCCCAAAACCCACAAGGGAAAAGATCAGGAACCAGGAGTGATAGGAAAAGAGCTGAAAAGTCCTTTTTTCAGTCATTTTCGCCTGATAATTTTAGGGCCCGTTTGGCTTTATCGATTTGAGGTGGTTTATAAACCAAGAACTTATCCAACAGCCCTTCCGGGTTTTGATCGATCAGCAGCATGGACCGATGTTCAGGGGCGACAAACTGATCCTCAACCAGGCGGTCCAGAAAGCTTAAAAGCTGGTCATAAAAGCCGTCGATATTCAGGATTCCACAGGGTTTGTGATGGAATCCCAGCTGGGCCCAGGTCAGGATCTCCATTAACTCTTCGATAGTGCCCATTCCGCCAGGCAGGGTGATAAAAGCATCTGCCAGATCTGCCATCAGCTTTTTCCGGCTGTGCATATCCTCCACGACTCTCAGATCCTGCAGATCGGTAAAAGCCACTTCCATATCGGCGATCACCTTCGGTATCACCCCGATCACCTGACCGCCGTGATCGATCACTGATCTGGCCAGGATGCCCATTAAACCAACACTCCCGCCCCCATAAACCAGAGTGATCCCTCGCTCAGCCAGAACCTTACCCAGCTCTCTGGCCGCCTGGTGGAATTTCTTGTTTTTTCCAGGACTTGAGCCGCAGTAGACTGTAATTTTCTCCATAAAATGAATTCCTTAGGATGAGTTTATCACTGTTTTATGGAAGAGGTATTTGAACCAGAATGACGGGGGATGGAGGACTGGAGACGGGTTTGGGATTAGAGTTCAAGTCGAAGCACTTTTTCGCCGTCCTCAATTTCACCGGTTTCTTCGAATCCAAGTTTGTAGTAGAAAGGGGAAGGATTGCCTTCTCCGGGGACATAGCTGGTCAGCAGTTCTTTGGCCCCGGGCAGTCCCCTGACATGGGCAATGACCAGGGCCATAGCCTGGTAGCCGTAGCCCTGCCCCTGGTATTCACTGGCGATCATCAGGCGCCACAGGAAATATTCCGGCTTTTTTTCATCGGCATAGAGCATCACAAAACCTACTGGTTCCTCGCCGGCGTAAACGGCCCGGAACCAGGCTTCTTTGCTGAAATGGGCTTCAGCTATCGAGTTGGCGTTTGGCGCGACAAAATTCTTCTGATTTTCAGCCACATTCAGTTTCATGATCGGCCAGACAGTTTCAGAAGTGATCTCCCGGAGAGTGATATTTTCAGTCATAATTTGATCCAATTTCCTCGATGATTTTCACTGCTTGTGTTATACCATCCTCTTTTTGTATACCCTGGCCGATTTCTCGGGCCCGGATCCTCACCCCCTGGTCTCCGATGGTCTTCTGGATTGCTTTTGATAATTTGTCTGTTGTTAATCCCCTTGGCGGGATCGGTTTAGTCCCGGCTCCCAGTTTGTATACTTGGCGGCCCCAGAAGGGCTGGTCACTGGTGAAAGGCAGGACGATATTTGGAATTCCAGCCCTTAATGCCTTTCCAGTTGTGCCCGCTCCTCCATGATGGATTACTGCGGTGGATCGTTTGAACAACCAATCATAGGGAATGTAATCGGTCTGGCAGAAGAGGCGGGAAGGATCTTCCATCCCGGATTTGTCTCCCACAATAACCCCGCGCTGAGCACTGATCTCGAGTGCTTGGATGATTTTTTGATGGAGACCTTTTAATTTATTTGTATCTGTGCTGCCAAAAACGACTGCTATTGGTGGAGGACCGGATTTGATAAAATCGAGTAGTTTATCATCCGGACTCCAATCATCCGGATTTTTATCAAACCAATACCCAGTGATATGGACACCATTGCGCCAGTCATTAGGTCTGGGAATTACGCTGGGACTGAAGGCATACAGGATCGGAGTTTGCCATTGATTCCTTTTATCAAACGGCCAATGGCTCAAAGCAGGTAAATGAGGGTTTTTCTTCCTTATCTGGCGATAAATTATCCGACTTCCCTGCCAGAAGGTTTGAGTCACAAATCTATGAGTTAGCCGCCTGTAGAAACCACCAAGAGGCAGGTCAGGGGCAGCGGGGGCAGGAAAATCGGAGGTGCTGGAAAAGACCGGAAAGGTCTGAGCCGATATATCCGGGATACCGTTTTCACGGGCAATCTCATATCCAGTATTGGTGAGAAGGAATGAGTGTACGATAAGATCTGCATCCCGGCAGGCATCGCGGGCGATTCGGCTCACTTCAACACCCAGGGGGAGGACAAAACTGGACAAGGACCTTATCATGCGCCACCAGTTATTTCCTGCTCGATTCACCAGTTCCTGAACCATTTGCTGGGGATCACCAGGGAAGGCTACAAAATCGATCTGATCCCTTTCTATCAGGAAATCGAATTTTTGGGGTGCAGCCAGCCTGACTTGATGGCCTGCCTGGACCAATCTCTTGCCAAGAGCGGCAAAAGGCGCTACATCACCCTCGGATCCGTAGGTCAATAAAGTGATTTTCATTTTTGTATTTGAGGAATATAACCCAGGAGATGCCTGATCTTCACCAGCTGGGGATAAGTATAAGGATCTTTTTTGAGGTCAACACTCCAGCTATTTTCATCCCTGAGATCGAACCAGCGCAAGGCTGCGATTTCGAAATTTTCATCCTCCGGTTCTGCTCCGGGTTCCGGTTGGCCTCCGATTGGAGTGCACAGGTAGGATTTGTTGACTGCGTCTGGCCCATCGAGAGGAAAGGAAACCTCATCAAGCAGCTTTTCAACCCGGACATCAAGATTGGTCTCTTCTCTCATCTCCCTGATAACACAATCCTCATCGGACTCGTCAGCCTCCCGATGACCGCCCGGTATGACCCAGAAGCAGACGCCGGTTGGAATTTCGTATCCCCTGAGCAAGAGGATCTTATGGTCCTGGATGATCAATCCCTGGTAGCGAGTATAGCCGGTCATGGAAATATAAGTAGTAGATTATAAATGATAAGTAGTATAAACCCGTGCTCGGGCTCTTTTTTGGTGACAATCAGATTTTGTTTAATCTTTTATCAATATGACGCAGTCCGGAATAACAAACCGGTGAAGTTGTTTTAGCCAGAATTGGTGCCGATCAGGTTCATAGGCTCAAAGGTTACTGCGCATCTCGTGTAACCAAATTCCCTGGCAGTTGCAAGGAAACGATCGAGAATTGCCACTCCGATACCTCTATCCCTGACATCCTCATTTGTAAAAGCGGCGTAAATGCTGATGATCCCCTCATCAATAATGATCGTACAGACATCATCATCCGCGGATCCGTTCTTATAAAGGCCGCAGGTTCATCATGCTGGCAGCCCAGACAAATCACCTTTTTTTCTTCGGAGTCCATTTTTGTGGCACTACCCCTAATCAGGAATCCCTATCATGATATTCGTACCCTCAACTTTGACAACGTAGCTCTCTTCATTTTTCACCCCCATTTTCATAAATGCGATCTTGGCCTCCCCAACAGCTTCCCCTGTTTTCACATCGAATTGAGCACCGTGTCTGGGGCAGGTCACTGTGCTTCCTTCCAAAACACCTTTGGCCAAAGAACCTCCCAAATGTGTGCACTTATTAGCAATGGCATGATAGGAACCATCCACGTTTGCTAAGAGAACATCCTTCCCGCCCACCACAACCATGACCATCTGATTGTTAGATAATTCGGCTGCTTCTAGAACTTTTACGAATTCCATTTTTTCTCCTTTGGCATTCTCGCGTATTATGTCTTGCCTGAATAGAATCCCACACTAAGTAGGGTTGATTTTTAGTCTCATAAAATGATGGCTTTTTTTGTCTTTTAATGCCCAACGGATGATTCCTGAGAAGCACTCTTAGCGCAGCGCAAGGCACCAGCCCGGTTCAGTAAGTAGTAAGATGTAAATAGTAAGCAGATTTGAGCATAGCACAATAGTTGCATTTCTTCTAGAGATCAGTCGTCTTACTACTTACTAAACTACTACTTACTGCGCCGAAGGCGTCGGGTCCCCGGCGATGGGGGAGCCGGGATTAGTTTGTTATTTTGATTTCGTTTTTACTCTCAATACCATAGCTTGAAAATATAGCGGGGATCTATATTTGATTATGATCTGATCAAAGCTCTCAATAGTGAAATATTTTGAAGCAAATTCTCTCATCTGATTATCATCCAATAACGAAAAGAATCGTTTTGGATAATATAAATCATCTTGATACACACCTTCCCGATAATCGCCTCCGTATTGTCCCCAAAACAATAATCCATCTGGTTCCAGGAATTTCGAAATATTTGATAATCCATCCTGCAAACGGTTGGTTGGTATATGGAGCAGGGAATTCAGAGCAAAAGCAGCGCCAAATTGGTGTTCGAAACCGGTTATTTCCAGAATGTTGGCTTGATAACTCTTTAAACCTTTTTCAAGACATTTCTCGATCAGGGCTGGAGATAAATCGATACAGGTGACATCGATACCCTGTTCTTGAAAATATTTAGCATGAACTCCGGTTCCAGCACCAATATCAATTAACGTGGATTTACCTTCCTCTTCGAGGACACAAAGAAATCCTTTCCTAAGTTCCTTCTTCCAATCCGAAACATCATTTTTTTCCCTAGAATCAGCGGCTTGATTATAGGAAATGATCAGGTTTGGAAAAGGATCATCATTATAAGCAGACATATTTTAAACTAACGCACTGAGCTTTGCTATCTATCCTGCCGGTCTGTTTTTTCATGGTCTTCGTCCCCCGTCTACCGTATTAAGCGGTTGTTGGATGGAGCTGGGGTTAGGAAGCACTCACCTACTCATCCCGCTGCAATAAATACCCATCGAAAAACCCAACCACCAGCTCTTCATACATCTCGGGATACCGGCTAAACATCCCTACATGATTCGCCTCTGCTTCGGTCCACAAATACCGTGGCTCTCCTGCCGCTTCATACAATCTCTGGCCAGAATCTGCTGGAATCATATGATCTGCTTCTCCCTGGATGATCATTATCGGCCTGGGACTTAAGTCCCCGATGCGATCAACCGGACGTAGTAGATCCAAATCAACCCCGGCTTTCTTTTCTGCAAAGAATCGAATAAAAGGGAGAAAAATGTTATTTGAAACCGCCAATCTCAATTCATCTTCCAATGTCGGAAAAGCACTATCAACAACGACTGCCTCTATCTCAACCCGTCTCGCTGCCAGTTCAATAACCGCCACTGCTCCCATTGACCCACCCCAGGCTCCGATATGCTTCACATCTTCTTGGAGTAATACATAGTCCAACGCCGCTTCAACATCCAATGCTTCATGATATCCAAGTGTGCTCAATTCCCCCCCACTCTCGCCATGCGCTCGAAAGTCCCATGCCAGCACCCCATACCCATTTTGGGCATATATCAAATATTGATCCACTGATCGCCTCTCCCCATGGCCATGGGCAACCAGGATCAGCGACCCGTTTTGCGGAGATGTGTACCAGGCGGATAATTCAATTCCGTCGCTTGTCAGCAAACGGATGTTTTCATAACCAACTCCATACATCGAGGGTGTTTCAGTTACTGTTTGCCCTTGTCGGCTGGGCTGCAGGTATCGCAATGTGCTCCTGTAGGATGCGCTAGCTATACCCGCAACAAACACGCCACCTAATACAACCAAGCCAAAGCCACCGAGATTGAACCAGTAACGCCAGCCTTTATTTCTCAACATTTCCTCAGTACCAATTTTATGCCTCCTATCGCCTCAGATCAGCGGGCTGGAGTAGCCAGGTCCAACTTCATACGTTTGTTATATATTTTCATCTCAATTACCCACTGAATATGGATGATCGGATATCGGAATTGAACGGTCAAATTGGCTATTTATTTGCTTATATTATATATCGATAATCGAGCATACTTGTAAAGACTAATCCGGGATTAATTTAGATTCGCAGCCACTCTATTAATAATGAAAAGGGATTGTTTCTGATGAAAACAATCCCTTTTCAGGAGTTTACGGTATTTGCTATCTGGTTCTCAGTCGATGATATCCTTGGCTTCTCGCAGACTGAAAGAAATACCAAACATCAAAGCCAGAAGACTGGCAACTGCTATGATGATGGCGACGGTTTTCATTGTCCCGCCTGATGCGGCCACGCTGATTACTAGTGGGGCTGCCAGGAGCGATACCAGGTTCACAACCTTGATCATCGGGTTGAGAGCAGGGCCGGCGGTATCCTTAAGGGGATCGCCGACTGTGTCGCCGATCACGCTAGCTTTGTGGCGGTCAGAGCCTTTACCTGTGTTATTGGCAGGATCTGAGGGTTCATCCTCGATCTGCTTTTTGGCGTTGTCCCAGGCACCGCCTGCGTTGGCCATAAAGACAGCCAGCAGCTGGCCGGTCACGATGATGCCTGCCAGGAAGCCGCCCAGGGCCCTGACGCCGATCAGGAAGCCGACGATGATGGGAACCAGGATACCGAGCATGGCCACAACGATCAGCTCACGCTGGGCAGCGTTGGTGCAGATGCGCACTACCACAGCATAGTCAGGTTTGACTGTGCTTTCCATTACACCAGGGATCTTGAACTGTTTACGAACTTCTTCGATGATCAATCCAGCCGCGCGTTCAACTGCCCGCAGCAGGATCGAACTGAACAGGAAAGGTAAGGCGCCGCCTATTAACAAACCCACAAAAACCAGTGGATCAGCGATGTTCAGGCCTTCGACTTCCAGTCCTGTAACTTCAATGAAGGAAGCGAATAAACTCAGGGCTGCGATCACCGCCGAAGCGATGGCGATGCCCTTGGTGATGGCTTTGGTGGTGTTTCCTACGCTGTCCAGGGTTGCCAGGGTTCTCTGGCTTTCAGGATCCTTGAAATCTTCCTTGGACATCTCTGCAATGCCGCCGGCGTTGTCGGCCAGCGGGCCAAAGGCATCCATGGCCAGGTTGTTGCCGGTATGGGAAAGCATGCCGATACCTGCCAGGGCAATTGAGTACATGATGTAAATGAACTCATGGCCAACCGGGGCAGGTTTAAAGCTGCTGATAATCAAACCTACCACAACCATGCCTATGCCGGCAAAGATCCCGTTTTCGATCTTTTTGGATTTGATGGCAAGATAGATGCCTGCCACGACTCCCAGGATAACCGACCCGATAATGATTATGGGTACAAGAGCAGCTGGAATGGTTACCGTGTAGATGCCAACTGATAACAAGATAGCGGCCACAATGATCATCACTGCCCAGACTGTGCTTTCGTAGCCGATCGCCAAACCAGCCAGAATGATGGTTGCCTCGCCTGTTTTGGCAGATTTCACCAAGCGGTTCACCGATGGTGTTTCACGTTCAGTGAAAAGTGCCGTGTACTTATTAAATCCAACAGCCAGCAAAATGCCTGCTGCCGTGGCTGCAAATAGACGCAGGTCCTTGACATAGTAGAGTGATAAAAAGAAGAAAGACACGGTTGAAATAATGGACGAAAGATCGTAAGAAAGGTCCATTGCTCGGAATGCGTCTCCCTTGGTCGGCCACATAGAAACGGCGTAGGTTCCGATGATGCTGGAGAATACGCCGATAGCCCGGACCAGGAGAGGGAAGACAATCCATTTAAGGCTCTGTGTGGGATCAAGCTTCATTACAGCCAAACCCAGGATCATAGCTGAAACAATGGTCACTTCGTAGGATTCAAAGACGTCCTCGGCCATGCCGCTGAAGTCACCCACATTGTCGCCAACCAGGTCTGCGATAGCGGCAGCGTTGCGGGGGTCATCTTCTGGAATACCAGCTTCCACTTTACCAACCAGGTCTGCGCCAACGTCAGCAGCCTTGGTATAAATTCCACCACCGACTCGCATGAACATTGCCAAAAGGGTGCCGCCAAAGCCGAAGCCCAGCAGTACTTCCGGGGCGTGTACGCCATAAAGCATAAAGATGATCGTGCCGCCTAATAGACCCAGACCATCCGCCAGCATACCGGCGATGGTACCGGATCGGTAAGCAACACGCAGAGCGCCTGCAAAAGAACCCAGACGGGCCTGGTTAGCTACCCGGACGTTACCGCGGGTGCCGACCACACGCAGACCGATCTGACCGATAGCGAGTGAGCAGCTGGCGCCAAGCAGAAGAGCCGCGCCGCGGCCGATGGATATGGCCAGGGGAGCATCTGCCAGGTGCGCAGTAAAGAATAATACAATCGCCAGAACAAAAGAAAGTGGGATTACCACTTCCATTTGTTTGTTCAGATAGGCAATTGCTCCCGTCCTGATCGCGCCAGAGATCTCCTGCATCCTTTCTGTACCTGGATCTTCCCGCAAGACTTCACGGGCCAGAAACCAGGCATAGATCAGAGCAGCAATGGCTGTGAGCAGGACGGCGTATAAGCCGATCTGTTCGAAAAGTGTTGCGTTCTGAAGTGTTTCAAGTCCTCCCATCATGCCTCCTAAAAAATGAATAGAATTTGGACAATCAATCGTCAGCACGGATGTTTCCGTACTGACGTAGTAATTAGAAAGTGTTAGTTTGGTTTTCCCTCAGTGATGTCAGACTCCTGTAAAACTCGGGGCTGGCTATTGGGATAGGAGCGGTGTTGGTATTTATTGTAAACTTTGATGAAAATGGTAAAGAATACTCCGTTATTATAATGACTGCCGGGAATTTGACAAGCCAGAATATCCCCATTTCTTTATGATACTTATCATAATCCCCTGGTTTATAAGGATTAGTTATCGTTATTTTGGGAAAAACAGTAGAAATTGTGTTTTTAGAGTTGGATCAGGAGCAATTTCTCGGCATTCAATTCAGTCCCGCATGTTGAACATTTTGCTCTATGAACACATATAGTCCCCCCACAATCTGGGCAGGTCCAACGAACTTTTTCATTTCTAACAAAAGCCCTGATCCCTTGATCCTCAATATATTTTAAATTCTCGAGCATGCTCATATGGTATTTGGTTCGATATCTCTTATCCAGATCTTTTAATCTTTTACAGGGGAATTTCTCACACTTTGATGAGCAATATTTTTTATTGGTTTCTTGAAATGGTCGCAGTTGAACTATCACACAGTTAACACAGTTTTTGGGTTTGTATACATCATCTCCCCGGCATCCGGGGCATTGGTCCTTCACCCTGATCAGGCGGGCCATGCACAGCGCACAGTTCATTCCGCAGGGAGCGATCAAATCAGATTTGATGACTGTTTTTGTGCTCAAAATTCCTCGATTACTTTTTTCCAGAGAATCCAGCGAATAAGCGACCTGATTTGGAGTATAGCATAATCCCGCAGTCAAACTTATGGTGACTGTTTATAAAAAAAAACCGGATGAGAATTTGAACTGACCCCCTAAAACAAGACACAAAATAAAAAGAGACCTCCTGTGAGAAAATAAAAACAGGAGGTTTTTTCATATGTCGAGAAGAAAAGGAAGCAAAGATTATCCAAAATGGATGAAGCGAGAGGCACTCAGATTGTATCTGGAGGAAGGGTGGCCAGCTGGTGAAATACGGCAGAAGTTCTCCATCCTTGACCCCAATCGGATCAGCGCCTGGGCAAGGCAGTACCAAAAAGAAGGGGAAGCCATGTTCGCTGACAAGCGGAGCTGCAGTGGGAGGAAGCCCAAGAAGCAAACCACGGCTGCCTATATTGCCAGATTGGAGATGGAGGTTGACCTGCTAAAAAAATTCCATGCCGAGTTGCGTCAGGATTCGCTCGTGAAACGCGATATCGGGTCATCGAAAACAACCGGGGAAAATACGAAGTGAAAGCGATGTGCAAATTCTTCGACATCTCGCGAGCAGCCTACTACGCATGGCGGGAACGGTCCAGTCGAGCCGGATCCGGATCTCCCTCGCTTGAAATTAGTAGAAGAAGCTTACCTGTCAAGTCGCCGCACCTATGGATACCGGCGGGTTCAGATCTGGATTGAGCAGAAACTTGGGGTCACAGTCAACCACAAAGCCGTTCTGAGATTGATGAGAAAGCTCGATATCCGCTCTGTGGCTCGAAGACAGAACCCGTACCGACCCAAATCTGGACAAATGAGATCCTTTCATTACCCTCATCTGCTGCAGCGTGATTTCCAGGCTGAAAAACCTAATCAGAAGTGGTGTTCAGATATCACTTTTATTCGAACGCTTTCAGGATGGGCCTATTTGTCTGTGATCAAGGATTTATACGATGGCTATATTGTGAGCCACCGCTTTAGTCCAAGGAATGATGTCTCGCTGGTCACTGCTACGCTCAAACAAGCCCATCAAAAAGAAATGGTCACTGCAGGAACTCTACTCCACAGTGACCAAGGACATCAATATTGCTCCCAGAGCTATTATGTCCTTACTCAATCGTACAAGCTGATCCCTTCTATGTCAAGGAAAGCCAATTGTTGGGATAATGCGCCTATTGAAAGTTTCTTCGGTCATCTCAAAGAAGAAGCGATTCGCCAATATCCGATCTTGTCTTTCAAGGAGACGAAACAAATCATCGATGAATATATCTATTTTTACAATCATGAACGGATACAATTGAAAACGAAACAGACCCCTTATCAACTAAGGAGTCTGTTTATCTAACTCACGAGGCTTTTTTTATTACGTGTCCACCTTATGGGGTGCACTTCAATTTCTCACCCGGTTTTTTTTTTTCTGTTACCCGTGTTATTTATTGGGTTTTCCGGTCTCCTTTGTGCTCATGTACTGTTCACGGAAATATGCCCTGGTGCATGTCCAATCCCCACCGCAGTAATCTTTGTGATAAGCCAGAACTTCTTCATAGGCATAATCGTATTTTGAACCGATCTGCTGGGCAGTTTGAATGTCCTTTTCAGAAAAACCTTCTGACATCTCTCGTTCCTGATCTCGAAGTGTGCTTCGCACACAAGACCATTCACCTTCACATTCTCCATTGAGCAGGTTCATCACATCACCAAATTCAGCGGAAAACTGCTCAGCAATTTTTCTGCTGTCTGCTGGGTCTTTTCTTCTGTTTGACTCGCATTTTTATCTTCACGGGCTGCCTTATCTTCATCCCGGAGAAACTCCCTGTAATCCTTGATGCCGATGATCAGGATCTCTGCAGCGCTGATCTCATCTGTAGCAAGATTGTAGGCCTGGTTGATATCTCCCCAGCTGTCAGCCTCGCTCCGGGCATCTGCGATTTCAGTCCAATCCGTTTCCATACGATCTGCAAATTTGGATGTATGTTTCAATTCAGCCAGGGTCAAACCATCCGCCAGATATCCATCCAGTACCTCGACATCGGCTTCCAGATCAGCTGCCAGTTTGTAGAACTGTCCCAACTCACCTGTTGTAGCGCCTTCCAGGATCCTGGCCAGCGCATCCTCAAAGTCAGCCTCGTAGCGGGTAACCGAACGTACTGCTGTTCTCACATCACCCAGGCTGTAGTCTTCACTTATCACCAGGCCCATTAGTTCAGGCAGGTCGTGATCTTCAAGCAGGTCGGCAAATCGATCCAGCTGTAACAGGGATCCCCAACCGCTCTGATTAAGGTGCCAATCCAGAATATCTTCCCAGGTGAGTTCTTCCATGGACTCTGCCAGATGATAGGCTTTCCACATCCTGCCAAATCCGAGGTTGTTTTCTTCGGATTCGTTGTCGAACAGCGCATAAACATCCTCGCAGGTATAAAGGTCTTCAGCTTGATCAGGGAAGATGGTGTTAACACCATCTGCGATCTTTTGTGCAGTCGGATGGCAGGCATCATCAGGATCTGCTACAACTACGGGCAAAGTATCTGAACCAGTAAAGCCGCAGCTATCGGTGACCAGCACCTGGGGATAAAATTTCCCAATCTCAGTATAGGCGAATGAAGCACTATCAGCCTTGTCATCATCGAAGATCCCATCTCCATCCAAATCCCATTCATATGTGTAGGGCAGGGTGCCATCCGTGACAGCAGTCGTAAAATCTACCTCACCTGAGTCTCCAACAACAAAAAGGGGAGGGAAAGGGCTGCTGCTCAGGGTTACTTCTGGACCTTCCAGTGTCAGTATTTCAGAATAAACACCGGAAAGGCCGTCGGTCTTATCTTCAAGTACCTGCACATTCCACTCATAGTCTCCCTGGTCTAGATATGAATGGCTAGTAGTGAATGAGGTTTCAGCTGAATTCACAATTCCAGTTGAATCCCCGTCACCAAAATCCACCATAATCAAGTAGGGTGCGGTTCCTTCACTCCAATTGAATGTAAATTGAACTTCACCGCAATCAGCAGAAATAGCGGCAGTGATAGTCAATACCTCACCCCCATCCTGGGCATAACCCGTTCCCTGGGTGCTGGCAAGACCTGTAATAAGGATTGCTGCAGCAAGAAACCCTCTTAGAAGGACATTAGCAAGTTTCGTCATAGGAACTCCTGATCATGTGCGATTTTAATTATTCGCATATATCTAAAATTTTTATTGACCTTATTTCGGGTTGACACCGAATTCATCCCAGATCTCCTGCCAGCTGCGAGTCCTAAGACGGGCAAGAAGGGCTGCAGGGGATTGATCGACCAATTCTGATGTTTCCAGAGCTAATAGAATATCAGAAAATGCGTAACCATCACAATATAATGTCATCACTTCGTCATAGGTGATCTCAAAGGTTTCAGCCATACTTTCAGCTAAAGGGTGCGGATTTATAGCTGAACAGTTGGTCTCTGGGCTGTCATCTGGTTTCCCGACGGATTCCTCCAGAGCGACTTCCTCAGGTTTGGAAAGCGTATTGGAGCCATTCAGCGAATTACTTTGACAACCCACTGTCCAGATCATGAGGAGGATGATCCCGAGAGGGATAAAGAATTCTGATTTTCATAGTCTCCCTTTCTTTATAGCATAGACACCCGGACTTGAGAGTCCAGGTGTCTATGAAGGTCTATTTACAGTATTGTTAAGCTAATTCCGGTACCCGGAAAACAGGTAATCTTGAAGGTTTACTTTTTCCCTTTCTGAGTTTGAGATTGAAACCATTCAGAGACATTGCAAAGGAACTCACCTTCTTCACATTCCAATAATTCTTCGCTGTCTTTATTCATTTTCCCATTGTTACCAGTCTCTTCAGTATCTTCTTCGCCTTGTTTGTCCTGGATCTGTCCGGGAGGGGTGCCATGGTCTGGTCTACCCTGTAGTTCCAATCCCTGCCAGATCTGACCCCAGCTGATTTTCTCAAAACCATCCAGATAGTCAGTGAAATCACACCATCTGTGCAGGGCTGCTGTCTGCAATGCCAACATGATCTGGCCCAGGGGCACTGAAGGTTCACCGCACAGGTAGCCTTCGATCACACTGTAGTCCACATCGTAGGTGTCAGCAATTTTTGCTGCAACCGGGTGAAATATATCTTCGTTGGCACAGTAGTAGGAGTCGAGTTCCCCTTCCTGCAGTTTGGTCTGATCTTTGACGCGATCCATGATTTTGAGCTCAGTCATCACGATGACATCATCCTCACCAACAGTACCTTGAATTGTGATGAGATCGCCTACGAGGTGATTATCAAAATTAAAATTATCACCAACCAGGACGATGTAAACATCATCTAAAGTCAAGGGATCTCCATCAACATCGATCGTGATAGTGCCATCGTACGGGATTGAGCTCCGTAATGTACCCTGTCACCTCAATTTGATCACCTTCGCTGGCAAATGCGGCTCCAGTTGTGAGCAGTGCTATGACTAGTACGATCATCAGAGTTCTGCCCAGTTTTTTGATTTTCATGATTTGCTCCTTTTTGTGCTAATGTGTTGTTAGTACTTCTGTAGTTGATTAATTATTTTCCACCCGCGCCTGGACCGTTGCCGCTGCCGGGCTGACCATCTCCGCTATCTGAGCCTGGAGCTTGATCTGAATTGCCGGGGGAATCTGAATTGCCGGTGGAATCTGAATTGCCGTTGCCTTTTCCGGGCTGATCGGAATTTTCGATCCGCATTTGTTCCTGAAAGCCCTGGGGTTCGTTGATCCCATTCTCCACTAACCGGAGTCGGGATTGAACCTCTTCCTGCGCCTTTACCAGGCCTGGTTCACCGCCGCCTGGCGTCTGTTTTTGAAGTTTTGTCATGACCTGATTCTGGAGTTCCAGGGATTGCTGGACCTGCCGGAGGGCGTTTTCGATGTTTCCTTCACCCATCTGAGCGGCCTGGTTCAGCATTTGCTGAGTGTGTTTTTCAAGCCGATCCAATGCTTTCTCTGAGATTGGCTCTCCTGCTGCAGCCTGGGCTTCAATTTCTGAGAGCCGCCTGTCAGCAAAAAGGGCGATCAGGTCTAACTTCTCTCCGGGATCACTTTCCAATCCAACCTGGATGTCTTCTGTCAAGGTTTTTACACCATAGAGCAGATCTTCCGGGCCGCTGGCCTGAGCGGCATAAACGGTCCCGCCAATACTGGATAAGGCAACCAAAAATACTGCCGCAATGGCTGCAAAGCGGGATACCCAGGACCTGCGCCTGACTCCCTGGGCCTTGCGCCCAGCTTTTTTCGTCTGGACTGGGCGGGGTTTCATGGTACGGATCTGGGTCAGGTAATTTTCCCTGGCGGCGTGGCTGGCCTGCAGCCCGCGTTCGGGAACTTCCTGGATATGATCCAGTTCTTTTTTCAATCGGGGGTTGATCTCTTTATTATTCATAAGTATTCCTCAAAAAAAAATGAAATATCTTGCCTTCTGCTAGATATGACGCAAATAGACACATTTGGATACGGCCTGTTCAACCAGGTAGAGGTCGGGATTATTGTTCTGGGGACTTTGATTGGTCTTCATCCAACAGGATGCGCTGCAAGGCTGCCAGCCCCCGATGTTGGAGAGCTTTGATCGAACCAAGGGATTTATCCATTGCCTGAGCTATCTCAGGACCGCTCCAGTCTTCCAGAAAACGCAGAGTGATCACCTGGCGCTGTTCAGGTGTGATCAATCTTAAAGCATTCCTGACGCGGTCAGCATCTTCCATCTCATCCAATATTATAGTGGGGTTGGCGCCTTCTTCTGGCACTAGCTCTTCTTCCAGCTCCAATGGGGGAGGGGGTTCCCTGCGGTATAGATCTGTGATCAAATTATGAGTTATGCGGTACAGGTAGGCTCTCAGATGATCATTTGGCCCCCCGCCTCTTTCGAGTGCTTTTAAGAAACGGCTGAATGTTTCTGCTACCAGGTCTTCCGCAACCTGGCTATCACCGACATGTTTAAACGCATAGGCAAACAAGGCATCACTGAAAAGATCATAGATCTCAGCCAGAGCTTTTTGATCGTATTGACGGGCCTTTTTAAGTAAAAGTTCTTGTTTGCTGTCCATCATCACTTATATTATGACGCCAATAAATACCTTAAGATACGGGTGGAGTTGTCTTGTTCTGGAAGATCTGCCAGTAGTATCGGAAGCTTGAGAGCCCCAAACCCCCACCAATCCCCATATAAAGGATTCCTAAAATCGGTTTTGGTATGGGGGTGAATTTCCTTAACGTGATACCCAACCCGATCATAAATATCACCAATGGGTAGCTGTGCCAGGCCTGGAAGGCAAACAGGCAAGGCCTTTCTTCTGTCATGTTCTGGATCCTGATACAGTTCTTCCGTGACAGCCGGGAAAAACCGAACTGAAAGATCAAATAGGCCAGGATGATGCCTGGGAGCCAGTAGATCCAGGGTGATTTTACAGCGGCTGCAAATATCCACTCCACAGCCAAAGAGTTCAGGAAGATGCCTACACAAGTCCACATCAATCCGGCAGTGAGCAGGAGCCAATTTTTTGGTACACCGGGTTTTAACCTTTTTATCCAATCCATACCTGACTATTTATACCACCAGGATCAGTTAGCGACTGGTAGCAATTTTGTGAGGAGTAATAACCCTGTTTGCTGTATCATCCAAAAATGGAGATCACAAACCGCTTGGTTTTCTGGATATACTTATTGAAGGTCGCTGATCCATATAACAAAGGATGATGATATGAAAATCAACCCAGCTTTATTTGATTTCCTGAGTGATTTAAAACAGAACAATAATCGTGATTGGTTTCAGGTTAACAAGGACCGCTATGAAAATGATGTAAAGGAACCGTTGTTGACCTTTATCGCTGCATTTGCAGAGCGGGCCCCCGAGATCAGTACCAGTATTATGGCCATTCCACGTGTATCAGGAGGTTCTCTCTTTCGTATATATCGGGATGTCCGTTTCAGCAAGGACAAAACACCCTATAAAACTGGAGCCGGGATCCATTTCCGCCATAAACGCGGCAAAGATGTGCACGCGCCGGGATATTATCTGCATCTTGAACCTGGTGATGTTTTCGCTGGCAGCGGAATTTGGAAACCAAATACAGAGACAGTTACTAAAATTCGAATCAAAATCGCTGAACATCCTGACCAATGGTTGGCAATCATTGAGGACAAAAATATTCCAGAAAACCTTCACGCTGGGCGGGGACTCTTTAAAACGGCCTCCCAAGGGGTTTGATCCTGATCATCCCCTGATCGAGGATCTGAAGAGAAAAGATTACCTGGCCTCAATCACCCTAAATGAAAAGATCGTCTGCGAACCCAATTTTTTAGACTATTATGTGGACCTATGTAAAACTGCTGCCCCTTCATGGAATTCCTGACCAGGGCTGTGGGGTTGGATTGGTAAAACCGTCAAAATGAAAAAACGCCCGGCTCCGGGCGTTTTTAATGTGGATAGTTAGTAAAGATCCTTGTGGATGGTGGAGCAGGGATAAAAAACGGTTATTGCTTGATAAACTTGATAACAGGTATTGTTCGCTCTGTTTTCTGTTCATATTCCGCGAACATGGGATATTTCGCCGCCATTTTCCCGAATAACTCAGACCGTTCTGGTTCCTGGGCAACCTCTGCAACAGCGGTAAATGTATCTTCCCCGACTTCAACTATCACATTGGAATTGGCTACCATGTTATGGTACCAGTCGGGATGGGTGTCCGCCCCGCCTTTTGAGGCAATGATGAAATGGTAGTCTCCATCTTTGGCATAGGCAGTTGGATTGATCCTTAACTTGCCGCTTTTGGCACCTGTCGTGTGAACCAGGAGCAGGTCCATACCCTCAAAATGACCGCCCACCTTTCCCTGATTGGCGCGAAATTCCTGGATGACTTTCTTATTAAAATCTGACATGTTATTCCTCCACTATCCAGCCTGTTTGGCAGTCTTCAGCTGGTTTATTATCTCATTTTCTAGATGCCTGATATCAGGCATATCTTACTGCTGGTGAGTTAACCATGCTTAGTGAACATCATTAATAGAAATAGGGCGGCCTGGCAGGCCGCCCTTGATTAAATTTATCTGCTGGTCTTATTCGAAAAGAGCTTTGAACTCGGGAAGACCCCTTATTGCATCCAGATCCGAATCCTCTTTGGACCAATCGATCAGGGCAGGGGTCAATTCCAGGGCTTTCCCCAACACTTGTACAGCTTTATGCGGTTCTCCTGATAAGGCTAGAAGGCAGGCTTGATTGTAGAACAATCCTCCCCGGTAATTATCGGCATCATCAAGCTCAAGAAGCATATTTTGATATTCATCCCCAAAGATTTCAACAATTTTATCCACTCTTTCTGCAGCGATCAGCTGCTCCCAGAGATGGATCATTGGATGGGTGACGTAGCTGCCTATGATATCTCTCCAGATCGGTTGTTCCCTACCTTCTCTTATTGATAATAATTGATCATCATCGACCCCATCCAGGTAATCCAGGATTCCCTGATACGTATCATCCGCCATACTCCTGGCATCCTGCCAGGAGCGATCCTTGTACACATGAAAAATCTTTTTATTCACGGCTTCGAAATCATTGTCATCGTTATCTTCCTGGCCCGCACCTCGTTCAAATCCCTCTATCAATTCAAGCTGGTTCTTCGACCAGTACAAGCTGTGAAAGAGATTATCCTTGGCAGCCCAGGCATCTTTTTTGCCTGACTGCTTCTAACTGCTCCCGGGTCAGAAAATCGGGATAACCAACCATCTGGTTCCTCATATATCTAACGAGCTTGATCAGTTGATTTTTGTTGAGACATTTCAACCGCCTTTTAGCTGTCTGCAGCTTCACCCAATCAGTTCTTTAAGGCGCTTTTGGGAACTTTCTTCCACTTCTGCGTGGATGCTTTTTCCGTGGGCATCCATAGTGACGACAACCGGGAAATCTTTGACCTTCAGAACCCAGATCGCTTCTGGAACCCCAAAATCAAGTTTGTAGACACCAACGACTTCTTCTACCGATTTGGCGATCAGTGTGGCTGCGCCGCCGATGGCATGGAAATAGGCCGCTGGCACATCCTGGCAGGCCTGGAGGGTTTTGGCCCCCATTCCTCCCTTGCCGATCACTCCCCGCAATTCAAAGTGGTGCATTACTTCGCTCTGATAGGGTTCCTCGCGGATGCTGGTTGTCGGCCCGGCAGCCACAAATTTATAGTCGCCGCTTTCCATTCCCGCCACAACCGGTCCACAGTGATAGATCAGGCTTTCCTTCAAGATCGGTTTAATGGCTTCGTATACTTCCAGGTCATCTCCCTGGGGTTCACGTGTTTTGCGGATGAAGGTATCGATCATCCATTTATGGACTGCATCCCTGCCAGTAACCATTATGCCGGTCAGGGCAACTGAATCACCAGTATGTAGTTTTTTGATTTCTTCAACGGAAATAGGGATGGTGAGTTCTTTCATATTTCAATCCTCCAGGTATTTTGATACCAGCAAGGCAAGTTTTTTTCTGGTTGTTTTGGGAATAACAGTGGGGTTGGTGATCAAAGCGCTTTCGAGGGCTGATCGGCAATCGCAGCTTCGCTCTTGCTCAGGAGGATTTTGGGTGAGGTCCGCCAGGGCTTCTTTTACATACTCTGTGTTTTGAGCAATGACTTTCATGACCATCTCAACCGATACATCCTCTTCTCTGGAATGCCAGACATCATAATCTGTGATGTGAGCTATCGCTGCATAACATAACTCGGCTTCCCGGGCCAGGAATGCTTCTGGAGCGCTGGTCATGCCAACTATGGACATTCCCCATTCCCTAAAAGTGTTGGATTCCGCCCGAGTAGAGAACCGGGGGCCCTCGATCACCACAAATTTGCCATTATCGTGAACAGTCGCTTCACCTTTTTGAAGTGCCTTTGTCAGGTACGAGGATAGATCCGGGCAAAATGGATCCGCGACACCAACGTGGGCAGTAAAACCATCTTCAAAAAAAGTATTTGCCCTGTATTTGGTCATATCCAGGATCTGATCAGGGATCACAAGATCACCGGGTTTATAATCCTCCCGAAGTGATCCACAGGCGTTTATGCTAATGACGCGGTCGACACCCAAAAACTTAAGAGCGTAAATATTGGCCCGATAGTTTACTTGACTGGGGTTGATTGAGTGTCCAATACCATGTCTGGCCAGGAATAAAATGCGCTGGCCGTTCAGCTCACCCTCAACAATCAGTCCGCTGGGTTTGCCGAACGGTGTAACTACTGCGTGTTCAGTGATCTGTGACAGTCCTGGAATTTGATAAAGACCGGAACCGCCAATTACTGCAAAAAGGGGAGGGGTAGCCATATTTCTCCGTTGATTGGGCTGCTAAATTTCCTGTAATGGAGATTATAGAAGAAGGGTTCTCTTTCCACAAGCTTGACATTTATCACCCGCGTGTTTTATAAACATTATGAGTTAAATAACATATTTGTAAGGAGTGCTGAAAAAATCACCCAGAATTATGTATACTGGAAGTAATTATGAACCATAAATCCGCTGGTTTTGAAGAAGTGTCCCATACTGCCGACCTGGAAATCAAGGTCTGGGGAGAGGATTTGGCTTCCCTGTTCGTCGCGGCTGCAGAAGGCATGCTGCATCTCTCAGGGATAGAAGATTATGAAGACGGCTTTTCTTCTGTCAAAGAATCCATTTCCCTGGATGCGATGGATATAGAAGGTCTATTGATCCTTTTCCTGGAAGAATTATTATATCGTCTGACAGAAGATTACATGTTGTTTTCAGTCTCTACGATATCTATCAGCACAGAATTTTCCCTTAAAGCCAAGTTAAGAGGAACGCAGATCAAGTCCTATCAGCGTGATATCAAGGCGGTCACATATCACCGCCTTAATATCCAGGAAACAGATCAAGGATATGAGGTGAATATAGTCTTTGATATCTGATGTAGCAGTGTTTAGAGGTAGTCCTGCATGCTTTCCCGAGAGAACTTAATAAAAATATCAGATTATGAATGGGAGATCCCGGTATCCTACCGGTCGGATATGCGAGTTCCTGTGCGGATCTTCGCATCTGAAGCTCTGCTGGAAGATCTGAGCAGGGACAAATCCCTGGAACAAGCTGTAAACGCTTGTTCTCTGCCTGGGTTGGTGGGATCAGTTAAGGTAATGCCGGATATGCACCAGGGTTATGGTTTCCCAATTGGAGGTGTGGCAGCTACACGTTATCCAGAAGGAGCGATCTCCCCGGGGGGGATCGGATACGATATCAACTGTGGTGTGCGTTTATTAAGCAGCCGGTTATCCTACCAGGAAGGAAAGCCATATCTTGACGAGTTGGCGACGATGTTAAATCAGTTATGTCCCAGTGGTGTAGGGACGGGTGGGCACCATCGATTATCAATCAAGGAGGTTGAATCTGTTTGCCGGAATGGATCCCGCTGGGCCAAGGAAAAAGGATTCGCAACAGATCAGGATTTACGGAGGACAGAAGATCAAGGCCAGATTCCAGGTGCGGATCCCAGGTTCCTGAGTCCGCGGGCCTTGAAGCGGGGAACAGAACAGGTGGGATCATTGGGTGCCGGCAACCATTTTATTGAGATCGACCTGGTCTCGAAAGTCTTTGATGAGCCGGCAGCCCGGGCGATGGGTTTAATTGAAGGTGATCTGGCATTACAAATCCACTGCGGTTCCCGCGGTTTGGGCCACCAGGTTTGTTCGGATTATGTTAAAAGCCTGCAAAGCGCCGTAGATAAATACGGCATTGATCTGCCAGATAGGGCTTTGGTCTGTGCTCCGATGAACAGTCCGGAAGGAGAGGCTTACCTTTCCGCCATGGCCTGCGCGGCAAACTATGCTTTTGCTAACCGCCAGGTTTTGAGCCATTATGCCCGGGAGGCATTTGAGCGTGTTCTGGCAGGGGTTGTGAGCGATTGGCACCTGCGTCTTGTATATGATGTAGCCCATAATATCGGAAAGATAGAGACTCATCAAATAGACGGAACTGACATAAGGTATGTGTCCACCGCAAGGGGGCCACCCGGGCTTTTGGACCCGGATCAAGAGAATTGCCTTCCGAATATCGAAAGATAGGTCAGCCTGTTTTGGTACCGGGAAGTATGGGCACATCGTCCTGGGTGCTGCGAGGGACAACGGAAGCCATGACGCGTTCTTTTGGATCCTGCTGCCATGGGGCGGGCAGGGTGATG
The DNA here is from genome assembly GCA_963783765.1 of uncultured Chloroflexia bacterium. GTDB lineage: Bacteria > Chloroflexota > Anaerolineae > Anaerolineales > UBA11858 > B10-G9. Next base: position 162,867 of record CAWAOV010000008.1, on the reverse strand, counting down.
AGCCGCTCTCAGGCGAAAAAGAATATTTTTGGGGAAAATCTGTTAAAAGAATTACAGAGGGATGGGATCAGGGTCCGGGCGGGATCCATGGCCGGCCTGGCGGAAGAAGCCCCGGCTGCTTATAAGGATGTGGACGCTGTTGTAGAAACTGTTACTAATGCTGGCATTGCTGTCAAGGTTGCTCAGCTTAAACCGCTGGTAGTGATCAAGGGTTGATTGTTAGCAGATATCAGAGACCCTGGCCCTGGTTAAATCGATCAGGTCACTGGATTTCAGGCGGATATTAACGCCTCGTTCTCCACCTGAAACGTGGACTTCTTCAAACCCAAGAACTGAACTGTGAATGACTATCTCAAAACCCTTATTGATTAGAGCCAAAGGGGATATGCCCCCGACCTGCAGCTTGGAAATATTCTCTGCTTCTCTCTGGGTGGCGGGTGAAACCTTCTTCTCTCCTACGGTTTGGGCCAGCTTTTTTAAGTTGACCTCCCGATCTCCAGGTACCACTGCCAGGATTGGTTTTCCAGAAACCTTCCGAAGGATCACAATACTCTTAAAAACGATCCCTGCAGGGGCATTCAATAACCGGGCGGTTTCTTCTCCGCCAAGTTTTTTGGCGGGGAGTTCGAAGACTGTATAGGGGACTTTCCGGCTCTCCAGGAACCGGGTTACGTTATTTGCTGTCATGATGATCTTTCCTCATATTTACTGATAATTATTCTATCAGACCAACCCGGTCGCAGCTGTTTGGGAAATATGATAAGCTATCATTAGATACCAGAACAGCCAGACAGAACCACATGGTCAAGGAGGATTTATGATCCGGGGAATAAAAATTCTTTGTCTTGCAGCGCTTGTTTTTTTATGCGGTTCCTGCTTGTCACCTTCGGTCATCTCCATTGATTCTGGGCAGAAAGAGGCCAACACTGAAACATCTGCCCCAAACTCAGAACCGGAACCCACACCTGAACCTGAGTCGACTCCAACGGTAGGATTTACCGAGTGTGGATCAGACCTGGATTGTTTTTATAATTTGCTGGAAACCTGCCAGGAATCCAGCCTGCATTACTCCCAAAGTTTGGATTTTATGGGTGCTGAGGTTTCAACAACTTTGCAGTTTGTCGTCACAGGACCTTGGATGATCAATGTGAGTTCTCTGTGATCACCGATGAAGTTAAAGTCTCTTTTTCCGAGGAAGCAGTTCAGCAATTGCTTGATTCCGGCATGGGTGAAGACGAGATCGAAGCGCAACGGCTGGTAATGGAAGAGTCTCAAGCAGCGGCAGGTTTTGATGAAGTATGTTTTGGGACGCCAACTGATTTGATCCAGACGTTCCAGCGCTGGGAACAGGGACAATTCTCGATGACAGATTGGGATCCATTCACTTGTGAAGGAAAAATATTTTCAGCGATTGAAACTGTCCCGGATCCAACCGAGCTTCCACCAGCTGTAGAAGTCCAACCAGCCAGTGGAGGAAATTTCCTGGCCAATATGTCATTTGAAGCCAACCCGGAATCAGTCGTACCTGGCTGGTACATTGACGCAAAAAACACAGATCTGGCAGCTGAATGGACGATGGAACAGGCCAGGGATGGACAGTATTCATTATTAGTAAGCGCAACAAAATCAGCCAATAAAGGATTCCCTGGATGGTTTTTAGTAGATCCTATCCCGGTGGATGTAGCTGCCTGGCATGTGGTCCAGGTATGGGCTATGACACCTGATGGGGCAGATGCCTTTGTCACTGTTGAGTTCCTGGATGCAAATGGTGGAACTATCTCAACCCAGGGCACAGGTTGTGTTGACCTGGATTCTAATACTTGGAATAAAGTCAGTTTTGGCATAACCGAAGATCGATTGCAAGGTGTAAGTTCCTTGCGTTTAGGCCTGCAGCAGTGTTTGTCAGCGACTGAAGGTACATTGACACATCTTTATTACGATGAGATCTATATTGGCATTACGCCACCATAGGTTTTATTTTCATAATTTTTTATCGATGAGGTGAAAATGCGGCAGTATCTGGATCTGATGCAGCATATTCTTGATAAGGGTGTTGATAAAGGGGACCGGACTGGAACCGGGACCAAAGCTGTTTTTGGCTACCAGATGCGGTTTGATCTCAGTGAGGGATTTCCACTGCTGACAACAAAAAAACTGCACCTGAAATCCATCATCTATGAGTTGTTGTGGTTCCTGAAGGGTGAAACCAATATTCAATATCTCAAAAAACATGGCGTCCGAATTTGGGATGAGTGGGCTGATGAGCATGGCGAGCTGGGACCGGTCTATGGTTTTCAGTGGCGCTTCTGGGAGGATAGTGAAGGGGGTGTAGTTGACCAGATCGCCCAGGCGGTGGAACAGATCAAAAACCAGCCAAACTCTCGGCGCATCCTGGTCAGCGCCTGGAATGTGGGGCAGATCGAAAAAATGGCCTTGCCGCCCTGCCACCTGTTGTTCCAGTTTTATGTTGCTGAGGGAAAACTATCCTGCCAGCTTTATCAGCGTTCAGCAGATGTATTCCTGGGAGTTCCTTTTAATATTGCCTCTTATGCTTTATTAACGATGATGATGGCCCAGGTCTGCGGCCTGGATTATGGAGATTTTGTGCATACCCTGGGGGATACGCATCTATATCAGGATCATTTGGAAAAAGCCCGGATGCAGCTGGAACGAAAACCCTATCCTCTGCCAGTGATGAAGATCAATCCAGAGGTTGATTCCTTGTTTGATTTTGAATATGAGGATTTTCAGCTGGAAAACTACCAGGCTCATCCCCACATTAAGGCCAAGGTCTCTGTATGATCATCTCTCTTATTGCTGCCGTTGATGAAGAAGGAGGTATTGGCCTTGATAATCAAATCCCCTGGCATTTGCCAGCGGATCTGGCCCGATTTAAGCAAGTGACCATGGGGCATCACCTGGTTGTCGGAAGGAAGACATTCCAGTCGATTGGCTCAGCTCTGGTGGGCAGACAGATGATCATTCTGACCCGGAACCCCGAGTTTGAGGCGCCGGAGTGTTTTACATCAGCAAGCTTAAATGAAGCGCTGGCCAGGGCGGAAAGCGCCGGAGAGAAAGAGGTTTTTATTATTGGGGGCGCTGAGATTTATCAGGAAGCTTTACCTCTGGCAGATAGACTTTACCTGACCAGAGTTCATACCAGGGTAGATGTTGATGTTTATTTCCCGGTTATTGATGACGAAGAGTGGGATTTGGTTGCGGAAGAATTTTATCCCAAAGATGAAAAGAATTTGATCCCCCACACATACTATCAATATCACAGAATTTTTGATCAGTAATCAGCATTCGGTTCTCTGTGATCTGTCCTCTGTCTTCCGTCCTATACATCCTTCCCCGCCAGCAGATTGATCTTTTCCCACGGTTTCATATCTGTCTGTAAAGCCAGCAGCTCACGGAGTTCAAATATCCGATCTCTCAAACCGGCTGCGGTTTCAAACTCCAAATTCTCTGCTGCGACCAGCATCTGTTTTTCAAGTTCCTGGATGATTTTCTTCAACTCAGGTACTGGGATCCCTGCCAGGCCAGCCTGGTAATCAGCGCCTTCTTCCTTGATGGCGCCCATTGTTACCCTCTCTGTGATGTCGGAGATGGTTTTTGTAATACTTGCTGGCTCAATCCCGTGTTTCTGATTATATTCAGCCTGGATCTGGCGCCTGCGGTTGGTCTCATCCAGAGCTGTTTGCATCGCCGGAGTAACTTTGTCGGCATACATGATCACTGTACCCTCTATATGTCGCGCAGCCCGTCCGATGGTCTGGATCAGCGCTGTGTCAGACCGCAGAAACCCTGCTTTGTCCGCATCAAGGATCGCTACCAGAGATACTTCCGGCAGGTCTAAACCTTCCCGGAGTAAGTTAATGCCAACTACGACATCGTAGATTCCCAGCCGCAGGTCACGCAGGATTCCCACCCGCTCAAGGGTGTCGATCTCCGAATGCAGATAATGGACCTTTATGCCGCTGTCTTCAAGATACTTGGAGAGGTCTTCGGCCATGCGCTTGGTGAGAGTGGTGACCAGCACCCGCTCGTTGCGTTCTGAACGTTGATAAATCTCACCGATCAGATCATCTACCTGCCCCTCAATGGGACGAACAATTACAGTAGGGTCGATCAAACCCGTGGGACGGATTACCTGATCTATCACATTCTCGACCTTGTTCAGCTCGTAGGGACCAGGTGTGGCAGAGGTGTAAATGGTATAACCCATTTTTTCTTCAAATTCCTCAAATTTCAGGGGCCGGTTATCCAGCGCAGAGGGCAAACGGAACCCGTATTCCACCAGGGTAGCTTTGCGGGATCTGTCGCCATTAAACATGCCCCGGACCTGCGGTATGGTCATGTGAGATTCATCCAGGATCAAGAGATAGTCCTGCGGAAGGTAATCCATCATTGTCCAGGGAGGGGAGTTGACCGGCCGCTGGTCGAGATGGCGGGAATAGTTTTCAATGCCGGAACAATAACCTATCTCCCGCAGCATTTCCAGATCGTATTTACAGCGCTGTTCAATCCGCTGGGCTTCTAATAATTTCCCCTGCCTGTTGAATGTACTGACCTGATCCTTTAACTCCTGTTCTATATCTTCAATTGCCTGAAGGAGTTTTTCTTCGTCGGTAATAAAGTGTTTGGCCGGGAAAATACTCACTTCCTGGATCTCTTCCAGGAGTTCAGCTGTCACCCTGATCTATGCGAGTGATACGTTCCACTTCATCTCCAAAAAAAGAGATCCGGTAAACAAACTGATCATCATACGCTGGAGCAATCTCCAGGGTGTCTCCCCGGACGCGGAAGGAACCGGGTTTGAGATCGATATCATTCCTGCTGTATTGGCCTTCGATCAGCTGACGGAGCAGGGCATTCCTGCGGTAAACAGAACCTACTTGCAATTCAATCACCACGCTGCCGTAAGCTTCAGGATTTCCCAGACCGTAGATACACGAGACAGAAGCGACAATAATGACATCCTTGCGCGACATCAGGGCGGTGGTGGCCGCCAGGCGCAATCTTTCAATTTCCTCATTTATGTCAGTTTCTTTTTCGATGAAGAGGTCATGGTGAGGTACATAGGCTTCGGGCTGGTAATAGTCGTAATAACTGACAAAATATTCCACTGCGTTTTCAGGGAAGAAGGATTTGAATTCTGCGTAAAGTTGGGCGGCCAGTGTCTTGTTATGAGCGATAATCAGAGCCGGGAGCTGCATTTCCTGGATCACGTTGGCAATGGTATAGGTTTTTCCAGTCCCAGTGGCACCCAGAAGGACCTGGTGCTGTTCCCCATCCTTAATACCCTGAATGAGTTTTTTTATAGCCTGGGGTTGATCACCCATGGGTTGAAATGGTGCCTGTAGCTTAAATTCCATGCCTTCCTCACTCACGAATATAAATTGGATTGCTGAAAATCCAGCCTCGCCTGCGTCCTAAGAATGGAAGGTACACCTCAACCCTATAAACACCCGGCTGGGTAGCTGAAAATGTACAAACCTGTTTATTCTGCCATTCTTTTATCGGTTCCCCGTTCTTTATTAAAATACATTCTGCGCTTCTGGGTAGGTTGATTTGAAGGGTGATACCGTCCTCCAGGAAGATCTCGTCGCCCATCACTGCATTTCCCCCTTTCCCGGTTCCGGTGAAACGGAATCCTTTTGTGGAGTGGGGTAAATCATAGCCGATGAATGCATGCCCCTGGCGCAGCGCATCATAAACCAGACTTTTGTCTGGATCAAGATCTCCTGATAGGGGCTCTGGAAGAAGCAAATGGGTGTTCACGCTCTGGAAATGATACAAGTAGGGGAACACCGTCCGTTTAATTGGACCCAGGTTGGCATGCATGGCATGGGCGTCTGATCCCCCCACCGCTACGATTTTGTTACCGCCAGCGGTCAATCGATCCCAGATCATCATCGTTTCAGGAATCGGTCCCCGGGAGATCCGCTGAGGATTGAAAGCATACCAAAGAGCGGCTGGAATGCCATCCAGCCTGGTCTTGAATTCTGAGAATCCATTCCAGATCTCAATCCCTGTAAAACCGCTTACATCCCATTTATCCCATGAAAAATTCCCCTGGTTGAACTTAGGAGCAGCGGGATCGATAGGATGGGCTAAAAACGATAATCCACCTTCCTGCGCTATTTTTGTGATCAGGCCCTGCGTATCAGGAGCCATATCAGCCAGTTCGCTGTTGACACCAAAGACTAATAAGTGATTATTTCTTTGCTCGGTGTTATTGTCATGGATCTCTTCACCGATCAGCACCAGGACAGTGTCTTCGCCCTTGGCGTAGTATCCTTCCTGCTCCTGGACGAGGATATTGTGGTCGGTGACGATCACCGCCTCCAGCCCAGCTTTGATCGCGGATTCGGCAATATCCTGATGGGTTCCTGTGCCATCTGAATGGCGAGTGTGCATATGAAGGTTAATGGCGATTTCTAACATAAATACCTCTGAATGCTGGTGTAGTTAGTGAGGATTTCCTGGTATCAGCAAACCTGCTTAGATTCGTTGGAAGAGGAACTTCTTGACGTTCTCCCAGTAGAGAAGGTATAATCGCCCTGCTTGATATCAGAACAGCAGGTTATAAGTTAAAAGATTAGCGGAAACAGGATAAAGTTTCCTGGTTTCTTCTTGTCTGGGAGGTTTTTGTGTCAACATACTTGAATATCGGATTGATCATTACATCCATTGCCCTGATTGCCAGTGTGATTCTGCAGAGCAAAGGAGCAGGTCTGGGTGGTTTAACTGGCGGTGATGCTGGTGGTGTTTTCTCTGCCCGGCGAGGTATTGAAAAGACCCTATTTCGCGTTACAATCGGACTTAGTGTATTGTTTTTTGGTTTGGCAATTGCCTCAGTAATTGTAACAGTTTAATATGAAGCCTGGCATGTTATAGAATGCAGTTCAATGCCAAAGGATCGCCGGAAAATATGGAACTCCATGTTTTCCGGCTAGGTTTAACACCAAGGGGAGAGAAGGCTTTTATTACAGCAGGAAAATGCCCATGAAATTGATAAAAAAGCTGCGCTGGCAGATTTTAATAATTGTCCTGGCATTAGTTGTCATCGGTTTTGTATTATGGGGTCAACAAGCGGAACCTGTGCTTGTTGAGGCTCCAGAACCAACCAGCGGGGGGATTTACACTGAAGGTATCGTTGGTTCATTGATGCGGTTAAATCCACTTCTGGCAATTTTTAACCCCCCTGATCAAGATCCAAGCAGTTTGATCTACAGCGGATTGATCCAGTTTGACAGTACAGGATTACCTCAACCCGACCTGTCTAATTCCTGGGGTATCTCCAGGAATGGAGATGTATATAATTTTTCACTCCGCACTGACGCATTCTGGCATGACGGTCAGCCAGTCACCAGTGAAGACGTGGTGTTTACAGTTAACTTGCTGAAAAACCCTGAATTTCCGGTACCGGAGGATCTGGCTTTATTCTGGCAGGAAATTGAAATTGTTGCTCTAGATGAAATAACTATTCAGTTCAGGCTGCCGGAAGCTTTTGCACCATTCCTGGATTATCTTGATTTTGGTATTCTGCCAGCGCACCTTCTGGGAGAGATGTCGGTTCAGGATATCGTGGATGCCCCTTATAACCTTCAACCAATTGGTACTGGTCCTTTCCAGTTTGATCGACTTGTTATTGTAGATGATCAGATCAGCGGAGTTGTATTAAAGAAAAACAGGGAATTTTATGGGGAAAATGCCTTTTTAGACCAGGTAGTATTCCTCTATTACCCTGACTATCAGGCTGTTTGGGATGCATATCTGGCGGGAGAGATCCAGGGAATTGGTGAGGTCACTGAAGAAATATTAGCAGACGCCCTGGTTGACGAGAATTTAAAACTCTATACGAGCCGATTACCCGAGATGACCCTGGTCTTATTGAATCTGGATAATCCTGAAACCCCCTATTTCCAGGATGTAGAAATGCGGAAAGCCTTGCTGCATGGGATCAACCGGCAGTACCTGGTCGATCATATCAACCAGGGGCAGGCGATTATTGCAGATGGTCCAATTTTCCCAAGTACCTGGGCATATTTTGATAATATTCCGCGATATGAGTTTGATCCAGAACAAGCTATTGAGATCATCCGTGACCTTGGTTATTCTTTCCCGGGCGAGGGCGGTCTTGCCCGGACCAATGAAGATGGTGACCGGTTGGCCGTTGAATTGATCTATCCTGAAACTGGACTGCATAGTCAGATCGCTCAGGCAATCGAGATCAACTGGTCTGCCCTGGGATATGACGTGACCCTCTTGGCTCTGCCTTACCAGGAAGTCTTGAACAGGCTGGATTATCGTGATTATGAGGCAGCTCTGGTTGATTTGAACCTTACCAGTATGCCGGATCCGGATCCTTATCCATTCTGGCATCAGGCTCAGGCCACGGGAGGGCAAAACTACTCCATGTGGAATGACCGCCAGGCCAGTGAATATCTGGAGCAGGCCCGCATTATCCTGGACATTGGTGAGAGGGCAAGATTATATAAGAACTTCCAGGTTCGATTTCACGATCAGCTGCCGGCATTGCCGCTCTATTATCCGGTTTATACCTATGGAGTTTCCTCCGCAGTGAAGGGTGTTCGAATCGGTCCGATTTTTGAACCCTCGAATCGCCTGGAAACCATCCCGGATTGGTATTTCTTTGTAGAAGTACCTGGCGGCTTAGAACCTACTGAAGACCAAACAGCTGGAGAATAAGCCCTCCGGCTGTTTTTCTACATAACGGAGAATTTTTTTGGGGAGCGGAAATTGTGAATAAAGACCAAAATCAAATTGAAGAGAAAAATCAAATTACTGAAAACTGGCATGCTTTGGATAGTGCCCGGGTGGTCTCCAGCCTGGAGGTCAGCCGTGAGGATGGTTTATCGGCTGCAGAAGCAAAAAAACGCCAAATATCCTATGGGATGAACGAGCTCCAGGAAGCCCCACCGGCCAGCGTCTGGGTCAAGATCTATGAACAATTTGCCAACTTTGTAGTCATTTTGCTGCTGGTAGCAGCAGTGATCTCTGCAGTTTTGGGTGACTGGGTGGAAGCCGCGGCTATCATGACCATTGTGCTTTTAAATGCCGGTCTGGGAGTGATCCAGGAGAGCAGGGCTGAAGAGGCTTTGGCCGCGCTGAAAAAGATGGCCTCCCCGGATGCTAATGTGCTCAGGGAAGGTCACCGCCAGGCGATACCAGCCCGAGAGGTTGTGCCGGGTGATATCGTCTTCCTGGAAGCAGGGAATTTTGTTCCTGCTGATGTGAGATTGCTGGAAACTGTAAATCTGAGAATTGAGGAAGCAGCTCTGACCGGTGAGTCAGTGGCGGTGACAAAAAAAGCCCAGCTGGAATTGGAAGAAGACGCTTCCCTCGGTGACCGAAAAAACATGGCCTATACCGGCACGGTGGTAAGTTACGGCCGTGGAGTGGGTGTGGTAACCAATACCGGAATGTCCACTGAAATTGGTCAGATCGCGACTATGCTCCAGTCTGTAGAAGAAGGTGAGACGCCCCTGCAAAAACGGCTGGACAGTTTTGGCCGCACCCTGGGCTGGGTGACCCTGGTCATCAGCGGAATTGTATTTGTGGAGGGTATGATCACCGGTACTCCTCCTCTGGAAATGTTCATCATTGCTGTAAGCCTGGCGATCGCAGCAGTGCCAGAAGGATTGCCGGCTGTGGTCACGATCACACTGGCTCTAGGTATGCAGGAAATGATTGCCCGCAACGCTTTGGTAAGAAAGCTTTCATCCGTAGAAACTCTGGGTTCGGCTACCATTATCTGTTCTGATAAAACCGGCACCCTGACCCAGAATGAAATGACTGTAACCAATATAGCAGTTGATGGTGAATTCCTGGATATAACAGGTACGGGATATAACATTGAAGGTGATTTTCTGTGTGATGGTGAGGTTGTGGATCTGGCAGCAGAGTATCCCGGCATCCGGACTGCACTTTGGATCGGCGCATTAAATAACGACGCCATCCTGGAAACGGATTATGACGAAAAAGGCAAGAAAACCATCCGGATGGTGGGGGATCCTACAGAAGGCGCATTGCTGGTTGCTGCGGCTAAAGGCGGCGCGCTGCCAAGCCCGTTGTCCCAGGCTTATCCGCGTATCGAGGAGATACCCTTTGATTCTGAACGCAAGAGGATGGTAACGGTTCATGCTATCAATCAGCCGGAAGCGGGAGATGTATCTCCATTTCTTGACCAGAAACAACAGGCCTGGTATGTAGTCGCTCAAAAAGGTGCTCCAGACATTGTCCTGGAAGGCTGCACCCATTATCAGAGCCGCGATGATGTTGCAATTCCCCTGGATGATGAACAGCGGCAGCGGATCCTGGCTGCCAATGACAGGATGACTTCTCAGGCGCTGCGTGTGCTTGGTGTGGCATATCGGGTATTAAAGGACCTGGAATATCACCAAAATGGGGAATTGCATAAGAATGTCGAAGCAGAGATGATCTTCGTAGGCTTGCTGGGCATGATCGATCCAGCCCGTCCTGAAGTACTGCCAGCCCTTCAGACTGCCCGCGAGGCTGGCATCCGGACTGTGATGATCACAGGTGATTATCCCAATACTGCCAAAGCTATTGCCCAGGAGATAGGGCTGCTTCAGGAAGGACACCGGGTAATAACCGGTAAAGAACTTGATGTTCTCTCTGAAGAGGCACTTAAGGAAGCGGTAAAAACCACTGATGTATTTGCCAGGGTCTCCCCTGAGCACAAAGTACGGATCGTGGATGCCTTCCGATCTAATAATGAAGTCGTTGCCATGACGGGTGATGGGGTTAATGATGCTCCCTCGATCAAGAAGGCAGATATCGGGATTGCTATGGGCATCACCGGCACAGATGTTGCCAAAGAAACCGCTGATATGGTGTTGACTGATGATAACTATGCCAGCATCGTCTCGGCCGTGGAACAGGGCAGAGTGATTTACAGCAATATCAGAAAATTCGTTTATTTCCTGTTGTCCTGCAATATCGCCGAGATCGCGACTATTTTCCTGGCCACTATGCTGGGCTGGAAATCGCCCCTGAGCGCGATCCAACTCCTGTGGTTGAACCTGGTTACCGATGGGGCGCCTGCCCTGGCCCTGGGTCTCGAAAAAGGGGATCCGGACCTGATGCAACAGCCGCCTAGAGACCCGGAGGAGCCAATCCTGAATCGATTTATGCTCACCGGTATCAGTATTCAGACAGTGGCAATTACTGCTGTTACTCTGGTCGCTTATTGGATTGGATTGAAAAATTATCCCGAGATGGCTTCCACAATGGCTTTTGTGACCCTGTCGTTCTCGGAACTTGTGAGAGCCTTCACTGCTCGATCCGAAAGGGTACCGATCCTGAAGATCGGTGTTTTTAAGAATAAAGTCATGAACTGGGCCATAATCTCCTCCCTGATCTTGCTTCTGGCTGTAGTCTATATTCCTTTCCTGCAGGGTATTTTCGACACAACACCCCTGGGCTGGACCCAGTGGGAAGTGATTTTACCTCTCTTGCTGGGACCTTCGATTGCAGCGGAACTCACCAAGATCATCTTAGGAAACAAGAAAGAAAAAAGATAACATCAATTTGAATGGATCTGAAAAATCCACCTCCGGGTGGATTTTTTTTATTTCTAAGAGATAGAATAAATCAATGATTTCCTTAAATATTTATAAGAACTTGTTTTTTTAATAGAATGGTGTGTAAAATGGGTATATTAACCGTTTTACAGATGGAGGATTTGGCATGAGTTCAAAACAAGCTATTCAAGAGCGTCGCCGCAAAAGGCAGCGCCAGAATAATATCATTTTATGGATTATGGGTGCGGGTGTTGTCCTGGTGATTGGTGCGATTGTTTTTGCGATCATATCCAATAATAAAGTTACCGTACCCGAACTAACACAGGTTCAGCAAGAAGGTCTAAGTGCATTGGGTAACCCGGATGCGCCAATTGTAATAGATGAATTCTCTGATTTTGGCTGCACTCACTGCGCAGATTTTGGGCTTGAAACCAAAAAATTGCTGGAAGAGGAATTTATCAAGACAGGTATCGTGTATCTGCGATTTCATAGTGTGGGTGGTTTGTTAGGATCTTCAGCAACGCTGCAGGCCGCAGAAGCTGCCTATTGTGCAGGTGAACAAGAGAGCTTCTGGAATTTCCATGACCTGGTATTTACCAATCAAGTTAAATTATTCAGCAACCGGACGGCGGAGAACTCCAAATTCTATCTTGAATTTGCAAAAATCCTGGATTTGGATCTAAATCAATTTGAAACCTGTCTCGTAGAACGAACCTATCAATCCCGGGCAGCCGATGATGAAAGCCTGGCCCGGCAGAATGGCATCACGGGAACACCTTCATTCCTGGTAAATGGACAACTTCTGGTTGGGAACCAGCCGATCGAAAACTTCCGGCTGGTAATCGAGGAAGCGTTGGCTGCGGACAGCAACTAGGTATTACATATATGAAAAAAAAGCCCTCGATCTGAGGGCTTTTTTTATACGGGATCACTTATTTGAATGTTGTAATAAATCCAAACACCCAGAAAGCCAATAAATACCGCCAGGAATCCCCAGGCCGCGAGAGGAGCTCCACCCAGCAGACCCAAAGCCAGGGCCAGGATCGCACCACAAGCCCAGATTATCTTTAATCTCAGTAAGGCTCGAAATGTCTCCAGTGCAGCTGTTCTGCTGAAAAGCGATTCTCCCCCGATGCCCAGTAGGGCAGCGCCCACAAGCCTGGACATCACGGGGTCAACATATTCCCAACCAAACCAGGGCATGATCACTTCCGGGAAGAACAGAAGAGGGATTGCAAAAAGCATATCTACAATGAAGTGGATCAAAAACCAGGTTCTTAATCCTGCTGGAATTTCGGAATTGGCATCTTTCACTATTGATGTCCTCGTTTAGGGTGTAATATGATCTTCCGGTCTGGAACCTGGATCTTCAAGTCCGCTCTCACTGAATGGCATTAGAACCTTGACGTGCATGTCATGGTCTACTTTACATTGGCAGGATAAGCGAAAATTTCCCGGGCTTCCTTTTTTATTTTCAAGCTTGGCCTTTTCTGCTTCGGTCATAAATTCAGGTTCTCCGGCCAGAAATTCCACCCGGCAGGTTGTACAGCGGGCATAACCGCCGCAGCGGTGCAGGGGTTCTCCTCCATGGTCTTCGAGGGCGTTCACCAACCGTGTACCGACTGGAACTTCAAATTCACCGACACCTTCAATTATTAATTTTGGCATTTTTGCCTCCTTAGATAATATTTTTTTCTTAAGGTCATTTCTTCTGACCGATCATAATTAACCCTGCCACCCAGGATAACTGATCTTTGGCAGGTATCTGTTCCTGTTGATTGAGATTTGTCTGCCACCCGCAGCTTTTGATCAGCTGAAATACATCGATTCCGTATCCCGACATGGATGGTCGAGCCAAGTCTGGATGGCGGCATTGACCATTTTCTTCGATCCGCCTGCATCTGAGATGGTCCGCACAAAATAACTCTTTACAGGAACCTCCAGCGAAGGCTTCTGAATTGATATATCCAAGATCCTTCGCTTCTATCTCAATCCTGGCCACAAGCTCGTGTAAGATCCGCCCCAGATCTGTTCGTTCCCAGGAGAGAAGCATCTGAGAGGGAATGATCAGGCGGACAACCAAAGCTCTGGGGTTGGTAATAACCAATTTACGAAAGGAATCAGGACCATCTACAAAAGGCGGGCAGCTGAATGACAGGCCGTAATTTTCACACTGCGGCTCTGAGCATTTTAACGCCAACTGATCTTCAACGACAATTTCATCGCTGGATATTAATTTGGCTTCGCTTGCGCCCAATGAGACGGCCAACTGTAACAGCTGATCAAAATCTTTGTTCATTAGATCCTGAATTACCTGGTGAGCTGAACGAACGTTATCGATCAACTGATTGTTTCTCTCAGGTTTATGCCCCGCTTTTTATATTCAACCAGCAGGTCATCAAAAAGACCGGGTATCTTTCCCAGGAATTCTGGTGGACAGATTCCTTGATGGGTGATCATTCCTTTTAACATCTGCCGGGCGACGATCGTGCAGGTATACCCAGTGGTTCGGGCCATGGATGTGATCCCGGTCTTATCATCAAAATGATCAAGTAGATCGTATTGATAGACGACCTGTTTGTTTTCCACCTTACCTTTAAGAACGACCTGCATCACAGTCAGATCTTTTTCACCTTCTTTCAATAACCACTGGTCAAAAAGAAGCCTTGAGGTTAGGGACAGTGGAATTACTTCACTGCCGTTAACTTCCACTGGATCCGGGCTGAAAAAACCACTTTCGCGGAATATGCGCATCAGTTCAGCGTGTCCTGGATAACGCAGCGTCTTCTCTTTCATTGTGGGGATGGAAAGCGTATGACGCAGTGTCCGCAGGCCATCAGTATTAAAGGCTTCCAATTCTCCGACTGCTGGAAAGTCAATCAATTCCACCCCGGAGAGAGCTGGATAGATCACTTCCTGACCATTTTCAACAAGGCGGGCAGGGCGAGTATATTCTTCTAATACATCTACTGGAGAAAACACAGCTTTATATTCATAAGGCCATTCCCGGATCTCTGGTAATCCTCCCACATAACAATGATAGTAGGATGTCTTAGTTATCTTGTCATCAACATAGCCGGCGATGATATTACAAAGTCCCGGAGCAACGCCGCAATCAACTACAGCCGTCACTCCTTTTTCTCTGGCCAGATCATCCAGTCCAAACGGATCTTCTGGGAAAAATGAGATATCAACCACGTTTTTTCCGGCGGAGATGATCCCTTGCAGCGTTTGATAGCCCATAAAACCCGGGACAGCGCAGATTACCAGGTCAGCATCTTTGACCAGGGATTGGATGATCTCTGGTTTTGAGAGATCAGCTTGTTTTGTAATTACTCCTTGAATTTTTGCTGCTTTATTGAGGGCTTGGGGATTGATATCTGCGGCTGTGACCTGGAATTCCTTTTCTAAAGCGAGGTCATAAATAATGGCACTGCCTACCAGTCCGGCGCCAAGGACTACTATTTCCTTTTTCATAATACTGTCCTTCATATTTGGTCTGTCCGAAGATCGATTTTTGTTATTGATTACTGTAGAACTGAAAATTATTCTTACCAGCTTGTTTGACCATGTACATGGCTGCGTCGGCTCTTTGGAGGAGTTCTGCTGGATCGCTCCCGTCCTTGGGATATATGCTGATGCCCACACTTATTGTTGTCTGGATAATCTTCTCGTCCAGTTGGTAGGGTTCTCTTCCCAAATTTATAATTTTCTGGGCCACATTGGCAGCTTGATCGGGATCGCGAAGTGACTCCAAGATCATGATAAACTCATCTCCTGAGATTCGCGCGAGCGTATCACACTTCCTTGTCTGTTCCAGGACACGATCTGTGAATTTCTTCAATAGGAAATCCCCAGCGGCATGACCAAAAGAATCGTTCACCTCTTTAAAATTATCAATGTCTATAAATAAAACTGCCAGCTGCTCTTCATTCCTATCTGCATTAGCAAGAGAATGGAGCAGGCGATCTTTCATCAAGGTCCTGTTGGGGATGTCCGTTAGGGAGTCATGAGTGGCGGCGTGCTGCAAATGTTGTTCAATTATTTTTTGTTCGCTGATATCACGTACGATAGAACCATATAAAGTACCCAGGCTGGTTTTAATGGGAAATGATGAAATCTGGATGATCTTGCGGGTGCCATCTTTAGCCTGGATTTCATAATCATTGACCATCTCTTCCTGGGTGTAACCGCCTTGCTCCTTAATTCGCTTGGCCCTCTCTTTTATATGCTCATGTAAACCCGGCGGACGCTGCTCTTCTGGCACGATGGAATATTGGAATTGCCAGATAGGCTGGTTGAGCATTTCTTCGCTTGTATAACCAAAAATTTCGGTCAGGCTTGAACTCCATTCGATGATCTTCAAGTTTTCATCTGATACTAGAATACCGTCCGATGACTGGCTTATGGTGGCCCGGAAACGCTCTTCACTTTCAAGCAGCAATTTTTCAGTTTTTTTCCTTTCAGTGACATCTCTAGACGAGATCCCAATCATAAAACCTTGATCTGTCTTGATGGGAAATTTTCGGATTTGGATGTAAAAACGTGAGCCATCTGCTTGCTGAATCTCAGTTTCTGTGAGTTGGCTCAACCAGTATCCCTGGCCAGAATCGAGAGCTTCCTGAACTGATTTCTTGAATTGATCCTTTGCGGTAGGAACTTTAAGGGTATCTGGCTGCAATTCAAAATACACATCCCAGATATATTTCCCCAGGATATCTTCTGCTTTACAACCGCTGATCTTTTCCTGGCCGTAGTTCCACTCAATGACCTTTCCATCCTCATTCACAAGTGTGATGCCGTCAATTGAGCTTTCAACGATGCTTTGAAATTTCTTCGCGATCCTTTCTCTCTCCCCTAATTCCTTGACCAGCTTCCTGCGCAAATCATGCATCCGGCCCACAACCGCTCCTCCAAATAGCAGAAGCACAAAACCAATCAAAGAGCTTTGGATAATACTGGACCAGTTGTGATTTCCCACCCAGTACATCAAGCCCCAGTTGACCACTGTGATCAGGATTGCCGAAAGAAGACCTCCGTTTAAACCAGCCTGCCAGCTGGTCAAAAAGACCGGGAATCCAGAAAATGAGAGAGCTATCGGCCCCATCTTCTTATAGAGGGCGGGAAATGCTGCCATATAGATCAGCCAGACCAATAAAACCAATATCCAGCGAGCGTTGTTTAGAGGTTTTGATGAGCGGTCTTCAAGAAAATCTATGATGGGTTCCAAAAATTCTTTCATATTATTTCCAGATTCCAGCTAACAAGAAAACGAATTTTAATATATTAATTGCAAAGCTGCTTACCAGGTTCATCACTGACATTGTATTATAGAATTATTTTAAACGAGGGTAAGAACCTTGAATTTTGGTAGGTTAGATTTTATCGAATTGATTTGAGACGGTCACTAAAGATGGGCGGCCAGAAATATTTCCAATTGGGAATAAAAATCCTCCAGAGTGTCAATATTCTTAAAACTATGGCCTTCCTCGGGATAAAGTCGATAAAGATATGGAACTTTGTTTTTCTCGAGCTCAGTGATGATCTGTTCTGCCTGGTCCTTGGGGACGATCCGGTCTTTGCCACCCTGGAATATTGCCACAGGATCCCGGATCTTATTTGCGGAGAAAATAGGTGATCGCTGGTGATAGAGATCTTTTGCCTCAGGATATGGACCTATTAACCAGTCGGAATAAAACCGTTCAAATTTCGGTGGGTTCTTTAATAGAGTAAGATGATTGACGATACCGTAGAGAATTATGCCAGCTCGGAATATACCAGGATATTTGACCAGGATCTGATATACAGTTAAGCCGCCAGAGCTGCTGCCCATCAATACCATTTTTTTTCCATCTACCCATCCGAGGTCCGCCAGGTGGATTGGCCCACTCAGACAATCATCCACATCAATTTCTCCCCACTTGCCTGCCAACGCCTGGCGGTAGCTTCTGCCATAACCAGTGCTTCCGCGGTAATTTACTTCCAGAACAGCGAATCCGCGACTGGTGAAGTACTGTGTACGGGTCTGGAAATCAAGCCATTTTTGGCGGGTAGGACCGCTGTGAATGATCACAATCAGGGGCGGTTTCCCCTGCCCGATATAGGCAGGGTTTTTTGGCCTGTAAAATAAACCTTTTACTTCCTGATCGTCTTTTCCAGGCCAGGATATGGGTTCCGGGATTGAAAAGTTATTCTTTGGTAAATAGACAAGCGCAGTGTGGCGGATGATTTCCGTATGGCCGTCAGTCCCTGCGGTTATTAGTCTGGGTGGAATGTTTGCCCCGGAAGCGACCAGGGCAATTCGATCGCCGGTGGGAGAGATCGAAATATCTTCCAGCCAGGTGTATTCTTCATCTAACTGGATCCTGCTTTCTTCCTGTAATGAAGGATCATAAGTCCAAAGGCTTCGAATGCCTTCCTGGTTGCGAAGAAAATATAACCGGTTGGTATCCTGGCAGAATTGATAGGATCGTTGGTTTTGCAGCCAGGGAGGCAGACCGTGTTCAGCATTGACGCTGGTCAGTTGATGATGTTCCCCGCTATCTAAATCAAATAGATAAATTTGCCACCAGCCATCTTGGTCCGAAATATATGCCAGGTACCGGCCATCGGGAGAGAATTCTGGTTGTAAAATGGACATACCATTGCCCCCGGCAACCAGAGTTTTGGATACCAAGCCAGATCCAGCTGAATGATCCAGTTCAGCAAGCCATAAAGAACTGCTGTCCCAGGGCATATGAGGATGATCCCAACTGATCCAGGCGATCAGTTTGCTGGAAGGATGCCAGCGGGGGAAATTGAAGAAATCTGAACCAGATACCAGGGTTTGGGCAGGCTCCATGCCAGATAGATTAAGGATCTTGATTGAATCCAGTTCACCGGTTGAATGCACAAAGGTGACAAATTTCCCATCAGGCGAGATCTCAGGGGAGGCGGCACTAACAAGGGAGGTGGTTAAAGGTTTGATTTTGCAGTCATCAGGACTGATTTTATGAAGTTGGTGGGAGTTTTTGTCAACCACGATCAATGAGTTTCCAGAGCTCGTATATCCACCGCCGCCATACAACAGCTCTCCACCAATGTTCAGATCTCCACTAATTGGCCGAATCTCTCCGGTTTGAGAGGAAATCATCTGGATTTTGGTCCTGGAGGAGGATCTTTCCCGCCAGAACAGAGAACCATGCTCTCCCCAAGCTGGTTCACTGATCTTCAGGAGATGGGCGAAGATCTCAGGTGTTATTTCTGACGGCCATTGGCCGTAGGGGTGAATTTGTTTTGGCGCCATAATTTCATTCTTTACTCTCAATTATCATACTATGAGATGTCCGTAATAATGGCCTTATAAAGAACTTGGTGAACCAATTGATAAGATTTTATTAAAAGGAATAAAGCGGAAATGACAAAAAACTACTTCTGGCGCATCGGAGCAAAACTCATCCTGTGCAGTGGAGAAGGTCCAAATTTTTGGATCGCTTCCCGGTGGGCAGCGGTTCCATATCCTTTATTGGTTGCCAGGTCATATTCGGGATATTTTTCAGACAGGGAGATCATCAATCTGTCCCTGTGGGTTTTGGCGAGAATTGACGCGGCCGCAATAGACAGGGATCTGGCGTCTCCTTTTACAAGCCTGGTCTGGGGCAGGGGATTGTTGGGTAAAACTATGTAATCAACGAGTAAATGATCGGGCGCCTGTTCGAGATCCCTGAGCGCTCGATCCACGGCCAGGCGAGTTGCAGGAACGATCCCATATCGATCGATCTCTAAATTGGTAGCCTGTCCTACTGCCCAGGCTGGACAGTTCTCTTCAATAATCTTCTGCTGCCTTTCCCTCGCCTCTCTGGAAAGCTGTTTAGAATCCCTGATACCTGAAAAAAGATCCAAGCAGGCCATCCCTATGAGGTAATACCACTGCAGCAGCTGTCACAGGTCCTGCCAAACAGCCTCTGCCAGCCTCATCTATACCCGCAATATAAAATAATCCCTCTTTCCAAAGAGTGCGTTCGAAACTGAGATCGGGGATTTCAGGGATCAGGGAAGGATCAATTCTCCGGGTCATATAAACCCTGTTTGGCGTTCTGACGGATTGTCTGGATATCCATCAGGATCTGGAGGGCATCACGAACAGCATGGACTTTGCTTTCCTGCTGGAAATACCAGGGAATAGGCAATTCATGGATTTTATAACCCCGCTGCCGTGCGATATAAAGCAGTTCTATATCAAACGACCAGCCAGGCAGGGTTTGGTGATTAAAAGATCTTGTACCGCTTCAGCTGAAAAACATTTAAATCCGCATTGGGTGTCATTTAAACCTGGCAAAATTAACAGCTGAATTAGCCAGTTCATCAACCTGCCGCCCAGGTGGCGGAAGTGGGGTTCATGATAGCGAATCGCTCCAGGTGCTTCTCTGGATGCTATTGTTATATCAAATCCCTCCAGTTGGGGAGGCAGGAAATTATTCAGTTCATCAATGGGCATAGAGAGATCTGCGTCACACATGAAGACGTAATCTCCGCGGGCTTGTAACATCCCACAGCGAACAGCTGCTCCTTTGCCAGGTTGTTCTTCAAATAACCCAGTTATATTAGAAAATCGGGAAGTATAGTTCTTGATGATTCCTGCAGTTCTGTCTGTGCTGTTATTGTTAACGATCAAGATCTCAGATGAATAATCTTGAGCGTCAAGAAATGAGCCTACCTTTTCAAGCGTATCAGGTAGGCGGGATTCTTCATTGTAGGCGGGTATGATGATGGAAAGGAACACAAAAGATCCGTCTGTATTTTAAAGAGTAAATATTATCAACATGATCAGCGCAATAAGAACACCTATTACGCCAACAACAAGTAATGCTACGATAACCCACTCCCTGCGAGTGAAGTTGGCCTTCCGGGTGACCTTTTCGATGCTATCAACCCCTTTTGCCAGTGTTTCATCCAGCTCTGATTCTATAGGTTCCAGCAATTCCGGGGCTACTTTTCTCTTTTTCGTTTTATCTGGCAGACGAGGTTCGGTCAATAAATTCACAACAGCCCTGAAATCCATATCACTGAAAACGGGTTTTGAAATTGCCAGTTCCCTGGCGAAATTTTGGATTCCATCTGCCTGGATGACACGAACCCTGGGCCGGATGGATTCTACGACGGTTTCCGGAGAAACAAAGATCATCACACCTCGGTCCATCGGCGCGGAAAAATTATGCTGTTTGAGATATCCCTCGATGGTTTTTTGGTACAGCCAGGTTTCACGGATTAGATTGGTCTGCGCCAGGCGATATTCATCGTCCCTTCCCAGCTCTTCCCATCGTTTTCCTTCCGCTCTGAAAAACCCCTGCTGGTTTTTTGGGTTGATTACCAGTAACATGGCAGGCGTGATCAATACTATCGGAATTGGCCTTCCAACTTTGGGTATATTGACATCCTGGAGAAGAACACAATCATTGCCCAGTACAGTCTCAAGAATCTCAATTAACTCAAATTGGCTTTTCCGGCATTGCTGCCAGGACCAACCATAGGAAAGTACTCCCTGGACGGTCTTTAAGAAGTTTGATCCACCTGATTCGTCTTGAAATTTAGAAAGGTCGATTATCCTCATAATGATTCACCAGATGATGGTTTTCTTTGATTATACCAGTCTCTTTTCCTTGAAATCAGTCTTGAGATAGTAATTTTTTCATCATGCACAAAGGATAAACTATCTGGTAAGTCCTTAAAAACAAAGTCGGGGTGGACGGACTTGAACCGTCGACCTCCGCGTCCCAAACGCGGCGCGCTCCCAACTGCGCCACACCCCGATGACCTATTTATTAAGCTCAAAGCAGTATAATCTTTATACTGGCTATAGTCAAGGACTGACACCTAGAAGTGGGTTGATAAAGAATGAAAACTGATCTGATAAGAATCCATCATGCTGAATACCTGGATGATATCCCCTTCTGGAAATCTTTGACGGAAGGTCAGGATCCAATTCTTGAGGTTGGATGTGGACATGGGCGCGTAACCTTGCCGCTGCTGGAAGCCGGACATGAAATCATCGGTGTGGATATAGATCCTCTACCGATCCAATATCTTAGCGATTGCCTTGAAAAAAAGGAACCAGAAGTTCAGGACAGAGCCCTGATCATTCAGGAGGATATCGTTGGCTTTCAATCAGACCGGAGTTTTGGTGCTGTGATCATCCCCTGCAACACGTACAGCACTTTTTCAAGTGACAAACGCCGAAAGATGATATCCGTGATATATGGACTTCTTAAACCCGAGGGGATATTTTCAGCCAGTATGCCAAACCCTGTTCAGGTTTTGGCCTTACATAAAGAAATTCAGGAAAATGGGGATGAGGATACTACAGACCTGGAAACGTCCATTATCCATCCGGAAACAGGTTTCCCGGTTCAAGTCAGCAGCAGTGTAAGCCCACAGGAAGATAAGCTGAGCTGGGATTGGATATACG
This sequence comes from uncultured Chloroflexia bacterium, assembly GCA_963783765.1. Taxonomy (GTDB): domain Bacteria; phylum Chloroflexota; class Anaerolineae; order Anaerolineales; family UBA11858; genus B10-G9. The sequence continues at coordinate 140,847 of CAWAOV010000008.1, read as the reverse complement.
ATCATTTGCACCCGGATGGGAAGGTGGAAAGGCTGACGCAGTCAACTGAACACTATCTCACCAATCTGGATACATACCTGAAAGAACTGAATGAAGTCGGATTTGATAATCTCAAAACTTTGGGGGATTTTGACGGGGCCACATTTTCTGATAACTCTCCATACCTGATCCTGGTTGGAAGAAAATAAAAGTTTTGGATTTCGCTCTTCCCAACTCCAAGAATCATAAAAATCTGTTAATAAATCACCAACAAAGCATTTGCTTTTCTCTAATAGTTTGTTTGTGTTTTTCTAATACTGAGCATGTATCATGTATTTCATAACAAATCACAATTTACTGTCCGTTTCTAGAAGGAGTTAAAAATGTCCATGTATATTAAACCTTACAGTCGATATCAGAGTCGCCCAGTTCACCACCATCCAGCTCATCAATTGGACTCAGCCCAGAGTGAAATCCATGTTCCCCTCAATGTAAGTGTTGATGATAATTCTTACGTGATCGAAATGATCGTCCCTGGTCTTGAACCAGATGATGTTGAAATCGAAATCGTTGAAAAAACTATTATTATCCAGGGTGAATTTAAGGCTGCTGATGAAGATATCAATTTCCTGCGCAGAGAAATTCCCAGTGGTAAATTCCGGCGAGTGATTCGCTTGCCGAAATTGCTCGATATGGAGAAATCCGAAGCCAATTTAGAGAAAGGTATCCTGTCTTTCCGGGTCCCGGTGGCAGAGGAAGCTCTTCCCAGGACGATCAAGGTCAAAGCGAAATAACCCAACCCATCCATATCTCTCCAAAGATTAATGGGTAGAAGAGCTGGCTTGATGCCAGCTCTTCTGCTGTAGAATAATTGACTCCGCCTGGTACTTCTCTGATCAGCTGTAAGCCAGATGGAATCAGGTATAATGTCCCATACCAGTACGAAAATCACCGAGGAGGTTCGGATGACAATTAATGAAGAAATACCCCAAGATGAACTTGAACAAAAAATAACCGAGGCTGAGTTAGAAGCCCAGATCGCGGAAGAAGAACCGGCGGCAGAAGTCATCTCTTCGTTCGAAACTGAGGTTTCTGAAGAAGAAAGCCAGGAAAAACCTCAAAAAGTTGAGCCATCCAAGGCCCGCAAGATCTGGAGAAAGTTCCTGGTTTGGATGGTTGTGATCGCCGTCGCTTTTGCTGGTGGTTTTTTCTTTGACACGGCATTCCGCTACCAGCCGGAAGTTGAGCTGGTGAAGGTACTTAATGACGACCTTGCTGCCGCGGATGAAAAAATCCTTTCCCTGGAAGAGGAAATCGTAAGGCTCAGCCAATATGAAGACCTAAATATTGAATTAACTGAAGATCTCCATAACATCACTACCCATATCACCTTACTGAGCGCCCGGGCTGCTGTGGCAGATGCGTCTCTGGCGGTCGAGCTCGGCCATCAAGCGGATGCCAAACTTGCTCTTGATAAAGTTGGCTCAACCCTTGAGACTCTTAAAGGGTTGTTAAATGCAGATCAAGCTGAAGTGGTCGAAAATATGATCCAGCGCCATAACTTGATCGTTATCGAGCTTGATAGTGACGGTTATTCAGTTAAAACAGACCTTGAACTGTTGGCATCAAAATTGAACACCCTGGAAGCCACTCTGTTTGCTTCCCCGTAAAAAGATTTCCCCAATAAACACAACGAAACGGTTTCCTGTCAGGAAACCGTTTCGTATTTAATATCATCCTGGATTCTTTTACTCGGATTGATTTAAGGTTTCCGCCTCAGCAGCAGTTTCTGGCATACCATTCAGTACCCAGGTTTCAAAGATTTTGATATATTCATCTTTTATCAACTTGGTAGGCGGCATTTGCTGGATGATCCGTTCCCCATTTTCATCATAGATGCTTGTTCCGTTGATAGTCTGGATCAGATAGCTGTTGAGATCACCTGCAATCAGGTTGTTGGCAGCATTATCACCCGTGGTGAGAATTTCCTCGTAGGAGCCCATCAGATAGTTGTTATTTTCTTTCCCTGGACGATGGCAGGAAAGGCAGTAGCGTTGAATAATTCTGGAAATGTGCACCTCGTAAGATGGGACCTCATTTTCTGCGATTCCTGGAATCGCCCCGGCAGAGGCCGCATCAGCAGGCAGTTCAGCCCGATCGTCCCAGGTATAACGCATATAAAATACCAGCGCATCTATCTCTGATTTTTTTAATTCCCCTCCGTATGCCAGGCCGTAAGGGGGCATACCCAGATCCTGCTGTCCATAATCAACGATAGCATGCAGCGTATCATCCGTGCGGGTGTACATTTCATCACGGCTGCTTATCGATTTGACAAACACGCCTTCCAGCCCTTCAACCCCGATGATTTCACCGCCTTCTCCATCCGGTCCGTGACATTCCACACAATAGGTCCCGTACAGCTCCCCGCCCAGTATCATTTTTTCTGCGGGAGTATTTGCGGCCAGTCCTTCCTCGTTTTTGGGAGTGGTAATTACTGATCGAATGGTCAATCCCACCATTCCCAGTACAACCACACCCATAATGGAGATGCCTGTCAGGCGATTCCTCCAATGGCGGAGAGGATTCCTGTCCAGCAAGGGAAGGGCTAGTAGGGCCAGAATCCCGACTACTGGAATAACAAAAGTACCTACCCATTCGATTTTGCCTGGTACGAATTTCAGGAATTCAAACAAAAACAGAAAATACCATTCAGGCCGGGGAACATAAGTGGAATCGCTGGGATCCGCCTTGGGTTCAAATGCAACACCGACAAATGTTGCCAGACCAATTAGCAAAATGAACAAACCAACTGATACCAGAAGGTCTTTATAGATAATATCGGGCCAGAATTTAACCCCGTTCTGTTTGGCTATCTCGTATTTTTGTTTATATTTTTTCTTATGTTCTTCGTTCACAGGATCCCTCCTAAATAATGTCCGCTGATCTGGACATTTGGATCAGCTGTCCTTATCAGGAATATTGGAGATGCCCAGTCGGATCACCAGGTACAGATGTGTACCAACAACAGCCAGAACAATGGCAGGGATGATCCAGATATGCATCGAGAAAAACCGGGACAGGGTCAGAGCGCTGAGGTCTGTTCCACCACGCAGGACTCTCAAAATGAAATCCCCCAGCCATGGAACTGTTCCGGCTATTTCAGTGCCCACTGTCGTAGCCCAGTAGGAACGCTGGTTCCAGGGCAGCAGATACCCTGTAAATCCCATACCCAGAGCGCAGATCAGGAGCACTACCCCTGTGATCCAGGTGAATTCCCGGGGATATTTATACGCGCCGTAAAAGAAGACCCGCAGCATGTGGATAAATGCTGTCAGGATCAATAAGGATGCACCCCAGTGATGGATTCCCCGTATCAGCCAGCCGAACTGGACACCTGTCATGATGAAGGTGATGCTGTCATAGGCATGATCAGGAGTCGGCACATAATAAACTGAGAGCAGCATGCCAGTGATCCCCTGCATTAAACCGAGGAAAAGACTGGCGCTTCCCAGTGTGAACCACCAGTTCACTTTGGGAACTTTCCGATCCAGAATGGTATCGTAGATTGTCTTTAATCCTAAACGTTCGTCCAGCCAGCTGAATACATTCTCTGACATATTAACCTTCCGTGAGGTGAATAAATAGCTGATCCCCATCAAGCCTGATTTCAAATCGATCCAGAGGACGGGGGGGTGGACCGGAAAGCACTTCGCCATCTTTATCGAAAAAAGCGGCGTGGCAGGGACAATAAAATTCCTCTATTTCTGAATCCCAATTCACCCGGCAGCTGAGATGAGTGCAGACATCTGAAAAGACGATGGGATCCTGTCCTTCCTTTCTGAGGACAAATACTCCATAACTCTGGCTGCTTTTTTCCCATCCATTGACTTTGGCGATGTTGAAATTAAACAAGGTGGGCAGATCAAAAGGGAAATTTTCCAGCGAACCCAATGATATCCAGTCATCCCCGCCGGTTTTGCCAAGGGCAGGTGAGATGAAATACTGGATCATTGGCAGTCCAACAATGGCCGCCATCATCGATCCCAGGGATGCAGTGACGATTTTGACAAAACTTCGCCGGTCCATTACAGGTGAGCGATATTTTGAGGGCATAAATCACTCCAGTTATGATATTGATCGGTATGTCTTTCAGGAAAAAAAGGAAATCCTGAAAATTATCCCCCCATTATAGACCAGAACCCTCTCCGAGTCTGATGATATCTTTGACTAACATTCTGTGAGATATGTCACTTTCATAATTCAACCCTCAAATGACATAATGAAGGGATAATTGAAGAAGCAGATTAAAATGCATGATAAAACTGTTAGATACGGATTGACGTTCTAAGGAGGAAACCATGGCGTTAAGCCGCAAGGTGGGTTTGGTCGCAGGTGCAAAATACAAAGGCGGGGGGCCCATGCTGGCTTGGATTCTCCATCGCATCTCCGGATTGGGGATCATTATTTTTGTTACGCTGCATGTGCTGGCCTCATTTTTAACCCAGCAGCTGGGCAGTGACCTGGGGATCTTTGTAAATATCATTTACGAATCGATCTACTTCCAGCTCTTTATTGTCTTCTGTGCCATTTTCCACGGTGTGAATGGCTTCCGGATCATCCTGCTGGATACCTGGCCGCGGTTGATCCGCTATCAGAAAGAATCAACCTGGCTGGAATGGTTTGTGATCCTGCCTCTCTATCTTCTAACAGCCTTTATCATGATCCGGCGTTTCCTGGCGGGTTAATCACGGAGGTAATAATGCGATCGAGAGTTATGCCAAAACCCAGCTGGAACCTGGAATACCTGATGTGGATCTTTACCCGCATTTCAGGTCTATCCCTGATCCTGCTGGCAGTCCTGGGCATCGGCCTTGGTTTGGTTATGGGCGCCAGAACACAGATGGATATGGGAACTTTGATGCGCTGGGCTTTTTTCCCCAACCCCAACCATGTATTGGACAGCGAAGTGCCTGATATTTATCTATGGTCCAATGGATTCTGGCAGATCATTCAGATCCTGGCGGTGGCTTTTGCGGCTACTCATGGATTCAACGGGCTGCGAGTGGTTGTGGAAGATTACTCTAAACCGGGCTTCTGGCAGGCATCCCTGCGTTTCCTGGTTTTCTTATTGTGGATCTTCTCAAGCCTGGTGGGTATTTACGTTATTCTCGGCTCCTAAGGAGCTGCGTGGAGAACTGATATGCAAAAACATCAATTTGAAGTCTTAGTTGTCGGCGCAGGTGGAGCAGGATTAACAGCAGCCTTATATGCTTCTAAAAACGCCAGCACAGCTGTTATCAGCAAACTGTATCCTACTCGGTCCCATACCGGAGCAGCCCAGGGAGGCATTGGTGCTGCGCTGGGGAACACTGAGGAGGACCACCCGGAGTGGCACGCCTATGATACTGTGAAAGGCAGTGACTATCTGGGAGATCAGGACGCCATTGATTTTATGGCCGCGGAAGCTGTCGACGCGGTATATGAACTGGAACATATGGGCTTGCCGTTCAGCCGCAACCCAGACGGCACCATCGCCCAGCGTCCCTTTGGTGGGCATACCAATAATGACACCGGAAAACCTGTGCGGAGGGCCTGTTATGCAGCCGATCGCACTGGCCACATGATCCTTCAAACTCTCTATCAGCAGAGCATTAAAAATAACGTTAGATTTTTCGATGAGTTTTATGTTTTGGACCTGTTAATCGTGAATGGAAGAACCGCCGGTGTGGTTGCTCTTGAGCTGGCAACAGGTGAGATGCATATCTTCCAGGCAAAAGCAGTCATCATCGCTACTGGCGGTCATGGCCGGGTTTGGGAGACTACTTCCAATGCTTATTCCTATACCGGGGATGGCGTTGCCCTGACTCTTCGTAAGGGCATACCTGCCGAAGATATGGAGTTCTACCAGTTCCATCCTACCGGAATATACAGGATGGGCATCCTGATCACAGAAGGTGTTCGAGGTGAGGGTGGAGTTTTGATCAACGGGGAAGGGGACCGGTTCATGGAAACCTATGCCCCGACAGTGAAGGACCTGGCTTCCAGGGATGTGATCAGCCGGGCGATGTACCTGGAAATGAAAGCCGGCAGAGGAGTGAATGGGAAGAACTATATGAACCTGGATGTCACTCCGGAAGTAGTTAATCATTTTGCTGAAATTGACGGCAGGAAGAACCCGGATGGTACCCCTTATAGGGTGACTGCCAGTGAAATACTCAGTAAATTACCGGATATCATCGATTTCTGTGAGACCTATATAGGTGTAAATCCGATCTCAGATCCCATGCCAGTTCAGCCAACAGCTCATTACGCTATGGGTGGCATCCCTACCAATAAATATGGTGAGGTTGTGGTGGATGAAAATAACACAGTCCTGCCAGGACTCTATGCAGCCGGAGAAGTTGCCTGTGTGTCGGTTCACGGAGCCAACCGCCTGGGTACCAATGCTCTGCTGGATCTGATCGTTTTTGGCAAGTACTCCGGATTAAAGGCTGCGGAATATTCTGCAAGTGAACCCTATACCGATCTGCCGCCTGAACCGGAAGCTTTTGCAATGAAACAGCTGACTGATATTCGCAACAGCTCTGGAAAAGAGAATATGGTGGATGTTGCCGCAGAAATGAAGGTAGTCATGGCAGACCATGTGGGTGTTTTCAGGGTAGAGGAAGGTATGAAACAAGCTGTCGACAAGATGGCGGAATTAAAAGAACGTTTTAAAGATATTAAAGTGGATGACCAGGGGTTGAAATACAACATGAATTTAATCGAGGCTTGGGAGCTAAGCAACCTGATTGATGTTGCCCATGTAACGGCGGTGTCTGCTCTGGCTCGAAAGGAAAGCCGGGGAGCTCATTCCCGGGATGACTATCCAGATCGGGATGATAAAAAATGGCTAAAACATACCCTGGCCTGGATGGAAAATGGGGGCGTCCGGCTGGCGTATAAACCGGTCACAATCACAGATTATCAGCCTAAGGTCCGGTCGTACTAGGAGGGAGTCCCATGCAGGTAACGCTGAAGATCTTTCGTTATAACCCGGAAGATGACCAGAAAAAACACTTTGATACATTTACCCTGGAGGCCGAACCCACAGACCGTATTCTTGACCTGCTGGAAAGGATTAAAGGGAAAGAAGATGGAACTCTGGGGTTCAGGAGAGCATGCGCCCACGGGGTATGTGGATCAGATGCGATTCGGATCAATGGTGTCAACCGCCTGGCCTGTAAAGTGCTGGTCCAGGATCTAAAATCAAAAAAGGTGGTCATTGAACCGATCCTGGGTCTGCCGATTGAAAAAGACCTGATCGTGGATATGGAGCCGTTTTTTGATCATTACCGCTCGGTGATGCCCTATTTTGTGAATGACGACCCTCCACCCAAAAAAGAACGTTTGCAGAGCCCGGAAGAACGGGAGCGATTTGATGACACAACCAAGTGCATCCTCTGCGCCGCCTGCTCAACCAGCTGTCCATCATTCTGGGTGAATGGAAAATATGTTGGACCTGCGGCGATCGTTAATGCCCATCGATTTATTTTCGACAGCCGCGATCAGGCTGCGATGGAAAGGTTAGAGATCCTTAATGAGCAGTTCGGGGTTTACCGCTGCCATACGATCTTTAACTGCACAGATGCCTGTCCTCGTGATATTCAGGTAACCCAGGCGATCGGTGAAGTGAAAAAAGCCATTGCCCAACGGAAAGTGGATTAGAGGTCGGACCTGTTAAATAAAAGGTGTAGGAAACGGTTTCCTTCTAAGGAAACCGTTTCTTGTTTGATCCCGCATCCTATTTATTTAACACGAAAACCCCGCCTGCTGCAGCAGGCGGGGAGAGCAAGGAGAAGCGCTTTATAAAGCCTGGGGGTTAGTTATAGCCGCGTCCAAAAGGCAGTAATGCCAGTGGGATCAATTTGAAGTGCTGTTTGGCAAAGGGCAGGCCGACGATGGTAATGGCCAGGATGATCCCGTGAACCAGGTGGGCAACAGCGATTTCCCAACCAAATAAGATGATCCAAATCATGTTAAAGATGATGTTGCCGACAGTGTTGGCATTTTCATGATCCCTGACCTCCCGGCCGAAGGGAGCGAAAGTGGCAACACCGATCTTGATTGCCTGGACCCCAAATGGGATGCCGACAATTGTTAAACAGAGGGCGATCCCGCCGATAATGTAGCCTAACCCGGCTAAAAACCCGCCAAAAATCAACCAGATAATATTTCCAATAAGTGACATTCTTTTACTCCTGTTTTCCTTATTTACTCCTGTCATTATATACGGATTTAGTGGGGGGAAGTTGCAGCTGGAATAAGAAAATTCGAAGACGAAAGAATCTTAATCGAGATATATAGGGGAAAGGATATCTAGGATTCGTTTTTGATAGTTTCTTCCAACTATCCACCCAGGCCCAAATGAAAACACCACCGCCAACCATAGCCTGGATAGCATAGAGGGAATGAAAAATGAATCGGACAGGATCTTCAGCTGCTGGTATGATCGCAGCCAAACCATAAACCAGGCTGGCAGCCAGGGGAATGGCCAATAGAGGGAGTGTATCCGAAAATCTAATTTCCCCTTTAAGTGTCTCCAGGATGCTGGGTTTATTGTCCTTCCGTTTTTGGATAAGGAGGGGAATGACTACCAGGGCGATCAGAACTGATAATTTTACAAATCCGAAGGGAACGATAAGGAATACCTGGAAAGCATAGATAAATCCCATCACAAAAACCAAGAGGCCGATCTCCCATTTCTTCATAGAAAAATGGGATTGCCAGATATTTCTGCCTAACAGCCAATGTCCAGCCATTAACGTGGCTGTAAAAACCAAGGTGAAAAAAGCAAAATCGGGCACAGGCCAGGCACCGGGTAGGAAATGTTCTCCGGCCTGGACTAAGGCTTCGAATTCCTGAATACTTTCAGGTAGTCTGTAGTTTAGGGACCACAGCCCCCAGAATAATCCAAAAACCATACTGCCAACGAACAGGCGTTTCTGTTCTCCTTCAATGAGCCATTTACGGATCAGATACCATCCAAAGACCAGACTCAACAAACCATGCCAGCCAACGAAGTATGCGGGCATGACTGGATCCAAAAGCCCAGCTTCGTAGACTACCGGGGTCAGGATGCCTTCAACAAGGAAGCCGAATAATCCTCCCACCAGGACAACACCGGAAAAGCGTTGGACCTGCAAGAGGTCAATGACCCAGATGCTGGCAGCAACAGGAATGGCATAAAAAAGCACCAACTCAACGATGGCGTACCCCTGGATGTACCAAAAGGCCTTCTCCGAGAAGAAAACCATTATAGTGGCTGATAGCAGGACGAAGGCGATTCGTTTTAAAAGAGATGTTACTGTATTGTGTTTCATTTTATTGAAAAATTTCTTGGGGAATTTTTTTTCAGTCTTTCGTTCTTATCTCACCACCCCCACTGGTTTGGGATCATACCCGGGGAAGATCTCTGGCAGGGAGCGGCTGTTCAATCGTTTGGATAGGATCTCGCCCAGTACATCGCGGTAATCGATGGTTACAGCCAGATCACCCGGCCCAACCAGGTTTTCCTCTTCCAGTCCTGGCCAGCGTGATGATCACCTGCCCGCCGTTTACAGATCCTCCTAGGACGAACATCAATCCGCCGTGGCCGTGGTCTGTGCCCAGGCTGGCATTTTCATAAGCCCGGCGTCCGAACTCGGTCATCACCACCAGGGTGATCCCGGACATTTGTTTTTCCAGGTCGCTGTGGAATGCAGCCAGACCAGCGCTGAGATCTTCCATTAACCTGGCCATTTGGCCATCCTGTACTCCCTGGGCAAAGTGAGTGTCCCAGCCGCCCAGATCAATGGCGGCAGTTTCCAGACCAACTTCAGCTTTGATCAACATCGCTATCTGCTGCAATCCGCGCCCGAAATCACTTTCAGGATAGGTGCTCCCTGAAGAGAGGTAGTTTTCAGGATCCAATTTTTCCAGTGTTTCCATGATCTGCAATGTTTCCTGCCCCATCATGCAAAGGTCGTTTTCGCCTGCATAGAGTACAGATAAAGCTGAGGCCAGGGCTTGGGATGCGCGGGAGCTGCCGAGATGGAAATCGGCGATAGAGCGTAAAGAGGAGGCTGGAATAGGGCCATAGAGACTGCGGGGGATTTGCTCCCCCAATCCAATGGCCCGCAGGGGAGAGGGGTTGCCTGTGTTCAGATTGGCCAGGTGGCGACCGATCCAACCAGTGGATGGGCCGCTTTCTTCACTGACTCCCCGCTCCATCAGCTCCATAGCTTTGAAATGTGACCGGGACTCATCCGGGGCGCCGCAGGCCTGGATACAGGCCAACTTCCCCGCCTCCCAGGCTGGCAACAGCGGCCGGAGGGCAGGGTGAAAACCAAAAAATCCATCCAGGTCTATTGTTCGCCTGTCGTCTGGCGACCGGGGATCATCCGGCCGCGGCAGCCTTAAGCTGGGCCGCAGACGGTGATATTCCTCGTCTCCGTGGGGGATGACCATATTCAATCCGTCTGCGGCACCGCGCAGAAATACCACGATCAGGGTATCACCCCGGGGCGCGGTGTTCAACGGACTGAATGTGAGTCTTGTATGAGGAGAGTAATTCTCTAACCCGGCCAGTGATGACCGGGAAAAGCGGGGCAGGGCTGCCTTGGCAGCCGCGGCGTCTGTAAATCTTTGTTTTATCAACATGTAATTTTCCTTGTCTTTTACCAACCTCTAAGTTTGGCCTCGGTTTTGAAGACATCAAAGCCAATTTTATTTTCACCGCTGCCAGCATAGGTCCGTAAACCTAATGTGCGCAGGAACTCACCAAAACCTTTGCTGGACAGGCCGTAGTAGGATTCATATTCCTTAACTGTATTCTTTGATAGATCAGACAGCCAGGAATAGGACAGAACCGTGATCTGCTCCTTGTGTTTATCCCAGGCCTGGAACATATAATGCACGAACTCGGCCTGTTGTTCTGGGCTGCTCCCATTTTCTGCCCCTGATGGATAACCGATTTCTGTCATCAGAATCTCTTTCCCGGGAAAGAGATCTGCCAGAGTCTGAAAATCTTGCAGGATAACTTCTGGATCCTTGACTGAAAAATCGCCATTCAATGGATAATAGGTGGTCATCACTGTGTCCGAGTTGAGATACATGTCGTAGGCAGCGGCCGCCATCGGGTCCAGTTAACCCATAAAAGGTCACCTTGGTACTGACTGGAAGATCTGGCCAAAGCTCTCTGGCATACTCAGCTGCAGGATCAAAGAAATCTCGGTAATCATTCCAGAAGGTCAGATCATTTCCGAGAACACCGTCGATTTCATTTCCAATTGCCAGGTAAGTCAAATCCACATCGACCAGCTGTGTTTTTACATAGTCCAACAGTCCTCTAATCCTGTTTTGCATTTCCGGATCTGAGAAGGATCTATCTACTAAATCGCCAGGCACCCGGATCTCAGTGGTATCGAGTACAGAGATAGTGAGCGAAATGGCAAGATCATGAGATGAATAATACTGATTGGCAATCGCCAGCCAGTTGGGATCCGGGTTGTAAATACCTGGCTCGGTCTCAATATCATCCCAGAACACAGAAATCCGGATAAATTCAGCACCCAGATCCCGTGCCAGATCCATCGCCTGGTCGAAATCCTGATTTTGCGAAGCATTGGCATCCAATTCCAGAATTCGATCCCCTTTTGGAAAAGGATTGGTTGGGGTGGGGATCGATGAGTAGGACGGAACTGAGTTTATTTCGTTAGATCCATCGCAGGCGACACTTGCCATTATCAGCAGGGCCAGAGCGAATATCAGGGATTTATGTTTCTGCATGCCGTGGTTCTCCATTTTTAGGGAAGGTCAATCGCAAGGCTTTGACGAACATCGCCAGGCTGAAAATGATCCCGCCGAACCAGAATATCAAAGCCAGGGGCTCAAAAAACCCTCCAAGTACTATTTCCCCGGCCGTGGCAGCCAGCGGGAAGATCCCGGCCAGGAGCAGCCATCGTTTAGATGTCCAACTATCCAACTCCTTTTCTTCCAGCTCAGGGGCGGTTTCTTCTGGCTTTGGAAAATAGGTAGATCGTGATTGCGTACAGGATCCAGATCATCAGGTGGCCAATAAAGTCCGGATACCAATCGGGCCGGATCAAGATCCCCATTGCCAGGTACATGATCCCTGCTGGGATTAACAACCATTTGAATTGTCTCCGATTCGGCAGTAATTCTGCCATGGAATATGTCTGATCTCTTGTAACCCGTTTCCATATCAGCACCAGGCCAACTAAAACAGCCGTGGTGGATATCCCGGAAAGCAGGGAAGCACCCACGTCAGGAGAATTGATGCTTTGGAAAAGACCGCCGAAGGCCATGACCGCAGCCAAACCCCCCCAGCTGTTGAAGAATTTTCCAATCTTGCCTGGAAGGCTGCGGCCCAGGCTGGTTGAGCCAGTGAGTAGTTTTTCAGCCACGAGGAGAGGAATGATAAAGGAGAACCAGGCATGCCACCAGAAGACCAACACCATGGTCTCTACTGGCGCAAAACCGGCGATAATTACCGGATCTCCCCAGGGAGGTGCCCAGAGCACTTTGGTCAGATATGCTTCATACAAGCCAAAAAGCATGCCGGCATAGACCAGGCTGGAAAAGCGAGGTTTCTCAGCCCTGTAAACCAGGCTGGCCAGCAGAATGATGTGCAGCCCATAGAGTGGAACTACAACCAGGATTCCCCAGGCGTTGAAAAATGGGAACATGTCGGAGCCGGAGAAGACCTCCGCAAAGAAAGTTGAAAAGGCTGCCAGGATGATCCAGAACAGCCATTGATGTTTTTTCGGGACAGATATTTCTGTATTCATCGTATTCCTTTATTTAGTATTATCGCCATTGGAAGGATGGGGATGCCAGAACACCGGCGATCACAACTTCAGCCGCCTGACGGGGATTTATTCCGGTCTCCTCTTCCAGGGTGGAGAGCAGTTCCATTTCCATGGACGGGGGTAAACTTCCCCCCAGCAGATTATTGGACACCCGGTCTACAAAAAAGGCTGCATCCCCTGACTGGACATCGGTCAGATAGGTATCTAGATCAAATTTTGTACCCTTGATCTGGTTTTGGACCAGGTCGAGGGCAAAACGCCAGCGGGGAAGCAGGTTTCCCTGCCAGGCGGTAGCGGTATCGGGATAACCGTCCGGTGTGGGCCAATCATATAGCGGCTGTCCCATATTTTTTAAATAGCGCTGGAGAGCTTTTCCCCCGTCAGTATCCGCCCCTGTGCTGCGCAAAGCAGAGACCAGGTAGTTAACCGGCCGTTTATATTTCAAGGGCTGATCTTCCACCTGAAGGCTGGGTCAAACCATCCAGCAGGATCACCCGCAGGACAGCCTTGATATCTCCCTGGTTATCCAGGAAAACTTGGCTGGCTTTGTTTATGATCTCAGGGGATGGATCATCTGCCAGGAAACGCCGGGCCAGTTTGGTTGATATTGTTTTCGCAGTGGAGGGATGTTTCACCAGTAAGTCCAGGACCTGATCAATCTCGCCTTTCCCGTCAGAGCGGATAGTCTTTCCGAGCACGGTCTTCTCTCCCGGTGTATGGGCATCCTGATCGAATTTCAGCTGCCCGCGCCAGAAATGGTCTTTGACCCGCCAACCGGTCAGGCAGCGGGCCAGCTCCATAACGTCTTCCTGGCTGTAGCCGCCATCAACACCCAGGGAGTGCAGCTCCAGCAGCTCCCGGGCGTAGTTTTCGTTGGGCGCGTCTTTGTGGTTTTCCTGGTTGTCCAGGTAAACCAGCATGGCCGGGGAATGGGCTGACGCGCCCAACAACTCCCGGAAGTTTCCTAGAGCATGTGTCCGGATCACCTCGCGATCATCAATGACCTTGAGGAACCAGCAGTCACCTTTTTGGACTGAAATATTAAAATGGTCGGTCCAGAATTCCACCATTACCTCTTCCAGCTGTTTTTTGCTGTAGACCTGGCGTAAGGTTGTGGCCTGGCGAAAATCGTCCAAAACCAGAGAGGGATCGTAGTTATCAAAGATCTTGTCTCCCCTGTTGCGCAGGGCATCGGCATCCATTTTTAGCACCTCGATCCCGCTCAACAGCAGATTGGTTTTATGATCTGAAATTGATTCGGGACTGAGCTGTTCTTCCAGATAGTTTTCCAGGCCTATGTCCACCAATCGCTGGCGATCTTCCGGTCGGGGACCAAAACTGAGACGGTTCAATACCCGCCATTCTGGAGAGGATACCCGGACTGGATCGGGGAATCCAGCTGATCGGGATGGCAGGTAGCTGGCCAGGGGGGAACATCCAGCAGCTGCACCTGCTCCGGCTCCCAGAATGCCCAAAACTTTGAGGAATTCTCTCCGGGTGAAGTCCATTATTTGGCAGCCTTCTCTTGGTTTTCTCCCTTTATTTTTTTCCTGAAGATAGTGGGAACCGCGCCGCCCAGTCCACTCAGGGTGCCAACCGGGATGATCAAAAGCCAACCGATCACCGGGAAGATGGAGGCCAGCTCCAGGATGGCTGCACCGCGGATAAATGCACCCAGGGATTGGAACTCACCATCATTCTTCCAGTTCAGGCGCAATCCGATTTCAGCTGCAATTCCTGCTGCTCCGAGGCTGGCGGCACCAAGAACCAGTACCAACCAGATCCAGGCTAAAACCTGGGTGAATTGGGCAGGCAGGGAGAATAGGATAGCCGCAGGGATGGCTGCGATAACCCCATACAGCAGCCCAAGGCCGAAACTCTTTTTGGGTTTTTCAGAGATCCTGATCCGGGCTTTTTCTACCCGTTCCGGGAAAAGAAGCCACCAGGCGGTTAACATTGCCGGGTAAGATATTCCAACCAGAATTAAGCTGCCGAATATTGCGTACATATCTGCCATGATTTACTCCTTGGTAATTGGATCGGGAGGAGAATAGTACTCCCGTTTGATGGTTCTTCTATGGGGATATACAAGGTTTAGTATTGGAAAGTTGCAGGTGAATAAAAAAACTCCCGGAGCTTTTACAAGCTCCGGGAGTCTCCTGATTTTGGATCAGGTTGTGATTTATTTTTCCTTTTCGACCTTCTTCTCCCTCTTTTTCCGGTTCTGGAAGAGAGTGATCACCACCGCGCCAACACTGAGGCTGATCACATACGGGAATAACAGGAACCAGCCTACAAATGGTAAAAGGGAGGTCAACAGTAAAACTGCACCAGCTCTGACATCCCGCTTGACTGGATTAAGATCCGGAAAGAGTCTTTCTCCCAGGATCAAATTAAAGGCAGAGAGGCCAAATAAGAGGCCAATCAATAACGCGCCGTATATGGCAAAGGCCGGGATATAGAGGATAGGGCTGCCGTTGGCTAGAGATCCCAGTCCTACAACTAAGACCGTGATCAAGATTGTGTTCACTAATCCCAGCCAGAAAGAGCGTTTCCAGTGGGTTTCAAGTGTTATGCGGACCTTGTCGACTCGGACCGGGAATAAGGCCCGGATGAAAATAAAACTGGCTCCCAGGGTGACCAGCGACATGATTGAGAGCAGAATGATGAAAAAAGTTTCCATAAGATCCTCCGATTTAGTTATTGTGATTCTGATTCCTGAGTGGGTCAAATCTCAATAGGAAATAATTTGCCAGTAAACCTAAGCTAGCAGCAGCCAGAACCAGAATCCAGGGTGAGATTCCACTTACTGGCAGACTGTCGAATGATATGAGGGATGTAGTGAATTGCTCGAAATTCAGGCGCAGTCCTGTCCACCAGACCAGCCAGCTGCTGGCCAGTTGGGTCAGGAAGGTGTTTATTGCGGCCTGGATCTTAGTTTGGGTATCGATCAGCTGCGGCAGCCAACTTGCTGCCTGAATAACAGGAATGAGCAGCCCGATCACTGCAGCGGCACCCAGGGCTTCCAGGATCAGGGTCCAGGTTATTCCCAGGGAGAATTTTCGACTCTTCCCGGAGCTGGGTTAACACAGGTATAGTGAAGTCTTTTTCCAGCTCAATATCGGGCAGGTTTTCCAGTTTAGTAATAATCATCTCCAAGCTGGAAAATTTATCCCGGCATGCTGAGCATTGATCCAGGTGGGATTCAATTTCCTGATATTCGTCCTGGTCCAGGCCTTGATCAAGGTAGGCCTGTAATTGGTCGAGAGGGATGTGGTTGGGTGATTTATTCATTATTTTCCTCCAGCAGCTCTGCCAGTTTTTGGCGTCCTCGGTAGAGATGGCTGCGGACAGTATTCAGAGGCAGGTTCAGGGCTTCCGCCATTTCTTGATATGTTAATCCCTGGAAATGGCGCAGTTCCAGTGCCATGCGCTGTATGTCCGGTAGGTTCCAAATCGCCTGATATAAGGCCTGGTGATCCTGGTTGATTTCCAGAGCGCCTTCAGGTCCGCGCCAGGGATCATCAGGCAGCTGATCCCGTTCATCCTCCAACGGTACCCGATTCAGACGGGCCTTTTTTAGATGGTTGAAACATAGATTTGCTGCCAGGGTGCGCATCCAGGGACCAAAGGGCCGGCTGAGATCAAAACTGGCGATTTGATGGTAGGCCCGCAGAAAAGCCTCCTGAGTCAGGTCTTCTGCTTCCTGGCGGTTCCCCAGAATACGGTAACAGACGTTAAACACCGAAGACTGGTAATCCTGGACGATCGCTCCATAAGCATCCAGATCACCTTTTTTCACCTTTCTGATTAACGCCTCTTCCCCGGGTACAACCATGTCTATATTGTAGTACAGGATAGATGGAGGAAAAGTTGCACTCGAATGCAAAACAATAACAAGTGCAAGATATCTATCAATAGAAAGTGAGATTTGATTGGGATATAAAAAACGGGCTGCTACATAATTGTAGCAGCCCGTTTTGTTCATGGTCACAGCAGTTTATTAAAGGACAGGTTCAGGAACCGCTTCGTTTCCTGTTTTAGGTTTGCTTTGCATTATTTGGGGAGATTTCAAGAAAATCATTAATGCTGTGCCGAGAATGAGCATGGTTGCAGCCAAAATATAGGCATATTCATAGCTGCCATATATGTCTTTGATGACGCTGCCAAGTTGGGAAACCATAAAGCCACCCAAACCCCAGGCAGTGTAAACAACACCATAGTTCATTGCCAAATTCTTGGAGCCATAATAATCTTTCTGGAAGAGAGTGATCACCACCGCGCCAACACTGAGGCAGATCACATAGGGGAATAACAGGAACCAGCCTACAAACGGCAAAAGGGAGGTCAGCAGTAAAACTGCACCAGCTCTGACATCCCGCTTGACTGGATTAAGATCCGGAAAGAGCCTTTCTCCCAGGATCAGATTAAAGGCAGAGAGGCCAAATAAGAGGCCAATCAATAACGCACCGTACATGGCAAAGGCCGGGATATAGAGGATAGGGCTGCCGTTGGCTAGAGATCCCAGTCCTACAACTAAGACCGTGATCAAGATTGTGTTCACTAATCCCAGCCAGAAAGAGCGTTTCCAGTGGGTTTCAAGTGTTATGCGGACCTTGTCGACTCGGACCGGGAATAAGGCCCGGATGAAAATAAAACTGGCTCCCAGGGTGACCAGCGACATGATTGAGAGCAGAATGATGAAAAAAGTTTCCATAAGATCCTCCGATTTAGTTATTGTGATTCTGATTCCTGAGTGGGTCAAATCTCAATAGGAAATAATTTGCCAGTAAACCTAAGCTAGCAGCAGCCAGAACCAGAATCCAGGGTGAGATTCCACTTACTGGCAGACTGTCGAATGATATGAGGGATGTAGTGAATTGCTCGAAATTCAGGCGCAGTCCTGTCCACCAGACCAGCCAGCTGCTGGCCAGTTGGGTCAGGAAGGTGTTTATTGCGGCCTGGATCTTAGTTTGGGTATCGATCAGCTGCGGCAGCCAACTTGCTGCCTGAATAACAGGAATGAGCAGCCCGATCACTGCAGCGGCACCCAGGGCTTCCAGGATCAGGGTCCAGGTTATTCCCAGGGAGAATTTTCGACTCTTCCCGGAGCTGGGTTAACACAGGTATAGTGAAGTCTTTTTCCAGCTCAATATCGGGCAGGTTTTCCAGTTTAGTAATAATCATCTCCAAGCTGGTAAATTTATCCCGGCATGCTGAGCATTGATCCAGGTGAGATGCAATTTCCTGATATTCGTCCTTGTCCAGGCCTTGATCAAGGTAGGCCTGTAATTGGTCGAGAGGGATGTGGTTGGGTGATTTATTCATTATTTTCCTCCAGCAGCTCTGCCAGTTTTTGGCGTCCTCGGTAGAGATGGCTGCGGACAGTATTCAGAGGCAGGTTCAGGGCTTCCGCCATTTCTTGATATGTTAATCCCTGGAAATGGCGCAGTTCCAGTGCCATGCGCTGTATGTCCGGTAGGTTCCAAATCGCCTGATATAAGGCCTGGTGATCCTGGTTGATTTCCAGAGCGCCTTCAGGTCCGCGCCAGGGATCATCAGGCAGCTGATCCCGTTCATCCTCCAACGGTACCCGATTCAGACGGGCCTTTTTTAGATGGTTAAACATAGATTTGCTGCCAGGGTGCGCATCCAGGGACCAAAGGGCCGGCTGAGATCAAAACTGGCGATTTGATGGTAGGCCCGCAGGAAAGCCTCCTGAGTCAGGTCTTCTGCTTCCTGGCGGTTCCCCAGAATACGGTAACAGACGTTAAACACCGAAGACTGGTAATCCTGGACGATCGCTCCATAAGCATCCAGATCACCTTTTTTCACCTTTCTGATTAACGCCTCTTCCCCGGGTACAACCATGTCTATATTGTAGTACAGGATAGATGGAGGAAAAGTTGCACTCGAATGCAAAACAATAACAAGTGCAAGATATCTGTCAATAGAAAGTGAGATTTGATTGGGATAGAAAAAACGGGCTGCTACATAATTGTAGCAGCCCGTTTTGTTCATGGTCACAGCAGTTTATTAAAGGACAGGTTCAGGAACCGCTTCGTTTCCTGTTTTAGGTTTGCTTTGCATTATTTGGGGAGATTTCAAGAAAATCATTAATGCTGTGCCGAGAATGAGCATGGTTGCAGCCAAAATATAGGCATATTCATAGCTGCCATATATGTCTTTGATGACGCTGCCAAGTTGGGAAACCATAAAGCCGCCCAGACCCCAGGCGGTGTAAACAACACCATAATTCACTGCTAAATTCTTGGCGCCGTAAAAATCTTTCATTAATGGTGGTATGACAGATAGATTGGCGCCGTAGTTTGCTCCAACCAGTGCTACAAAAACCAGCAGCACCGGCACATTCGCCAGGGTGCTCTCGCTGCCTGCAAAGAATAAACCACCTATTAAAAAGGCTTGCATCACAAAAGCGATCATAAGTGTGTTTCTGCGCCCGATTTTATCTGACAGAATTCCGTATAATACTCGTCCTCCGCCATTCCCTATTGCCAGGGCAGATACTGCAATTGCGCTGAATGCGGGTAATCCAATTTGATCCTTAACGATCGAGGCTAGGTTACCAATGATCATCAATCCAGCACCGCTGCCAAACGCGAAAACGATCCAAATTACGTAAAACTGCCAGGTTCGCACTGTATCCTCGATGGAATAATCTTTGTTTGTATTCTTCGTGGTGGTTTGTTGTGGTTCTTCCCCTTCTGGAATAAAATTCTCAGGGGGATTTTTTATGAATTGGGCAAAGCCAACCACGGCGATAAGCATACCAATACCCAGGTAGAACATGGTTGTCTGTAAACCAAATGATTCCATCAAAGAACGGGCCAGGGGAGCAACCCAGACACTGCCCATACCAAAACCAGCGACAACGATACCGGAGATTAGACCAGTCTTGGATGAGGCGAACCATTTTATTGCGGTTGGGCCAGCTGAAGCATATACAAAACCAAGTCCAGATCCCAGAACAACTCCAAATGCAATTGTGAATACCCAGGGTGAACTCGAAAAGCTGGATATGATCACTCCCAAACCAGCCAGAACTCCACCGGCACTGACGATCAGTCGTGGGCTAAACCGAGCCAACAAACGGGCACCAACAAAGGTCATTATTGAAAATACAACACAAGCAACGGAATACGGGAGGGATTTTTGGGTTTCCAGCCAACCCCACTCAGCGGGAATATTCGCTTTGAATACACTCCAGGAATATAAAACCCCCAGCGCCAGAAGGGCTGAGGTTCCTGCGATAGTAACCAGCCAACCCCTATTTCCTGAAAATTTCTTTTCAGCGGTGATGTTTGTCATTATTTGAAATTCCTTTAATTAATATATTGAATAATTGACCGAAGCTCGGATTATAACATAGTTGTCAGACAACTGAATCGTCAAAATATTATTCATTGGAAGAAATATTTATTGAGGAAAGGAGCCCTCTCCAGTTTCCTTGCTCATGCTTCGTTGGAATGCTATAATTTCCCCACACCCCGGTAGCTCAATAGGATAGAGCGATGCTCTCCTAAAGCATAGGTTGTGGGTTCGACTCCCTCCCGGGGTACACAAACCGCCCAGGATTGATCCTGAGCGGTTTTTTTTTAAATAAGAGTTCTTATATTTTTTATGATTCAAGAATCATCATGATATAGAAATCGATGGATTAGGATTCTTGTGGATATATAATAGACTTCAGGTAAATATATTTTAATTGAGCTGGATTTCTTATAGCATGTAGGAGAAAACTATGAGCGGTATAACAAAAACTATACCTAAAAATGAAGGTGTAGAAGCGGTCGAAGCCTTGTACAGTGGAATGGAAGGGGAATATGAATTCCATATGGCGGGGAAACCATCACGCCTGAACGTTGGTGATTATGTTTACACAATCTGGCAAGATATGCTGGTGGGGCGCTGCCAAATTATGCGCATTGAGCCTGGTGCTGTAAACCCCCAGTCTGGGAAACCGCGTAGTTTGATCATAGTAAAAACCCCGGGGGAAAAACTCAAAAAACCATTTCCCAGGATAGGCCATCGAGGTACTCGTTATTATGATGGAGAAGATTGGACCAGCTGATCAACTTGCTGAGTGAGTCAACATTTATTTCCACATGGGATTGGAATTTGCCAACTTTTGATATCTCGAATTTAAAATGACCGCGGTTTATGATCTTTGACTATTCCTCTTGAGTCTCGTCTTCATCTTTAATGACCACCTGGCCTTGGATGTCAAGGTTAGCTCCCTCTTGGATTTTTAAGTCACCCCTAATTTCAACATTTGCTGTTTTCCCAATTACGACATTAGCGCCTTTTCCAATAATAACAGCAGGTTCATCATCGAATTTATTGAATACAGTTCCACAATGAGAGCATTTAATTTTGTTTGTGGATACATCCTCAAATGAAGTTGAACCACATTGTTGGCAATTAATAACCTCTGGCATATTTTCTCCTGATCTCAGGGCCTGGTTATTTGGTTCTTTTCCGGACTTCACTGGAACCTAAAGGGACTCCAGTCTGCGCTGGGCCACAACAGCCGCGCCTATTGTTCCTGCATGGTCCCCCAGGGCGGCTGGAACGATTTTGATTCGATCAATATTTTTCTGCTGCAGATAATATTTTTTGGCAGTTTTCCGGATTGGTTTGAGGAATCCTTTTCCCAGCTGGTCTACCAATCCGCCACCAAAGACGATAATCCTCGGGTCAAGGATGTTGACCAGGTTGGCTGTCAGCAGTCCCAGATAATACTGGGCTTCCTGGATTACCTCACTGGTAACCGGATCCCCGGCTAATAATGCCTTTTCGATCAGGCTGCTGGAGAGGGGGGCGTTCGTGTTTTTTTTGAGGGCTTTTTTCAGGTAGCTGTCCCTGCCGATCTTGATCTGTTCCCGAATCCCCGCGGCGATGCCGGTTTTGCTGGCATAAGCTTCCACGCAGCCTTTCTTCCCGCAGGTGCAGAGGCGGCCGTTGGGGACGATCACCATATGGCCAATCTCGCCTGCAGATCCCCGTTCCCCATAATGCAATCGATCGTTGATGATCACGCCGCCCCCGATCCCTGTGCCAACAAAGATTCCCACCATGTGGCGGGCTCCCCGCCCGGCACCGTAGGCATGTTCTCCAGCGACACCGATATTGACATCATTATCAACAAAGACCGGAAGTCCCAGACGCGACTCCAGCTCCCTGCCCAGGGGAACATCGACCCAATCCAGATTAGGCGCTTCATTGACCATGCCCGTCTCCAGGTTCACTGCGCCCGGAGCGCCGATGCAGAGAGCCTGAAAATCAGCAGGAGATTTGTCAATTTTATCCATTACCTGGCGGAGGACATTTTCAATCCTGTCGATGACCACCTCAGCCCCTTTTTTCGCCTGTGTGTTCGCCTTTTTTGATGCCAGGATCTTTCCTTTTTGTACAGCGGCGGCCTGAATATTGGTGCCGCCCAGATCCACTCCCAGGAATAAATCTTTATTTGTCATCAGGACTCCTCAGTAAGCCTCCATATTTCGAATTTTCTACGTAGTATATTGGATCAAAAATCTCTCAATCATTTGACTTCTTTTATAGTACCTTTGGATTTCCCGTTGTGGATCAGATGGCGGATGGCCATCAGTGGATGATTCCAGATCATCCGCGGTCCGGCGTAGCGCATGACTTCCCTGACTCGCTGGCGCATTTCTGGTTTATAACAATGTACGGTGCAGTTCTGACAGGTCGGTTTTTCTAACCCAAAAGGGCATGTATCCAGCCGTTGATTTGCATAGGACCAAAGTTGGGAACACTGCTCACAAAGCGGATTGCTTGCGTGTTTTTGACGGCAGTACAAACGGATCATAGCCTGTAAGGTATCTCGTTCTCGGGATAAATTAATCATTCAACCTCGATAGACCAGTAAGTAGTAACCAGTAATTAGTAAATAGGAATTTGTCATCCAATCTCGATCAATGACAGATCAGGATCGGTTTAGTCGATTTTCTCAACAGTCCATTCAGTGTGCTGCCCAGGAAAATCTCCAGGACAGATTGATGTCCGAAACCACCTACAATGATAAAATCACACCCCTCGTTTTTCATTGCCGTTATGATGACGTCAGATGGAAGCCCCGTATCCGAGATGAGGGTTGCCTGTATTTGGCGGGAATCTAAATATTGCCGGGCTATATCCAACGCATTGAATTTTGAGGCGCTGTCTTCCAGGGCAGTGGCAACTGTCAGTTTAATGCCCCATTTTTCGACTAAATAAACAGCGAGGTACATCGCTTCAATTGCTTTTGGGCTGCCGTCAAAAGCTAACAGGGCATGAGTCATTGGTGATGGTGATTTGACTGCCAGAAGAGGCCGTGGACAATCGCGAATGAGAGCTGTCAGGTTGGACTGCAGTCTGGAAGAAGGGCTGTCCTGGGGAGGGTGTTCCAGGCTGAAGACCAGCAGGTCATTCCATAACGCGCGTTGATTTAATAGGGAAGTTACCTCACCATGTTCCAGGTGCAAGTTGGCTGAAATCCCGGAATCATGTGTGCGATTGTTGAATTCATCTTCCAGCTCCTGGATTTGGTCCTGGTGAGAGATCTTGATTTTCCTGGATAACATGTAAACCACGCAGCGAGCTGTTCTCCTTCTTAGCGATGATCATAGCTTGTTCCAGGGCCAGCCAACCTCCGGGTTTCCCATTAATACCAACAAGTATGGCAGAAAAGATTTGACCTTCGACTCTCGGTATGAGGTGGATTCTTCGCCAATCCCCGATACCCACTTGCTGAGAGGCAACATCTGGAAATATACTTTTCTTGAATCTTTTCCAGCGATGGATCAGTCGGTTGCCGTAAGCTGCTGCCAGGCTGTCTACAACAACAGCGGGTTTGATCTCCCAGCCGTACTGCTGGCTGATCTCCTTTTGGTAGCGGGTCAGCCAGATATATAGATCAGTAGGGGTGCGTTCAGGGAAATCCCGCAGTAAACCGGATTGGGATACAGTTTTCAGGACAGGAAGATATACTTCTTCCACCCAATTTCGGGATGCTTCCTGGAATGTGAAAGAGTTTTGTTGGAGCATCTCCAGGTTTAGTTTGTGACTGTGGATCTGCTCCCGGAGCTGTTGGTATCCTCCCGGGAAGCTGGTGGCAAATTCCAGATCCGGACGGAGATTTTCCAGGCCGGTTTCTTTCCGAAAGTGGACCTGTTGGTTTTTGATGATCACATCCTCAAAATCATCCTCCGGAGTTAAGGGAACTGTGCTTTTGATATTGGTTACATACGCCGGGATGCTTTTCATTCCCCGCTGCCGGGCAACCGAGACCCGGTGATTGCCGTCCAATACAAAATAGGTCTGGTCGATTTGGTACAGTTCAATGGGACGGATAACTTGATCCATACCCTGTTTGACTCGCTGCCAGCGATCTGGGTCAACTGGCTCGCGAGGGAAAAACTTGCGTGTGAAATCATTAGGTCGGCTGACGCTGCCCACAATGGCATCCAGAGGCACGTTCACCAGACCTAATTTTGAAGATTGATCGTACTGCAGCTGGTCTTCTACTTGCTGGAACTGAAGCAAATGTTTGGTTGATCCGGTCAGGTTGCCCCAGATATTTTCCAAAGCCCCCCGCCGCCGGGCATCACGGAAATCCTCTACTGTATTTGCCAGAGAGGGATAATGGGGTTTTTCTTTGACCTGATAATGCCGCTGTCCTGGGCGCAACAAACCTTTGCGGTGACCATATGTATTGATCACTTTGGTTTTTCCGATCAACGTCTCGGTTATCTCATCGTCTGTGTAAATATGAATATGCCCATGATAGAAATAAGCTGGCTGGAACACTTTGATCAACCACCGGAACGCCTTAAAGCCTCCGTGGACATTGCTGTCCCTGTCATGGATCCCGAAGGGAGGGCTGTGCGTGATGACTACATCAATGTAGCGGCCGTATACCAGTTTATTCCACAGCAGCCTGGGAACCATACCAATCACATGCTGCCACATCTCCGATTGGGAATAGAGGAAAGGACCTTCTTTATAGGGTAGGGAACCTTCGAACCCGGCGAATATCAAATCGTTCAGCACCACAACCTTGTTGTGAAGGTCAATCCCACCTCGTGGTCCGTAGATTGGACCGCTTTTTCCATATTCCACCCTGGGATCATGGTTGCCCCGAACATATAAAACTGGAACCTCATAAAGCTGAAAGAGTTCCTCAATGTGATAATAAGGCAGGTCTCCGCAGGACAGGATCAGATCGACATCCTTGAATTCTTCATAGGTGTCTTTTTCCAACAAACAGGAATCTATCCGGTCGCTGACAGAAAGGACTTTTAGGGCGCGGCTGGGCATATCCTATCTTAATCGCTCTGCCCCTGTTTTGGCAAGAAGTCTGTTGGATTGAGTTTTACCCGGGAAGAATAATGCCCCCGGGAGCAATAATTCTGGAAATCAATTCTTGACAAAGATCATAGTCTTTTATGCCAATCCATCGGAATCGATCAATGAATCCAGGCCGGGGGATTGGGAATGTACTTCCGGTTATGGATCCTATGTTGTTGATTGTGACCCCGAAATATTCAGTGTCTATGTTGAACACCTGGAAACTATTTATCAAAAGATGTTTGAGCTCAGGGCTGGCCAACCCACCATCATTCGGACCTATGATGCTTATAATCCACGCATCAATATATTTTAAGGAACAGGGTGTATACGAAGACTGCCGGCAGTGCTGGGGGATCAATTATAACGCTGCTATCCATCAAGCAGCGGCGGCTTATAATATACCCGTCGCCGGCGTTGCAGAGGCCTGGAATGGGCCAAACTGGGATACCGACCCCAATGATCTGGGCTACACCAAGGATGGAGAGCACCCAAACGAATTGGGCATGAGGTTATCGCTCAGGCGCTGCGCGAGCTGGGCTACGAACCGGTCCAGCCTAATTTATCATGTGAGGAAATCCTTCAATTTTTCCAGCGGATCTAAACCAAGATCATAACGGATGATCTTGCGGTTGCCTTCCTTCAAAGCCCGGGCATCTCCTTCCGCCTGGGCAGATTTCAACACACCGAAGCTGATCCGTGATTCGGTTTTTCCAGCCTGGTCCGGGATGGCAAGGTCATGCTCGGAGTGGGAAATAAACTGGATGAAGACCCCCTTGCCGCTGTCGCCTTTATGGAGCTGTCCAGTCGAGTGCAGGAACCTGGGGACCAAATCCCAGGGTTGTGGCGATTTTATATTTTCCCCGAAGTGTGTGGCGCAGTATTTGCAGGGCTTCCTCAATCTCCGGTGTGGGCGGAAGATATGCCTGCAGGGCCAGATAACCGCCAGGTTGATTTGACTCCTCCAGGAATTTATCCAGGACCGCAGGATCCAGATTCGAAAATTCTCCCCCGGGTAGCTTTCCGACCTGCTGATATTCTGCAACCATCTCTCGGGCCAGGATCTTGGCCAATTCAACATCCGGCTGATCAAAGGGGTTGATCTTCAGGATATGGCCAGCAATAGCGGTGGCCAGCTCCCACAGGAAGAACTGCCCACCCAGATCATAGCGGTCGGCCAGCTGGATCCAGATCACTGGATGGCCTGCTTCGACCAGGTCATTGATGGCCAAATCCTGGGTCTGGTCGTCTTCTAGTTTGAGATAGACAAATACCCGGTCATTAAGATAAAGGTCTGGGGTGGTAATTTTTTCACCAACTACAGGCAGAATCCCTGAACCCTGCTTTCCGGTGCTTTCCGCGATCAGTTGTTCGACCCAATTTCCGAAGCTGGATATCTCCTGGGAGGTGACCAGGGTGAGTTTATCCCTGCCTTCTCTGGCCAAGACGCCCAGGACCGCCCCCAGTTGGACCCCGTAATTATTCTCGTCCATGGCGCAATCACAGCTTTCGCAGCTGCAAAGGCCGGTCAGGGAGCTGGCCAACAGGGTTTCCAGATCGATGCCCAAAATTGCGGCAGGCACCATGCCGAAGAAGGAAAGCGCTGAATAACGGCCGCCAATATTGGGATCGTTCAAAAATGTGGAACGGAAATTATATTGTCTGGCCAATTCCTCCAATTTGCTGCCGGGGTCTGTGATGGCGATAAAATGTTGTCCCGCATCCTTCTGACCAACTGATTCCAGGACCAAATTATAAAAGTATTTAAAGAAAGACAAGGTTTCAACGGTCCCGCCGGATTTTGTTGCGACGATAAAAACTGTTTCGGGTATCGACAGTTTGGATTCCAGCGCCCGGATCGCGTCCGGGTCGGTGCTGTCCAATACAAAAAGGTCAAGGAATCCATCCTGGACGCCAAATGTCTCCCGTAACACTTCAGGAGCCAGACTCGAGCCGCCCATTCCCAGCAAAACCGCCTGGGTAAATCCTTCAGCCCGCAGATTAGAAGCCAGATCCTCGAGCCGGGCGACCTCTTCCAGCATGGCATGAGGACTGTGCAGCCAGCCCAGGCGGTTGCTGATCTCTGTTGGATCCGGTTTCCAGACCGTATGGTCATGGTCCCAGATCCGGGTCATAATTTTATTATCTTCCAGTTCCCACATGGTCTTTTCGATCTTATCTCGATACTCTCCCATGCTGATAAATATTTGATTCTCAGTCATCTCAATTTTCCTTTTATTATTTTTCGATAGATTGTCCCCATATGGTTTTATCGATGGATTAATCGTATCGCATCGGTTCAAATCCTGCCCATTTTGTTGCTCAGGATTAATACAAATCTAATCAATATCGGAAGAGGGATGGAAATAAATCCTATTCCATACATTCTTAGTGGGTATCTGGCTGGTTATTCTTACCTGAACAATAATCCAACCTGGAAGTCTCCCTTTCAGATTTCGGAGTCCTGCAAGTGGAGATCTTGATCAGGCTTGACTAATTTAATTAGTTAGGATAAACTAACTATTATGAGAGAACAACAAATCGTCCTGGATACTGTCGCAATGATCTCCCAATTAATGGGCGAATTGGAAAGCAAAGCCTTTGAACAGGAAGGATTTTCCGATATCACCATGAACCAGATGCATTATCTGGAAACCATCGCAGCTTTGAATGAGCCGAGTTTTGGAGATTTAGCAGAAAGGCTTGGCGTGACGCCGCCCTCTGTATCAGCCATTGTCAAAAAATTGATTGATTACGGCTACCTCACAAAATCGAGATCTAAAGAGGATGGAAGGGTTTATTATCTACATCTGACAAAAAAGGGTATCAGATTCAATCAGCTCCATAATGAAATCCATCAGATTCTGGCCAGCAGAATTACCGGAAATCTTGATCAGGGAGAAATAAAGACGCTGTCCGGTTTATTAGGGAAGATCACTCATGAATGACTTTGGAAAAATCTGCACCGAGTAAAATCAAAATTCGGCAGCCAACCTGCCCCTGGTGGTTTTTGTTCACTTTTGACAATCCACTCAGGAAGTTTTATCAGGATCCAGAGAAGATATTGGCCCCCTATATAAATCAAGGCGATATTGCTGTTGATCTTGGCTGCGGCATGGGATATTTTTCCATCCCCCTGGCCAGCCTTGTCGGTGATACCGGGAAGGTGATTTCTGTTGATCTGCAGTCGGAAATGCTTTCGGGTTTAAAAAGAGAGCCCAGCGGGCAGGTTTGGCGGAACGGATAAATTTGCATCAGTGTACCCAGGAGCAAATCGGAGTTACAGGAACAGTGGATTTTGTCCTTGCATTTTGGATGGTGCATGAGGTTCACCTGCGAAAGCACTTTTTGGATCAGATTTATAAGATGTTGAAAGATGGGGGCAGTTTGTTAATAGCAGAACCCTATCTTCATGTCTCGGGGAGATCCTTTCAGCAAATGCAAGCAGAGCTCCTGGAATGCGGATTTTCTAGAATAGAAAATCCCAGGATTGGTTTCAGCCGCAGTATATTGGTTCAAAAAGAAAAGGGAGCAAGATCATGGAAGTAAATCTTTGGACGATTTTATTTGCTTCCGGATTAACTGCGCTGGCATCTGGTTTGGGTGCGCTGCCATTCTTTTTCATAAAGAAGTTCAGCCGCTGGTGGCTGAGCATTTTCCAGGCAGCCGCAGCTGGCTTAATGCTGGGTGCCAGCCATAACTTGATTCAGGAAGGGGTTCAAATCGGTCCCTACAGAACCTTTGCAGGTCTCCTGGCAGGACTGTTACTCATTGTTTTGGCGGATCATTTCATCAACAATAAGACCGATATGGATCTGGGAGACCTGGAAGGTGCCGATGCCCGCAAAGCACTCTTGATCCTTGGCATAATGACCGCACATTCCTTCGCGGAGGGCATCGGGGTCGGCGTTTCATTTGGTGGTGGTGAAAAACTGGGTTTGTTCATAACTGTGGCAATTGCCATCCACAATATCCCCGAGGGCCTGGCAATTTCCCTTGTGATGGTGCCTAAGGGGACCAAACCCTGGAAAGCTGCCTTGTGGAGCATCTTTTCCAGTCTTCCTCAGCCATTAATGGCGGTGCCAGCCTTTTTATTTGTATATTTCTTTGCACCCTGGCTACCAGTGGGCCTGGGCCTGGCATCCGGTGCTATGATCTGGATGGTCTTCGCTGAACTGATCCCGGACGCTTATGAAGGCGGGGCCTCCGGCGCGGCGATTGGCATTGCCGTCACCCTGGCCTTTGCTGCACTGCTTGCCTTCCAGGAATTTGTTCTCGTGTTCTAATACAAGTCTCTATTTTCTGAGTTCGGTTTGGATACGCAGCCTCCAATTTCGTCTCCCGTCCCCCGTCCTATACAGGATGTGTAGCCTGCCTTTCTCCGTTCTCGGTCTCATCAGCCCGGTCTCTTTATCCCCGTCCCATTATTTTATTTCCTGCTATAATCCTCAGGGTTATCGAGCCAATAATTGTGGAAGAATTTGGAGTTATGGATTAATGGATAAAACAATCGTATTTGACCTTGGCGGCGTATTGTTGGACTGGAACCCCCGTTATCTGTATCAGAAGATCTTTTCTGATCCGGATGAGATGGATTATTTCCTGCAGGAAGTTTGTTCTCCTGAGTGGAATGCCCAAATGGATGAAACCAAGTCCTTTCAGGATGGCATGGATGAATTGGTTTTAAAGTTTCCTGAATATGAATCTCAGATCCGGGCTTATTTTCCCCGCTGGGTGGAAATGATAAAAGGTGAGTTATCTGGCACGGTGGAAATATTGCGGGAACTTAAGGAAGCCGATTACTCTCTGGCAGCGTTAAGCAATTGGTCCTCCGAGACCTTTCCGCGGGTCATGGATCAATATGAATTCTTGAGCTGGTTCAATCCGCTGGTGATCTCCGGACAGATAGGATATAAAAAACCGGATCCTGAGCCGTTTCAGATCCTTTTACATGAGTTAGGTCAGAATGCTGGGGATTGTCTGTTCATTGATGATATGGAGAAGAATATCCAGGAAGCGAAACGGCAAGGTTTTGATGTGATCCATTTTTCTTCTCCAGACCAACTCCGGGAAGAGCTGGTGGAGCGGGGAATATTATAAAAAGGGTTTGTACGTATGAAAGCTCAAGAAAAGTCCCCTAAAATCGGACTGGCAGGGCGACTGCCTTTTTTTTATGGCTGGTTGATGGTGCCGGTAGCAATTATCGCCCAGGGAGTGACAGGCGTCGGTCAGACCTATGGTGTTTCAGTATTTAATCCCTCTTTATTGGAAACTCTGGGCATCTCATTAACTGCTCTGACCGGGGCATATATGGTTGGCACCCTGATGGCGTCACTGCCCCAGGCCTATATTGGCTCCCTGATGGACCGTTTTGGAATTAAGAGAACCATGATCGGTGTTGTTATTTTATTGGGAGGCGCGTGCCTC
This sequence comes from uncultured Chloroflexia bacterium, assembly GCA_963783765.1. Taxonomy (GTDB): domain Bacteria; phylum Chloroflexota; class Anaerolineae; order Anaerolineales; family UBA11858; genus B10-G9. Next base: position 110,215 of record CAWAOV010000008.1, on the reverse strand, counting down.
TTTTTTGCCCAAGTGGATTCATTTGTCACTTTATTAATCGGGTTCTTCCTGCTGCGGTTGTTGGGCCAGGGAGGGTTATCCTTGCTTTCGGGGAATATCCCGGCTATGTGGTTTCAGGAAAAACTGGGCACTGTCACAGGAATTGTTAACAGTGGTTTTTCTATCAGTATGGCGGTCATCCCGGCCTTCTTCCTTTATCTGATCAATAGATTGGGCTGGCGTTCGGCCTACTCCTGGCTTGGGTTATTAGTCTGGCTGATCATGCTGCCAATATTAATCCTGGTTTTCAGGAACAAACCGGCGGATGTAGACCAATTCCTTGATGGAGGGTCCTCAGCGGTTGGAAATGACACGGAAAAATTGAAAACTGAGGATAATTCCTTTACTCCCCTCCAAGCCCGCCAGACAATGGCCTACTGGATCGCTTTGATCAACCCTGCTTTGTGGGCCATGATCGTAACCGCAGTGTTCTTTAACCTGCTATCTATTTTTGATTCAATGGGAATCTCACCAGGAGTGGCCGCTGCAACCTATTCAACTTATGCGATTGCGTCCTTGTTGACTCAGCTGCTGTTGGGACCAACAGCCAACAAGGGGCCCCTCCAAATCCTTCTTTTGGCCAGTATGGCTTCCTTAGCTGGCGGTATTGCCATCCTGACCTTGGCCGCCACGCCCATCATTGCCCATACCTATGCAGTGGTTATCGGCATTTCCACCGGGTTGATTTCCCTGGTGGGCGGCACGCTCCTGCCCCGCTATTTTGGACGGACCCACCTGGGCAAACTTCGAGGAACTGTCATGACTGCGCAGGTAGCTGGCAGCAGCCTGGGGCCGCTTATCACAGGTGTGATCTATGATCAGACTGGCAGCTTCCAAATCTCGTTGTGGATTTTTGTGGCCATCCTCATCCCGGCGGCATTGATTTCCCTGAAAGCTGTTCAACCGCCAATCCCTTCGAATAATCTTGTGGAAGGATAATTATGGAACAGCGTATCAGGGATCGATTTTCAGATTCAATTCTAGATCAGGCCCGGGAAGCCTACGGGATCGCTCCGGGAGATATCAAGGAACTTGATGGGTTTGAGAGTTATATCTATCAATTCCAGCGTGGAAAAGAGGACGGGATTTTGCGGATCGCGCACAGCATCCGCCGCACACCGGACCAGATCCGGGGAGAACTGGATTATATTAATTATCTGAAAGCGGGCGGCGCAGGTGTCGCAGGAGCATTAATTTCAGATCATGGAAACTGGGTGGAAGAGATAGAAGATGGCTCCGGAGAATTTTTCCTCGCCAATGCCTTTGAAATGGCTCTGGGAGAGCACCATCGCGGAGAATGGTCTGATAGTATCTTGTTTGAGTACGGCCGCCAAATAGGATTGATGCATAAATTGTCAATGACTTATGAACCGGCAGTTCCTGCCTGGAGAAGGCCGGATTGGGATGATCCCATTCACCTGGAAGTGGAGCAGTTCATACCGGCGGAAGATCACAAGATCAAACAACTGTACCAGGATGTGATCGAAAAAACACGCTCCTTTCCTGTAGACAGAGCGGTGTATGGCTTGATCCACCAGGATGCCCACCGCGGTAACTTTTTTGTCGATGATAAGGGCAGAATCACTTTTTTTGATTTTGACGACAGTTCTTACAGCTGGTTTGTGGAGGATATTGCCCTGGTCCTGTTTTACGCTGTGATGGGTCAGCAGGATCCAGCTGGATTTACAGCTATGTTCCTGGCAGGATTTTTACCCGGTTATTATTCCGAATTTGATCTTGATCCTGCCTGGTTCCAGGAGATCCCGATTTTCCTAAAGCGGAGAGAGATCGATCTCTACGCTGTAATTCACCGCAGTTTTGACGTTGAAAATTTGGATGACCCCTGGTGCAAATGGTACCTGGATGGCCGGAAAGACAACCTGGAAAATGAGATCCCCTACCTGGATTTTGACTTTGCCGGGTTGGATGTCCAAAGATTCAGATAGGCCCTGTTCCTAACCTGAAACCCTTCTTAAAACCAATTAATATTGAATTTTTCCCTTCTAACCACCATCAGTGGGGGAGCTAGAGTTTCAAGTTCCCAGATAGAGGGGGTAGTTGATGCTTGACAGCCATTCAGCAATCCTGTATACTCCAGATAGAACATGTAGGAACAAGTAGGAACATGTTGGCAAGTTCTAATTCGCTTCATGTGGGAATGAAAAATGACCAAGGCTCTTTATCAGCAAATTGTGGATTCAATTCTGGAGCAGATCCAGACCGGCGTACTTCAGCCTGGTGCGCGTCTGCCCTCGGAAAATGCCTTGAGCGATAAACACCAGGTGGGTAGAAATACCATTCGTCATGCATTAAGTGACCTGGCGGCCAAGGGGTATGTGGAATCCGTTCAGGGTGTGGGCACATTTGTAACCGAAACTCATTTCCCAAAAACTGTGGAATTCCTGTTTGGTTTTTCCCAGGAGATGGCCCAGCGTGGAAAACAGGTTGCCAGTCAGTTGATCGACGCAAAGATCATCGCAGCCGATCCGTTGTTAGCCCGGGTTTTGAGAATTCAGCTGGGCGCCGAAGTGGTTTTTCTGTACCGGCTGCGCCTGGTGGATGGAAAACCGGCTGCTATCGAAAGGGCTTACCTGCCCCATGCTTTTTGCCAGGAGATACTGGAACATGATTTTTCCCAGGAATCCTTATATGATGTGTTGGCGTCTCAATATAATATGAAACCTGATCATGCTGAGCAGGAAATTGGCGCTGAAATAGCTACGCCGCAGGTGGCAGAGTTGATGGACCTGATTCATCCTGCTCCTGTTCTTGTCATTCGCCGGGAAACCCGTACCGCTGACGGCCGGGTGATCGAGTATGTCGAATCCGAATTCAGGGCGGACCGCTTCCGTTTTTACACCAATCTGAAAGCGTCAGCTTCTTCACCCAGTTCGAGTTTTCAACGTTTTCCAATTGAAACTACCCCAGTGTGAAAATTATGGATAATTTCTCTGAAACTGATCTAAAAAGAATAGTTGATGAAGTGGTATCCGGGTTGATGCGGGAAATGCCTTCCCGGATCACATCTGCTCCTGAGACGAATTCCAGACCAGTACCAGCTCCAGATTTTGAAAAAGGAAAAATTGTCGCGATCGGAGCAGATCACGGTGGTTTCCCGATGAAAGAGAATCTCAAGGTTTATCTGGAAGAAAATGGTTATCAGGTATTTGACTGCGGTACCAACAGCACTGATGCAGTAGATTATCCGGATTTTGCTAAAGCGGTTGCCCAGCAAGTCTCTTCCGGGAAGGCCTGGCGGGGTGTGATGATCGATGGAGCCGGTATAGGCAGCTGTATGGCTGCTAATAAGGTTGCTGGTGTCCGGGCGGCTATGTGTTATGACTATGCAACTGCTTATAACAGCCGCGAACATAATAATGCCAATTTGCTGACCCTCGGTGCCGGTTTGATCGGCCCCAGCCTGGCCAAGCAGATTTTAACTACTTTTTTAGAAACCGAATTTGGCGGTGGACGTCATGCCGGTCGAGTCGATAAGATCATGGAGATCGAAAAATAAAATGGAAACTACACAAGAGCAAGTTAAACATCTGGTCGAAGTCATTACGCGCGAAGTGTTGATCGCTCTGAATGAAGATCAATCCCGCACCAGCCAACCAGCAGGTGAATTTTGTACTTCGGAGTGCGCTGAGGGGATTTGTGTGGATACCTGTTTTAATCGAGTTGGAGAAGTAGTCAGCGCCGGGGCATCCAGATTGACCTCCCAATTGGGCAGCATCCCGGAGGACCCCGATATTGCCAGCATGATCGATCATACCTTATTAAAACCTGACGCTACAGCTGATCAGATTGCCCAGCTGTGTTACGAAGCCAGGAAGTTCCATTTTGCTTCGGTTTGCGTAAATCCTACCCATGTAAAACTCTGTGCTGAACTGCTCCAGGGAACCAAGGTGAAAGTCTGCACCGTGATTGGTTTCCCTCTGGGCGCTTCCGCGCCGGAAGTTAAAACCTTTGAGGCGCAAACTGCATTAAAAGATGGTGCTACTGAAATCGACATGGTGATCAATATTGGCGCCGTAAAAGCCGGGGACTTGACTCTGGTGGCCCGGGATATCTATGAAGTGGTAAAGGTAGTCCACGCTGCGGGAGCTATTGTAAAAGTTATTATTGAAACTGCCTTATTGAATGATGAAGAAAAAGTGACAGCCTGTCTGCTTTCCAAGGAAGCCGGGGCGGATTTTGTGAAAACCTCAACTGGATTCTCCGGCGGCGGCGCTACTGTGGAAGACATCAACCTCATGCGCAGGGTTGTTGGCCCGGATATGGGTGTTAAAGCCTCTGGTGGTGTGAGAGATTTTGAAGATGCTCGCAATATGGTTAAGGCTGGAGCGACCCGCCTGGGAGCAAGCGCAGGTGTGAAAATTGTCCAGGGCCAGCTGGAGTCCAATGGAAAAGGAAATAAACCGGCTGAACCAAAAGCCGCTGCATATTAAAGGATTTCCCAGATGAAAATTGCCCGTGTGATTGGCAGCACTATCTCTACTATCAAGAACCGCAGGATCATGAATACCAAACTATTGATCCTCCGGGAAACTGATGTTTATGGCAAAAAGGAATTGGGGACTTCCTATGTAGCTATTGATCTGGTAGATGCTGGGGTAGGGGATCTGGTCCTGACCTGTCACGGTTCAGCTGCCAGGCAGACAAACATTACCAAAGAAACCCCCACAGATGCTGTGATCATGGCGGTTCTTGACCATCTGGAAGTGGACGGAGAAGTTACATTCAGGAATTGATTTGCAGGAGTTATTCATGCTGATTGCTAAAGTCATTGGAACAACAGTATCTACCATCAAGGATCCCACTCTCGAGGGACGCAAATTATTGATCCTGCGCCAGACCGATGTGGATGGTATATCGGTTGGCAAACCCTATGTGGCAGTGGATACACTGGATGCTGGGATCGGTGATCTGGTTTTAACTGCCCATGGTTCAAGCGGCCGGCAGACAGACATCACTAAAAACCGGCCCGTCGACGCAGTGATCATGGCAGTCATCGATCACCTCAGTGTCCTGGGTGAGATAACTTACAAGAAAGATTGAATAACTGGGTAGCAACCAGATAGGACGTACCTATGCCAGAATTTGACAAAGATCTACGATCAATCCAGCAGGCTCGCCAGATGGTTCTCAGCGCTCGTGAAGCCCAGAAAAAATGGGGCTTGGCGACTCAGGCTGAAGTGGACCGAGTATGTGAAGCCATGGCTGAGGCAGCCTACGGAGCCGCGGAGCGTTTAGGGCGTATGGCATCCCAGGAAACAGGTTTTGGTGTTCCGGAACATAAAAAGATCAAAAACCAATTTGCTTCCAGATCAGTCTGGGAATCAATAAAAGATGTAAAAACAGTTGGCATCATCAAAAAAGATGAAGTCAAAAAACTTTATCAAATTGCCTGGCCAATGGGTGTGATAGCAGCTCTGACTCCCAGTACTAATCCCACCTCGACTGTGATGAATAAAATCCTGATGGCACTAAAAGCCCGCAACGCCATTGTTATTGCTCCCCATCCCTCAGCAGTGAACTGCTGCGTAGAAACAGCCATGCTCATGGATCGCGCTGCAGTGGAGGCAGGTGCACCGGAAGGATTGATCCATTGTATGTCTGAGATCTCACTTCCCGGCACCGATGAACTTCTTTCCCATAAATACACTGCCCTGATCCTGGCCACCGGCGGTGGTGCCATGGTGCGGGCCGCTCACTCAAAGGGAAAACCTGCCTACGGAGTTGGTCCTGGCAATGTGCCGGTTTACGTGGACCGCTCAGCAGATCTCGAAAAAGCAGCCCGCTACATCACAAACAGCAAAGCCTTTGACTTATTCGACCATCTGCGCTACTGAACAATCTGTGGTTGCGGATCGTCCCATTGCTGCCCGTCTGAAGGAGCTGATGCAGGCCCAGGGAGCGTATTGGGTTACCCCAGAAGAAGCTGAGTTATTAAGATCAGTTCTTTTCTATCCGGATGGAGCCATTAATGCAAAATCGGTTGGAAAATCTCCCCAGTATCTGGCAGCTCTGGCAGGGTTCCATGTTTCCGACAGTACGCGCATCCTGGTGGCTGATCTGCAGACCGTAGGCCGGGACGAACCTCTTTCCCGTGAGAAACTGACAACCGTGTTGGGGTTTTATATAGCCGATGGCTGGGAGGCTGGCTGCGATCGCTGCCTGGAGCTGATTAGTTTTGGAGGCCGGGGCCACAGCTTGATCATTCATGCCACTAATGAAGAAATCATCTACGCTTTTGGCCTGGAAAAACCAGTATTCAGGATTGGTGTGAACACCATGGGGACTCTGGGCATGATCGGTTACACCACAGGGATCACTCCCTCCTTAACCCTGGGATCAGGCGGAGTAGGCGGTGCGATCACTGGCGATAATATTAATGTCCATCATCTGTATAATGTCAAACGCCTGGCGTTTGAGACCAGCTCACCCCCTGACGAAGCCTTCCTGCCAGGCCGGGCTCAGGTTGGAGACATCCAGGCGCCTGATTTTGATGCCCTGGAAACCCTGGTCCGCGATACCGTCCAGGAAATATTGAAAACGAAATAATAGATCCATATCAAATAAACCGTTTATTCATTTAGTACAAGGAGTAAAAAAATGGCTCAACAAGATCCTTCATTAATTGCCCTCGGTATGGTGGAAACCCGCGGCCTGGTTGGCGCAGTGGAAGCCGCAGATGCCATGGTCAAAGCAGCCAATGTGGTTCTGATCGGTTCAGAATACGTTGGCGGTGGATTTGTGACCGTGATGGTCCGGGGCGACGTGGGCGCTGTCAAGGCGGCCACAGACGCTGGCGGCGCTGCCGCAAAACGAGTTGGGGAACTGGTATCTATCCATGTCATCCCTCGCCCGCACCAAAACGTGGAAATGGTTCTGCCGCAGAACAGCAAAGGCAGCATCGGCGGCCGTTCAGAAGCCAAGAAATAACGGGGTTGCCTTGCAATCGCCAGCACTTCTTACGACCTTAAACCGCGCCGCGGAACTATTTCACTGGGTAGGAAACCCGGAACCGGCCCCTTTTGATAATCCGCCTCTGGGCAGATTAAAAGTGGGTGTCGATTTAGGAACTGCCTATTTGACAGTAGCTGTACTCGACGAAAACGATCAGCCTGTTACAGGTGAATATCAGTTTGCGCAGGTGGCGCGGGACGGCCTGGTGGTGGACTTTGTCGGAGCGGTCGATCTGGTCAGCTCCATGAAAGACCGGATCGAAAAACGCCTCGGCAGGGAGTTGACTCATGCGGCCAGCGGCTATCCGCCTGGAGTACCCAGAACGGAAGTCCAGGCTACCGCCCATGTGGTGGAAGCTGCAGGCTTGATCTGCACTGGACTGGTGGACGAACCGTCTGCCGCCAATGCGCTGGTCCAGCTGGAAAATGGTGTGATTGTTGATGTTGGAGGCGGCACAACAGGGATTGCTGTAGTAGAAAATGGGCAGGTTGTTTACACAGCAGATGAAGCTACCGGCGGGACACATTTTTCATTGGTGATCGCTGGAGCGCATGACATCTCATTTGAAGACGCCGAATCCCTCAAGATCGACCCAAACCAGCAGCCGGTTCTGTTTCCAGTGATCAAGCCGGTGCTGGAAAAAGTAGCCAGTATTGTTGCCAGGCATATCGAGGGATTTCAAGTGCCCGAGATTACCCTGGTAGGTGGTACCAGCGCTTTTTTACGAGCAGCAGAAGTGATCGAGGAATACACCGGAATTCCAACCTGGGTGCCCCCTCATCCTGCGCTTGTTACACCTATCGGTATGGCGATGAATAACAACCCCGAGGATTTTGCTTGATCATCCAGTGTGGATGATCCCAGTGGATCCAAAAAGGAGATCGTATGGCAAAACAAGATTTTTCATTACGTGTGTATTGTTACCTGGACCGTATGCAGTCCGAGGTGGCAGCTTTTGTAGGCACCATTACCCAGGGAGACCTTCCTGTAGAAGGCATGGCTTCCCTTTATGTGGAAATGGCGCCTGGAAATGAAGTTTTTCGAACCGTTGATATCGCGGTTAAAGCCACAGAAGCCAAACCTGGTGCCCAGGTGGTTGAGCGTGAGTTCGGTATGTTCGAAGTTCACTCTATGAATCAGGCTGCTGTGCTTGAATCTGGTGCAATAGTCCTGGAACGGTTGGGATTGGTGAAGGAAGACCGGATTAAACCAAGTGTGTACTCCTCCAACCTGATCACCAATGTAGATCCCTACCAGGCTCAGCTGCTTAACCGCTGGCGCCGTGGATCGATGCTGGTAGCGGCGGAAACCCTCTTTGTTTTGGAAGTCGCTCCCGCAGCCTATATCATGCTGGCAGCCAATGAAGCTGAGAAAAAAGCCAATGTGAAGATCATTCACATTGCATCTGTTGGACGATTTGGCCGGATGTGGATGTCTGGCACCGAATCTGAAATGGTTACAGCCCGGGATGCAGCGATCCAGGCCATAGAAAACGTGCAAGGTATCTCAGTAAAATAATCAGAAAACTCAGGAGTCATCCTATGCCCAAAATCTTTTATACGGAACGGGACATCGAGGACCTCTATCACAGTGGTGTGACTACCCTGGTTGTGAATGACGATGTGGTGGTCACAGATATCGGCAGGGAAAAAGCCCGCAAGCTTGGGGTTGAGTTATTGAAGGAAAATGATCAACCTTCCAGCGCACCGATCCGTCCTTATATCACTGAGAAGAAATCTCCCAGCGCAGCGCCATCGCTGCCGCAGATACCGGTACCGCCCCCTACCAGGGCAGCCCTGCAAGATCGGGTTTTGAAATCTGTCCAGGACCAGGTCGGCGATTCGGTTGATTCTGGTTTACTGAAAACCATTATTCAGCGGGTGCTGAAAAGCGTGGGAGGAAGTTAAGATGCTTTTTGGACGCGTACGGGGAACCGCAGTTGCATCAATGAAGTATGAGGACCTGACTGGCATGAAATTGTTGGTTGTTGAGCCTCTGAACAAACACCTTGAACCAACCGGACCTCTGCAGGTTGCAGTTGATGTGGTCCAGGCCGGTCCAGGAGATCTTTGTGTGATGGTGCGCTCCCGGGAAGCAGCGCTGGCAATGGATATCCACACATTTGTACCTGTTGATCTGGCTTTGATCGGGATTGTGGATGAACTGGTTGTGCACCCTGATGATCAATTTGATATCACCCTGAAAAAGGGATCGGTGAAATACACTTAATATGATCCTTGGCAAAGTAACTGGAACCGTGGTGACGACTATCAGCCACCCGCATTATAAAAATCGCCGTTTACTGGTTGTGCAGCCCCTGACACTGCCGGGGGATCCCCCTGTGGGAGATTTTGTCGCCCTGGATAATTCTCAGGCAGGAGTAGGGGATACAGTCCTCGTAAATCGGGAAGGTAACGGCGCCCGCCAGATTCTGGATAATCCCGACGGTTGTGTGATTTCTGTAATCGTTGGTATTGTAGATTCCCTTTATATAGCTGAGTTGGAGTGATTGGATAAGATGCGGACCCCTGTCATAGCTGGCAACTGGAAGATGAATAAGACCGAAGCAGAAGCCCTGGCCCTGGTGCGCGTGTTAATGCAGCGGGTTAGATCCTTTTCTGGTGTTGAAGTTTTGATCTGCCCTCCTTTCACATCTTTATCTACCTTATTCAAACTGCTAGTCAGCTCTCCAATCCAACTTGGTGCTCAGAATATCTCTGACCAACTATCAGGAGCGTATACTGGTGAAATCTCTGCGGCCATGGCTGCAGAGTTTTGTACCCATGTCATCCTGGGCCACAGTGAACGCCGGGCTTATTATGGCGAAAATAACAAGTTAATCAACAAAAAACTTCAAGCGGCATTATTTGCGGGTTTGATTCCCGTCTTATGTGTGGGAGAAGTTCTGTCTGAACGGGATGCGGGGCAGGCAGCCAATGTGATCAACAGCCAACTGCAGGAAGGTTTATCAGGCATTCATATTGAAGATCCAGCAGATATCGTAATTGCCTATGAGCCAGTCTGGGCCATCGGCACCGGACGATCTGCTTCTGCGGATGAGGTCTCTGAATTGATCGCCAGTGTTATCCGCCCCTCAATAGCGGGCTTGTGGGGAGAAAACATTAGCCAGGGAATCCGCGTACTATATGGGGGATCTGTTAATCCTGGAAACGCCGGAGGGTTTTTTAGTCAGCCTGAGATTGATGGAGCCCTGGTAGGCGGCGCCAGCCTTACCGCAGAGAAATTTTTGGGCATTATCGAAACAACCCAATAAATCAATCAGATAACTTAAAATAGTTCTCCAGCAGGGTGAGATATATCATCCATCCTGTAGGTCAATAGTCCTGCCAGATAATGGAGGAATGGATTTGTTTATCAGGATGGTAAAATCCACCATAGATTATTTTTTACTTTGGCAAAATTGGAGAAGAAATTATGGCTGATAACTTTCATTCCAACTTGAAGAAATATGCTGACCTTGTGATCAAGGTAGGTTTGAATTTGCAGCCGGGACAAAAGTTGAGTATCCAGCACATGCGGAATGACGGCGTGCCGATCCAATCCGCGCCTTTGATCCGCCTGGTGGCAGAAAGCGCTTACAAGGCCGGGTCCCGATTGGTAGATGTGCAGTGGAGAGATGATGAGATTACCCTGGCTCGGTTCAAACATGCGCCCAGGGATTCCTTTGAGGAATTCCCGGCCTGGCAAGCGCAGGGAATCCTGGAGGTGGTCGAAGATGGCGGGGCGATGTTAACCGTTTCATCGATCGATCCTGATCTGATGGTAGGTCAGGATCCGGTATTGGTGGATCAGCGCCAGCGGACATTCCTGGAACATTGGAAGCCTATCAGCGCCCATATCGGTAAAAATTCTATGAACTGGACCCTTATCTCAGTTCCCATTGAGGGTTGGGCCAGGAAGATATTCCCCGACCTGTCCCCCGCAGAACAAATGCCTGCTCTCTGGGATGCCATATTTAAGATCTGCCGGGTAGATCAAGATGACCCTATAGCTGCCTGGCAATCTCACCTGGCAGAAATGAAAATAAACGCTGATTACCTCACTCAAAAGTCTTACCGGAAAATGCATTACACTGCACCAGGGACGGATCTTTGGCTCACTTTGCCAAAGGGCCATATCTGGCGTTCAGCTGGATTCGAATCCCAGAGCGGAATTCCATTTACAGCCAATATACCCACAGAGGAAGTATTCACACTCCCGGACCGGCGTTATACAGAAGGGACGGTACGATCAGCCCGCCCACTGGTTTATGCAGGAAGCGTGATCGATAAATTCGACCTGGTCTTCAAAGAAGGCAAAGTGGTTAATTTCTCCGCGGCACAGGGTGAAGATGTCCTGGAAAAATTGCTTTCAGTAGATGAGGGCTCTAATATGCTGGGAGAAGTAGCCCTGGTACCTAACAGCTCCCCGATCTCACAATCGGGACTGTTGTTTTACAACACATTACTGGATGAAAACGCCTCCTGTCATTTGGCTTTAGGCAGCGCCTACCGCTTCAGTTTGGATGGGGGTGAAAAACTCTCTACTGAAGAATTCGTGGCCAGAGGAGGAAATTCCAGCATGGTCCATTCTGATTTTATGATCGGTAATGGAGAGATGGATATCGATGGCGTTCTTGAGAATGGAGAGGTGGAGCCAATCCTGAGGGCAGGGGAGTGGGCTTTTTAGAGTCAATGTGTTAATCGCTGATGATGGATTTATGGGAGGAGAGATGACGGAAAATATATTAACACCGGAAATGAACGCCTTGCGTCCAGATCTTGGGCTGGCGGTTTCCATCCTGGAAGAGAAAGCGCCCTACGGGGCTGTGTCACTTTCGTCCAGGGAATATACACGCTATCTGGTTGATAATAACCAGGAAAGTGTCGTGCCTGGAAATCCGACCGCGGGTGTGATCTTGACCGCTTTTGATGGCCATACGATGAGGGAAAAAGGTATGGGCGGTTTTCATAGGGAGGACCTTTTAAAAGGTGCGAAGGATTTTGTTGCAGGGATTGATTTTAAAGAGAATGGAAAACTGGATCCCGGGCAGGAAAGAGTGGAAGATTTCCAGACTGAAATGGAACATGATCCCGCCCTGGTACCAACCCAGGATAAACTGGATTTTCTGCGGAAAATGAATCAGAGGGTTAAGGAGATCGATCCGAGGATCGTTAACGCCCGGGTTAACTTCCTGGAGATGAGAGAAAAAACCGTTTTCCGGAATCGGACGGAGGATCTTGCCCAGGATGTCCAGCGCCTGAATATGTCGATCATGGTTACTGTGATGGGTGATAAAGGCGTTGTATTTGACTGGGCATCAAAATGCGGAACTGCCGGTTTGGAGATCCTGTCGTTCACTGATGAGGAATTGGAAAAATTGGTGAAGAACGCGATTGGTTTGTTGAACGCCGGCCGCATAGAACCGGGAGAATATGATGTTGTCACAGCGCCGGGTGTTTCCGGTGTGATCTGCCATGAATCCTTTGGCCACGGAGTGGAAGCGGATATGTTTGTCAAAGAGAGGGCCAAGGCGGCTCATTATGTTGGTAAACGAGTGGGATCGGATTTGGTGAATATCTATGATGATCCCGGATATCCCGGAGCATTTGGATCCTATTTCTTTGATGATGAAGGACTACCTTCAAAGGCAACCCAGATCGTCAAGGACGGCATCTTTGTGCGCGGTATAACTGATTTCTTCTCTGCTAACAAATTGGGACTTGAAAGATCACCCAACGGCCGCAGACAGGATTACACGCGCAAAGTCTATCCCAGGATGACCAACACTTATTTTGGGTCTGGCGAGATGCCCCTGGAAGACCTGATAGGCCTGGTTGATGATGGAATCTATATACCAAAAGTGTCCTCGGGCATGGAAGATCCCAAAGGTTGGGGCATTCAGGTTTCCGGTCATTACGGATTTGAAATTAAGAACGGGGTTCTTACAGATAAAATGTATTCTCCAGTTGGCCTGACAGGCTACGTGCCTGATGTTTTAGAGAGCATTTCAGCAGTCTCCAATGATTTCCACCTCAGTGGAGGGTACTGCGGTAAAGGAACCAAAGAGACTGTCCCGGTCACTGATGGCGGCCCCCATCTTTTGATGAAAGTGAGGTTAGGCTAATGTTAGGAAAAATCCAAAAAGCGTTAAATGACAATCCGGCAATCAAATCCTGGATCATTAGGCATGAGACGACCCACGGTTTCCAGCAGTATGAGTTAAAACAATCGACTGAATCCCTGCGAGAGGTCAATTCCGAGTTATTTATTGTGGATGTATTATGTGATTCGCAAAATGAGGCAGGAAAACCGGGGAGTGGAGTGGGAACAGTTTCCCTTCTCCCAGGGGCAGATATAAACACTGCTCTTGAAAAAGCTGTGATTACGGCCCAATTGGTACATAACGAACCTTATGATTTTGCGGAACCAGCTTCTATCCCCGAGATTGAATTATCTGATCAGGACTACCTGAAAGATCCGGCAGGGAAGATCCAGGGAGTTTTGAACACGCTAAAGGAAACCACAGCTGCATTCCCCCATGTTAGATTGACGGGCGCGGAATGTTTCGGGGAGGAAAAAACCACCCATTTGATCAGCAGCAAGGGTATTGATGCTACTCAGAAAGGTACCGAGATTTACCTGCAGTGGGTTTATATCGCTGGCAGCGGAGATGCTGAAGTTGAGACCTTTGCAGAGGTTTACAGGCGCCGGATCAAAGACCTTGATCTTGAAGAGGAAGCTGCCCTGCGGGCCAAGTACACATCGGACCTGCTTGAAGCAGAAAACCCTCCTTCCTATGCAGGTCCGGTTTACGTCCAGGGACCAACGTTGGCGGTGATGGTGGCGGGTGAAATGCTGGCAGGAAATGTGATTCAAACCCTCGCTTCAGGTGCCTTGAAATACAGCAGTGAAACTCCTTGGGATATTGGAAAATCTATCTTCAGGGAAAATGTCAAAGGTGATGATTTTACCCTGTGGGCCAACAGGCAGCTGCCCTATGGTGTTCCCTCCAGCGCATTTGACAAGGAAGGTACGCCGGCCCAGCGTGTTTCCCTGGTAAAAGATAATAAACTTGAGACTTTTATAACTAACCAGCGATTTGCTGATTACCTGGATATGCAGCCCAGCGGCAGTTTTGGCAGTGTAGAGATTCCGGCCGGGAAGGTACCACAGGCAGACCTGCAATCCGGATCCTATGTTGAGATCGCTGAGTATTCCTGGTTCAACCCCAACCCCATTACCGGAGATTTTGCCTGTGAGATCCGGCTGGGTTATGTTGTTGAGGACGGGAAGAGAAAACCCTTCAGGGGTGGATTACTGGTAGGTAATGTGCTGGACGCACTGGCGGATATGCGCTGGTCCAAAGAAACCGGCTTTTATGGGAATTACCTGGGACCAAAAGCTGCTGTATTTAATAACTTAAAAGTGGCAGGCTGAGTTCCTATGATAACGAAGATGACTATCTCAGAGATTGCCCGGGATGTGTTAATAACTCAAGTACAGGAAATGCAGCTGCATCTGGATGGCTGCATTGATGGACAGGATCCCATTCACTTGCACGATTTGAGGGTAGCCAACAGAAAGACACGGGCAGCTCTGGCTGAATTCAGGAGATTGCTTCCTGAAGAAATCTATCAACGCTACCTGGAAGAATTTCGCTGGATTCACCAGGTGACCGGCGAAGTCCGGGATCTGGATGTAGGTTTATCACTTTACCCTGAATTGAAAAAAGAGATCCCGAAACCCTGGCGGCCTCACTTAAAACCCCTGCTTATATTGTTGGAGGGAAAGCGGAAAATTGCCCAGGCAGAGCTATCCGGGATCCTTCAATCTGAACGGGTAAGTGAGATTCTCAGATCCTGGTCCTCTCTACTGGAGAAGGGTGTTTTTACAGAGGGTGATATTTCCCTGGAATCAGCCAAAGAATACGGCTGCCGGCGGATCACAAAACGCTACCGCCAACTGCAAAAGGAAGGTCAGCAACTGTCAAAAAAAACACCAGCCGAGAAATTTCATGATTACCGGATCGTAGTAAAAAAACTTCGCTATATGATGGAGTTTTTTCGCCCGGTAATGGATCAGGAAGATTTTGAAAAACTTCGTTTTGGTTTAAAGTCTGTGCAAGACACATTTGGTTTCTTCCAGGATACGGAAATCCAGGCTCTCAGTTTGAGAAGGTTGGTAGATGAGCTATTTGAGCAAGGAGTAAGCGTGGATACAATGCTGGCGTTGGGTCAGCTGCTGGGAGTACTTGGGAAACGTTTATCACGTGGGAAGAAAAGATGTCTACGACAAACAAATTGGTTTATTTCGGAAGCCAATGCCCGGGCATTTCAGACCTGTTTCCAATATCCGGTTGAATAACTTTTTTTGTGAACCTGCTCAAACGCCCGATCCAGGGCGTTTTTTTGTTATTAAGAGGGACGATCTTTCTGGGATTTTCCTCTCCCCGGAATCGGAGTTTTGGACGAATTTGAACCTGAAAAATCATCCTTTCATATCACGACGATGACCTGAGGATATGGTACACTCCACCACATGTTAAAACCCATCCATTGGAAAAGTTTTCCCCGTGATTTTCTGATCGCGCAGCTTGGATTTGCTATTTATGGCCTGTCAATTGCCCTGATCATTCAGGCTGGTCTGGGCACAGGGCCCTGGGCAGTACTGGCAGTCGCGCTGGCAGATCTCTCCGGCACAACGCCGGGTACGATGATCATTGGGACCGGAATACTTGTTTTGTTGGGTGCGCTACTGTTAAAGGAAAAGGTTGGTTGGGGCACTTTGGGGAATATACTTTTTATCGGACCCTGGACCGATCTGTTCCTGTTTTTGATCCCTTCCCTGGTAGGAAATCTCTGGGTTCAGATCCCGGGAATGTTATTGGCTGTTATTCTTTCCGGAATTGCCACTGCGGTTTATATCAGTGCCAGCGGAGGCGCAGGTCCCCGGGATAGTCTGATGCTGGCTGTCTCGAGAGTCACTGGACAAAGTGTTCAGCTTTCTAGAGGGGTTATAGAAGTCCTGGTTGTGATCCTGGGTTGGATGCTGAACGGTCCCATCGGTTTTGGCACGTTGGTGTTTGCCTTATTTATTGGACCTTTAGTTCAGTTTTTCTTCAAACTCTTAAAAGTTAAAGCCAATCATGAGGATCTGGAGACTACATGATCCTGGCATTGATCATTTATAACCTGTTTGCGTCCATTATCACGGCAGGAGCATTATTTCTTCTTCATCGTTATAAAACTGAAAGAGCAGTTGAGAGATCGATTTTACTGATCCTTGTGCAGCAGTGTTTTCTCGCTTTGGGGGCAATTTTATTTCCCATGGATGGATTCGGCCGGATTCAGCTGCTTGTTTGGGGCTTATTTGTATATTTCCCAATAATTTTGATCGGCAGTAGTTTCTTGCTCAAAGGGGTGACAAGGAAGTATGCGGCAATCCTGATTTTGATCTCAGCTCTGATGCTGATTATCGAGGTTGACGCGATCCTGGTGGAACCGCGAAGTTTGGAAGTATCAAGGATCACTTTATATTCAGAGAAAATCACAATCCCTGTCAAGATCGCATTTCTGGCAGATATCCAAACGGACTCGCCTGGGTCTTATGAAGAACATCTCCTCGAATTAGTGAAAACTGAAAAACCGGATTTGATCCTAATGGCTGGTGATTACTTGCAAATAGTGGATCCTAATCAATATCAGAGATCAATTCTTGTTCTGAACAAGATCATCACGGACGCAGATCTTTCACCTCGACTGGGTTCAATTGCAGTGCGAGGAAATGTGGATTGGAATGGGTGGGAGGCAATCTTCCAGGGCCTTGATGTCAGAGTGATGGAAGAAATTGAGACCCTAGACCTGGGTCCATTATCTGTTACAGGAATTGGTTGGCTGGACTCAGAAAATCCTGCTCTTCAGATCACCGGCAGCGAAAATTACCATATTGTCCTGGGTCATTCTCCCAATTTTAGCTTGGGTGAGATCGAGGGCGATTTGCTGCTGGCTGGCCATACTCATGGCGGGCAAATACAACTGCCTGGCATTGGCCCACTTTTGACCCTGTCAGTTGTTCCTCGAAGCTGGGCTTCCGGCCTGACAGAGATCCACCCCGGCCAGTTTCTGCTCGTTTCCAGGGGAATTGGCCTGGAGCGGGGAAACGCTCCCCGGATACGTTTTCTGTGTCGACCGGAACTCATCATTATTGATCTTCAACCTGAAATTGATTAATTCAACGTGATTCTTGATATATTTATAGTATCTGAGGAATCTAATCATAATAATTTAAGGAAAAAAACCTCATGTCAAATCATTTTGAAAATCAATTTAAAGGTAATTTCCTGTATTATTTTTCAGAAATAATGTCTAAGACATGTCGGTTTAATATTAGCGGACTTGACCGGTTACAAAGCGCCATAGAGAGTGGTCAACCTCTGATTGGAACCAGCTGGCATGGCATGACAATGATGGTAATTGGTTCCCTGCGCCAATATATTGATCTTCGTTCCGTAGTAACAATAATTCCTGATGACTTCCGGGGAGATATTCTGGCAATCTTTGCCAATAAAATTGGGATCTATCCCGAAAAAATAAATTTAAATGGTGATCATTCGATGGAGATGTCCCGAAAATTAGTGCGGATCATTCGTCAAATCTCCTCCGGAAGGAATTTTTTGATCCACCCGGATGGTCCCGCTGGACCAGCCTATGTTGTAAAACCAGGCTTAACAGCCATAGCTCAGAAATCAGGAGCATTGATCCTGCCGCTGGGAGGATACTGCCGAAACGCATATCATTGGAATCGCTGGGACCGGTATACCTGGCCTCTGCCTTTCAGCAGGGTCCAGCTGCATGTGGGAGAGCCTTTTACTGTACCACGAGATATCACGGACTTAACGTCTTTAAATAATGAGCTGGAAAAAATTCTTAATCGGGCGGCATTCCAGGCCATGGCTGATTATTATGTCACCTGATTATCTTCAACAAGAATTAAGAAACAGTTTTACAATCATTGAAAATAATGTTATCAATCATGAGGAGTTTGAAATTGTTAACAGATCCGAAAGTATCAGGTTGGTCGTTTTATAGGAATAAAGAAAGCTCATTGCTGGCATCTTCTATTCTGTTGGTCACGGTGCTGGCAGCTGTTCTTTTATGGCCAGGATATTTAACAGGAATGGCCTTGGGTATCGTTGTAATTTTATGGTCTATATTATTATATTTTTTTCGCGATCCCGATCGGGTGGTAGACCGTTCTCCGGATATCTATTACAGCCCGGGGGATGGCGTTGTCAGTGATATTGATTTTGTCAATGAAGTTGATTACTTAGAAGGGGAGTTTATACGGATAGGTATTTTTTTATCCCTCTTTGATGTCCATGTTCAGCGAGCCCCAATGATGGGCAAGGTTGAATTTGTCACCCATCAGGCAGGAAAAAATCACCCGGCTTATGATCCTGCAGCATCAGTCGAAAATGACCAGATAGTCATGGGTCTTGAGACTGCTGCCGGGAGGATCATCGTAAAACAGATTTCAGGTATCCTGGCTCGAAAATGTTATAACTATGCCAGGTCTGGTGAAGAGCTTCTCACAGGGCAGCGGTATGGTTTGATCAAATTTGGATCAAGAGTTGAATTATATTTACCACCTGAGACGAGGATTCTTTGTTCAATAGGTGAAAAAGTCCAGGGTGGAATAACCGCGGCTGGCAGAGATTATTAATGAATGAACCGGGTATGAATAAAGATTTGGGCCAATATTTGCCCAACTATATAACCTTTTTGTCTCTGGGATTTGGATTGGTATCGATTATTTTATCCGTCCTGGAATATATTTATTTAGCCAGTCTTTTTATCGTGGTCGCTTCGATCCTGGACAGCCTGGATGGTTATTTTGCCCGGAAGCTTGATTTGGCATCAACATTTGGATTGCAGCTGGATTCGCTGACTGATATGGTCTGTTTTGGCGTTGGTCCGATTGTGCTCGTCTCCCAACATCTGCTTCTCCAGGACAGGTTTACCTTATATTTTCTGCCAATATTCTTGGCGCAAATCTGGGCAGGCGCGTTCAGATTAGCCAGATTCAACCTTCAACCTCCCAAGGAAAATTCCGATGGCAGTTCCTTGGGTTTGACCATCTCCCAAGCAGGAGTGATCATTGCGCTGATGGTCCTATCTGATCTTTCCCTCCCTGAAAATCAAATCTCACTTTGGGCAATAATTTTCCTGCTTCTCATTCTGAGCTTCTTAATGGTCAGCAAGGTGAAATTTCCATCGATAACCTGGTTTGTGCCGTATCAGGGGATCTACGTTGTATATCTGATTGCGGCTGTAGGTCCTGTCCTATGTGTTTTCGGTCTTTACAATGGCCTGGATCTTATGGCTTTGTATTTTGGCAGCATCCGTAATTAGAAGCCTTTTTCACACTTTGCTCGCGGAGAAAATATCCCTGTGATCATTCCAATCAGGTAAATTAATGATGATGAATAAGGTCAGTGGCGCCATATTATATCTTTTTTCTCGACTTGTTTATCGGACCTGCCGGTTTACATTCCACGGCTTGGATCAATTGACCGCTGCCGAAGAGATTGACGCACCTATTATCATTACCAGTTGGCACGGTATGACCATGATGGTGGCTGGCTTTATCAAGAAATTAATGAATATCTCAAGTTTTGCAGGTATCATGCCGGATGACTCCCGGGGAGATGTGCTGGCGGTTTTTGCCCGATACCTTGGCGTGACACCCATTAAAGTCAATTTGTCAGGTGATACTACACTTGGATTAGGCAGGAAGCTGGTTAGTTTGATGAAATTAATGTCCTCTGGGAAAAATTTCATAATTCACCCTGATGGGCCTGCTGGGCCAGCCTATAAAGTAAAACCGGGATTGTCCTTTATTGCTCAAAAAACAGGCGCAACTATACTCCCCCTGGGCTGCTACTGCCGCAACGCTTTCCATATAAACCGCTGGGATCGATATACGCTCCCGCTCCCTTTCAGCAGGATCCATATCCAGCTTGGTCAATTGATCACAATCCCGAAAGACTTTACTGATCTGGATGAAATCAACCTTGAGCTGGAGGATATTCTTAATCGTTTGACAGTCCAGGCATCAGCTAAATATTACCTTGGATGAGCACCGGAATTCCATAGAAAATTCAGACAAGACATTTAGCAGCTCATTTATCTATTGCGAAAAGTACCAAAATAAAGTATCAATATCTTTATGAAAACATTAGTGATCGTTCGCCACGCAAAATCCAGCTGGGATGATTCGGGATTATCCGATCACCAGCGCCCTCTTTCAAAGAGGGGCCTCCGGGACGCACCGCTGATGGGTGCCCGCCTGGCGGATTGGGGGCCGCCGGTAGATAGGGTAATCTCCAGCTCAGCGGTCCGGGCCTTAACCACAGCGGAACTGATTACCCATGAGATGGGTTTACCCTGGGATGAGATCCAGATCGAGGATGATCTGTACCATGCAACTGAAGAAGACATGATCGATCTGATCAATGAACAGGATGATTATCTGGACGGTTTAATGTTGTTTGGCCATAATCCGGGTATGACCTACCTGGTAAATGACCTATCAAACCTGGATCTGGATAATTTGCCAACTTGTGGGGTGGTCGTACTCCAGTTTGAGGTAGATAGCTGGTCTGATATCGGGGATGAGATCGCAATCACAGCAGTACTTGATTACCCGAAGAATGGCTGATACTGACTGAACCTCAACGGAGTGCCCGGTTATGGTGGATCTCACTAACATACCTTATTTGACAACCGCCCAGATGATTGAAGTGGATCGTTTGATGGTCGATGTGTATGGCATCCAGCTGATCCAGATGATGGAAAATGCCGGCCGCCACCTGGCAGCCCTGGCAAGGGATCGGTTTCTGGATCGAGATCCAAAAAACAAACATGTAGTTGTTCTGGCAGGCAGCGGGGGAAATGGAGGAGGGGCTCTGGCCTCAGCCCGCAACCTGCATAATTGGGGCGCCAGGGTTGAGGTCTATATGACACGGCCGGTTAGTGAATTATCTGGCGTAGTATCTCAACAGGCATCGATCCTGCAGGCTCTGGATATAGAACTTCACACTGCCAATGACCTTAATCATGATCTTGCTCCGGATTTGATTATTGACGGGATAATCGGCTATAACCTGCAGGGACCACCCCGGGGCTCTGCTTCGGAAATGATCCGCTGGGCCAATAACCTGGATAAACCTGTTCTTTCACTGGATGTGCCGTCTGGCCTTGAAGCAAGCTCAGGAAAGATGCATTCACCGGCGATCAGGGCCAAGGCAACCATGACCCTGGCATTACCCAAAACCGGGCTTAAATCTTCCCCGGATGAGATTGTGGGGGAGCTCTACCTGGCAGATATCGGTGTGCCACCCGAGCTTTATGAACAACCATCTCTTGGATTGCTGGTAGGTCCAGTTTTTCACAATTGTCAGATTATCCGTTTAGACTGAAATAGAGAACTGTTGAATCATTTGGATTTCCATTTTGATGACATCTGCCGTGGATTTGATCTGGGATTTCAATCAGAAGTATCCAATATCCTGATCTCAAGTACTCAATTCCAATTCAATTGACAGGAAAAGAAATCCGATTATAATATTATTTATTGCAACTATTCGCAATAAGGAACTATGACACACTGCCACACTATCCTCGACACTTTAAAACAGCGAGGCTACCGGATCACTCCTCAGCGGGAAATGATTATCAATACGGTGGCCCACAGCCCGCGGCATATCACTGCTGAAGAGGTGGCTGACTCACTGAGGGAACATACTCAGGCGATTAATATTGCTACCGTCTACCGGACATTGGATTTGCTTTGGCAGGAAGGATTTGCCTGCCGCAATGATCTCAGTGAAGGAAAAATCGTATATGCTACTTTCCAGCATGGACCACATATCCACCTTGTCTGCCGGAAATGCAACAAGGTGATTGACGCTGATGTTGGTTTATTAAATTCTCTGGGCCAGGACTTAAAGAGCAAATATGATTTTCAATCTGACCTGGGACATTTTTCGATCTTTGGTATTTGTTCTACTTGCCAGGATCGGGATTAATAATATGTAAGATTGCAGTACTTTAGCAACTCTGTATAAGGAGGATAAAACCATGAATTTTGCACCAGTACCACTTCATATACCGGATGGTTTCCTGACCATTGTTGTATCGCTGATTTTCTGGCTGGTAACCATTCTCATGGTTGCGCTGGCAGTATCAAAAACCAACCGCAGCCTGGGTGAAAAACAGATACCCATCATGGGTGTAATGGCGGCATTTATTTTTGCCGCTCAGATGTTGAATTTCCCCATAGCCGGCGGAACTTCCGGCCATTTTCTGGGTGGGGCTTTAGCAGCTATTGTGCTTGGACCCTGGGCGGGGATCCTGGTGATGACCGCTGTGGTCGGTATTCAAGCTTTACTATTTCAGGATGGCGGCCTGCTGGTGATGGGTGCCAATATCTTCAATATGGGGATATTGACCGCAGTAATAGGTTATGGGTTATACCGCCTTGTCATTCATCAAAAACGTGGAGTCCGCCTGGCAGTGGCTGGGGGAGGAGCCTGGCTCGCAACCATGGCAGCGGCATTGTCCACATCCCTTCAGCTTTGGTTAAGTGGCACAACACGGTTAGAAATAGTCCTCCCGGCTATGCTGGGTGTCCATGCATTGATTGGTCTTGGTGAAGCACTGATCACTGTGGCGGCATTGGCATATATAGAGCAGACGCGGCCGGATATACTAAAAACGGAAGGTGGTTCACCTCAAGGGGGGAGGGGTTGGATTGTCTCCGGGGTGATCATTTCTCTACTGGCTGTATTAATCTCACCCCTGGCCTCAGGTAATCCCGATGGCCTGGAAAAAATAGCTTCAGACCTTGGTTTCTTGGGTTCTGGCCTGGACGCACCTTATCAGTTATTGCCTGATTATACAATTCCATTTCTGGGTGAGACTGCGATCTCAACGGTTCTGGCGGGTATTGTGGGTGCCATTGTATTGATCGGCTTGATGGTCCTGCTGGGACGAAATCTTCGCCGCCAGAAAGGGAACTGATTATTAGCAGGATTTAATTTATGCATGTAGACGTATTCGATCAATATCACTTCACTCAAAGCAGGGTTCATGGGCTTGATCCCCGGATTAAGGTGTTGATCACGGTTTTATTCATCCTTTCTAACGCTCTCCTGCCGGATGGCTCCTGGGCGGCATTTGCGCTTGCCTGGTTATTTCTTCTGGTGGCAAATGATCAATCGGGCCTTGGTTTGGGGTTCACTTTAAAACGATCGGTTGTTGCCCTTCCGTTTGCCTTGGTGGCGGTCAGCGCCATATTTTCTCCTCAAGGTACCCCGCTGGCAATCTGGGATCTGGGTTTTGTCACTCTAATACCAACTGACCTGGGATTGATCCGCTTCCTCAGCATTTTGGTGCGTTCCTGGCTATCGGTCCAGGTTGCAATCTTGCTGGTTGCGACAACGCAGTTTCCTGATTTGCTTCATGCCTTGGAACACCTGCGCCTGCCGCGGACGCTGACAACCATAATCGCGTTTCTTTTCCGTTATCTATTTGTCTTGACCAATGAAGTTTTCCGAATTCAGAGGGCCAGAGAAGCCCGCAGTGCCGGAATTCCGGGTCTTAAAGGTGGCGGCAGTCTCTCCTGGCGAATTAAAACAACAGGCAGTATGGCTGGACAACTATTCCTGCGCAGTTATGAACGATCAGACAGGATTTATCAAGCAATGATTTCCAGAGGGTATACCGGACATATCCGGACCCTGAATCCTCACATTATGGAACGACAAGACTGGGTCAGTTTTGTTGTATCAATTTTACTATTAATGATCATTCAATTTGTAGGGTGGGTTCGCTGATGCCTGTAAAACATAAATCTCCATTTGACCTTAAAGTCCCTGAGTGCGAAGGTGATATCCTTCAGATCCGGGATCTTCATTTTTCCTATCCGGATGGCCAACAAGCCTTAAGAGGTATTGACCTGTCTGTCTGTGAGGGAGAAAAAGTAGCCCTGGTCGGTCCAAATGGAGCCGGAAAGTCAACTTTAATGCTGCACTTGAATGGCATTCTTGGTGAAGACAGCCCCATATCCATTGCTGGATTGGATGTAAGGAAGGAAAATTTACCAACAATCCGGGCTTTAGTAGGTCTGGTTTTCCAGAACCCTGACGATCAGTTATTTTCCCCAACTGTATTTGATGACGTGGCTTTTGGACCGCTGCATATGGGACTTCCGGAAGAAGAAGTGTATCGGCGAGTCGAGAAAGCCCTAACTGATGTGCATATGGGTGGTTTTGGAGAACGGCTTTCACATCATTTGAGCATGGGACAGAAAAAGAGAATTTCCATTGCGACTGTGTTGGCAATGGAACCCCATATTCTTGTTCTTGATGAGCCTTCTGCGGGATTGGATCCCAGATCGAGAAGGTCTTTGATCAATTTTCTTAAGGAACTGCCAATTACTATGTTGGTATCCACCCACGATCTTCACATGGTGGAAGATCTTTTCCCTCGGATGGTGATCATGGACGAAGGCAAAATTGTTGCCGATGGATTTTCCGGCGATCTGCTCCAGGATGATGAGCTTTTGGAAGCTCATGGATTGGAGAACCCATTAAAAAAAATGGCTCAATGAAAAGAATAATAGTACCTGTTTAGATATGATGAATATTCCCAATTCTGAAATGATAGGAAAACTACCAGCGGATGGGGGTCCGGACTATAACAGACTGGTATTCGAAAAATCTCCTTACTTGCTGCAGCACGCTGCTAACCCTGTCAACTGGTATCCCTGGGGAGAGCTGGCCTTCCAGAAAGCGAAAGAACAGGATAAACCTGTTTTCCTGTCGATCGGGTATGCCACCTGTCATTGGTGTCATGTTATGGAAAGGGAATCTTTTGAAGATCAGGAAGTGGCTGACCTGATCAACGATACTTTTATTCCCATCAAAGTGGACCGTGAAGAACGGCCGGATATCGATCAGATCTATATGGCCGTCTGTCAGGCTGTTACTGGCAGTGGTGGTTGGCCGTTGACCTTGATCCTGACTCCAGAGAAGAAACCATTTTTTGCCGGGACCTATTTCCCCAAACAGGGTCGTTATGGCAGGGTTGGGATGATGGAATTGATCCCCCGGCTTAACTCCTTATGGAAAGATAACCGGACTGAACTGCTTCAGAGTGCGGAAAAGATCACTGATCATATAAAGGGATCCACTCAGGTTGTAAAAGGTACGGTGGATCTATCTGCCCCCCAGCTTGCCTTCCAGCAGTTAAAAGACCGTTTTGATTCTGATCAGGGCGGGTTTCTGCCCGCACCGAAGTTTCCCTCTCCCCATAATCTGATATTTTTAATGCGATATTGGCACCTGAATAATGAGCCGGACGCACTGGCGATTGTAGAAAAAACGCTCCAGAAGATGCACCTGGGCGGCATATTTGACCAGGTTGGTTTTGGATTCCACCGCTATTCCACAGATCCTGCCTGGCGGCTGCCGCACTTTGAAAAGATGCTTTATGACCAGGCCATGCTGGTATTAGCTTATGCAGAGGCTTTTCAAGCTACTGGTAAAGAGCTTTATGCCCGGGTTGTCCGAGAAACCCTCACCTATGTTTTGCGTGACATGACCTCGCCTGAAGGTGGGTTCTTCTCGGCAGAAGATGCTGATAGTGAGGGAGAAGAGGGTTTGTTTTATCTCTGGACAAAAAATGAATTCAGAGATTATTTGGGAAATGAGGGAGCGGATCTATTTATCTCTCTGTTTAACATGACCGAAGAGGGCAACTTTGAAGACGAAGCCACCAAACTTGCCACTGGTCGAAACTTGCTCTATCTCAGAGAATCAATAGAGCAGTCAGCGGAGAAGTTGGGATTGTCCGAGAAAGAGCTTTTTAAACTCTGGGAAAAAGCCCGCCAGCTTTTATTCGCGATCCGGGAAAAGCGCATCCACCCTTTGAAGGATGACAAGATCCTGACCGATTGGAATGGCTTGATGATCGCAGCTCTGGCTTTTGCGGGGAGAGTTTTGGATGATCCGGATTATATTGCAGCTGCCAAACGGGCCGCTGATTTTATATGGACAAGCCTCAGGGATGAAAATGGTTTGTTGATGAAACGATACCGGGATGGGGAAGGGGGTTTGCCTGCCCATCTGGATGATTATGCATTCCTGGTCTGGGGCATGTTAGAAATCTATCAAGCTGATTTTGATCCGGCGTATCTGAAACGTGCCCTTGATCTCAACCAGGTTATGCTGGATACCTTTTGGGATCAAGAGTCAGGGGCTCTGTTTTTCTCTTCTGCCGACCAGACAGATCTGATCCATCGCAGCAAGGATCTCTATGATGGGGCAATTCCATCCGGAAATTCTGTTGCCGCTTTGAATCTGATCAGGCTGGGGCGTTTAACTTCCAATCCTGTATTTGAAGAAAAAGCTTTCCAGATTGGTAATTTTTTCGCAGCCCAGATCAATGCGGTCCCGCAGGGTTATTCCCAATTCCTCACTGCTTTGTTATTTGCCTCCGGCCCTTCCAACGAAGTTGTAATTGCAGGAGATAGGAACGCTCAAGATACCAGGGAGATGATCAAGAGGCTGCAGGGACATTATTCTCCAAATACGGTCCATATCTATCGGCCATCGGAGGCGCCCTGGTTATTTGAAACAATCCCTGTATTAACGCATCAGGTTGCTCTTAATGGAAAGGCCACAGCTTATGTTTGCCAGGATTTTCAGTGCAGTGCGCCCACTACAGATCTGGAGAAGATGATCAGCTTGCTGGAAAAAAGTTAGCTTCCCAGTTCTAAATATTATTTGGAAACATCCCCCAGGATTTATTTCTGGAGGATGTTTTATTTATATTTCAAACCCGGTGATCCTCACGGTTTCAAGTTTCATTTTTGGTATACTCAGTCCAGAACCCCTCCATTATTTGAAGAAAGGATCCTTTATGTATATATGTATCGATTTTGATGGCACAATTGTTGACCACCGCTTTCCCGAAATTGGACCGCCTGTTCCCGGTGCTCTGGAGTGGATGGGAAAATTTCAACAAGCTGGGGGACAATTGATCCTTTTTACGATGCGCTCAGATGGGGGCAAAAACGGAGATGTGCTGTCCCGGGCAGTGGATTATCTCCAAAAAAACGGGATCAATTTGTATGGTGTGAATAAAAACCCTACTCAAGTACACTGGACTAACAGTCCCAAAGCATACGGTCAACTGTACATCGATGATGCAGCGTTTGGATGCCCATTGATCCACCCGGAGGGTTTTCAGCGTCCGTGCGTGGATTGGTCAATTGTTGGTCCCGGTGTGATGGAAAAACTTGAATCCGATTGATTTTCTTTGAGAAAAAACCTGAATATATATTGACTGGTTGGAATCGAAGGAGAGCAAACGATGGATGAACATAAAAAAAATAATCATATCTTTCCCAGAGTTGACTGGGACTTTGATGAGCCAGTAATTGAAGGGGGATTTATCCTTGATATTGGAGGAGGGGGAGAAGGAGTAATTGGTCAGTTGCGGGGAAAGGACGTTGTCGCTATTGATTTTCGGAAGGAGGAACTCCTTGAGGCATCTGATGGCCCTTTAAAAATCATCATGGATGCCAAGGACCTGAAATTCCTTGATGAGAGTTTTAAAACAGCGACAGCTTTTTTTTCACTGATGTACCTCAAGGAAAAAGAAGATCAGCTGAAAGTATTCCGGGAAGTGGCCAGGGTATTAAAACCCGGAGGGAAATTCCATATCTGGGAGATCGATCTGGCACATATCCCAGAAACAGGATAAGGAATTTTATATCGTTCACCTTCGATATAAAGTTGATGCGGAATTCAAGGAAACTGGATATGGGATGCGCTGGCCCAGGGAACCCCGCGGGCTTGAGCATTATCAAGCACTGGCAAAGTCAGTTGGCTTGCTGGAAGTTTCATCTCGCCAGAACGGAGATACATTCTATCTTTGTCTGCAGAAAAGCTGATCTGACAGGTTAAGTGACCGTTGACCGAAATAAACAGGATCATAAATGAATATTAAATTCAAAACCATTCTGGTGTTTTCTACCCTTATCACTTTAATTTCATGTAATATTCCTGAGCCAGTAGAGGATTCGGATTTTCCTTTATCTGAGGAAGAACTGGTGGTTACTCCACCGTTATTACATTCAGACTACGAAGTGGGGGAGGTGCCGGAAAGCCAGCTGCTCCAACCCCAGAATCTGGTTTACAAGGGATTTTTCAGATTACCAGAGCCGTCCGGCGGCTCTGACTGGGATTATAGTGGACACGGCTTGACATATTTCCCCGGGGGAGATCCGGGTGGAGATGGAGATGGATATCCTGGCTCTTTGTTTGGTTTTGGTCATGATCATCAGCTTTATGTGTCTGAGATAAGTATCCCTGCACCGATGATTGGTGTTGATGCTCAGCTCGCCAATGTCGCGGCTACTCTCCAGCCTTTTACAGACCTAACGGATGGGATCTTTGTGGCTGAAGAGATGGTAATACCAAGGGCAGGGATTGCCTACCTGGCTCAACCTCAACCACGCCTGCATTTTACCTTTGGCCAGCACATCCAGGATTTTGAAGCCTCCCATGGTTGGTCAAATCTGGATCTTGAAGAACCTGATGCTCAGGGACCCTGGGTATTCGATGGATATACTAATTACGTTACGAATGATTATCTATTTGAGATTCCATCTGATTGGGCTCAAGCGATTGCTCCTGGACCCTTGTTGGCGAGCGGTAGAGCTCGAGAAGGATTGTGGAGCGGCAGGGGACCTGGTTTATTTGCCTATAGGCCCGGAGATCCGGGCGCTCCTCCCGCGGCCGGAACTGTATTATCTGATGTGATTCCCCTGCTTCTGTATGGAGAACAAAATACCGGACAGCCGGATATCATCAGCTCTCCATCTCAGGCAGTAGACGATTATCGGGAAGCAGACCACTGGTGGGGAGGGGCCTGGATCACGGGAAGTGGCGGGACAGCGGTGGTTTTTGCCGGAACGAAAGCCCTGGGAGAAGAGTGGTATGGATTTGCTAATGGGGTGGTCTGGCACCATGATTGCGCGGAGCAAAATCCTCCTACCTGTCCAGCTGTCCCGGATTGGCCCTATGATAACCGGGGCTTCTGGGCGGAAAATTACCAGGCCCAATTGATCTTTTATGATCCTGCTCAACTGGTCGCTGTTTCACAGGGTGAGATGGATAGCTGGGAACCTCAGCCTTATGCGATCCTGGTATTGGATGACTACTTGTTGGATCCCACCCTGGATCATGGAGATTATAAAAGGGACCTTGTCGGGGCGATAGCTTTTGACCGGGAAAACGGAATTCTCTATCTAGTAGAGCGGATGGCGGATGAATATCGCTCTGTGATCCATGTCTGGGAAGTCACCAGCTAAACTGGTTTGCTTGTGGTATGCTTTTTGAATTGGATCTACATATAAAATATTTAGTTTGGGAGGAAGATTGAAGATCATTCATCTTTCGGATCTGCATATAGGAAAATCAGATAATCTAGAAAAAAGCGACCTGATTGTGGACTGGATCCTTAAGAACCAGGACACACATCAAGCCAGAATGGTGATCATCAGTGGAGATCTGGTTGATGATGGCCAGATCTGGCAGTTTGAACAGGTGCGGGAGTTGATCATACGCTTAAAGCAGGCCGATTATTTGGTTTTGGTAGCACCTGGCAATCATGATTATGGCCCGGATGGAGTTCGTGAAAGTTCTGTGAGTCAACATGCTTTTTGTGAAATGATAAGCGGAGTTGAAGAATATCCGGCTGTTTTTTTTGAAGCGGGACAGGCATTTATCATGCTGGATTCCATGGCGGAAGAAATGCGGACTATGGAACTCTGGGGAGCTCAGGGTTATCTGGGAGATCAGCAGCTCTCTAAGCTTGACCAACTACTTGATGAGTTAGCTGAAAATCCAGCAGTGGAGAACGTGATCCTGACCATGCATCACCATCCTTTTGATTATCTCTTTTACCACGGGCTTCGGGACCACGCTGATTTAAAAGGTGTTATTTCCCGTCGAAAGGATGAGCAGCCCCGGGTAAATGTGCTTCTTTTTGGCCATAAACACCTCGAGAACAGGTTTAACGATCCTGAAGATAATAAAGAGGACTTATTCGGAATCGACCTGATCTATGCTTCTGGATCGACGGTGGAACGTAAAGAAGATGGAAGAATGGTCCTTCCTGTTATCGATCTGGATGAAAAAACCATTCAACGCTATTTTATTGATTGATAGTTTATGGAAAAGAAACCCCCAACACCAATAACCAAAACGAGAACAGACCTTGTCCGGGGAATCCAGGCAGGCCTGCCAATATTCATGGGATATTTTCCAATAGCGATCGCTTTTGGGGCTCTGGCTGTTCAGGCAAATTTCAGCTGGCTAGAAGCAGTTCTGATGTCTTTGATCGTATTCGCGGGAGCAAGTCAGTTCGTTGGTGTAAGCATGTTCCTGGCAGGTGCAGGAGCGGCACAGATCATAACCACTACTTTCTTCCTGAATATGCGCCACTTGATTATGAGCCTGGCTGTGAACGATCAGATGCGGCATTTTAGTCCAGGCTGGAAAGGTTTTTTGTCATTTTTCATCACCGATGAAACTTTTGCCCTGCTTACACTGGGAGGGGGAGATGATCGGTCTGAAAAACGGACCCCGGTTTATATGGCGGGTTTAATGATTACGGCATACCTTGGTTGGGTATCTGGAACAGCTGTAGGAGGATTGGGAGCTAGTTTTATTCCCCAGGAGATCACCACTGCGATGACAGTCGGGTTATATGGTCTTTTTATTGGTTTATTGGTCCCACCAGCTAGAAAGTCACTCAGCTATGCTTTTATCGCTGTTAGCAGTATGATCCTGAACTGGCTTTTGGGTTTTATGATGGATACTGGATGGTCAATTGTTTTGGCGACGATCTTTGCAGCTGGCTTGGGTGTCTTCCTTATTAAGGAGGATGCATGAAAGTCCTGATTGTGATTGTCGGTATGACCATTGTTACTTATCTGCCGCGTTTGCTGCCTGCTCTATTTTTAGATCGTTTTAAGTTCCCTGCTTGGTTTAAAAAATGGCTTCAGAGTATTCCTTACGCAGCCCTGGGGGCATTGATCTTTCCGGGTGTATTGCTGGTAGAGAAGGATCAACCATTATTGGGATTGGCTGGAGGGTTGATGGCTTTTATTCTATCCCTGCTTCAATTTGCATATCACGCTGGTAATGGCAGGATCGATCTTGATTGTGATCCTGCTGCAGTTTTTCTTTTTCTAAGCCTGTTCTGGTAAATCGTCCAGCAATTGTTGAAGAGTCTTTTTATAATTATTGAATGCTGATCGACCTTGAGGAGTCAACTGGATTTGGCTCTGGGGTTTTTTCCCTTGATATCCTTTTTTAATCGTTACATACCCTGCGTTTTCAAGTTTTCCGAGATGAGTGGCTAGATTTCCCCATGATAAACCGGATTGATTTTTCAAAAACACATAATCCAGGCTTTCAACCACATAGAGCATCATCAGGATCCGCAATCTAGCCGGGGCGTGGATGATCTGGTCGATATCGGCCAGAGGGTTTTCTTGAGGTTTAATCTCCTTCATACCAGATCCTCATTTTCGAGGATAGGATATTTCCGCAGCAGACGAACCAGGATGACAAGGCCAATCGTGACCAGGGCTGCAGATAAAAATCCAAAGGTGATCGGGAAACCATGGTGAGAAGCGCCGAAATTCTGATAGAGATACTCACCAATTACAGGTGCTGCTGAAATTAAGATGCCGTAGAGGTAAAGCCGGGGGAATTCGAGCATATATCCAGCAAGGCTGAAACCGATCAATAAAATAATAGCGATTACTGCGCTGGGGCCCCAGTCTGAGAGTGCTGAAAAATTAATAAACGTGAATATACCAAGTATCAGGGCAATCAGATTGACTACGATGATGATGATATTCAAGCGCTTCAGCCGTTTTTTTCGGTAAGTGCCGTATTGAATACTTCCAACCCTGGGCTGAATGACCTTTTTTCGATAAGCCTTAAAGCCAAATATCACTAAAAACCAGAGAGGTAGAAAGACCACTGAAGACCAGAAGTCTCCCAGTTTTGGGCTGAGGTAGATTGGCAAAACAAAGTTCAAGCACATAATTCCAATCTGGATATCAAGAATGCCATCCTGGATGGAATTCCGGAACATATTTCGTTCCAGTTCTTTGAGACTTGTTTTGTTTATCATCTGTATCTCCTTGTTTATACAGAAAGAACTTTGATAATACAAAGTAAGCATAGCAAATCTAAACAGGTTTGTCAAGTTAAATTTACAGGAAATTAAGAACTTACAAGAAAGAATATTAGAGCAGTTCATTCTTGGCTATAATTAGTCCAAATAGAATGCCGAAAGGTGGAAATTGGCACATGTTACGTAAAATCGAAGAATATATCAATAAATTATGTGTGAGAATCCCTGAAAGACCGGTGGGTAGTGAAGGCAACCGCCAGGCAACAGCGTTCTTCCAGGAGGTAGTTGAGGGTTTTGGCTGGGATGTTGAATCCACACCTTTTCAGGCAATGGACTGGAAAGATGGTGGAGCTGAATTCCAGGTCGGAAAGAAAAACTTCGAGATATTTCCCAGTCCGTATTCAAAGGCATGTTCCCTTGAATCTGAGCTGATAGCAGCAGGGACAATAGAAGAGTTGGAAAAGATCGAGGCTGCCGGAAAATTATTGCTGCTTCATGGTGAATTGACCACTGAACAATTGATGCCAAAAAACTTCGTTTTTTATAACCCGGAAGAGCACCAGCGGATCATCGCCCTTCTGGAAAACAAGAACCCGGCCGCGATTCTCTCTGCCACTACTCGGAATGCATCCCTGGCTGGTGGAGTTTACCCCTTTCCATTGATCGAGGATGGGGATTTTCAGATCCCATCAGTATTTCTGACTGCGGAAGAGGGAAATAAAATGCTGCTTGAGGTTGGAGCAGTCGGAAAGCTTACTTCCCGGGCTCAACGGATCCCGGCTGAAGGATTTAATCTGGTTGCCAGAAAAGGACAAGACCAATCCAAACGAATTACTATATCAGCTCATATTGATGCAAAAATGGATACACCTGGCGCCATTGACAACGCAACAGGTGTGATCGTATTGTTGATTCTGGCCGAAAAACTGAAGGATTATCAGGGAAAGAAGATGATTGAACTGCTGCCGTTTAATGGTGAAGATTATTACGCAGCCTCCGGTCAGATGATCTACCTGGAACAGAATCAGAACCGGTTTAATGAGATCCTGATCAATATTAACATAGATGGGGCAGGCTTTCATAAGGGTCCGTCTGTATTTTCACCTTTTAATTTATCACAAGACATCCAAAGATCATTGGATGATGTGCTGGACTCTATCGATGAGATTGAGGAAGGATCCCCCTGGTACCAGGGAGATCACAGCATTTTCTTGCAGCAGGGTGTTCCGGCAGTGGCTGTGTCATCAAGTTGGTTTGTGGAAAATGTAGATAATCAAGAAATTACCCACACGCCCAAAGATAAACCAGAAATTGTTAATTATGATAAATTGATTGATATAGCAACGGGAATCTATAACTTCATTCAAAAGGCCTACCTGGTCTGATTGAATAAACGAGGAATTCATGAACGATTTTCTTGGAGAAACCGATCTGGATCACCTGATCAAGAATATGCAGCCGACTCTGGAAGACGAGGAGATGGTCTTTTGCACTCTTCCGCCCGCGCTGGCAGAAGAGTATTTTGTTTTATGCCAGGGGTATTATATGGAAAGGGAAGGGATAACAGTGATCATCGGGAAACACCTCGCGGATCTGAGTGGACTGGCATATGATCTGATATTTAAAAGAATAACCTTGAATGTCTATTCCAGTTTGAGCGCAGTGGGATTTTTAGCTCGCATTACGGAAGTGCTGGCCGCTCAGGGGATTTCTGTGAATGTGGTCTCAGCCTATCACCACGATCATCTTTATATCCAGAAGGACCAGGCCCAATCTGCCCTGCAAACATTATTACTCTGGCAGGATCAACTGTCAGGAGATGAATAACTGGATACTGTGGTAACGAAGACAAGCCCGCCGGGTTAATACTGATAGATATGTTTGAATATTTGAATTGAGGAGTATATATGAAAAAATGGCAGTGGATCATCCAGATCATTTTTATACTTATATTGGTGGGAGCTGGAGTCTATCTCGGTTAATTCTATTCAAAATTCGATCTCAAGCCAGTTATCTCCGGTCAGGGAGATGACTGATAACCTTTCCACTCAGATTTCTGTGGTTCTTCATCCCACCCCAACCATTCTCCCCGATCCAATAACGATCGTGCATGAAGTACGCAGTTTAGCGCGCCTGGAGACCATCAAGTTCAGCCTGGAGAAGATCATCACTGCAGAAACTCGTCAGGGTGTATTTAAGTGGTTGGTAGGGGATCGATTGATCCTGGTTGCCCATGGGGAAGTTATTGCTGGTATCGATCTGGAAAAATTGGATCCGGAAGGGCTGAAGGTACGGGGTGGTATTTTATATGTTCAGCTTCCTGCCCCCGAGATTTTTGTAGTTGCGATCGATAATGAAAAATCCTATATTTATGATCGTGATACCGGAATATTCACCCATGGTGAAGTAAATCTGGAATCAGAAGCCAGACGGGCAGCTGAGATCGAGATCGAAAACAGCGCTCTTGAGGATGGCATCCTCGAACTCGCGGGAAAAAATGCGGAAAGTTATCTGGGTGGATTGTTCAGGGAATTGGGTTTTCCAGATGTGATTTTTGAGTAAACAGCAGTATTGCTCAATTTACGAGGGATAAAGTCTTTTTGATGGAATTTGTCCTTTTATTTGTTAATAGGATAAAATGAGCAGATTGATATGAATTAATTATTCTATATAATGAACATTCCATGAATGACAACATCAAAAAACGCTGGATCATTTTATACTACTCCTTTTCCATATACATTGGTATGACCGGTGCTGTTTTTGGACCCTCTCTCCTGAAACTTGGTCAACAAACCAATTCCTCCCTGAGTCAAGTCAGTCTCATCTTCCCTACCCGGGCATTCTCTTATTTGGTTGGTTCCTGGATTGCAGGCTTTTTATTTGATAAGTACAGCGGACATCGATTATTACGCAGAATTCTGCCCATTATCGCAATTACTTTGGGATTGATCCCATTTCTAAAACACCCAACACCATTGATCATAGTTTCCATGATCATGGCTATAGCCACAGGTTTAGTGGATGTGGGCTGCAACAGCCTCCTTTTCAGGGTGCCTGATATCGATATTGCTCCAGCGATGTCAGGGCTGCATTTCTTTTTTGGCCTGGGTGCCTTTTTTGCTCCAATAATCCTGGCAGGATCCCTGCAGCTTACCAGCGGCATTCAATGGGGTTATTGGGGTTTGGGTTTGTTTTCCATATTGATCCTGGTCCAATTCATCGGGCTCCAGGAACCCGGACTTACAATACCGCCTAAGATATCTGTCCAAAAAGATCAGAAAACTAGTACAGCAAAGCCAAATAGTATTGTCTGGGTGATAGCCCTGTTCTTTTTTGCATTTGTTGGTGTTGAGGTCGGATATGGGGATTGGTTAGCGGCCTATTCCATTAAATCTGGTTTGGTCAATGAAAATACGGCTATCATTCTAACGTCTGTCTATTGGGGTGCGTTCACCTTTAGCCGATTGATCAGCATTCCCCTGGCATCCAGGATAGAACCGAGAAAGATCCTCTTGATGGATATAGTTGGGGCTGTTATTGGACTGGGTTTGGTATTTTTATTCCCTCAGCGGACAGAGATCTTATGGATAGGAACGACGATCCTGGGTTTCTCTGTTGCTTCGATGTTTCCAACAATGTTAACTTTTTCTGAGAACTTAATGTCGATGACAGGGAAGGTCACCAGCATCTTTTTCATTAGCGGCAGTGTGGGATCGATCTTTTTACCCTGGTTGATAGGTAGATCTGTTGAATCCCGGGGACCAGGATTTATTATCCAGGTCCTATTCTTTACTTTGCTGCTGGCGGGAACGATCTTTTTTGTGTTAATGCGTTTGTCAAAAAAACCCGCAGCATAGGCCGCGGGTTTGAGCAGCTGATTTTGCATTCCTCGCTGTGTTATTTTTGCTCATCGTCGGGAATGATATATAATCCGGCATCCCTTAATATATAAATTAATGCCTTGGGTTTTTCATCCAGAAATTGGTTGACATACTCTTTTAAACTCTCTTGGGGGGATCCTCGGTCCGGAATAGCCCCGATCCGATAGGTCTTTATTAATTCATCCGGGTCCATTTCACTGAGAATCTTAATCTGGCCTTCTCCCAGAGTTTTTAGAATACGCAAGGTATCAACTGGTTTTTGATTGCCGATCCGGAAGGTGTCCCTGCTGCAGGTATTGTCTATCACCCAGTGAAGAGCTGGATCCAGATCCATTCCCTGGATGGCCTCCATGGTTTCTTTGTATCCAACTGCTCCCGGGCCATCCTGGCAGGGGGCCAGCAGCAACACTGTTCCACCTGGTTTTTTTGCTGCATTCCAGGCGGCATGTATGCCCTTGCCAGATTGATAGAGATTTAATCCCAGCTTTCCAACGGAGACGATAACCAGGTCAGCGCCTGTTTCAACATGAACGACACGCCGTTGATATAAAAGCTCATTTGCCAGATCATGTAAAGCTATGATATTTCCTGCATTCACGCTTGTGATCTTGCCATGATCCATGAATGGCATCGATGCAGAAAACGGGAGTGTGCTTCTGAACTTGAACTGCCATTTCCTTCATGTCCGAGATCACAGGATTTCCTGCGGTATTGCTCATCCTGCAGGTCGACTGAAACCCTTTCACTTTATCAAACATGCGGGTGTGGTTGGTGTTGGTAGTTACCCTGCCCGCCACACCAGGAAAAAGCTGCTTCACTGTCCCGGCCACGCCCGCAAAATAATGGTACTCAGAGTCGGTGACTGGGATTAACAAACAGGCATCAATGGCGTCTTTATTAATAGTGATCGGTGTATTGCTGCTGGAAACTCCCAGATCTACAAGGTTGTCCTGGTCGTTATGGATCAGGATCTGGTCTCTAAATTCTTCAAAGATCTCATTTCCCAGGATCATCTCCCTGATCTCACCATTAGTTGGCGGCCGATGAGTCCCGCTGGCAATCAATATTCCCAGATCTTCTTTTTTCACTCCACAAATATCGATCAGATACGGAATTAACAGGGGATATAGGATCCGGGTATGGTGGTTGGGACGGGTATTATCATCTGCAATTAACAGAACCTTTTTCCCCGATCCGGGGTAATGTAAAGCTACCAGTTCCGTTAATGGAGAAGACTTGATCGGGTTTTCCAGGGCCTGGATCAAATCTGTTTCCAGGTTAGTGATTTCTGATTCGATCTCAGGTGAGTCGATCACCTGGATGTTGCCCCGTCCTTTCGGAAGGAAATTTGATAATAGTTTGGTCACCGTAATCGATACTGATATCCAGGAAAGTCATAACACCGCCTACTGATAAATGGTTTTGTCTAATCTAATACAACTAGTGATAAATAGCAAGGTGGTATTTCTATTTGATTGTTGTGGCCATGATCACCTATTAGGATATGCTGTGATAAAATGTGGTCTGTTTAATGGTGCTGGAGTCCACCGATAATCGCGATAATGCTGATGACTCCTAGATTGTCTCACCAGGAGAATCAGAATAATGCATAACCTGTTAATAATTGGAGTGGGTGGATTTTTGGGGGCGTTATTAAGATATTCAGTCAGTGGTGTCGTCCAAAGTTGGTCTAAAAGTTTACATTTTCCATATGGAACCCTGGTTGTTAAATCTGCTGGGCTGTCTTTTGATCGGTGTTCTATCACAAGTGGCCGAGGTTCGGGGTGTGATTTCACCTGAAGCCAGATCATTTATATTCATCGGTTTACTGGGAGCGTTTACGACCTTCTCCACGTTTGGGAATGATACAGTCAGCCTCTTCCAGGAAGGGAAAGATCTGCTCTCATTTATCAATATTGGATTGCATCTGGTCCTGGGTCTATCGGCGGTTTGGTTGGGCCGGTCGCTGGTCACCTTGCCCTGGAAATAGAAACCGCTCCAGGATTGAATGCCCGGATTCCAGGTCATACAAAATAATCTTATTTACTCCAAGCCCAATTTCAGGGCTAACTTCTCAGCTTCATCAAATTCTTCAGGTGTATTCAAATTCAAGAAGGTAAACGCGGAGTCAGTGATTTCCAGTACCTCTTCCGGATGTAGGACTTTCAGATTGGCTTGATTGTGCCAGGCTTTCATCCGCCACAGATCCTGATCTATCGCCTCTTTCACATAAGTTAAACAGACCTCTCTCCGATATACTGCATGCAGAGGCTCCAGTCCATTCGCCGTACTGGGGATGATCCCATCCCAGTCCGATTGTTGCAGCTGATCAGCCAGGATATTTATCAAATGAGGGCTGGCAAAAGGCATATCCACAGCGATCAATCCAACCAGAGGTGCAGCAGCCACAGACAGCGCAGTTAATAATCCACCCAACGCACCCCGTCCAGGATAGGATATCACTAAACACCGGCAGACCTAATTCCTGATATGCAGAGGGATTATTGGAGATTATCAGCAGATCTGGACTAAACTGCTGGAAACGGCCAATCAGACGGTTAATTAATGGGACTCCTAAAAAGGGAAGCAAGGCTTTATCCTGACCCATCCGGGATGATTCGCCGCCAGCCTGAAGTACTATCGTGATCATAATCAGATTATAATGAAAATGGACAGAAATTGAGATTGGATTATTTACTGCTGTGAGAAAAGAAATATGAGCCTGGAATCTGTTCTTGATCAAATGGTGATAGCCGGTGAACTGGTCGAAACATTTGACGATGAGTCAGTCCGCTGTCTGGCATGTGCCCATCGATGTAAAATAAAACCAGGTCAGAGAGGGATATGCAAGATCAGATATAACCATGCAGGACGATTGATGGTCCCTTGGGGTTATGTGTCCTCCCTCCAGACTGATCCGATTGAAAAAAAACCCTTTTACCATTTTTTAGCTGGTACCAATGCGTTGACCTTTGGGATGTTGGGATGTAATTTAAAGTGCGATTACTGTCAGAATTGGCTGACCTCCCAGGCATTAAGGGAGCAGGGGACCGATCACCTGGCGGATTATCTCCGTCCGATCACTCCCGAAGCCCTGGTTGAGTATGGGGTTCAATCAGGCGCAGAAGTGGTTGCTTCCTCATATAACGAACCATTGATTACATCTGAGTGGGCCAGAGATATCTTTGAACTGGCAGGGAAGGCGGGTTTAAGGCAGGTGTATATCTCAAACGGATTTGCCACCAAAGAAGTGTTGGATTTCCTTCAACCAAACCTGCAGGGATTTAAAGTTGACCTGAAAACGATGCAGCCAGGATCACTATAAAGAGCTCGGTGGCGATCTCCAACCTGTGCTGGATAGCATCAAATACGCCCATCAACTGGGATTATGGATAGAAATTGTCACTTTATTAGTGCCGGGATTCAATGATTCTCCTGCAGAATTGCAGGAAATGGCCAAGTTCATCCTTTCCGTCTCACCAGAAATTCCCTGGCATGTGACAGCGTTTCGACCGGATTACAAGATGCTTGATAAACCGAGAACGGCCCAACACCAAATTGTAAAAGCGGTTGAAATCGGTTTCCAAGAAGGATTACAGTATGTATATGGGGGAAATTTACCGGGCAGTTTGGGCAAGTTTGAACATACATTCTGCCACCATTGTCAGGCGTTGTTGATCAAACGGCGAGGATTTGTCATTCTGGATTATAAGATTACTCCCGATGGCTTATGTCCGAAATGCAGCACAAAGATTCCCGGGGTTTGGTCCACTACACCACCCAGGAAGCGGGCAATTCCCTTTTTTTAACAGGGATTCTGATTTGTTATTCTTTTATGATCTGTATGTGAAGGACATTCCGGTCGATTCCCCCGAATTGATACTTGTATGTTTCGTTTCCCCGCATAAAATCGAATACTGTCTTCCCCTGTTCAATGGCCCACTGAATGTTTTTGCTGAGCAAAACCCATCCTGGTGAGATATTCTCAAATACAGAGTTAATACCGGAATTATAGACCCAGATCTTGCCATCAAAATCGAAATTCAGATAACCAGCCGCTTTGAGATCTCCAACAGTTAGAAAGGCCAATTGAAGCCATCCGTTTTTATAGGCTTGCCGGGCGATGTCTTTGATCTGTTTTTTCATTTGATCTGTAAGGAAGCTCTCCTTTTCCGGATTATTTGCCATCAGGTCCAGGAAATCGTTCAGGTCCTGATCAAGTTTGTGTTCCTCACTTGTGATATACCAATCCACCGGTAAAAAATAGGTTTCTGCGTTTCTGTTTTTGCGTACAATTTCCTGGCTGTAGCGATCATCGAGTGAGTCTAAATAGATCTGCCAACTGGCAGGTAATTGGATGGCTGGTGCGGGTTGGATGATATCCAGGTTGAATTGAAAACCTGCAGTCCGGGCTTTTTGTTCCAGTAGATCGATAGTTGGTGAACTTTCTGGAATGTTATAAAGATCCAGGGTTTGCCAGGCAGGGAAGAGATCTGAAGTGAGGAAATTGAATAACTCTGTAATAAATTTCCCCAGGTGATCAGGGGTAGTGATCAAATCCAGGTAATCCGAGATTTCATGACTCCCAATGAACATAACTTGTTGGTCTCTGACGAAAAAGGGGGCAATCCCGGTGATTTTTTGTTCTGCATCACGCTGAACTACTATCGCCAAATCTCCACTATCCCATTCTCCGCCACCGAGATTTTGCCACCACTGAAACAGGTATTCATGGCGCAAGAATGGCACATGACTTGCACTTTGAGATAAAAGTGTATTCCAATCCTCTTTTAGATCGAGAAATTCTGGTGTGGATTCTATGAGTTCAATGCTCATGCGGTCCTTAATAATGGTGAGTGGCTTCGAACATCATTTTACCAGTATAATAAAAGAGAAAAATCGATAAATCGGAAGATGAATATGGCTACCAGATTTAATCTTAACATCCTGCCCATCCTGCGGCAAATGGGAAAAACAGTCTCGGATCTTCCGGGATTATTTATTGCCAGACCTCCCCGGCGTTCTCCTAGAAGGAGAATGCAGGAAAAACTGGTACTGCATTTGCATTTGGATGGCAATGCACCGTTATCAGCGACTGCGATGGGCCAGCTTCTTACTAAACTGGCAGAGGTATATTTTCAGACCGAAGGATCAACCACATCTGCGTTAAGAAATGTCACTGACGTACTGAACAAATATCTTCTGGATCGGAATTACAGAGCGGCCACAAAAGGATTAAAGGCCATCGGTTATTTGACTCAGATCGTACTCCGCGAAGATCATATACTATATGCCCAATGCGGCCCATCTTATATGTACCAGATCACTGGTGAAATTGTTGAGGATCTGCATGATCCTGAATTATCCGGTCCTGGTCTGGGTTTGGGTAAATCTTATAAAGTTCGATATCACCAGATCGCCCTGAAGCCCGATCAGCTCTTGATCCTGACTCCAAAATCCCCCCAAACCTGGACCGAGAACCTCTTTAAGAACCTGACCAGAATGAAACATAACATGCTGGTGCAGCGGCTGCTGCATAAAATGGATGAGGACCTGGAAACAGTTGTATTCTTCCCGGTTGATGGAGAGGGAGAAGTTAAGGTTATCCAACCAAATTGGGGTTTGGGTGTTGGGGCTCTGGAAATGCCAGAACTAGATCAGGGTGGAGGGGTTGAAATAGAATCCGAGACAGAACCTGCTCCCATGCCCGATAAGTCCCCCATTCAGATCCCGGAAGATATTGAACAGACCGGTCCACCTCCAGAGATCAAAGAGAAAGTTGATGTTGCCCGGAAGGAAGAATTTGTCAGCCCTCGCCGGATAGCTGACAAAAAACCAGGATTGGCCTCTCAGGTTGCAAAGGAGATCGGCCCTGCCATCACTGATATTCAAGAATCTAAAGCCTGGTCGGTTCTCAGCAGTGCTGGGGGATCAGCAGGTGATGTAATCCGAAAAGGCTGGCATTCTTTCCTTGGCCTGATCAGCAAGCTGCTGCCAGATGACCAGATCCTGGATCTCCCTTCCTGGAGTTTAAGTATGATAGCGATCCTGGTCCCGGTTGTGATGGTGGTTTTCGGCAGTGTATTTTATATCAAGCGGGGCAGAAATCAGCTCTACAATGATCATTATTCTGAGGCTAAAAGACTTTTATCCCTGGCCCAAACCCAACTGGATACCCCGGAGTATTATCAGACAGTTACCGAGGCTATGGATCAGATCTCGGCAGCCAGAAGTTATCAGCAAACGGATGAAGTGGAAGATATATTCTCCACACTGCGTTTGGAACTGGATACCCTGGACCGCGTCACCAGATTGAACTACCAACCACTTTTTAGCCGTGGATTGGG
Organism: uncultured Chloroflexia bacterium; assembly: GCA_963783765.1. Classification (GTDB taxonomy): domain Bacteria; phylum Chloroflexota; class Anaerolineae; order Anaerolineales; family UBA11858; genus B10-G9. Next base: position 67,684 of record CAWAOV010000008.1, on the reverse strand, counting down.
CGCGGATGTGACAATCTCCAAGATCGTTGTCACGGCCTGGAATGACCTCTATATGCTGAATGAGGATTACGGCACTGTGATATGGGCCCAGTCCAATCCGGATGGTTATAAGATCATTGATGATTTCACCTGCGGCCCCATTGATGGTCATATTACGGTTGGACCACTTGTGGATATAATCGCTTTGCCAACTTCACAAGAAGATCAGGCGACAATTCTGGGTATTGATAAAAATCACACCATGATCTTTTGTTATGCGGATCTTACGGAAACACCGGTTATTTTTGAGGATATATCTTATACACTTGGTCGTGGTCCTGCCAAAGCGATAGCTATGTCCAGCAGCGCTCCTTATAATCTCTATATCCTTGATCCAGAAAAGCGGGCGATCTGGATCGAATTCCAGAGCCAAAACTATCATGAAGGCTCTGAATACTTTGGTGCGATCGATTCTCCCGAAATGGCAGACGCCATCGAGTTGGCGACTAATGGCAGTGAGCTATTTATTCTGCATGCGGATGGTTATATGACCAAGTGTGTGACCGAAAGAGCGGACGCTGATCCTCTCTGCACCACACCTTTTGATTATTCTGATCCCAGGCCTGGTAATGAATCCGGACCATTCTTTAAAGGAGCTAATTTTGATACCTTTACGATCAAAGGATCACCGGGTATGGCTCTCTATTTGCTGGATTCCGCTGAGTTAGCCCTTTACCGCTTCAGCACCCAACTAGAGTTCCAGGAGCAATTCCGGGCGGTGGATGGCATTATCGATCAACCGGCAACTGCATTCGCAATTACGATGAGTGACCGGGTGTTCTTGGCTGTGGATAACCAGATTTATACTGCTCAACTCCTTCCTTGAGATTCTAGGTCCTTAAACAGAAAGATCCGTACTCCATTACTGGTTACGGATCTTTTTTATATTATCAATTACTGGCTTTATTCTTCTTCCTCTTCCTCATCCTCATCGATAATCTCATCATCTTCGAATAACTCATCTCCAGGTGCTGTGAGTACGACAGCGGTGATATTATCGTGACCTCCTCGCAGGTTTGCCAGGTCAACCAGTTTTTGCAGCTGTTTTTCTTTGCTGTCCTCTTTTACCAGGATATCGAGAATCTCTTCATCAGCAACTAGATCTGTCAGTCCATCTGTGCAAATCAAGATCTGGTCTCCAGGTACCAGTGGTAATCCCTGGTTGGCCTTGGCTTGTTCCTGGTTTTCTTTAGAATCCAGGTAGAGCCGGAGATCTGGATGGATCGGATCTGATGATCCAAGATAACTGCGGATTAAATGTCTGCGTGGGTGACTGCGGGCTTCTTCGGAGTTGATCACACCAACTTCCAGCGCTTCCTGTACCCAGGTATGATCGATGTTCAACTGCTGGATGACATTATCTCGCACTAAGTACAACCTGGAATCTCCTAAGGTAGCAGTATAAAGAGCACAGTCAATTACCAGGGCGCATGCCACTGTGGAGCCCATCCCTCTCCTGGAGTCGTCAGCCTCAGCTTCTGCAGTGATGCTGTGGTTCGCTTCCAACAGGGCGCTTTTCAGTATCCAAAGGGGATCTGTACCGTCGCTTTCTGCTACAGAGGAGATGATTGTGGCGACAGCGATTTTTGATGCGATCTCTCCTGCTTTATGACCGCCAATGCCATCGGCAACAATTGCCAGTAACACTGGCGTATCGTCATCTTCACTGATCGTAAACGAGCATATTTCAAATGAATCCTCATTTAAACGCCCTCGACTACCTGGATCGGTAATGGTAGCTGAGTCAAGGTGAGGTTGTTTGCTTGGAATCACTTTCTTTTCTCCTCTGTGACAAGGGGGGGTTCCTTTCTTGTCATGACCTGAAATCGGAATACTGCTTCTCCAAAATGTATGATATCACCATCTTTTAGGAATTGGGGTTTGCTGCTCAAAATTTGTTTGTAATTAATCCACGTGCCAGCTGTTGATCCATGATCGGTGATCTGGAACTTTTTTTCTTCCTGGCAAGTTATTGTAGCGTGTTCCTTAAAGATTGATGGGTGCTGGATCTGGATACCATGCTCAGTGATTGAATTGCCAACTTTAAACTCTTTTTCCTCAACTCGGATCGGCTCTGGAAAAAGTACTTGGGAGACATCATTGATTGCGATCAGCCTGTATGGCGTTATCCCCTGGAGTGAGTTATCTGGTAAAACGTCACTTTTGGAAAGAAGGATTTTTCTTATTAGCGTCCTTGATTTTGTGAGTTGGGTCCATTTTGAAGATATGGTTTGGAATATATTGGTTACTCCCGGCTGGATCCTTCCCTGGGATACGAATATAAAAAGTGCTAATCCGGCCAGCAGGATGACTGCCAACCCAGCCATGGCTGGACCATTTTTAACAATGATGCTGGTCAGGTCTGGTGGGGGAACGTTTACCTTCACCTCAACTGGTGTTGCCACGCTTAATCTCGATAATCCCAGGATATCAACAGCTTCGAGGGTGAGATAATGGGTGGCGCTGACTTGATAGGATGTGAGATCCCAAATAATCTGATCATAGGGTGGGGTAGTTATTCTTTCAATAATCTCACCATCAACCCGGAAGATCAGCTCTTCAAGATCCCGGGGATGATTGTCCGGAAATTCCAGCAGGATGTTAAGCGGAACAGAATCCGGTTGATATAGCTGATCGGTTTCTTCGGTAGGGTCTTCTTTGGATGGATCACGGATAATCGTTCTGGGTGGAGAGATAAAAATTGGATTGGGTGGTTGGACATCAAGGTTGAATTCTCGTTCCGCAACGATTGGAGCAAGTGTTGAGCTCACGGTTACTTCCAGGGATTGAATGCCCGGAGTAACGATCTGGGAGCGGTAGTTGATCAGATAGGTGCTCCGCAGTGGATCAAGGAGCAGCCCCAGATCTGCCAAAGGTTCGTCTCCGGAAAAAGGCAGGAAAACTCCACCGGTATCTGTGGACAGTTTTTGAAGCCTGGTGGCCCCAGCAGTTGAAAAGAATGCTGGTGAAGATACCAGTATTGTATAAACCATTACCTGGTTATCCCTGGCTTGCGAAACAAGGCTGTCTAAAGCCGCAAAACCCTCGCTTGTTGGTTGGCTTGTATATAGAAGAACAACCCGTTTCATACCTGGTTGATCGACAGGGTCAGATGCAATGCTAATAGCCTGGGAGAGAACATTAAAATTCGATTCTGTCCCCTTGAGGTCTGGATCATATGCTTCCAGGATCGATACTACTTCAGACTTTTCTGTGAGATGGGAGTGTTCCAGTCCATCATTGGATAAAATGCTGATATTGTCACCCGCTGATTCCAGTGGCTGGTCCGCCCAGTTGAGAAGTGATTCTTTTATATATTCAAATCGGGAAACACCATTAATATCCTGGATCGCAAATGGATTTGATATATTGAAAGCGGCTACCAGCTGGATTCCTGGAGTGAGCGACTGGAAATCCAGTAGATCTTGCTGGATACCGTTCTCCTTGATGGTGATCTGATCGGCGGTCAGGTTGGTTATCTTTCCCCCGTTCCTGTCATTTACATCTATATAGAAAGTGATATTCGGGTAATTTCCCAAATCAGGCGCTGAAAGGGAAACCTCTTTCCCGGCTTGAGCCCAGGCTGGAGAAACAGTCGATGCCAGGATTAAAATAATGATTATCAGGCTCTGGAGGCCACTTTTTAAGGAAATTCTTTTAAAGGTCATTGTTGGCCATTGTACCAAAAAGGAGTTTAGGTACTGCTATCTATTTTATTAACATTAACTAAGTATCATAAGGTGGAAAATAGAAAAAATAAGTGGTTGTGATAGAATTTGGGTTGTTAAAACCAATAAATTAATCCGAATTTGGCCTGAAGACCAATGACTGAATTTATACTGGCGTCCAAATCCCCAAGAAGAAAAATGCTTCTCCGGAACTTACTCGACCCTTTTATCGTCGTTAATTCTGAGATCGCAGAGAGGAAAATCCCCGGGGAATCCCCAGATGAGTTTGTGGTGCGCCTTGCCAAAGAAAAAGCACTCAAGGGTGGAGCGGAAATTTCCGGTAGTTTGCTTGAGAATGCCATAGTGATTGGAGCAGATACTATAGTTATTGATGGAGAAGAGATCTTGGGAAAACCGCTCAATGAGGCGGATGCTGTCCGGGTTCTGAATCAACTGAAAGGAAAAAAACATCAGGTCTTATCCGGAATAGCGCTTTATAATCTCTCCACTGATCAAGTTCAGACGAGATTGGTTTGTTCGGAAGTTGAAATGAGAGAGTATACTGAAGATGAGATTCGGGCATATGTCGCCAGTGGTGATCCTATAGACAAAGCGGGATCTTATGGGATCCAGAATCGTGATTTTATTCCAGCCCCGGAGTTTAATGGTTGTCAGGCCAATGTAATGGGTTTACCGCTCTGCCACCTGGCAGTGTTAATGAGTAAAATGGGTATCGAAGTTGATCAACAGGTTGCAGAAAGCTGCCAGAAATCAATTGATTATCAGTGTCCGGTTTATGATGAAATTCTGGCTGAGATGAACGGATACAGTACAGAGAGTAAGCTCCTATGAAAAAAAGCATATTAATCCTATTTCTTTTTATCTTTATCGCTGGCTGCAGCAAATCAACTCCTGAAAGCACTCTGCCAACCGGAGAAACACCAACACCCGGCCTGGCACCGCCAGGAGTCCAGACCACACAAGCTCCTGATGTTGAGCAAGCCGCGATCGAATTTCTGGAATACTGGAAGTCCAGTGATTACCAATCCATGTATTCAATGTTAAGTTCTGCAAGTCAGGTAGAGATCACAGAAGAGGATTTTTCCCAGATATATCATGATGTGGCTGTAGAATTGGCCATGGAATCGTTGGATTATTCGATCCTGTCATCTTTTGTTGATCCCGGCCAAGCCCAGGTAGCTGTCACAATAAATTACAACAGCCGGTTGATTGAAGAATTGAAACGGGATATTATCCTGCTTCTGAATCTTAACGAGGGGATCTGGAAAATTGATTGGTCACGAGGTTTGATCTTCCCCGAAATGGAAGGGAATAATATGGTCCAGCTGACCCGCCTGGTACCATCGCGGGGCAATATCTATGATCGTAACGGCAGCGTGATTGTTGCGTATGCAGAGGCGCTCTCAGTTGGTCTTACTCCCTCGCAGATCAATCCTAAAAAAGAAGATAAAGTCCTGGACGAATTGGGCCGCACCCTGGATATGCCTCCTGAAGTGATCTATGCCATGTATGCTGATTATCCCCCTGACGTGGATTGGTATCTTCCCCTGGGTTCCATCTCCATGGACGCTATTGAATCCCGCCTCGGAATTCTCGAAGGTTGGACTAATAATGGAGTTTTGTTGCGGACTTTTGATGGCAGGTATTATTTTGATGGCGGCGCCGCACCGCAGGCAGTAGGTTATGTGCGCTGGATCCAGGAAGCTGAGCTGGATGCTTATCGCATCCAGGGATACTCCAAAGGGGAGAAGGTTGGCGGTCAGGGATTGGAACAATGGGGAGAGGATTACCTGGCTGGTGATAGAGGGGGCATCCTTTATGTTGTGAATGAAGAAGGAGAAACCATCTCCCAATTAGGCCGGGAAGAAGCTGCTCCTCCCGCAGAGATCTACACAACCTTTGAAAAAGAATTCCAACTGGAAGTCCAAAAAGCGTTGTATGGTTATAACGGAGCGGCTGTGGTGATGGAGATCGATACCGGCCGCATCCTGGCTATGGCATCAACTCCTTATTTTGATCCCAACTCATTTAATTCCGATTATTACAACTCCTCATTTTTACTGCAGGAATATTATAAGGCGGATCAAAAATCGCCTTTCTTGAATCGAGCGACTCAGGGTTTGTACCCCTTGGGATCTGTATTTAAGGTCATCACCATGGCAGCGGGTTTGGAGACAGGCGAATTCACATGCAGACGATGTTTATGACTGCGGATATTTCTTTGAAGAACTTCCGGGAGTTACTCTCAATGACTGGACCTATGATCATTTTCTGGAAGATGATAAAACACAACCAAGCGGCCTGCTTACCTATTCAGAAGGTTTGATGCGCTCCTGCAATCCGTATTTTTGGCATATCGGGTTACAACTCTATCAAAATGGATATCCGGATGCGGTTTCAGACATGGCCAAGGGATTTGGATTGGGATCGCTTACTGGTATCGAAACTCTGGAAGAAGAGCCAGGCAATATACCGGCTCCGAGATCCGAACTGGATGCAACCAACCAGGCGATCGGGCAGGGGGATACACAGGTCACTCCACTTCAGGTTGTGCGGTTTATTGCGGCACTTGGCAATGGCGGAACGTTATATCGACCTCAATTTGTAGAAAGCATCCGCTCTGCAGGCGGGGAAGAGATCTTCAGTTTTGAGCCCGAAGTAGTTGGTGAACTTCCTATTAGCGACACAACACGCAACATCATCACTAATGCCATGGTTCAGGTTGTTGATAACCCTCGCGGCACAGCCAATTACCCCATCAGGGGTTTGCAGATCAATGTGGCTGGAAAAACTGGAACAGCGGAATCAGGTTCTGGAGAGTCTCATGCCTGGTTTGCAGGTTATACCTATAACCAAAATGAAAATAGACCTGATATTGCCATAGCGGTAATCGCGGAAAATGCCGGGGAAGGTTCAGAAGTGGCAGCCCCGATTTTCCGACGGATTGTTGAATTGTATTTTAACCAGGTGCTTCGATATTATCCCTGGGAATCGGAAATTGGTGTCTGGTATGTCCCCGATGAAAATACAGAGTAATAAACAGGATAAGGAGCTCAGTGACTGAAGAAATTCGCGGAAGGGTGATCCAGGCTCAATCTGGTTTTTTCACTGTTTTCGCTGGCGAACGGACCATTGTCTGTCAGCTCAGGGGGCGATTGAAGAAAGGCCGTAAATTTGCTGACATTGTCGCCATTGGCGATTGGGTGATTATCACCGAGCAGGAAACTGGCAAAGGTATGATCGAGGAAGTTGAACCCCGCCGGAGTATGCTCTATCGGATGGCTCCCACAGCCCGGGGTGAATTCCAGCAAATAATCATTGCTAATCCTGATCAGGCAGTTTTTGTTTTTTCTGTTGCCATGCCGGAGCCACGCCTGCCCATGCTGGATCGTTTTTTGGTCATCGCCGAGCGGGAAGAGATTGATATATTGATCGTGGCAAACAAGATCGATCTTACGGGGATGGGACAAGCGAGGGAATATTTCCAACGTTATCAGAAAATCGGCTATCAGGTCTTTTATACCTCGGCAGAGAAGAACAAGGGAATTAAACAAATTGAAGAAACACCTGATCGGAAAGACCAGTGTATTTGCAGGTCCTTCTGGCGCTGGAAAAACCAGCATATTAAATGCCATTCAGCCCGGCCTGGGCCTGGAAGTAAAAGAAGTCAGTGAAGCGAACAAAAAAGGCAAACACACTACAGTTTCCAGGAGATTGGTTCCCTTAAGCGATGGTGGATATATTGCAGATACCCCCGGTTTAAAAGCGTTGGATCTTTGGGATATAACGCCGGAAGAAGTGGATGGATATTTTCCGGAAATTTTTAAAGCTTTGGCACATTGCCAGTTCAGTGACTGCACCCATACCCACGAGCCTGGTTGTGCCGTGATCGAGGCTATTAAGAAAAAGGAAATCCACCCGGAGCGCTACCGGTCATACCTGCGCATGAGAGAAGTTGAAGAAGATAAGATACCATGGTTCTAAAACGAAAATTATTTCTTGTAATTTTATTGGTTATTATCCTGCTGTTGTCTGCCTGCCAGGCAGGGGGGTCTAACCTGGTTGATATTCCGGCAAAGGATCAAGGTTTCATCCCCACATCCCTGCCCAGCCCAGTACCACAAAAGGTTCTTTCGGTCTGCCTGGGAGAAGAACCTCAATCACTATTTATTTACGGGGATTTATCCACTTCAGCCAGAATCATCCGCCAGGCCCTCTACGATTGGACAATTGACGACGACCTGAATGCGGTTTCGGCTCTCCTGAACGGAATACCATCTCAAAATAATGGTCAAGTAATAATATCTGAGATCGAGGTTTTTCCTGGGGAGAGAATTGTTAATAACAATGGGAATCTCACGATCCTGGCAAATGGCACAGAATATCGGCCATCTGGTTGTTATGATGGCTCTTGTGCAGAGGTCTTTGAAAATCAAGACTCAATTCTTATGGATCAGGTCAGCGTCGGATTTGAATTAAGATCTGGTGTTTTATGGTCAGATGGCACAGAGGTCAGCGGTGCCGATTCAGTTTATTCCTATCAAGTTGCGTCATTGATCTATGGCCAGGGTGGCCCTAAAAAACTTCGTTTCTCCTCTGGTTATGAAGTTGGGGAGGATGGGGAGGTCTCCTGGACAGGTCTGCCCGGGTATCTGGGTATCCAATCATATGGGGAGCTGTTTTTTGATCCTTTACCTGAACATATCTGGTTGAACCTGGACAGGGAGGAACTGCTCAGCTCATCCCAGAGCACAATTTTCCCCCTTGCCTGGGGCGCTTATCAGGTGCAGGAATGGGTCCAGGGCGACCATATCACACTGATTCCTAATGATCTCAATTACCTGGCTGTAGATGGAATACCTTTATATGATGCTCTGATATTTCGTTTTGTAAATAATGCTGAAGAAGCCCTGGCTGCTTTCCACGCTGGAGAATGCCAATTGGTTATCAATCAACCCGGCCTGGAAGAGTTTAAGGTTGAATTGCTGCAAGAGGAAGCAGACGGAGTTCTGCAGATCTACCATAGCGAGAACAAAGCCTGGGAGCAGCTCAGTTTTGGGATCAATTCCAGAGATCCAGAACGAAATTTGCTAAGTGATCCTGAATTGCGCCAGGCTATAGCGGGTTGTATCAATCGTGAAAAAATATCAACCTCCCGTTTGGATGCCAATCATATTGTGGACGATTTTTACCCGTTGGGTCAATTCGGGATTGATGACCTTGATCCCATTTATCCATATCAACCGGTGAATTCCGGATTGTTATTAAAGGAAATGGGTTGGATAGATCTGGACGGGGATCCGGAAACGCCCCGCCAGGCTGTGGAGATCGATGGTGTGGGTGATGGCACTATTTTGGAGTTCACACTTCTGGCAGCTGAGGTTGATGAACTTCCAATCGCACTGAAGGAGATCCGGGATGGTTTGCGATCCTGTGGAATCGGAGTTGAGGTTGAGTTATTACCGGCAGGAGAATTATTAGCGCCAGGACCGGAGGGGCCGATCTTCGGTCGTGATTTTGATCTGGCGTATTTTGCCTGGGCGGCAGGTAACTATCAACCATGCCAGTTATTTATTTCAGGTGAGATCCCGGGTCTATATCCTTCCTATCCTAAAGGATGGGGTGGAGTGAATGCAGCGGGATACCACAACCAGGAGTACGATTCTTATTGTATGGATGTAATGACATCATTGCCAGATTCAGATACTTATTTGGACTCCATAACTGGGATTCGCAAAATATTCAGAGCTGAATTGCCGGCTCTACCCTTATTTTTCCGGAGGGAAATTATCATCGCTGATCCTGATTTGAAGGGATTTGATGATGATCCATCACCTCTATTTTGGAATGTAGAAACGTTGCAGTGATAATAAATTTCTGATTAGTATGATTAAATACAATACTTAAGAACTGTATTAATCCTATTCTGCAACATATATTAAGGATTTTATGGTCGGGTATGGTAGAATTCGTATCTGAAATAATCCAAAAATGAATATATATAAGAAAATTTCTTGGCTATTTTGTCCCGAACAGGTATAATTCAGGTTCATATTTAAGGGATTAGTATACTCCCATAAATTTGGTTAGATAATTACACAGCTATAAAAATCGCCGCACAGCAGGAGGTAAGGAAATTGGAAGATAGAGAAGTTATTCTTGATATTCAGAATCTTAGAACTACCTTTTCAACCCAGGAAGGATTAGTTCATGCAGTAAATGGTATTTCATACAAACTCCACCAGGGGGAAACAGTAGGTGTAGTGGGAGAAAGCGGTTGCGGTAAAAGTGTTTCGATGCTTTCTGTTATGAGGCTCCTGGAAATTCCGCCAGCCAAGATTATGGCTGACGCAATTTATTTTAGAGGTGATAATCTTTTGGATTATCATGACAATGAGATGCGCAAGATCAGGGGCAGCAAGATCGCCATGATCTTCCAGGACCCGATGACCTCATTGAATCCTGTTCTCACTATCGGATACCAGATCAAAGAACCCCTCAAATTACATCTTGGAATGGATGATAAAGCTGCAGATGCAAGAGCAGCGGAGTTATTAAAATTGGTTGGCATCCCGGATGCGGAAGGCCGACTAAATGATTATCCCCATCAATTCTCGGGTGGTATGAGGCAGCGGGCCATGATCGCTATTGCCCTGGCCTGTAATCCAGTCCTGTTGATCGCAGATGAACCGACCACTGCCTTGGATGTAACCATCCAGGCCCAGCTGGTTGAGCTGGTGAAAGAACTCCAGGATGAATTGGGGATGTCACTGATCTGGATCACACACGATCTTGGTGTTGTCGCCGGCCTGGCAGAACGTGTGATCGTGATGTATGCTGGATATGTTGTAGAGGATGCTCAGGTGGATTCCCTTTATGAAGATCCCCGCCATCCTTATACGTATGCCCTGCTGCGTTCTCTGCCAAAAATTGAAGGTGAAACAGAGATTAAATTGGAAACGATTGAAGGATTGCCCCCGGATTTAGTGGAAATGCCAACCGGATGTCCTTTTGCCCCACGCTGCACATTTGTGAAGGATAAGTGTTGGAAAGAAAATCCCGGTTTGGTCGAAATCTCCTTGGATCATAATATTGCCTGCTGGGTAGATGTCAAAACAGGAGAGCTTCGATGAGCGAGAATAACACACTGGTCCGCGTTGAAAAATTAGTAAAACATTTCCCCATTACCCGGGGTGTTGTGTTCCAGAAAGAAGTCGGTGCGGTAAAAGCGGTTGATGGTGTTAGCTTTGACATCAAAAAAGGTGAGACTCTTGGTCTGGTGGGGGAGAGCGGATGTGGAAAAACAACTACTGGTCGGACCATCCTCCAGCTGCATAAACCAACTTCTGGTGACGTTTGGTTCCGTGATACGAATTTAACTGAGGCCAGCGACGGAAAACTGAGAGAATTACGCCGTGACATGCAGATCATTTTCCAGGATCCATATGCCTCATTGAATCCACGCATGACAGTCGGCAGGATCATTGCTGAACCGTTGGATGTTCATAATATCGGTTCCACCCACGAAAGAAAAGACCGCGTACAAGAGCTGCTGCGCTTGGTAGGGCTCAACCCCTATTTTGTGAACCGTTATCCACACGAGTTTTCGGGTGGTCAGCGACAGCGCATCGGAGTTGCCCGCGCTCTGGCATTGGAACCTGAATTCATTGTTTGTGATGAGCCAATCTCGGCTTTGGATGTTTCCATCCAGGCCCAGGTTGTCAACCTGCTGGAAGAACTCCAGGAAGAAATGGGTTTAACTTACCTGTTCATCGCCCACGACTTAAGCATGGTGCGGCACATATCCAACCGGATCGCAGTGATGTACCTGGGCAAAATAGTTGAACTCGCAAAACGGGAAGTCTTGTTTGCCAATACCCTTCATCCTTATTCCATCGCTCTTTTATCTGCGGTACCAATGCACAACCCGGCCGCGGAACGGGAAAGAAGGCGCATCATTCTTATGGGTGATGTACCCAGCCCGGCCAACCCACCTTCGGGATGCCGCTTCCACACTCGCTGCCCCATTGCGGAAAAGCGCTGTGAAGTGGAAGATCCAGAATTCAGGGAGTATGAAAAAGGGCACTGGGTGGCCTGCCACTTTGTTGAAAAAGCACAACAGAAGATGTTAACTCGCTAACAACTGAGTAACTATCTTAGTTATGGTTATAGAAGGAAAAAATCTCTTAAAAGGAGGTGATGCCCACTCATAACAGTAGTTCGGAAGAACCATCAGTAGTATTTTGTTCAATTTATGAAGGAGAAGAAATACAATGAGTAAAAAACTTCTTGCGATCGTTTCATTACTGATCCTGGCCAGCATGGTGTTGTCCGCTTGCGGCCCCAAGGTTCAGGAAGGTGCAGTCGCCACCGGTGAATTAGTAACCTTCACTGGCTATGACACATCAGACATTCCCACCCTGGATCCCCAGCTTGGCGAAGATGTCACCTCAATTAACTACATTGAGCAGTTGTTTGTCCACCTGACAAACTACGACCTCGTGACTGCAGATATCGTTCCTGAAGCAGCCACCGAATGGACCGTCAGCGATGATGGCCTGACAACCACCTTCACCATCCGCACCGACATCCCCTGGGTGAAACACAACCCCGAGACCGGTGAGGTGAAACAGGAAGTGGACGCCGATGGCGCTCCTCGCTTCGTTACCGCCAATGATTTTGTTTATGGTATTAAACGAGCCTGCAACCCCAACACTGGATCCTACTACAGCGGCATCGTTGCAACCGTTATTGCTGGTTGTGAAGATGTTTATCAATATGAAGATCCCGAGAACATTCCTGACGATCTGATCGCCGCCATTGGCGTATCCGCTCCTGACGATTCGACTCTGGTCATCGTTGCCCCAGCTCCCTCAGCTTACTTCCTGTCCATGACCCCGATGTGGACCATTGCAGCAAGCCCGCAGTGGGCCATTGAAGAATATGGCGAAGAATGGATCGAAGCTGGCAACATCGTAACCAACGGTCGCTATGTGTTGAACGCCTGGGAACATGGTGTTTCACGCACACTGCTCCGCAACCCGCTTATGCCTGAAGACATGCAGGGTGCCGGCAATATTGAGAAATTTGTTGTCAACGTTGTTCCTGATGTCGCAACTGGTTATGCCCTGTGGCTGAACAATGAAATCGAAACCTCCGGAATTCCTGATGGCGAGCTAGAAGCTCACCTGGCGGCATTCGGTGACGAAACAGTTCAGATTCCTGACCTGGCCGTTTTCTACATTGCCTTCCGTATGACCAAGGCTCCGTTTGATAACGTGCATGTCCGACGAGCATTTGGTGCTGCCTTTGACCGCGCAACTTACGTAGCAGAACTGCGCCAGGGTCAGGGCCTGCCCATGAAACACTTTGCTCCTCCTGGAATCTTCGGCGCTCCCCCCATCGACGAGATCGGTGTTGGCTTCAACCCCGAATATGCAGCAGAGCAGATGGCTCTTGCTGGATACCCCGACTGTGAAGGCTTCCCCCAGGTGACCCTGTTGGGTTACTCCGGTGAATCCACCCTGGCTTGGATTGAGTTCGCTCAGGCCGGCTGGGAACAGCATTTGGGTTGCTCCGCAGACCTGATCCAGATCGAACAGCAGTCCTTTGCGGACCTTCTGACCGCCACCAAGGCTGAGGACGATGAAGCTCCTCACATGTGGACCCTCGGTTGGGGCCCCGACTATGCTGACGAGAACAACTGGGTTGGCGACGTACTGCACTGCAACAATGCCATCCGCATGAAACGAGAATGCAACGAAATCGATACCATGATCGAGGACGCCCGCTTTGAGGCAGATCCCGAAGTTCGTAAAGAACTCTATGCATCGATTGAAGAAGCTTTCTTTGGCGAAGAGGGTGAAGTTCCCTTCTTCCCGATCTTCCTGCGCATCGGTTATGTCGCAGAACATGCCTGGCTGGACCGCATCCCCGCCCTCTTCGGTGGAGAGCACTACTATGAATGGTCCATTGACGCTGACGCACAAGCAGCAGCGCAGCAGTAGTTAGTAACCTGAACAAAAGAGCCTGGGGGGGCAGCTCAAGCTGCCCCCCCAGGTTTCCTTCAAAAATTCAGGAATTTAGCAGGATTGGATGATGAATGAAGTAGTTGATCATCTGCCAGACCTGGTGATTTCCTGAGAATAAATCGAAGGATCTATCGCCAATTTTTATGCCGGAGGGTTTATGTTAAGATATATAATTAGAAGGTTATTGATCGCGATCCCTGTGGTTTTTTTGGTTATCCTGGCAACATTTGTATTGGTGCATGCGATGCCGGGAGGTCCATTTGATGCCATAGGTATGAAAGCTATGCCGGAGCACATCAAAATTGTTCTGGAGCGGCGCTATGGCCTTGATAAGCCGTTATATGAACAGTTTGCCCGCTACGTCCTGAACATCTTTAAGGGAGATTTTGGACCGATGTTCCGACAGCCTTCCCAGACTGTCCGGGATATTATTGAACAAACTTTCCCAATCTCTATTCAACTTGGTCTAATGTCCATGATCGTGGCGTTTGTGCTGGGTATTCCCATAGGCATTGTTGCTGCCCTGAACCACAACTCCTTCCTGGATTACTTTGTGACCTTTACCGCTGTTTTAAGCCGATCCGTTCCGAACATCGTGCTTGCTCCGCTGCTGATCTATGTCTTTGCAGTCCAGCTGGATTGGTTCCCGGTGGCTTTCTGGGGAGCTCATCCACCATTTTTCCTGGGATTTATTCCCCGTTTCACAAGTGAATTTTTTATGCACGCCTTCCTGCCTGTGATGTCCTTGGGTACAGGTATGGCGGCCGGTATTGCCCGGCTTGACCCGCGCCGGCCTGCTTGAAGTTCTTTCCTCTGACTATATTCGGACTGCTCGAGCTAAGGGTCTCCGGGAGCGGGCTGTGATTGTCATCCATGCTCTAAAGAATTCCTTAATCCCTGTTGTCACCGTCTTGGGCCCCATGATGGCTGCCCTGATCACGGGCTCGTTTGTGATCGAACTGATGTTTGCCATCAACGGCATGGGCCGCAGATTTGTGGGTAGCATCGGCCAGCGGGAATATTTCCTGCAGACCAGCCTGGTGCTCTTATATGGTTTCTTATTGATTATGGCCAATTTGCTGGTGGACCTGATGTACGCCTGGTTCGATCCCCGCATTCGATATGATTAGGATTTGATTATGACACCTGATAAACAACTTGCACAATTAACACGAGAAGAAAACGCAGAACAGTACGGTCAGGGCCGCAGCCCGATGCAGGACGCCTTCCGAGAATTTCGCCGTAACTATATTGCGGTGGCTGGGGCGATCTTTATTGTCATCATCCTGCTTGTGGCCACTTTTGCCCCCTTGTTATCTCCTTATCATTTTGCCCAGCAAAATACATTTGAGAACCGGGCAAAACCCTTTACAGGATATGACATCACTACTGATTATGCTGAAGAGAATTGCCATTGGTACAATACGCCACTGGAATGGGGCTGCACAACTTATATCGCAGGATCAGATGCCCTGGGTAGAGATCTCTGGAGCCGTATGATCTACGGAACACGGGTTTCCCTGGCAGTGGCTTTTGTTGCTTCCGGTGTAAGTGTGATCATTGGTTTGACCTATGGCACTATCGCTGGGTTTGCAGGTGGTCGGGTCGATAATATCATGATGCGTGTGGTGGACTTCCTCTATGCCGTGCCGACATTGCCTATCATTATTATGATGACGGTGTATTTTAAGGCTTTGGCCAGGAGGGGAGTCACTACCGGCTTTATGGGTACGCTGATATTCCTGAATAAATCTACCGGCGGTTTGTTATTTGTTTTTGTAGCCATTGGTGCGTTGAACTGGTTGGGCATGGCCCGCCAGGCCCGCGGCCAGGTGCTTTCTTATAAAGAAAAGGAATTTGTCGAAGCCGCCAGAGCCATTGGAGCCAAAGATGGTCATATCATCACCAAACACTTGATTCCCAACATCATTGGACCGCTCTTGATCCTGGAATCGATGGCGATTCCCGGGTATATTTTCACAGAAGCCGTCTTGAGTTTGATCAGTCTTGGTGTTGATCCTCCCACACCCAGCTGGGGAGCTATGATCAATGAGGGTTATGCAACCTTGCGGTCTAACCCTCACCTGGTATTATTCCCTGGTGTGGCCTTGACCTTAACAACACTCGCGTTCAACTTCATGGGTGATGGCCTGAGGGATGCATTTGACGCCCGCCTGAGGGGGAGGAAATAGGACTTATGGAAAGAAGAAATTTGCTTATTATCCTGTCAGTATTAAGTTTGCTGTTCATTTTCAGTTTGGCATGCAAATATTCTGGAGAGATAATTACTCCTGCGGAAGCTACCCAGCGTTATGAAGCCACCCAGGCTGCTGATACCGGAGATGTTGTTGTTCAGGCTGAAGGTGCTGCTTTTTCACTTGGTGATAAGGCTAGCTTAACTTCGGAAGGTTACCTGGTTGGTTTGTACCAGGAAGCTGGTGGAAGGACCGCATTTTCATTTGCTACCCGGGGAGATGTGATTACAATTGCGGGTTCTGCTGAAATCGAAGGAGAATTCTGGTACAAGATAGAAAGCACGGCCGGTAATGGCTGGCTTCCAGCGGAAAACTTAATAGCTGAAGAATAATCTATTCTACATATTTATTCTGAGGAACCAGACCTTCAAAATAGGCCTGGTTCTTCTTTTTTAATTGTACGAGCGTCTAAAAACTTGGCAATCCCAGCTGCAGATTTGCTCTCAAAGGAATTGCTCCTTTATTTTGAATAGTTCTCCAGAAGCATCTCAACCCATACCTCATGTCCAGTTGCATTTGATGAGGTTCACGATATAATCGATCTTGTTGTCCTTTCCCTGGAGTTAACTATGAAACGGAATCTAAAAAGAATACTAATATTTGCTGTATTGGTGATCACCACTGCCCTGGTAAGTACAGGCTGCAGTTTTGAATCGCAGGAAAAGTTGTGGCTTAAAACTGAGAGCTGGAGCCGGGGCGTATTGCTGGGACCAACGACTATGGCTGCGCCAGTTGATCTGGAGATCAGTGAATCCGGAGCTGTCTACAGTATCATAATTCCAAGAAGCACTGAGGATAACTCCCTTTATCAACCTCAATTGGTGATTATTCCAAAAGATGCAGACACAAAGACCGTAATAAGTCTGGATCTGGTTATTGGACAGCCGAGGCAATCGTTTATCGTTTTGAATGAAAGTGCCATCGACTTTTTCTGGATAGAGAGCCATCAGATAAACTATATTCAAATAGGTTTGGATGGAATAATCCTGAGTGAAATTAAAAATCTCTCTGGAGAAGACTTTGTTGATAAATTTGATGTGCTTCGGCAGGGAGATAACTATCAGATCTGGTATGCCGGAAACCGGGATACACCTGGCGTATATGCCCTCTCTGGAAACCTTGGAGACCTGAAAAAAACGGTTATTGATCCACTGGGCACTCGCATAAATATCCTCCTGGATAGTGATAATAATATTCACGCCAGTTGGGTACAATATCCCCATAATTTTGGGGAGTTGGGGTATTACTATGCATTTATTGACGCAGAAGATATTGGGGATGTTGAACCTGTAAAGATCAATGCAAAAAATGTTTCAACATCGATTCGAATGGTCGGTCCGGTGTTGAGTCTTGACGATGAAGTGGTTTATTTTATCTGGAGCGAAGAAATAACATCGGGGTTGGAAGCAGGCACAAAGACAACTTTTTATCAGTATTTCCCTCTTGGCCAACCGGATAAGATCCGTCCTCAAATGAATATCTATATGCCAGCTTCCCCGAATATCGATCAGGAAGAGTTTTATTCAGGTGTCCTTCCAACTGGAAATAGAGTTATATATGGGTGGGATGTTTCCCCGCACATCGAACATTGAGAATGTTTACAGCCTGGATCTGCAGTCATCTGAGACGGCAATTGTTTTCCGATCAGGTTCGGAATTTAAATGGCGTGATTTCAGAAATCAGGTCAATATTGGTTATTTATCGGATGGTTTAATTACATCCTATCAGCCATTGAGCTATACTTCTGCGGAATCCTATTTTCCGGCAGTATTTCATGATCAAGAACAATATCTGTATTTGACCTGGTTGGAGAAAGGCGAATCCACCTATTATGCGTATCTAACAACAACAGATCCTGATAAGAAAGCTGGTCTTGATATCATGTCTGTTGATGACTACTTGTATCTGGGTGCAGAAGGTTTATTCGGTTTTCTGGCGGGTGCAGTTCTCTCACCATTTGCAGCTGCTGCATGGGGAGGTGTGGGTTTATTGGCGTTTGGTATAAATCTGATCTTTTCACTATTCAATAAACAGATTTACAAGACTATTGGGGAATACGTCAGCTTGGCGGGTAGTATCTATATTTTCTGGTGGATGAAGTGGGCGACCCTGCCAGGCCTGAGAGGTGGTGTGTATGTTCCGTTCTCTGCCTGGATACCACGCATCCCTGAAAACATTCAACAGCCGTTGACGATTGGTATTCCGATATTGATCGGTGTGACTGCCCTGGCAACCGCATATTTCAATACTTATGGGAAGAAGTCAGGATCGGCAATTAATTTCTATTTGTTGTACTGCGCTGTGGATACTCTGCTTTCCTGCGCCGTTTATGGGATATTGATTTACGGATCTTTCTAACTAGGCACTCTCAGATACCTGTACTTAATAAATTTGTAATGTGAAAACCCCCTTCGGGGGGTTTTCTTATTTCATGGCGTGTTATGATAGTGGCATGACGGATAAATTCCGGGTGTTAATTGTTGATGATCACCAGGAAATTCGTACTGTTTTGCGTGCGAATTTGGAAACCCTGGACCGTGACCTTGATTTGGTGGATGTACCCTCTGGTGAGGAAGCCATTATTGAGGTTGTTGGGACGGGGATTGACCTGTTAATTGCAGATATTGGCCTTCCAGGTTTATCTGGACTGGAATTGTTCAGGAAACTGAAAGCTACCTATAAAGATATGCAGGTGATCATTATTACTGGTATGGATGACGAAGAGGTCCACAAGGAGATCGCCAACCTGGATCCTGAGGCTTTTTTCTTAAAACCACTCAAAATGCCGGAATTCTTGAATGCAGTCCGTAAGACCATGGGAATTGATCCTGTTGAAGAAGAAACCGAAGAGTTAATAAAACTGACAAAGAAAAACCTCCATCCAGATGTGACTTCACGGATAGCAGACCTGCGGGGAGAATTAGGTGCTATATCGATCATGGTGCTCGAGAAAAGTGGAGTAATCGCCGCTGAAACTGGCATTGTACCTGATACGGTATATGAATCCCATGTAATGCCCCTGTTATTGAATACCTTTAATACCACCAATAAAATTTCCTATTATCTGGGCAGCGAATCCCCTGACAGCGTGTGGTATTTCTCGGGTGAGAAATATGATCTGTTCTGGTCTCATATTAATACCAACTATGGAATAATAATCATTACCAATCCTATAACCCAGAATAATGATCTCACCTGGGTTTTAACCACGGTTGATCTTGCTATTCAGGAAGTGACTGAGATCGTTCAGGGATTGGGAGAGGGATCAAAAAAAGCGGAAAAATCTACCAAGACGGCTGAATCTAAAACCACAACGGCTAA
This sequence comes from uncultured Chloroflexia bacterium, assembly GCA_963783765.1. GTDB lineage: Bacteria > Chloroflexota > Anaerolineae > Anaerolineales > UBA11858 > B10-G9. The sequence goes on along the minus strand of CAWAOV010000008.1, from coordinate 48,349 downwards.
GAAGAAAGAGAGTAAAAGCGAGAAACAGACATCTTCTAAAGCAGCCAAGGCAGAACTCCATCAGGACACACCCAAGGGTTCAAATGGCTCGGCAAAGGATGAGTCAAAGATCTCAAAGAAAAATTCTCCTGCCAAGCAAGAAGAATCCGAGGATGCTCCTGTGGAAGAAAATGAAGTCCATGAATTTTGGAAAGCCGCCACGCTGGAAGAGGAGATCACCCGAATCGACAGTCCGGATTCGCTTTCCTATGATCAAGCTCAGAAGCTTGGATTTATCCCTGGCGGGGATACTTTATAGCAGCACAAATCCCCTGGTAAAGCAGGAAAACTCATTTCCATTGTCACAAAAAAAATCCTATGATACAATGCCTTGGCTGACGTTGGGGAGTGGTGCAATGGCAGCACAGAGGCCTTTGGAGCCTTTGATCTTGGTTCGAGTCCAGGCTCCCCAGCTAACTTTTCTTGTTGAAAATACCGGGATATTAACAGACTTTCCTGATTAAAAAAAATGAAAAATTATCCCTTTAGCGAGCCAGGACTGACCCCGATGTCCCGCTCGCTGATTTTTTATTCGGGCATATTCATTGAGGACAATTTATGACTATTGACGTTGTGATTTTAGCGGCTGGAAAAGGGACGCGGATGAAATCCGATCTACCAAAACCCCTGCACCTGCTGTTGGGAAAACCGCTCATCAATTATGTAATAGAGTCCGCCGCTCCTCTGGCTGACAATCCTCCGCTGATCATTGTTGGATATGGCGGTGATCAGATCAAAAATACCCTGGGCGATCAACTGAGATATGCTTCACAGTCAGAGCTGTTGGGAACAGGCCATGCTGTGCAGCAGGCAGAAGGTTTGTTGAAAGGTCAATCTGACCTGGTATTGGTACTTTATGGCGATATGCCGCTGGTCCGAACCCAAACACTTCAAAATCTAATCCAAACCCAGAAAACCAATTCAGGCCCGCTTACTTTGTTGACCTTTCTGGATGACAATCCGCGTGGGTTTGGCCGAATCACCAGGAACCAGTCTGGGCTGATCCAGAAGATCGTCGAAGAAGTAGATGCCACTCCTGAGCAGCTGGAGATCAAAGAACTCAATGCGGGCATGTATTGTTTCAAAGCAGATTGGTTGTGGTCATCGCTTAAGAAATTAACCCCATCAGCCAGTGGGGAATATTATCTGACCGATTTGATCGAGCTGGCAGCTAATGAAGGACAAATCGCCAGTTCGGTCCAAATAGAGGACCCGGACGAATTGATTGGAATAAATACACGAGTCCATCTGGCTGAGACTGCCCAGATCCTGCGAGATCGGATCAACCGAGAATGGATGTTGTCCGGTGTAAGTATTCTTGATCCTTCTTCAACTTATATTGATCCGGATGTGACCATTGGCCAGGATTCAGTGATTTTCCCAAACACCTATCTTCAGAACAACACAGTTATAGGCAAGAACTGTATCATCGGCCCTGGAACGCGGATATTCAGCAGTCAGGTTGGTGATGGGTGTGAAATCGAATTCTCTGTGGTAGAGGAATCAAGGATTGAGGATGGAGTGGATATCGGTCCTTTCAGCCATTTGCGGAAGGGAGCCCACCTTGGTCCTGGCGTTCATGTTGGGAATTTTGGGGAAATTAAAGACTCTTATCTGGGAGAAGGATCTAAAATGGGTCATTTCTCTTATATCGGAAATGCTCAGATCGGTAAAGATGTAAATATTGGCGCTGGAACAATCACCTGTAATTATGATGGAGAGAAAAAACATCAAACTGTCATTCAAGATGGTGTTTTTATTGGCAGCGATTCCATGCTGGTTGCGCCACTTGTGATAGGCGAAAATGCAACTACCGGAGCGGGATCTGTGGTGACAAAAGATGTTCCCCCGGATACGGTTGTTGTTGGGGTGCCTGCCCGTCAGATACGTAAAAAAGATAAAAAATAAACTTTTCTTTTCCATACTGTTGGAGAAGTAGTACAATTCTTTGACCTTAAAATGCCAGAGGGAAGATAAGTCTGATGGCAGATATTCCAGATGTCAGGAGAGATTTCTTCATGAACCTAACTGATGATAAAAGACAGGAATTGATCAAAGCAGCCAACGAGGTTAGAACTAAAGCCTATGCGCCCTATTCCAATTACCAGGTCGGCGCAGCTTTGTTAACAAAAACCGGCAAGATATTTTTGGGTGTAAATGTTGAGAATGCGGCATATCCGGATACGATCTGCGCCGAACGGTCGGCGGTAGTCAGCGCTGTCAGCGCTGGGGAACGCGATTTTGAAGCTATAGCCGTCGCCACACGCAATGGTGGCACACCATGTGGATCTTGTCGTCAGGTCTTGTCTGAATTTGGATTGGATATTGAAGTTCTTTTGGTCGATGAACAAGGCAAGTTGATCCAGCAAAATACGGTTCGGGAACTTCTCCCAGGCGCATTTCAACCCCATGATCTATCAGAATAGGGGATTACCAATTTGGCTGAGGAGTTGAGATCAATAATAGATTCTCAATTATCCAGCCATCTTCTTCCAACCCATCTTCATTTACAAAACGAATATTCAACCAATTACGTCCCTGCTCGTCAAATGAGGGGGATGGGTCAAGTATCTCTATCACTGAACCATTTACGAGTGATGTTAAGATCTGACTATCAAGGCTGGGTTCGCTGCGAATATATGCTCCTGCAAATTCCTCTGAGACAGCGATCTCCGCATAGAACGGGGTTGGTTTTGGAGTAGCACTGCTGGTTTCCGTGGGAAGAGGAGTAAATGTAGCTGTTGGTACGGTAGGTGTTAAAGTGGGCGTGGGAGGTATTGGCGTCTCAGTGGCTGTTGATGTAGGTGGCGCGGGCGTTCCTGTCAGCGTTGCGGTCGGTTCAAGGGTCGGCATGGCAATTTTCCCGCCGACGACCGCACCGGCACTGCTTAATCCAATTACGCCCAGAATGCTTAAAATTGCTATCAGGCTGCCTAAGGTATAACCAATGAACCGTAGTGGTTTTATACCCAGAAGCATGAATACCACTGTCCCGGTGATGGCTACCACTGCCAGGTGGATGCCATACAGAACCAATCCATCTGGCCAGAGATGAGGTTGACCGCTGCCAAAGCCAAACCCGGCAATTGCCAGTGGTACATACAGCTCATAGGCGATGGCTACACTCGGAAGAATTGGAGTCTGACCTTGTTTTTTTAGAGAAATCACAGACAGGGCAGTTCCAGCAATTAACAATACCAGGTGAGTCCAGGAAACCCGGGCGTTATAGATCAAAAATTGGACCTGAGAGGTCTTGAGCACCAAGGATGCATAACCTCCCAGAACGCCAACCAGAAAAACAAAACCACTGGCTACCAGCGAACCTGCCAGGCGCTGGCTGAAAAATTTGAGTGATCCGGTTGCAGTTCCCAGGGAGATCCCGATAAATGGAGCCATCACCGGAGCGGCAAGAGCTCCCAAGATCAATAAGGCTGGTGAATCTACTAAAATACTGGCAGTAATAATGGCTGCAGCCAGCAGTGAAAATAGGAAAAAATCAAATGAGGGTATGGTTTTATGGGCCAGATCCTCAATATGATCCGCGATTCCAACCAGATCTTCCGGGACCAAGCCGCGGTCTGCTCTTCTTCTGCGGGCCGGGGTTAGATCTTCTGGGTCATCAGGGAATTGATCGGTTTTCGGTATGGACATCAGTTTTCCTGTTAGGTTAATTTCTCAAGCTCGCAATTAAACGAGTCGGGTTTAATAAAATGTTCAGGGCAGTTTGGATATCGGGAACAACCAGATCGGATCCAAGGAGTGTTTCCAAGGCAGTTCCCTCCGCGGAGAGAGTGCAGATCCCGATCACAGCCGACTTTAACATCAAAACGTCGTTTGCTCCCTGACCGATGGCAACTGTGTTCTTAGCGCCCAGATTTTTCACGTAATCTGCTTTTTGGCGGGCTTCGTTCCCAGCTTTGACCCGGTCAGCTTTCTGATTGAGGATCAGGTCTATCTCGGCCTGTTTTCCATGAGTATCTGCGGTAAGAAGGTGGATTTCCAGATGGTCTTTAAGGGCAGCTAACAATTCTGGGATTCCGGGTAGTAGATGACCATCAACTGCCAGGGTGCCGTTTACATCGAAAACCACATGTTTCAATTCGAATTCGCCTTTTCCAGGAATTGCTACTTTTATCATAGTTTTTAATTATACTAGAAAGAGGACAGACCAAGAAAAGTAGTAAAATAAACCCTAATCAGTATTAACGTAGGAGTCAGCTTTGATGAATAAAAGGTTAATTTATTGGTTTGTTGTGATCGCCCTGTTGTTGACGGCCTGTGGAGCCGGAAGTAAATCTACGATTCTCCCGGACGAGGATTCATTCACAGCTTCTCCAGAAGCCACCCTTACACCGGCTGATACACCAACTCCCCTGACACCGGTAGGTGTCTTGTTGACACCCCCGGGATCGGATCAAGACCTGATCGACGAACTTAATTCCATTATTGGAGTTTATATCCGTGATCTGGGATTACGCTTCCAGGTTCTTTCGAATCTAACACCGGATGATTTGCAAAACGATGAGTACGAGATTGTGGTTGCCCTCGAACCTTTCCCGGATTTATTTTCCCTGGCAGAGTCTGCTCCAGACACAAAATTCCTTGCTGTAGCGTTTTAATGAACTGGAAACCAGGGAAAATCTAAGCGTCTTAGGATCAGGGGGAGGGGATTATGATGTTCAGGGTTTTGTCTCTGGTTATATAGCTGCCATGATCACGAATGATTGGCGGGTGGGAGCACTCAGTGTGCAGGAAAACCCTGATGCGCTGGCTGCCAGAGATGGATTCAGATCGGGTGTGAAATACTATTGTGGTCTCTGTAATCCCAAATATGCACCAACTGGAATTAATTACATGTATCCTAAATATATTGATCTTCCAGTTGATGCAACGGATCAGCAAATATCAGCGAATGTTGACTTTTTAGTAGATCGGGCAGTGAACACATATTATATTGTCCCTGGGGTTGGCACGCAGCAAATGTACCGGATGTTAATCGCTTATGAAAAGAACATTATCGGCTCTGGAAGCGATTTTAGGGAGGAATACAAGGATAACTGGGTGGTATCCCTTGAGTATGACCTGGTAGCAGCTGTAGAGGAGTTCTGGCCCATATTTATGGAAACGGAAAGCGGATTTGAGCATATTCCACCGCTCTTGCTGACAGATATTAATTATGATCTTTTAAGTGAAGGAAAAGTGATGATGGTGGAGAAAATCCTGGAAGAAGTAAAAAATGGCTTTATCAAAACAAGTTATGATTGAATTCTTAATGGCATATACAGATACTTATACCCGGGTGTTTTTATAAACCCGGGTCATTTTTTCTCAAACTAGAGTTTATCCTTTGCCAGATCATCAAACCCCAGGCTTTTAAGTACAACATAAAGAGAACGCTGCCGGGATTCCTGGAAGACCTTCGTAACGCGGTTAAGGGCAGCTTTTTTCTCAGTTCTGTCTTTGGATAATAAACCCGGTTTTCTCTTTTCTTCCAGGTAGTCAGCGGCCAGAGATACATCATCCTGGGACTTTTCCAGAGCTTGAAGAGTATATTCCTTAAGATATTCTAGATATAGTTTTTGGTTCATAAGTTTTCCTAGATATTTAATAGATCTTTAATTTCTGGAAGGAGCCAGGGTATTATCTGAGCTGATGCCAGTACCAATATCAAGCTGGCAAACCCTACTCCCGCCATAGTTGATTGAGGTGCTCCAAATAAATTTTGTAATACAAGGCTTAACCCAACTCCTCCTGCGGTGGCTCCCACTGCTCGCAAAAGTGTCCTGCCCAGTTTCGGTTGAAAAGGCACGATCCTGTTCAGCAGGAAAAATAATAATAAGGTCTCTCCGGTATATGCGAGTGAGTTGGATAGACCAATCCCGGGAGCGCCAAATTGCCGCGAGAGTGGTATTGCCAGGAATAAGAAAATAACCGAGGCGGTTAAGGATGCCAATAAGGGAGTTTTGGCATTTTGGCGGGCGTAAAATGCCCGGACAGATACTTCCAATAATGAATGTCCTACCAAGCCCACCAAATAAGCTCTAACGGTCCAAAGGACCAGATTTGTACCCCCTGCATCGAAGTCCAATAATTGGATAATTGGTTTTAGATTTACAGCAAGGATCACTGCAATTGGAATCGTCAAACCCGTGATCACGCGAATAGTTTTTTCAAGGGTTGAGCGGTACTTATCAGTATCTCCTGTAGTGATGTGCGCTGATAGTGTAGGAAGCAAGGCAGTGCCAAGAGCTGTGCCGATTAAGGATTCCGGCAGCTGCATGAATAACCAGCCGTATACAAGCGCTGTTATCGCTCCCGTAGGCAGTCTGGAGGCCAGGTTATCCTGCATAATAAAAACCAGCTGGATAAAAAATACCGTCAATACTCGCGGTCCCATTAATCTCAGCACCCTTAATACACCGGGATCCCTGAGATTTAACTTTGGCTGCCAGCGAAAACCGAATTTGAACAAAGCCGGGATTTGGATCAATAAGAATAATAATGCGCCAATGACCACCCCATATACCAGGCCGTGGACACCGAGGTTGTAAGCAGGCAGTGTAACCGACCCAATCTGAAAACCTTTTTCTGGAGCCAGGATCAAGATTCCGAACAGGGAACCAACATCATACATACTGGGTGCCAGGGCAGGGATCAGGAAATGCTGCTGGGATTGAAGCCCGGCGATAGCCAGCCCCCCCAATGAGAATAAAAGAGTAGCGATCAGATTGATCCGCATTAAATCAGATACAAGGTCTTTCTGAACAGCAGAGAATCCTGGTGCAATGCCAATTTCCGCGGATACGAGCTGCTTGGCGCTTAGTGCAACCAGGATTGACACTACTGCCGTGACCAGAAATACCCCATTTGTGACCTGGGAGAATAGACCCCACATCTCTGATTTTGGTTTGGACTCTCTGTATTCTGATAGGATCGGGATAAATGCCATCGCCAGAGCGCCGCCGGAGATCAAGGCGAAGACCAGGTCCGGGATGTTGTTGGCAGCATTAAATGCGTCCAATTCTGTCGAAAGATTAAATGAACGGGCAATAAGAACGTTGCGAACAAAACCAAGTAGTTTTTCCAGGCCAAAAAAGACTGCAATGATCAAAGTTGACCGGGCGATATGTTTCATGATGGGAGTATAGCATAGTTGGGTCAGGGGTTGGCGATTTTGAGTTAAGGCCCTATTCTTCCCCATCGGTCTGTCCAGATATTGCATTTTTGATCGATAAACGCTTTGTTTTTAGACCGCAAGAGAACCGGTTTAATATTTCCTTGTATTCCTATAGAAAAACCACAGATTAAGTCTTGTTTAGGTATGGGGGATTAAGGGGGGAGTATAAATACCAGTCATTACAGGTTTATCAACTGAGTCCGGATTATAAAAATATGATTTATGACCTCACATAGTATTTATCAAAGAAGAGATATATGACCTCTCATCGCGGTTGATCAGATCAGCCACTGAAATTGTGTTAAACACAGCCGGGGGCAATCAGATAAGGATCTCTAATGGCATAGAAAGCCTAGAACAGTCCTCACCGGTCTTTCTCGGGTCTTTAGGTCCCAGTTATTGGTATTCTCAGTAAATTCTATTCTAGGTTGGATTTTGGGACGCTACAATGAATAAAATACCTGGCAGCCTACTTCTGATTTTTCGCCATCAGTGGTAAGATATAGCTTGATTTTATCCGGAATTCCCAGGCACTAGATTGGGAAAGGTAAAAAGAGAAATATGAAAGTAGCGCTTACTGGATCTATCGCATATGATTATTTGATGTCCTTCCCGGGACATTTTCAGGACCATATCCTGGCTGATAAATTGGAATCTATCAGCCTTTCTTTTTTGGTTGAGAGCATGCTCAAGCGCAGGGGAGGCATTGGGCCAAATATTGGCTATACCATGGCCCTGCTGGGTGGTGATCCGATCCTTTTTAGTACGGTCGGACAGGACTTTGGAGATTATAGAGCCTGGTTAGAGGAAAAAGGGGTAGACACCAGTGGTGTACAAGTGATAGATGATGATTTTACTGCATCTTTCTTCGCTACAACTGATCGGGATAACAGTCAGATATCAAGTTTTTATCCTGGAGCAATGAGTTTCGCAGCTGAGGTAAAACTCTCTGCATGGAAAGGTGACAAACTGGATCTGATCGTAATCTCTCCCACGGATCCGGCCGCGATGAACCTGTATATCGATGAAGCACTGGCTTTGGATATTCCCTATATATACGATCCCAGTCAACAGACTGTGCGTTTGTCTGGTGATGAGCTCCGCAAGGGTGTCGAAGGAGCTTATGCTCTTTTTGTCAACGATTATGAATTTTGTTTGATCGAAAAACATGCAGCATTGACCATTGCTGATATCAAGAACCTGGTCGAGATCCTGGTGATCACCAAAGGTGACCAGGGGTCACTGATCTATTCTGGGGGAAAGGAAATTGAAATACCAGTTGTACCTCCCGATAAAATTGTTGATCCGACCGGTGTTGGTGATGCTTTCAGGGGTGGTTTCCTGACTGGTATGGGTTTTGACCTGGACTTGGAGCTGTGCGGAAAGATCGGTTCTCTAGCGGCAGCCTACTGTCTGGAAACGGATGGTCCTCAAAGTCATTCCTACACACCCGCTGAGTTTGTTGAGCGGTTCAGGCAGAATTTTGATGATCAGGGAAAATTGGAGATATTGTTAAAAATGTAAATTATTAAGCCTCCTGGAATATTGTTCAATTCCGGGAGCTTATTTTGAAGGAGTAAAAAATGGAAAATTTTGATATCAAAGATAAATCATTGGCAGAGGGTGGGCGCAGACGTATAAAATGGGCAGAGAGGGAAATGCCTGTGTTGCGTTCAATTCATGAACGGTTTGTGAAAGAACGCCCTTTTGATGGTATTCGCATGTCTGCCTGTTTGCATGTGACCTCTGAAACAGCCAACCTGATGAAAACACTTCAGGCTGGTGGAGCAGATGTGGTTCTGGTTGCATCTAACCCGCTATCCACCCAGGATGATGTGGCTGCCTCTCTGGTAATGCACAATGAGATCCCTGTCCATGCCATCAAGGGTGAAGATAATGTGACTTACTATAAACATATCAACGCTGCAATTGACCATAAACCGCATGTGACCATGGACGATGGCGCAGATGTAGTCAGTACCTTGCATAAGGACCGCCGGGATTTTCTGGATACCGTAATTGGTGGTACTGAAGAGACCACAACGGGTGTGATCCGGCTGAGGGCGATGGCGGCAGACGGTGCCCTTGAATTTCCTGTTGTTGCGGTCAATGATGCCATGACAAAACACTTTTTTGATAATCGTTATGGTACCGGTCAATCCACTATGGATGGCATTATTCGAGCGACGAATGTGCTGATTGCCGGAAAGGTATTTGTGGTTGGCGGCTACGGCTGGTGTGCTCGCGGTTTGGCTATGCGGGCCCGGGGTATGGGTGCCAATGTTATCGTGACTGAAATTGACCCGCTCAAAGCACTCGAAGCGGTTATGGATGGCTTCCGGGTGATGCCCATGATAGAAGCAGCCCCGATTGGCGATGTGTTCTGCACATTGACAGGAGATCTGCACGTACTGGACAAACAGCACTTCGAAGCCATGAAAGATGGCGCGATTATTTCCAACTCCGGCCACTTTTAACGTTGAGATCAATATCCCCGCCCTTGAAGAAATGGCAGAGGAAAAGATTCGAGTCCGTCCGATGATCGACCAGTACTTGATGTCGGATGGACGGCGTTTGAACCTGCTTGCAGAAGGCCGGCTTGTTAATTTGGCCGCAGCAGAGGGACACCCATCCAGTGTGATGGATATGTCCTTTGCCAATCAGGCTTTAAGCGCAGAGTATATGATCAAAAATGCTGATAAACTTGAGAACAAGGTTTATGGAGTTCCTGATGAGATCGATGCTGAGATCGCCCGCTTGAAATTGGAGGCAATGGGCATCAATCTTGATGTGCTGACGGAAGAACAGACCAAATACCTCAACTCCTGGCAGGAAGGCACATAAAAGATCAGGTTTTGTAATGAATCTTAGGATCCCGGAGTATGACTCCGGGATCTTTTTTTATACCAGGAGAAATAGTTCTATAGTATGGTTGGGCCAATTATTGAAAGAAAACAATTGCATAAGAGTACAATTTACCTTATAGTAGGTTTTAAGATTGCTTGTTAATTCTGACCCCAAATATCTGGATATTATTCGTGCAGGATGGTGTTTATGAGCAAAGTATCCCGAAAGAATTTTTTGCGTTTCCTGGCAGCCAGTTTAGGCAGTTTGTACCTGTCTGGATGTTTTGATCAGGAAAAATTACTCTCACGACCCTTTTCACCCGACAAGATCACTCCTACGCCTTTTCAGCCTGAAATACAGAATCCGGTTGATGAAGAGCTCACAGATGAACCTGCTGATATTCCAACCCAGGAATCTTCACCTACACCCGACCCGGTTTTTCCTGACCTGGTTGTAGCCCGCAAGGGGGATCCTGAGGCAATGGTCCGGGCTGCCGTGGATGCTCTGGGTGGGATGGGCCGTTTTGTGAATTCCGGGGATGTGGTTGTTGTTAAACCAAATATCTGTGCTTCTTACCATGGATATGAGTATGCTGCGACGACCAATCCCTGGGTAGTTGGAGCAGTCGTAAAATTAGCACTGGAAGCGGGTGCAAAACAGGTCAAAGTGATGGATTATCCTTTTGGGGGCACTGCTGAGCAAGCCTATCGCAATAGCGGGATCAAGGCTGAAGTAGAAAAGGCAGGCGGCAAGATGGTAGTGATGTCCAATATCAAGTTTGTCGAAACAGCGATTCCCGATGGAAAGGATTTGAAATCTGCCCGGATATATGATGATGTGCTTCGCGCTGATGTGTTAATCAATGTGCCGATTGCTAAAAACCATGAATTGGCCCTGCTAACTCTGGCAATGAAAAACTTGATGGGTGTGATCTATGATCGACCTTATATGCACGCTAATTTGGGCCAGCGTTTGGCTGATTTGAGTACGCGGGTCCGCTCTCATCTGGTAATAGTGGATGCGGTCCGCATGTTAATGGCTCATGGACCAACCGGGGGAAACCTCGCGGATGTGAAAAAAGCAGATACGATCATTGCCTCTCCGGATATCATTGCTGCAGACAGTTATGCTGCGACTATGTTTGGATATGAACCGGAACAACTAGGGTTCATCAAAAAAGGCGTGCAAATGGGCTTGGGTATCAAAAACCTGAGCAAACTGAATATCGAGGAAATTAACCTTGGCTAAACCGGTAAAACCAGGCAAAAAAGGGTTAACACCTGCTCAATGGGTGAAAATAAGGCAGATCAGCCAGGTAGTATTCTTCCTTGTTTTTTTGGTCCTTTTTTTCTGGTCCAGGAGAGAGTTTTATCTTAACCCCTCACTCGAGTCAGGCTTCAAGGAAAAACTTGTTAATATACCCTTAAAACTCGATCCCCTGGTGATGATAGCGCAAGCAATTGCTAGCCGCAGGATCCTGCGGAGCTCGATCCTGGCGGTATTCACATTGGTGATTTCTTTTTTCCTTGGACGAGTCTGGTGTGGTTGGTTCTGTCCGATGGGTACGATTCTGGAGTGGATTCCCATTCGCTCCTGGAAAAAGAATCAACCTTCTATCCCAGAAGGATTTAGAGGTATCAAGTATATCCTGCTGATGGTGATCCTGTTTTCCGCTCTATTCACCAACCTGACTCTTTTGTTTTTAGATCCACTGACCATCGGCTATCGGACGCTTACCAGTGCGATCTGGCCTGGATTGGATAAATTGGTCACCAGTTTGGAATTGACACTGATCCGGGTCCCGGTTTTGTCCTCAGTGGTTGGAGGTTTTGACAGCCTGATCCGCCCGGCGATTTTCCCAGCCCACCCCGCGACTTACCGTTACGGTCTTTTGTATCTGGGCTTTTTTCTGGCGCTGATTGGACTCAATGCCCTTGCTCCCCGCTTCTGGTGCCGATACCTCTGTCCCTTGGGAGGGCTGCTCGGTTTGCTGGGTAAAGTAAGCCTTGTTGGCTGTGAGATTACAGAAAGCTGTACAACTTGTGGCAAGTGTGTTCCTGACTGTCCTACAGGCGCGATCCAAAACCAGGACCATGTATTCTGTGATCCGGGTGAATGCACCATGTGTTTGATTTGTTTGGATAATTGCCCAGGTGACGCGGTGAAATTCCCGTTTAAGATTTCAAAATTCCTTCATCAACCTTATGATATCGAACGCCGGAAAGCGCTTATATCTGTGGGTGCCACAGCTGTTGGAGTAGGTTTGCTGGAAACTAATTTTCTGGGACAAGTACAACCTCCGATGCCGATCCGTCCGCCAGGAGTTGTGAATGAAAAGCTGTTAAGTACTTGCATCCGCTGCGGAGAATGCAGTACCGTATGCCCGACCAATGCCATTCAAATGGCAGTCCTGGATGGCGGTGTGGAGGGATTTTGGACACCCGTAATCGTACCCCGGATTGGTTATTGTGATTACTCCTGCCAGGCCTGTGGACAGGTCTGCCCGGTAGAAGCTATTCCGCCCTTATCCCTGGAAGAGAAACGGAGGCAGATCATTGGGAAGGCTCATATTGACCGGGACCGCTGCCTGCCCTGGGCCGAGGACCAGGAGTGTATAGTTTGTGAGGAGATGTGCCCGATCCCAGACAAAGCCATCGAACTTGAACTGGTTGAAGTACCTGATGGAGAAGGAGGAACAAAAATCCTTCAAAGGCCGGTCGTGATCCGTAAACTCTGTATTGGGTGCGGGATCTGCGAAAATAAATGCCCTGTAGCAGGAGATGCAGCCATCCAGATCTGGGTTCCATCTGGCGGGAATCAGAACGGGCACCAGCATCATGGAGGAGGGAATTAGAGAATTTGGTTTAAGTGTTGAAATCCCGGTTGCCGAGCTCAATTCAAAGCAATAAAGACTTTCCCGAAACCGAATACTTCAGCATCAAATACAAATATCAAGCCAGCTGTGTCTCCGGGACCTGGTAACCTATTTGTCCCCGGATTCTTTCTCCAGGCTGGAGCTCATCATCCGGCAAGCCACTGTCAATTATTGATTGAGCGCCCAGGTGGAAGGTGTATTTTTGCCCGGTATTGTCCTTCAGATACATTTGAACAATGCTGGAAATCTCCTGGACTGTTTCTCCCTGGTTTTCTACTTGAACATCTACTGAGACGAATTTGTATCCCTCTTTCGGTTTTATGAAATCAGTTTCTGCTGGATAAGAAACGCCTAGAACCTGGATGACCAATCCTGAAATTTCAATTTGTTCTCCAATTGCATAAATATCTTGCCGGTGAGCAAGGTTAAGCTGCTCGGGAGGGTTCATGGCCACAGGTGTAGACCCCAGATTTACAGATACTTCTCCGATTCCTATCAAATTTGCTTCATAAACAAAGATAAAATTGGTCAGATCATCCGGGACATGAAAACCCACTTTTCCGCGAATGACCTCTCCTGGATTGACCTCGCCGTTCGGCGTGTTGCTTTCCGAGGCGATATTGGCTTTACCGTTGATATTGTATTTTTGCCCGGATGGATCTTTTAATGTCATTTGAAAGACGGGGGAGCTGTTAAAGGATCTTTCTCCCTGGTTAGCAATCATCAGATCTACAACCAGGTACTTCTTTCCTTCATCGGGAGGATTAAAATCTCCCCCTGGCGGTTGATCCCATCCCAATACAACTAGAATCGAATCGTTAATGCTGATGATATCCCCGACTTCGTAAATGGTTTCCTGTGCCGGTTGGGAAAGTGGCTCATCGGAGGTTTGGTCACCTACTCCAATATCACCGATTTTAGTAGGCTGGTTTTCAACCTGACAGCCTGTTATGAGTAGAGCCACCACCATTAAAATCGCAAATATTCTATAAAAAGATCCATTCATTTCATTTTCCTTTCCTGGAAATCGAGTTGAGGTACATAATTTTATCCCGTAAATGAAACGGCGTATATATCTATATTACAGGGCTTGGGCAGGTTAAGTTTAATGAAAAATGATTTGAGTTATATGTTTGTTTACCCTGGTGTTAATGTTTATTTGATCATATTCCATAATAAATAATGATAAACTTTGATTGTATAAGATCCGGGAGGGATTCTCTTATTCCGGACTGTGGTAAAATTCTCTCCCACAGAATAAAGAGTTGTCAAAATTTGCCGGTTTTTCTTATGCTGGCAGTCTGATCAAGATCTTTAGAATTATGGGATTAATGATGGTCATCAACAACATTAAAGAATTCTTGTTGAATCCTCCTCAAGACCTTTCTGACCCAAACCTGTATGTAAATCGGGAACTTAGCTGGCTGCGATTTAATGACCGGGTGTTGGAAGAAGCGCTGGACCAATCCCACCCTTTGCTGGAAAGAGTGAAGTTCCTGGCTATTTTTTCAAACAACCTGGATGAATTTTTTATGATTCGGGTATCGGGATTAAGAAGGCAAATGGAAGCCAGCGCCCATAAAACCCCTCCAGATGGTCTGTTGCCGTCTGAGCAGATCGCCATGATCCGCCAGCAGCTGCAGCCCAAGGTTGAGGAGCTATATAATTGCTGGAAAAATGACCTGCTCCCCAAATTGGATGAAAAGGGTATCAAGATCCTGCATTACGATCAGCTGAAAAGAAAACAAAGAAAGATCCTGAGAAGTTATTTCAAAAAAGAGATCTATCCTGCATTAACCCCGCTGGCATTTGACCCTGGCCATCCATTTCCGCATATCTCTAACCTGTCGATGAACCTGGCAGTAGTGGTTCAGGATCCCAAACACGGTCAGCGATTTGCCCGCTTGAAGGTCCCAAAAATCTACTCCAGATTGATTGCCATTCCCAGTGAGGAAACAGCTGATGAATTCCAGGAGCTGGGATTGGATGACCGCACTTCCACAATCTTCGTCTGGTTGGAAGAGGTTGTGAAGGCGAATCTCGATTTGTTATTCCCGGGGTTAAAAGTTGAGGCGGCATATCCATTCCGGGTTACCAGGGATGCTGATCCTGAAATAGAAGAAGATGAGGCTTCTGATCTGCTTTCGGCTATTGAAGAAAGTGTCCGGGAACGGCAATTTGGATTGGCGATCCGCCTTGAAATCGACAGTTCAATGCCCGAACAGGTCCGGAATATTTTACAGACCAATCTGGATGTTGCTTCCTATCAGATCGATGTCGTTAATGGTCCGATCGGTTTAAGTGATGTGATGGAATTAATGGGTATCAATCGCCCTGAGCTCAAGGATAAACCCTTTAAACCCTCAATTCCGCCCTCGCTTTCAACTGAGGAGAGCATGATCTCTGTCATACGAAGGAAAAATGTCCTGCTTTACCATCCTTATGACAGTTTTGATCCCGTGGTGCGCTTCATCCGCGAAGCAGCCCGGGACCCTGAAGTGCTCGCAATTAAAATGACCCTTTACAGGGTAGGACCGGATTCCCCGATCGTTGCTGCATTGATGGACGCCAGGGAAAATGGCAAACAAGTTGCTGTTCTGGTGGAACTGAAAGCCCGTTTTGATGAAGAAAATAACATCGTTTGGGCCAAAGCCCTGGAAAGGGCTGGGGTCCATGTGGTTTATGGATTGATAGGGTTAAAGACCCATGCCAAAGTTAGTGTGGTAATCCGCCATGAACAAGAAGGTATCCGGCGTTATATTCATATGGCTACTGGGAATTACAATGCTGTCACCGCCAGATCCTATTCTGATATCGGTTATTTCACCTGTGACCCTGATATCGGGAAGGATGTTTCGGCACTTTTTAATGGTTTAACAGGATATTCCCGGGATGATGATTACAAAAAGCTGCTTGTTGCGCCCGGAGATTTGCTCAAAGGCATCATATCCAGGATCGAAAGGGAGATCAAAGTCCATAAAGAGAGCGGAGATGGCTACCTGGCATTCAAGATGAATTCTCTGGTTGACCAACCTTGTATCAAAGCCTTGTATAAAGCCTCCCGGGCCGGCGTCAAAATTGATATTCAGGCCCGCGGCATTTGCTGTTTGCGGCCCGGCGTGAAGGGGGTCAGTGAAAACATTACTGTTACCTCGATTGTAGGAAGATTCCTTGAACATCCCAGGATATATTATTTCAGGAATGGGGGAGAGGAAGAGATCTTGCTGGGTAGCGCAGATTTGATGCCTAGAAACCTTTACCGCAGGGTGGAGACCTTATTTCCGGTTGAGGACGAAACCATCAAAGCCTCTATCCGGGATGAGATCCTGAATATTCACCTAAAGGATAATGTCAAAGCCAGACGGATGCTCCCGGATGGAAGTTATGAACTACTTAAACCGGGCGAAAACGAGAAACCGCTCAATTCTCAGGAATGGATGATCAAGCACAGGGGAGTATGGCATCATCCGGAGTAGGGTTATAAAGTCGGCTTGATCGGTGACATTAAAATGATGCGGCCGAATATCACTAGATGTGCTTTTACTGTAAACCAGAATCCACCGGATTCTGGTTTATTTTATACTTGACATCTGGTGATTCATGTGCAATAATACTATTGTAATAATACACTAGTACAATAGGTGAATATGAAATTAAGTTTAGACCCCGAAAGTAGTGTACCGATATATATCCAGATCGAGGATAGCATTCACTCCCTGATTGCCGCAGGACAGATCCAACCGGGAGAACAGCTGCCAACGATCAGAGAACTGGCTGCGGACATCCGCGTCAACTTGAACACCGTCGCCAGGGCGTATTTTGAACTTGACAGGGAAGGTGTAATTTCTACACAGCGTGGAAGAGGCACATTTGTTACAGGTGTTCCAGACCAAGAGCAGATCGAAAAGAAACGCCAAAAATTACTTCACTCAATCATTTTTTCTTCCCTGGAGGAAGCCCACAATTTGGGTTACAGTGTACTGGAAATCAAAACAGCCTTCCAGGAAGAGCTGAAAAAATGGATCAAAGATAATGAGCAATAAACTGGAGATAAGTTCAAAATTGAACAGGAGGTAAGGAAAATGGTTATTAAACCGACAGGAATGGATTTTAGTTACTCGATGAAAAAAGAAAACCAGGCGAACGGAGTGGCAGTTTTTGTTTTTGTGATTCTGATGCTGATTTCACTTGGTTTGATGAGCTGGATGCTGGTCGAAGGAACCAGAGCTTACTGGATTGTCATTGAGTTGCTGGTGTTGAATATCATCGGGCTTTACGTGCTGCTGGCATTCAAAGTGGCTGAGCAATGGGAAAAAGCCATCCTCTTGCGCCTGGGACGTTTTGTTGGATTAAAGGGTCCTGGTCCATTCTGGGTCATCCCAATTGTTGATACAATCCCGGCCTGGATCGATCACCGCGTGATGGTGACCTCATTTACCGCCGAGCGCACATTAACCAAGGACACAGTTCCTGTGGATGTGGATGCGGTTTTATTCTGGGTTGTCTGGGACGCTGAAAAAGCAGCCCTGGAAGTCGAAGACTACCGGGCAGCGATTGCCTGGGCTTCCCAAACAGCTTTGAGGGAGATCATTGGCCAGATGGAATTGGCAGATATCCTGGTAGGACGGGCCAGAATGGATGAGGAATTACAGCGCATCATTGACGAGAGAACCACTCCCTGGGGAATTACTGTTCAATCTGTTGAGATCCGCGATATTGTGATCCCTGGTGGGTTGGAAGATGCCATGAGCCGCCAGGCCCAGGCAGAACGGGAGCGCCAGGCCAGGGTCATCCTTGGTGAGAGTGAAGAGCAAATTGCCCATTCCTTTGCCAAGGCATCAGAGGCCTACAAGAATAACCCAACTGCCCTTCACTTAAGGGCAATGAATATGTTATTTGAAGGCTTAAAAGAGCGAGGTGCGATGGTGATCGTACCTTCCAGCGCAGTGGATACCATGAACCTGGGAGGGTTAGCGGGAATAACAGCGATGGCAGATATGGCCCAACGCTATGATGACGCAGATAAATCAGATAAATCAGATCAAGGAGAATAATTTGACCGAGCAAGCAGAACTGAAAGCAGATGTGATTGAGATAACCGTCAGTGGAACTTTCAAGACAGAACATGTCTTTAATGTATCGGAAGGCGTGCTGGGTGCTCTGACGATCAAAGGTAGTAAAGGGGAAGGAAGTTTTATTGGAGCTGATGAAGTTGTTCTGGAGTTCAAAAAACCCAGTGTATGGAAAAATGAATATGAACTCCATGAAGGAAATCTAACTGTTGGCAAAGCTCACCCTCCCAAGAAATTAAAAAGGGCTTTTGAAATAGACCTGGAAGGAAATATTTTCAACCTTGCACCTGGCGGCAGTAAACTGCGAAGCTGGACCTTAGCAAATGAGCGGGGCCAGCAGGTTTGCGAGATTCTGCCTCGAGGTGGATTGAAAAGAGGGGCCTTGATCAGGATTGGAGCGGAAATCCCGCTGAGATTGCTTGTTTTTGTGTACTGCCTGGTCATTAAACGCTGGCAGGAAGAATCGGCAGCAGCGGCATCCTAAAACGATAATCAAACCAAAGATTCCCGACTATCTTCCAGCGTGGATTGCTCGGGAATCTTTTTAGGGAAAGGATTGGGAATGATTGCTGTTGAAGTAAATAATCTGGTCAAAACATATGGGGATGTGGTTGCGGTAAATGACCTGAGTTTTGATATTAAAACCGGGGAGATCCTGGGTTTGATCGGTCCCAATGGCGCTGGTAAAAGCTCCACGATAAAAATTCTGCTCGATTTTATGAAACCAGATTCCGGGGATGTCAAAATTTTCGGGCAAAGGATGAATGAACAAGCTCAAGGACAAGATTGGCTATTTGCCGGAAGAGAGAGGATTATATAAACGTTTGACCGCGATTGAATTAATCCGCTACCTTGCGATGTTAAAGGGAATGGATAAGGATACTGTTGAAGAAAGGGCGGATATCCTGCTCGAGCGAACAGGTATGTTCGAAAATAAATTCAAGAAAAACAAGGAAATGAGCAAGGGTATGGGGCAATTGATCCAGTTTATTGTCACGGTTATCCATCACCCTGAACTGATCATTCTGGATGAACCCTTTACTGGACTGGATCCAATCCGCACAGAGGCAGTCCAGGCGATAATCAATGATCTCCGGGATGAGGGAAGTACTATTATCCTCTGTACACACCAGATGAATAAGGTGGAGGAATTATGCGATCGTGTATTAATGATGCACAAAGGGAAAACAGTTCTTTACGGGGATGTGATGGAAACTCGGACGAAATTCCGAAAAAACTCCCTGCGATTATCAGTGGAAGGAGATATTGGGGATTTGCCAGGTGTGATTGAAAAAACATCACTAAACGGCACATATGAGCTGCTGTTATCCCCTGAAAGCTCTTCCCAGATTGTCCTGGACCATTTAAGGGCGAAAGGTGTTGTGATCAATCATTTTGAAGTGATCACACCTCATCTGCGAGAAATCTTCCTTGATCAAGTGAAGGTGGGCTATGAATAAGACCTGGATATTAATCAAACATGAATTCATCCAGGCCATAAAAAAACCTGGTTTTATCATTACAACCTTGATGATTCCGATTTTATCCCTTCTGTCGCTTGGCGTAAATGAAGTCATAGGACGATTGTCAGACCCTTCTGAGAAAGAGGCTGTGATCATTGGTTATGTGGATGAAGCAGGCCTGATTACTGGAAGCATGGATGAGGGTTTGATAAGTTTGATACCTTATCAATCCTTGAGAAGTGTCCAGCAGGATTTTGTGGAAGGTGAGATCACGGAATACATCATCATCCCTGAAGATTTTCTGACAACAGGGACTGTAAACAGATTTACCCAGGAAAAAGAACTCTTTCCTCCCCTGGCAACGAACCAATTGATAAAAAACTTTCTGACCCTGAGTCTGGTCAAGGATAAAGTGCCACCGGAGATCATCAAATCCATCTTATCGCCCCTCGACCTTGAAGTGATCAGGCTCGATGAATATGGCGAGATCTCAAATGATCAAGGCAGTGTGGGCAATATCCTTGTTCCTGCAGTGTATGCTTTTTTGCTGACGATGACATTTCAATACGGTACCACCGCCTTAATTAGCGGATTGGGAGAGGAAAAGGAAAGCCGTTTGATCGAGGTCTTATATTCATCGGTATCAACCCGCCAGTTGATGGTCGGCAAGATAATAGCATTGGGAGCAAGCGGTTTGCTTCAGGTTGTGTTTTGGTTGTCATCCGCGCCATTGCTGATCAATCTTAGCTCAGCGTCTGTGGGAGGTTTTTTCCAGGAGATTGAAATCTCGACAATATTCATCATCCTGGGGGTTGTATATTACATTCTCGGCTATCTTCAATTTGCCACGATGTCTGTGACCTTGGGCAGCATCAGCTCAAATGCCTCGGAAGCACATAATCTGTCAATGATCTACACCTTAACATGTTATGTGCCAATCTGGACCGTTAGTGCTTTTATGAATTTTCCAGACAGCCCGGTCTGGGTAGTGCTAACGATCTTCCCGATAACCGCCCCTATTCAAACCTTGATCAGGGTTGGTGTATCCGATGTGCCTGGCTGGCAAATCGCTGCCAGTCTGGGCGTATTAACACTGTCTGTGATAGCCGGGATCTATCTAGCTGAAAAGGTTTTTCGGACATTTATGTTAATGTATGGCAAACGCTTGAGATTCAAAGAAATCGTCCAGGGATTACGCAATGCCTGAACCTCATTTCTGAAAACAGGATCGGTGTTTTGTGAATCCGATTGGCTTGAGATTCCTTGTGGATCTCAAGCCTTTTTTTTAATCTATAAATTGCCAGGTGATGTACAATTTTATTATCCTGAATTTTAGATTGGGAGAAGAATTCTAAGGAGGGAAAGATGAATCGTTTCAGAAATCCTTTTGTTAAGGGTTCAACCAGGAGATTTTTCGACGAAGGGAAACAAACTGAGGATTATTCTCTGTACGATTCATTCCACGGCTATCTCTACGCAAAATGGCCATATCTCTATATCAGTGTCGCATTGGGTGAACACCCCCTGAACAAATTTCTAGCGCCGATCTTCATGTTCTTGTCTTCCATCTTTGAGTCCGAAAAAGAAGAACAACCTCTAGATCCAGGGTATGCTTGGGCTAACTCCTATCATGGCAAGGTTGTCCCCCTGGAAGAGGCCAAAAATTTAGTATCTGTTGAGGAAGATATTGTCATCAAAGACCTCGAACATGTGATCCCGTTTTCCCGGGCCAAGGATATTATTCTTCATAACCCACAAACGATTGTTGCCCTGGATTGCCCCTGTCGATTGGCCCGAGAGGATCACTGCACACCGGTAGATGTGTGTTTGATCGTGGGTGATCCTTTTGCCAGTTTTATTATGGAACATCAACCAGAAAAATCTCGCCTGATAACCTCTGACGAAGCAATGGACATCCTGCGGGCAGAACATGAGCGAGGCCATGTCCACCATGCCTTTTTCAAGGATGCCATGTTAAATCGATTTTATGCTATCTGTAACTGCTGTTCCTGCTGCTGCGGAGCGTTCCAGGCTCAACGTAATGGAACGCCCATGTTAATGACTTCTGGGTATACTGCTGCTGTTGATGGAGACCTTTGTGAAGGATGCACTACTTGCAGCCAGTACTGCCAGTTCTCAGCGATTGAAATAGTGGATAATGTGGCTGTAATCCACAGTGAAGATTGTTATGGATGCGGAGTTTGTGTTGATAAATGTGAACAAGAGGCGATCACACTGAATCGGGATCCTGCCAAGGGTGTTCCCCTGGAGATCCATAAACTTATGGAGGAAGCTGCTCTGATGAACTGACTTGAGCTTTAGTGGACTGCGATCACCCGGCCACCAGTTGAGCTGACAAGGATTTGTGGGTCAATGCTGAAAACTGCATGATGCGATCCGGCTGCGGCCCAGATGAGGGTATGATCAAGTAAATCCCGATCGATATAGATCGGGATCTTATTTTTTAATCCATAAGGTGAAACTCCACCTATCGCAAAACCGGTTTCTTCACGAACAAAATCAGCCGGTGCAAATTGTATTTCCTCTTTTAAGCTGAGAACCAACCAGGTCTTCATCTACTTGATTGGCGCCGCTGGTCAGGATCAGAATCGGTTTTTGGCTGGTTTTAGACTGAAAAACCAAAGATTTTACTATTTGGGCCACCAGGCAGTTTACCGCTGCAGCTGCTTCTTTTGCGGTCCTGGTACTATCCGGCAGTACCTGGATTGTGATTGGGATATCCAGATATTTCAACACTTCCTCCACCCGTTTTACACTGGAACTCATTTTTGACATGGTTTTTATCCTTCCTCAGAGATTTCTTCTACAACCGAGATCTCGATATAAAAAGGATCGCCAAACCGATTGCCATCCGGGTCATAGGCCTGCCACCAGGAGTTATAACGTCCTGGATTATCCGGAGCGCTGAAAATGATCTCAAGGATAGCTTTAGTGGATTTTCGAGCTGGATAAAGACCTTGAACTTTTTCTGCACCCAGGGCTAGTCCAGAGATCAGCTGAAGTGAATAAGCAGAATTCCAATTACAGCTACCAGTGTTACTGATCAACCAGTGTTTGGTGATCTTTTCTCCAGGAAGGAATTCTGTGCCATCTGGAATAGTAAGGTCATCTAGAAACTCGAGCTGATTCAAACAATTGGCTTGCCTGGTGGGAAGGGGAGTTTGTGCTGGCCTGGATATTTGTTCCAGGACAGGATTAGAGGTCGGCGGTATGAAATGTGCCGCTTGTGGGGTTGTTGCTGCTGTTCCTGATTGACAGCTTGAAATCAGGAACAGCAGTATGAAACAAAGTGAATATCTAACAGCTCTAGGCCGGATCATCATTTGGGGCAGTTGCTTGATCATCTTCTGGTTCGGTTTCCAATTCGGGTTGGGTCATTACCAGAGCCCGGATCGCGTTTTCTATTTCCAATGAGAAGTCAGGGTTCTCTTTCAGGTATTCCTTAGCCTTTTCCCGTCCCTGTGCGATCCGCAGATCATCACCATAATAATAGAAAGATCCCCGTTTTTCAATCACATTGACCTCAACTGCCAGATCCAGGATATCACCTGATTTGGATATACCTTCATCATGCATGATATCGAATTCTGCAGTCCTGAATGGGGCTGCCACCTTATTTTTAACTACCCTGACCCGGGTGCGGCTGCCGATGATATCTGTGCCAGACTTTATGGATTGAATTCTGCGAACATCAAGCCGGATCGAGCTGTAGAATTTTAATGCCCGACCCCCAGGGGTTGTTTCTGGATTTCCGAAAACTATACCGATCTTTTCACGAAGCTGGTTGGTGAACACCAGGCAGGTATTGGTCTGTTTAATTGCGCCGGATAATTTCCGGAGTGCCTGTGACATCAAGCGGGCCATTAATCCCATATGGGAATCGCCCATATCCCCTTCGATCTCAGCCCGGGGGACCAGAGCAGCGACCGAGTCAATGATGATCACATCGACTGCGCCAGAGCGGATCAATGACTCAGCGATTTCCAGGGCCTGCTCTCCGGTATCTGGCTGGGAGATCAGCAAATTATCTATATCCACACCTGTTTTGGCAGCATATGAAGGATCCAGGGCGTGTTCCATATCAATAAAGGCAGCAGTGCCGCCCTGCTTTTGGGCTTCCGCTACGATATGCTGGCAAATGGTGGTTTTTCCTGATGCTTCCGGGCCATAGATCTCAGTTACCCGGCCCCGGGGAACTCCTCCTACACCGAGAGCAAGATCCAGGGATAAAGTGCCTGTGGGGATCACATCCACGGTCAAACCAGTTGAATCCCCCAATTTCATAATAGCCCCTTCTCCGAAGCGTTTTGTGATGTCCTGGAGCGTTTTTTCTAATGCTGTTTTACGTGGATCGTCCGCCATTTCTTCCTCCTGTAGATACACAGCATTTCTGAGTGAAATGCTGATTTTAGTGTAGCACAAATGTTCTAAACGTCAAGGGGAAGGGGAAAAATTAATTTCGGGAGGTACGGGTTCATCATCTGAGAATCCGCGCCAGACATTAAATTTGAAGAATGTAACCTGGCCGGGCTTGATCTCTACCATCCTTTTGATAGGAAAAACCGATATTCGTAACCGGGATGGAGATTAAATAGGTCCCAGCCGGGATATTGGATATGGTTAAGTTTTCCTTGTAATATGGATCGCTGTTAATGGCTTCGTTCTGGTAAGATTTTGCGATCCAGAGATGATCATCTTCTTCATTATTTGTTGGTTGATCCTCACTGGGGTATAAATAAACCACCTGTTGTTCGTGCAACCGGCCTTCAAAGGTCAGTATCTGGCCTACCAGGATCCCCCAACCTTGAGGGGGAGAGATCCATAGATCAGGGTTGCGGGTGGAAAAATACTCATTTTTCCCCAACCGGACTTCAAAATGCAGGTGAGGTCCAGTTGTTTTCCCAGTATTGCCCATATTTCCAATTCTCTCGCCTGCAGCCACATTCTGCCCTTCTGCTACAAGGATTTCATCCAGATGAGCATATAAGGTATAGAGTGGCTCTCCCTGATAAGTGAATGAATGGTGGATGACAACCGCTTTGCCGTATGGATCGTCATAAACATTTTCTCCGCCCCGGTAGACTCCCTGGCCGGCATAGACCACTTTACCTTCTCCCGCTGCCAGGATAGGTGTGCCAATGTCCCCTGGAATATCGATTCCAGTGTGAACGACATTTTCAAAAAAGACATCCCCGTATCCATAATTTGAAAAAGCGGCTTCAATATCAAAAGCAGCGATTGGATTTAGGAAAAAGAAATGATCATGTGGGCTGGGGACCCATGGTACAGGATAAACTGGTGGGCGCCAGGGATTGATGTTGTTCTGCAGGTCGGGGGAAGTGAAAATTCTGGTGTGGAGGGTAAGGGTGATGGTGTTGGACTGAGTTCAGGAATCGACTGAAGGGGTAATTGTGGACAGGTTTAGACTGACCTGGGTATCTGTGGGAAAGGATTGAGTTTCCGTTGGTTTTGGAAGATCAGGACTGGGAGTGGGATTGGTTGAACCAATCGCCTGGCATCCCGATAACAATAAAAAAGCCACCACAAAGATAGAGGTGAGAGCAATTGATCTTCTCCTCTCCGAATCAACCATACCTGGATTTGTCCTAAATAATCTCTTCATCTTTTATGGATTGGCACCGATCTCCAGTTTCAGAATATCGTTCTGGGAATAAAACTGGAGTAGGGCTGTTTGCAGGCTTAACCCTTGTTTGAATGCGAAATATTGGTAGCGGGATGCAGATTCAGAAAACTGCCAGAATCGCTCTGCAGGGAATCGTTCCCAGCCATAGGCGGCCGCTAACTCTGTGAAATCGACCCAATAACCTTCCCGGATATTTTTGGCAACAGCTCCACCTTGTTCATAATCGGCATTACTCCCGGAATATCTGATATTAAAATCCCATTCATAATCATAGAGCGGTTTGCCTTGTAATCCCTGTTGGTTGTTAGCCCGGATATAAACACGCCAATAGGTTTGATCATGAAATTCTTCTCTTACCACGATTAACCAATTTGCCATACGTGGGATGTCATTGATTGTCATTCCGCGTCCAGTATATAACCATTCCAAGCTCACTCCGGGAGAGAGAGGTCCATCAATTGGAACAAAGGCATTTTCCAGGGTGGATAGGAAATCCCATCCGGCGGCGTTGGTAACAGCTTGGCGAAGGGAGGAGAATGAGCCAACGGCATCCTCGTTGAACCTTGGGTTGGGCGCCGATAAATTCCTGAGTTGGATCAGATCCTTACTTTCAGCAGCCAGCTCAGCAGAAGTACCCTCTGCTGCATACCAGAGAGGCGTGGGTTCCGGTCCGGCATCTATGTTTGACTCGTACATCAGTGCATTGGTCGAGCTCCAGCTGATCCCTTCTACGGAACCTGGTAATTTAACTGCCGGCAGCATGACCTGGGAAGTGCCATTTAATCCCGGATATGCTGTAAGGTAAGTATCATATGGTCCTGCTAGCACTGCATATAGCAGCTCGCCGTCCCCTGACCAGAGAGGCCAGTCGCCACTTCCTGCAATGACAGGGTCCCTATCTGGATTTTGTGAATCCCATGTTACCAGAGAGTGATTACCTTCTTTGGACACTATTGACCAGGCAAGATATCTGCCATCAGGAGACCAGGCAGGATGTCTTACAGACAATCCGGGCAGGTTGGTGATCGGGACGGCCTTTTCAACCTCGCGAGAATC
Source organism: uncultured Chloroflexia bacterium (assembly GCA_963783765.1). Classification (GTDB taxonomy): domain Bacteria; phylum Chloroflexota; class Anaerolineae; order Anaerolineales; family UBA11858; genus B10-G9. The sequence continues at coordinate 22,155 of CAWAOV010000008.1, read as the reverse complement.
CAGATCTGCGTACCAGACTTCCTGAAGACCATCTCTAGTACTAACAAAGCTTATTAAGCGTCCTTGTTCGGACCAATTCGGCTCAAAATCAGCTCCGGGGTGATTCGTTAGTGGAATCTCCCCACTCGTTTTATTGATATCCTGGATCAGGATTTCCAGGTTGTTTACCTGGTAACTTTCATAGGCTAACCATTGCCCATCCGGTGACCAGGTTGGATTGCCATCATAGGCATATGTATCAGTGAATTGCTGGATCTCTCCGTTATTCAAGTTCAGGATATATATATCCCAGGGGCCGTTCCTGTTGGATGCGAAGGCCACTTTTGTGCCATCAGGACTAACTGAAGGATTGATATCCTGATAAGGGCCTGTGGAAATTCGTGTTAAAGGCAGGGCGGCAAATCCGATACCTGACCAGTCTTCAAGGAAAGGTTGATAGGCAAAGAGATGGATATCTTTTCCTTCTCTGATCGATAAGATCAATGAGCCAAACTGGGTTGGGTAAGCCAGTAGATTCGGATCACTTTGCTCTTCATTGGGAGGGGGGATCGGGATATTTGTTGCAGTTGGCAGCGGTGTCTCAGTGGGTGTGGGCTGGAGTGTTTCGGCCCGGTTGTTCTCTATCTGGGCTCGGGTATCTGGATAAAAGATGATCGTTGTGATGATCAGGATAATACCTATTACAACCAAAATCAGATTGGTTAGGTATGTAGGCCTGGAATTTTTTTCCTGGATCTGGTCTGGGTTGTTTTCCATCATATTTGAATCTCGGTGGATTGATTAATTGATCCGGAGCCATTTTGGAAAATAACTTTTCAGGCGCCCTTTTTGAACTTTTCCCCAGCCCAGCGGGTTGCTGGCAATCGTAACTAAAACCCAAGATCCGGGCCGGTGACCATTTTCAGGGATCTTGATCGGGGATCCTCGTTGATAGGATGCCAAATCGCTATCACCTATCGAAAATTCTAACACTATTTGGACATCTTCCTGTTTGAGACCCGCAGCAAGTGCAGGACTGGGAATGAAATGATCGGACTGGAATGTTCCCAGCCACCATCCCCAGTGCCGGATATTTAAACCTTCCAGATCTGGAGATCCAGATAATATCCGGTAAAGCCGGTTTCCGTATACACCCAATTCCCGACTATCTGGTGAAATCTCGTTCGTTCGGCTGGTCAGTAGAAGGTTGTTTTCAAAAAACGTCTGATATATGGCTGACAGCTCTGCGTTGATGGTGTTATGAGCTGTCCTTGGCTGGGGAATGGAGAGAGATTTATTTCCGGTTTTTTGCATTCTGGCGACAAAATGTCCTTCACCGTCAGTGAGGTGAGGCCAAATGCGGACTGTCTTTGTAAGGTCGATTGGATCACTGCCAGAGATTGGAATTCCTGGAGAAAATCCATCCACCTTGGGGATCAGATCAAGATTGAACCCCGGATCCTTTTCCAGGAATCGGAGGATTGTCCCCTCATTTTCCAGGTGATTGAATGTGCATGTGGAATAAACCAGGAAACCTCCCGGCCGGACTAATTTTCCGGCAAACCAGAGGATCTCATCCTGGATACCAGCGCTGCGTTGGCTGAATTTGAGCGACCATTTCTTAATCTCTCCGGGATGGGTTCTGAAAGTTCCTTCTCCAGAACAGGGCGCATCGACCAATACCCGGTCAAAATATCCTCCGAAATGATCAACCAGCTTTTGGGGTGTCTCACAAAGAACGGAGATATTTTTGGCTCCCCAACGTTCAATATTTAGTCCCAGGGCCTGGACTCGATGGGGATTTGGATCATTAGCAATGATGATCCCTTCCCCGTTCATCCTGGAGTGGATCTGGGTTGTTTTCCCGCCCGGTGCGGCACACAGATCCAGAACCCGCTCTCCAGGTTGGGGATCGAGAATGTGGACAGGGGCCATTGCTGATGGTTCTTGGAGGTAGTACATCCCGGCTGCATGGTATGGATGTTTCCCTAAGTTTTCAGCTCCGTGAACTAGATATCCATTCTCTTCCCAGGGAAGAGGTGTATAATCCGCCCCCAATTCTTTTTTAAGGGTTTTCATTTCTGTTTTATCAGGATTGATTCTCAGGCCGATGGTCGGAGATGATATTGAAAAAGCCTGCCAGAAATGGGCAGCATCGTCCTTCAATAACGAATCAATTGATTTCACAAACTCTGGCGGGAGGTTATTGTTCACTGGAGTATAAAAGAACAGGAGCTGGATTTGATATTTGTTTCTTTTAATTCAATTCTTGGCCCATCCTTAGTGGCTTTTTCCTCTTCTTTGATGGAGAAAAGCACCATTTTTACAGTGTATTCTCCAGGCTGATTCATAGTAGCAGGGATATGAAGGGTTATCTCGTTTTCAGGATTGAAGATATTGACCATTTTAGCAGCTGCCAGATTATCGCCAGCTTCGTTTGAGAGCGTGACCGATATATTTGGTGGTGAATTGAAGGACGATAAACGGAACAAGACTTTTATCCTGCGTTTATCAGGATAAGGTTCTGCCGATATTTCCAGGATATCAATATCCTGATTGTCCGGCAGGATTTGATCGGATTGGATGAATTGTTTATCAAACATGATCTACCTTTATATTGGCTACCAGGATAAGTGTACCATCCAGAAAACGAAAAAGTCCAGTCAGTGTGCCGACTGGACTTCTTTTATTTTTGGATATTGAATACGAATTAATTGTCGTACATATAAGCCAATCCAACTGCTCCCGGACCCGCATGGGTGCCAATTACCGGGCTGACTTCCGAAAAGACCAGTTCAACAGCTGGAATCCGTTTTGCAGCTTCGTCCAGGACATATTGAGCGGTTTCGGGATCGTTGGCATGGAGTGTTGCCAGGCGGATATTCTTTTTCCCTTTTGTTCTCTCTTGGATCAGATCGATAATGGTCAAAAGGGCTTTTTTCTGGGTGCGGACTGAATCGAGAGGGACAATTACTCCTTTTTCAATGGCGAGGACAGGCTTTACGTTTAATAAGGTACCCACAAAACGTTTTGCGCCGCCGATCCTGCCGCCACGATGAAGGAATTCCAGGGTATCAAGCACAAATATGACCCCACATCGATCCCTGGCATCTTCAGCGAGACGTTTGCATTCTTCCAATGAAGCTCCCTGGTTGGCAGCCCTGGCGGCAGCCAATACCTGAAAACCGAGGGCCATGGCCAGTGTTTTGGAATTGACGATTTCGATCTTTGCATCCGGAAGCAGTTTTTTAGCTTGCGTAGCTGAGGAGATTGTGCCGGATAGATCCTCCGAAAGCAACACAGCCAGAATTTCATAACCTTCCTGGTGCAATTTCCTGAATAAAACCTCAAAATCTGCCACAGAGGGTTGGGAAGTACTGGGCATCACCTTGGCTTTTTCCAGCCGTTGATAGAATTCAACCGGTGTGATATCCACACCGTCATAAAAGTTCTCTTCTCCCCAGATCACAGTCAGGGGGACGACATGGATATGATTTTCCTGGATGATTTTTGCGGGGATATAGGGGGAACTATCAGTAACAATGGCTACTTTTGACATAATACCTCTCCTGCGTAATAAGGAATAATCGCTATTTAATTACGTAGATTACAACACTCTTCTTTAGGAGAGGATACGATGGGCTGATATAAAACCGATTGTCCTACATACCCCACATGAAAGCAATTGCCAGGGTACCAGGACCAATATGAGTGCCAATCACCGGGCTCAATTCAGCCAGAAATGTCTCGTCTGGAGAGAGCGTATTTTCAGCGTCGATTAGGAGCGCCTTGGCCTGTTCCGGGACATTGGAATGAAAGACTGCCAGGCGCAAGGGTTTCTCTCCGCCAGTTTTTTCCTCGACCAGTGAGATCAAACGCCCCAGGGCCCGCTTCTGGGTCCGGACTGATTCCACAGCTTCAATTAATCCGCCTTTCATTTCCAGGATTGGTTTGAGGTTCAACATTGAACCCAGGAATCGTTTTGCGCCGCCGATCCTTCCTCCTCTGTGGAGGAATTCCAGTGTGTCCACCGCAAAAACAACCTCGGTTTGTTGCTGTGCTTTGAGAGCAACTTCCTTGACCTCTTCCAGGCTCCCACCGGCCGCAGCTTTCCTTGCCGCAGCCAGCACATGGAGGCCAGTGGCCATAGCAGCTGTGTGTGAATCGATCACCACAATCCGGTCCGAATCTATCTCACTTTGAGCCTGAAGCGCTGAATTAACAGTTCCGGAGATCCCGGCGGAGATCAGGATGGCCAATACATCTTTTCCTTCGTTGATTAACTTGGAAAAAACCTCCTTAAACTCCCCGGCCGGGGGTTGTGATGTACTGGGCATGGTTGGACTTGTTTCCAGCCTGGTGTAAAACTGTGTGGGAGTGATATCAACTCCATCTGCCAAGGAGTCGCCATCCCAGATGACAGCCAAAGGAACGACCTGGATATCATATTCCGCGATAAGATTGGGGGGTAAATACGCAGTACTGTCTGTAATAATTGCGACTTTGTTCATAATTTTATCCTTCTGATGATCTCTTCGAGCAGAATGGCGATATTGACTGGGTTTTCCCAAAAACGGAGCGGGAATTTCCGCTCCGTTTTTAGCACCCTCGGCGTGACTCGAACACGCGACCCCTTACTCCGCAAGCAAGTGCTCTAATCCACTGAGCTACGAGGGCATAATTCTGCGGATTGATTGTACAACATGGGTTAAAAATTGGCAATAGCATGGAAAAGAGTGACCCATTTTGAATAAAAATTGGGCGGTTAGAGCGGTTTTTTGAATTTGGATTTCAGTATCAAAAGGTGTAATAAATTAGGTATATGATGAAGGTCATACGATTTCCATGAGCTTGTACTTATGCATTCCAAGGGTGTTCTGATATTATTACATCGAGACGGGATAAGTCTTACATTATCACTGTTTCCTCCTTTGGCGAAAGCCTCCTCAAGCGGATTTTCCGGTTGAGGAGGCTTTTCATATTTAACCGGTCTTAGACCTTGTTAATCCCGATCCCTATATTAAATTTATATAAAATCCGGGCAGTATGATAACCACGGGGACTATAATGATTTGTAAGAAATTTTAGTGGATCGACATCAAGAGATATAGGAAATGCTGAAAGACCCGATCATCAAAAGATCTGGTTCGAAAACTATAAAGGAAAACAAATGATAAAAAATAGAAGGTTCATACTTGCTGCTGTAGTGCTGATGCTGGTTACTTTGGCCTGTGTTTTTAATCCCCTGACTTATTTAAATCAGGCAGCGCCTGTTCAAAATGGCGAGGTTGTGACAAGAATTAAAACAGTTGTGTTTAATGAGGGAGATCTCCCTGAACTCTACCAGGCTATTAACCCCGGAGTAGTCGCAATCCGGGCATTAACCGAAGAAGGTGGAGGATTGGGCACAGGATTTGTATGGGATGAAGAAGGTCATATAGTAACGAATTACCATGTTGTTGAATCCGCGACTGACCTGGAAGTTGATTTCCCTTCAGGGTTTAAGTCCAGGGCAGAGGTGGTAGGTTCAGATACTGACTCCGATTTAGCTGTGTTGGAATTATATGAACTTCCACCGGAATTGGTGGTCCTCAACCTCGGCAATAGTCTTGACCTGGCTGTTGGGCAAACTGTGATCGCGATCGGCAACCCCCAGGGTTTGAGTGGAACCATGACCCAGGGAATAATTTCAGCTTTGGGCCGGACGCTGAATTCAAAGCATTTTGCCCCGGGAGGAGGATCGTTTTCTACCGGGAATATCATTCAGACCGATGCAGCGATCAATCCTGGAAATTCCGGCGGACCACTGATCAACCTCAATGGTGAAGTCGTTGGAATAAATTCTGCTATCAGCACGAATAATATCGATATAAGCGGGCAGCCTGTCAATTCCGGGTTGGGCTTTGCGATATCAATTGATACTGCCAAGAATGTCATCCCGGACTTGATCGAGTTTGGTTTTCACGACTCTCCTTATGTCGGTATTTCTGTTATTGGTGAAGTTAGTTTATTCGTTCAGGAAGAGCTGGATCTGCCCCAATCCACGGGTGTCTATATCCTGGAAGTAAGTCCAGGCAGCCCGGCAGATCTGGCAGGGTTAAAGGGTTCTGTCATTGAGAACGAAACACCGCAAGGGGGGGATTTGATCATCAAAATCGATGACCTGGATGTGAAGAATTTTGAGGACTTTATGGGTTATTTGTTGACCTATAAAAAACCCGGTGACAACGTTATTATCAGTGCCATCCGGGATGGGAAAATTATGGAATTTGATGTCGAGCTTGTTAAACGCCCTTGATAGTGATCAACTTGCAGACCGGGTGGAGATCATTGTGTTCGTGAGTAAATCCTGCGGTAGATGGCAAATATTTCTGAAATATTTTTGATATAGGTTTGTGTTTCAGAAAATCTGATGATTTCTACGAATAGATCAGGATCTCCACCGGCTTCTTCCAGCCAGTAGGCAGAATTACCCGGACCTGCGTTATACCCGGCCAGGGCTGCGTACATGTCTCCATCAAAGTAGGATCTTAAGAACCCCAGATAGGCTGTCCCCAATTTTACGCTGACGATAGGGCGATAAAGGTCATCGTCACTGTAATCTGGCGGCCAGCCTTCTTTGTCCGCTCGCTCCGCGCCTGTGCTCGGGATGATTTGCATCAACCCCCGCGCGCCTGCCGTAGATCTTACAAAACCCTCGAAAAGAGACTCCTGGCGGATGACACTGAAAAGCAGCAAAGGGTGGAATCCATATTCCTGGCCAGCTGGAACTACAAGATCACTGTAATAAGTCCCAAATCGGATGTGATTAAAATAGACAGGGGCATTCATTGTTTCAGCATCGCTCATCCCGTCTGCGTTAAGAACTTGGCGGGCAGCAAAGATAGCCGGTCGGTATAATCCCAGATCCAGATAATAATTCGCCAGTCGGTAACTGCTGATAGGGTCAAAACTGACCTCGTTTCGGAGCGCTTCAAATTCTGCCCGGGCTTCACTAAATAAATCCAACTCCCAGTATTCTGTCCCGCGTATGATACGGGGATCTTCTGCCAATAAGCCAAGGCTGCTCAGGTTTGTTTCCGCTGGGATGGAAAAATTGTCCTTAATCCAGGCCATGGCTTCTTCTTTTTCAACCTGGACATCAATGCCAATGTCAAAATCCTGAGGGGGCGTAAAAGGCTCCCTGTCCTGGAGGAGATCCCGGGCACGTTCACTATAATAACCCGTTGGATCTGCGTTGGCACTTTCCCGCCAGGCTGCTTCAGCCGCATCGGCATTCCCCTGTATTTGATAAACCTTACCAATCCAGAACAATGCCTGGGAAAGTTCCTCAAAGTCCTGGGAAGCGTCTCTGTAGATAGACAACCTGGATAGTGCAGAGTCATAAGAAGATAACCGTACCTGGCAAATAGCGCTTTTAAATAAACTGAGAGAACCATATGATGAAGTGGGATATTCATCAAAAACGCGTTTCCAGAGAGCTGATGCGGTTTCGAGATCTCCTGTAAGTTCTTCAATTCTGCCTGCGTCATAGAGGAATTCTGCTGCCCGGGGCTGATAAGGGTTTTTTTGTACAAAATCTTGCAGAACCTGGCTGGCTTCACCATAGCGGCCTAAATAAAACCAGAGTGAATAGGCCTTGAATTCCCAGGCCTGAACCCAGTATGCATGATCAGGATATTTATTTATCAGTTCATTCCAGGCGGTCAAGGCCTCTTCATGTTTACCCATCGCCCGAAGTGAAAAACCTTTAAAGTACAGTGCCGTACCGCGATCCCCGGCCTCGGGATCTGCAAGGTAGCGATCAAAAGCTTCCACCGCATAACTATATTGGCTGGCATAATAATCCACCAGTCCACGGTCGAGATCATTAATTGAAAAACCATTATCAACGATCTCGATCAAACCCAGGTAAGAATCGTAGCTGAGAGGGTACTGCAGAACTGCGTCCCTGAATGCAGCTTCTGCCAGATCGTTTTGTCCAATTTCCAGGTAGGCAAGTCCAAGTAAATAATCCGCCCTGGCTTTAGCATAGTCGTTGTTAGTTTGGGTATAGACATCGTTGTAGATGACAATGGCCGTGTTGTAATCTTCCATCCCGGCATATTCCTGGCCAATTTTCAACTGAAGAGTATAAAGATCTTCACCACTTCCAGCAGCAATGGCAGCCTGGTAGGCTTCAATTGCCTTGATGGATTCTCCAGCGGCAGAAAGGGAATCTCCCCTATTATGCTGCATGTATGCATCCAGGATACCGGGGCGACGATTTAGATACAGTGTGTAGGCATCCGCTGCTTCCAGGTGTCGGCCAAGGGCTGTATAAGTTTCAGCCAGGGCGATATAGGCTTTGTGGATGATGTCCGAATCAGGGTAGCTGGCCACCAGCAGGCGCAGGTAATCCAGTGCTTTTTGGTAATCTCCTTTTTGGATAAAGACCTTCCCCAGGCCTAATAATGCCGCGCTGCCTTCTTCAGTAGTTTGGGCCTGGGCCAGTGTATCCTCGTAACTGGTAATGGCTGATTCCCAGTCTCCATAAAAATAATATACATCACCGGATATTGAGCTCTCTAAAGGTGGCAGGATGGGCGTAGAGGAAGGTACAGGAGAAAGAACTGGCAGATCACTGGTATTCGCCGCTGCTGTGCTGGCTGGGTCTTCAACCGGAACAGGGTCAGACTGCCGATTGGCAATCAGATACCATCCCGCAATAGAAACTGTTACGATCAGAATGATCAGGGTTGAAAGCTGATAAAATCTTCTTCTCATAAGATTAAGTTGAGACTGAGTTTATATGGTCCATTCTCCATGGATTATAGCAGCCAAGTACCAGTGACCATTTTCTGGAATAAAAACCAATCGCAGGCTACGCCAATCTAAACCGCCATACTGGGGATCAATTCCGGGAAAATGATATTCAATCATAACACCATCCGGAAAGATTTCCCTGATATTATTTATAGCATTCCCGGTACTAACCTCAATGTTAAAACCAATTACTGCGGGTTTAAAATAATCCTGATCATATACAAATTGCTGATGGTAATCACTGAAGGTCAGATTAATTGGGTTTCCGGTCCCGTCAAAATGGCCCCAGGAAGATGGATCCTCAGAATTGATCAAATTTTCCATTTCAGATAGGACAGATCTTTTGGTTGTCTTCATTTAGATATCGAATAAGGTGAGAAACGCAGACAATAATTCCGGATGAATAAAAGGGCTTATGTTGTCGTACTGCCCGTGTTTTTAGACCTTCAAGCACTTCCTGTCCCTTCAGGATCAATTCATCAGGTAGGCCGCCATATTGTTCGGCTAAAAATTCCATATTTACCCACCCGGACTGTATCCTGCATGCCCAATTAATGCCCAGGTATATTTCACTTTCCTGATGGATTTCTCCGGTTGGCAGGATGTCTGTTCCAAATGATGGGATCTGACCAGCTTCAGGGGAATCAGCGGTGGGGTTTTGATAGATAGGAAGGAATGACTCCCGGTCAATGCCAACAACTGTATATCTCTCGAAAAGTTCTCACTCTTTAAAGTATATTTCCGCTGCTGGTTGTTCGGTTGGAGTTGGAATCAGATCTGCTCCAGATACCGGGGAACAACTTTGCAGAACGGCGAGAGACAAGATCAAAAACCGGTTCCTAACATTCTACTCTTTTGGGAATTTGTTATTTGTCTGTAGGTTGGCATAATACTCACATATTTTGGTGAGAGGACAATCCTGGCACAGAGGCTGGCGGGCTTTACAGATTTCCCGCCCCAGGCGGATGATGTTCAGGTGAACTGGATAGAACGTTTCTGTCTTAAATTGCTCCGCCAGGTAGGTATGAGCTTGGTTGGCATTCATTTTTTCAGGCCGGATACCCAGCCTCCCGGTGATTCGGTATACATGTGTATCAACAGGAAAGGCCGGCATATCGAGAGAGAATAGCAGTACGATCGCAGCTGTTTTTGGCCCAACACCTTTTAATTTGACCAGCCAATCTGTGGCTTCCTGGCTTGAGAGCGACTTCAAGAAATCAAGTTCAATCTTTCCCCTTTCAGCAGTGATTACCCTTAAGGCATTCTGGATAGCTGGACCTTTCTGGTTGGCCAATCCTGCAGTCTTGATAAGCTTGATGATCTGTTCCTGGTCTGCATCTCTGACCTCTTCCCAGGTGGGGTATTTCTCCCGGAGAGTCTGATAAGCAATATCTCGGTTAACGTCATTGGTGTTCTGTGACAGGATGGTAGATACCAATTCCCCGACAGGAGAAAGGTGCGGACGCCAGGTTGGTCGGCCATATTTATCCACCAATAATTGATGGATCTCAGCCGCTAACTGTTTTTTGTTCATAGATTAGCTGTATTGTAATTGAAAACAGGGTTTTCCTTCACCTATGGGGATCTGGCATTGATTGTTGTATTTCTGCACAGGTCCAAGATCACTTAATTCATTCATTTGTTCTGGTGAGAGGAGGTTTAATTGACGGAGAACCTCGAGCATCACTGCCCCGAGAGCTCGTTTTCCCTGGTCTCCGCAGGAAATTTTCATTGTGATGCCTAATGCCGGAGATCCAGGAGCGATTGCGCCTTCAAATATGCCGGCAGCCTGGTAAGCCTCGGCGCCTGCCTTGGAGATGATCTTGCCTTTTGCAATCTCCATCAGCCTGGTATCCAATCGTCCGGGGCCAGCTACATAAAAGGGGTGATCTCCCATAGCAGAAGTGATCTGACGGCAGGCTTGCGAACGGGTCAAGGGCAATCCGTCTGGATTTACCAATCGGGCCCAGCCCAAGGCAGCATTATAAAGGGGGACAGCGAAGGTTGGCACTGAGCAGCCATCTCTTCCGATCTGGACCTGATCTGGCTTAAGCCCGCAAAAATCACAAAAGGTTTCCAGTATCTGCTGTTGGACGGGATGATCAACTTCAGTATATTTTTCTTTGGAGGCACGCATCAGCACAGCCTGGCCTAACATGCCAGTATGTTTCCCTGAACAATTATGATAATTTGGTGATGGTGATTTACCTTGATCCCTGAGAATTAAACGGCTGGCTTTATCAAATGGTTGATGGCTGCAGCACAGGAGATCTTCTTCATTGACACCGATCTTTCCCTGCAGGCTGTGAATAGTTTTGAGATGGATATTTGTACTGGAGTGGGAAGCGCAGGTAATCGCCAATTCTTCACCAGTCATTTGAAATTTCTCCACTCCGCCCATTTCCACCAGTGGAATGGCCTGGAAAGGTTTTGCTGAGGAGCGCAAGAATGTCACAGCATTTGCATTCCCTGCCCAGGCAAATAGATCTCCTCCGGCTGTTACTACCGCAATGGCGCCATAATGGATTGACTCAACAATATTTCCGCGGATTGTTTGGAAGAGGGGAATATAACCGGGATTGTTGTCTTGGTTAGGCACGTTCATGTTTGAAATCCTGGTAAGAATTATCCTGAGAGGGAAATATTAGAGGATTTTCTTTCCATTATCATCCTGCTGTGGAAAATAGTTCCTCAAGTAATATTGCGATAATCCGTGTTGAAGCCTCTGCAGGAAAAATTCCCGGTCCCGTTTTAAGAAATTAAAATCATCCAGGAATTTCTCAGCCTGGTCTTTTATGTCCTCAGCTGAAGCTTTTCGGCTGGCTAGTTTATCAATCCTGCGGTCTATTTTCCGGAAGATTTTTTTCAGATCCCGGATATTATCAGGGGTTATCGGGCCGCCGCGCCCACTGATCATCGTGTAATCACGGAAGCGGGCTCTGAGTAAAACATCCAGCGTGTCAATCCAGGTTGGTAAATTGGCTTTGCTCAGGAACGGAGGGCCATTTTCCACAACTACATCCCCGATGAACATCACCTTTTCCGATGGGATGATAACCCAGCTGGAACCAGGCCTGGGACCGGGATGGTGCTCCACGATCACTTCATCGTCAGACCAATGGAACTGCATCTTATCCGTGAAAGTAATATCTGGGATCAACCACTGCATATTTGATGTCTCGGGATATTTATCCCATTGGCCACCGCTCTCAGAGAACTGTCCCCGGAAAATTGTGGTGGGTTCCTGTAAGCTGGTTGCGGCATCTTTATGTGTCAAGATAGGGCAATCCAGGCTTTTTGCTCCAATGGTGCGGTCCGGGTGATCATCCAGGCAAACAGCGAGTTTGTGGATTGTCCCTTGGCTGCGATTCAGCAAAGTGGTTTTCCAGCGATGTCCATCTTCAGGTCGGAGGGGTGCGTCAATGAAGATCATTCCCCGGGGTAGCAGGATTGCACCGATAGTTGGTCCTGGATAAGAGTCTTCGTAATATATCCCGGGTTTGATTTCGTGCATTAAATCTCCTAAGTGGTTTTTCCAGTCTGATTGAGCTTAACTTATGCAACGGGGATTGTAAAACTGAATATAGCGCCCCCTTCTGGCAAATTCTCAACCCAGATCCGGCCGCCGTGGCCTTCAACTGCCAATCTGCAAAAAGCCAATCCCAATCCTAAACCTTTGATCCTCTCATCCGGGTGAATGCGGGTGTATTTATCAAAGATCCGATCAATATACTCGGGATCCACTCCTGGGCCTGAATCCTGAACCCAAAAACGAATCAGCTCTCCATCGGTTTCAATGCCAAATTCAATTTGACCATTGGATGGAGTGAATTTAATGGCATTCTGGAACAGATTTATCAGCACCCTCTCCAACATATCCCTATCAGCCTGTATTGGGGGAAGGTTAGAGGGCGTGTTCTGGGTAACTGTTTGTTTTTTTGCATCAGATTGGGTAATAAGCTCTTGTTTGGCATAATTGATCAATTCGTCTGGTTTTACTTCTTCCAGATTGGTAATTGTTTGGCCGCTCTCGAGTTTGTTGATATCAAGAAGTGATTTTGTTAGGCGCTGGATCCTGACAGTGGACCGATTGGCGATAGCAAATAACTCCTGGATCTCCTGATCTTTCGCGCCTGGAAGAGATGCCTGAATCACATCCAGGCTTGAGATTACATTTGATAAGGGAGATCGTAGATCGTGGAAGATCATTGAAGTTAGATCTTCCCGAAGCTGATCTAATTTTTTTCTTTCTGAGATATCTCTTAATATCCACTGGATTCTGCATTCATTGGCGATTTGGATCTGATGGACATTTACTTGAATAGGTATCTCTTCAGAATTCTGGGTAATTAGTTTAGAGTCATACGAGCAGGATGCCCCATCCAGCAGGTTCGAAAAATCAGCTCCTACTTGATCCCAATCCACATTATGAATTTCGCTGATGGATAATTTCTTCAGTTCTTCGTCGGAGAATTGACTGGTTTCCAGGGTGCGGTTATTAGTTTCTATGACATTACCCTGGAGATCAGTGATGATGATCGGGTCAATGCTGTTTTCAAACAAGTCATGATAGCGGCTGTGAGCTATCTGGACATCCTCGTAGAGCTGGGCGTTTTGAATGAAAGAGCCTGCCAGGCTGCCTATGCCAGATAATACTTGGAGCGCATCCGCCTGGAAATGTCCAGAAAGGGGGTTGATAGCCTCCAGCACACCGAGGATCTTCCCTGGAATAAAAATTGGTGCAGCAACTATTGCGAAGGGAGATATCTCTGGGAAAAGCTGGTTGGTTTGGGAAAAACGGGGATCGTTTTTAGTGTCAGGGATGATTTCCCCTTCGCCGCTTTCTGCAACCCAGCCAGCGAATCCCTGTCCAATCCGGATCTTTCTGTCGACCAGTGAAGATCGCAGATCAATACTATCGTGGCTGGCAGCCTTGTATACAAGATGGCCTTGTTCTCTATCGATCAACGATAAAGTAACAGCCTCTACCTGGAGGGCTGTTTGGATTTCCTTGAGGATATTATCAATGACGGTTTCCAGATTTTAAGGTGGAGGACATTGCCGTGGCGCTGTTCGCCAGGGCGGTCATTGTTCGGGCACGGCGTTCACTTTCCCCATAGAGCTGGGCATTCAGGATCGCAATGCCGGCTTGATCTGCGATTGCGTGAACCAGAGCCAAATGATACTTTTGAAGATAATGGGGTTTAGGATGGGCCAAGGTTATAACACCCATCAAGTCGTTTCGAGCTGTGATAGGTACAGCTACAACTGATTTTGCGCCTGTTACTTCATCATCCGGTCGGCGGAGCCAGCGCTCATCCTGGCTTGTATCAGGAATGTTCACTGCATCGCGGTTTTTTACCACCCAACCCGCCAGACCTTCTTCCAATGTTGCCCGGAGCTGTTCGTTTGTATGGGTGATGATTTGGTCATTTACGATCATTGCAGACTCGATGGGAGTCCCATTTTCGTCAATGACGATAATACTGCCGCTGATGGCTCCGATGGTTTTTAAGGAAAGCGATAATACTCGCTCGAGAACAGTAGATAGATCCAGGGTAGTCGCAATTTCGCGGCTGATGCGATAAAGCAGCTCCAGGGAGGCTTTTTGTGTTCCTTTGATTGGTTCCAAATTGTTTTTTTTATTTGTAGTCATTCTATAGATCCTGCTAGCAATATTCTAACTCAAATCCCGGAAAAGGTTTTGATAAATGCTCAAAATGCCCGTTAAACCCACCCTAGACCCCGAAAATGGGGTTTGGGAAATGCAATAATGACCCAATATTCATTAAAATGGATTTATTTGTTTTTCAGGGATGAATGTACTCTCAGTTTTGTATGTTTCCCTAAGAGAGAAAATGTGCAAATAACTCCCCTGGAAGCCGGATTGACTATTAATTAATCCTGGACTTGATATTCTGATTAAAAAAAGCCTCTTATTTCAACAGAATTGAGTGTGAATTATTACACTTTGATTGTCGGGAACTGTAGAAGCAAATCCTCAACGGTCAGTTTGAGATTGGCATTTTTCTGCAGCAAAGCATGGGCCTGTCGGAACAGGTTGATTGTTTTCCTAGCAACCTGCAAATCAACAGCTTTCTTAATGATATTGATCTCAGTCTTGCGATCGATGTTCTGGATAGGGGTATCAGATTTTCCTGCCAGCAGGAGAATATCGTGCCAAATTGAACTCCAGATGGTTAACATTTCCTGGACCATCACCGGATCTTTGATCAGTTGATTTGCGTAGGCAAACCTGGCCACGGAGTTTTGCCCCAGGATTTCGTAATGTTGATCGAGCAGCATTTTTCTTCTCTCAAGGATCTCAGGTTCCTGATGATATTTCAGGGCGAGTTCCGGTTTTCCGCCAGATATTTTGGCCAGGAAGTCAGCTTGATCTTCCGGGATCTGATACTGGTCGTGTAAACCCTCGCGAGTTGTCTGGATGGGCACTGGATTGAGCTTGATTTCTTCACAGCGGGAAGAAACTGTTTCAAATAAGGAACTTGCAGACTCTGCAGTAAGAATCAGGATCGCGGATCCGGGTGGTTCCTCCAGGGTTTTCAAAAGTGAATTCTGCGTATGTCTGTTTGCTAATTCAAAATCGATCAATAAGCCAAATCGCCGCGAGGCTTCATAGGGAGAAAGGGAAAGATTTCTGATCAGATCCCGGACCTGATCAATCTTAATCTGTTTGCTGCCCTCTTCAACAGTGACAGGAAAGACGTCTGGATATTCCAGGCGCTGAATTCGTTTGCAGGTTGGACAATCCAGACAGGGGATGCCTGGACTTTTGGGATTGGGACAGCAAATGGCCTGGATGAACCGGATCGCCAGATTCTTCTTTCCTATATCGCTGGGCCCCGTGATCAAATACGCGTGTCGAAGTGTATTGTTTTCTAGATGGCCTTGCAGCATTTGGACAGCCCATTGGTGTCCGATTAAATCCCAAGTCATGGATAGATTCTATCTCGGGGTAGATAATTGCGCAATGTGATTGACATGCAACTACCAACCCATTAGAATCAGCCCAGTATGGATACCCTGAATGGACTTAACAAACAACAGATCAAGGCTGTCACAGCCGACCCTGGTCCTATCCTGATCCTGGCTGGTCCCGGTTCTGGCAAAACCAGGGTGTTAACCCACCGCGCAGCCTATCTGATAAGTGAACTAAAGATTCAGCCTTACCATATGATCGCTGTCACGTTTACGAATAAGGCCGCTGATGAAATGGGAGAGCGGATAACAGGATTGCTGGGTCAATTTGCCCAGGGATTGACCCTGGGCACTTTCCATTCCACCTGTGCCAGGTTCTTGCGAATGGAAGCTGAATATTTGCCAGTCGATCATAATTTTGTCATCTTTGATGCGGATGATCAACTTAGAGTTGTGAAACAAATATTCAAAGATCTCAAATTGAATGACGAAGAGAAGAAGCATAGTTCAGGAACAGAGTATCGACCTCGAAATGTTCTCAGTGCTATATCTGCTGCGAAAAATGAACTCAAGTTCCCAAACGAAATTTCTCTTGATTCCAAAACAGATCAGGTTATTGCTCAGGTTTATGTTGAATATCAGAAGATCCTTTTATCCAGCAATGCATTTGATTTTGATGATCTGCTATTACAGTTCGCAATTCTATTGCGCGATAATGATAAAATTCGCGAAAAATATGCTCGCAGGTATCATCATATTCTAGTTGATGAATTCCAGGATACAAATTTAGCTCAGTATACTTTGTTGAAACATCTGGCGTCCCACCACAGGAATATTTTTGTTGTTGGTGACTCAGATCAGTCAATTTACCGATGGAGGGGGGCGGACTATAAAAACATCCTTCGGTTTAAAAAAGATTATCAGGATGCTGAGATCGTTTTACTTGAGCAGAATTATCGTTCCACACAAAATATCCTGGACGCGGCAATGGCTGTTATTGACAAGAATACCAACCGCACTCCAAAAAACTTGTTTACTGACCGGGGGCAGGGGGCGAAAATTCTTATCAATGAAACAGATAATGATCGCGAACAGGCTGAGCAGGTAGTGAAAATTATTTGGAAACAATTGAATGAAAAGAAAGCATCACCATCTGATTTTGCAGTGATGTACAGGACAAATGCGCAATCAGGTGTGTTGGAAGAAGTCTTTTTATCTGCTGATCTTCCTTATAAACTGGTTGGCGCCCAGCAATTTTACGGCCGGCGGGAAGTGAAGGATATCATTGCCTATTTGCGCCTGATTGTAAATCCAAGTGATATTGTTAGTTTAAGGCGGGTTATTAATACACCAAGGCGAAAGATTGGTGGCAAAACATATGAGACTTTAGTCCGGATCTCCGCAAACTTAGCAATTTCACCTGGGGAATTGCTGTTGAGACTTGGGCAAGAAGGTTCGCATGATTTAGACTCATTTTCTCCTGCTGCTGGAAAGAGTCTCGCCGCTTTTAGTAAAAAACTGCTCAAATGGCGGAAGGTCCATGAAACCCTTCCTCCGGTGGAGATAATCCATCAGGTTGTTGAAGATATCGATTACAGGGATTATCTTGAAAATGGCACCCGGGAAGGTTATGAACGCTGGGAAAATATTGATGAATTGATGCGCTTAGCTTTGGAACACCAGACTGTTGGGCTGCATAGTTTCCTGGAAAGATCCGCTCTGGTCTCAGACCAGGATACGGTAGACCAAAGTCAAGATAAGGTCACTTTATTGACATTACATGCGGCTAAAGGTCTGGAATTCAAGCAGGTAATGATTATTGGCGTGAATAATGGAATTATCCCGCATCAACGATCTTTTGGTGATCCAGAAGCTATGGAGGAGGAGCGCCGGCTTTTTTATGTCGGCATTACCAGAGCAAAAGATCAACTAATGCTTTTCCATTCTTTACGTCGTTTGATCTATGGCGGAATTGAATATCTGGATGAATCCCCCTATTATTCGGATATCCCTCTTGATATACGTTCGGACAATGATCAGCATTATACTTTTAGAACCACATCTGAACGTGCGGTCCCGGTAAAACAATGGAAAGATATGCAAATGAATCAAAGACCTGTCGTCGCTGAATCCCAATATCACCCTGGGGACAAGGTTGTCCATCCAAAATGGGGAAATGGATTAGTTCTAACCAGTGAGGTGCGGGATGATGATGAAATTTTAGAGATCTTTTTTAAGATTTAAAGAAGAATGAACAAAAGAAGATGTTGATCGCATCCCTGGCGGATCTGAAAAAAATCGGTTGATCGGGAATGGTAAAATAAGATCAACTCTCACGTCATTTGGTGAAGAGGGAAATCTGATATGGCCGTAATAAAAAAAGGCTCATTTGAAGTGATCAGCCGCAGTGTCACCCAGACCCGCCGGATAGGCATGCGTCTGGGTGAGCTGCTGCTTCCTGGGGATGTGATTTGCTTGGAGGGCAACCTTGGGGCAGGTAAAACTACCCTTGCGCAGGGCATCGCCTCAGGGTGGGGGTCATATGATTCCGTTACCAGTCCATCATATGTCCTGGTGAACGTTTACCGGAGACTGGACCACAAACAGCTTTTTCACTTAGATGCTTATCGATTATCTGGTCCGGATGAAGCCCTTGATCTGGATTTGGACGCGATGTTAGCTCAGGGTCCGATGTTGGTTGAGTGGGCGGATCGAATTCAAGAAGCCCTGCCTGAGGAATATCTTTGGATAAAAATGCAATTAATCAATGATGAACAGAGAGATTTTATCGTCCACGCCGGAGGAGATAGGCATAAGAATATCCTGGATCGATTTAAGGGAGAAATTTACGGAGCATAGATGTTATTAGGTATAGATACTTCGACTCAATCGATTGGCATAGCCATCTATGATGGCCAGCTAGTGCTCTGTGAGGAAAGCTGGATATCCCGTCGATTTCATACCGTAGAACTGGCAGGAGCTGTGCATGCCAATCTTAATAGAGCTGGATTGACTGCCAAGGACCTTGATGTTCTGGCGATTGCGATTGGCCCCGGATCCTTCACCGGATTGCGGATTGGGATGGCTCTCGTCAAAGGGCTTGCATATACTCATCAACTGCCGGTAATTGGCATTCCCACCCTGGATATCACTGCCAGAGCGATTCCTCCTGAAAACATCAGACTGGCAGCGGTGCTGCAAGCTGGCCGCAGCAGATTGGCAGTTGGTTGGTATAGCCTTGAAAATGATCTATGGGTATCAGAAAATAATGTTGAGAATCTTTCCCTATCCGAGTTGCTAGATAAAATAGACCAGCCCTGTCTACTAACAGGTGAGCTGACCAAGGAGATCCGCGAAATTGTGGCGGATCATGAGTTGATAAAAACTGCGGATCCTACCCTGGCAATGCGAAGCCCAAAGTACCTCGCTGAATTGGCCTGGGAGAGATGGCAGGCTGGCGATGTGGATGATGTATTAACGCTAAAGCCTTATTATCTGCATAAAGGTGACCCGATCCCGGGTTAACCTTCTCCCATACCAGGAGTGAAGGTGTACATGGACCAGAATCTCGAGCTGAAAAAAATAGCGGAAGCTGTATCTTCCTGTAAAAAATGTGATCTATGCCATTCTCGTGAAAAGGGAGTACCAGGAGAAGGACCATCGAATGCTGAGATCATGTTCATAGGAGAAGGTCCTGGATTCCATGAGAATATGCAGGGACGACCGTTTGTGGGGGCTGCGGGTGAACTGCTGGTAGAATTACTGGATGGTATTGGATTGAAAAGAGAGCAGGTATTTATTACCAATGTTGTCAAATGCAGACCGCCTGGTAATCGTGATCCTCAACCGGAAGAGTTATTGGCATGTGACCCTTATCTGGAAAAACAGCTGCAGATCATAAATCCAAAGGTGGTTGTGACCCTGGGGCGTTTTTCCATGGCAAAATTCATCCCTCAGACAAAGATCAGTGAAATCCACGGTCAGCCGGTCAAGGTTAAAGGATTGCTTGTTGTGCCTTTTTTCCACCCGGCAGCAGCTCTGCACAGACCTTCACTGCGGCCGGTAGTTGAGGAGGACTTTGCTAAGTTACCTGATCTTATCAGGGATGCCGAAAAGGTGCTGGATTATCAACCAGAGAATGAATACGAGGATAATAACAAGGCTGAACAATTAAGCCTGTTTTGATTAGTCTAGAAATAATGGAAAATTAAAATTATGAATAAAAATAAACTCTTACAGAAACTGAATGATCGTTCTGCCCATGTTGTGATCTTGGGGCTTGGATATGTAGGTTTGCCTCTGGCAACAGTTCTGGCAAACGCCGGTTACAAAGTAACCGGTGTGGATTTGGATAAACAGAAAGTAGACCAGATCAATAGTGGAATCAGCTATATCGATGATGTGGCAACCAGCCTGGTAAAAAAACTGGTGGATGAGAATTCGCTATCTGCTACAACAGACTTTTCGATCGTCAGGGAAGCGGATGCGGTCAGTATTTGTGTGCCAACTCCCTTGCGGAAAACCAGAGACCCAGACATGTCATTTATTGTTTCAGTGTCAGAATCAATCGCACCCTATGTACACGAGGACATGGTTGTGGTTCTGGAATCCACAACCTACCCGGGAACAACCCGGGAGCTGCTGCTGCCCAAACTGATCGAAAAAGAAGATCTGGTTGTGGGTGAAAATTTCTTCCTGGCTTTTTCTCCAGAGAGAGTAGATCCGGGCAGAGAGGATTGGACAACAATTAACACGCCTAAAGTTGTTGGTGGCATCACTGCAGCCTGCACTGAAATGGCAGCCGTTTATTATGAAGGTGCAATGGAAAATGTTGTCCGGGTAAAAACTGCGGAAGTAGCCGAGATGACCAAGCTGCTGGAGAATACTTTCAGGATGGTGAATATCGGCCTGGTCAATGAAATGGCGATCATGTGCGACCGGATGGGCATTGATGTGTGGGAAGTGATCGACGCCGCGGCTACCAAGCCATTTGGTTTTATGAAATTCACTCCAGGTCCAGGATTGGGAGGCCACTGCATTCCAATTGATCCTTTATTCCTGTCCTGGAAACTAAAATCACTGAACTATACCGCGCGTTTCATTGACCTCGCTTCGGAGATCAATACGGGCATGCCGCGTTATGTTGTCGGCAAAGTCCAGGAAGTATTGAACAGGCAGCATAAAACTATAAACGATAGCAAGGTTCTTGTTTTGGGGGCGGCCTACAAACCTGATATTGATGATGTTCGGGAATCCCCGGCACTTGATGTGATTGGTCTGCTGCTTCAGAGTGGAGCGAATGTATCCTACCACGATCCGTTTATCCCGGAACTGCATCATGAGAACGTTGATCTTTCCAGTGTTCCGGATCTGATGGCGGCCGTTGAGGAAGTCGATTGTGTTGTGATCATTACCAATCACAGTCAGTATGATTATGAGGCAATCTACAAAAAAGCCAAATCGATTATGGATACTCGCAATGCACTTGGTGGATTGGGTGAGAATGATGACAAAGTGAAAGGGTTATAAAACAGGATATCAGATGGATAGATACTTAGTAACTGGCGCAGCAGGATTCATAGCGTCTGTAGTT
The DNA here is from genome assembly GCA_963783765.1 of uncultured Chloroflexia bacterium. GTDB lineage: Bacteria > Chloroflexota > Anaerolineae > Anaerolineales > UBA11858 > B10-G9. The sequence continues at coordinate 839 of CAWAOV010000008.1, read as the reverse complement.
GCAGAAAAGCTTCTTGAGAGCGGCGCTGCAGTTGTAGGTATTGATAATATGAATCATGCCTATGATATTCGCATGAAAAATTATCGCCTGGCGAAGTTAAAGCAATATCCCGATTTTAGTTTTCTCCAATTAGATGTAAGCGATCGTTCAATATTGGAAAATGACCAGCTCAAAGGCCAAGATTTTAAGGCGGTGATCAACCTCGCTGCACGGGCGGGTGTTCGGGACAGTCTTAAAGATCCCTGGGTGTATTTGGATACAAACGCTACCGGGACTTTGAATTTACTGGAACTCTGTCATCAGGAAGGGATTCAGAAATTTTTACTTGCTTCAACAGCAGGGTTATACGGTGAAGAAGCGGCCAGGCCTACACCGGAAACCGAAAAAACTGATCATCCGCTGCAGGTTTATGCAGCCAGTAAAAAAGCAGCAGAATCCATTGCCCATGCTTATCATTATCTTTATGATATTGATGTAACGGTTGTGCGATATTTTAATGTATATGGCCCTGCGGGCAGACCAGATAGTGTTATGTTCCGTTTTGTGAAATGGATTCAGGAAGAGCAACCCGTTCATTTGATGGGCGATGGTACTCAATCGCGGGGTTTCACTTATGTGGATGATATAGCCAGGGGAACGATTGCGGCATTAAAACCCCTGGGATATGATGTGATCAATCTGGGGGGACATGAATTATTGGAAATAAACAGCTTGATCGATTCTTTGGAAAAAATCATCGGAAAAAAAGCGGACATCGTTCAGCATCCCCGTCATATGGCAGATATATTGACCAGCCAGGCGGATGTGAGTAAAGCCAAGAAGGTATTGGGCTGGGAACC
>CAWAOV010000007.1:0-115218 GCA_963783765.1 uncultured Chloroflexia bacterium | reverse complement strand
TCCTGAGCATAGCCTGGTCAAACCAGGGTGAGATCAAATTATGACCCCCGCCCTCATAAGGGTAAAACTCGTAGTATTTTCCATTCTCCAGCAAAACCCCCGCTAACCCATAGGAATAATTGATATTCACCACGGGATCATCTTCTGCATGGTGGAGCTGCAGCGGGCTGGTTAGAAAATCAATATTAGCCGTTAAGGAAACCGCCTGCCAATAGGGCTCAGCAAGGTCTGGCCAGCCGTAGATCTCAAATACCGCCCGGTTTCCTCGGAGATGTTCATCTCCCTCAATATTCTCCGGCGTAGCCTGCGGGCGGTAGGTGTTATCGCTGATCCCATAATCCAGAAAATCCTCGTAACTGTAGACCGCCCCGGCCCAGATCACACCGGCCTTGATCTCAGGTTCCACTAACATAGCCCTCAATACCAGGTTGCCGGCCATGCTGTGCCCCCACATGCCGATACCCTGTGGATCTACATAATCCAATGTTTGCAGGCTTTTCAGGGCTGAGATGGCGTCGATAGTGTAACCAGGGGAGAAATAGGATCCTGTAGGGTTGCCCTCTGAATTGCCGTGTCCCCGGTAGTCGATCTTAAAAACCACAAAACCATTCCTTGCCAGGTAGTCAACATAGGCAGCATAGCGCTCTGTAGTTTGATAAACCGTGGGTGGAATATAACCGTGATTAAAAACAATCGCCTTAAAACCACCTTCCGGGGGTTCTGCAAAGGGTACCGTCAGCAGGCCAAATATACGGTTGCCTTCCGAGGTATAACTGACCAGGTGGCGGGCGTAGTTGTAACCCGCCGAGAGCCTCTCATGGAAAACGATCTCGCTTCCGCTGATATCCATTTCCCGCAGATAGTCTATGGTCAAGTCTTTGCCATACGCAAAGACAATCTCCGTAGGTGTCGGGGAAGGAGTGCCGCTGGGTATGGGCGTTGAAGTTTGTGTTGAGGGAGGGAATGGGGTTTTTGTGCCAGGAATTAATACCGCTGACACTGATTCCGTGGGGTTGAATTGAGATATACCTGAAGTTGCTGAACCAGGCAGGGTGCATCCTGCTGTGATCAGGAGGAAAATAATTGAAATAATGTAGTAGGAATTCTTTGACCTCATTAGACTAATGTCCCGGCTTTATTCAATTTTCTCATCTTTCCAATACTAAAGACTCCCGGAGTTTTTATACTCCGGGTATTTTTGTAATAGATACTCAATTACCTGGGTAACTTTGATAAACCTGGATAGTCCCTTCCCGATCGAATGTGACTACATCAAAAGCCTCATCATCAAAACCCTCGATCTCCATCCCGGGTGATCCTGCCGGCATGCCGGCCACGGCGATGCCGATCACATCCGGTTTTTCAGACAATAATCGTTCAATTTCTTCTACAGGTACATGCCCTTCAATCACGTAGCCATTCACGATGGCTGTATGGCAGGCCTGAAATTCTTCTGGAACCTGGTATTTCTTTTTGATCTGGTCCAATGAGGCATACTCAGTGGTCTCAGTCTTAAAGCCATTTTCCTCGAGATAATCAGTCCAATCGCTGCAGCATCCTCAACCATTCAGGGCAAAGATTGTCACCAATCCATCCTCTTCCACCACGACTTCAGCCTGCGGAGAAACCGCAGAGCAGGCAGCCGTAGTCAGAATCAGGATCAGGCCAAACATAATGGATCTTTTCATTGAACAACCTCCTTAGTGGGGGGCAGGATCTTTTTATCTTTTCTGATATTTGCGTTGACTGCCCAATAGACAATAAAGTACAAAAGGTACGAAATCACTTCTGTCAGAGATGGATTTCCGTTGTAGCCCAGCAGGGTTTTCATCAATTCGCCCAGGGTGGATTTTTCATCCAGGATGTAATTGATATCCCACAGGTGTTCAACAAACGCTGGGATCAAACCCGCTTCATTGAATTCATGCACCCCGTGGGCAACCAAACCCGCGGCAAACAAGACCAGGATGATGCTGGTGACCTGAAAAAAGCGAGACAAGTTCAACCAGATCAAACTGCGGAACAGCAGCACAGCAATCACTACTACGGAAGCCAATCCTAGACCAGCGCCGATCATGATCGGGGCCATATCCGCATCCACAGAAATAGCAATCAGGAAAAAGGCCAGTTCAATCCCTTCCCTGATCACTGCCAGGAATGCCAGGGAAAACAGCGCCAGCCCGCTCTGATCAGCGACAGCCTGTTCCACACCAGATGACAGTTTTTGATTTATTTCGCCAGATTGTCTTTTCAGCCATACGATCATCCAGGTTAACATACCTGCCGCCAAAAACATGGTCAGCCCTTCAAAGATCTCCTCGGCCCGGCCCTCAAATTTCGCTCCCAGAAGGTTCAAGAAATAACCTGTGATCAGGCTGGTTATTATCGCTAAACCCGCGCCGAACCAGACCAGTGTACGAAATTCTGGCCGATCCAATTTTTTCAAAGTCCCCAGAAGAAGGCCGATAATTAACGCTGCTTCCAGCCCCTCCCGCAGTGATAATAAAAAACCAGCAAACATAGGTTCTCCTGCTCAATTTCAAGATACATACAAACCAGCCCACCCGGGGTTATTTATATGATAATTCTCATAATATTAGCATATAAACTAGGTCTTGATAAGGCTGGTAGAGCCCTGGTAAATTCATTAGCGAGTGTGTTTATAGTAAAAAGGCGGTTTTTTAGTTCTCATTTTCACCCTGCCAATTCATTGATTTTATTTTTGTCTTATAAGCAAGACTATTTACTATCCAGCGTTTTTTATCATCAATCAGCTTTGGATTTTAATCTATAATAAGGGGCATCTGATCATTCTGTTTTTTTGAACATAAACTGTGTCGAAAAGAAGGTTACTATGGCCCACAACACCCTCAAAACAAGCTATGCCAATCTGACCGAACGCCTGAACCGATTTCCCCAGGGCGCTCCAGCATCTGAACTGCTATTTCAGATCCTGGGTATCTTATTCAGCGAAAGGGAAGCCCAGCTGGTATCTGAATTACCTATCCGCCCCTTCACCGCCCAGCGGGCGAGCCGGATCTGGAAAAAGGACCTCACAGAAACCCAAAAGGTGCTGGATGAACTGGCCAGTAGAGCGATCCTGGTCGATATTTTAGGTGATGGCGAGACCCAATATGTCCTGCCGCCACCCATGGCGGGTTTCTTTGAATTCTCGATGATGCGGGTCCGCGATGATATCAATCAAAAATTACTGGGTGAGCTATTTTATGAATATATGAATGTGGAAGAAGATTTCATCCGGGAACTTTTCACCCGCGGCGAGACCCAGCTTGGCCGCACTTTTGTCAATGAACCAGCTCTGTCCCAGCAAAATGCCCTCCATGTGCTGGATTATGAACGGGCCTCCGAGGTCATTCAAACCGCCACCCATCGAGGCATAGGGGTTTGTTACTGCCGCCATAAGATGGAGCATCTAGATCAGGCTTGCGAAGCTCCTATGAATATCTGTATGACCTTTAACAACACGGCTGCCTCCCTGACCCGCTACGGCCACGCCCGGGAAATCGATATCGCCGAAGGCATGGACCTGCTGCAGGAAGCCTATGACAATAATCTGGTCCAGTTTGGAGAAAATGTCCGCGAGGGGGTCAACTTCATTTGCAATTGTTGCGGCTGCTGCTGTGAAGCCATGATCGCCGCCCGGCGTTTTGCTATCCTCAATCCCGTCCACACCACAAACTTCCTGCCGGTCGTCGCTGAAACGCAATGCAACGGCTGCGGCAAGTGTGTGAATGTCTGCCCGGTGGAAGCCATGACGCTTGTTTCCGCCAATGATCCCCACAAACCAAAAATGAAAATGGCCCGATTAAACCCGGATATCTGTCTCGGCTGCGGCGTTTGTGTACGGGTTTGTGATGAGGGAGCTCTCGAGCTGGACTCCCGCGAATCCAGGGTGATCACACCGCTGGACGGCACACATAAAGCAGTTTTAATGGCTATTGAGCGAGGCAAACTGCAAAACTTGATCGTTGACAATCAGGTCCTGGGGAGCCATCGAGCTCTGGCAGGCGTTCTGGGCGTGATCCTCAGGCTTCCACCCCTCAAACAGACCCTGGCCAACCAGCAGGTTAAATCCCGCTACCTGGAGAGTCTGATCAGGAAATACAACCAGCTGACGTGATCAATCCTTGATTAATGTCAAAGTACCGTTTCCCACCAGAACACCAGATTTTTTTGGTTGGAATTATTCGATAAACCAATCAGTACGGAGTTATATCAATGACCGATATCAAACAGAAAAAGCTTTCCACGCTAGACCGCTACCTGACCCTGTGGATCTTCCTGGCCATGGCGGTTGGCGTGGGAATCGGGTTCCTCTTCCCGTCAGGCGTGGAAAAATTCAACACCACGGTCTCGATCGGCACCACTAATATCCCGATTGCCATCGGATTGATCCTGATGATGTACCCACCCCTGGCCAAGGTACACTATGACGAATTGGGGGATGTTTTCCGCAACTGGAAAATCCTGGGAATCTCATTGCTCCAGAACTGGCTGATCGGCCCGATCCTGATGTTCATCCTGGCAATTATTTTTCTGAGAGGATACCCGGAATATATGACCGGTCTGATCCTGATCGGCCTGGCCCGATGTATCGCCATGGTGATCGTCTGGAATGAGCTGGCAGACGGAGACAACGAATACGCAGCTGGACTGGTGGCATTCAACAGCATTTTCCAGGTGCTCTTTTACAGCGTTTATGCCTATATTTTCATCACTGTTTTGCCCACCTGGTTCGGCTTAACGGGCAACACCGTGGATATTACGATCGGTGAGATCGCCAAAAGTGTATTCATTTACCTGGGCATCCCCTTCCTGGCTGGTTTTTTGACCCGTTTTGTTCTCGTAAAAGTAAAGGGCAAAGATTGGTACTATCAGAAATTTGTGCCCAGGATCAGCCCCCTGACCCTGATCGCCCTCTTGTTCACCATCGTGGTCATGTTCTCCCTCAAGGGTGAATTGATCCTGACCATCCCCCTGGATGTAGTCCGGATCGCGATCCCGCTATTGATCTATTTCGTGATCATGTTCCTGGTTTCCTTCCTGATGGGGAAATCTGTTGGAGCTGATTATTCCAAAACCACCACCCTGGCTTTCACCGCCGCCAGCAACAACTTCGAGCTGGCTATCGCCGTAGCGGTGGCTGTTTTCGGCATCAACTCCGGGGCCGCCTTTGCTGCCGTGATCGGTCCCCTGATCGAGGTCCCGGTAATGATCGGGTTGGTGAATGTGGCTTTCTGGTTCCAGAAGAGATATTTTAAAGGAACTGACTTAACAGCTGGCCAAACATTCCGTTTCCCATAAAAGAATCCATCTCCTGGAGATGGATTCTTTTTATTGATATGTGATTTTTTAATACAATACTCACCTTTCCAAAAAGAACCACTTCCATTAAGATTGGTGAACTACAACCCTATGAATAAACTTGTCTCCACTTTCAACCTGGCTGATTCCTTCAGGGCCATGCGTCACCGGAACTTCCGGCTTTTTTTCTGGGGCCAGCTAATCTCGGTGATTGGTGTCTGGATGCAGTCCACTGCCCAGCAGTGGCTGGTTTACCGCATTACCGGTTCTCAGACCAGCCTGGGGCTGGTCACATTCATCAGCTTTTTACCGGTATTGATCCTGTCCCTCTTTATGGGTGTTGTTGTGGATCGATTACCCCGCCGCAAGATCCTGGTCATCACGCAGAGCTGGTTTATGGTTGGTGCCTTCCTTCTGGCAGCCCTGGTCTGGTTGGACATTGTCCAATACTGGCATATCCTGGTCCTTTCTTTTGCGCTGGGTATTGGCAGCGCACTGGACATGCCCGCCCGCCAGGCCTTCGTAACCGAAATGGTGGATGACGATAAAAATGACCTGCTCAACGCCCTCAGCCTGAATTCCTCCATTTTTAACGTCGCCCGCATCATTGGTCCTGCCATTGGCGGGGCGATCGTTGCTACCCTGGGAGAAGCACCCACCTTCGCCATTAATGGCCTGTCCTACCTGGCAGTGATCGCTGCCTTGTTCCTGATGAGATTAAAAGCACCTCCTGTCGCTGAATCCAGCGGCTCCAACCTGGACCAAATGCGGGAGGGATTTCAGTATTTTGCTGGCGAAAAGGATATTTTAGGGTTGGTGACGATGGTGGCTATTTACAGCTTTGTGGGTTTTGGATCGTTAACCCTCGTCCCGGTTTTTGCAAAAGACATCCTCAAGATCGGCGTGACAGGTTTTGGACAGATGCTCTCCTGGCAGGGTGTTGGCGCCTTGATAGGCGGCGCTCTGTTAATCTTTTTCGGTGATCAATTCCATAAAGGCAAGCTGCTCTTTTTCAGCCGGGTTTTAATCGGCCCTGCCATCTTAGGAATTGCTTTCTCGCGGACTCCCTGGGTCAGTATGGCATTAATGACTGTGATGGGCTATTCCCTGATCACCCAGCTGGTGATCTCCAATACCATGATCCAGACTATCGTCCCGGACGATCTGAGGGGACGGGTGGTGAGCACATACACCTGGGCCCTGGGCGGATTTTACCCCTTAGGATCATTATTAATGGGATTTCTGGGCGACCAGATCGGCGCCCCTACGGCGGCCATGATCTCAGGGGCAGGCTGCATCCTGATCATTGCCTTCAACCAGGTATTATTCCCGAGCATCCATAAACTCAACTAATTTCTGGATAATAACCGAATACCCCAATGAGCAAAGGATTATCACTCGCTGAAATAAAGGACTCTATCAGGAAAGCTGAACAGGCCTTCCGTCATGAAGAGTGCGCCACTTGTGAGTGTTATCTAGGATATGTTGTCCAGCTTGAGATCGACGCAGATGACGAGGGAAAAGAATATCTCACCAGTTACAAACCCGATCGGGGACAAATCCACTCCTGCCTGGGCTGTGATCCCTGCCCCCCGGGTATTCTTTATACCAACTATCTCCGGAAAAATAGTGCCAAATTGAAGTAATATTGAAGTTAGGAAAAACCAATTAAGTCCTAAATCGAGGGGTTCACTGGAGATTACATGAATTTACTTTCCATTCTATTAGCTCTTTTACCCATCTTTCTGATCCTGGTCCTTCTGGTCTGGCGCAGAACAGCGGCCGATATTGCCGGCCTGGCAGGTTGGGCCTGCGCTCTGTTGATCGTCTGGCTTTATTTTGGCACTCCCCTGAAGAACACCTTGCTGATCAGCCTCTCGGGTGTGGTGGCATCTCTGCCGATCACGATCATGGTCGCCACTTCGCTTTTGCAGATCACGATCATGAAGGAAACCGGTGCCATCGACCGGGTGGTGGCTTTTATCAAGACCATCGCCCCCGGCAATCAGGTGGCCCAGATCCTGATCCTCAATATCGGTTTTGGCACCCTTTTGGCAGCCCTGGGCGCAACTCCGGTTTCGATCCTGCCGCCGATCATGATCGCCCTGGGTTATTCCTCCTTTGTAGCCATCGCCCTGCCATCTCTGGGCTACGACGCACTCTGCACCTACGCCCTGCTTGGTATCCCGGTGGTGGTCTTTTCGAATTTTGTAGGTTTACCTGTCCAGGAAGTTGGGGGGTACTTCGCACGCTTTATGCCGGTGATCAGCACCTGCATCGCTCTGGCCATGCTGTGGTTGGCTGGCGGCTGGAAGCTGCTCTGGCGGGGATTGCTGCCCACCATCCTGGCTGGAATCACCGCCGGGTTTATCGCCATTGGCATGAATGCCCTGGGGCTGGTCACAGTAACCGGGATCGCCGCTGGTCTGGGTGTGGTGATCGTCATGCTGATCTACCTGAAATTGACCGGCCAAACCCTCCTGGACCGGGATCAGCTTTCCGAATCCGATCTGAGCTTCAGAAAATAAAATTTCCCTGCCAGCTGCCATCTCCCCCTGGATCATCCTGACCGTTTTAGCCCTGCTGGTAAACGCCCCTTTCCTGCCATTTTTTGAACTTGTCTTTCAACCGTTGGAGTATGCCGCTGGAGATCATCCCCGGCGCGCCGGAGAAAATCCGCTTATTCTGGCAGGCTTATTTCTGGATCCTGGTCAGCACTATCCTGGCATTCCCGTTCCTGAAAGTGAATAAAACCATCCTTAAAGATTCCCTGGGCAAGTGGCTCAAACGAGCTCCCCGGCCCATGTTGGCCTCAGCGGTATTTTTTGCGATCGCTTTTCTGATCAACCATTCCGGAAAAAATGCTGCCTGGGAGTTAATCAACCCGGCCAATAATATGGTCTACCTGATCGCCGATGCGGCCAGCAGCCTGTTTGGGCGTTTTTACCCGGCAGTGGCTCCTTTCCTGGGATTACTATCCGGTTTCATCAGCGGCTCTGAAACCTCAGCCATCGCCATGTTAACTGGAATCCACCTGAGCACAGCAGAAAAGATCGGCGGGGCGGGTTTGGTGATTGCCGCCGCCAGCGGCATCGGGGGCGGGCTGGCCAGCGTGATCTCTCCCGCCAAACTCCAGAACGCGGCTGCCAGCATAGACAGGATCGGGGAAGAAAGCCAGGTCATCCGGGTGACCTTTGTGATCTCCCTGATCATTACTGCTGTCGCTGCGGTGATGACGGTTTTGTGGGCTTAAAACTAAACAAAAGGAAACGGTATCCTCAGAGGATACCGTTTCCTACATAGTAAATAACTTATTATCTTTTCTTACCTACTTTTCGCCCTGGCTCTGGATCCTGCCCACACCGCTGATACTCGGGGTCACTGAAGGATCTCCATAATATTTCACGTCGCCCGCACCGCTGATGCTCACATCCAAAGATTCTGTTACCCAGACATTGGCACCACCTGCGCCGCTGATGGTTATGGCAGCTACCTGGCTTTCCAGGTCAAAAGCCTGATAATGTCCCAGACCGCTCAATCTGACCACCTGGTTATCAACTCGCCCGGCAAGATTCACATCACCTGCGCCGCTGACGAGGACATTTAATGTCCTGGCGTCAAGGTCATCAACAGCTACCAGCCCCGCTCCAGAGAGTGTGACATCAAACTGATCCGTTTTGATCTTCTCTATCTCGATATCCGCAGCTCCAGAAACCGCGATCGCGTTTAAGTCGATCACGCTGATCCGAAAGATAAATCCATCGGTCGGATCAAGGGCAATCCGGCCCCTGCCTGAACTGAATACCACATTATCTTCGAAACCGATCTCAAGAGTATCCCCTTTTACTTCAGCTCTGATGTATTCCGTCAGGTTATCATCGGTTTCAATGGTGAGGGATTCTTTATCACCCTGCGTAATGATGATCCTTCCAGCCCCTTCCACCAGGATCTTGTCAAAACCGCTAACATCGCGCTCTTCGACAATGACATCTCCTGAACCTCTGACCAGCCGAGGCTGGAACGGCGACATACAGGCAGTAGTTACAGCAGCAATAATAAATAACAAAATAAATATCTTGGTTAATCCTCGCATGATCTTCTCTCCAATTTTATAGAAATCCCATCCCTCTCTGCCGGGATAGAATTTGGTTTATTTTTCTATCAACAATATACGCAGGATTATTAAAAACGTCTCAAAAGAGGTATGATTGATGGTAGGGATTATTCAAATGAATTCAATGACTATCGAATTTGATTATCTAGAAACCAATGGGGTCAAGCTCCATACTGCCCTGGCTGGGCCAGCTGATGGAAAACCCGTGATCCTCTTACATGGTTTCCCGGAAGCCTGGTTTGGCTGGGAAAATCAGATTCAACCCCTGGCGGAGGCTGGTTTCCGGGTGATCATCCCTGACCAGCGGGGCTATAATTTGAGCAGCAAACCTGAAGGGGTTGATAGTTATCACACCACAAAACTGGTCGAGGATATCCTGGGGCTGGCTGACAGCTTGGGTTATGAGCGCTTTTTCCTGGCAGGTCATGACTGGGGAGCGATTGTGGCCTGGAGGGTGGCGCTGAAAGCACCAGAGAGGGTAAAACGCCTGGTTATCGCCAATGTGCCACACCCAGAGGTATTTGGCAGTTATTTAAGATCCCACCCGGCCCAGATGTTAAAAAGCTGGTATGCCGTGTTCTTCCAGATCCCAAAGATCCCCGAATGGTTTGCCGGGCTTGGGAACTGGAAGTTCCTCACCGGGGCCATGCCAAATTATTGGAGCGAGGATCAATACAACCGCTACCGGGCAGCCTGGGCCCAGCCCGGGGCGATCACTGCCATGATCAACTGGTATAGAGCTATGTTCAGCAAATCTCGATCACCCAGGACTTCAGATCAAGTAAAACCTCCCACCCTGATCCTGTGGGGCAAACAGGATCCCCATTTGAGCTGGCAAATGGCGGATCTGAGCCTGGAGTTCTGTCAGAATGGTAAGCTGGTTTATTTTGATGACGCGTCCCACTGGGTTCAGCATGATAAAGCCGCTGAGGTCAGCCAATTGCTGATCGACCATTTTAAGGAATATTAAGCTTATGGCCCTTGAACCAACCAGCGTGCAGCGCGACCGTATGTTAGCCTTCGGGAAATCAAAGTTAACCCTGGCTCAGTTCCTGGTGACTGAAAATCCGCAGGTTATCAAAGAATATCTCATCGAATCTCAACAAATTGTTCAGTCGGAAAAGGGAACTCGCAGCCATCAGCTCCAGATCAACCAGGTCCTGACCAGGGACGAAATGCCCTATCAATACCTCACTGTGGATAATTTTCCTTCCAGCCAGGCCCTGCTGATGGCCCATGAAAAGTCCCGCGCTGTTCGTTTAGATGTAGTTCAAGCGATCTATGCGATTCTTATCAGGCCCAATCCAGTGATCAGAAAAGTGGCAAAAGGCCTCAGTTTTATGGCTCCGCTTTTATCAAACTGGCTGGGCACCAAAAATATCAAATTGGACAGGGAGATATCGTATGAGCCTGATCCTGAAACTGATCCGGTTCCCGAAAAAGTTAAGGAATTTTCTGCCGGGAATCCTGACCAGCCTTTTTTCATGATGAATTTGAATTGGTTTTCCCCCCAAGAAAGACGGGGAGAGGGTGGGAAAAGCGCTTATAACCAGTACTCCCTTCAGATCCTGCCCTATCTGATTAGCGTGGGAGGATATCCCGATATCTATGGAGAAGTACTGGGGAGTTTTATCGGCGATCAAAAAGACCCGCTCTTCATCAGATGGCATGACTTTGCCCTGGTTTATTACCCCAACCGGGGAAGTTTCCTGCGGTTAATGACCAATACACCAATAAGCGCGGCTGAAATTCGCCGGGCAGGGCTCGAGAAAGTTGTGTTAATGCCCTGGTTAAAAATCCAGAAGTGATGGTCTAAGTATCTGGGATTGTGTATGGATCCTGTTTTCCTTTCTCTTATTCCAGATCAGCACCAGCAGTAAACAAATTATCTTCGCGGTCATGCCCAATATTAAGGCAGAGACCAGATTGATTACTATAAGATTTGTGATGCATAGGCGATCACGATGGTCAGGATCAGGATGATCAAGACCTGGAGCCAGATGCCATTCTTTCGATACCTCTTGATTATGTTCTTCATCCATTTTCCCTTTTTATAATATTCCTTTGCTTCTTACAACCCCACGCCAGAAGATCCCTGTGGGAATAAAACAAATCAGACCCATCGCTAAAACGGTGCTGACCTCGATCCAGTCGAAAGGCCGGTCAGAAACCAACGGCGCGATAAAGAAGAACAGGACCAAACCCAAAAAGAGGAAACTGGCTGCGACCAGTAATCCCAATCCAGTTGAATATCCCAGGGGCTTTTTCCGGAGCAGGGTGATGCCGCCGCTCACCCAGCCCAGCGATACTACGATATCAGCGACGGATACAGCGTTCTCTCCCAGGGGGGGGATGGTGCCTTCTTGAATTCCCGCGACAATGGTTGATACCGCGAGGCCAATAAAAGCCAGGCCGAAGACCACCAGGATCCAGCCGGATACTTTTTCTCCCACCCTACCTTCCAGCCGTTTCATAACAGCCTGATGATCCAGAACCCGCAGTAGGAAGAAGAGGGTAATACAGCTTATGACCACCAGAACAAGATTGATGCTGGCGATCCAGTTCCAGGGCCGTCCCAATAAATAACCTATATAGTTATAGATCACATAAACCAGGGCGCCAGGAAGCAGCAATAACCCCAGCAGCATCCCCTTTCTGATTAAAACCAATGCTGCAATGAACAGCGGCAGGCCGAGCAGGATATTCACTATATCGTTGGCGAGATAATTCTCCAACAATCCCGGGGTTGGGTAAAAAACATTTGAAAGGAGGAATCCCAATCCAGATATGAGCGTCATTAATACAGCAACAGCTATCGAAAGGTTCCATACTAAAGATTTGTTTCCTTCCAGTGGAAGATCTTGCGAGGGAAAGGTTGATTGTTTCACCATAAAGTCTCCTTAATTCTTCTCGGGGAACATGAACTTCGCCAAGAGTATTGTCAACGGGGGATATAACAAGGTCAGCAGCAGCATAAACTGGGAGGCAAAAATCAGATTGGTATCATTGACGTTGATGAAGACCTGCCCCAAAGAGTCCACCAGGTAATGGGAAATGATCGCAGGCATCACACTGCCTGAACGGAAAACCAGCCAGCCCCAGCCCAGTCCAAAAAAGAAAGCCATGACCACACCCAGCAAAACCTGGGTGAGATCCTGATTAATCAGGTTGGAAAAATGGAACAGGGAAAAGAATACCGCACTCAGTAAGACCGAGATCCAGGGTCTAAATTTCTTCAGCAGCGCAGTTTGGATCCAGCCCCGAAAAGCCAGCTCTTCCCAGATGCCAGGCACCAATGCCAGAAGGAAATACCCCCAGCCGACCACATCCGGGTCCGGCCTGAGATCCGGGAAGGCAAAAGCGGCTGCCAGATCTCCCTTAAATATTCCAAATGCCAGGGATAAAACTGCCGCCAGAACACAGAAGATGACAAAGGACAGGATCCCGGCCAGAAGCACCTTCGAGTCAGTCAGTAAATAGCGCGCTAGACCTTCCCTGATATTTTTTTCTCCCAGTACCAGGGGCATCACAAAAACAACCGCCAGTCCTGCCAGGATTAACCTGATGCCTGTGATGACCAGCAGGATCTGGAGCAGTGACCTGCCCTCATCAACCAGGAAATCCGCCGTCTGGAGTATGGAGTCGACCTTGATGAATAATGAGAACAGGATCACAGCCAGCACGATCCTGAAAATGATTCCGATTTTATTGATTGATTTTTCCATTTGTTATCCAATCCTTGATAAATTGGAGCAGGCAAGTCCGTATTATCCTGCTCCAATTTGAGCGATATTGCGCTTAAAGGGACGTTTTGCGTTTCTCAACCGCCAATCCAAAGGCTAATCCCAGGATCATCCCACCCCCGGCCGAAAAGGCCAGGTTGTCGATCAGCAAACCCAGTATGCCTCCCAAAACCAGGCCAAGCCCCATTCCTGCGGATGTATAACTGATCCTGCCAGGTTTTTTGGTTTCATTTTCTGGAGACATTATTCCTCCTACTACATATTGGAACAATTCATTTCATTCCCTGTCTCCGCCGGGGAGGCGCCTGCTGCTTGCGATCAGCGGCGCCTCCCACGGGCAGCTAAGAGAAGAAGAATGAGAAATTAACTCACAGGCTGTGAGATTTCTTTGGCAGCGGTGGAATCGGGGTGTAATGTTCTAGATTTGAATTTTGGTTTCCTTAGATCCTGCCAGCGCGACCTGAAAATTATCCAGACCTTTTTTGCGGTAGAGGGATTGGCAAGGGTTACTGTCCGGATCAAGCGCTGCTTTTCAGCTTCACGCATCCTGTTCCGCTGCAACTCCTTACCTAAAAGCTCAGCATAACCGGGATTAAACGTCATCTTATTTTCTCCTTTCATTTTTGATCTCCCGGATCAGCTCATCCGGAGAACATCCTTTGACTAAAAAAGCATCCGCGCCCGCCGCAATAGCCTCCTCTCTAATATCGCCATGTAAAGTCAGGATCACCACCCGGATATTGCGCCATTTATTCTTTATGATCCTGGTGGCCTCCAGGCCATTCATTTTTGGCATAAAAGCGTCCATCAGTACTACATCCGGTTTGTTCTTTTCAATGAATTGGAGCGCCCGCTCTCCGTTATTTGCCTCACCTACAACCTGGATATCTGGCTGGGTTAACATCAGGGCGCGTAATCCTTTTCTTGAAGTCACGCGGTCGTCAGTGATCAGGACTTTATACAAAACAGCACTCCTTTCCAAAAATCGATCAATAAAGTTATCTTGCGCTGGATAAGAAAGAACGGCTGCCGGGTAAATAATATCGCTAAAGGCTGTCATTCAGTTTTTCACTCCTGCTAGTAATTAGTACTTGCCCCCATCATACAAAAATCCCCTCTCTAACACATCGGAAAAAGAGGGGATTTTTGGCAAGTATTTAGGACTATCTTTTAATAGGGAAATACAGAACTCTGGATGAAAGCGAGTCATCCAAATGGTGTAGGTAAAAAATCAGGTTGGAAATATAATTTTTGGACGGTGGATCAGATCAATCATCCCCATCCAGTTTTACCATCCCTTCCTTGATGGCATAGAGGGCGGCTTCCGTGCGGCTGGCCAGGTGCAGTTTGGCCAGAATATTGCTGACGTGGGTTCGTACAGTCGCTTCGGTAATGGATAAAATTTCTCCGATATCGCGATTGCTTTTGCCTTTGGCCAGAACCTGGAGGACTTCTACCTCCCGATTTGTGAGCGGGTCAGGACTTAAGGGCTTATCTCCCGGGCGGAAAACTTCCTCCAGCACCTTGCGTGCCACGGACGGAGACAAAGATGATTCCCCCTTATAAACCTGCCTGATGGCTTCAATCAGATCCTCTGGTTGGGTATCCTTTAACAAATAACCCAGGGCACCGGCCTTGATAGCTGGAAACACCTGTTCATCAGCCGCAAAACTTGTCAGGACCAGGATTTTTACATTTGTGTATTTTCCTTTGAGTTCCCGGATCACTTCAATACCCGACATCTTGGGCATCAGCAGGTCCAGGAGTAATACGTCTGGCTTCAATTCCTCAAATTGGGTTACTGCCTGAAGACCGTCTTCCGCTTCCCCAATAACTTCCAGGGAAGGCTCTGTTGCCAGCAAAGCCTGGATGCCTTTTCGGACAACCGCGTGATCATCAACAATCATAATTCGAATGATTTCATCAGTCATAGGGGACCTCTATCCGTATTGTTGTACCTCGCCCGGGCCAGCTATCTAATATTAACTCGGCATTCAGCAGTTCTGCCCTTTCGATGATGCCGTCCAATCCCAGCCCACCACCCTCAACTGCTTCATCGGGTTTAAAACCAATTCCATCATCCATAATCTCTAAAGTGACCTTGGACAGCGTGCCGGTCAGGTTGAGGATGATTTTACTGGCTTTGGCGTGTTTGAGGGCATTGTTAAGCGTTTCCTGGGCTATGCGGTACAGTCCGTCCTGGATCCGGTCAGACAATGCCAGATTTTCATCCATGTTGATCTCCACTTCCATGCCGGCCCGTTCTTCGACCGCTTCCAACCTGGCACGCAGGGCAGGCACCAGACCCTGCATTTCCACCACAGAGGGACGGAGTTCAAAGATCAGCAGCCGCATTTCCCTTAACGCTTCCTGGGCTGTGGCCCGCAGCTCAACCAGCTGATCATTGGCCAACTCTATCCGGTTGGCCTCCAGCTGCCGGAAAGCAGCTTCAGCATGCAAAGTGATCCCGTATAAAGCCTGGGTCACTGAATCATGCAGCTCCCGGGCCAGGCGATTCCTTTCTTCAATTACTGCCAATTGTTTGGCCTGTTTATAAAGCTGGGCGTTTTCGATCGCTACTGCAGTCTGATCGGCCAGGGATTGCATGACAACCAGATCGGTTTCGTCAAATGCGTTTACCCTGTCGCTCTGAACATCTAAAACCCCAATCACTTTTCCCTTGATTTTCACTGGTACCGTTAATTCCGACAGAGTACCGCTGCCTTTCATCTCCACGTAGCCTGGATCCTCGCGAACATCGGGCAAATAAACCAGGCTTCCTGAGGCTGCCACCCTTCCAGTCACACCTTCCGAGCCGATCTTCAGGTGAGAAGGGTTGAAGTCGAATGCCGGGTCTTCCCACAATCGACCAGCACCGAAACGGTAAACAGCGAAGTCATCTTCAATGGTGGCGATCGCCACGTGATCATATTTAAAGGTTTTTTGGATTAGTTTGACGACATGGTCTAGCAGAGCATCGATATCCATAATCGAAGTGATCTGGCGTCCAACATCCGCGATCACTCGGAATTGTTCCGCCCTGTGCTGTTGGGCCTGGAACAGGGAAGCATTATCTACTGCCACACCAATCTGCTGGCCGGCCGTGATCAATAACCCAATTTCATCATCGCTGAAATCACGCACTTCCTTGGAGATCAGGAAAAGTGTTCCCAGGGTTCTGCTTTTTGAACATAAAGGGACAACCAGGAGGGATTTAAATCCTTCTTCTTTGACTATCCCCCGTGATAGGCGTTTATCTTCAGTGATATCCCGGATCACCAAAGGTTCGCCGGACTCCACCACCTGGCCGGAGAATCCTTCTCCGATCTCCAGGTGATCGATGGCTCTGGAAAAATCAGCAGAAAAGCCTCGCTGGGCATGAATGGACAGGATCCGGGATTGTTCATTAAGCAGATAGATACCCCCGATCTCCAGGCAGGTAGCCTGCAGGACCTTATCCAGGGCGCTGCCCAGCACCTCTTTCAGATCGAGTGATTGGCTGACAACGGAAGCGATCTCATTGAGGGTTTTGTAGCCTTCAACAAGGATAGTCATAGGTTAAATTATACATGTCCTGCAAGCGATTCGTAATCAAACCGCGGATCAGGGACAGAAACACAAATATGTGGTGTCATTGATCTTCCTGTATTCTCCGCCCAGGCTTTTGCATGACCGGGCATCCAAAGCCGCGTGGCAGCCAACGGGCTCACTGCTCCCTTCTTCAGCCTGTTGAATTTCTGGAATCATTACTCCCTGTGAATAAAGTAAATTCTCGCAATTTTCCATTTTCAGTTGGAAGAACTGCTCTGTTCCAGGCATATCGGGGGTCAAGGTGAACATGCAGTAGAGCCTGTCTGGAAATCCCTGAAAATTGCATATATTTTCCGGGATCACTCCCAGCCAGGCTTTATAAGGAAAAACCGGCTCTCCAATATTCCCTGTTCTACCGCCTCCAGGGACCTCGGGAAGCATTTTTAAATAGATTGGAACGTTATAAGTACCGTCAATGATATTCAGCGTCACCAGTGAAATCTCAATATCATCAAAGAGGAGACAGCGAGGATCTTCGGTAGGAGGAAGAGTTGTTGCAGTTGGTGGTGGTGGTGGCGGAGGTACCTCAGCTGCTGCTTCCGTAGGAGCGGCTGGTGCTAAAACCTCCGGGGTTGGCGTTGAAGTCTCATCTCCGGGAAAATTGGGCAAAATTGCAGGTGTATTAAAGATCAAACTATAAATTATCCACACCATAGCTCCCAAAACAGCTGCACCGCCGCCATATCCAAAGATACCTTTGATCAAACTAGGTTTTTGACCAGCAGGTTCAGCAGGAGGGCTTCCAGTCTTATTAAGAATACGTTCCGCGAGGTCTTTTGGTGGAACAACTGGAATGAATGCACCCAGGGCGACCGATTGGGCAATTAACATTTTCCGCCGTTCCTGGCAATCCGGGCATGTTTTCAGATGCTCCTTGACAAACCCCTCCTGATCTAAAAGCTCCTCATTATCATGAAAGGCATGCAGCAGATCAGTAACTTCTTTACAGTCACCTGTTGGATCTTCCAGCAGCAGGCGGATGCCGTAGCTTTCCTGGAATGCCGCCCGCGCTCTATGTAAGGACACCTTTACATTGGAAGGACTGAGGCTGAGGATCTCTCCAATTTCAGCATAACTGAAATCGTTCAATTCGCGCAGTACGAGGATCTCTCGATATTGAACGCTCATCCTTCCCAGCGTACTTTGAACTCGATCAACCGTTTCTCTTGACATAGTTTCTTTTTCAGGACCAGGGCCGGGTGATATCACTGGCACATCTTCCTCTAGTTGATCAACCTCCCGTTCCTTTCGGGTAAGATCAATAAAATAATTGCGTGTCAAACGAAAGATCCAGGCCCGGAAGTTCCAGGGAGGACCGAGGCGTTCCAGGTTGGCGTGGGCCCGGATAAATGCTTCCTGGGTTAGATCTTCCGCCATAGCTGGATCACGAGAAAGCGTTAAGGCAAAGTTATAAACGGATTGGAAATACTTGTTGAATAATGTTGTAAACGCTTTCCGATTGCCTTTGACAGCTTTCTGAACCAGCTGCAGATCTGGATTGTTCGGTTGAGCCATAATGTTCCTTGTTATATAAACGTAATGAGTTAGGTGAATGTTACAACCAGAATGATCTTAGTGTTAAGAAGGATGGATTTATAAATTGATAAACAAAAACTATCAATAAGGTAGGGGGTGTTGATAAATCCCAACAATCTCAGTGTAACATAATTCAATCACCGGGAATAAGATAACCCTCAAAGATGATATGTTGCTCTAGATCAGAGAAAAACATCCTGGTTAAAAATTCCAATATGTCTATTTGTTATCGTTTTTCTACGTCAAAAGCAGTAGTTTAAACCCCACTTAAGTACTATTGTTTTATAGTATCATTTTGTTATACTTCATATTAATTGAAGTATTTAGCGAGTCAAACTAAGCAAGAGGTGCAATATGTTTTTTGAGAGAAAGACAAAACCCCAAAATATCATAAAAACGATCTGGTTTCCCTTCCTTTCTTTGGCAATATTTTTCAGTCTCTTTGGCCTATTTGGGCCAGGACCTGCATTTTACACCTTAGGCGGAATCTACTTCATTGCCTCGATATTTCCTTTGGCAACAGTCCTGAAAACCCGCAATAATGGCTACCTGGCAGTGGCATTATTCATGGTTTTCGCCGGGCTGGTCTGCATCAGTGCACCCCCAGTGATTAATAACAAGAACGAAATTGGCCTGACGCCCATTTTACTCGTCATTATGTACGCGCTAATGATGGTTGTTGCCTATCAGGCTTTTAACAGAAGACTGCGTTGGCGGGGGGAAGAAATCTTTGAGTTGGCAGCTTTACCCGTAGAAGATATTGGTAACAGCTTCACCGCCCGCCCCCGTCCCGCTGGACATGTGCCGGTCAGCAAGACAGAGATGATCCGCTTTGTGGACTTTATTTCCCGTAATCTGATCGCTTTTCCCTTCAAGGAGGAAAACCGGGTAGTTTTTGTGTTAACCTTGCCCGGCAATGACATTCCTTATATTTTTGGAATTAAAAAGGATTACATTAAAGATACCTGGGTAGCCGTGGATTTTGATGGGTATATTACAGTGAACATCACTGAAGAAGACTACCTGTTATTCAAGATGGATCTGGATTTTGACCAGCTTTGCCAGTCACTAGGCGACGTATTCAGTGAGTTTCTGGAACTTTCCAAAACTGGTCAGGAATCCCAGATTATCGATCGCATGAACTCCCTGCGACTAAATCCTTTCGCTTAATGAGGAAGCCATAATGAATTTTGAAACTGCTGCCCAGTTTGGGGCAATCTTATCCAAGGACTATGCCGAAGACTTCTTCAAACTGCTTGTCAACTACCAGGATATCTCAGCGTCTGAGGCAGCCTCACGTCTCAGTCTGCATATTCGAACAGCCCAGGATTTTTTAGAGAACTTGACCGATTTGAAAATTGTCAAGAAAACCGAGGTCTTTGAAAAAAAACGTCCATATTATCGGTACACCCTGATACAGTCAGATCTAAAATTTGAAGTGGACCTTTCTGTTTATGAAAAACAGAATCCAGGAGAGGGTCTCTCCCGGTTGGTCCGGGAAAATAAAGAAAATGGAGCCAATTTCTCAGTGGCCAGAAGTGGAGATGCTTTCAGCGCTGTCACGATCTGGGAAGGGGAAGGCCGGGAGCGCCAGGAGCATAAGATCAGCCTGACAACTCCCCAGGGGGAATTCCTCTTTCACCTGCCCTTCCCCCAGGCCCGCCCACTGACAATCTCGGATATCATGGATAAAGCTGCTATCACGGTCGACTACTCAACCGAAATCCAGAACATTGTGGATGAACTGATCAAACTGAATGTAATTGAGGTCCTGTAATGTTCTAATGGAAAAGGTCCTGTTCTTAAATTCAGGATAGAAAAAGCTCCCTTTTCAGGGAGCTTTTTTGTTCCGACTGATGGGGTCAGATCGGCAATCATTCAACGACCACGATTTCCACATAAAACGGTTTTCCGGCCCGGCCAAGACCAAATGGATTTCCATACTGGTCTTCAAGGATCCAATACCCCTTGTAAGTACCTTCGGTCTCGGGCGCTCTTAATTCAATTGATATATCAATCAATTTCCCCGGGTCGACTGGTAAGCTAATGGCATTTGTTTCTTTTCGTCCAGACATCTGTTCTCCGGAATGGAAAACCAGTTTGTACTGGTTGGTCCAGGTGCAGGTTCCATTATTCAACAAGCGCCAGGTTTTTGTGAACTTTGTGTCCGCATCGATGATGGTTTTATCCGGGAAGGTGACATCGGCAATATATTCCGCCACATTGCAACCTTCCTCAACCACCTCGCCTGGTTTGGGGGTTGCGGTTGGGAAGGGCGTTACCGTAGGGGTGGGTGGAATTTCTGTGGGGGTAGGAGTTTCTGTAGGCAGTGGCGTCGCGGTCGGCGGAATTGTCGCAGTTGCCTGTTCCACGATCGCTGTTTGGGTCTTGATGCTGGAATTGATCAGTCTTTGATTACTGATAGCTCGAACACCAAACATAACCCCCAATATACCCAAAGAGCCAACCAGTAAAAGGATCGGAAGAAGTTGAAGACGCTTCATGATGATTTTATTGCTCCCTACAAAAATTTACAGTACCCATAATAATATACCATTCAAAGATATTTTTATAAAAAGAGGGAAGCAAAAATCACTTCCCTCCCATTTTATATCTAAAGCCTGATGATCAAATCGTATCAATAAAAGGCCGATCATTCCGGTGTTCATAGGCCTCATTTTCATTCAGCATGTTATCAAAATAGCGGTGGGACATTTTGGTTTTCAGGAACAGCCGGAATAACGGTCCCAGAATTAGGGGAAAACGTTCTGGTTTGGCAATTTCCTTCAAGACGTCAGCATTCAGCTGGCCATTTTCCGCCAGCCCCCTGCCCAATGATTGTAAATTCTCAAAGAGTCTTTTATTCATTTCAGCTGGCATGATCCTGGTGCCCTCTCCATTACCTTTGACGATCGTGCCCAGATAAGGGGAACCCAGTCTTGCCGCAAGGGAAGCCAGGTAGCGCTCCACATAACGCGAGTGCAAGCCTTCCGGGAACCCTGATTGGACCAGGAAACCGATGGGGGGGTTATTCTCCCGCCCTTTAAATGATTCTAATGCTTCAAGGAAGGTTTTTACAACTCCAGGCATTCCGTCTGTGTAAAGTGGAAATCCCAGCCAAACACAATCAGCTTCCCTGAAAGCATTTATCTGTTCTTCAAGTTCCTTGCCTTTGATCAGATGATAGGTTTTATACTCTCCCCCAAATCCTTTCAGCAATTCATCCAGCATGAGCGGTGTATTGCCTTTTTTGCCCCGCGGTGAGCCGTTAAAGACAGTAATTCTCTTCGGAGGAGTAATTCTTTCCCCTGGGATCGGGGCTGGTTTTTTCTGGTAGAAATGCCCACCTTTCCTAGGGGTAAGGATCTGATTTGCCAACTGTGAAGGATCCAGCTCGGTTGTTTCCATAAAATCCAGTTTGGATTTGAAGTTCAGAGCGGTTCTGGAAAAGACATCCCTGATGATCACCAGATCATTTTCGCTGGTGTCAGATTCTTTTTCGACCAGCAAGCCTACCCGGGGGTATCTTTCATAACGCTTCAGGTGATGAGCTTCACCCTGGTCCACAACCATATAGGGATGGATTAACGGCAGATGTTTGTCAAAACCCATCTTCAAGAGAGCGGAAGGGAAACCCATCTTAAGCGGGGCGGCCCAAAGCGTAAAATCGGAGTTGATCACTGCCCGGCCCAGTTCCCGGGATGCTTGGTCAGATTCACAAATTCCAGGTGTTTTTGTCCAGCAATCAAAACAGCCTGTACAGTACTTCAGAGGCAGATCCCGCAGATCGAGCTGGGTGACCTGATTTTCAATTGATTCCAAGTTTTTCGTTAATTTATTCAGATACGCATCAAATCGTGATGGGGTCGCGTTTCCATTGAGTATGGTAATTCTCATAAAGTACACCTTTGAATGAGATCAGGTAATCAGTAAAATTGATTTTTCAGATCAAGCGGAGATAAAACTACAAGATCATTGGTAAAACAATAAGAGGGCAATGATCATTGCTCCGGCAACTATACTTGCTGAAATTTGGTGAACCAGCTTTGGAGTTCTTTTTACCTGATCCTGAATACTCATCATCGCGCCAGTGGCAAACATGGCAATTACGCCTAAAAAAGAGAGGGCGATAAAGAGGATTGCCAGAACAGGAAAGGTTTCCCAGGGGTTCAGCCTGAAGATCCGTATGCCTGTGAGGATGGCTGCACCCAGGGCGATCAGTTTATGAATATTAAATAACAGGCCATGATACGGTTTCCCCAGCTTACTGACCCAGAAGCCAACACCTAT
This sequence comes from uncultured Chloroflexia bacterium, assembly GCA_963783765.1. Classification (GTDB taxonomy): domain Bacteria; phylum Chloroflexota; class Anaerolineae; order Anaerolineales; family UBA11858; genus B10-G9. The sequence goes on along the minus strand of CAWAOV010000007.1, from coordinate 92,619 downwards.
AATAACAAGAAAAAGGATTGCGGGCACGAACCATTGATAAATAGCATCCATCTTTACTCCCATACTGGTTGTTACTTCATATAATACGTTAATTTCCCCCCCAGGTTGCGATAATTTTTCCTGTTTTAAGCAGGAAGCCCCGGTTTTCACCGGGGCTTCACCAAAAGGAGTTAGAAAAATGACTAGAAACCTTTAACTGTGTTGCCGAGGAATAAGACAATATAGGCTACCAATACAAAGTAAAAATAATAATCAGATACAAACGGGATATTGGCGTAGCGGCCTAACAGGCCCAGGGCAGCCAGAACCACTGAAATCCAGAACACATTTTGTTTTGGGGGTGTGAGTTTCATTTTTTCTCCTAGGTGATTTGATTATTCACTTCACTACAACTTTCTTAACAGGGAATATCAAACATAGTTACGTTGAAAATTGGTCAATTTATTTAAACAATATAATTAACCCAGTACTGCCAAAACAATCGCCCCTGCAAACAAAACGATCATCCCCAGGATCATCCAGCCCAAAGTCTTGGAGTAATTTTTGGGGTCGATCTGTCCTTGTTGGTCCATCTTGCGTATTGAGGGAAACAGGCGCCAGTAAAAAGAGCTGATCGATATGATCATGGCAGCGGCTGTTATTACCAGTGTTGATTCATTTGCTGAAAAAAACAAAATGCCCAGAAGCATAATAAAGATCAATTTTGTTCCAGCAACCCAATTAACCAGGTACTTCGCCATTTCATGGACCTCAGGATCACTTTTTGATTTTTCCCAGGCCTTAAAATAACCCATCGCATTGGCCAATTTAGAATCCGGCAAAAAATACAGGATCATAATATTACCGATCTCTAATACGACAAATAGGGCAATCGCAATTTTCAACCAGATCATATTTATCTCGTTTAACCAGCCAGGTTGAAGAACATCGGACTGAAGTAGGGGATCAACCAGATCAGCCAGACAATCACGCTGAATTTATGAAAGTTCAAGATAGCTTTTTCATTCTTGCGGACCAGTACTACCGCAGCCCAAACTGCATGAACAAACATCAATAATATTGCGAGCAGCCCGGATATTCCATGGACGTCAAACGACATCCCACCCACAAAATCAAACATCATACCGGTTCCCCAGGTATCACAGATCAGGCCTAATACAAAAAAGGCCAGGTGCCAGGGTTTTAAGCGCCCCTGGATGCGTTCACTCCAAACCCCAATGGTGTAAAAAACTAGTGCTGCGGTGATAATTATGCTTGCCGATGAATCCATTTCATACCTCTCTCATTGATATACTCTTAAAGGGTTGCATTTTCTAACTTCCAAAATATATCACAGTACCCCTGCCTGCGCCATTGGAGAGGTTGACAAAAAGTAAAACGAATAATCAAGCCCGGGGGAAGAATCTTTTTTTAAACGAGAACACAGAGAAGAGACCGTTGTTAGGAAAAAAAACCGGAGCGCCTTGTGGCTGCTCCGGTTTAGCTAAGAGGATGAATTGTTTTTTTATTCTTGACCTTCATCAGATGGCGCGTTTTGAGCTGGTCATTGCCAATTCAGCGCAGCGGCACTGTAATTGGGATCCCCATTCAACCAGTTTCGAACCCACCACATCCAAGATCCGGATGCTTAGCTTGGTAATGCTTGATTCACAGGCTTTTTCAACAGATCGAATAGTACGATCTTGCATTGCCAGGGCGATCTCATCCTCTCGCCTTTGAGTTTCTACGTAATAAGTATTCCAGGTAACCATGATATTTCTCCTACTAGCTATTTCTTTTCATTTACTACTTGATACGAATATTCCACTTGTGTGCGGTAGTGTTTTATATTTTTGATCTCTCCATTTTCCACCTCCGATATTGGTGCTACTCACATAATAAAAATGCTGCTACTGCCCGCAGAGTATCCTGCACCCGTTCTTCGTTGAGGGCATAACACTTTGCTCCTGAGCAGCGTCTTTCGATCAAATATCCAGTTGCACTCAGCTGTTTCAAGTGCCGTGAGGCTGCTGATTGACTCAACTCAAGTTTGTCCATGATGTCCTGTGACTTCATTTCTCCTTCTTCAGCGATCACTTTCAGGATATTCAGTCTCAAGTCATCTGCCAGCGCGCTGAGCCGGATGGTAATCTCATTTCTGCTCAGGTCCGGCGCATGCACTTCGGTGTCTTCAGGAAGACGGGCTCCAAAGATCACACCGTGGGAATTCTTGTAATGGAACTTCCCCAGATAAGGCCCATTATGAGCGCTGGGCACAAAAAAGATCTGTTGATTCTTTGCGATTTCTTCCAAAAAGTCAGTTTTGACCTCACTGCCTATGATGTATTTGGCAATCTCCTGGCGGTTCAGATTGCTGAAATCAACCTGTCCAAATGCCATGACCGCATCTTCGAGCATAGGAAGAATTCGTTTCCATTCGTCCTGATAAAATTCCTCCCACATAAATTTCAAGTGAGAAACAATCTGGCGCTGCATTTCGGGCGGATCGTTCAATAACTCAAATGCCTTGCTCTCAACATCTCGCTCCACAAATCCTGCCGAAAACTTCTTATCTAAATAATCCAGATAGAAATCCAGATCTGCCAACAAAGTTTCCTTATCTGTTTCGGGCACATCTTCTTCGATATCAGCTGGTTTATATTTGATGTAAAAGTCCAGCAGCTGGTCCTTCAAAGTCTCAGGATCACAACTTTCAATGTGCGCCAGGTAGGAAGGAATATCTTTCCAATACCGGTTTGGAAGCACTGCATAATGGAAGCCAATGATAACCAGGTTGTGCTGAGCCTGCTGTTCACTCGTCAGCGCCGCCGCAGTTTCGTAGATCCAGGGATTTAATCCTGAAAGCTCCTCACTTCTGCGGATCAACACCATGCTGTTGATAAAAGTTTGCGCCGGATCAAGCCGGACTTCAATCAGGTTCACTTCTGGCAGCACTATGGCATCTGGATTTGGCATCATTACTCCTCTTTCTTACTAATTCGGGTTACCCGTTGTATCGGGTTACACACATATCATAGCATAAAAAGAGCCTTTGTCAAGACCCAAATCCAGGGTTTTCCAGAGGCTGCCAGTATACGATTAATATGAATTTTTGTTACGGGTGCTCAAATTTCCATCTTGATGTTTAATCAACGATCCGGATGTTTTTAGTGCCTGACCTTAATCCCCCTGGCTGGTCTTGATCATATCCAGGAACTCTGAAACTGCTTCCGGATCAAAATGGGATCCGCTGTTTTCCTCAATATAGTGGAGTGCTTCCTGCACTGACCATCCCGGGCGGTAAGGGCGGTCAGATTGCAGAGCGTCCCAAACATCGATCACAGCAAAGATCCTGGCTGACAGCGGAATCTGCTCCCCTGCCAATCCATCCGGATATCCCTTACCGTCCCAGCGCTCATGATGGAAGCGAGGAATATCCAATGCATCCTGCAAATACTCAATCGGGGAAAGCATGTTCATCGCATGGGTAGGATGTTCTCGCATAATAGACCATTCTTCCTCCGTTAATTTATCGGGTTTAAGAAGAATATTATCTGGAATGGCCATCTTACCAACATCATGGAGCAGTGCCCCGCGGCGGATATTCAAAAGGGATTTCCCACTGAATCCCATTCTCATCGCCAACCTCAGGGTGAGGTCAACAACTCTTCTGCTATGACCCTCGGTTTCCTGATCGCGCAGCTCTATCGCTTTGGCCCAACCCTCGATAGTTGCTTCATAGGCCCTCAGCAGATCCATATTGGACCGCTCAAGACCTTTGAACAGATTCAATCGATCTATAGCGATAGCAGCTTGTCCGGCCAGGGAATTCAAGAAATTTAACCACTCATCATCCGGAGCCAGGGTTGCCCTATGAAAAACCTCCAACACGCCCACCACCTCACCTTTGGCAATCAAAGGAACTGCGATGTAACTTACAAATTTTTCATTCCGCAGATGTGGCGATTGTTGTAAACTAGTTTCCTGTTTGCTAATATCCTCCAAGTACACCAGTTCCCGAAGCTAAGGCGGCTTTTCCAGCCAGGCCTTCTCCCAATCTCAAACTTGTATGTTGCAGGGAATCGGTGATAAAACCATGACCGGCGATATATTGAAGCGACTTCAGCTGATCATTATAGATCAACACTGTTGCTGCATCAACATCCAGCGAATTCATCAACTGCCTCACAAGCACATTCATTGAGATATCCAGGTCAACACTTCCCGAGATTGCCAGGTCGATCTGCCTTAGCGATTCAATTTTAAAGAGGCGGTTCTTGGCATCTTCAAAAAGCGTGCTGTTCTCCAAAGCAATTGCGACCTGCGTGGCAAAATTAAAGACCAGTTCAGCATCTTTTTCCTGATATTGGGCAATATTTTTATGATCCAGGGTCAACAAACCAATTATGTTTCCCTTGACGGCAAGGGGGACAGCGATCCAGGAATGGATCCCGGTAGTTTCCGGGCCAGCTATCCAATCAGAATTATCGCTGACATCATCAAGAATCACGTTTTTACCCTCGACCAGAACAGGTTTTGCCAGCGCGTTTTCAGAAATTTTAAATTTCTTTCCTATGACTCCATTGGTTCCCTCATCTCCTCTGAAAGCTTCAATGACAACATATTCACCCTGGACCAGCTGGATCGATGCGCTGTGATATGGAACAACATCCTGAAGCGCGATCAGAATTGAATCCAATAATTCTGATCGTTCCAGGTGGCTGTTAACCATCAGGCTGACCTCCTGCAGGGTTTCCGCTTCCTGGCGCTTTATTTTTTCTCTGCTGTATAATTGGGCGTTTTTAATAGCAATTGCAGCCTGAACAGCAAACATTTCCAGCAGAGATATATCAGCCTGTGATAACTTTTCTCCGACTGGCAGAGCTATTTCCAATACCCCGAGTGGTTCTTCTCCCCAACAGACCGGTATGCCTGCTAAATAATAATTCCCTATCTCCTCCCAGGTCTTTGAGCGGCCAGGCCAGAGAGTATAATTTTCGATGATTATCGTTTGTTGTTGTTCCCAGACCTTGCCAGAAAGCCCTTCACCGACTTCTATAATTCTACGTTCAGGAAGCCTTTCAAAGCCGGTATAAGCAATATAATCAAGGTAATTTCTCTCGGCATTATAGACGCTGAATCCTGAACCTGAGGCGTTTACGATCTCAGCCGCTTTTTCAGCGATTGAAAAAAGCAAATCCCCTAAATGCAGTTTACTGGTGATGTCCAATTCAACAGACCGCAAAGCTTCGAGGTGTTTTTTCCTCTGCAATACTTCACCTTGGGCTCGACGAGTTTCAAACACTTCTGCAAAATAGTTCGTAATGGTTTCGATCGCTGCCGGGAATTGAACTTTTTGATCCTTCCTTGTTCCAATGATCAACCCCCCGATAGATTCCCCATGGAATCCGAAACCCACAAAATAAATCCGGTCAATCCCAATTGTATTTTCTATTGCCCTGCAAATTTGCCTGGAGATTGCCCCCCTGGTCAAATCAAAAAGCCCATTGGGGATCAGCTCTAGATTCCCACTGGTAAATAAAGCTGTCAATTTATCGTCAAGGACATTCTCAGACACGTCAATCTCGACCTCCTGGGGTTTTTTGCCCAGGATTTTTGTCAACTGTTTGTCAAATTTACCCAGGCCCCGCAGGGCTTTGACCCTAATCGCACTTTGACCCGGGTCCTGCAAAGTTACCATCACAATCGCATCCGGATTCACCCCCTGCACTTCATCAGCAAGCAGCTCACAAATCTCATCCGAGGAATCTAATCGGCCGCCTAACACAATTGCTCTATTTATCAGCTCCAATTCCTTGATACTGGATGCTCTCTCTGCCTTTGCCTGAACACTCTGAATGATTCCGCTGAGCTGATCGGTGGCGGTCTTCAACCAATCCAGAGCAGTATCAGGAAGGTTCTCGGTTGAAACAAAATCCACCAGACCAATGATCTTGTTGCCCGATATCAGAGGCACTATTGCCATAGACCGGATATTGGCCTGCTTATAAATCATAGAAGCGATTTTTGAAATCTTCTTTCCTGCTGCTCCGGATCCCAAGACTGAGACCAAGGTTTCCCCAATCAGACCTTCAATAATCTCTGAGTTAGTAATGATCCTGGCATTCGCTGACCTCACCAGCTCCTCATAAAAAGGACTGGTTCTTAAAGGTATTGTGACCATGGGCGGCAAAAATTCTCCCGAATACCCTTCGATGATTTTTCTCAATCCAGCTGTAGGTTCCAATAATTTCGAGGAGATGGATTGGCTATCGGAATTGATCAGATAGATATGGGTATCTATTATCTGATATATATTTTTGAGTTGGTCTGAAAATCGTTTAAATATGCCCTCTAAATCTAAACCTTGATTTGCCGCAATATTTAGATCATTTATTATTTTCAGTTGTTGCATTTGTTCCTGCAAAATCCTTTCCGAATTTACACTTTCCGTGATATCGATCACTGTGGCCTGCACAAAAGACTCTTGATCAAGATCAACGCGGGTGAGACGTACAATTGCGGGGATTTCCTCGCCGGTTTTTTTCTTATGGATCCAGTGAAATTCATTAGATCCCCGGTCAAGACACAGCTGGATCATTTCAAGGGCTTTATTTTGGGAGTTTTTGCCATCCGGTTGATATTCCGGAGAGAGATCCCAGGGCCTATATGACAGGAATTCTTGTTCATCCTCGAAGCCAAACAGCTCCACCAGGGCAGAGTTGCCAGAAGTAAAAGTCCAATTAGGCGGAGATATTGTCATCAAGGCATTACCTGATGATTCAAATAAAGAACGAAAGCGCAGTTCACTTTCTTCCAGATCCCTTGATGCATTAATATGATCTGTAATATCTACCGCAATTTGGAGTCGAACAAGCTGCTGATCCTGCCAATAGATAGCCCTGTCGTAATTACGATACCATTTTTCAGTGACCCGGTTCACCTGCTCCCAGATCACGGTTTCCCCGGGGTTTCCATCACTGTCAATCAGGCGGTTATTTGTGCAAGCATCACATCTTTTTTGTTCGGCGCAAAAAACCTCAAAACAAACCCGGCCTGTAAAATCCCCCCCGAAATCCTTGATCATCCGCTGGTTCATATACAAGATCTCAAAGGATTCCATGTCAGCCACATAGACATGGGCGTCAATATTCTCCAAGACATTCTTTAGGTTATCGTGGGAATTTGTCAGATTCCTTTCCACTTTTTTCCGCTCAGTAATATCCCGGGCGATTCCCAGGGTCAAGGATTGGTCATTGATCTTGACAGGATGAGTCGTGATTTCCGCATCCACAACAGTGCCATCCCCACGGAGCAGCGGGAACCAATCAGGCCCGGTCGATCTTCCCAGCTTATTTTTTGCAAACATTGCTCCTGCTCTTGGAAGATGCTCCCGGGGCATAATACCCAGATCTATTAATTTCTTGCCTATTAGGTCCCCCCGGTCATATCCAACCATTCTTTCGGCGGCCAGGTTGCCTGCAATCAGTTTTCCTTTACTGTCGTTAATATAATATCCATCCGGTGCATGCTCAAATATCATCTGGAAGCGCTGCTCACTCTCTTTGAGGTCCAGGGCATATTTATTCTTTTCAAGAGCGAGGGCCACTTGAAAAGTGTATGCTTCGATCAAATCAACAGGCAGTTCCTGCTGCGGCATTTGGGTCAGGATGTATATGCACCCCAGGACACTATGGTTTCCTTCCAACCCAATAGTGTATACATCATGCACGTTAAAGGTTTTGGCAAGTTTCCTCGAGATCTTTTCTGGAATATGATTAATTGCAAAATTTACCAGGCCCCCGGGATGATGGGTTAATCTCCGTTTGCTGTAAGCACCAATAAACCGGTCTTCAATATCAAAGGAACGGCCTTTTAATAACTTCCCACCAAGCAATCCTTCAACTTTTTTCAGGGCCCCTTTCCCCAGGCCATGTACCCCTTCCAATTTCAGGGTATTGGTTTCCACCTGGGAGAGAACGAGGACAAACGCTGGTTTGCAGATCTCCAGATACGCTTCCCCGGCATGAACAAGCAGATCAGACCAATCATGAATGGATAGCAGTGTCCGACCCTGGTCGCTTAACCAGCGAAGTTCTTCAAAACTCTGTTTGGTCTCAGACTTGGGATCAATATTCTCTGCCGCATGTTTGTTATTCAAAGTAAACACCACATCGGATGTGCTTCCATTTCCATCCCGGACAGGCGCAGCCATAATCCTGGTATTAATTTCCTCTCCGCTTTGGTGTTTTAAACAAATCTCAAATACATGTTCCTGGTCGTCTTTACCCACAATGCTCAAGACCTGATCGATAACACCGGGATCTGATGAACCTATCAAGCTCCCTGATATTCCTGCCGTCCATTTTCTCAAGACCCAACATAACCAAGACAGGGTGATTGACTTTCTGAATAACCCCCTGGTTATTCAGAATCATCACTGGTGCTGCAATTGAGTCGATGATATATCCGTTTTTATTCATTTTTACACAAATAAACGAGCTGCTAATGCAGCAGGAAGAATTTTCCACTGCCTATTAATTGAAGTGCGTGGAAGTTATTCTACATCACGAAGTCGGATCGATTCTTGATACACAATTACCGTTCTGTAAGCTTGCAAAACATCCAGAATTTCGTCCTGAATGTCTCACAAAATTTCAATTCTGTTAGGTATTCAGTGGCTGGCAAAGTTACTAGCAATATAATATCAAGTACAATGATATCAGTTACATGCTAAGGGCAGTTGGCCCAACTTATCCGGGAGAAACAAAATTCCAGGAGCTTATATGAAATCCAGCAAACTATCTTATCGAATTATCATCCTCTTGTTGATACTGACAGCCCTTATGGGGGCTTGTCGGGGATTTGGCACTGAAACAACGCCCACACCTTTTGAACTTAAAGAAGATGGGGATGAAGATGCATTCATTGGTGTGCCCAACCCGGCTTCCTTTTACTGCCAGGAAATGGGTTATGAGTTAGAAATGCGCGAAACCGAGGCTGGCACAGAAGGCATTTGCATCTTTCCGAACGGTACAGAATGTGAGGAATGGGAATTCCTCGCCGGGGGCTGTTTTATAGAATGGTCCTTCTGCCAGAGGCAGGGCTATAACATCAAAGCTGACGATGGAATGGCAATCTGCACCTTCAATGATGGCAGCACCTGTTCAGAATATGAATTTTTCATTGGAGAATGTCAGGCACCAGAATAAACAAATCCTGTCCATAATATCAGGGTAGAATAAAAGCACAACAAGGTCCACTCTGTTGTGCTTTTTTTTATCTAAATTTTCCACAACACGATTATAGAAAGGAGACCTTGACATGTCGGATTCTCCCAAACAGACAAAACAGGATCTAGGGCATTTGATCAACTCAGCCAAACGGTTGGGCATTGAGCTGGATGAAGCCTCCGCCCAGCAGTGGCTAACAGCAATCGCGGACACCAAAGACGAAGACGAGATTGTCTTTGACCACCGCACCGGTGTGTTTGGACACAAGGTATCCATGCTGGATTTCAGCTCCGAGGATCTGGCCCACTTCAGAAAGATTGGCCAACTGGTTGAATTCCGGGACATTCCAAACAAAGTTGAAACCGCACTCGCCCTTTCAGGCTCCGCGGCCCAATCCAAGATCCAGATTTATCCGGGCGATGCTGACTATTTTGAAAGAATTAACATCCTGGCCGATACCAGGGCCGACTCTTGTCGAATCCTGGCCGATATTATCCATGATAAAGCAATTGAAGCGGAATCTGGCCCAACATTCCAGCTTATGGAGGTCAGGTTTGGTTCATTTCCTGTCGACATTAAAATTGGAGAACAAGTCCACCAGGCGGGCAGCTCAATATCCTGGACCATTGACCAGATCAAAGCAGGGTTTATCACAGGCGCATCGCCTGAAGGTAATCCAATGACAGTAAATTGGCTCGATGTTGCGGATCAGCCGGGATGGTGCAAACTCGACTGGGTCATCGCAGACCCAATCCGGGGCGAACTTGTTAACGCCAGCAATATGCTGGATGTGACCTGGGAAGCTCCTGATGGGTCGATCACTCCGCTGGATGGGTTTTTAGATCCCTATTTCCAGGAAATTTACCTTGATGGTGAAGATATTCCGATCTTCTCTAAAATTTCCCAGCATGTTTCTGCCAACGCCCTGGATGAATATGTTCAACAGCTTGAAAACGAGGTCACTAAATACATCACCAAGAACATCAACTATGGCAAGGCTGCAAAACGAATGTACAACATCTTTCGACTTACTGGCCGCTATAACGAGGCAGCCATCATTCGGGAGCTATTTGATGAACCATCCTCGCTGTTATATCAGGTCTGGGCCCTGATCCGGACGATGGAAGAATGCTGCCGCCCTGGATCAAGCATAAAAACAGAACAAGTCCAGACCCAGGCCGATGGTCTGATATTGGAAGTGGTCCAATCTCTGGAAGGTGATGAGGAAAGCATCGTTGTTCAGCATCTCCTTAAACTAAGGGGTGCGCTGGAAGAGCAGCATCAGGGAGAAGCTCTCACCAGGACTGGTGCGGCGGCCCGTGATGAGGTAATCAATATAGTCAATAACTTCTTCTACGAAAAACTGACAACTATCCCTGAGATCAAAAGTTATATGACAGAAATGGGCGGATGAACCTGGAAAGGCTCATTCAACTTGATTTTCCGCAAAAAGACGCTATAATTACGGGCAATCAATAAACGCGCTGACCGGGACGAGTAGCTGTATCAGTCCTCACCAGGGATTGAAAGCCACAGATTGAGAGCTTTCTTGAGTGACCTGCAACGAAAACCCCCCGCGAGCGGTAACCAGAAATCGAAAGAGAGTAAGGTGACACGTTAGGCCCCGTTACCGGCCCTATGAGATGAATCCAAGATAATTAATTTGGATTTAATTCTGGGTGGAACCGCGAGAAACTCTTGCCCCAGTTGGCAGGAGTTCTTTTATTTTAATGGAGGTATATGATGGCAAAAGATAAATATGTGGGATCGGAATTGTGGAAAATCAGGCATTCAGCTGCTCATGTCATGGCCCAGGCTGTCAGGGATATCTTCCCCGAAGGCAAAGCCAAGATCGCCATTGGTCCTCCCATTGCCGATGGATTCTATTATGACTTTGATCTGCCCAGGGCCTTGACCCCGGAAGATCTGGAAGAAATCGAAAAGAAGATGCAAAAAGTCCTCTCAGAGGATCACGGTTTCATCCGCCGTGAACTCTCCGCTGACGAAGCCAGGGAACTCTTTAAGGACCAGCCCTATAAGCTGGACCTGATTGACGGCCTCGAAGCCGGGGGGCTGGATGAATATGGCGAACCGCTGGATGAAGAAACGGTCATTTCAACCTACACCCATGATGATTTTGAGGATCTCTGCCGGGGACCTCATGTCGAGAGTACTAAGCTGATCGATCCCAAAGCCATTAAATTACTTAATGTGGCGGGAGCATATTGGCGCGGCGATGAACACAACCCTATGCTTCAGCGCATTTACGGGACAGCCTGGAAATCCAAGAATGAACTTGATCTTTATCTGGAGAAACTAGAAGAGGCCAAACGGCGCGATCACCGCAGACTGGGCAAAGACCTGGACCTGTACAGCACCAACCCCGATGTTGGCAGTGGTTTAGTGCTCTGGCACCCCAATGGCGCTTATATTCGTTACAAAGCAGAACAATACTGCCAGGAAGAACACCTCAAGAATGGCTACGAGTTTGTCTCAACACCCCATATCGGGAAAGCCAACCTTTGGGAAACCAGCGGTCACTTAACCTGGTATGAAGAGAATATGTATTCCTCGCTTGACATCGACCAGGAATCCTATTATCTGAAACCGATGAACTGTCCCTTCCACATTATGATCTACAAAAACTCCCTTCACAGCTACCGGGATCTGCCGTTACGATGGGCGGAATGGGGCACAGTCTATCGCTATGAACGCAGCGGCGTCTTGCACGGTATGATGCGGGTGCGCGGATTCACACAAGATGATGCCCATATCTTCTGCAGTCCCGAACAGATGCCGGAAGAGATCGACAAGGTGCTGAATTTCTGTCTGCACATCCTGCGCGGATTTGGCATGGTGGACTTCCATGCTTACCTGGCCACAAGGGATCCAAACAAATCGGCGGGGGATGTTGATCGCTGGGATGCGGCTACTGAAGCTTTGCGGGAAGCCCTGGATCGAGCAGAGTTGAACTATGATATCGATGAAGGTGGAGCCGCTTTTTACGGTCCTAAGATCGACCTGAAAATGATCGATGCCCTGGACCGGGAATGGCAGCTGAGCACAATCCAGTTCGATTTTAACCTGCCGGATCGTTTTGACCTCAACTATGTAGGCGAAGATGGAAAACAACATCGGCCCTATATGATCCACAGAGCTTTGTTAGGATCCATTGAACGTTTCATGGGTGTTTTAGTTGAGCACTACGGCGGCGCCTTCCCACTCTGGTTGGCTCCTGCCCAGGCCGTCTTGATCCCCATCACTGATCGCAATCTGGACTATGTCTACGCTGCGGCGGAGAAGATGAAAGCGGAAGGTTTACGGGTCACGGTAAATGACAGCAGCGACCGGATGGGTGCCAAGATCCGCGACGCAGAAAAGTTAAAGATCCCCTATATGTTAGTTGTAGGAGATCGCGAACAGGAAGCTGGCACAGTCGCTCCCCGCTTGCGATCAGGGGAGCAATTGGACCCAATCAGTGTAGATGATCTTATGGATCGCATGCTGGAAGAGATCAAAACCCACGCCCAGATCTAGAAAAAAAGGGGGCAGATTGAGCTTATAAGAAGCTCTCTGCCCCCGCTGTTCGTTGACGTTATTCCCTAAATAATGGTATTATTGAAGTCTAAATGGAATTTATAAAAAGGAGTATGCAATAGGAGACATTAATTATCGGGCGAATGAACGTATCAGGGCTCGCGAGGTTCGCCTTGTGGGTGCCGCCGGGGAGAACATAGGTGTAGTCCCGATAGAAGAAGCCCAACAGATCGCCAAAGATGCTGAAATGGACCTTGTAGAGGTTGCGCCCAATGCCGATCCACCAGTATGTAAGGTGATGGATCTTGGGAAATTCCTCTATGAGCAGGAAAAGAAGCGCCAAAAGGCTCGCAAATCTCAAAAGATTGTGGAAGTAAAAGAGATCCGCCTGCGGCCCAAAACAACTGACCATCACGCGAACTTTAAAGTTCGCGACGCCAGAAGGTGGCTGGAAAGCAAGAAAAAGGTGAACGTCCGGGTTCAATTCCGGGGTCGTGAAGTGCATTATCCTGAGATTGCTTTAAAAATGCTGGACCAGATCGCCGAAGAGCTGAGCGATGTTGGTGTGGTGGAGCAAAGACCATCCCGGGAAGGCTATTCCATGTTAATGGTCATAGCCCCTGCTAAAGAATAAATCTCTCATCTATCAAATTTATCAGAGGTAATAAAAACGGTTTAATAACAGCCTGAACCGTTTTTCATTCTGGGTGTGCAAAACAAGTTTGATATGGTATATTAACCGGGCTGTAAAATCAAGTATCGCAGCTGCTGGGTGCGGTAACAGGTGCCGAAAGGCAACCGGCGCCCAGGGGTTCGCAGGAGAGTAAAGAATGTCACGAGTAAAAACAGGAACGAATCGCCGTCGTCGGCACAAAAAAATCCTCCGCATGGCCAAGGGCAACTACGGCACCAGGAGCAAACTTTACCGCCGAGCAAACGAGGCTATGTTAAAGGCCCTCTGGTATGAATACCGCGACCGGCGGACAAGGAAGCGCGATCTGCGCCGGCTCTGGATCACCAGAATCAACGCCGCCTCACGGATCAATGGGATGACCTACAGCCGCTTGATCTACGCGTTAAAAGAGGCCAAGATCAACCTCAATCGCAAAATGCTGGCCGACATGGCAGTCCGCCATCCGGAAGCATTTGCTCAGGTTGTTGAAAAGGCCAAAAAAGCCGTCGCCTAGAGCAGGAAAATCCAAAACCAGAGAGGACAGGGCTACCTGTCCTTTTTGTTTTTAATGCTACAATCGATTCTGCTAATACAAACCTCAAAACTTCCTCCGGTCGCAACCAAAATGATCACTTCTCGACAAAATTCGAAGATCAAACACATCAGCCAATTATCTTCCCAGGGAAAGGCCCGTAAAAAAGAAGGCCTGTATGTTGTGGAGGGAATCCGGATCCTGGAAGAGGCCCATAAGGCCGGCCGTTACCCGAACCAGGTCCTGTATACTTCCGAACTTGATCAGCGTGGTTGGGATTTATTGAAAGTATTCCAGGACCGAAACATTCCCTGTGAGGAGGCCGCGCCGGAAGTATTTAAGGCAGCCAGTGATACTGAAACTCCCCAGGGCATCCTGGCTGTTTTCCCGATCGACCCAGCCCCTGTACCAGAAATACTCAACCTGGTCCTGATCGCTGATGAAATCCGGGACCCAGGCAATCTGGGCACTTTAGTTCGATCCTGTCTAGCCGCGGAAGCCGATCTATTGATCCTCAGTCCCGGATCGGTGGATCCCTATTCACCTAAGGTTATCAGGGCGGGGATGGGGGCTCATTTCCGGCTTCCTGTCCTAAAAACCAATTACTCCGAAATATCCAGGATCACAGCTGGCCTTGATCTCTTTCTGGCTGATATGAAAGAAGGTAAAAGTCTCTGGGAAACAGACTTGAGCGGGCGGGTAGGACTAATTATCGGCAGCGAAGCTCACGGCCCTGGTAAATCCGCCCGGGAGTTGGCTGCAAACACCATTCATATCCCGATGAATCCTGCCTCAGAATCATTAAACGCAGCCGTGTCCGGGGCTGTTTTGCTCTTTGAGGTCCTCCGGCAGAGAAATCTGCCCGGCAAATGAACACAAATAAGAAATGAGAATTACAACTCTATGACAAAAACAGCCCTGCCCCTTAATCAGATCATTTCCGGTGACGCAATTCAAGTCATGAACGATCTGCCAAAAAGCTCTATTGATCTGATCTTTGCTGATCCGCCTTATAACATGCAGATCAAAGGCAATTTACTGCGGCCTGATTTCAGCAAGGTGGAAGGGGTGGACGACGAGTGGGACAAGTTTGCCAACTACCAGGCTTATGATGAATTCACAACCACCTGGTTAAAAGCAGCCCACCGACTGCTGAAACCCAATGGCGCTATCTGGGTGATAGGGACATATCATAATATTTACCGGGTTGGAAAATCCCTGCAGGATATTGGTTTCTGGGTCATCAATGAGATCATCTGGGAAAAGACCAACCCCATGCCCAATTTTATGGGCGTCCGTTTCACAAATGCCCACGAAACACTGATCTGGGCCAAGAAGAATAAAAACAGTAAGTACACCATCAACTACCACGCCATGAAGCCCTTTAACGATGGCAAACAAATGCGCAGCACCTGGGAAATGCCCATCTGTAAAGGCAAAGAACGCATTCGGGTCAACGGCGAGAGTGCCCATTCAACCCAAAAACCACTTTCCCTGCTTTACAGGGTATTATTGGCATCCACAAATCCGGGTGATGTGGTCCTTGATCCATTTTTTGGGACAGGCACAACCGGCGCTGCCGCGAAAATCCTGCATCGAAACTGGATCGGAATTGAGAACGACCCGACATATATACCTATCGCAAAGAATCGAATTGACCAGGTCCAGGAAGAAGACTACAGTCCTGAAGCCTTTAAGGTCAGGGATGAAAAACGCCTTGCTGCCCGGGTCGCATTTTCGCGGCTGATCGAAGCCGGCTATATCAAACCCGGACAATCCCTGTATTTTAATCAGGACCCAACTCAGATCGCAAAAGTCAAACCTAATGGTATCCTCCGATTTAATGAGTTTGAAGGTTCGATCCACCAAACAACCAAACATATCCTGAATGGTAAACCCGCCAATGGATGGCTGTACTGGTTTGTTAAAAACGGCCGGGGTAAATATCAATCCATCGATGATATCAGGGAACTGTATCGCAAAGAACAGGTCCAACAAGATGACATCACTAATAAAACCAAAAACTAGAATTTTCTCATCCCGGTGATTTATGAAAATACGCTCAGTCACTCTATTTGCCAATCCAGGCCCTGCCATTGATGAAGATATCATCCAGCTCTCCGCCAATTTAGCCAAAAAGGCGTTTACTTTTAGCAAAGAGTGCGATCTGGATCTCCAAACCGTCCGTTTTGCCACCCCCCCGTTCCCACAGTTCCTATCGGGGTTAAGCGGGGAGCAAATTTTGGATTATGCCGTGAAACTGGAAAATGCTCTGGCCGAAGTAGGATTTGAATATATATCTCTCGGCCCTGCGCTGCCAGACCATCCTGATAGCTACAACCTGGTACCTGATCTGATCCAATCCACACAAAACACGTTCTGCTCCGGTTTAATGACCCAAACCGGGAGTGGGATATCACTGAGGGCTGTAAAAGCTTGCGGGGAAATCATTCATCGTTTGGCCCCCCAGGACCCGAATGGTTTTTCCAACCTATATTTCGCCGCTTTGGGCAACGTAAAAGCCGGATCACCTTTTTTCCCCGCGGCTTATCATCATGACAAATGGCCCTCATTTGCTATCGCAGTTGAAGCAGCTGACCTGGCCATCCTTGCCTTTCAACAAAACCTGGATTTTGAAGAAGCGCGGAATAATCTAATTTCAGTGCTTGAAGAACTCGACACGACACTGACCAATTTCGCTAACAAGTTGGAAGCTAGCACGGGAATCAAATTTGAAGGCATCGATTACTCCCTGGCACCATTTCCAGAAAGTTCATCTTCTATCGGCACAGCACTGGAATCCCTTGGTATACAGGAGATCGGCCAGCATGGATCCCTCGCAGCAGCAGCTTTTCTGGCCGACACTATCGATCGAGCCAAAATTTCGCGAACGGGTTTCAGCGGCTTGATGCTGCCTGTTCTGGAAGATTCCATTCTCGCACAACGTGCGGCCGGGGGCAGCCTGGAGGTTAAAGATCTACTGCTCTATTCCGCAGTTTGCGGCACCGGATTGGACACCGTCCCCTTACCAGGAGATATCAGCGCAGATCAGATCAGCGCGGTTTTGATGGACGTCGCGGCCTTATCTCTCAGGCTGGATAAACCTCTCACAGCCAGACTAATGCCCATTCCGGGGAAAAAAGCAGGCGACAAGACAACTTTTGATTTTCCGTTTTTTGCCAATAGTAAGGTAATGGGGGTTGAGTCTGAGCGGATTTCGGTATTATTTGACGGGGAAGGGTTTTTGGATATCAAACCAAGGGGATGATAAACCGGTGACTGAGGACAAGACATTCCATTACCCCCGGATGGAATCCGATCCATTTACTCTTCACAACGTACGGTACACGTTTCTATATCTCCCGTACAGCCCCCTGCAAAGCTTCCAGCCTGGCCTGCGCCAATCCCGGCAGGGCCTGCAGGGCAAAAAACGGACCCGGGCCTTCAATAACCAGTGATGCAGCAACGCTGCCGTACAAGACTGCCTGGAGGGGATCAAAAGTCTGCCTGAAGCCTGCCAGAAAACCGCCGCAGAATGAACTGCCAGCGCCGCTGGGATTCTTAACCCGGGCAGGATAGGAAGTGATTTCCCATTTTTTACCCGAGGCGTGATCGTATAAATACTGCCCGGCAGCTCCCTTCTTTATAACCACCAATTCACATCCAAAACGGCCCAAGTCCGCTGCTATCTCCCAAAGATCTGCTGATTTACCTTTATACAGGTTCAATAAATCCTGTTCTGATGGCAAAAATGCGGTCAATCCAGTGATCAAGGCCGGGATATCCCCGAAATAGTTGGAATTCATATATGAGGGGGATGGATCAAGAGTGACCGTAGAAAAGCCCTGCTGGCGCAAAATCGCAGGCAATAAATTATGGGAAAGGTAATCCAGCGGACAGAGGTGGGCGCCGGTAGCTGTCAGGTAAGCGGGGGGAATATCGCCTTCCCGGATTGCAGTGACTTGAACTGCCCGGCGATTTTCTGGTTTTTGATTTGGATCCGGAAAGCCTATCAAACCCGGCGGTAAGGGAACTCCTTGTCGGGATAAATAAGGGATGGGATCTCCAACCAGATCAGTCGAGTTTCTTTGCTGTATGTAACAGGATCTTAGATCTATAGCTTGAGGCAGAACGACCACACCATTCACATCGAGTCCCTGGCTGGAAAAATCCTCCAACCAGCTTTGTGGAAAATCCTCACCTACCCGGGTTAATAATCCTGGGACCTGGTCTTTTTCCCAGACTCGATATCCCACTGCGGCATAAAGAGCATTACCGCCAGGAGCATCCAGGATCCATTCTTCTTCAGAAGTGAGAGAATATTCCCGCCGGAACTCTCCCACAAAGACATCCCGGGGTGTGGGATTTTGTTGAGCCATATAGTTGAGATAATCCAGAAATCCAGCCTAGCTACCGAGATTCGAAACCTGCCTTAAAAAGGTAATAATCGATCCCCCCAATTTGATCCCATCACCAGCAGTGAGTTGGATTTCCTCGCCTTCTTCAATACGTTTGGTGAGTAAATATCCCGCGCCAGCACCTGTGATCGCTCCCAGGACGGCACCGAGGATGATATATGGTAAATAGTTAGAGCCTTGTTCTTGATCCTGATTTTCAGCATTCATAGCACCTACCACCTTTATCAATCTATCTGAACTCGGGAATCATCTTTAGAAAAAAGTCGCCGGATCCCTGCCATTAGAGCGGCGGGGCGAACAATCGGTTTGACCGAATTTTTCGATAATCCCTCTACGACATCCTGGATCTGCTGCAATACCTCAAGAATCTTTCCAGTTATAGGCGGCAAACCCTGGATGATCTTTAAGACCAGGACTATCAACGCGCCTAAGAGCAGCATCACAAGCAGTGAACCAAACAAGACCGGAATCACCATAAGCACTGTGGATAATTCCGCAAATCTGGAAATATTTCCCGGGCTTGTATAAAGGACAACCCAGATACCCGCAAGCAAAAGCAGGATCGTTCCAATCAACGTTGGAAATATAATTTGCCAAAAACTTGATCCCGCTGGGGTCTTTTTCTTCTCTGTCATGATAACGATATTGTAGCACGGATTTGGCGGCAGCCCGTCAATGCCAAAATCCATTCCAATACCCCATCCTCAATCACCAAAGCTCTGCCCTTTACTCGTTTTTTACATTAACCCAAACATTCCTTAACAATTGCCCGGTACCCTACAAGGGATCATAAAGGATATGAGATGAACAGCGTTTTATTACTAGATCACGAAACTCCACAAAAACTATTAATACCCGTTTTTCCAGGTATTAAACACCGGCCGGGAATCACTCCAATCCCATGCTGGAGCAGTTCTCACCTGTTTATCTGGATCAATTGGGCAGGGCCGCCCTGATGGACCGCCAGGAGACAAAATACATCTTCAGGGATAAGAAAATTTCCAACCTGCTCCCGGAGCTGAAAGCCGATTATCGTGTCCTGGATATCGAGGGTCTGCGAATCTGCAATTACCGGACGGTTTATTATGATACGCCTGATTATCTGTTCTTTCAGCAGCATCAACGTGGTGCCGGTCAGCGATGGAAAATCCGCCAGCGGACATACCTGAATTCCCAGCGAAATTTCCTGGAAGTGAAACACAAAGACAACCGGAAACGAACCCGAAAAAAACGGATAGAAACTGAAAATAATCTGGATCGGTTCACAAAAAGCGAGGGCAGGTTTTTATCAGCCACCCTGCCTTTTCCAGTAGAAGAACTGCATCCCATTCTTGAGGTCCGTTATACCCGTACCACACTGGTGAATAATGACAATCTGGAAAGGATCACTTTGGACAGCCGGCTGGCCTTCGATAACGGGCAAACTTCTCTAGCCCTAGATGGGTTGATGATCGCGGAAGTCAAACAGGCAGGCTACAATCCCGGATCTCCTTTCATGGCTCAATTAAAAATGAAAGGGATCCGATCATCTGCATTCAGCAAATACTGCATCGGGATCAGCCTGTTAAATCCCGGGATCAAACACAATCGATTTAAGCCCACACTTCATCAAGTCGACAACCTGTTGGCGGGAGACAAAAAACATGAACGGATTTACTGATTTTTTAATTGCCTATGGGCTGAACCTGGCCACATCAATCATCGTGGTGCGCTGGATCTATTACCCAAAACATCGCAGTAAAAAATATGTCTTTACATTCCTTGCTTTTAACCTGATCATCTTCCTGGTGCTGAGTATGATGACCAGCGTTGAAATGAGCATCGGGGTTGGATTTGGTCTTTTTGCCATCTTCTCGGTGCTGCGGTACCGGACCAATCCTATCCCGATCAGGGAAATGACCTATCTGTTCATCATCGCTGCCCTGCCAGTCATGAACGCAACCGCCGCAACAGGTGATCATTGGGCAAAATTACTGATTGCTAACCTGTCAGTGATCGTTTTCCTTTTTATTCTGGAAAATGGATGGGGATTTGCCTTTGAATCATCCCAATCCATAACCTATGAGAAGATCAACCTCATCCAGCCTGAAAACCGCACTCTGCTGCTGGAAGACCTTGAAAACAGAACAGGGTTATCCATCAAGCGCTTGGAAATTGGGAGAATAAATTTTTTACGGGACACAGTAAATATCCGGGTCTACTACGACAGCGATCGGCATCTGGATTCACTCCAAATCCCGGCTGAAAGAAACCTACCAGACCAAAAATCAAGTCCTGGTTGTTGAAAACAACCAGGAGGAGGAACAAAAATGAAGAAGTCCAGAATTTTAATTAACGCCCTGTTGATCACAATCTTTTTATTATCCGCTTGCAGTTCACCGGCGGCCGCTATCTCAACGGGCAGTTCAAGCGCCTCTTCGAGGGCTGAAAATGAGGGCGAATCAGTAAACAGTCCTGGACGATCCGGCGCCGGAAATTTCCAGCGCCGACCCGGATTACGAGGTTGTATTCCCTCAGGATTCGGTCAATGAGATCACGATCACAATTTCAGAGGAAAACTGGGCTTTTATGCTGGAAGATATGACTGAGCTTTATGGCGAACAGGGAAGTGGCCAGCGCGCAGGTCCCGCGGGTCGACCAGGGCAGGCACCGGAAGACAACCAGAGACCAGCTGCTCCTGCTGGTGATGGGAATTTACCCCCCGCTCAAATGCCAGATCGTCCTGGAGCAGGAATGATGGGCGGTGCAGATGACCAGAATCCCACCTGGGTCGAAGCAGAGATATCCTTCAACGGAGATAGTTGGGAACATGTGGGCATCCGATTCAAAGGCAATTCCAGCCTAAAATCAACCTGGGGAAGCGGCTCCCTTAAACTTCCCTTTAAGTTGGATTTTGACCAGTATGAGGATGATTATCCGGAGACAGAAAACCAGCGTCTTTACGGATTCAAACAGGTGAGTTTTTCCAGCGGATTTAAAGATGACTCCCTCCTGCGGGAAAAGATCGCCGCAGATCTGTTCCGGGAAGCCGGCGTGCCATCCGCTCAAACAGCCTATTACGCTGTGAGCATTGATTATGGCGAAGGACCAGTATATTTTGGACTTTATACTGCTGTAGAAGTCATTGATGATACGCTGATCGAAACCCAGTTCAGCGACGACAGCGGCAATGTCTATAAACCGGAAGGTTCCGGGGCGACCTTCGCGGCCGGGTCATTCACCGAATCCAGTTTTGATAAAGAGACCAATCAGGACGAGGACGATTACAGTGATATCCTGGCTTTATTTGATGCCTTACATGATAAAACCCGCTTGTCTGACCCTGAAAGCTGGCGGGAGGGTTTGGAAGCTGTGTTTGATGTAGATACCTTCCTGAACTGGCTGGCCGTGAATACCGTGATCCAGAACTGGGATACCTACGGCGTGATGCAGCATAACTACTATCTGTATAACAACCCCGAGACCGGACAGTTGGTCTGGATCCCCTGGGATAATAACGAGTCTTTTAAATCCGGCGGCGGGATGAATGACCCGCTCTAGGATTGGATCTGACGGGGTGTTGGGAATAACTGGCCTTTGGTCAGTTATGTGCGGGATGATCCGGTTTATTATCAGAAGTATCAGGATTATATGGAAGCCTTCCTGGCAGATGTGTTTGTCCTTGAGGACATGGCGGATACCTATCAGTACTACCATGACCTGATCGCCCCTTATGTCCTGGACGAGGGTGAGGAATTCACCCAGATCAGTTCAAGCCAGGCTTTTGAGAGATCTGTCAGCGATATAGTTCAGCATACTCAGGAAAGGATTGAAATGGCAGAATCTTTTCTGGCCTACTGATAGCCGGTCAATTATGCTTTAGGGGGAAATTAAGTCAGAAATCTCAGGAAAATTAACCGCCAACCCTACAACCCTCCCAGCACTGGGAGGGTTGATCATAAACAGTTCAGGAACTCCTGGTCATCATCATCCCGGGCGTAATGTTTGTTAAACTTCTTGATCAAGTGAATTTCAACCTTGGGGGAGATATCAGAATTCAAGACCAGGCCAAAGTGCTGGTCGGATTCCTCCATCCGGCAAAGGTCTGATTGATATATAATAATTTAACAGAGTTCTAAAATCCCCTGGGAGGTTTAATGACAATATCATCCGGCTGGCTGGTTTGGGCCGTATTATCAGCAGTATTTGCGTCGCTGACTGCCATCTTTGCCAAGGTCGGCATTCAAGGGGTAGATTCAGATCTGGCCAAGCAAGGAGAGAAATAATGAAACGATTCTTCCACAAACCCAGAACCATCGGCCATGCCCCCGGTTCTTTGATCCCCAAAGAAAAAACCGATCCACAGCCGTTAATAATGACCCTGTTTAGATACGGGACAGACCAGCCAATTGAAGAGCAGCAGGTCCAGCAAATTTCTGATTGTTTTCCCTTTCATCCCCAGACTCCTGTCAATTGGCTTAACATCGAAGGAAGCCACCAGGTGGAGCTGCTGGAGGAGATCGGGGCTCAGCTTAACATCCATCCCCTGGTATTGGAAGACATCCTTAACACAAACCAGCGGCCCAAAGTTGAGGATTACGATGCGTATTTGTTCATCGAATTGAATATGCTTTCCTGGAATTTGGAATCGTCCCAGGTCGACGCAGAACAGATCAGTTTACTCCTGGGGGAGAAATACCTGGTCACATTCCAGGAACACGAGAAGGATGTCTTTGATGTAGTCAGAAAACGCATCCGGGAAGGCAAGGGGCGCCTGGCCAAGGGCGGGGCAGATTATCTGGCCTACTCCCTGATCGATGCCGTGGTGGATAATTATTTTATCGTCCTGGAAAACCTGGGAGAACAGATCGAAGTCCTGGAGGAAGAACTGGTTACCGATCCCGATCCAGGCACCCTGCATGCCATCCATGATCTGAAACGGGAGCTGATCTTTCTCAGGAAATCCGTCTGGCCCCTGCGGGAGGTCATCAGCTCCCTGGAAAGGGGTGAATCTCGACTTGTTCCAGGAAGCTTCCCTGCTCTATCTGAGAGATGCCTACGACCATATCATCCAGATCATTGATACCATTGAAACATTCCGTGAGATGGCCTCCGGGATGCTGGACATCTACCTCTCCAGTGTCAGCAACCGCATGAATGAGGTCATGAAAGTGTTGACGATCATATCGACGATTTTTATTCCTCTATCCTTTGTGGTCGGTTTGTATGGCATGAATTTCAAATTTATGCCCGAGCTGGATTGGAAGTGGGGTTATGCCATGGTTTGGGGAGTAATAATTTTATCTGTCACTGGAATGATGTTATATTTCCGACGCAAGAGGTGGATTTAACAGTGAGGGAAAGGTAAAAAAGGTTGAACTACCACAAGGAAAGCATATGATCTACGAACACCGCTCCCAGCCACTGCTGCCCAAGAAACTATTTCTAGGCCGGCTGCTGGGACATGGTCTTATATCACTCGGAATGCTGTTGACCTCTCTCATGATAGGCATTCTAGGCTACCGGATCCTGGAAGGATTTACCTGGATAGACGCCCTGCTGAATGCATCCATGATCCTGGGAGGAATGGGTCCGGTCAACCCACTTTCCACAAATCCAGGAAAGATATTCGCTTCTGTGTACGCAATATTTTCCGGAGTGGTCTTTCTGGCAGGCGCCAGTCTGATCATCACCCCCATCGCTCACCGCATTCTGCACCGTCTGCAGCTGGATGAAAACTAATCAACCCCCAGCGCTTCTCCAGCTAACGGTGATCACTTGTCCGCCAAAACCAGACCAGGTAAAGGAAAAAAATGAACTTACCAGAATATGTGTCCAAACAAGAAGTCCAGCGCGTCTGCCAGGAACTGGGGATCCGGGACTGGAGTAATCTTATCTGACGCCAGGATCACAATAGAAGAAGCTGAGATCATCCAGCAGGCAGTAGGCGGCGAAGCAACACAAATCTCCAGCCTTGAATTCAAACTGGGGCTGGAAGTTGAGCTGGAGCACGGCACCCAATTTCCGGATGCCAACGTGACCAACAATCACCCCTTATTAACAGGCAGGATCGTGCTGGCCCATCTGAAAGAAATGCTGGATTATTATCAGCGCCTGGAAGTGGCCGAGCTGGAAGGGGATATGCTGAAAGCATTCCAATCCGGGAACCGGGAGAAATTATTCACCAAATATCAACTGCTGCTCCAGGCCAGGGCGAAGCTGAACGGATAAAAAATACCATCCAGACCTGATGGGAGAATTTCTGGCTGGAGGCAAGCTTTCGGGGCTTACCGTTGACAAGGCCAACTGATTTATATACACTGAAACCATGCCTGCCCGCGTTTACTCCTGCGCAGTGGTGGGGCTGGAGGGGGTCTTAATTGAAGTTGAAGTGGATTACTCTTATGGTCTCGGTTTCATCAATGTAGTTGGACTCCCGGATACGGCTGTAAAGGAAAGCCGCGAGCGTATCCGGGCTGCCATTAAGAACCTGCCTACCAGCTTCCCTCGCAAATCCCTGGTTATCAACCTTGCGCCCGCCAATGTGCGCAAGGAAGGACCGGCTTATGACCTGCCCATGGCATTGGGCATCCTGATCATTCGCGGAGAAATCCCTTACAGCGCAGTGGAGGATATGATCATTGTGGGGGAGTTATCCCTGAACGGTGCTACACGTCACACTCCTGGTGTGCTTTCCATGGCAGCCATGGCCAGGGACGAAGGATTTCAGACAATTTGTGTGCCCGCGGTAGATGCTCCTGAAGCGGCCCTCATTCCGGGGTTGGAAGTGCTCCCAATCCAGAACTTGTTCGATCTAACCCAGCACTTGATCGGCGCCCAACGAATCACACCCTATAACAACATCTCCATCCGTGAACTTCCGGAGTTGGAAACAGATACAGATTTTGAGGAGATCAAGGGCCAGGAACATGTCAAACGAGCTCTTGAAGTTGCAGCCGCCGGAAATCACAACCTGCTCATGAGCGGTCCACCCGGCGCAGGGAAAACCCTGCTGGCGCGCTCCCTGCCCGGTATCATGCCTCGTATGTCGATCGATGAAGCGCTGGATGTGACCCGGATCTACTCCATCCTGGACCAGCTGCCCTCCCAAACCCCCCTCCTCCAGCACCGCCCGTTCCGGGCGCCCCACCATACCATCTCCCATGCTGGTCTGGTGGGCGGCGGCACCTGGCCCCAGCCCGGCGAGATCTCCCTTGCCCATCGGGGAGTTCTCTTCCTGGATGAATTCCCCGAGTTCGGCCGCCGCGTGCTGGAGGTGCTGCGGCAGCCCCTGGAAGACAAAGTGGTCACCATCAGCCGGGCCCAGGGTTCTTTGACTTTTCCAGCCAACTTCACCCTGGTGGCAGCCATGAATCCCTGCCCCTGTGGTTATTACGGCGACCCGGGCAAAGAGTGCACCTGTTCAACTTCAACCATCACTCGTTATCAAAAACGCCTCTCGGGGCCGCTTCTGGACCGGATCGATATCCATGTTGATGTCC
Source organism: uncultured Chloroflexia bacterium (assembly GCA_963783765.1). GTDB lineage: Bacteria > Chloroflexota > Anaerolineae > Anaerolineales > UBA11858 > B10-G9. Next base: position 66,766 of record CAWAOV010000007.1, on the reverse strand, counting down.
CGCGCGTGGAATTTGAAAAACTGAGTTCAGATCGCCTGGGAGAACCTTCCAGGAAAGTCCGAAAAAGGGTGGAAAAGGCCAGAAAATACCAGGAAGAACGACTGGCGGGATCCCCCCGGGGCAGCAATGGGGATATGATCCCTAAAGAGGTCAGAGAACACTGCGCCCTGGACCAGGAATGCCAGGCCTTGATCAGAAGCGCCAGCCAGCAGCTGGGCCTGTCCGCCCGGGCCTATCACCGGGTGCTCAAATTAGGACGAACTATCGCCGATCTGGCGGGGGACGAGAAAATCACGCCCATCCACCTGGCTGAAGCCTTGCAGTACCAGCCCAGGATGGATAGTTAATTAAGATGTATGGCAAATACGCCATCTACAGCTACCCCAGATAAATATACAGGAGTAATTATGAACTCATTTTTATAGATCATTCAGGGAATCTTGGCAGCTGTGTTTCTAATGACCGGAACCATGAAGCTTTTTCAGAAAAAAGAGGGACTGGTAGATAAAATGGGTTTTGGGGAAGATTATTCCCAAGCACAAATTTCCGGGATCGGTGCCCTTGAAATCATGGGCGCCATGGGTCGATTCTAGCTGATGTTTTTGGGTATAAAAAAACTGGTACCTAATTGAGTACCAGTTTTAATATTGGTTGTGTTGATCCGGTTCAGAGAATAAGTTTTTGGACCATGACAATTTTACCTTTCTGAATTACCTCTATCCCTTCAGGAATTTTTAATATCCCCTCCGTATTGGATATCATCTGCAGCCGACTCTTTCCATACAGGGGATAAAAATTAACCTGATCCAATTCTTCTTTTAAACTACCATGAACAAATTGGGTCCAATCTTTTTGTCCCTTGATTGTCTCGGTTAGCTGAACTTTCTGGGTCAAAAGTCCTGGATTGGAAAAACCAGCCATAATTTGCAATCCCGGTAATGCCAGTTGTAAAAATGCCATATGGTTGGAGGGAGGACCACCGGGAAGGCAAAATACAGGTTTGTTTTTTAGGAAACCAAACCCCACAGCTTTTCCCGGACCCATACGAACCCGATGGAATATTTTATTCCAACCCAATTCAGTTAATATTTTTACCACCAGATCTCGCTCTCCACTCCAGGCACCACCACTCGTTATCAGGGCATCACTATGCTCCAATAAATCGATCATTGACTGGCGAATTGAGTCCTCTTGATCTTTCACTACCCTGGTCTTTACGGCGAAACCAAATTTCCGGCACCAGGCAGCCAGAGTGACCAGGTTGCTGGCATAAAGCTTTCCGGGGGTCAGTGGTTCACCAGGCGCGATCACTTCATCTCCTGTTGCCAGAATACCCACTCTTGGCCTTCGGAAAACTGAAACCTGGTTAAAGCCAGCTGCAGCCAGAAATCCTATTTTTGGTGGAAAGAGAACAGATCCTTCTGGAACCAACATTTCTCCTGCGGCAACATCGCTTCCCCTAAACAATATATTTCGTCCAGGACCAGCATCATTAAAGGCAATGATTTGATTGTCTTTTTGTTTTATGAATTCTTCGGCAATCACCGCATCAGCGCCCGCGGGAACTGGCGCACCGCTTAAGATCCTTAAGGCCTGACCGGATTCGATTTTCCCAGCCCAACTTTCTCCCGCAGAAACTGATCCAATCAATTGGAGTGCAGTTGGATTATCGGGAGAAGCAGTATGGATATCTGAGGATATGACGGCGTAACCATCCTTCAGAGAAACATCAATCGAAGGGGAATTTACTAACGAGATTAAATTTTGAGCAACCACACGACCCGCCGTAAATGAGATCTCAATCTCTTCTGGGCCAAGCGGCTGTATTTGGTTGATCAACGAGAAGGCTTCATTATATGAAATCATGATTAATTTTTAGATATCCAAAATGGCTGAATTTCCAGTTTATGGGGTCTCCCACATCATATAACCAGGTTAGATCTTTATACCCCAACTGTAATATGTCTGTTACCCCCTTGTGACACCGGGGATTGATTTTGGATTTATTTTTCTGGTAACTGGAAATGAGTTTCAGGCCGAGAAGATCAATTTCAGAGGGGTTTTTTGAATTTATGAATCCCCGGACCAGCAAATCCGCTATGTATGTTTATACCTTTCATTAAATCACAATTTTTTGGTTGTATATCTCCATGTGACATTAAGCACTTTTCAGTTTTAGGATTGGGATTATGATTTATATCAATATATGTGGTTATTTGAATATCAATATAACTGGAAAAACAAATGATAACACAGGCTCTAAAACAGGAAGTATCGCAATTAGAGGCCGATTTATGTTACGCTTTGGCCGACTCCACAAGGATCCTGATCTTGATCGCTTTGGATGAAAAACCCTACAATGTGACAGAGTTGGGACTTGAGCTGGATATACCCCAATCGACGACATCCCGGCACTTGAAAATTCTCCGGGAGAGGGGCATTGTTCACTCAACCCGTGAAGGCAAAAACGTTGTCTACCACCTGGCGGATGACCGTTTAATTCAAGCCTTAAACCTATTAAGAGAAGTCGTGCGCGACGGAATCGCTCATAAAGCGCAAATCATCGAAAGAATCCAAGAAAACGAATTAATTTAATACCACCTTGTTAATCACCCCGGGGAAGGAAATGATGCAATTAAAAAAGACCTCTTCAATATTTCTGGTTTTCGGATTGATCACCCTAATTACTCTGTTATTCCTGTTTATCAGTCCACAACCTGCCAGGGCCCAATGCGGCTCTCAAGCATCATCCTGTAAAAATTGCCATGAGGTGCAGGCAATGGATCCTGTCAACAATGACGGAACAGAATGGCATGAACCCCATGCATTTGGTGATTTCTGTGAATTTTGCCATGCCGGTAACGTTCAAAGCCTCGATCAAACAGAAGCGCATACAGGCATGGTTGCCCCACTCTCAAATGTTGAGGCTGCCTGTTCCACCTGTCATGAAAATTATTTGGAACTGGCTGAGGTTTATGCGGCCCAATTGGGTGTGGAGATCGGTGCCGGGTCCCCCTCAACCACCGCAAGAACGAATGCGGCTTCAGGGAATTCACAATCAGAAGAAGTGGCTGCGCAGACAAATGATTGCCCTGTGGACACGGCCATTTATTACGATGAGGCAGATCTGTTCGATTACACACGCCAATATGAAGAATCTGTTCTGGGGATTCGCGACCTGAATAGTGGCAATCTTATCCTTGGTATATTCATTCTGCTATTGATCTCCGGTGGTGGTTTATTTGTCGCACTCAACGAAGGTTGGATCACAATTTCCACTACATCCATTCCAGACACGATTGATGGGTATGAAGCAGATAACGTCGCTTTATTACCCCTGATTGAAAAAATAGACGTTAAGGGAAGGCAGGCACTTCGCAAGCTATTAAAAAAACCTGAAAAAGCTGCCAAAGTCTTCAAAGCAGTGGCTGATATCGATGAATGAAACAGGAGGTCAATCAAAATGAAATGGTTGCGAGATCAATTTTCTAAAGAGTTATGGTCACCCTATGCAGCCGGCATATTGCTGGGCATTGTAGGCATACTGGCAGTTCTATTAGCTGATAATCTTCTAGGCGCCTCAGGAGCTTTTGAAAATTTGGCCGGTTTGATTGGTCAGGCTGTAGCTCCAGAATTATTCGATAATATTTATTTCAATTATGTAATGCCACCAGGCATCACCTGGGGTGTTTTACTTTTGATTGGTGTTTTTTTCGGGGGAATGTTGGGGGCAGCCTCAAGTAAAACACTGAAATTGCGCGGGAATGACGATAAACAATGGAAAGCCATTTTTGGCCCCCAGCGCTGGAAACGATGGGTGATTGCTTTCCTGGGTGCAATCGTTTTGGAATATGGCTCCGGGATCGCCGGGGGATGTACAAGCGGCCTGGCCATTTCGGGGGGAATGTTATTAGCCCCCAGCGCTTTCATTTTTATTATGGGGATGTTCGCCTCCGGCATCCTGACAGCTCTAGTGGTTTACGGAAAGAGGTATTAATTATGACTATCGTAGCCCCTTTGTTTTTGGGCCTGTTATTTGGCCTATCACTAAATAAAGCCGGTCTGACAAAATATTACAAAATCGTGAACGTATTTCGCTTTACCGATCTGGCCGTTCTCAAATTCATGATGACTGCCCTAGTAGTGGCGATGAGCGGACTTTATATTCTACGAGGACTGGACTTGATCACCTTCCCCAATGTTCCTGCCACTTACCTGGTAGGCAACCTGGCAGGTGGGTTGATCTTTGGAATAGGCATGGCCCTTACCGGATATTGACCAGGCACATGCGCCGCCGGGAGCGGTGAAGGCAGAATTGATTATCTTGTCCCTGGTTTACTTGGTTTTCTTACCGGAGCAGTGATTTACGGGCTGACATATCAGCAGGTTTTTCCAAAGATTTCCGCTCTGGCGAATTACGGGAATACTGTGATTCCGGAGTTATGGAACGTTAATCCTTATTTGTTCATTCTCTTGTTTTCTCTTATGGCTCTCTTGTTATTTTATTTGATCGATCGAGCCGGCATGCAGCGAAAGAAAGATATTGAGTAAAAACGGAAGAGCTAACTACGCTTAATGAGATGGTATATGAAAAATAAAACAATTTCTCGACGAGATTTTTTAAAGATTACAGGAAACGCGGCAGGAGTAATGGCCCTTGGGTCGTTTATTCCTCCAGAAGTAATTTCATCCGCCGCCCAATCCGGTTTTATCAATGCCGAGGGAAATGGATATATCCCCACACTCTGTGAGATGTGTGTCTGGCGCTGTGGCGTATTGGCCAAAGTCCAGGACGGACGAGTTGTTAAATTAGAAGGAAATCCGGATCATCCTCATTCCAAAGGGCGCTTATGCGCCCGGGGACAATCAGGGCTGATGACAACTTATGATCCCGACCGCGTCCTCCAGCCTATGGTACGGGTCGGAAAACGCGGGGAAGGCAAATTCCGGAAAGCATCCTGGGATGAAGCCTTGGATATTGTGGCAGAGAATATGCTTTCCATCAAGGAAAAATACGGACCGGAAGCAATGATTTTCTCATCCACACATAATCTATCTCAAACCCAATTTGAAAACTTGCTGTATTCGTACGGATCACCTAACTACGGTACCCAGCGCAGTTTATGTTTCAACTCCATGGTGACGGCTTTTCTCCTCACATATGGGATCGAAGAGCCCAGCCGGAATTACGATGATGTTGAATTTATCTTGCTTACAGGACGCAATCTGGCCGAAGCGATTTCAACATCTGAAACCGGGGAGCTAATCCATGCCATCAAGCGCGGAGCCAAGCTGGTATATCTTGATCCAAGATTTACAAAAACCGCCGCGAAAGCTGAGGAATGGATACCCATCCGCCCTGGCACCGATGCAGCCTTTCTATTGGCTATGATCCAGGTCATTGTCAGTGAAGAATTGGCTGACTGCGATTTTGTTCGCCAATATGTTGACCACTGCGATGATATGCCAGAAGTGTTTCAGAAATATACCCCGGAGTGGGCTGAGGGAATAACCGGCGTTCCTGCCAAAACCATTGACCGAATCGCCCGCGAATATGCGGCAGCAAAACAAAACGCCATGGCCCATCCTGGCTGGCGCACCTCAAATTTTGTCAATTCATTTCAGACCGAACGCGCAATTGCTACGCTAAACGCTCTCAGCGGTAATGTTCTAACGCCTGGTGGTTGCCTGGGAGCGGAAAGTCCAGAAGCAAGCAGCGTCCGTTTAGGCAAACCTCCCCAGCCTGCTTACCCGCGTGCAACTGCAAAACGTCTGGATGGCGTTCCTTGGAAATATCCTTTGGTCCCTCTTAAGTTAGGTGTTTTTCAGGAAATGCGCAATGCAATTATCACGGGAGATCCTTATCAAGCCCATGGTTGGTTTGTCTCGCGTCAAAACCCGGCCCTGGCATTACCAGATCGAAATAGAACCATGGAAGCCTTTGAGAAAATGGACTTCATCGCCGTCGTTGACGTGATCATGAATGATACTTCTTGGTATGCGGATGTCGTTCTACCCGAGAGTTCCTATCTGGAAAGATATGATCCGCTGCACGTCGTTGGCGACAACGTATATATCCGGCAGCCGGTTATAGAACCCCAGGGCGATACCCATTCTGCTTTGTGGATTTACAAACAGCTTGGTGAACGAATGGGATTGGGTGATTTCTTCCAATATGAAGATGAAGAAGATTATCTAAAACAGCAGCTGGAGCCTATCAATGGATCATTTAAATCCATCACATCGACTGGTTTTATCAAACCAGATGTAGGATCCAGTACTAAAGAAGAAATCATTTTTAATACACCCACCGGGAAAATCGAGATCTATTCCGAGACATTAAAACGGGCTGGTTTTTCACCTTGGCCTACCTGGGAAGATCCTCCATTTCCGGAAGAAGGTGAGCTCTATCTGCTCTCCGGAAAAGTGGGACAGCATACACAATCTGCCACCCAAAATAATCAGCTGTTGAAGAAATATGAGGATAAACCTCGTATCTGGCTGCATACTTCAACCGCAGCAGAACGCAACATCAAAACCGATGATTATGTCAGGGTAACCAGCCCTGTCGGAGAAGTTGTCGTCCAGGCGCTTGTAACAGAAGCAATCCGCTCCGATTGTGCTTTTATGGCTTTTGGTTATGGACACCGGTCAAAAGGGTTAAGAACAGCTTATGCTAACGGGGCAAGCGATTCGGATCTGCATGTGACTTTCACTGATCCTATCAGCGGGGGTCAAGCCCTCAGCCAGACCTGCGTAACCATTAAAAAAGAGGAAGTCTAAGAAGAGGATTGATCACAATGTCAGAAAACATCCACAAGGGGAAATACGGCTTCCTGATCGATGCATCTCTTTGTATTGACTGCCGGTCTTGCATGGTTGCCTGCAGCGCAGAGCATAATGTCTCAATGTTAAGCACTCGGATTTGGATGAAAGGGACAGGCATTATGGGTACCTTCCCCAATTTATCCGGGTATACAGCGCCATTTCATTGCATGCATTGTGATGATCCATCCTGTGTGTCTGCTTGTACAGTAGGGGCGCTGCGGAGGAACGAAGATGGATTGGTTGTTTATGATGCTCACCGCTGTATCGGGTGTCGGTATTGTATGTACGCCTGCCCATTTGAAGTGCCCAACATGAATCTTCATGAACAACTGCCTTTGATAGTTAAATGTGATATGTGCGAGGATCGCCTAAAGCAGGGTCTGGAACCAGCCTGTGCTGCCACTTGCCTGACGGGCGCAATCCAATTTGGCACCCGGGAAGAAATTCTCCAGAAAGCTAAACAACGTATGGTTGAAAACCCCAATTTATGCGACCATATTTATGGAGAACATGAAAACGGCGGCACATCAACTTTTTATCTCTCTCCAGTATCCTGTGATGAGCTCTGTTTCCCATGTGTCGATACACATTCGACTGCCTATTCAAATCGCCAGGTTACTCATACAACCCCTGCTGTCGCTGGAACAACAGCATTAGCATTAAGTGGAATTTTCCTGGCTATTAAATATTTTGGGAAAGCCAAGGACGAACACCATAAAACCGCTGAAGAGTCGAAGGAGGATCAATCATGATCCAGAAAATTACTGAGGAACTGCGCAAAATGCCGAAAGCAGTTTATGTTCTGGCGGTGATTGTGGTGATCGGAGGATTGGCAATCCTCTACAGGTTATATTCGGGCCTTGGAGCAACCACTAATCTTTCCAAAGGATATCCCTGGGGTATCTGGATCAGTTTTGACCTCTCCATGGTAGCATTTTCGGGGGGGGCATTTACGCTGGCCGCTATTGTATATATCTTCCAAAAGAAGGAATTCCATCCTGCAGTTTTTCCAACCGTATTAACTGGATTAGTAGGATATTCCTCTGTCCTTGTGATCCTTTTTATGGACCTGGGACGATGGGACCGTTTTTACCATTTTGTTATATATCCCAATATTCATTCCGCCCTGTTTGAAGTGAGCTGGTGCATTTTGCTGTATTCAACTGTGTTGGTCTATGAACTCAGTCCAGTCTTCTTAAAACAACCACGGTTTCAGAAACTCAATCGGGTCATTAAAAAAATGACCATCCCCATGGTAATCGCTGGCGTAACCCTGTCCACCCTTCACCAGTCATCCCTTGGAACTCTTTTTATTGTGATGTCAAACCGGCTGCATCCTTTGTGGTACTCAATGGTATTGCCGGTTTTCTTCTGGATGTCATCGATTGGCTCCGGGGTAGCTATGGTCATCGCTGGGTCAACAGTCAGCTACTGGGTTTTTGGCCGCAGCTTGAACCAAAAGCTTGTTGAAAAACTGGGACGTCTGATTCCCTGGATAATGGGAATATACCTGGTTGCTAAAATTGGGGAATTATTTGTAACGAACGAACAAAACTTGATTTTCAGCAGCGGAAAATTCAGCCTGTTGTTTTTACTTGAATTGATCATTGGTGTTATACTCCCGACCATTCTATTTTCGATTCGAAAAATTCGGGAGAGTCGGTTGGCCTCTCTGGTCAGCGCATCGTGTGTGATTCTTGGTATATCCATGAATTGTTTTAATGCCTCCTGGTGGGGAATGAACCCTGTAGCGGGATATAAATATATCCCAACCGTTTTAGAGATTGTCATTTTAGCGGGGGTTTTATCAGGAGTAATCCTGGTTTTCACCCTGGTCTCACGTTATTTCCCCATTTTTGAAGAAACCGAGAAACGGCTAAACAAGCCCGATTCTACCGGGGATATTGCTGTGAGCATGGTTGAATAAATTTCTATTGCCCTATCAAATAATGGAATCCTATGTTGAACATAAAAAGTATTGAGAAGTTTGAGAAGTTATTAACCGAATCGACCTCCTGGCACCTGGGTGTCTGCCCCAGACAGGTACTCGGTGTTCGGATGGGGATGTATGCTGGTTTAATATTAGACCTTAACTTGCCCCAGAGCGATAAACGCCTGTTAACTTTCGTAGAGACCGATGGATGTTTTGCCAGCGGTGTCAGCGCGTCCACAGGATGTTGGGTTGGACGGCGGACTTTAAGGGTAAGTGACTTTGGAAAGATAGCTGCCACATTTGTGGATACGCACACCGGCCAGAGCGTTCGTTTATCCCCCAGAGCTAATATACGGTCATTAGCGAAAGAGTACGCCCCAAACGAAGAGAGCCGTTGGCATACACAATTAATCGGATACCAGAAGATTCCCGACGAACTATTATTTTCCCGCCAAAACGTGGAGCTTTCTACACCTCTTGGCGAGATCATAAGTAAGGCAGGTGTCCGAACCACCTGCATGATATGCGGGGAAGAAATTATCAATCAGCGCGAAATACTTAAAAACTCGCAGATATTATGTCAATCCTGTGCTGGTTTTTCCTACTATTACGTATCATCTACCACGGCAGATTAATCTATCTGGATCATCATTCCTGGTCCTAATTTCTAAATTTTTTTCGGTGAGGAATTCGCTCTCATTATGCCTCGACCAACGTTTATCCATCATTTGCATCCACCCACAATCCCCCAAGAACAAGCTCGATTCAACTTCACATTGGGAGCTGGTGGTTTGGCTGTATTTTTTTCGATCATCTTGGGAATCACTGGCTTATTGGAAATGTTTTATTACATTCCTACTCCCGAGAAAGCCGCCTTATCTGTGCAAATTATCAGCTTCCACGTCCCATTGGGCGGATTTATACGCAACCTCCATTTTTGGGCTGGACAAGCATTACTCACCGTAACTGGAATCCACTTCCTGCGGGTAGTATTGACCGGGGCGTATTCATCCCCCCGCAGAGTCAACTACTTAATTGGAATGGGACTTTTTATTCTGGCAATTCTGTTGGATTTTTCCGGTTATATTCTTCGCTGGGATATCGATATCCAATGGGCTTTAGTAACTGGGACAAATCTCCTGAGATCCATCCCGCTGATCGGTGAGAATTTATATTACTTTGTTGTTGGCAGTCCTCAAATCGGAGCCGCAACAGTGCTCCGATTTTATACATGGCACTGCTTTGGGCTTGTGATTGCCGCAGGTGTTTTAGTAGTCTGGCACATTTTTCGCGTGAGAAGGGACGGCGGTATCACTTCCCCTCCCACAAAACCGGGCCCGAAACAAAATCGGGTCACTCGTTTCGAGCTTGTAAATCGAGAAATTTTAGCAATGCTTTATGCGGGGGCAATCCTGGTTGTTTTGGCAGCCCTGGCAGATGCACCCATTGCCCCACCTATTACAGAAACACATGCCCTGACAGAGCAGGTTCGCGCACCTTGGTTTTTCCTTTGGATCCAGGAACTGCTTCATTTCGGGAGTCCGTTTTGGTTCGGAGTTTTTATTCCCTTGGTAATCCTGGGCTGTGTGGCAGGAATACCCTATACCTTCAAAAAAACTGCTCCCCAGGAACTTGGCAAATGGTTTCCCAGCAGCGGCCGTCCTGCGCAGATCACAGCTTTACTGGTTTTTCTGATCATCTTACTATTAACAATAAGGGCCCTTTAACAAAATGACAAAACGTTTAATTGCTTCTTCCGTTTTGCTCCTGGGAATAATATTCACTATTTGGCTGGAAGCCAGGCAGCCAGATCCCATTGAACTGCTCCCTTCCTTTTCAGGAGAGCCCGAATATTGCCTCACCTGTCATCAAGACGTGCCGGAGATCAGCCCCTCCCATCCTGTTGAAAATTTCGGTTGTGTAATCTGCCACGGGGGTGAAGCTTATTCCCTGGATCCGGATCTGGCTCACAGCACAATGAGGGGAGGGAAAAACCCTTCAGATCTATTGGTTGTGGAGCAATCATGTGGGGGAAACACCTGCCACAGCGGCCCGGAGGCAGAAGACCGGAATCACATTCAACGGGTAAAGACCAGTATTCAATCAACCTATGCCGGGGCTATTGCCAGTGTCAGGTTTTCTTTTGGTGCTCAAAATGACCTGATTGCCCAGATGGGAATCCACGCTGTTCAGGATACCAACACAGCCACCAATATCGCATCCCTGGCAGCCTTTAATCCGGCTCAGGAAACTCAATCAAGTTTATTGTCCTTCGCGGATAATTGCCTGTTTTGCCATATTTCAGCGGACCCATTACCCGGAGAAGAGTATTCCCGGCTGACAGGCTGCGCAGCCTGCCATTCACCGCTGCAACCCGACGGAGAACAAACTCACACACTTTCTACTTCATTATCATATACTCAATGCAATACATGTCATAATCGGGGAAATTACAATCTGAAGGATATGCAATTCCATGCCCGGGAAGATCAATATTCAGGCAGGCTTCACGAATATTATCAGCCTATCGCCCAGTTTGTGCGCTGTGAATATACACTGGATTGTATCGACTGCCATACTCGCTCAGAAGCCATGGGTGATGGTGATATTCATAACAACCAGGACGATATTCAATATGTCCAATGCAAGACCTGCCATGGAACAATAACTGAGCTTCCTCGCTCTTATACAATTCAAAGCGATACCGACCTTGCCATCAGGCTGGTCCTCCTCAACCCGGTTATTGATCTCCAGGTCGGAGACACAATCTTGATTACCGACCTGGGTGAACCGCTCTGGAATACAAGGGAATTATCCAGCGGCTCTTATGAGCTCTACGGCAAAGCCACGGGGCAGCGGTTCGTTTTTCGGCCAGTGGCAGGCACAAACTGTGAACAAGATCCAGATAACCAGGAATCACAGTACTGCCACCAGTGTCATGCGATTGAGAGGTGAATTATCGTAGAAAAAAACAGGGTCTTATATCGTCGTGATTTCTTCAAACTGTTGACCAATGGGATATTAACAATCAGCGGATTAACGGGCCTTGGCGGGATCATCCGTTTTTTCTCATATTATAAAAACGAATCTCATTCCAGTGAATTCAATCTCGGACCAGCGGACCATTACCCTCTTGGATCAAAAACCATACATAACCAGGTTCCGGCAGTCCTTATACATACTGAAAGGGGGTTTGAAGCGCTGAGCCTGACGTGTACCCACCTGGGTTGCAGCCTTAAAGAAGAAAATCAAGGCTTTCACTGCCCCTGTCATGGTTCAAACTTCAAGGAAGATGGCAGTGTTTCCAATGGACCAGCCGTTCAACCACTGCAATCTCTCACCGTTGAGTTAAGTTCAGATGGGACACTGGTTATCCATACTAAATAGGTCAATCTCCAAATAAACGCGGGGTCATTTCGTGTCCTGGCATTTTATATATCCCCGTCCTATTGACAGTTTCGAATCCGGGGTTTTTTCCGACAGGTATCACAAACCTGAAAGTCGTCCCTACCCCTAATTCTGACTCAAAGGATATTTTTCCCCCTAGTCCTTCCACAATCTTTTTTACCAGCACTAATCCCAGACCTGTACCAGCAATAGAGGTATTTCTGGCGTTCTCTCCCCTGAAAAATTCGTGGAATAATTTTTTCTGGTCTTCATCTGAAATCCCGATCCCGCTATCTGAAACCTGACCGAAGATAGTTTGATCGTGGGATTGAAGGCTGATCGAGATTTTTCCATTATCCGGTGTGTATTTCAGGGCGTTGCTGACAAGGTTGCACCAAACGCTTTTTATCAGTTCCGGAACAGCCCTGATGCCGAGAATATCATTCCCGCTATCCACAGTCAAATGAATATTCTTATCAGCGACATCATCCTGGCATTCATGCAGAACATTTTCCAGGACTTTATCCAGGTTTACTGGACTTGTTGGAAGAGACTCAATCTGCTCGATCCGCCCCAGATCAAGCAGATCGTCAATCAATTGCCTTTCTTCACAGGTCCGAATGATGCATTTTTCCAGGATCTTGTCCTGATCTGCCAATTCAACATATCCCTGAAGGATCAACTTTAGGTAATTCTCAACCGCGGCAATGGGTGATTTCAACTCATGGGTGACCAGACGAATGAATTGGCTTCTGGCCTGAAGAAGTTTCTCTAATTTTAGGTTTTCCTCAGTGAGCTGTTTGACTTGAAGTTTCAACTCATTGATACTTATCCCATTCCTGGTTTTAGCAAGAGTATTATCAACAGCCAGAGCAGCACTCTGTCTTCCCATCTCAATACCTCCGGAGTGTATGGCGTGGATTAATTAACCTAGGTCAAAATCCTGCGCACCTTTTTTACCATCATGGTTGGGTCAACCGGTTTATTTAAATAGGCATCAATGTAGATATATTCATCAGTTGGGAACAGGGCAGCATAATCTGTTTGGGCTATAGAAGACACCATCATAATGGGAATATCAGAGGTATCAGGATTCTGATGCATTTTGCGAGAAATAGCGATTCCTTCCAGGACAGACTCCATCATCACATCCAGGATCACCAGATCTGGATCTTCGTTCATAACTTGTTGATAACCCAGTTTGCCTCCACTAGCCCATTTCACCTGGTGTCCTTCATGTTCCATCAACAGTCGAGTTGCATCTGCAAAATCAGGATCATCATCAACAATCAGGATCTTAGACATAGTACGCTCCTTGTTACAATATTCAGCTAGTTATTATTTGCTTGTGAATACTATAACAAGCTGGCGTTATAAGCCGCATGAGAAGAGTGTGACCGTTCTGTGACAAGAATTGATCTAACGAATGGATAGTTTATACATATTTCCCCCACTTCTTTCAACACAAATTATTAGGACTGTGTCTGTCAGTTTTTGACCAGTCATTTTTAATGCAACATTTTTTTAACCCTCTTTATCAAGCAGGGTTTTAACCAACTCAAGATCCACAATCTGACCCGGGGCCAGATACTCCCTCCAATCATCAATATGATCCTGCAGCCGCCGTAGAAGGATCTCACCTGCTAGTTTTTTATTCTTAAGCTGACTGCGAGTTTGGTCATTTACCACCTGCATAAATGTTGGTTTATGCAGCAATGTTACTTTAGTTTCCCGTTTGTTGACGTTCTGTCCCCCAGGACCGCCCGATTTACTGAATGTTATTTCAAAGGCCGAATCATCTAGAGAAGACAATGATCGAAGATTGTCTTCGATCCAAATTTTATACAGGTTGAGGTGTTTCAGTTGTTGGTCTGGGTCATCATATGTCGAGAAGTTTCTCAGCACTTGTTTAAGTGAAGCTTCAATCTCATTTCGGTATCCTTCCCTGGATCGTTCCCGCTGTTGTTTTTTCATCGCCCTGAAGGTCTTGGCCCCTTTTGGATGGTTCTTTTTGGAGCTGCTTCCACCTCCACCACCTTTTTCAACATATCCTTCTTCATAGTTGAAAAAATCATCCGGGTCTATTTTTTGATAATCCTGGGGGGTGGTGTTTTTTTTTGTCATGCGTTTAAACCTGATTTTCAAAGAATGCTCTGGCAATATTCTGGTTGTAGATTAATCCATTAAGCCCTAAATGAAAAGGGCTGTCTAGTATGACAGCCCTTTTATATTTTCCAACTCGATTTTTATTCCGGTAAAGGAGTGATTTTGACAGCACTCACTTTTGTCTCTGGGATCTTGGCAATCGGATCCAGGGCCGGGTTGGTGATCTCATTTGTTGGGGCTTCCACAAAATGGAAGGTCATTGATACCATCCCGGGCTGGCAGATATCTGTCACGTGAGCCCGGGCCTTAATGGTTCCCCGGCGGGATGAGATTTCTACCCACTGCCCATCCCTAACACCGAATTGCGCCGCGTCATCCGGATGGAGCTTGATCAACTCTTCCTGATGCAATTCATCCAAACCCTCAGCCTTTCGGGTCATTACCGTATGGTAATGATACAGGCTGCGGTCTGTAGTCAGGATCAGCGGATAGGTCTTGTTGGCAATTTCCGCAGATGGTTTGTAATCCAGCGGTACAAATTTACCTTTCCCACGGGAAAATTTCCCTTTATGAAGGTAAGGCGTTCCTGGGTCTTTTTTATCCTTACAGGGCCACTGCAATCCGCGCTCTTCAATCCGTTTATAAGTGATGCCTCCATAGATCGGGGACACCTCATTGATCTCGTTCATGATCTCTTCCGGGGATTGAAAATCAAACCCGGATTCACCCATAGCCTTCGCAATCTGGGAAGTGATCCACCAATCCGGTTTGGAATCCCCCCGGGGAGGAATAACCTGACGAACCCGCTGCACTCTACGCTCCGTGTTTGTGAATGTACCTTCCTTTTCAGCAAAAGATGCAGCAGGCAGCACAACATCAGCATACTGACCGCTCTCTGTCAGAAAAATATCCTGACTGACCAGGAAATCCAGTTCTTTTAACGCTTTTTGAGCGTGTTTGGCATTCGCCTCAGTTAATACTGGGTTTTCGCCGACCATATACATCGCTTTCACATCCCCGGCCAGAATGGCATCGAAAATCTCAGTATGGGTCAGGCCCAATTCTCCGGACAGCTTCGTTCCCCAGGCTTTTTCGAATTTTTCCTGGATCTGTTTGTTGTCAACACGCTGATATCCGGGGTAAACATTGGGCAGTCCGCCAAGATCGCAAGCCCCCTGAACATTATTCTGTCCCCGGAGGGGATTCACACCCGCAGATGGTTTCCCGATGGACCCTGTCAGCATGGCCAGATTAGCAACCGCCATGACATTATCGGTTCCGTGGGAATGCTGTGTTATACCCATGGCATAAAAAATCGAGGCTGGTTTTTTAGTGGCATAGACCCGGGCAACCAGGGCAATTTGCTCCCAGGGTACTCCGGTGATCTCTTCCACAAATTCAGGTGTATATGGTGCCAGCGATTTTTGAAACACTTTAAAATCTTCAGTTTTATCCGCGATGAATTTTTTATCGTGCAGGTTATTCTCCACAATATAGCGGCACATTCCCATCAAAAAAGCAGTGTCAGAGCCAGGTTTGGGCTGAACAAAATAATCCGCCGACCAGACAAGATCGATTTCCTTGGGATTAACAACGATCAAAGTTGCACCGTTCCGGGCGGCGCGCCTCATACGGTGGCTGATCACAGGATGAGCCGCCGTAGTATTGGAGCCGATCACAAAGATCGTACCTGCGTTATCGATTTCTTCAATTGAATTGGTCATTGCTCCGGAACCAAAAGTTGTGACCAGACCGGCCACAGTAGGAGAGTGTCAAAGCCTGGCGCAGTGATCTATGGTATTTGTACCCATCACCGCCCGTGTAAATTTTTGGACCAGGTAGTTATCCTCATTGGTACACTTAGCCGAGGTCAGTGCTGCGAATTTCTTACCCTTGCTTTTTTTGAACTTTTTGGCAATTAAATCCAAAGCTTCATCCCAGGTCGCTTCTACAAATTCGCCATCTTTTTTGATCAGGGGAGTTGTCAAGCGGTCGGGGTGATTTACAAATTTATAACCATAACGTCCCTTTACACAGAGGCTTCCCTGGTTTGGTGGACTTTCATAGTCGGCCCGGGCGCTGACAATCCTGTCCCCTTTGACACCGAAGTATATCCCGCATCCCACACCGCAATAAGCGCAGGTGGTGCGAACTTCACGGGATGCCATTTGAGGTTTTTTGGGAACCAGAGCTCCCACCGGGCAGCGGGAGATACATTCTCCGCATGATTCACAGATCGAATCTACAAACCCTTTATCGCCGAATGTTCCAATCACAGTCTTGAATCCCCGGTTGATATACCCCAGTGCGCCTAATCCAACGATCTCTTCGCAGGTCCGGACGCAAATCCCGCACAGAATACATTTATTAGGATCAAACTGGAAGAATGGGTTTGATGTTTCGAGGGGCAGATCGCGTCCCATTTTTCGAATCCCGGACTGCCCATCAGGTTTGATTCCCAGATATGCCGATACAGTCAAAAGCTCACAATCATCCGCTGCTTCACACGCCAGGCAGTCCATATGATGGTCTGCAATGAGAAGGTCCATGGTAACTTTTCGAGCGGTGTGAATATCCGGGCTGTCGGTTATCACCTGGATTCCTTCCCGGGCCGGTGTCATACATGACATTACCATCTTGCCACCATCAACCTCTACACCACACATCCGGCAAGCGCCCACGGGAACCAAGTCCGGGTGATGGCATAGATGGGGAATATATATGTCATTGGCCTGGGCAGCTTCCAGGATGGACATGCCATCTTCCGCCTGCACTGTTTGCCCGTCAATCGTTAATTTGAAATGGTCACTCATAAATATCTCCAATTATGCGCGAAGAATAAATTAAACCGGTTCTTCAATCAACCGCTCTGCCCCAGTACGAATTTCTACTGAGAAAACCTTGGGAGGACATACCTCGTAACAAACCCCACATTGAATACAAATATCCTGATCAATCGTGTGGATTTCTTTTTGCTCGCCACTGATAGCCTCAACAGGACAATTCTTCCTGCATAAACCACAGCCAACACAGCTGTCCAGGATATGGAAAGAGATAAATGCCTTACATTGTTTTGCCGGACAGGCGTTTCCAAGGATATGGGCTTCATATTCGTCCCGGAAATATCTCAAGGTGGTTAATACGGGATTAGGGGCCGTTTGACCCAGACCACAAAGTGATCCCAGTTTCACCCCCCTGGCAATTTCCTCCAGGCGTTCGATATCACCAGCTTGCCCCCTTCCTTCCACAATATCTTCCAGGATATTCAGCATTTGTTTGGTCCCCAGACGACAGGGAACACATTTTCCACAGGATTCCATTTCCGTAAAATCAAGGAAGTAGCGGGCAACATCAACCATGCAGGTATCCTCATCCAATACAACCATGCCGCCTGATCCCATCATCGATCCTGCTTCAATCAAAGAGTCATAGTCAACCGGGGTGTCCAGGAAAGATTCAGGCAGGCATCCTCCGGAAGGACCTCCGGTTTGCACCGCTTTAAACTTTTTCCCATCCAGGACACCGCCCCCAATATCATAAATGATCTCCCGCAGAGTTACACCCATCGGGACTTCAATCAGCCCGCTGTTAGCAATCTTCCCGGTCAGAGCAAATACTGCAGTGCCTTTGCTTTTTTCGGTTCCGATGTCGGCAAACCACTCTGAGCCATTACTGATAATCAGCGGAATGTTGGCATAGGTTTTGACATTATTTAACAGGGTGGGTTTTCCATGTAATCCCTCGTTTGCAGGGTATGGAGGCCTGGATCGGGGCATTCCCCGATTGCCTTCTATAGAAGTGATCAGGGCTGTTTCTTCTCCACACACAAAAGCTCCTGCTCCATGGAAGATTTCAATATCAAAACTGAATTTAGTTCCCAGGATTTTCTTACCCAGAAAACCTTTTTCTCTGGCCTGTTCAATAGCGATCTGCAATCTTTTTATCGCCAGGGGATATTCGGCCCGGCAGTATATGTATCCTTGATTGGCACCTATAGCAAATCCAGCGATAATCATCCCTTCAAGCACAGAATGCGGATCGCCTTCTAACACAGAGCGGTCCATAAACGCGCCAGGGTCTCCTTCATCTGCATTGCAGAGAACATATTTTGGATCCCCTTTTGCGGTCTGGCAGAAATGCCACTTCATGCCGGTGGAAAACCCGCCGCCGCCGCGGCCTCTCAACCCGGACGCTTTTACTTCACCGACAATATCGACGGGCTCCATCCCAAGCGCCTTCTCAAGCCCTTGGTACACTCCAACTGCCAGGGAGTCCTCGATATCTTCTGGGTTGATCTGTCCGCAGTTGCGCAGAACCAGCCGTTTCTGACGTGCATAAAATGGAATTTCGTGATAACTTGAAATCCTGTCTTTGCTGGTTGGATCCTGGTAAAAAAGTTTTTCAACTGGTTCACCCTGATGGATATGTTTATCTACAATTTTTGCGACATCTCTAGTTTGAACCTTCGCGTAAAAAACATCTTCCGGTTCAACGATAACAATTGGACCTTGCTGGCACATTCCGTGACAGCCAGTGAATTTCACTTCCACATCCGTGTCTTGAAGGCTTTCTTCTAAAGCCGCCTGAATATCGGGTGACTTGGAGGATTCACAGCCCGTTCCCCTGCAAATAAGGATCGTCCGATTATTCTTCTCCATTCTGATCCCCTTTGGTCTGAACCAATTTTCTAACCTTCTGTTTGGTCAAATCCCCATGTACTTCTTCATTGATTGTCATGACCGGTGCCAGGGCACAGCAACCGACACAGGCAACAGTTTCGACAGTGTATTTTTTATCCTCCGTTGTGCCTTCTCCATCCAGACCCAGCTGGGATGTAATTTCCTCAAATATCCTTGGGGCTCCCCGAACATGACAGGCGGTACCCCGGCAGACAGAAATCAGGTTTTCACCTGTAGGCGTAAAACGGAACTGGGCATAAAATGTGGCTACTCCATATATATCACTCGCCGGAACGCGGGTATATTCTGCAATTTCAGCCATCAAGTTCTGTGGCAGATAGGTATACTCTTCCTGTACCTTTTGCAGGATCGGAATAACGTTTTCCCTCTTACCCTCATATTTGGAAAAGATGGTTTCTAAACTTTTATCCATGGCCTCTCCTTAATACTCAGCCAGTACGTATAATTTTTCAATTCCCGTGTTCAGCAACTATTCAAAACCCAAACGTTCTGGATTACAGTATACTCTCAGTTTTCCATGTCGAGCATACCCAATCAGTGTAATATTCCACTTGCGAGCCAGGTCAACCGCTGCCGAGGTTGGAGATGTTCTGGAGGCAATTATCGGGCAGCCCATAAATGCACCCTTGCGCAGCATTTCAGAAGATATCCTGCCTGTGGATATCAAGCCCCGGCCTTTCATTTGAATATCCTTCATCAGACAGGCACCATTAAGTTTGTCAATCGAATTATGCCGGCCGATATCTTCCACAACCTGGAGTAAACTCTCTGTTTCTAGATCCAGCAAACCAGCGGCGTGTACTCCCCGGGCCCTGGCATAAAGGCTTTCTTTTGTTTGCAGGTGTGTAAATGCTTTGAGGATCATATCCGGTGTCGTGCGGATCCCAACAGGCAGAGGTTCTATCTCGGGTTGGAAATCTTCCCGGGTTAATCCTCCTCCACATCCAGAAGTCAGGACCATTTTCTGAGGGAGATCAACATCCCGGTTCAGCCAGACATCGATACAGCAACCTTCCGGTGTGATCCTGAGATCGCTGATCTCATCCAAACTCTCGATGATCCCCTCGTTCATTAAGAAACCAACCGCCAACCAGTCTTGATTGAGCGGCGTTCCCATCAAAGAGACAAACTCCACACCATTTACATATATTGTCAGGGTAATTTCTTCGATGACATCCCCGCTGTGCAGCGTCCAGTCATGATGAAAATCCCACCAATGGAAAGATACCGATCCGCGATTCTTCATCGCATCCTTCAATTCAACTAAATAGTTCAACCATTAAAGACCCCTTAAAGATGGGGTTTGAAACAGGGGCAGTTAACCATCCCTGGTTAACCGCCCCGATTAAGTTATTGAAAATTAAATCAACCTGTTCAAACGATTGATTTAGGACAGACCAAGTACTTGGCCTGTTTCGAGATCGATATCAATTTCGTAGTAAGCTGGCCGAGTGGGCAGGCCGGGCATAGTGCTCATCGAGCCTAGCAAAGGATACAGGAATCCAGCGCCAACCGAAGCCCGGATATCTCGAATCGGAACAGTAAACCCAGTTGGCCTGCCTTTTAGGGTCCCATCATGGCTCATGCTCAGGTGAGTTTTGGCCATGCACATCGGCAGTTCATCAAAGCCCAGTTTGGTGTACAGTTCAACCTTCTTTTCTGCCAGAGGCTCATAGGTTACGCCATCAGCGCCGTAGATCTCCTTGCAGATGATCTCGATTTTTTCTTTGATGGAAGTGCCTTTCAGCGGATAGAGGAATTTGAAGTCGCTGGGCTGCTCACAGGCTTCAACTACTGCCTTGGCGAGATCAACCGCGCCCTTGCCTCCCTCCATCCAGTGGCGGGTGACAACGGCATTGTAGGCGCCGGCCTTCATGGCGGCTTCACGTACCATTTCAACCTCTGCCGGAGTATCGTCTTTAAAGCTGTTTACTGCAACAACTGTTGTGATACCAAACTTCAGTGCGTTTTCGATATGGACTTCCAGGTTGCAGAGACCTTTCTGCAGCAGGTCCAGGTTCTCGGTCACATATGCTGGATCCAGGGGAGCGCCAGCTGTAACTGTGGGACCGCCGCCGTGCATCTTTAATGCCCGTACTGTCGCGACCAGCACAACCACATCAGGGATCAGTCCGGAGTAGCGGCATTTAATATTAAAGAACTTCTCCATACCGATATCCGCGCCAAAGCCAGATTCTGTCAGCACATAGTCTGCCAGTTTAAGAGCAATTCTATCTGCGATGATCGAACTGTTGCCGTGAGCGATATTCGCAAACGGACCAGCATGGACCAGGGCCGGGGTGCCTTCCACGGTCTGCATTAGAGTGGGTTTGATAGCATCTTTCATTAAGACCGTAACAGCGCCTGCCACACCAAGATCATTCATAGTGACTGGATCGCCAGCCCTGCTGGTGGCCACAACTGACCGTCCAAAGCGCTCGCGCATATCAGCCAGATCGGTTGTTAAGGCCAGAATAGCCATAATCTCGCTGGCGACAGAGATATCAAAACCGGTTCGTCGGGTGAATCCTCCCTCTTTGGGACCAAGGCCGATCTCAATTTCTCGCAACATGCGGTCATTGGTATCTACAATCCTGCGCCAGGTGATAGCATCTGGATCTATATCCAGGCGCACGAATTTGCCATATTCTTCCGGAGTCAGGTCGTCGGGGTTTGTTTTATCAATTCCCAGTTTTTTAAGTCGGCTGAACATGATCGGGGCAAATTCCCTTTTCCCGTTTTTATCTGGAGGACAAAGGCGTTTGAAGAGCGCTTCATCACTCTGTCGGCTTTCATGGTACATGCGGGTATCGATCGCCGCCGCAACCAGATTGTTGGCAGCAGTTATGGCATGGATATCGCCGGTCAGGTGCAGGTTAAAATCTTCCATGGGAATGACCTGGCTGTAACCGCCACCTGCTGCGCCACCCTTGATGCCAAAGGTTGGTCCCTGGCTTGGTTGGCGGATGCAGGTAAACAGGCTTTTGCCCAGGTGAGCACCCAGGGCCTGGCTCAATCCCACCGTTGTGGTGGTTTTGCCTTCACCCAGTGGTGTGGGGGTGATGGCAGTTACATCAATATATTTTCCGTCCGGCACATCCTTCAGCCGTTCCAGGATATCAAGAGTCACTTTGGCTTTGTATTTACCGTATAACTCAAGCTCATCATCCAGGATCCCGATCTCATCCGCAAGATCCTTGATCGGTTTTATTACCGCTGCATGAGCGATATCGATATCCGATGGTACTGGATCCAATAGCGTCAATGGAGACGGGGTTACGGGTTTCTTCTCAAAAGTCATCTGTTCACTCCTTTATTATGAATAACAACAAGGCCAGCTTGATCTGCCGGATCAACTTCCATTGGCCAATTTGGCAGCGCGAACGGTGTTCCGCAGCAGCATGGCAATTGTCATCGGTCCAACGCCTCCCGGAACAGGTGTGAGATAACCTGCTACTTCCAAGGCTTCATTATAATCAACATCTCCCACCAATCTGTATCCACGTTCTACACTTTCATCATCAACGCGGTTAGTGCCAACATCGATCACTGCGGCACCCGGTTTGATCCAGTCGCCCTTGACCATTTCAGCGCGGCCTACTGCGGCGATCAGCACATCGGCTTCAGCACACTTTTCCTTCAAATTCTTTGTCCTGGAATGACAGATTGTTACTGTGGCATTCTCTTTCACCAGCAGCAAGGCCGCCGGCATACCAACGATAAAAGACCTGCCCAACACGACCGCATTGGCTCCCTCGAGTTCTACGCCAGCGTTTTTCAGCAGGTATAAAACGCCATCCGGGGTTGCCGGCACAAACTGGGGTTCTCTGCCTTTTTGCGCCAGGCGACCAATATTTAAGGGATGGAATCCATCCACATCCTTATTTATGCTGATGGTTCTGAGCACACTTTCATCATCCAAACCATCTGGCAGAGGAAGCTGAACAAGAATGCCGTGGACTTCTGGATCGTCGTTTAGATCCTTAACCATTTTTTCAACTTCTTCCTGGGTTGCTGTTGCCGGAAGAATATGGCCAATGGATTTGATCCCTGCTTTTTCGCAAGCTTTGTGTTTCATGCTTACATAGACCTGAGAGGCAGGGTTTTCACCAACCAAAACTGTTGCCAATCCTGGCGGGTTCTTTCCCTCTGCCACCATAGCTGCTACGTCAGCGGCCACAGCATCGCGGACTTCTTTTGCAACAGCTCGGCCATCAATGATTTTTGCGGTCATAAACCACTCCCTTTGTGAATGAGAAATGAATTGTTAGTGTTTCAGAAAAACAAAGATAATCTCAGGTTAACCTAAAGCGCCATACTAAAAATATTATGACTAAAAAAGGGTTGCTTAGCAAGTTATCTTTATCACAATAAATACTACCTCAATCATGAGAAAACATCTTCTCTTTCCACAAAGCACATCTCAAAAAACTCGTTTTTCTTGCCCCCTTGTTACAAATGGCGTAAAATATAGATTGTTCACGGATCGTTTGGTGTGACCAGGATCTATCTATGACACTGGACCAGACATGTCATTCCATTAGAACACCCCGCTTTAGGAGCTGCAATATTTTCCTGAACGGTAAGCTCCTAAATGAAAATAAAATCCTGCCAAAAACACCCGTTTGTATTGAGGGTGTTTTCCCTTATACCCGGAAATAGCAGCCCGGACCAAAAAAATCTGGAGGAAACCTTATGTCCGACCGCAAAAAAGTCACCATCCGCACCCTTTTCGACAAAGCCGCCAAAGGTGAACCGATATCCTGGTTGACCTGCTACGATTATCCCACTGCCTATTTTCAGGAACAGGCTGAAATGGATATGCTTTTAGTGGGAGACAGCCTGGGCATGACCATGCTTGGATATGATGGTACTCTCCCTGTGACCATGGAAGATATGATCCGTCATACCCAGGCAGTCCGCAGAGGCGCGCCAACGGCTTTCCTCGTGGGTGATATGCCTTATATGTCCTACCAGGCAAGTGTTGAATCCGCGGTGTTAAATGCCGGTCGGTTTATGGCAGAAGCCAGCTGTGATGCCATCAAATTGGAGGGCGGGCATGTGATGGCTGATCGCATGCATGCTATCGTTAATGCTGGAATTCCAGCTGTCGGCCATTTAGGTTTGACTCCCCAGAGTGTAGCCGCCCTGGGTGGATTCCGGGTTCAGGGGAAAGGGGCTGTTCAGGCCAAAGAGATCATTGATGATGCCAAAGCGCTGGAAGAAGCTGGCGCGTTCTGTATCCTGTTGGAAATGGTGCCCGACCGGGTAACTAAAATAATCACCGAACGGGCAGAAGACTGCCTGATCATGAGCCTTGGATCTGGCCCGGACGCCCACGGACAGCTGTTGATCTTCCATGACATGTTCGGCCTCTATCCAAAATTCACGCCCAAGATGGCCAAAGTCTACGGCAATGCCGGAGAAGTTCTCCAAAACGGCCTCATCCAATACAACAAAGAAGTTAAGGACAAAACCTTCCCTCAAAAAGAGAATTGGTTCACGATGAGTGATGACGAGTTTACGGATCTCATGGGGTTACTGTAACCACAGGAGCAGAAACCGGGAAGTTAATAAATTTATCAAGGAATTTGTGTAAGGTGTAAATAGTAAGGCGTAAAGCGTTGAGACACAAAAATAGGGGGGCATCAGTGAACAAGAAATTACCGTATGTTCGTAGTTATAAAACACTTACATCCTATGAAAAAGCAATGGAGTTGGCAAATCAAATATATCGAATAACAATAAAGTTCCCAAAATCAGAAACATATTCATTGACAGATCAAATAAGGAGATCCTCCAGATCAATTGGAGCACAAATTGCAGAAGCTTGGGGAAAACGGCGATATGTAAAACATTTCGTTAGTAAATTAACAGATGCTTACGCTGAAACATACGAGACAGAACATTGGATATCTGTAGCTTACCAATGTGGATATATTGAACAAGACGTTTTTATTGAATTAACAAGTGCAAGTAAGACGATATGTCAATTACTAGGAGGCATGATATCCAAAGCAGATCAATTTTGCGACAAATCACATTAATGTGGATTTATACTAACCAATTAATCGCTTTACACCTTACACCTTACGCTTCACAAGTAAATGGAGAATAAATATGACCGACCTACGTTCCCGCTTAAAAATAAACCCCGATCGATTAGAAGCAATAAACAACATCCTTCTCAATCCAGATATGAAAATCATCAACGATTTCCTGGCGGTAGTGGAGAAATATGGAACTCCTGAGGAAATTAATAACAAAGCCGATCAGGCCCGGAAACTGGATAACCTGCTGGCAATCGTGGAGAAGACCAAACCGGAATATCTGGATGATCTGAACTGGCTGCAAGAGAAAAAAGAAAGTGGGGCTTTTATATCGGTTGAGGATTACCGTAAAAAAGTGCTGGGGGATAAAGCCAGCCAAACCACATTTAATGATGATTTTGCAGTCACCCTGGAGATCAGTGCCTGCCAATATTTCCCCTGGGTGCGGATGATCGCAGAAAAAGCCATCGCTGAAAGCATGTTAATGCCTGGTCGTTTTATCCGGGTCAGGAAAATGAAGGAGCAGGAAAAAGATGGCGATCTGGCTGCATTTGCGGCAGCCATGCAAATTTTAGGGACCAGCTACGTTGAAACACTCGATACCAAGGGGACAGATGGCTCCAACGTCCATTTGGGCGGCCCGTCTACGATCACGGGGTATTTTGGCGGTGTTGGCCAACCTAATCAACATGCGCTGGACTGGCTGGATGAGTTCCTGTACTATTACACAACTTACGGCGTGAAGCAGGTATTAAATATCAATCCCGGCACAGTACTGCTGGGATATATGCTGCACCGCCTGGGTGTGAATAATGAATTCAAGATTTCTGTTTTTATGGGGAATGACAATCCCTATGCCGGCTTGTGGACTCTGCTGGGCGCCAAATTATTTGCCCGTGATGACGGCACAACCCCCTTGATCGGTTTTAATTGGAGCAATTCTGTGGACAACCAAACCATGGAAATCACTGCTCAGTTCAGGAAAGATCTGGGTTTTGAAGACATTGTTCGGTTTGAACATCACATCACAGAAACCTACAAGAGCATCGTCATCCAACCCTATAACCGCCGTGATGAGTTGGTGGAAATCGCAGATCACGTGGCCAACATTTCCGCCAAACATGAGGGTGGTGATCCTGAAATAGATGCGACACGGGAACACCCATCGGATATCCTGGACTATTTCCGGGATAAAGAAGAAGTCAAGCAAGCCGGGGATTGGGAGTTTTTGGCCGGGAATTTTATGGATAAATTCATCGCCACCAATAAAACGGCCTGGGCTTTAACTGAAAACGGCTTGTCATTCCTGGCCGCGCCTGAACTGCATCGATAAATAACACCTCTGGTTGGTTTAATTTTATTTTTTCTCACTATCAACAGAGATCCTCATTTCCGATCAGGTTGAGGGCAAATCTGATTAAAAGATGCCTTAATGTTTTTTCTTGAAAAATAAGCAGGAGGTATTGATGAAGGTGATATCGTCTGGCAAAGGTGTAATGCTGCAGCCTCCCGATCTGAATGCATTCCGGGAGCATAATCGGGGAAAACCACGAGGATTGATAGATAAACGAATGACTGAGAAAGAAGCCGTTGCCAAATTCATCAATGACGGCGACTATATTGGCACGGAACTTTACGGTACCGTGCGCTGCCCTCAGTCACTGGTCAATGAGATCATTCGCCAAGGGAAGAAAGAGCTCCGGGTAGCTGGACAGGGAGTATATGAACTGGATCTGCTGCTGGGCGCCGGATTGGTGAAAGCCCTCGACCATACCTATATAGGAATGGAAGTCTATGGAATCTCTAACTGCCTGCGCAGAGAAGTGGAAAGTGGTCGGGTAGAACATTGTGTTGAATGGAGCAATGCCGCCATTGCCTGGCGATTTAAGGCCGCTGCGATGGGAGTTCCGTTTATTCCCACCCGGTCAATGTTGGGAACAGACACCTTAAAATACAGCGCGGCTAAAGTTGTAGAAGATCCCTTTACTGGCGATCCAATAGCTTTGCTTCCGGCCCTGATACTCGATGTGGGGTTGATCCATGTCCACCGGGCAGATAAATACGGTAACTGCCAGATTGATGGCATCAGTGGTTTTGCTTTTGAAATGGCCCGGGCATCCAAACGATTGCTGATCAGCACAGAAAGGATCGTTTCAACAGAAGAGATCCGCCGCCAGCCCGACCGTACGATTATCCCTCACTACCTTGTTGACGCAGTTGTCGAAGCTCCCTTCGGGTCCCATCCAGGGGAGATGTGTTATGTATATGAACGGGATGAACCCCAAATCAAAGCCTGGGTGCAGGCTTCCAGGGACCCTGAAACAACGCAATCCTATCTCCAGAAATATATCTACGACCTGAATGATCACCAGGCCTATCTGGATCTGATCGGAAGGCAGCGCTTGCAGGAACTTAAGGATATGGTGCCGGAGGTTTCCCTATGACTCAACCTACCTACAACCCCAACGAGTTGATGATCTGCTCAGCATCCAGATTAATGGAGGACAATTCCACAGTCTTCATCGGCACAGGGATTCCTATGCTGGCTGGCGCTTTGGCACAAAAAATGCACGCTCCTAACCTGATTAGCATTTTTGAGTTTGGAGGAACTGGCGCCATACTGGAGGAACTTCCGCTCGCTGTCGGCGAAAGGCGAACTTTCCATAAAGCCCTGGCTGCTTCCGGGATCCTCGATATCGTTGAAACAGCCCAGCGTGGATTTGTGGATTACGGTTTCCTGGGCGGCGCACAGATCGATCCCTACGGAAACCTGAACTCTACAGTGATCGGTGACCATGATCACCCCAAGGTTCGCCTGCCAGGCAGCGGAGGCGGCAATGACGTTGGCTCTCACTGCTGGCGGACGATCGCGATTATGAAACATGATAAGCTGCGATTTGTGGAGCATGTTGACTTCATCACCACGCCAGGTTACCTGTCCGGTCCAGATGCCAGAGAGGAAGTGGGCTTACCCCCGAATACCGGCCCTTACAGGGTAGTCACAACACTGGGCATCCTTGGATATGATGATCAGAGCAAACGCATGAAACTGCTCTCGATCCAACCCGGCACCAGTGTTGATCAAGTCCTGGAGAATACCGGTTTTGAGCTCCTGGTGGCAGATGAGGTCACGGACAATCCCCCACCCAGCGAAAAAGAACTACGGATATTAAGGGAAGAAGTAGATAAAGATAGATTTTACATCTAGAAATCAATTGGAAAAACACATAAATAAATAGGAGTATAATGAGCTATGTTAAAACTTTTCATCGAGACAAATAACTGGATAATCAACTATAGGAATAGATGAAAGAAAAAAAGGCCATCAAAGAAACATTTATTGAGCTTTCTTCACATTATGAAGAATCAATTGATTGGGAATTAAATAAATTCTGGGGCTGGAGTTACCGAAGATTTTTAGATGAACTTGTAATACGAACTCCTATCAAAGAAGGTCAAATAGTCCTTGATATCGCGACCGGAACTTCTGTCATTCCCAGAAAATTAGCTGCCGAGATTTCCTCTGGTATTCACATCGTAGGTCTGGATCTCACTGAATCAATGCTCAGACAAGGCAAGGAAGAAATATACAAGGAAGATAAACAAGCGTTGATCAGTTTAATTTGTGGTGATGCGATGGCTCTTCCCTTTTCTGAGCAATCATTCGATGTAGTGATGTCTGGTTTGGCTTCTCATCACATGAATATTTCCCTTATGCTCTCCGAAAAAAGAAGGGTGCTAAAACCCGGTGGGTTATTATCTTTTATTGACGTAGGCATATCTCCTTTCTGGGAACTACCAATTATTCGCGGTCTCACCAGAGTGCTAGTTTTTATCTACTTTCTCTTACAAAAAAATCCTGCTCGGGCATGGGCAGAATCTGTCGCAATAAGCAATACAAGAACACCTGAAGGTTGGTATAAAGAATTGAAAAAAGCAGGGTTCGAGGATATTAAAATAACCAAACTTTCCTCAAAATACCGCTGGGTCCCAGAACCTTTGACAATCCAATCAACATATAGTCAGGAGGAATAATGACTGATCTGAATACATTGCTTGAACAAGGTCGAAAGAAGGAAATCTGGATGAAGTATTTAGGTTTCCTTGATTTGAGCATAGATGAATTCATGGAAATTCAAGAACGCCTCCTCCTGGAGCAGATCGGTGAACTAGGAAACAGTATGATGGGGCGCATGTTATTAGGCGACAAAATTCCAAAAACTGTAGAGGAGTTCCGCAAGAATGTACCTCTGACAACATATCAGGATTATCACGAGCTCCTTGATGAAAAAAGGACCGACGTCCTTCCTCGTGAACCAGTTGCCTGGGCGCACACATCTGGCAGGAGCGGCACATTCAGATGGAAATGGGCTCCTTACAGCAAAAAGATGTTTGACCGACTGGGTGAATCAGTAACTGGTTCCATGATCCTGGCCTCATGTTCAAAAAAAGGTGAGATTCTAATAGAGTCAAAAGATACGGTGTTATTGGCAACTGCTCCAACCCCTTATGTATCAGGAGAAATTACCAAAAGCGCGAATGCTCAAATGGATCTGCGATTCCTTCCTTCTCTTGAGGAAGGAGATCAGATGGGTTTTCGTGACCGGGTCCAAACTGGTTTTAAACTTGGTTTAGTGCACGGTATAGATTTTTTCTACGGTCTGGCTAGTATATTGGTTGGAATCGGGGAACAATATGAAAAAGGCTCTAGCTCGTCAAAACTGACTGCTGAAATGCTTAAGCCGACTGTGCTTTGGAGATTACTGAAAGGTTTTATCACAGCAAAATTAAAAGGCGGAAAAGTACTCCCTAAAGACGTCTGGAAATTAAAAGGGATTATGACCGGGGGAGTAGACGCTTCAATATACAAGAAACAAATTGAGTACTATTGGGGCAAAAAACCTCTGGAGGGATATGCCTGCACAGAAGGAGGATCGCTGTGTATGCAAGCCTGGAATTATAAGGGAATGACCTTTTTTCCAGAGAATGACTTCTTAGAGTTCATTCCCCACGAGGAACATAAAAAGAACAAAGAAGACCCGGAATATCAGCCAAAGACCGTGCTCTACAACGAGCTGGAGCCCGGGATTTATGAACTGGTTTTCACAAACTTCCATGGTGGGATCTTTACACGCTACCGAATTGGCGATCTTTTTGAGGTAATCTCAGTGAGAGACGATGAGTTGGATATTGACCTCCCGCAGGTTCAGTTCTACTCCAGAGATAGCGATATTATCAATTTAGCAGGATTTGCCTTGATCACAGAAAAAGATGTTTGGAGAGCTCTGGAAAAAACCGACCTCGATTACTACGAATGGGTTGCGCGAAAAGAGATCAAAGACAACAAAACATATTTACGACTTTTCATTGAGCTAAAATCTGTAACTGATCTGGACACAAAGAAAGTTGAAAAGCAAATCAGCACAGCCTTGAGGGAAATAAATTCAGATTACGATGATCTAGAGAAGATGCTTGGTTACACGGCGCTTACAATATCAATGCTTAATCCGGGAGCTTTTGGGATGTATATGGATTACCAGCAAAGTCAGGGCGCTGATCTGGCTCATACAAAACCGCCCCATATGAAACCGACCCAGGATCAGCTGAAAAAGCTGCTGGGAGATAAAAAAGTAAAAGGTTAATATGGTTCTGACTATTGTAACGATTATTGCAGGCCTGGCATTCCTGTTATATACAGGACTGTATATAGTTGTTAGTGTATCAAAACCCCAGACAGAGATTAAACGGGGGTTCCAATGGTACCTGCTGGCTATGGTCCTCTGGTCATTTTGTGCATTCTTGTTATATGTAGATCAAACCAGGGCTTTATTCTGGTTCCGTATGATGACCAGCGCCGGATTCCTTGCCAGCTTGAGCATTTTCATATTCGCCAGGACTACACTAAAAGTAAAAAACAGGTGGGGCGCCCTGGCTCTCATCCTTACTGTAATTGTGATAGGACTCACACTATCTACAAACCTTTTCACCATTTCTGTCTCAGTAATTGAGGGCGTTATTGACTATAATTTCGCCGGAACTTATCCAATTCTCGCAGCGCCAGGATCTATCTTTATCGTAATCAGCCTGATCACCCTCATCCGCGCCCGACAAAAAACAAGTGATCCAGTTCAGGGAAACCGCATTATGTACCTGATCTTGGGTATCCTGGTGATGATTGCCGGTTCCAGTATCAATATAATTTACCCCCCCCTTGGCGGTTATCCAGTTGATATTGTAGCCAATATGATAACTGCCCTAATAATTGTTTATGCGATCTTAAGGTACCAGCTGCTGGATATCCGGATCGTAATTCGCCAGGGCCTGCTTTACTCAATTCCTACTATGTTGATCGGTACAGCCTACTTCTTGATCATCACCCTTTTCATTAATATCTTTGGCCTGAGTTCCGGACCAGAGATCTTTTTAAGTTCCCTGGTTGTAGCGATTATTACCGCTTTGCTGGCCGAACCTTTAAGAGTTAGAGCCCAGGCAGTCATTGACCGATTGTTCTTCCGAGAGAAATACGATTCCCAGATCATGCTTCAGACTCTAAGCAGCCAGACTACTTCATCATTGGACCTACACAAGATCACGAACATGATCTTGTCAGAGATTGGGACTACCTTACATCTTCCGAGAGCTGCTTTTTTCTTCAGGGAAGAGGATAAAGGGTTATTTCAGCTAACAACCCAAATCGGATTAGATGACCTTGGAAACCAATCATTCAGACAAGGACACCCACTGGTTCTTTGGTTTTTCAATCAAAATCATCCCATTAGTCGACAAGATATGGAACTCCTTCCACAATTTCAATCTCTTTGGAGGAGTGAAAGGCAACTCTTAGATGCCATGGAAGCAGAATTATTCATCCCCATCAAGGTCCTATCACAATTGGTCGGAATATTCGTATTAGGACCTAAACGGTCTGAACAGCCATTCAGTTCTGAAGAAATAATAACCCTCTCAACAGTCGCAAACCAAACTGCCGTTGCAATTGAAAATGCCCGCCTATATACTGCTGAACAGAGCAGGCGAAAAGAAATCGATACACTATACAATCTATCCAATCAACTTGTTGGGACAGATGATTTGGATACTATTTTAGACTCCGTTACCAAACATGCTGTTGAAAGTGTTCAAGTCACATACGCCAGAATATTGATAAGAAATGATGACGGAGATTATTATTGTCGAGCAATTTATCCAATTAAAAATCTGGCAGACCCACTTCGATTCGGAACTATTGAGCCAATAGCTGCTGAATATATCTATGAAAGTATTCTAGCGAATGAAAAAATAGTTGTATTAGACATAAACGATCCAGACTGGCATGAAGAGGAAAAACAAGCCATATTCATTAATTTTGCCAGGACTTTATGCATTTGTCCATTAATTGGCTCTGATGGGAAAATTGGTCTCCTCGTCCTTGGGGAATTCCACAGCAGTGAGGCAGCTCCTTTTTCACCCTCCCAGCTAAGATTGATCAACGCTATAGCAGACTATGCCTCAAGTTCTATTCAACGGGCAGTCCTGCATGAGCGGCTCGAAGAAACTTTCCTGGAAACGATCATCGCCTTGGCAAATGCTGTTGATGCCCGCGACTCTTATACCGGAGACCACAGCCAGCGTATGGCAGACCTATCCGCCCAGATAGGCATGGCGATGAATCTACCCAAGGGTGAAATTGAGGCTTTGCACTGGGCGACAATACTTCACGACATAGGGAAAATTGGAGTGCCTGATGAGATCCTGAACAAAAAAGGACCTCTCACAAAGAAAGAATGGGTCATCATGAAAGAACATCCTGTCACCGGAGCTGAGATTGTTGCCCCTGTGAAATACTTGTCCCGGGTCGCACCTATCATACGGTCTCACCATGAAAAACATGACGGCACTGGTTATCCATACGGGTTGAAGGGGGAAGAAATACCACTGGGATCCCGCATCCTCGCTGTAGTGGATGCTTACACGGCGATCAGGGATAAGCGCATATACAGCGATGCCCACAGCCATGAAGAAGCCGTTGCAGAAATTCGTCGTTTCAGTGGAACCCAATTTGACCCTGAAATTGTGGATGTTTTCTGCAAAACAATCACTGAATAGTCATCCCGATCCCTTCTTTCCCAATATTAAACCACGATCCTTTCCGGGGTAAATCCACGGTTATTCTATAGGTTACAATCTGTACTATGACAGATAAAACCTCATTGACTCCATTTTTTGATCCTCAAGGCGTTGTGGTTATAGGCGCCTCCCAGGATCCAACCAAGCTGGGCTACCTTCTAGCCACAAATCTTCATAGAAGCGGTTATAAAGGCGCTATTCATTTTGTTAATCTAAAAGGCGGTTCCCTGCTTGGAAAACCCATTTACCAATCCGTACTGGATGTACCAGACCCGGTAGATCTGGCTGCAGTTTTGATCCCATCAAAATACGTTATCCCTGCACTGCGGGAATGTGGAAAACGCGGGGTAAAAGCTGCCATTATCGGAGCAGGGGGGTTCAGAGAAACTGGAGCTGAGGGTCTGGCCCTGGAGCAGGAAATGCTTCGGGTAGCCAAAGAAGAAGGCATTCGTTTGCTGGGCCCCAACTGTATTGGTTTATTGGATACCCACCTCCCATTGGACACAACATTTCTTCCTCCACCTGGGCCTAATCCAGGTGATGTAGCTTTTCTTTCCCATTCCGGTGCTATTTGTGCAGCGGCCATTGACTGGGCCCGCGGCCAGGGCTACGGTATTTCTAAATTGATCAGCCTCGGAAATCAGGCCGATGTCACTGAAACCGACTTGCTGGCTCCCACAGCAGCCGATGGCCATACCCATGTGATCGCTCTCTATCTGGAAGGCATCAGTTCAGGACGCCGATTCATCACTGAAGCCCGTTCTGTCGTGCCGACCACACCCATCATAGCTCTCAAAGTCGGGAGATTCGAGTCCGGCCAAAGAGCGGCTGCCTCCCATACCGGCGCATTATCCGGAGAAGAAAGCGCTTATAACGCCGTATTCCGGCGGGCTGGTGTGTTGCGAGCTGAGACCAGTGAAGAAATGTTCGACCAGGCCAGGGCGTTGGCCTGGTGCCCCATGCCTGCAGGCAATCGAGTAGCGGTATTGACTAATGCCGGAGGTCCCGGTGTAACCGCTGCCGATGCGCTTGAATCCAGGGGGTTGAAGATGGCAAATTTCAGCCCAGAGACCATCTCTGGGCTGCGGGAGATCCTGCCGCCTGCTGCCAGCCTTCAAAACCCGGTGGACATGCTCGCTTCCGCGGGACCAATCCAATTTGCAGATTGCCTAAAAGTACTTCTGGCAGATCCTGGCACGGACAGTGTAATGGTGATTTACCCCACACCTCCTATGTTTACTGCTGGCGCGGTGGCAAAAGCCCTGATACCGATCATTCACCAGGCCACAAAGCCGGTTGTGATATGTGTCATGGGAGATCGATTGATCCAGGAAGCTGTGGAACACCTGCGTGCTGCCCGAATACCTGAATACCGTTTTCCAGAACGCGCGGCGGCGGCCCTGTCTGCTCTGGTCCAAAGAGTTGGCCTGCTAGAATTTGCTTCGGCTGAACCTGTCACTCGCCAGGATATCAAGACAGAATTGGTAAAGGATCTGATCAGAGAAAACAAGCAAAACAATCATCTCACCGCGCCGGTGATCGCCCGGATCATGGAAGCTTACGGGATTCCCACAGCAAAAATGACCCTGGCAAAGGACGAGGAAGAAGCCGCTGCCCTGGCAGCGGAAATAGGAATGCCGGTCGTTCTAAAAGTTGCTTCTCCAGATATCAGCCACAAAACCGATGTTGAAGGCGTGCTTTTGAATCTGGCCGATGAAAAATCCGTTCGGGGCGGATATCAGACCATCACCAGCCAGGCAAAAGCAGCCTTACCTGAGGCCCAAATCACAGGTGTTTATGTCCAGAAAATGGTCCCTATGGGTCAGGAAGTGATCCTTGGGGTAGTTCGGGATCCCCAATTTGGCCCGGTCGTGATGTTCGGATCCGGGGGTACTGAAGTTGAAGGATTAAAGGATCTATCCTTTGGACTGGCACCATTAACTGAGTTAGAAATTGATTCCATGCTTCAAAAAACCTGGGCTGGTCGAAAACTTGAAGGTTTCCGGAATATTCCGCCTGCCGATATCATCGCTGTCCGGGATGTGATGGTCCGTCTGGCCCAGCTTGCAAATGATTTTCCCCAGTTTGCAGAAATTGAGATCAATCCCCTGCGAATTTTTCCCACTGGCAAAGGTGCGGCAGCGATCGATGTCCGTGTCCACTTGGATTAAACGTAGCGTTTGAGAGGATTTTCGAGATTAAGTAGAAATAAGTTGCTGGATTTATAAATAAGAAACGGGGTCTTTAGACCATTCCGTTTCTTATTTTTTCTTTTTATGATTCGCTTCGATATACGATTTTAGATATTCGCCAGTATAGGATTGGGGGGTACTGCAAATTTCGCTGGGCAGGCCGGCAGCGATCACTTCGCCACCCGCATCCCCGCCTTCTGGTCCCAGGTCAATGATGTAATCAGCAACTTTGATAATATCCAGGTTGTGTTCAATGATCAAGACTGTATTGCCCTCATCCACCAGGCGCTGTAAGACTTCAATCAGTTTATGCACATCAGCAGCGTGTAAACCGACTGATGGCTCGTCCAGGACGTACAATGTGGATCCAGTGGAGCGTTTGGATAATTCGCGGGACAGTTTGATGCGTTGGGCTTCTCCTCCGGATAACGTTGTTGAAGCCTGGCCGATGCGTATATAACCCAACCCCACATCCTGAAGCGTTTTCAGTTTGCTCATCATAGCCGGGAAGGCCTCGAAGATATCCACGGCCTTGTCTATGGTCATATCCAGCACATCAGCTATGTTGTATTCCCCTTTATATCGCACCTGGAGAGTCTCCCGGTTGTACCGTTTTCCATGGCAAACATCACAGGGAACGTAAATATCTGGCAGGAACTGCATTTCTATCTCCAACTGGCCGTGACCCCGGCAGGCCTCGCAGCGGCCTCCTTTTACGTTGAAAGAAAAACGGCCTTTATCGTATCCACGGATCTTGCTCTCAGGCAAATCCGCAAATAGGTCGCGGATATGGTCAAATAACTTGGTATACGTGCCAGGATTTGATCGTGGAGTCCTCCCGATCGGGGATTGGTCAATGTTGACGATCTTGTCGACATTCTCAATGCCCTTAATGGCATCATGTTCGCCCGGTTTGGTCTTGGCTCGATTCAACTCCCGCGCCAGCGCTTTATACAGGATCTCAATCATCAGGGTGGACTTGCCAGAGCCAGAAACCCCGGTTATACAAACCAGTCTGCCCAGCGGAATTGACACATCGATATCTTTGAGATTATGTTCTCGGGCACCTACTATCTCAATGAATTTTCCCGATCCTTCCCTTCGTTTATCCGGGACAGGTACCTGCAGCCGGCCGGATAGGTAAGCGCCGGTTAGTGATGTTGGATGTTCCAGGATCTCTTTGATGGTTCCTGCTACCACTACTTCGCCGCCGAGTTCCCCAGCACCGGGACCAAGGTCCAGGATCCAGTCGGCAGTTTGAATGGTTTCTGCATCATGTTCCACTACCATGACCGTATTGCCCAGGTCCCGCAGTCCTTCCAGCGTCCGGAGAAGCCGGCCGTTGTCACGGGGATGCAGGCCGATTGACGGTTCATCAAGCACATATAACACACCCATCAGGTGGGATCCGATCTGGGTTGCCAGGCGGATGCGCTGGGCTTCCCCACCGGAAAGAGTTCCTGCATTCCGATTGAGAGACAAATAATCCAATCCTACATTCACCAGGAAACCCAGGCGTTCTATCAATTCGCGCAGGATCCTGTCAGCGATAGTTTTCTGGCGTTCTGTTAGAGGTGAGTCCTGGCTGTTTAACCGGTTGATCCATTCCAATGCTTTCTTGATCGGCCAGGCGGATATTTCAACAATGTTGATATCATCAATTGTCACAGCCAGCGCTTCCGGCCGCAAACGGGCGCCATGGCAGGCGGGACAAGGGTTATCATTCATATACCCCATGATCCTGGAACGCATATATTCTGACTGGGTTTCCTTGAACCTGCGTTCAAGATTATTGACCACACCCTCAAAAGCCCGGAAAAATTCATATTCCCGACCCTCTTTGTCCATATAGGTCATCGGCACTTCATCCCCGCCGGTGCCGTACAGAATGACATGTTCCTGTTTTTCAGTAAGTGTCTGATAGGGTTTTGCGAGGTCAATATTATTCTGTTCAGCCGCCCCAACAAGAGCTTTCCAATAATAGCCACCCTGGGCTTTGGGCCCTCCCCATTCCTGGGCATCGATAGCGCCCTCGTTGATTGATAAGGCCTTATCTGGAATCAGTAAATTAACATCTACTTCAAGTTTGGTCCCGATCCCTTCGCAGGTTGGACAGGCGCCGTGAGGGGTGTTGAATGAAAAGGTCCGGGGTTCTAGATCCGGAAAACTGATCTCACAAACAGGACAAGCCAGATGTTCGGAGTAATTTGTATTAACTGGATTCTCCGGGTCGGTTACATCTAAGACCGTCAGAAAACCATCACCATATTTCAGGGCGGTTTCCACTGAGTCCGTCAGGCGGGAGCGGAAATTTTTCTTCTCTTCTTCGTTCTCGGGTTTTTGGATAACCAGCCGATCAACAACTGCTTCTATGGTGTGCTGCTGGTAGCGTTCCAGGGTGATATCCTCTTCCAGGCGGCGGATCTCTCCATTAATTCTAGCCCGCACAAATCCAGACTTCTGGATCTCTTCCAGGATACCCTGGTGTTCTCCCTTGCGGCCCCGGATCACCGGAGCAAGGATATTGAATTTTGTACGTTCCGGAAGACTTTCAATATGATCGACAATTTCCTGGGCTGATTGTGTGGTCACTTCCCGACCGCAGATAGGACAGTGGGGAATTCCAGCCCGGGCATATAACAAACGCAGGTAATCATAAATCTCTGTTACCGTACCCACGGTTGAACGGGGATTCTGGGATGTGCCGCGCTGATCAATCGACACCGCTGGTGATAAACCTTCAATATATTCCACATCTGGTTTATCCATCTGTCCCAAAAATTGGCGGGCATAGGATGAAAGAGATTCCACATACCGCCTCTGGCCTTCTGCAAAGATCGTATCAAAAGCCAGGGAGGATTTCCCCGATCCAGACAACCCGGTAATGACCACAAATTTATCCCGGGGAATCTCCACCGTGATATTTTTGAGGTTATGAACTTTAGCCCCCACAACTTTTATATTTTTTTCCATATGTATTTAGAGTTTAGTCTAGCGTTGAGGTAATGGCAGAAACGATGAGTTTTGGCAACAATATCGGACATTATACCAACAACATTTCCTGGTCGGATTCAAAGCCCCAAAAACTAACAACTTTCCAATAAAATCTACCCCAAAAGGGGATAAAAAAACAACTTATTACAGGAAATCTTGGGCGGAAATGGAAACAAATTCCTGGACTGACGGGTGTATGGATGCTATGAGTTTTCAACAGATTGAAGTATAATCACATTCTGCAGCAGGCGCTCAAAATCACCAAAAACAAGAAGCCAGCAGGAGGCTTAATGAATATAACATGGCACGGGCATTCATGTTTCAGATTGACTGAAAGGGGTATGGCAACAGTGGTGACTGACCCCTATAACCATAAAAAAGTCGGCTATAACGAACTCGATTTATCCGCCGATATTATTACTGTCAGTCATGACGCGCCCGGACATAACAACACCAAAGTCATCAAGAAGAGAAAGAACAATCAGCATATCCTTACTGGGCCTGGTGAATATGAAATTGGCGAGGTCTTTATCACGGGCATCCGCACCAATCACAAGAGCAAAGAAGACGATCTTAGGAATATCATGTATATCTTTGATTACAACGGTATCCTGATCGCTCACCTGGGTAACTTAAGCCGCGTCCCCAATCAATCTGATGTCAAATCCATTGCCGGTGATATTCACGTTGCTCTGGTTCCAGTTGGCGGCGCAGGCAGTTTAACCGCTTCCAAAGCAGTAGAAGCCATCCGGATTCTTGAGCCCAGTTATGCCATCCCTATGTTCTACCAAACTGATGAATGTAAAATGGAATTGGATCCTCTTGAAAAATTCATCAAGGAAATGGGGCTCGACAAAGTCGAACCTCGTTCTGAACTCAGCGTAACAAGCAGCCGATCAAGCTCTGAAACTAACGTAGTCGTTCTGGAATATGCCCAGGAATCCGAATAAAGGGAGTCCTGCATGACCGTAAAACTACTTATGACCTGGGATATCCTGCCCAACGTGGAACAGGAATATTTTGAGTTTATGATCAGTAATTTCCTCCCGGAGATTAAGCAGTTGGGCATTCGTCCGGGAGAGATCTGGTATACAACGTATGGTGATCAGCCCCAGATCATGGTAGCAGCAAATACACAAAGCCAGGCAGCCCTGAATGTGGCCATGGCTTCCAAGGAATGGCAGTTACTATCGGGAAATTTATTGAAGTTTGTTGAAAACTTCTCCTATAAAGTGGTCCCGGCCAAACCGGGTTTTCAGTTATAATCTTTATCCCTACCATGAATAATAACAAATTAAATTCCACTCATAGATTTTCCAAAACGAGAGTTAATATCGGCCTGGGGTTGACCGTCGCCGGTTTTTTAATCTTTATTCTGGGCGCAGATCCCGCCCTGGTCGGACTTGATCGCAGTCCCTATATCGGTTTTGTGCAAACCGCGACTTTTTCGATCGGTCTGGCTATGTTGTGCCTGGGTGGATATCTCAGCTTCAGAGCTTGCCAGCTTGCACAAAGGATCCAGTCTTTAGCCCAGGATATCGGTGTTCGTCTGGTTGCGACCGGCTATTTGATCTCCTTGATCTCAGGCATGGCAGATGTTTTCGGATTTGGCACCCAATCCTGGCCAGCGCTGCCTTTTTTCGGCCCCCGTCAGGCGGCTGGTGTGATCGTCGGAGAAATCATCATAGCAATTGGCTTCATTCTTTACATGCCTTTTTTTTCCACAAAGGCCTGAAGCTTGACAATGCCATATCGAACGAGTAAAATTGGCGTTGCATTACCAACAGAATATATCAGGCCGAGATAGCTCAGTTGGTAGAGCATTTGACTGAAAATCAAAGGGTCGCCAGTTCGAGTCTGGCTCTCGGCACTCTAATGCGGGCGTAGTTCAGCGGTAGAACGTCTCCTTGCCAAGGAGAAGGTCACGAGTTCGAATCTCGTCGCCCGCTCTTTCCAACACCTGGCTGGTGGTTGATGGCTGACAACAACAGCCAAAAATCATCAGCTTCTTTATATCAAGGCGACGTAGCCAAGTGGTAAGGCAGAGGTCTGCAAAACCTTTATCATGGGTTCGATTCCCATCGTCGCCTCTTTCTCTTTAAAGGCACTCACCTCACCGGCTGCCCGCGGTGAGGTGAGTGCTTATCTAAGGAGGAGAAGAAATGGAGGAAATCTTCAA
This sequence comes from uncultured Chloroflexia bacterium, assembly GCA_963783765.1. Taxonomy (GTDB): domain Bacteria; phylum Chloroflexota; class Anaerolineae; order Anaerolineales; family UBA11858; genus B10-G9. The sequence continues at coordinate 26,273 of CAWAOV010000007.1, read as the reverse complement.
ATTCTTCGTTAATCCCATCATAGCTTAAATCTGTTCAGCTTGAGTTATCAATTCCGTTAGCTTATACTACGATTATGTCAGGGCCAGAACGGAGAGAACAACAATGATCAAGACCCGGATTAAGGCGGGGTCCGCCAGGCGCCAAACGATCTGGCGCCTCATCTCATGAAATCAGCAATTGGGAAATACCGCTCTCAAATAGAGCGCAGAGGCCTCAGTGATTCCCGTTGGGCGGCAGTTTGACGATCGTCATCCAGAAACTCTCGATGGACTGAACCACTACTATGAACTGTTCCAGGTCGACAGGTTTGGTGATATAGCAGTTGGCATGCAGATCGTAGGTTTTCACAATATCCGCTTCCGCCTTGGATGTGGTCAGGATCACCACCGGGATCCTACGCAAATCCGGTTCATTCTTGATCCTGGCCAGCAGCTCCCGGCCGTCCATCCGGGGCAGATTTAAATCCAGCAGGATCAGGTCCGGCTGCACCGCGTCACTGAATTCCCCCTGCCTGAGCAGGAAATCCAGGGCTTCCACACCGTCTTTGGCAACATAAAGGTTATTGTTCACCTTTCCTTCTGTCAGGGCTTCCCTCGTCAGCCGCACATCCCCGGGATTATCTTCCACCAGCAGTATTTCAATAGGACGTCCATTTGGTTGGGTCATTCACACTCCTCAATTGATTTCTAATGATCATGAATTCGTGGACATCGGCAGGGTGAAATAAAATCTTGAGCCCTGGCCGGGGTTTGATTCAACCCAGATCTGACCGCCATGGCGGTCAATGATCCTCTTGCAGATGGTTAACCCCATCCCGGTCCCCGGGTATTCCTCCCGGGTATGCAAGCGCTGAAAGATGGCGAAGATGCGTTCCGCACTCTTTTCTGGGATGCCGATGCCATTATCTTCTACGATGAATTGACAATCCCCGTCAATTTTATGTCCCGAGATCCTGATCAACGGGTTTTGATCCTGATTGAATTTAATGGCATTATTGATCAGATTCTGGAACACCTGACTGATCTGGATCTGGTCTCCCACAACATCAGGCAGATCACCCACTTCGATCTTGACCCTGTTCTCCTGGATGAGAACTGCCAGGTTGTCCAATGCCTGCTGGCAGGCCTGATTCGGGGAAAAGATCTCAAATGCGACGCCATGGGTCGCCACCCGGGAATAGGACAGCACACCTTTGATCATATTTTTCATCCGGTCCGCTCCATCCACGGCAAAATCGATGAATTCCCGGGCCGAATCATCCAGCTCCTGATGATAGCGTTTTTCCAGCAGGGATAAATAGCTGCTGATCATGCGCAGGGGCTCCTGCAGGTCATGCGATATGGCATAAGCGAAATTTTGCAGATCCTCGTTGGAGCGGGTCAGGTCAGCATTCAAGGTTTCGAGCTTCTTCCGGGCCAGACGCAGTTCTTTCTCTGTTCGTTTGATCCGTTCAAAAGAAACCACCCGGGCCAGGAGCTCGCGGTTGGGAATAGGGCGGGTGATGTAGCCTTCGGCTCCCATTTCCAGGCCCTTGGCCTGGTCCTCGGATTTGACCTTGGAGCCAGTGATGAAGACCACAAATGTCTCTTCCAGCTCAGGTTGGTTTTTGATCATCTCGCAAACCAGATAGCCATTCGTATCTGGCAGCTGAACATCCAGCAGAATAATATCAGGGTGAACTCGCAGGGCTTCTGCCAGGCCTTCTTTCCCGGTTGTGGCCGGATAGACATCAAATCCAGCCTGGGATAATAATCTTTCCTGGCTGCTCATGATCTCTGGGATATCTTCGATGATGAGGACTTTTGTCTCACCCGTATTGGACTTATTCATGGTTTCTACCGGTGGCGGATGGTGGTGGGTTTAATGGTAATGATACTGTAAATGTGGTACCTTCACCGACCTGGCTTTCCACGGCCAGTTCCCCTCCGTGGGCGGTGATTATATTCTTGGCGATCGCCAATCCCAATCCTGTGCTTTTATCCCCTGCCGGGCTGACCACACTTGTCTTCTGGTAAAGATCGAAGATCTTCTCCAGTTCCGGGGCGGGAATGCCCGGCCCCTGGTCCCCTACCTCAACACACAAAGATCCATTTTCAAGGAAACCGCGGACTGCCACCCGGGTCCTGGAGGGAGAGTATTTGAGGGCATTGGAAATCAAATTATGCATGACCTGCGTGAACTTGGTTCTGTCCAGATCATAGCTCAGGCCCTCAGGAAGAGTACTGCTCAATTCCAGATCGATCCCCTTATTACGGGCCAGTAATTTATTTACTTTGCATACCTCCCTGAGGAGAGGTATGACAGGAACCAGGCTCCGATCAAGAACCATCCTGCCCTGGGAGATCGTGCTCACATCCAGCAGGTCTTCGACCAGGGCCAGCATGTAGGAAGAGCTGGATTCAATGATCTTCAGGAATTCATTCTGATCCTGGCTGATGGATTCCCCCAGATCTTCCTGCAGGAACTCGGTATAGGAAAGAATCACCGCCAGAGGATTTCGCAGGTCATGGGCTGCCAGGCCCAGGAAATGGGTTTTTAGGTCATTCAGGACTTCCAGTTCCACTTTTTGCTGGATCACTTCCCGCTGCAGGCTGACCAATTCATTATTGATCTTGGATAATTCATCCATGATGCCCTGATCTGGGGTGATCCCAGCATCCAGCGAGGAAAAGACTGTTGGGTTTAGATCTCCCAGGGAAGCCCTCAATTCCGGCTCCCTGTTCAGATTGACTTCCAGCAGGATCCTGACCGCCTCCAGCTGAGGCGTGATCAGGACCAGGATCTGGTCCCCGTATCTGAGGCCCGAGGTCAAGAGTATTCTGATTTTCCCCTCAACAGGGTAGTTGATCTCCCAATTCAGGGCGAAGCCATCAATCTCAATCGATTTCAGGAAAGAATCCATCTTGGTTATTGAGGCAGGATCAACCAGGTCTCCCAGCTCATGGTCAGATTCAGTCACAAGCCCATTATCAAGCAGGATACCCAGGATCTTTCCAGAACGATCACAGTGCAGGATGCCTCCCTGAATGATGGTATTGGTCGGGATCAGATTGGGATCAGTCATTTTATTCGGGAATTATTTTCCTTTCCTTTTACGATAACGGTTTGGGTATCGATCAGCCAGGTAAGATAGGGACTGATTTCAAGCCAGTGATCCGGGGATAATTGTTCTTCGATAACCCCGGATAAGAGGATAAATCTTCTCAACAAATGCCCGGGGAGAACTCCGTCATGTGGCAGTCTGGTTTCAGCCCAGGAGAGCTGATCCGCCATCAGGTCCACGCTGCCAGCCAGCATAATAGATTCTAGCATTTTTAGTGTGAAATCAAATCCGGATTTCAATAAAGCGGGGGCTTGCTCCCCATGACCAGCCACATCCTGCTTAACCTCCAAAGACCTGCCTACTGCCGTGGAGATGATCAGTTCGCGATTCTGATGGAGAGCCATGATCCCTGGTTTGGAAACAGGCTGCAGAACATTTTGCTCAGGTGAATTCATCGATCCCTTTCTCCTTCCAGCGTGAATAAGGTCGCGGCTACTTCAACCGCCTGCTGGGCATCTGCGGCAAAGGCGTCTGCTCCCAGCTGGTGCCACAGGTTTGGAGCCAGGAGAAAAGGGCGGCCGCCGACGAGGATTTTTGTTGCAGCGGAATCAGAACCGCGAACCTCGCGGATCAGCTCCTGCACCTGCGGGATGTGATAGGTGATGGTAGCAGAGATGGCCAGTATATCCGCCTCCCTTTCCTTAAGGGCTGCGAGTATTGTTTTGGCGGGAGCGTTGGCGCCCAGATAGTAGGTCTTCCAGCCTTCCATCTCGAAAAAATCGGTCACCATCCGGATCCCGATCTCATGCAGCTCATCGCCTACACAGGTGGAGACAATACTGGGTTTCCGGGGTGAGGAATTGAGGATCCGGGGATATAACAAGGACATGATCAGCTGGGTCGCTGCCGAGCAGTAATGCTCCTGGGCAACGGATATTTGATTATTCTCCCATAAGCGGCCGATCTCCAGCTGGATGCGCTGAAAAACATAAAGATAGAGGTCCTTGATTGACACATCCTGCTGGACCCGGTTCTGGATCAGGTCGACTGCCTGCTGCCGGTTTCCCGACAAGAGAAGATCCAGGTACGCTGCCGCCAGATCTGTCAGGGGAAGATCCTGTCGGCCTAAATTTTGGGCCATTTCATCCTCGTGGTTCAGCAGATCCCGGGAATATCCAGTTTCCATACAAATAATGCTCCTCTCATCCAATCCTTGTGTGTGCCACTTTATATCCGGGAGAAAAAAACACCATTTCCCGAATTTCCTATTTATTCGGGAGCGTGAAGAAGAATGTAGCACCCTCTCCCGCTTGGGATTCAACCCAGATCCTACCCCCATGGCGGTCAATAATGCGCTTGCTGACCGCCAGACCGATCCCGGTACCCTGGTATTTTTCCGTGCCGTGCAGGCGCTGGAAAAGCACAAATATGCGGTCCTTGAACTGGGGGTCTAGTCCAATCCCGTTATCGCTGACCGACATCTGCCACAGTCCGTTCTTCTTTTCAGCGCCGAGATGGACAGCTGGCGCCTGATCATCTTTGCGGAACTTAATGGCATTGCCGATCAAATTCTGGTACAGCTGCTGCATCTGGGTTTCATCTGCAGCGACCACCGGCAGTTCATCATGGGTGATGATCGCCCCGGTCTCTTCGATCAAGCCCATCAGGTTATTATGCACCACACCCACGACACGATTAAGGTCAGTGTCCTGGAACTCTCCCCCCTGGGTCCCAACCCTGGAAAAAGCCAGCAGGTCGTTGATCAGCTGTTTCATGCGGGTGGCGCCATCTACCGCAAACGCCATGAATTCCCTGGCTTCAGCGGACAATTCGTCGCCGTATCGTCGATCCAGCAGCTGCAGGTAGCTGGCCACCATGCGCAGCGGTTCCTGCAGGTCATGTGAAGCCACATAGGCAAACTGCTCCAGGTCCTCATTGGAGCGTTTCAGGTCAAGTGCTTTTTCTTCCAGGGCTTCCTCAGCCGCCACCCGCTCGCTGATATCCACGCCAGTGCCAACCAGGATCATCTCACCCTCTATCACTGCCCGCAGCCCGGTGAGGAAATAGGGCTTCTGGATCCCCGACTTGGAGGTGAAATTGGCCATCACGGATGCAGATCCCTGCGTAAAAACCTCTCCAATGCGCTCCGCAACCCGGCCCTGCTCATCCCCAGTGAAAAAAACGGTGGGATGCATGGTCAGGATCTCTTCCGCGCTGTATTCTGACACCTGGGCAAAGTTCTCATTCCAGCGGATGAACCTGCCGTCAGTATTAAAAACATAAAATATGCCCGGGATGGAGTTGATGATCTGTTCGGAGAAATCCTTTTCTTCCAGGATGGCCTGCTGGGCTTCCTTCTGCTCAGTAATATCCATGATCGAAACCAGCACTTTCGACCAGGACTCCTCAAATCCGGCGGGAATAGAGACCACCAGGTTGCCCCAGATCTGCTTTCCTTTCAAGGTTTGATAGGCCATTTCTGCCTCAAATCGGGTAGCTCCGCTGCCCAAGGCTGCCAATTCCCGGATCATCGTTTCTGAACTCTCGGGAACCAGGGTCGAATCCAATCCTTTTATGAGAGCTTCCTTGTCCGCTGCCTCAAAAGTTTTCAGGGTTTGCCGGTTGACCCCGTTGATGATAATTAAACCTAAACATTGATCTAATTCCCGGGGATGTTGGGAAAAATAACTTTCCAGATCCTGTACTCCTTCATTCTTTATTTTATCCAGGTAGCTTTTGACCTGAGAGAAATCCTCCTCCCAGAGCGAGATCGGGGAATCCTCGAACAGGGCCCGGAAGCGGACTTCATTCTCTTCCGCCTCGCGGCGGGCCTGCATGGCGTCTTCCATCATATTCATGGCTGCCAGCTGGGCGTCCTTGAGCTCCAGAGTCCGCTCTTCAACTTTAACTTCCAGCTGGGTATTAAAACCACGCAGTTCATTAAGGATCGTGATATTTTGATCGATGGTTTCTGATAGATTAGATTTCATCTCATTGAAAGACTCGGCCAGCTGTCCCAGCTCATCCCTGGAATGGACTTCAACCTCATAATCGAAGTTTCCCCGCCCGAATTCTAGGGCCCCCAGAGTAAGGCTTTTTAACGGCTGGATGATCGTCTGGGCAAATAACAAGCCCCCAACCATGGCAAGGAGAGTTACCAGAGAACCGACGAGGACCGTCGTTTTGGTCAGATCATTTTTTAAAGCAAAGGCCTCTGCCTGATCCTGCTCCGTGACCAGGCACAGGTCCCATTCCGTCATCCAGCGAAAAGCGCCTACCACGGGAACACCCCGGTAATCAACATATTGGGCTGTGCCTGTATCGCCGGCCAGGCAGCTTTCAATTCCCTCAGAGAAGTTGAAAAGCGATAGAGATGAATCGGGCCGGAAACGGTTTTCGGTAACGATCAAATTTGCCTGGTTTACCAGGTAAGTTTCCATTGAATGAGAGAATTGTTCAGCCTGGCTGATAATGGCTGAAAACTCGTTCAGGTCCGTATGGGCAGCCAGGACAGCAATGACTTCACCTTCAAAATCCCGAATGGGAGTGCTGGCGTGCAGAACAGCTTCTCCGGCTTCCAAAACATAGTGGGGAGTATCAAGGTAGGTTCCGACAAGGCCCTGTTCAAAGAACACTTCACTCTCCCGGTATTTTCCCTCCTCCTCTTTCTCTGTACTGATCAGAATCTGGCCATCCTCAGCCCGGATGACAAATAGCTCTTTAAAGAAACCCTCGGATCTCAAGGCTGGCAGAAAATGATTCTCCAGTAAATCCATCCTGAGTTCCGGGTCTGGAGTTCCAGCTCCCATGACCAGGCTGACAACCCTTTCCCGGACCAGCGGGCGCTGGGCAAGTGATTCCAATTTATCCCCGATTCCCGCGCCCCAGCGGTTGAGTTCAGCTTCTTTTAACAGGGAGATGTTGGCTAATCGATCTTCCACACTGGCGGAAAGCGCCTCCTGCGCCCGGTCATGCACAAAATAAGTGACGCTTCCCCCCAATAGGAGGGAGATCAGGAGGAACATGCCGATCAATCGGGTCCTGAGGTTGAACATCAGTTGGGGTTTTTTCATTGATCAGAACTCCTCAGCAGGTCCAAAAAATCCAGTGTATATGCCTCACTTACTTGCTGGGGTTCAGATAAGTAACCGAACCTGACCAGGTCGTTATGCATTTCAAGCCAAACATCAGGGTCCATCATACCGATCAGATCCGAGCTGGTATGGATCAATGGCAGGCTGGCTTCCAGCATGGCCATCTGCACCGCAGCATCCTGGATGCCGGCATATTTCAGGGTGATTTCCACAGCCTCTTCCGGGTGGGTGAATAAATACTGGTGGCCTTTTAATGTTGCCCTCAAGAACCTTGTCACCAGATCCGGGTCGTTATTGATCAGATTATCGCTGGCCGCGATTGTGTCAGAGTACCAGTGCACGCCATAATCCGAAGGCCAGATATAGTTGAGCTCCACTCCCTCACGCTCCACATCCAGCAGAGAGCCAGCCGCAAAAGATGGCATCACATCCACCTCGCCTGCGTAAAAGGGTGTGTAATCAAAGGTGAAGGGTACGACTTGCATGGAATCCAGATCGATCTCAAGATTTGTCAGCATGGCGGTGAATTGGGCATCAGAATCGGTTCCCTGCAGGGCAATGGTTTTCCCCGGGAAATCATAGGGCGTGGTAATGCCTGATTCTTTCAGGCTGATCATCAAAAAAGGATTCTTTTGGTAGATCGTCGCCACTGCCTTGATCAAGTTGCCTTTTTGACGTTCCAGGAAAATACCTTCTGGGCGCACAACAGCAAAATCTGCGTCTCCATCCTCAAGGGTTTTAAAATAATCGATCCCGGGGCCGGCGGGGAGTATCTCCAGGTCAATATTCTCATCCTGATAAAAACCCTTTTCAAGTGCCACATAATAACCGGCGAACTGGGCCTGGTGCACCCATTTCAACTGCAGGGTCACCCTGTCCGCTGGTTCCTGGGCCTGGCAGGCGGTTACCAAAACAAGCAATAAAACCAGAATCAGGTGAAGGATACGGGGGATTTTCATTGATCTTCCTTTTTTTCTGGATTGCCCAAATTGTCAAAGCCAAGTTCAGTCTTTGATTCAATCAACAGGATGAATTTTTTCACAACCTCCGGGTCAAAATGTTTTCCCGATTCAGACTGGATATGCTGCAGGGTTTTCTTTTTTGACCAGGCTTTGCGGTAGGGGCGATCGGATCTCAATGCATCCCAGACGTCGATCACAGCGAATAATCTGGCCGCCAGGGGAATTTCCGTTCCCTTTAATCCCTTAGGGTACCCGGTTCCATCCCAGCGCTCATGATGATAGAGGGGTATATCAAGTGCCGGCTTAAGATAGGAGATTTGCTGGAGCCACCTGTCCGCGAACAAGGGATGCTGCCGCATCAAAATCCATTCTTCCTCATCCAGTTTTCCCGGTTTCTGCAGGATCCGGTCCGGAACTCCCATTTTCCCGATATCATGCAGCAGGGCCCCTCTCCGGATATGGATCCATTGTCCTTCCGGGATCTTCATTTCCTTGACCAGGTCCATCGTCAAGTCCACCACCCGGCGGGAATGACCTTCAGTCTCATGGTCGCGCAGTTCCAACGCGCCCGCCCAACCCTCAAGAGTTGTATCGTATGCCAGGGATAAATCCAGGTTGGCTTTCTGCAGATTACTGAAGAGATGGGAATTATCAATGGCAATTGCGGTTTGAGTCGCCACCGTCTCAGCGTAGCGGATCCATTCCGAATCTATTTGGAGAATATCCCGGCTGAATAGTTCCAAGACACCGACAACCTTTCCTTTTGAGATCAATGGTGTTCCATAATATCCAATGAAATTTTCCTTATTGAACAAATCCATCCTGGTTTTGGGCAGATCATCAATTCTCAGATCGGGGATAGAGTAGGCCGTTCTATCTTGAATTATCTTGCCCGGGAGGCCTTCGAGTTTAAAAAGGGTGAACTGATGGATCGCAGTGGATTGGAAACCCAGGTCAACCGCGGTTTGAATTTGGAAGGCATCCGCGTCGTAAAGCAGGATATCGGCAGCTTCAATATCCAGGCGGGGGATGATTTCAGAGAGGATCACATTTAATGTCACATTTAGATCCAACGATCCTGTAATCGCAATATCGATCTGGCGCAGTGATTCCAGGAACTCCAGCTGGCGGGTCTGCTGGCGGTAGAGCTCAGCGTTTTCGATGGCGGTTGAGATCTGATTGGAAAGGGCTTCCATGATCTCAATATGGGATTCATTAAATGCGTTGGGTTGATCATGATCGATATTGATGATTCCCAGGATTCTATTTCCCCTCTTGATCGAGATCCCCAGGTAAGACCGGATCCAACTGGTTTGGGGAATTACAACCCAGTTCTGGTCCAGGGCAGTATCGGGCACCAGCAGCGGCTCACCCCGGGTGAAAAGGTCCCCAAAATAAACCATATCGGGGTTATCCATGGACATTGAAAATCCTTCGATCCATTCTTCCAGGTCCATCTCCTTGTATCCCCGATGGCGGAAAACCCGCGCTTCGCCATTTTTTTGCAGAAAGAGACTGGCGGTTTTATAGGGGATCATCTGGTAGATCTCACTCAGGATCTGATCCAGGATCGTTTCAATATCGAGACTGCTGTTAAGGGCCAGAGCGATCCCGGCCAGGACTTCTGCTACTTTTCTTTGTTCTTGTTCCTGCTGATTGGCCCGGATCTTGCTGATAGCGGATCCCGCCTGTCCCGCGACCGTGGACATCAAGCGGGCATCATCTTCAGTAAACTTAGCCGCATCCCTGCTTTCGGCATTGATCACGCCCCAGAGCTGACCCTCCGCAATCAAGGGGACAGCCAATTCGGATTGCATGTCTGGTGTTTCCCCGATATAGTCTTCTTCCTGTGAAACATCCTCTACGATCACCGGTTGTTTTTCCCTGGCTGCCCGCCCGACCACGCCTTGCTCCAGGGGGAAGGATTTATTCAGCCATTCCTCTGATACACCCTGATAGGAAGGATGGACAACCAGATCTTGACCGTCCTTTGACAGCATGAGGAAACCAAAGTGGTCATTGTAGAATAACTCCCCAATGATCGATGTGATCCTTGTGATCAATTGATCCTCGTCTGTCTCCTCAATGCCCGCAACTGCAATGGAATTGAGAACATTGACTTCGGACAACCTGCGCTGAAGCAGGTCCCGGCTTTCTAAATAGACCGTGATATCTTCCTTAATGGCAATATAATGGCTGATCTGATCCTGGTCATTCCTCAGGGGCGTGATGGTCATCCTTTCCTTATATATGGAACCGTTTTTCCTTTTATTGACCATTTCACCCTGCCAGACCATACCGGAACTGATGGCTTTCCACATCGAGGAATAAAAATCCGCATCCTGCTGGCCTGATCGCAGGATGCGAGGGTTTTGACCCAGGATCTCTGCAGATTCATACCCCGTAAGATCGCTAAAAGCCTGGTTGATCCAGACTGTCTGTCCCTCACTATCAGTGATGATGATCGCGTTGGCCGCAGCATCCAGGGCTGAAGCCTGCAAGCTGATCTGCTGTTCTGATTCAAGCTGCTGGGAGATATTCTCTACGGTGCCGGTGATCGTTGTCCTGCCTTCAACCTCGGATAAGGTCAACCCCAGGCGAACCGGTGTGGCCAATCCTTCTTTATCGATCAGGTCCAGGACTTCAACCTTTTTAACGACCTTTTCTATCTTGAGACGGGCCAGGTCAGCTTCCCCGAATCCAAGGTTATCCTTGAGGATATTCCTTCCGGTCAATTCCAGGAGGGAATCATATTTCAACAAATTAACCATCACCCTGTTGGCAAAGCTCACATTGCCTTCCCAATCTGTTTGGAAGATCCCGATCCTTACATGGTCAAAAATGTTTTGTAATGTCTGTTCTGATTGCTGGATCTCGTCCAGATATTCCATATTCTGAAGCTGGAGCCCATGCCGCTCAACCGCGTACTGGAGGGACCGCTCGAGAGAGTTCTCGTCAAACTGGCCTTTGACCAGGTAGTCCTGGGCTCCGGCCTGAATGGCGGCCAGGGCTACTTCCTGATCATCCTGTCCGGTCAATACCACTACGGGAGTGTTGGGATAAAGATGGAGGACAGCTTTGACAGTATCCAAGCCATGAGAATCCGGCAGGGAGAGGTCGAGCAGGATCACCGAGAAATCCTTGTTCCCATAGAGTGAGCTGATCTTGGACAGGCGATCCACATGAGTGATATAAACTACCTTGCTGGAAGCGGCAAGGTAGGCTTCAACCAATCGGGCATCTCCCGGATTATCCTCCACCAGGAGCAGCTCCAGTTCGTCCAAAACAAAAGGCGGTTTCTCCCGAAACGGCGCTGGCTGAACAGCAGCGTAAGCAGGTATATCATCCTTCCTGGCTTTCTGGGCATACATGGCGCGGTCTGCCTGCTGGAGCAGAAGCTCAAGGCTTTGTGTTTCCGGGCGGTTCCAGACAGAGGTTCCCATACTCAGTGACAGAACAAAGGGTAGATCGAAGTCTTTCTCCACCGGTCCAATCTGTTCCTGGATACGTGTGGAAATCTGTTCCAGGTAATCTGCCGGGGAATCGATCGCCAGGGCGGCAAATTCATCCCCCCCCAGGCGGGCCACAAGGTCTGATTCTCGAAATGTTCTCTTTAACACTTCCGCCGTGGCTTCAATGGCCAGATCGCCTTTTTTATGGCCGTGGCGGTCATTGATGGTTTTCATATCATCTATATCGATGAAAAACATCGTCATCGGGTTGCCTGAACGGCGGGTAAGTTTGACCTGCTGTTCTCCCAGGGTAAAAAAACCTCTGCGATTAAGCAAACCTGATAGTTCATCTGTGAAGGACTGCGAAGACAGTTTTTGGATCAGCTGGGAACGTTCAACTGCGTACTGAAAGGATCGGACTACCAGGCCGGGTGTGATCTCATCCTTCAGCAGGTAATCCTGGGCGCCGCTTTTCATCGCCTCCAGGGCAAGGTCGTGATCATTTCTGCCGGAGAGGATCACAACCGGGGTATCCTGGGCGCTGGCCTGGATGTCCTTGAACGTGACCAAACCTTCACTGTCCGGCAAGTTCAAATCCAGAACGATCAGATCATAATCCTGCTCCCTGATCTTCTTTTTGCCTTCTTCCAGGGACCCAGCCTGGTCGATTGACCAGCTGGTGGTAGCGGATTCACGCAAGATCTCCCGGCACAGGCGAATGTCACCAGGATTATCTTCTATCAGCAGTAATTGCAGCTCAGTGCGCTCCATCTAGCTCCGGCATAGCATTGTTACCACACTTCCCAACCCATTTCATCATTCTCAGTTTCCTCCTGGAAGCTGAACACGGGAAAACCAGAATGAGAAGATCCTTGGGATTACGTTCAGGTATCCATCCAGGGTCGCGGGCTTGGTGACATAACAATTGGCGTAATTATCATAACTTTCCAGAATATCCTTCTCGGCGTCAGAGGTTGAAAAAACCACTACCGGGATCGACCGCGTTTTATTGTTGTGTTTGATCATCGTTAACACCTGATGTCCGCTGAGGATCGGCAAATTCAGATCCAGCAGTATCAGATCCGGATGTACCCCCGTAGAATGGTCAGCCTGCAGCCCAAGCATTTCCAGGGCTTCGCTGCCGTTTCTGGCAATTTCGAGCTGAATTTCGAGCCCGCTTTCGGCGAGCGATTCCTGGACAAGGCGGATGTCCCCCGGATTGTCTTCAACCAGTAAGAGCGTACAATCATTCACATTCATCTTCTCAGACCTCTAATTATTAACTATTAAATATTGTCTCGATATTTGGTAGCAACTCACTGTACATGTGGCGTTTGATCACATACCCATCAGCACCCGCTTCCCGGGCTTTATCGACATAATGCTGATCCTCCTGAATGGTCAGAATCAATACCGGAAGGTCCGGATGTTCCTTTTTGATCTCGCGAGTGACATCAAGACCGCTCTGCCCCGGCAGGTGGAAATCCATCAGCACCAGGTCTGGCCGATCCTGGGTCGCCAGAATGTCCAACGCGGCTTCTCCACTGGAGGCTTCGATCACTTTAAGATCGGGGATCTTAGCACTTAGCCACTCCCGCAGTGTACGGCGGATGATGCTGTGATCATCGGTGATCAGGATCGATTTTGGATACATTGTCAGCTGAGGCATATGCGGCTCTACCTTAATATAGTTGGGTTTTGACGATCAATCATATCAACCAGGGGTATTTCTATCTGTCGCTGAACTGGGACATTCCATGTCATAATTATGCTCCTCAAGCTTATTCCGCAAAACTGAGGTCATATGGTTTTTCGCGATTCAATTCCTCAGAAAGGTGGTTTATGATGTGTTTCAGCTCGATCATCTTCTTTTCCCGGTCGACAGCAAGACGTTTGAAACACTGCAGATCATCCAGGTTTTGTTCAAGATCTTTTTGTATACTCTTCTCATCCGTAATATCAGAGGCCAGCTCGAAGCGAACCAGCTTTCCATCTTCCCAGGGAATGGCTTTATCGGCACAGCGGAACCAGCGCCCGGTAACCTCATTCTGGAACTCCCAGGTATAGACCAGACCTTTATCTTCCCCAAAGATCAATTCGTTGGTGCAGAAGGGACAGGGCTCCTCCCGGTTCTGCAGGACTTCATAGCATTTTTTTCCCACATTCCCTTCACCCCAGATCTGAAGGGCGGTTTCATTCATGAACAATAACTGATAACTATCCGGGTCGCTGACATAGATCACGTCTTCGATCCCATTAAGCTGGGATTGGAGTTTGACCCGCTCCCGGTCCAGGCTTTGTTCTGCTTCTTCCAGTTTTTTGATTGTTTGTTCCTGTTCCTTGATCAGGTCCCGGATATCCTCCACCATCAATGAAATGCCCACCAGCAGCTCGGTAAATTCATCTTTCTGGTCCGGGATCTTAAGTTCCCGGGTAAAATCACCCAGGGCATAACGCTCTAAAAAGGGGATGATCTCACTTAACCTGGAATGGACATATATTTCATAATGCTGGCGGGGATCGGGCACATTCATCTTGGCCTCCCTTGGATCCAGTCCAGGGCTTCATTTTCTGTCGCAAAGTGGCGGGCATTTTTCTGGCCTGCCGCTGCCTGGATGAAATTGACCTCTGTGCGGATGAAATCCGAAGCTCCCGTAAAAGTATATTTGCGGATACCGGGGTGGGCAGAAGCTTCCGCCAGGGTTTTCCTGGCCTGGGATGTGATCTTTCTCATCGCTGAAAGGTCAATCAACCAATCGATCTTGTCTCCGTAGTGGTCCGCCATTTCAGCCGTTGACTGCAGGACAAAATCCGCAATGGCGCCATCCAGGACCCAGGGTGATTTGGCCCTGGCGATCCCCAGCCCTGAATCCCACCAGATATGGGCTCCCTGAAATTCCCGGTCGAAATCATCCATGGTGATCTTTCCTTGGTCTGATACTGGTTTTCCCGTATTGACCGGGTTCCAACCCTGCCTTCTCGCAGGATATATGTTACTAAGTATTGATCATAATCCCACATCCGGGAACCGGCTGTAGGCAAATTGACAGATCTATGTAGTTAAACTGACAAACCTTTGAAAGCGAAAGGCAGTCAGCCAATCCTATCTGTGACGTCTCATTATTCACCCCAAGGAAATAGCTGGTTGCAATGATCTAATCATAGGACAATTATCAGGGAGACAATCCTACAAATAAGTTAGGTATATTCACAGACCTTACACTATCATCCAGTATAATGAGCATATCCACACGCGCTGGAAGGATCCAGCTCAGGGAAAAAAGCCCCGGGGGATTCTCCGCTTATGCGTGGCCAATATCTCTTGATCAAGGACGATCCTGATGAGAACGATCTACTCCAGGAACCGCGCATTTATTTTGGTATTCTTGGCTGGACTTCTGGCCTGGGTCCTGGATGCAGCCCTGGATTCCCTCTTCTTTTATCGGGGAGATCCATTTTTCAAGCTGTTAGTTTATCCTCCGGCTGCAGAGTACTTCAACCGGGTCTTGATCTGGATCCTGGTTGGCATTTTCGCCTGGACTTCTTCCCGCCAGCAGAGGAAAAACCAGACAATCCGCCTGACATCCAACGCCATGCTGGATAATTTTCCCAACGGGGCAGTAATCATCTATGACCAATACCTCCGCATCCAGCTCGCGGGAGGAGCAGGCTTATTAGACGCAGGCCTCTCTGCCAGCCAGATGATGGGCAAAACGATCGGGGAGATCTTTCCCCCGGAAACTACTCACCTGATCGAGCCGGCTTACCGCAAGGCCCTGGGGGGCATCCCATCTATAGAAACGGTGCCTT
This sequence comes from uncultured Chloroflexia bacterium, assembly GCA_963783765.1. Lineage (GTDB taxonomy): Bacteria > Chloroflexota > Anaerolineae > Anaerolineales > UBA11858 > B10-G9. Next base: position 10,911 of record CAWAOV010000007.1, on the reverse strand, counting down.
ATTTGGATCGTGTCTATCGGATGTTCACCATCCCCATCCCTGATCCAGGCGGGGATATCCAATCCGGGATGGTGATGACCCAGGATATCACCCATGAAATTGAAACGGAGATCGCTTTCCTGGAATCGGAACGGCGCTTCCAGGACATCTTCGAAAAGGTGAACCTGATTGCGGTCACCCTGGACCTGGAAGGGAAAGTGGTCTTCTGCAATGATTTTTTGCTGGAGCAGACCGGATGGAATCGGGATCAGGTCCTGGGAAACAGCTGGTTTGATCTATTTATTCCCGAAAGTATCAAAAAAAACTTGAAGGAATCAGTTTTCCTTGAGGTAATCGAATCCGGCACGGTGCAACCCCACTACATTAATCCCATTCAAACCCGGGATGGGGGGCAGCGCATCATCTCCTGGAGCAATATTATTTTCCGCTCCCCGGAAGGCAGAATCATGGGAACAGCCAGCATCGGTGAGGATATCACCGAACGGGAGGAGTTCCGGCGGCAGCTGGAAAATATCTTTGAGATGTCGAGCGATCTGATTTGCGTAGCCGAACTGGACAGTTTTCACTTCAAGAAGATCAACCCGGCCTTCGAATCTGTCCTCGGCTACACTCCCCGGGAGGTGTTAGATAAGAACTTTCTGGATTTCATCCACCCGGACGACGTCGAACCTACCATCACCCAGGTTGAAGAAATTCTCAGCAGGGGAGAAAAAGTCCTCAACTTCGCCAATCGCTACCGCTGCAAGGATGGCAGCTACCGCTGGTTAGAATGGGTAACAAATCCCATCCCTGAGGAAAACCTGTCCTACTCCATTGCCAGGGATATTACAGATCAGCGCAGGATCCAGCATGAATTGGAGCAATACCGCAACCACCTGGAGGAACTGGTGGCAGTCCGGACTGATGAACTTACAACAGCCAATCAGGAGCTTCAAATTACGAGCCAGCACCTGGCGACCAGCAATGCAGATCTGGAATCTTTTGTATATTCTGTCTCCCACGACTTGCGTGCCCCCTTGCGGGGGATCAGCGGCTTCGCCCAGATCCTGGCTTCCCGCCACCGGTCAGACCTGAACGAACAGGGAAAAGAATATTTGGATTTTGTTGTCGGGGCCAGCAGCCGCATGGGTGCCCTGATCGATGATTTGCTGGACTATGCCCGGCTGGGACGATCTGCGGTCCGAAACCAACCCGTAGATCTGCACCAGATATTGAAGGATATTCAGCTGGACCTGAAGGCAAAAATCAAATCAACCAAGGGCAGGATCAACCTGGAAGTTCCTCCCGGAGGTATCAATTCTGATCCGGCGCTGCTGAAACAAATCCTGTTTAACTTGATCGATAACGCCCTTACTTACATTCTGCCCAACCAACCTCCTGAGATCTCCATCAACTACCAGATCGAGCAGGACTGGGTCCGGATCATGGTCAAGGATAACGGGATCGGGATTCCGGAGCAGCACCATGGAAAAGTGTTTGATATTTTTCAGCGTTTACATCCAGAACATGAATATCCGGGCACGGGAATCGGATTGGCGCTGGTCAAGAAAGCCGCTGCCCTGATGGATGGCCAGGTCAACCTGGAATCGACTCCCGGACAGGGCAGCATATTCACAATCACCCTGCCGCAATCAGGAAAGGAAAACCAAAATGAATCATAAAGCCGTCATCATGCTGGTGGAAGATAATGAAATGGATGTGGTCCTGACCCTGGATGCCTTCAAAGAAGCCCGCCTGATCAACCCCATCCAGGTAGCCCGCACGGGTGAAGACGCCCTGGAATATTTAGGGGGGATCGGGAATTATCAAAACCGGACCCTTTATCCCCTTCCGGAGCTGATCTTGCTGGACCTGAAACTTCCCGGGGTCAGTGGACTGGATCTCCTCAAGCAGATCAAAACCAATCCGGATCTGAAAAGGATCCCCGTGATCATATTGACCTCATCCGCGGAAGAAGGGGACAGGTCCCTGGGGTATGATCTGGGAGCAAACAGCTATCTGGTAAAGCCGATCTCTTTTGAAGGGTTTCTTGAGGTTGTGGGCAAGATCAAGGAATACTGGCTTACGTTAAATATTGGACCGCCACAAAAGGCATAATCTTATGGAAATTCAATCCATTCGTGTTTTGTACGTGGATGATTACCCTCTGGATAGAGCTCTGGTAAGGGACGCCCTGGTCAACGATCAAGGATCGATCTTGCTGGAAGAAGCGGCCAGCCAGGAAGAGTTTTTAGAACTCATCAGGAAAAAAGAATTTGACATCGTTTTGAGTGATTTTAACATCCTGGGTTTTACGGGCTTGGAGGTCCTTGAATCAGTAAAAGAGATCGATCCAAATTTACCAGTGATTATCGTTACGGGAACTGGATCAGAAGAGATCGCGGCTGAGGCTATCAAACGGGGTGCGGCGGATTATGTCATTAAATCACCCCAGCATATTAAACGCCTGCCGCTGACGATCCAATCTGTCCTGGAAAGCGCCGAGCTCGAACGCCAGCAGAATGAGGCCAGACAGAAGCTGGATCAAAGTGAAAAACGCTACCGCCAGCTGATGGACACACTGCAGGAGGGGATCTGGGTCATCGATGAAAATGCCCGGACCACTTTTGTCAATCAAGCTTTGGTAGAGATGCTGGGATACACCCTGGAAGACATCCTTGGCAAGCTGGTTTTTAATTATCTAGACAAGCGGAATTCTGAGATTGTCAGAAAGAAATTGAGACAGCGGGCAGAGGGTATATCTGAGAACTTTGAACTTGAGCTCATCACCAGCACTGGCGGCAGGATCCTTGTCCTTCTCGAAGCATCACCCATTTTCGATGATTTGGGAAAATATCGGGGTGCAATTGCCGCGATCCGCGATATCACCCAGGAGAAAAAAAATCAACTGGCATTAAATACCTACCGCCAGCAGCTGGAAACCCTGGTCGATAACACACCTGGAAGCCTGTGGTCGGTGGATAGAGAGTACCGGTTCCTCGGCGGTAATCAAATATTCAAGGAGAATATGATCGCTGCTTTTGGAGCTGAAATCAAGACTGGGGATATTATCCTCAAGCGGATCTCCCGCAGCGAAGCCAGGGAATGGCGCGCGTATTATGACCGGGCTCTGGCAGGTGAGAAATTCCGCCTGGAGCAACAAAGCCGGTATGGTGCCGCAGATGCCTGGAATGAATATTATTTCAATCCCATCCTGGATGAGCATGATCAGCCCAGGGGTGTGATGGTGCTGGCCAATGACATCACAGAATCTAAAAACGTCCACCTGTCTCTGGCTGAAAATGAGGAAAGATACCGCCTGCTGGTAGACCAGATCGGGTCAGCGATGTTTCTGCATGACCTGGAAGGAAATATTATCGAGGTCAACCAGATCACCGCGGATCGCTACGGGTATACCCGGAAAGAATTGTTAAAACTGAATGTGCATGATATAGAACCGTCATTGGCCCCCCGGGAGGGAAAAGATATCTTCCGTAAGGTCTTCAAGACCGGGCCTGCCCGGTTTGACACCCGCCATCAGATCAAAGACGGAACAGAGTTTCCTGTTGAAATCTCCGTCAGCCCCTTGACCTTCCAGGGAAATAAATACCTGATCGCCCTGGCATCCGACATCTCGGACAGGATACGAGCTGAGGAAAATCTAAAAACCAGTGAGAAAAAATTTCGGTCATCCTTTGAAAACGCCCTCATACCAATGGTCATGGCAGATCAGCAGGGTAATTTCCTGGATGTGAACGAGGCCGCTGCTTTGTATTTATTTTATACAGTAAATGAATTAAGCAAGAAATCTTTTCTTGATATCACCCACCCGCAAGATCGCCAACCCAGCGCTGAACGTTTTCAGCAGTGCTTAATGGACCAGCAACCCTATCTTATCGAAAACAGGTATCTCACCAGCACGGGCAAAGAAGTAGTTGGATCAACTGCGGTCAGTCCGGTTTTTTCAGAGCAGGGAGCGTTTCTATACGCAGTCGCCCACATTCATGACATTACACGGGAAAAAGAAATAGAAAAGGAAATCCTGGAGCTGCGTGATTTTTACCACCGGATTCTCAGCAGTGTCCAGGACGGGATCTGGGTCACCAATAAGAATGACCGTATGATCTATATCAATCCAGCCATGGAGCGCATCGCGGGGATCGATGCCCAGCAGGTGCTGGGATTAAGCGTGATTGAGGACTTTCCCGCAGAGACCACGGACAATTTTTTACCCTATTATCTAGAAGCAAAAGAAAGGCGCGCGCCGGTAGAGTATCAAGCCCCGGTGGTCACCCCCGCCGGACGGACCACTTTTCAATCCGGCTGGCTGGTCCCCAGATATGAAGGAGACACCTATCAGGGCATGATCTGCACCATCCAGGACATAACCGACCGTAAGCAAATCGAGCTCAAGTTATTTGAGAATGAGCAGCTGTACCGCCAGCTGTATCAATCCTCGGGGCTCGGCGTGGGCTATTACTCTCCTGAAGGCAGAGTTATATCCTTTAATGAGATCGCCCTCCAAAATATGGGGTTGGAGTTGGACCAGGTTGTGGGCAAACTCCTCACCGAACTTTTCCCAGAAGAGGGTGCAAACATATATATGGAGCGGATCCGGCAAACATTGGATGAAGACACCATGCTGGAATTTGAGGACCATATTTCCCTACCTGGGAGGGAAGGCTGGTTCCTCAGCGTTTATTCTCCTGTCAAGGATCAGAATACCCAGATCATGGGCGTCCAGATCGTCTCCCTGAATATCAGCGAGCGCAAAGCCTTCGAAGAAACCCTCCGAAAAACCGACTTTATCATCAACTCAACCTCCGACGCAGTCGTCACCACCCGACCTGATGGCACGATTACCTACTGGAATTCAGGCGCTGAACTCATCTACGGCTATTCAGCCCAGGAAGCCCTGGGGCAGCCGATCAGCATGGTCTATAAGGATGAGGATCTGCCAGTCCTGGAGGGTTTCATCACCGACCTGCTGGCTGGAAAAGATTTCCGGACCGTAGAAGTAACAAATCTCAACAAGGCAGGTGAGGAGCTCAACCTCCTGCTGACCCTTTCCACCATTCGGGATCAACAGGGTACGGTTACAGAATTGGTCGGGATCACCAAGGACATTACCCTCATCAAGGCCGCCCACATAGAGCTACAGCAGGAGCAGCAGCGCACCCAGCAATATTTGGATGTGGCAGAGGTCATGCTCCTGGCGCTTGATCCTTCGGGAAACGTCAAGTCCATCAATCCCAAAGGCTGTCAGATCCTGGGCCTGCCTGAGGAGGAAATCCTGGGGAAGAATTGGTTTGACAATTTCCTGACCCCGGAAGAGACGGATAAGGTGAAGGAAGGCTTCAAAGAGATACTCAGCGGCAAAATGGAACATGCTGAGTATTTCGAGAACCATATCCAGAGGCCTGATGGCAGTAAACGCCTGATCGCCTGGCACAATTCGATCCTCCTGGACGAACAGAACCAGGTCACAGGCATCTTCAGCTCTGGCGAAGATATCACCGAGCGCAAAGCTGCCGAGATCGAACTGGTCAAGAGCAAGGAAACAGCAGAGAGGTATCTAAATATTGCGGCTGAGATCATCCTATCCATGGATCGGAAAGGGACCATCACTCTTCTTAACCCTAATGGTCACCACCTGCTGGGGTACGAGCCCGGGGAGCTTAACGGCAAAAACTGGTTTGAGTATTGTGTTGATCCGCATTACAGAAAACAGTCCAAAATTGTTTTTGCCCAGATGCTGGAAGGCGCTGATCCAAACTCCCTCCCGGAAGTCGGTTATGTGAAATGTAAGGATGGAACGATCAAAACTATCCGCTGGCGAAATGCCTATCTCAGGGATCAGGATGGTAAAGTCACTGCTACGCTGAGTTCCGGAGAGAATATAAGCGATGAAGTCGCTGCCCTGGAAGAAGTGCAGCGCAACCAGAAGCTGCTGGTCAGCCTCGGCCAGGCAGCCGATCAGATCCAAAATCTCCTGGATGAGAAGAAGATTTTCCAAACCATTGGCAGTGAGATTAAAAAGCTGGGATTTGATACCACTATCTTCTCGTTTAGCGGGGATGGCCAGGAATTAATCCTGGATTACCTCTCGTATCAAAACAAGCTCGTCCGCCAGGCGATGACGCTGACCGGGGTCGATCCCGTCGGCTTAACATTCAAAATCAAACAGGGCGGCCGGGTATCAACGATTCTTACCCGGGAAAAGTCTGACATGTTCAAAATCGATCAGGATATTCTCAGGGAAGTTCTCCCCTGGCTGACCAAAAAACGGGCTGAACAGATGATCGATTTGTTCCATTTCGGCTCTGCCATCCTTGCCCCACTTTTCGTGGATAACAAACCTGCTGGATTGATGGTGGTTCTCGGCACTCAGTTAAAAGCTGAAGACGTTCCCCCCATCGATCTGTTTGCCCACCAGGCCAGCACAGCCCTCAAGAATGCCCGCTATGCTCTAGCGCTCCAGGCGAGGACCCGGGAGTTGGAGATCCTCTCCGAGAGGATCACTGAAGCGGAGGAAGCCGAACGAACCCGCCTCAGCCGTGAACTGCACGATCAGGTCGGTCAATCCCTGGCCTTGCTGGGATTTAATCTCAACCAGATCCATGACCAGGTCAAAGAGATACCCGGGATCAAGAGTACCCAGATCAATGAAGCCCGGGAAATCCTGGCTGAGATATCCAGCGGCATCCGGGAGGTGATGGATGATCTGCGTCCATCCATCCTGGACGATTATGGTCTCTTCCCGGCCCTGACCTGGCTCGCCGACCGGATCAGCGAACGGACCGGTTTGAATATCGATCTGGAGGGAAAGGATTTCAAACCACGTCTGGATTCCGGGAAAGAGGTCGCCCTATTCCGCATCACCCAGGAAGCGTTGACCAATATCACCCGCCACGCGCAGGCCAGGTCGGTCCATCTGGTGTTATCCGCTGCAAAAGACCTGGTGACGCTGACTCTCAGTGATGATGGCATCGGTTTCGATCCCCTGGAGATCAATACGCTGTCAAATAACAAGGGCTGGGGTCTGCTGAATATGAAGGAACGGGCTGTCCGCAACGGCGGATCCCTGGAAATTGATGCCCGGCCCCGGAAAGGCACCACCATAACCATCACCATGCCAAGGAAGTAATCATGTCCATTAAAGTCATCCTGGCTGACGACCACCAGGTATTGCGCGAGAGTCTGGCCGCGGTCCTTGAAAAAGATCCGGGGCTGACAGTGATCGGCCAATCCCGCAACGGCAGGGAAGTGATAAACCTCTGCAAGCGGATCAAACCTGATGTGGTTGTCATGGATATTCACATGCCGGAAGTAAACGGCGTCGAGGCTACCCGCCAAATCTTGATCGATCAGCCCGGGATCAAAGTGATCATATTATCCATGCATGCTTCTAAAGAGCATATTTACCAGGCTTTCCAGGCCGGGGCCCGGGGATATCTTCTCAAAGAAACCTCTGTGGAAGAGTTGATCGATGCCATTAAAGCTGTTTCAGAGGGCCGGCGATTTCTCAGCCAATTCCTGGCTGATACAGTTATAGATGAATATTTCCTGAAGCGAGAGGGGGCTCCCTCGTTCAATCCTGTAGATAGTTTAAGCTCGCGGGAAAGGCAGATCCTGCAGTTAGTAGCAGAAGGCATGTCAAGCAAGGCGATAGCAGGGATTCTGCACCTATCGGGCAGCACAGTCAGCACATACCGCAGTCGGCTGATGAAAAAATTGGGAATTAAAGACCTAACCGGACTGATCAAGTTCGCAGTCGAAAAAGGTATCATTGACAGTAAAACAGGCTAGATCGGGATAGATTTGAGATCCTGTTCCCGGCCTTGCTTTTTTATCCCTACCAACTGGTTTCTGAACCCGGTCCAGTTTTCCCAGTGACTCTTACTGCAACTCAAAATACATTTCCAGCCAATTCAAACTTTCAATATCTACATACTCTTCCAGCAGCGAGAAGAAATCCTCTCCTGTTACAAGTTGATCTCTGTTCCGGTCTGCGTACTCTCCCAAAAACAAATAGAATTGCTCCTCCCCCAACTCATTTTTCAGAGCAGCCATAAATTTCGCTCCCTGTAAATAGGTCGCGTTGCGGTAGGTTAAATACTGGTCGGTAAATTCCTGAAAGCCATAGATGGATCGATCGATCCGTCCCTCAGGTTCATAATAATTAACCCGGGTCCCCCACCACCAATCAACGGATTGAGGATATAACTGCTCGTAATAAGCCAGTTCACTGAAAGTGCACAGCGCCTCATCCAGCCACGGTTCCAGTGCCTGATCATTAGCAACCTGCCCGTACCACCACTGATGGGCAGTTTCATGAACAGCAATTGAAATCAAATAACTTTGTTCTGAACCGCTATAGGTATCAAAAAATCCCCGGCTTTGAAAGTAGAGGCCTTCATATTCCATGCCGTGATTAAAATCTGCCTGGACCATAGCTAAACCGGGCTGATGATAAGGGCCGTAAAGCTCCGTATAAAGATCCAGCGCTTCCAGGGTGGCTTCAAAAGCTGCCCTTCCGGGTACCTGATATCCGGGAAAGATATAACCAAGAACCTTTGTTCCCCGGGTTTCTCCTTCCAGCACGATGTAGGAAGGACTGATTGAGAAAACGAAATTTCGGGCTGCTTCCAGGGAATAATGCAGGAATTCTCCCTCATTTACAGGAATAGAACTGGCAGCTGCGATTAATCCGGGTGTGCCCAACACTAAACTTACATCAAAATCAGCCGCCGGATATACCAGGTATTCACCAAATAACCAGGGATCATGAATAATCCAGCCCAGCTCTTCTTGATAGGGAGGAACCATGGGGTACCAATCCACCAGATTGGTCTGCAGCACAGTATATCCAAAAGGAGATGGGCCATAACCTTCCCGGGCGTTCTGCTGGGGGAGATTCAGCGTATATAGGATTTGCAGTTCAAGGATTTCCCCGGGCTGCCAGCCGGGACTGCCAAATCTGATATTCAGAATAACCCCGTCAGATGTATAACTTTCGATGGGAAGCTCTCCCGCAGAAATACTCTGGACCGAGAACACTCCCGGCCAGCTGTTTGGCGGGATGGCAAGATCTATTTCATTAAGCAGGCTGTCTGTTGGGTGGGGAACCCGAATTCGCTCTTCCACAACCAAACTTTGTGTTGGATAATCCAGCTCAGCTGCAATCGTATATTGGATCCTTTCAAGTGGAATAAGTGTTGGCTGGGGGGACTGCTCCTGGGTGGAGGTTGAAGAAGGTTGGGAAACCTCCTGAGGAGTCTGGCTGGGCAGATGGGCCGTTTCTGCAGGGGCAGTGCTGGTATTGACAACAGGTGGTACCCCCTGACTGCATCCTGAAAATATCAGAACAAAACCAGCAATAATAAACCAGTATGATTTCTTCTTGAGGACTTTCATAAAAAATGGAGTAGAGGAAACTTTCTACTTAATTCTTTCGATATATTCAATGATAATACCAGCCTCGTGGATCAGATCTACCTCAGGCGGTAAATTATGATCCTGGTTGACGCGCTGTACCAGGCTATCAACGGCTTTATGAACCCGCGCTGGGAGATCTTCCATCTCTCCAAAGATCAACAATGACTGGATGGCATTTTCTGGTTTTTGAGTGATTTTTTTGTTTCCTAGAAAGTCCATGACCGCGGCTCCTGCTGCGCGGCGGGAACAAACCCGCGCTCGACCCTCGTTGCCTTCCGAACGAGATTGTTTTGCCAGCAACAGCTCTTCTTTAATTTGCAGTTTTGGCGCTTCCATATTGAGGATTATACCGTAGAGAGAATACCTTCAGTTTCCCTATATTTATTCATTTAACCTTTTTTCATAGCCAAAACAGCCAACTGGTCAACTCGCTCGTTTTCTGTATGACCTGCATGCCCCTTTACCCACTGCCAGGTGACCTGGTGGTCAGTGATTGCCTGGTCCAGCTCCTTCCAGAGATCGGCGTTGGCTAAAGATTTGGTTTTACCAGGAGACCCTCGCCGCCAACCTAGTTTTTTCCAATTATGGATCCAGTCCGTTATTCCTTTTTTTAAATACTCGGAATCAGTGAAAATTTCCACCAGACAAGGCTCTTTCAGGGCCCGAAAAGCCATCACCGCGGCAGTGATCTCCATCCGGTTATTTGTGGTTTCTTCCGCTGAGCCGGAAAGCTCCTTTTCATGGCGGCCAAATCGGAGCAGCGCTGCCCAACCCCCGGGGCCTGGATTTCCAGAACATGCCCCATCTGTATATATGGTCACTTTTGGTTTTTTAGCCATTGTTTCCTTTATGTTTTGTAAAAATTATAGGTTCATTCCCGGGAATATTCCCATAATTCTTCAGCGATGCGATCCAGAGCAATCAACTGTGCTTCCACATCCTGGGTCATATTTGTGAGGATTCCTTCAAATGCATCACCCAAGGATAATTCAACCGTATTCCACGATTGGTCAATAGGCAAACCAACGCTGTATTTTAGCAAATTCAGACCTTGGGACCAATGAGGATTCTCGTTACGGAAGTCCCGCAAGAATCGCAGGCTGCTCTTTCGGGTCGGATAAAACCTGCTGTACTGAACCCATTCCGCCTGGACTTCAGGTGAGGCGAGATATTTTAAAAACAGCCAGGAAGCCAGTTCTTCTTCCTGAGAGGTATTGAAGATAACAATCGATTGGATTGCTGAAGAGACAGCTTTTTTTCCATCCGGTCCAACAAAAGGAAGCATCAACCAATCATCCGCTCTTCCGGTCTGATTTGCACCCGTTTTTACATGGTCCATCATCTGTGCTGAGCCAACGATCATCAGAGCTTCACGCTGGTTAAAATTTTGGAAAGCCAGCTCACTCGCCATGGGATCAGGATATGGATAATAAGCCATCCCACAGCCATCCCTGATCAAATTTTGCCAATCCTCAGCCATCTGTTGGATCTCCA